>NZ_JARQWV010000033.1 GCF_029543245.1 Caulobacter endophyticus
CACTGCATGGGGAAGGGGTAAAAGGCGGAAGAGGCCTGCGCGCCCCGGCCTGAGGACAAACGATCGCGCGGGGCGTTCCAGCTTCGTCGAAACGGTACTTGAAACTCACACATCCGGGCGAGGCCCGGACGCCCCGCGCCCTCTCCATCAACTTCCGTGGTTTCCACGAGAGGCTGAGAAGCCGTGCCCACTCAAAAGGAACCTCCCCCTGTGGGGGAGGCGATCGCGCAGCGATCGGTGGGGGGAGTGATTGCGAAACAGGCCCATGCCTCGAAAGCTGAAACCGTCCCCCCACCGGCCTTCGGCCGCCTCCCCCAGAGGGGGAGGCTCGCCGTCCAGATGCTCCCCCTCCAGGGGGAGCATCTTGGCCAAGCTCCCCAAACAGCAAAAGGCCCTCCCCTGTCGCCAGGGAAGGGCCAGGAGCCTGCCGGAATGGAGAGCCTAGTTCCGGTAGGTGAAGCCGAGAGCGAAGCGCGAACCGCCGTAGCCGACCGACCAGGGGTTGGCCCGGCCTTCGAAGCCGCGGTCGTCCGAGCCCACCGACAGGCGGGCGGCCTGCAGCAGGTTGCGGCCTTCCAGATAGACCTCGAGGTTCTTGTTGATCCGACGCGAAATCTTGGCGTCGAGGTACTCGTACTGTTCCGAGTAGTAGGGCTCGCTCGGGTTGTACGGGAAGCGCACGAAGTTGCCGATATTGGTGTTCGGCGCGTTGCTCACCGGCGAGGCGCTGGTGTTGCCGCACGGCGAGATGCAGGACAGCACGCGGTCGCGGGTCTGGTAGGCGATACGGGCCTTGGTGACGCCGTCGTCATACCAGAACACCAGGTTGGCGAAGTACTTCGACTGCCCCTGCGGATCCAGGCCCTCGCCGGTCAGCGGGTCCATGTAGGTGACCGCGTTGCCCGACTTGGTGGTCGAGATGTTGAAGTCCATGCCGGTCTTGCTGAGCTTCCAAGGCAGGTAGGTGAAGGCCGTTCGCGCCACGAACTCCCAGCCCGACTGCACGTAGCCGGGACCGTTCTCGAAGGTGGTCATGCCGAACTCGTAGTCCGAGAACTTCTTGCCGGTGCCCGGGATCTCGAAATCGGTACCTTCGAAGATGTTGACGTTCTTGACCGGCACGGCGATCGGAGCGCCCACCCGCACCTTCTGGCGATAGTAGGCCAGGCTGAACGAGGTGTCCTTGTTGGGATACCACTCCAGGCTCGTGTTGTTCTTGGTCGCCTGGTACGGCTTCAGGTCGGCGTTGCCGAAGGTGCCGCAGGCCATGTCCTGCTCGGAACCGTCGGCGTCGGTCACGCCGTCGCGACGCTCGTCATAGGTGCAGGTGCCGCCCGGCCACAGGCGGTTCATCGGCGGCGGCGCGATCGTCTTGGCCCACGAATAGCGCAGCACGACCTTGTCCGGGATCGCCCAGACGGCCGCGTTGTACGACGGCAGCCAGCCGGTGTAGCTCTTGTTGATCGACACCGGGCGGACCCGGTTGGTGGTCGTGACGCCAGCGGTGGCCGTGGGGTTGTTGGGGTCGAAGAGTGCGTTCTTGAAGGTCGTGGCCAGGGTCACGTAGCCCGAGCCCTTGGCCTCGGTCTTGAACATCCGCGTGCCCAGATTGCCGCGGAACTCCATGCCGAACGGCAGGTCGTGCGCCAGGTCGGCCATCCAGTACCAGGAGCTCATGGTCTCCTCGGTCTCGTTGAACGGCTGCTTGTAGGTCTTGCCGTCGCTGGCCAGGCACTCCTTGAGGCAGTCGAAGTTGTAGTTCGCCGCGCCGGCCATCTGCGAGAAGGCCTTCTTGACGTCGATGCTGTCCCAAACCTCCAGGCCCGAGACGCCCTTGTAACCTGGCATGAACTTGCCCGAATTGCCTTCGATCGAGCTCTGGAAGATCTCGATCAACTTGGCCTGCGGAACGGTCTCAATGCCGTACAGGAAGTTGACGCCCGTGGTCGCGTTGGGGGCGTAGCCGTAGTTGCAGGCGTTGGCCGGCAGGGTCGAGGCCACGTTCTCGCACGCCCGCACGTCGCCGCGCAGGGTCAGGGTCGGCACGAAGATGCCCGGGTCGGGCGAGTAACCACCGCCGGCCCACGAATTAGCCGTGCCCTTGCGATAGAGGATGCCCGCCTTGAAACGCGTGAACAGCGGCATGTCGGGCAGGTAGGTGACGTCGAACTTCAGCTGATCTTCGGCGCTTTCCACCTTCCGCGGGTTGAAGACCAGGCGATAGGCGTTCGAATAGGCCGGCTGGCCCACGGCGGTCGGGGCGTTCAGCTGGGCGTAGTTGCGCATGTCGGTGTCATCGAACGACGACGGCATGTCGATCGTCCAGATACCGTTCTCCAGCGCCCTCATGGTGGCGTTGCCGTAGGTGTAGCTGCGCGAGAAGCGCAGGTCGGTGCGCGAATAGTCGCTTTCGCTGCGGCCGAACATCAGGTCCATCGTCAGCGGCCCGCGGTTGTAGTTGGCGCCGCCGGAGATGTAGTTCGTCTTCCAGATCTGGTCGTTCTGGATCTGGTCGATGCCGAGCGCGGCGTTGGTGATGTCGAACTGGGTCAGGTGATGGTTGCCGTCGACCTGGACCGAGCCCGGCACGATGTTGGCGGCCACGCCCCACAGCGGGAACGAATTGTTGGTCACGCTCGAGCCCGGCGTCGTGTCGATCGTGAACGGCGCGGTCGGCATGCCCTGATTGTAGATGTAGAAGCCGCCGCCCGGGATGGCCGAGAGGATGTTGGGCGTGCCGGCCGGGTAGAAGGTGTTGGTGACAAGCGAAGTCGCCGTCTGGTTGGCCGAAGCGCCGTACAGCGAGGTGATGCCGCCACGGGTCCGCTGGCGGTTGTTCTCGTTCTGCTCGCGGTTGGAGACCTGGTACTTGGCGAAGATCGTCAGGTCGTCATTGACGCGGTAGTCGAAACGCAGGTCCCAGGACAGGCGGTCTTCGTACTGGGTCAGGTTCTGGTCGCGCACCAGGTTGGGCGTGTAGTCGTTCCACTGGTTGAGACAGCTGATCTGGGCGTTGATCTGCGCGGCCTGGGCGGCCTGCCGGTTGGCGCCGTTGGAGCCCGACACGATCGAGTTCAGTTGGGTGGTGTTGAGCAGCGGGAACGCGCTCAGGCACTCGGCCTTGGTCTTGGCCGCGGCCGACTTGGTGTAGATGTCCAGCGGCGTGGGGGCGTTGAACGTGCCGCCGCCGACCATCGCCCACGAGGCGATCGGGTCGTTGGCGCCGATGCCGTTGGCCGTGGCCGGGTTGTAGGTGAAGGTCTTGTCCGGCGAATTGTCGAAGTCGGCGAAGCGCGTATAGCCCTGGGCGTTGTTCGAACCGCCGTTGTTCAGCGCGTGGCTGTCGTTCAGGCGCTTGCTGTAGCTGATGTTGCCGATCACCCCGAGACGGTCGTCGAGGAACTTGCGCGAGGCCACCACGCCCAGGTCAGGCGAGGCCTTGCGCGACAGGGTGTTGCCCGCGGCGGCGCCGCGGACCGACAGGTAGGGTTTCTTGAAGTCCAGGCCTGTGCGGGTCTGGATCTGGACGGTGGCGCCCAGGCCGCCCGGCGTCATGTCGGCCGTCTGCCCCTTGATGACGTCCAGGCTCTTGATCATTTCGGCCGGGAATTCGCGAAGGTCGGCCCCGCGGCCGTCACCGCCGCCGGCGGCCAGGCTGAAGCCCGAGGCGGCCACGCCCATGCCGTCCAGCTCCACGCGGGTCAGGTCAGCGCCGTTGCCGCGGATCGACACGCCGTCGCCTTCACCGAAGCCGTTGCGCTCGATGGCCACGCCGGCGATGCGCGACATGGCTTCGTTGACGTTGCTGTCGGGGAACGAGCCGACATCATCGGCGACGATCGAGTCCTGAGCCGTGGCGCTGCGCTTCTTGCGCGCGATCGACGACTGCTGCGAGGCGCGCGCCCCGACGACGATGGCCTCGACCTCGGTCGGGGACTCGACGCTCCCGCCGGTCTTGACGGTTTCGGATTGTGCTGCGGCTTGCTGGACCGGCCAGACGGCCGCACTCAAGGCGATGATCGACACAGCCGCGGCCGTGCGGCCGCGCGCGCTGAAGCGCTTCATTACTTCCTCTCCCAAAGTCTTCTTATTTTCGCGGAGGCGTCTTGGCCGCCCGCCAGGCTCGTGGACTGCAATCGGCGACGTCGCCCGGCCGCTCCTCCCAGAGCTGGCCGGGCCGCCGCTATGCGCCGGCCGGTATTGTCTTGATCATCGTTTCCTCCCGCCCTCGCCGACGGTCGATGCCGTCAGCCCATGCCATATTTGGCCTGACCACTCTGTTGCATAACCGAGATACTCAGACAAGTTATTGTTATGATCAATGCGATAAGCATGCTCGGCGGTATCGCGCGATGACAACGCTGACATATTGCAGCGCGGAATAGGCGAGAAAGCTCAAAACCTTCGGCGAAACAACGAACAATGCTCGCCCAGGCGTCTCAGCCCGGGCGAGCGGTATGGCCAACCAGAGCGGCCATAAAAACTCCTACAAGTGGCCGGTGTTTTTCTAAACGTGACCGAAAAACGTCGATTCGAGGCGTCAGGCCTTGTTCCATCCGGCGGCCGGATAGCCTCCGACCTCGGCTTCGTCGTCGATCACGCGACCTGAGCCGTCCTTTACCTGGCGAAGGATTCGGAGGTCGACGGCGTCACGATCCCAGGGCCGGGCCCCGGCATGGGCCAGCACGAGGCCCTCCACGGCCAGGGCCGGCAGAGCCTTCAACCCTTTGGGCCATAGCGGCGCGGCGGGCAGTCGGCGCACCTTCGGCAGAGGCGTGGTCGGCAGCACCCGCACTTCGGGCATCGGGGCGCCATCGGCATAGGCGGCGCGATTGTCCTGGGCGTAGAGGTCCAGATCTCCCTGCCCCTCGACGATCAGGAACGGCAGGTCGGGCCGGGTCGAGGCGCCGCCGCGAACGACATTGCCGACCAGCGCCAGCCGGCCGACCTGCCAGGCCCGCCCCTCCCATTCGGGGGCGTTCAGCGCATAGTGCATGGCCCGCGTGCCGGGATCGTAGACTAGGTTATTGACCGAGACGGCATGCACCGCGCCCTTGAACAGCTGGTTGCGCTCGAGGTTGTGGGCATAGAGGTTGCCGGCGATCAGCACCTCCGTCGCATTATCGTGGATCAGCGTACCCTTCGAGTGCTCGCCCTTCACGTGGCTGGCGTGCGAGAGGCCCTCGGAAACGATGTTGTTGCTGAAGGTGATCCGGCGCGAAGTCCCCTTGCGCCAGGCCTCCACCGTGTCGACGCCGTCGAAGCGCGGCCCCGAGGCCGACAGGTTCTCGTCGGTGGCCCAGGCGACCGAGCAGTGGTCGACGATGACGTCGCAGGCCTTCCAGCAGGTGATGCCGTCGACTTCCCAGCCGCTGCGGTCGGGGGCTCCGTCACGGCCGGCCCGCACCCGCAGGTGACGCAGCACGACGTCGTGGCTCTGCACCTCGATGCCGCCTCGAATGAAGGTGATGCCCGGCGACGGCGCGGTCTCGCCCGCCACGGTGAGATACGGCTCGCGGATCCGGATGCTCTTGCGGCCCAGGTCGATGACCCCGGCGACGTCGAACACCACCTTGCGAGGCCCGGAGGCCTCCACGGCGGCGCGGAACGAGCCTGGCCCGTCGGCGGCCAGCGTGGTGACCCGCAAGACCCTCCCGTCCTCGCCGCCCCTTGCGCTGGCCCAACCCAGGGCGGCGAAATCGGGCGTCGCGGCCCACGCCGTGGCCGGCGCCAGCAAGGCCGCTCCGCCCGCCGCGAGCACCGTCCGGCGCCCCACCAGCACGTCACCCGTCCGCATCGTCCACTCCTGGTCGAACTGAAAAAGAAGCGGCGGAGAACCGCGCGAGGTCCTCCGCCGAGGCCGCCTTCGAGCCCTGGGGAAAGCCGAAGGGGTTGGCCGCCGCGCGGAGGGGCGCGGCGGCCAGTCTTGCCGCGCGCTAGTACTTGTAGCGCACGCCAACCCGATAGTTGGGACCGCTGCCGCCGTACGAGAGGATGACCGGATCGTTGTAGACGAACCGCTCGGACTTCTCGTCGGTGATGTTCAGCGCCTCGAAGGTGATGCTGACCTGCTTGGTGGGCTGGTAGCGCATGGAGAAGTCGACGTTCATCGTCGACTTGGCCCCTTCGAACTCGTTGATCAGCGGACCATCGCAGGCCGAGCCGTTGGCCTGGAGGCCCGGGTCGCAGTTGCCCGAGGCGATGGGATACTTGGTGTAATACTGGTCGCGCTGGGCCATCGAGACGCGGGCGTTGAACTTCTTGGTCTCGTAATAGACCGTGAAGTTGATCCCCTTGGGCGACGAGCCCAGCCATGGACCCGTGCCATAGACCGGGGCCTTGGTCACCGCGCCCGTGGTGGCGTTCACCGCGCCCGGGTCGAGGATGTACTTCAGCTCGGTGTCCAGCTTGGTCATGTTGAACTGGACGCCGAGGTTCTTGAAGTACCAGGGCAGGAAGGTGAAGTCCTGCTGGTAGCTGAACTCCCAGCCTTGCAGCACGCCGCCGGGCGCGTCACGGACCTGGCGGGCCAGCATCACGTTGTCGGCGTCGATATAGGCGCGGCGGAAGATGTCGCCGCCGGTCTCGCCCGGGAACTGCAGGCGCAGCTGGGCGATGGCGTCCGCATCCAGGAACTCCGACAGCGGCGCCTCGTAGAATACCGTCTGCGGATAGGAGTCGATGTCCTTGCGGAAGTAGCCCAGGCTGATCAGGCCGCCTTCGGTGAAGTACCACTCGCCCGCAACGTCGAAGGCCTTGCCGCGGAACGGCGACAGCTTCGGATTGCCCACGGTCAGGGTGCCGCCGGTGACCGAGCCGTCGCCGGGGATGCTGATGCCGGTGACGGCCGGCGACAGGTTGCCTAGCAGCGGGCGAGCCATGACCTTGGCCGCGGCGAAGCGGATGTAGAGGTTGTCCATCGCCTCCCAGGTCAGGTTACCTGACGGCAGGGTGTCGGTGTACTTGTTCTCGCCGCGGATCGGACGGCCGGCCGTGGTCTCGCCGACGGACTCGACCTCGGTCTCGGCCTGACGGACGCCGACATTGCCGAACAGGCGACGACCGCCCCAGACCTCGTAGCTGAAGCCGAACTGGGCGTAGTAGGCGAGGTTCTTCTCGGCCACCTCGAACGAGGCCGAGCGGTTGCGCTTACGGGTGATGCGGAAGTCGCCGTACTTGTTGATGCAGTCGCAGTCGAAGCCGAAGACGCTGCTGAAGGCCTCAAGGTTCGGCGCGAAGAAGCGCGTGGTCGAGCCTTGCGGCACGTCCAGCCCCTGGCCGAACTCGATCACCTGGCCCAGCGAGGCGCTGGTCACGCCGGCTTCCCTCTCGGTCGGATTCAGCAGGTCGTTGTTGCGCTCGTACTGGTCGGTCGAGAACTCGTACTTGCGGCCGGTGACCCCGAACTTGATCGTCCAGTTGTCATCCAGCTCGTAGGCCACGTCGATCTTGGCGCCGTCATAGGTGTTCAGGGTGTTGCGCTTGTAGTGGCGCATGCCCGAGAAGCCTTTGACGATGCCCCACTTCTTGGCGTCGGCCGCGTCGAAGCCGGCGTCGAAGCGCGGCATGCCCGAAGCGCCCCGCTCGTCGAAGATGAAGGGCTCCTGGGCGTCCATGTAGTTGAACTCGACCAGAGTGCCGGTGTTCTTGTTCTCCGACCGCGAGGCGCCATAGGCGACGGTCGCCTTCAGCCTGTCGCTGAACTCGTGGCTCAGCTCGGCCGACACCTGGCGGAAATCGGTGGTGTAGGCGCCGCGGTCGGCGCCGGAGCGCCAGTCCACATTGCCCAGCTTCAGGTACTCGGCGTTCTGCCCGACGACGTCGGCGTCGAGCAGCTTCACCGAGGGACGCCCGATCAGGTCGCCCCGGAACGGCAGGCTGGCGGCCGGGCCGGCGTAACCGGGCGAGGACGGGTTGGTATAGTACTCGTACGGATCCAGGTTGTAGGGGTTGTAGCTGTAGGTGTAGCCGCTGACCGGGTTCTGCCCGTAGAGCTGCTGGCCGCAGTCCTGGCCTGGGTTCAGGTCGGTTTCGGCCGTGAAGGTGCAGCCGCCGGGATAGAGCGCGCGGCGCTGGGCGTCGGTCATGGCGCTGCCGTTGCGGGCCGTCGCGGTCGGGGTGTTGGCGCCGTACTGATAGCTGGCGTTGGTGTTGTTGCGGTTCAGGCCCACCGGCGACAACTGGTAGTTGGTGCTGACGCTCTCGAACCGCGAATAGAGGCCGTCGACCGTCAGCTTGGTGCGCGGCCCGATCTCGAACTGGAAGGCCCCCGTCAGACCCAGGCGCTCGGTCTCGACGTCGCGCTGGGCGATCGACGGCAGGGCCGGAAAGCGGATCTGGCTGTCATTGCAGCCCGGCGAGGTCGGCGTCAGGGTTGCGACCGGCTGGCCCGAGGTCGCCGCGCAGTTCGGGTAGAGCTTGGCGTAGGCGGCCGGATCCGAGCCGGTCATCTCGGCATAGGCCAGCGGGTTGGCCAGCGGATTGTAGTAATTGGCCGGGTTGGCCTTGTAGGCGTCCAGGGCCGAGCCCGTCAGGGTGGTCGGGATCAGGGCGGTGAACACCGTGCCCGTCGGCGCGGCGAAGCCGGCCCGGCCGGGCAGTTCGTCACCGGTCCAGGTCGAGCCGCGATAGACGTAGTCCGACGAGCCGCCGCCGCGGGCGTAGGTGTCGTCCTCGGAGGTGCGCTTGGCGTAGGCGGCCGACAGCAGCAGGCCCACGCGCCCGTCGAACCAGCGGTTGGAGACCAGGCCCGTGATGCGCGGGCTGTGCTTCTTGCCGTTCTCGTAATAGCTGTCCTCGGCCGACAGGGCGAACGCGCCCTTCTTGTAGTCGAACGGCCGGCCGGTGATCAGGTCGACGGTGGCGCCCAGCGAGCCTTCGTCAGCCTCGGCCGACGAGGACTTGCGCACCCGCACCGAGCTGAAAAGCTCCGAGGCGAAGGCGTTGAAGTCGAAGGCGCGCGAGCGGTTGGGGCTGGAGCCGGAGTCGTTGGAGGCGCCGGTCGACAGGGCCTCCATGTTGTTGATCCGCACCCGGCTGAAATCGCCCGATAGGCCGCGCACGCTGATGGTGCGGCCCTCGCCGTTGTCGCGGTCGATCGAGATGCCCGGCAGGCGCTGCAGCGACTCCGCCAGGTTGGAGTCAGGGAAGTCGGCGATGTCCTCGGCGTTGATGGCGTCGAGCATCACGTCCGAGTTCTTCTTGGTGTCGATGGCGCTGCGCAGGGCGGCGCGATAGCCGGTGACGACCACCTCGCTGACCGCATTGTCGGTGATCGGCTGGTCCGCCGCCGGCGGCGGGGGCGTCGCCTGGGCCAGCGCGACGGCCGGCGTCAGCAGAGCAGCCACCGTCAGGCTCGAAATCCCGGCCAGCAGCCGCGTGCGCGGCGGCGCCTTGCCCGTCTTGTGATTGGTCATCCCTATTTCCCTCCCAATTGTTGATCGCGTCGCTTCGGACGCGTCGGCTTTGGCGCAAGCGCTCCCGTTCGCCGCGCCAGGGGCGCGGCGGCGAGAAAGCCCGCACTGATCTCTTGGTCCTCACGGACGGCGGCAGGCCGCCATCAGGTCTCGGCTCTAGGCGCTAGACATCGTCGCTCACCCTCCTGGGCTCGTGATCGGATCGGCCGCCAGCCAGTCCAGCGCGTTGCTCAGCCAGCGCGTCTGGAGCGGGGCGACCATGTCGGGAAGGCGATGGACCAGCACCCGCGTCGCGCCCTTGCGCGCGATGAAACTGGCTGCGCCATTGTGGCGGTCGTGGTCGCGGCTGTAGGCGGCGATCACCTCGACGCCCTGCCCGTCGACCAGCAGGCCGTTCGAGGGCTGCCCTTCCACCTGGTGCAGCACGCTCATGGCCATGTCGGACGGAATGCCGGCGAAGGTCGGATGCGCCCGCACGTAGTTCCAGTTGCCCATCCACGGCGCCCGCAGGCCGCCGACCTGGCCGGCGTAGGAAAAGAGGCCAAGACCCGCGAGTTGCTTGGCCACGCCCTCGGCCAGGCCGTCTTCCTGCACCATGGCCAGCAGCGGCGTCCCGGCCGAGACGGCCGCCAGCACTTCCGGCGGCAGTTCGCCAAGCACCAACTCGACCTTCTCGCCCTTCTTCGGCTGAGCCTCCAGGCCGGTCTGCTCGCCAATCTGGCGGCGGACGATCTCGTCGGCCTTCAGGCCCGAGGCGACGATCCCGTCGTAACGCACGCCCGCCTTGAAGTCCTCGATGGTGATCCCGGCCTGCTTCTCCAGCTGAGTACGCAGGCTTTTCGCAACACCCGAAACGCCCAGCTTCAGCTTGCGGCGCGCGCCTCCCTGCGGCGCGGCGACCCAGACCTCGCGGTCTGAGACCACCTGCCCCGCCCCCGACAAGGCCACGCGGATCACATGCCGCCCTTCCCGCTCGAAGGCAGGCGTCCGAACGCTTTCGGCGACCAGCCACGACATGCGGTCGGCCTCCTGCCGCGGAACCGGCCAGCGGCCCACCGACCGCGCCGCGCCATCCGGCCCGACTATGCTGAGCGCCAGATCGCCGGTGATCGGCTTGCCGGTGTCGTTGAACAGCCAGAGATCAAGCTCGGCCGCCTCGCCCGGCGCATAGGCCAGCTTGCGAGGCTTAGCCACGGCCAGGGCGGGCCGCAGGCTCTGGCTCATCAGGGTCGGGTCGGCCTTGAAGCCGCGCAGGGCATCGACGATGCCCGAATGGTTCTCGATCGCCGTGCTTTCCCAGCCCGAGATGGCGGCGACGTCCACCGTCTCGCCCAGGCGGATGTTCTCCAGGTAATTGCGCCAGGCCTCGTAGGCCTTGCGCCCTACCGACAGGAACAGCGCCTCGGTGGTCGGGAACGCCTTGCGAAAACCCCAGCGATCCAGATAGGCGCTGGTCTGCTCGACGATGACCTTGTGGTCCTCCAGGTCGTAGCTCTTGCCGCCCTTGGCCAGGATCTCGGCGACCATGGCCACGTGGTTGTCGGCCACGGCGCAGCCCTGCATCTCGCCGAACTCGACGATGAAGGGCTTGCCCTTCTGCATGTGGATGTAGTCGTCCTTGGACGCGTAGAACTTGTCGTACCACTGGTCGCCGGCGCCCTGGTGCTCGACCCACCAGCCGCCCCATTCCTCGACGTCCGAGCGGAAGTAATGGTCGTTGTACGGCAGGTACATCGCCTGGGCCGCGCCGCGCTTGACGAAGCCGTCGTTGAGGATGACCGCCCGGCTGGGATCCAGGTCGTGCATGGCTTTCAGCACGAACTGCACGTCGGGATTGGCCAGGTTCGCGCCGATCTCGTTCTGCAGCGTGTAGTGGGCCAGCGACGGATGCGAGCGGAAGGCCCGCACCATGGCCTGGCACTTCTCGACCATGAACTGGCGGCTGAAGGCGTCGGCGGGATTGAGGCTCTCTCCGGGCTTCAGGTCGCGGCCGATGGCATGACGCCCGCCGCCCGGCTCCATCACCCGCAACAGGCCCATCTCGTCCATGGCCTGGAAGACCTCGGGCTTGCCGACGTTGCGGTGGAAATGCAGCGCGTTCAGACCCAGCGCGTGGGCGGCGGTCACTTCGCGGCGGGCCAACTCCCTGGTCGGCCACAGGCCGTTGAAGCCCCAGTACCCCCAGGAGATCGCCGAATAGAGCCGGATGCGGCGGCCGTTCAGGCGCAGCAGAGCGTCCGTCCCCACGCCCTCGACGCCGAACCAGCGGAAGCCGAAGCGCACCTCGCGCGTATCGACCTCACGCCTGGCCTCCGCCCACGACAGGCGCAGGCGATGCAGGCGCGGCGTATCGAGATCCCAGAGCTTGGCCTTGGGCGCGGTCACCGAGAACCGGGCCCGCAGGCGACGACCGCCTTCGAGGAATTCCAGGCTTTCGAGCTTGATGTCGGCGGCGACCGGCGCGCCCTTGTCGTCGACCAGGGCGGCCGAAGCCTTGGCGCGCAGCGCCTGCGGATCGGCGACCGGCTTTTCCAGCACCACGTCCATAAACGCGGTGATGTTGCGCGGCTGGGGCGTGTTCAGGACCCAGGCGTCGTCGATACGGGCGGCCAGCGGATGGACGCTCAACGTCATGCCGCGATCGAGGCCGCCAAAGCCGTGCGAGGCGAACAGCTTCACCTTGCCCCAGACCATGGTGGTGCTGTCGCGCCAGTCGAAGCGCCCGCCAGGATTGGTGATGCGGATGGCAAGCCGGTTGGCCTGCCCAGGCCTCATCGCCGCCGTCAGGTCGCAGGCGAACGGCAACTCCGACATGATCGAGTAGCCGACCAGTTGCTCGTTCAGGAACACCTCGGCCCGCAGCCGCGCGCCGCGCAGGTTCAGCAGCACCCGCTTGCCCTTGGCCGAAGCGGGAATGTCGATCGTCCGCGACCACCAGGAAACGCCCTTGTAGGCGCCGTAACGCGGCACGTCGTCATCCTCTGCGTAGCGGTACTCGTCCGCGCCGTAGGGCCGCGAGGCGAACCTGCCCCAGAAGTGCTCCTCGACCGTGGTCGGCAGGCTGACGGCGATAGCATCGGAAGAGCCGAGCGCAGTCCAGCCGCCGGTCGGCGGATTGACGGGCAGCGCCTTCAGGTCGACGGCGCTGGGCAGGTGCAGCGTGTCGTCCTTCCAGGCAGCGGCCTGATCGATCCAGAGGCTCCAGCCCTCGTCGGGCACGGCCAGGAGGTCGGCGGCCGACGCAGGCGCGACCATGCCTGTAGCGGCGAAGCCGGCGCCACCGACGGCCAGGAAGGAACGGCGATCCAGATTCACGGCAGCACCTTCCGGCCGGTGACGGCGAAGCGGGCGGAGACCCCGGCGGGCTTGGCCAGACCCGGACGCGACACCGGCTGGCCGCCGCCGATCCAGAGGTCGACCGGCCCCGCCTCGACGGCGCGCACGCCGACGGCGTCGACGACGCTGAGCGCCGACGGATCGAGCTCGAAGGTCAGGGTCTTCGTCTCTCCAGCCTTCAGCGCCACCCGCTGGAAGCCCTTCAGCGATCGGATCGGCGCGCCGGCCGCACCGCGCGAGACATAGAGCTGCGCGACCTCGTCGCCCTCGCGGGCGCCGGTATTGGTGACATCGATGCTGACTTTCACGGCTTCGCCGGCCTTCACCGACTTGGCCAGCTTCGGCTGGCCGTACTTGAAGCTGGTGAAGCTCAGGCCATGGCCGAACGGATAGAGCGCCTCGCCGCCGAAATAGCGGTAGGTGCGCCCAGCCATGCCGTAGTCTTTGAACGGCGGCAGTTGGTCGGCCGAACGATAGAAGGTCAGCGGCAGGCGGCCCGAGGGGCTGTAGTCGCCGGCGATCAGGCCGGCCACGGCATGGCCGCCCTCCCCGCCCGGATACCAGGCCTCAACAACGGCCGGCAGCTTTTCGTCCGCCCAGTTCACGGCCATGGCCGAGCCGTTCATCAGCACCAGCACCACGGGTTTGCCGGTGGCGTGCAGACCTTCCAGCAGGCTCTGTTGCGGCGCGGGCAGGTCGATACGCGTGCGGTCGCCGCCGGCGAAGCCCGGGGCGCGGACCGACATCTCCTCGCCTTCCAGCTTGGCGGTAAGGCCGCCGACAAACAGCACGAAATCAGCGTCCTTGGCCGCCGCTATCGCCGCTTCGGCGCCCTGGCTGGGCTTGCTCCAGGTCAGGCGCTGGTCGCCGCGGTCGCCGTCCTGCCAGGCCTCCACCGTGATGGCGTGCGTCTGGCCGGCCGTCAGGGAGACGGCGCCCTCCGGCGTTGCGTCGGCCGGACGCTTCCAGGCGTCGACCACGACCTTGCCGTTGACGATCACCCGATAACCGCCCTCGCCGCGCAGGGTGAAGCGATGGACGCCGGTCTCGGTCGGCTTGAGGAAACCGGTCCAGCGCGTCGAAGTCTGGCGCTTCTCGCGATTTGGCCGCCCCCAACTGACCTGAACATTGGCGGCCGTCTCGGACTTGGCCTCGCCGGACAGGTCCAGCCCCTGGAAGGTCTCGAACTTGACGCCTTTGGCGGTGCAGGCGGCGTCCGCGCAGAGCGCGTCATTGGGCAGGGTGTTCATCGGCGCACCGACCAGCCCCGTCCCCTCGACATAGCTCACCTGGGCGTTCGGATAGCGGGCGCGGATCCCGGCCAGCACCGTCACCGGCTTGGAGGGCGTGCCGTTGTAGTTGCCGACCAGGGCGTCGAGGCTGTCTGCGTTCGGACCGATCACCGCGATGCGCTTCGGCGCGGCCTTCAGCGGCAGCAGGCCGTTGTTCTTCAGCAGCACCATCGAGGCCTGGGCCGTCTTCAACGACAGGGCGCGGTTGGCCGGCGTGTCGTTGTCGGCTGGGGTGATCTTCGAATAGGCGACATTGGCCGGCGGATCGAAGAGACCCAGCTTGATGCGGGCCACGAACAGGCGACGAACGGCTTGATCCAGTTCGGCCTCGGTCATCAGGCCGCTCTTCACCGCGTCGACGATCGGACCGATCTCCGCGCTCTTGTTGGCGCCGAACTCGGCGCAGATCAGGTCGGTGCCAGCCTTCATGCTTACGGCCACGCCCTCGGCCGGCGTCTTGGCGTAGTTATGCGAGGTCGGCAGGAAGACGTCGGCGATCGCGGCGCAGTCCGACACCACGTGGCCCTTGAAGCCCCATTTGCCGCGCAACGTGTCCTTGAGCAGGAAGTCGCTGGCGCAGGCCGGTACGCCGTCGACGGCGTTGTAGGCGCACATCACGGACTCGACCTTGCCGCGCTTCACCAGCGCCTCGAAGGCCGGCAGGTAGGTGTCGGCCAGATCGTGCTTGCTGGGATGGATGTCGTCGTGGTGACGATCGGCCTCCGGGCCGCTGTGCACGGCGAAGTGCTTGGCGGTGGCGGCGGTCTTGTAGTGCTTGGGGTCGTCGCCCTGCAGGCCGTGCACGAAGGCCACGCCGAACTCGGCCGTCAGGTGCGGATCCTCGCCCCACGTCTCTTGCCCCCGCCCCCAGCGCGGATCGCGGAAGATGTTGATGTTGGGCGACCAGACGGTCAGGCCGCGATACTGGCCGGAGCTCCCGTCCGCGCCGCGCTTCTCGACATACTTGGCGCGGAACTCCGTGGCGATGGTGTCGGCCACGTCCTGGATCAGCGGAACATCCCAGGTGGCCGCCATGCCGATCGCTTGTGGAAACACCGTGGCCTCACCGGCGCGAGCCACGCCATGCAGCCCCTCGCTCCACCAGTTGAAGGCGGGCACGGAAAGGCGCGGGATCCCGGGCGCGGCATGCTTCAGCTGGCCAGCCTTCTCCTCCAGCGTCATGCGCGAGACGAGATCGGCGGCGCGGGCCTCGGGTGAGAGGCTGACGTCATGGAAGGCGTCGGCCCGCGCCATCGCGACGGCCGGCGCCGTGGCCATGGACAGCGCTAGGAGGGAAACCACGCCGAAGCGACGGCTACGGACGGATACGCTCATCAAACATCGCCTCGGGAAGAATTCAGGTCGCGCAGCAGCTTGCGGTCGGGCCGATAGACGACGGCGCGCTCGCCGCCGAGGTCGGCGCGGGCGCCGCTCTTGGGATTGACCAGGCCGTAGCGGCGCTTGTCGCGGATTTCGAAACGGCCGACGCCGGGAAGATCGACGACCTTTCCCTCAAGCAGGGCCTCGCGGATCTGGCGGCAGAGAGAGCGGGTCAGCATGTCGCCGACATCCGTCTGGAAGGCCCGGGCGATATCGAAGACGGGCTCCTCGACGGGCCCCTCGTCGCCGGAAGACCGGCCACGCGGCGCAGCGCCCGAGTCGCGCGCAGAGCTGTTCATCGAACCGCCTCCCCTTCCCGTGTTGCGGCCTTGTCGACCGTCTCGCCCGGTTAGCTACCGGTGTCATGATTGAAATAAGCATGTCGCAATCGACACGAAAAGAGAAAAAGGTACCGGTAACTTGAATAAATACGGAGATTTTCTCCGCTTTTCTTCCCGACATTGAACGACGTCCGGCGAGCACCGATCCGCACGAGAAAATCGTGATCAGGCCATAATTTTTCGCCGTCCATTGATCGGGCGGGCTTTCGCCAGCATCGTCGCGCCAACCGGCCTGACCGGATGTTTGGGGAGGCCACGTGTCGACGGCGGAACGGCCAGAAGCTCGTGAAGACGAGCTGTGGAAAGACCGGTCGGCCTATCGGCGCGCCTACGCCCGGGACTGGGACGACCTGTGCGCCTTTCTGCGCGCGCGGTTCGGCGCCGGTCCGCCCGATCCCGAGGATGTCGCCCAGCAGGCCTTCCTCAAGCTCGGCGAACGGCCTTCGGATCGCGCCCTGGAAAGCCCGCGCGCCTTCGTTTTCCGGGTCGCCATCAATCTGAGCCTGGACGGCCGACGTCGGCGTCAGCGAACGGCGCGCCTGCTCGACGCCTCCGCGCCGGCCCTGGAGCCTGACGAGGCGCCGGACGTCGAGCGCGCCCTGATCGCGCGCGACGACCTGAAACTGCTGGAAAAGGTAGTCGCCGGCCTGCCCGACCGGCATCGCCGCTATCTGGCGGCCAGCCGGATCGAGGGCCTCAGCTTCGCCGAGATCGGCCGCCGCGAGGGCGTATCCGAAGCCCTGGTCCGCAAGACCATCGACGAAACCACCGCCGTCTGCCAGCGCGCCCTGGCGCGCGGCGTCATCGACTACAAAGCCGACTACAGGGGCCTGTCGCGTGAACGCAACCGTCGATCCTGACTCGCCGATCGGCCGGGAAGCCAGGGCGTGGGCCCTGGCGGTGTTCGGCGAGCCGTTCCCGCCGGAGCGATCGGCCGAACTGCGTCGCTGGCTCGACGCCGCGCCGGCCCATGCCGCCGCCTATCGCCAGGCCGAAGCCGTGCTGCTGGCCCTGGGCGAGCTGGAAACGCTGGCCGCCCCGACCCCTACCCACGCGACCAAGCCCCTACGCGCGCACGTTCTGCGCCCCGCGGCTTGGGCTGGCGGCATGACAGCGCTGGCCGCCTGCCTGGTCGCCGCCCTCTTCGTGGCCCAGCCGCCGGCGGCGCTCGAGAGCGGGGTTCAAGCCCGCCAGGTCGCGCTGAAGGACGGCAGCGCCGTGGTCCTCGCCCCCGGCAGCCGCCTGATCCAGGCCTCGCGCTGGAACGATCGGCGCTACGAGCTGGAGCGCGGCGAGGCCTTCTTCACCGTGCGCAAGGCCGAGGGGCGGCGCTTCCAGGTCGCGGTCGGCAAGGCCGAGATCGAGGTGCTTGGCACCCGCTTCGACGCCCGGGCCGGCGCAGGCGGCCAGGTGCGCGTGGCGGTCGAGGAAGGTCGCGTGGCCGTCTACGAGGGCCCGACCCGACGGCAGGTCGCTCGCCTCGGCGCCGGCGATTTCGTGCTGCTTGAGAACGGCCGCACCGAGCACGGGCGCCTGACGGCGCCGACCGAGGCCGCGGCCTGGCGCGCCGGACGCCTGGCCTATGCCGACGCGCCGCTGGGAGACGTGATCGCCGACCTGACGGCGCGGGGTCATGCCGGATTGAAGATCACGCCGCGCGCCGCTGCGCTGCGCATTACCGCCAGTTTCCAGCTCGACCAGGCCGAGCGCTTCATCGCCAGCCTGCCAGAGATCCTGCCGGTCAGAATCGAGGTTTCCGAAGAGTGGCGGACCATTGACGTCCGCTCTGTCCCCCGCCCGACGGCGCGATGAGGACCAGCCCCGCGATCGGGGCGCTGGCGGCGACCTTGATCGCGGCCGCGCCCGCCCTGGCCGCCGCGCCGGAGCGGCGCTTCGCCTTCGACCAGCCGGCCCAGCCCCTGGCGACGGCCCTGCTGGCGGTATCGGCCCGCACCGGCGCGGTAATCGCCGCCCCCGCCGGCCTGACCGCCGGCCGCCGCGCGCCGGGTCTGTCCGGCGTCATGCCGCTGAACCAGGCGCTGCGAACGCTGCTGACGGGTTCGGACCTGGAGTTCTCGATCTCCGCTTCGGGGGTCGTGAGCCTGAAGCGCGGCCCCGAGGTCGTCACCACCGCCTCGCCCCCTCCGGTCCGATCGCCGCCCCCACGTCCGCCCGAAGAACCGACCTTGGTCACGCCGATCAGCGTGCTGGCCCGCCCCCTTGCCGAGCCGGCGACCGAGCAGCCGCGCGACGCCCCGGCCCAGGTCGACGTCCTGCTGGAGGACCAGCTTCGCGGCGCCGGCGCACAGGGCCTCGGCGACGCCCTGCGGCAGATGCCCGGCGTGGCGGCCGGCCCCGAAGCCGGCGAGGCCCGTCAGATCGCCGTCAGAGGCGTCGGCGGACGCTTCACGCGGGTGCGGGTCAACGGCATGGAGACCCTGGCCACCTTCGGGGCCAGCAACGCCGTCGGCGGCACCAATCGCGGTCGCGCCTTCGACTACAACATCTTCGCCGCCGACCTGTTCAAGCAGGTGCGCCTGCAGAAGACCGCCTCGGCCGATGTCGACGAGGGCTCGCTCGGCGCGACGATCGACATGCGCACCCGCTCGCCAATGGACCTTCCGCGCCGCCACGCGGTGCTCGTCGCAGAGGCCGGCTACCAAACCCTGTCGGGCAAAGCCCAGCCGCGCTTGTCGGCGGTGCTGTCACGGCGCGACGCCGCCGGACGGCTGGGCGTCCTGGTCTCGGCTGCCTATTCGGGCCGCTCGGTGGTCGAGGCCGGCGCCAGCGCGGGCCAATGGGAGACCGGCGTGGCCGTCGCGCCGGGCTTCGGTTCGGCGGCCACGCCGCTCGACCTCGCCACCGTCAACGCCGCCCTCCACGCCCGCATCCCGCGCCTCGAGCTGATGGAGATCGACCAGCAGCGCCTGGGCCTGACCGGCTCGCTGGAATGGCGCCCGGACGAGGCGACCCGCATCGCGCTGGACACGATCTATGCCGAACTGCGCTCCAGCCGCCGCGAGAGCCTGCTGGAAAGCTTCACCTTCCGCACGCCCGGCGTCTGCGCTGCGCCGCCCGATCCGCGCTGCGGCCTCAACGCCGTCGCAGTCACGCAGGCCGATATCGCCCTTTTCGGCGGCCGCAAGCCGGTGCTGATCGCGGGCCGTTTCGACAATGTCGACATCCGCTCGGAAGCCCGCCGCGACGAGCTCAACACCATCTTCCGCCAGACGACCCTGGCCGCCACCCGTCGCTTCAAAGAGGGGCTGGAGGGCCGACTGCTGGCCGGATTCAGCCGCTCGGATTTCAGCAACCCGGTGCAGCAGACGCTCTATCTGGAGCAGTTCGACGTCGACGGCTTCGCCTACGACTTCGCCGACCGCGACCGGCCGGCCCTGAGCTTCGGGAACGCCGACCTCGTCGCTCCCGGCGCCTGGACGCTCAGCGAATTCCGTTCCGACCCCAACTGGGTCGACAACAGCTATCGGTCCCTGGCCCTGGACCTGGAGAACCGCACAGCCCCGATCGGCTGGCGGGTGGGGGTTCTGGCCAAGACCTACCGCAACGTCGGTTCGGCTCGCATGCGATCGAACGGCGGCATCGGCAACGTCAACGCCGACCTGCCTGACGGCCTGCGCGGCTTGGCCATCGCCGACTACGCTCGCCTGGTCGGCCAAGGCGTCGACTTCGGCGTCGCTGGCGCGCCCGGTCGATGGCTTGCGATCGACACCGGGGCCGCCCTGTCGTCGGCTTGCCCCATCGGCCGGTGCCCCGGTTTCGAACTCGGCCCCGCGCCGGTGGCGGGCCTGAACTACGACGTCACCGAACGTTCCGACGCGGCCTTCCTTCAACTGGCCCTGCCCCGCACGGCCTCGCGCCGCTTCTGGGGCGAGGCCGGCGTACGGATCGTCCACACCAGGGTCGAGGCGACGAGCCTTGACGTCGGAAGCGACGCGGTCGCACGCTGGATCAGCGCGTCGAACGACTACTGGTCCACCCTGCCTTCGCTGAACCTCGCCTGGAGCTTGTCGCCCGAGGCGGTCCTGCGCTTCGGCGCGGCGCGCGTGATGGTGCGGCCCGACCTGATCAGCCTGCGCCCCGGCGTCAGCGTATCGACCACCGGCGCCAAGTCGGTCTCGTCCGGCAATCCCGACCTGCGCCCCACCCGCGCCGACGCCTTCGACCTGTCGCTGGACTGGCGACCGCGCCCCGGCGTGGTGTTGTCGGCGGCCGTCTACCGCAAGACCATCGCCACCACGGTCCAGGCCGCAATAACCCGCCCTGCCCCCTTCTCGGCCAATCCGTTCGGCCTGCCCGACAGCGTCGCCGCCACCGCCTGCGGCGCGGCCCTCGACTGCTCCCCCGCCCTTCCGATCTGGCAGTTTTCGCGGCCGATCAATTCGGGGCCGGGCAAGCTGACCGGGGTCGAGGCGTCGTTCCGCGTCCCGCTGGGCGAAGCCTGGACGATCCAGGGCGCGGCCGCCTACACGCGCACCGAGGTGCGACTGCTCGACCAGGCAGGCGCCTGGGTCGACATGCAGGACGCCCTCGGCGCCCCTCGCCTGGCCGCCAATCTAGGCCTCGGCTATCAGCGACCAGGCTTGGAGGTGCGCGCCGCCCTCAGCCATCGCAGCCGCTACCTCGCCACCATCCCCGCGCCCAACGGCGGCGACGTGGACGGCGTGGATCCGCTGACCACCCTGGACGCGGCGGCCAAGCTCGTCCTGTCTCCAAACCTGACCCTGACCGCTGAGGCCGCCAACCTGACGGACGCCTATCAGCGGCAATTCAGCGACCGGACCCTGATCCCGACCTATCGCCACCACACCGGCCGCGAATTTCGGCTGGGCCTGCGCTGGGCGATGTAGCGGCCGCGCTCATCGACATCGATGACAAGGGCTCAACGACCTACGGCTCATCAAGCACAGCAGAATTACTCATATGACGGCGCGATCCCGGACAGGCGCTCGCAGACAATCTGAATATCCATCAAATTCAATGCTCAAGGATTTCAGCCGAAAACGCTAAAAGGCGAGCCATAAGCGAACGCAGTTTTTCTGAATATCCAGAGCAGCCAGGACGGCAGCCGAATACCACCTGGAAGCGACGCATGGCGCTGCTTCCTTCTTTGGCGACTTCCCCGCGTTCACTCCGGCCGCCGCCCCGGCGGCGGCCGCTTCTTGGGGAGGTCCTTGGTATGGGGCGTTCTTAAGTCTTGGTCAGCCGTCGCTCGTTCATCACCCGCGCCTTCGCCCTCGGAGGCTTCGCCGCAGGCTATACAGCCCTCCAGGGACTGGGCCTGACATCCACCGCCTTCGCCCAGGAAGCGCCCGACCTGCCGCGCGACTTTGGCAGAGGACGCTCGGCGATCGTGCTGGGCGCCGGGATCGCGGGCCTGGTCGCCGCCTACGAACTGGAGCGCGCCGGCTTCTCCGTCACGGTCGTCGAGGCCCGAAACCGGGTGGGCGGCCGCAATTGGACCATCCGCGGCGGCGACCGCGTGGAGACGCTGGACCGCCCCAGCCAGACCGCCGGCTTCTCGCCCGGCCTCTATTTCAATGCCGGCCCCGCCCGCCTGCCCAGCCACCACCAGGGCGTCCTGTCCTACGCCAAGGCGCTGGGCGTGCCGCTAGAGGTCGAGGTCAATTCCAGCCGCAGCAGCCTGCTGCAGTCCGACGCAGCGTTCGGCGGCAGGCCTATCCAGCAGCGCCAGGCGATCAACGACCTGCGCGGCGGCCTGTCGGAACTGCTTGCCAAGGCCACGCGCGGCGGCGGCCTGGACCAGGAACTGAGCGCCTCCGACAGGGAGCGGCTGCTGGCCTTCCTCAAGACCTATGGCGACCTCGACGCCGGCGGCGCCTACAAGGGTTCGGAGCGGTCGGGCTATGTCACCGCGCCCGGCGCGGCCGATCAGAAGGGCGTGGCGCGGCCGCCGCTGGCCCTGCGAGAACTGCTGTCCGACGAGACCCTGCCCTACGCCCTGTTCGAGGAGAACATCCTCATGCAGGCCACCATGCTGGAGCCGACTGGCGGCATGGACGCCATCCCCAAGGCCTTGACCAAGGCGCTGAAGGGAGCCGTGCTGCTCGACACCGAGGTCACGGCCTTCCGCCAGAACCAGCAGACGGCCGAGGTCGCCATCCGCGACCGCAAGAGCGGCGCCGCTCGCAAGCTGACCGCCGACTACCTCGTCGTCACCGTGCCCCTGCCGATCCTGGCCAAGGTCGCCAACGACCTGCCGGGCGAGGTCCAGACCGCCATCGCCGGCGCCCGCTATGACAACGCCAGCAAGCTGGCCTTCGACGCGCCACGCTTCTGGGAGGCCGACCAGATCTACGGCGGCCTGTCGTTCGTCGGCGGCGAGACGACCCTGGTGTGGTACCCGAGCGGCGGCTTCCACCAGCCGCGCGGCCTGCTGGTCGGCGCCTATACGGTCGGCGCGGCGGCGCGGACCTTCCAGGCGCGCAGCTTCGACGACCAGGTCGCCCTCACACGCTCTGCGATCGACAAGCTGCACCCCGGCAAGGGTCGCGAGTTGTCAGCGCCGTTGGTGATCGACTGGAACCGCCAGGCCTTCAATCTCGGCCCGTGGATCCACTGGGAGGGCGACGGCAACGACCCGGCCGCCTACCGCCTGCTGAACCAGCCCCAGGGCCGGATCTTCCTGTCCGGCGCCCACCTCTCGCAACTGCCCAGCTGGCAGGAGGGCGGCGTCGCCGCAGCCCGCCGCACGGTCGGCCTGATCGCCCAGCGCGTCCGCGCCGACCGCCTCACCCTTTCCCGAACGGAGACCCGTCCATGATCCGCAAGCTCGCCTTCGCCCTTGTTCTGACCGCCGCCTTCGCGGCGGGCTCGGCAAACGCGGCCGAAATCCGCCGCGCGCCGTCGTCGGGCGCGATCGCCATCACCCCGTCGGTCGCCGTGCCGCCGGGAGCCGAGCTCGTCTTCCTCAGCGGCGCGTTGCCGACCATCGCCGACAAGGCCAAGCCCGGCACGACCGAGGAGCAGACCCGCTCGGTGCTGTCCAAGCTGGAGGCGGCGCTGAAGGCCGAGGGTCTGGGCCATGGCGACGTGGTCAAGGCCACCGTGTTCCTGGTCGGTGATCCGGCCAAGGGCGGCGAGATCGATTTTGGGGGCCTGAACAAGGCCTGGGCCGAAGCCTTCGGCACGGCCGCCCAGCCCAACAAGCCGGCGCGCAGCACGGTGAAGGTGGCGGGCCTGGTTCTGCCCGGCGCCCTGGTCGAGATCGAATTCGTCGCCGCCAAGACCCGCTGACGGGCCGCGCGACCACCGAACCCGCCGCGCGACGGGGCCGCTTCCCCGGCCGATCGCGCATCCCAACAATCTGAAGCTTTCATCGGGGGATAGGATGAAAACCCAAATTCTGGGCGCGTCGGCGCTCGCCTTGACGACGGCCCTGTGGGGCGGCTCAGCGCTCGCCGATCCGGCGCCGGAACCGGCCGCGCCGGACGTCGCCTCGGTCGAGGCGGTGATCGTCACCGGCACCCGCCAGAGCGGCGTCCGCGCCGTCGACAGCGCCGCGCCCGTGCAGGTGATCGGCGACGAGGCCCTGGCCCGCACCGGCCAGTCCGACCTGCGCCTCGCCATCAGCAACCTCGTGCCGTCATTTACGGCCCAGGCCTTCGGCGGCGACGCGGCCAACCTCACCCTTTCGGCCCGTCTGCGAGGAGTGAGCGCCAACCAGACCCTGGTGCTGATCAACGGCAAGCGCCGCCACGGCACCGCCAACCTCGCCGTGCTAGCCGGCGCCTACCAGGGCTCGGCCGCGGCCGACCTCAACTTCATCCCGACCGCTTCGATCGCCCGTATCGAGGTGCTGACCGACGGCGCGGCCGCCCAGTACGGCACCGACGCCATCGCCGGCGTCATCAACATCATCCTCAAGGACGACGACCACGGCGGCAGCGCCTCGGCGACCGGCGGCGCCTATTACGAAAGCGACGGCGAGACCTACAGCCTGTCGGCCAATGCCGGCTTCGCGCCGGCGCCCGGCGCTTACGTCAACGTCACGCTGGAAAACCGCTTCCACGACTTCAGCTTCCGGGGCGCGCCGGACGCGCGGGTGATCTCGACCTCGGCAGTCGCGGCCAATCCGGGCTGGCCGTCGGCCCTGCCCGGCTATCCGTACGTGAACCGCATCGCCGGCGACGCCCGCTATCAGATCACCGCCGGCACGGTCTCGGCCGGCTGGAAGGCCAGCGACCAGCTCGAGGCCTACGGCTTCGGAACCTACGGCGTGAAGAAGGCCACGGCCTACGAGAACTATCGCCTGCCCAACCGCCTGCCGGCGATCTACCCCAAGGGCTTCAGCCCGATGCTGGAGACGCTGGAGACCGACTACGCCCTGACCGGCGGGATCAAGGGCCAGGCCTTGGGCGGCTGGCGCTACGACCTTTCCAGCACCTACGGCCGCGACGACCATGAGGTGCGGGTGCGCAAATCGGCCAACCTGCAGCTCTATGCCGACACCGGCGCCACCCCGACCGAGTTCCACGCCGGCGACTTCGTCGCCACCCAGTGGACCAACAATCTGGACCTCAGCCGCGAGTTCGAGGTCGGCTGGGCCTCGCCGCTCACGCTGGCCCTAGGCGCCGAGCAGCGCAGCGAGACCTACCGGATCGGAGCCGGCGACGCGGCCGCGCGCTACAAGTCCGGCTCGCAGTCCTATCCGGGCTTCGCCCTCACCGACGCCGGCAAGCACAAGCGCGACAGCTGGGCGGTCTATGCCGATCTGGCCGCCTCGCCGATCGAGAACCTGAAGCTCGATTTCGCCGTCCGCCACGAGGACTTCAGCGACTTCGGCTCGGCCGACATCGCCAAGCTGACCGGCCGCTACGACTTCACCCCGGCGTTCGCTGTGCGCGGCACGGTCAGCAGCGGCTTCCGCGCGCCCACCCTGGCAGAGCTCCACTACTCGGCCACCAACGTCTCGCCGACCACCGCCTTCGTGCAGCTGCCGCCGGGCTCGGCCGGGGCCAGACTGCTGGGCCTGGACGGGCTGGATCCCGAGAAATCAACCAACCTCAGCTTCGGCATCGTCGCCGAGCCGCTGCCCCGCGTCTCGCTGACCATCGACGCCTACCAGATCAAGATCGAGGACCGCATCGTCGGCAGCGGCGCGCTGTACGGCAAGATCGGCGGCGCAGTGGTCAATGCGGCCATCACCAACGCCATCACGGCCAACGGCAACGTGCTCGACCCCACCGTGGGAACAACGGGCATCAACCTGTTCTCCAATGGCCTGGACACCCGCACGCGCGGCGTCGAGATCCTGGCCACCACCTGGACCGATCTCGGCGACCTGGGGAAGATCGACTGGACCCTGGGCGTCAATGTCAACCAGACCAAGGTGACCCGCATCGCCGCCCCGCCCTCGGGCCTGGGCAGCGCGGTGCTCTACGACCGGGCGGCGATCGCGTTCCTCGAACACGCCTCGCCGCGCTACAAGGCCAACCTGACGGGGCTCTACGTCAAGGACCGCTGGACGGTCAGCCTGACCAACACGCTCTATGGCCCCGCTTGGGCCTACACCAACGTCAACGGGACCTACTTCAAGGACCGCATCAAGTCGCACCTGATCACCGACCTGGAGCTGACCTACGCGGTCACCGACGCGGTGAAAGCCTCGATCGGGGCCAACAACCTGTTCGACATCTATCCAGAGAACCTGAACCCGGCGGGCACGGCCGCCTCGATCGCCGCCGGAAATCCGGGCGTGGCGCTCTATCCCAGCTTCTCGCCGTTCGGGATCAACGGCGGCTATTACTACGCCCGCGTGACCTACAGCTTCTGACGGCGCGGGACCTCTGGAGCGATCCGGAGGTCCCGTCCGGATCAGCGATAGCGGTAGAACTTCACCCGCTGGATCTGGAACTGATCGGGCGACAGGCGGATGTGCCGGCCCTGATGGGTCTGGTCGCCATTGAGCAGGCGGCCGGCGACCCAGCGTCCCTGGGCGTCGAACACGCCCTCCTCGGCCTTGTCGATGCCGGCCAGCGGCGGTCCCTTGCCGGCGCCGGCGAAGGTCACGACGATCCCACGTCCGGCGATCAGGTACTCCTCGGGCCCCGTCTGGACGATCAACCCGCCATGGGTGGCGGACTTCTGCACGGCCTTCGGGGTCCAGGGATCGATGAACCCGACCTCGAAGCGATAGTCGCCCATCACCTGGCTGACCGGTGCGTCCTGCACGGTCCCGTCCTCGAGCACCCTGGGCTTGAAGCCGGCCATCTTCCCCTTGCCCTGGGCGGCCAGCAGCACGGGCGTCAGTTGGCGCAGGACATCGTAAGCGTCGGCGATCGCCTTGTGCTCTTCGGCGTTGACGCTCTCGATGGCGAAGGGCGAGAAGCCCAGGGCGTCCAGCTTGCCGAAGGCGTAGAAGGCGTTGGCCGAGGTCTCGGGCGCGCTGGCGTTGTTGGCCTCGGGCACGAACAGCGCGTTGTCGGGCCGCACGAACCGCGCGGCGAGATCGCTGAAGTTCGGGAAGTAGATGTCGGGCGACAGCAGATCCAGGCTCGGCGCGCCCGCCTTCCAGACATCGAGCAGGTGCGGCAGCGGGCCGCCGCTGGGATACTCCCCGGGCTTCTTGCCCGTGCGGTTCAGGGCGGCGTTGACGTACATCGGCAACGAATAGGCCGCCTTGCCGGCGACGGTGACGGCCTCGGTGTAGCGAGCGTAGGACCAGGCGGTGAACACCTCCTGCCCGGCCTCGTCGGCGCCGAACACGGCGGCCCAGGTTCCGCTGTCCTTGCTTCCGTTGCGCTTCCAGAGCTCGCGCAGCTCGGGCTCAATCGCCTCTCCGCCTGTCTTCAGCTTCCTGATCAGGGCCGGCGGAACCTGGCCGCCATAGGCCGCATCGGCGGTGGCGCCATGCTCGCGGGCCGACGGCAGCATGCCGATCTCGTTCTCGACCTGAACCATCAGGACGGTGTTGCGCTCGCCGTCGACCTTCTTCAGGTGGGCCAACAGCGCGGCATAGGCCCTGGCGTCGGCGGCGCGGGTGTTGTCGGAGAACGCCGACAGGATCTCGACCGTCGAGCCGTCCTGCGCCCTCACGCGCGGGAACCGCCCCTGGTCGCGCTTCACCCAGGCCGGGACGTAGGTCGACATGCTGTTCTTCCAGGCCCCGAACCACAGCAGGACGAGCTTCATGTCCTGGGCCCGGGCGTCCGCCAGCAGGTCGTCGACGCTGGAGAAGTCGTAGACGCCCTCCTTGGGCTCGATCAGTTCCCAAGAGACCGGCGCCAGCACGGTGTTGAGGTTCATCGCCTTCAGGCGCGGCCAGTGTCTCGCCATGTAGGCGCGGCTGGAAGCGCTGGAATTGCCCAGCTCCCCGCCCAGGATCAGCATCGGCTTGCCGTCGACGACCAGCCGGGCAGAGGTTCCGTGCTTTTCGAGACGCGGGATTTCCGCGGTCGCCACGTTTGCCGTGAGCAGGGCCGCAATCGCGACGCTCGCACCGAGCCAGGCGCCGAAAGCTCTCATCCCCAAACCTCCCGAACCCCACGCTTGCGCGCTTGTTACCGCTAGCATTCGCGGGATCGGGGGCTATTTGTCAAACTGGAAGTCATACCAATTCGACAAATGGTCGGACCAATCAGGCCGACACGCTTCTGGCCGCGCGGGCGGCGGCGCCCAGAAGGCCGGTCCTTTCGAGATAGAGGTCGTGCGGCGGCATCCCGGCCACCCGCTCGTTGATCGCGGCCCGGATGCGGCCCAGGCGCGAACGCAGCTCCTCGGACGAGATGGCGTCGGCGACGGCGTGGTAATCGCCGGGCACGAGTCCCTGCCCCAGCAATATGGCGAACCAGTTGGTCTCCTTGAAGAGCTCCTTCTGGTCGATCAGCACCTCGCCGCGCGTGCGGAACACCTCCAGCCGCTGGGCCAGGCTGTCGGGCGGGACCATGTCGCGGCACCAGCGCCAGAACGGCGTGTCGTCGCGCTCGCCGACCTTGTAGTGGGCGATGATGAAGTCGCGGACCTGCTCGTACTCCAGCGCCATCTCGCGATTGAACTTGTCGACCACGACGGGATCGAAGCCCGTCTTCGGAAACAGCGTCAGCAGCTTGGCTATGGCGGCCTGGATCAGGTGGATGCTGGTCGACTCCAACGGTTCCAGGAAGCCGCTCGACAGGCCGATGGCTAGGACATTGCCGATCCAGCTCTTGCGGCGGCGACCGGCGGTGAACTTCAGGACCTTCGCGTCGGCCAGGGCCGCGCCGTCCAGCCGCTCGCCGAGCCTGCGCACGGCCTCGTCCTCGCTGATGAAGGCGTCGCAGAACACATAGCCGTTGCCGCTGCGATGCTGCAGCGGGATCCGCCATTGCCAGCCGGCCTCGCGCGCCGTGGCCCGCGTATAGGGGGTCAGCTGGCCGGCCCGTTCGCAGGGCATGGCGGCGGCGCGGTTGCAGGGCAGCCAGCGGCTCCAGTCGTCATAGCCCGCGCCCATCGTCTCCTCGATGAGCAGACCGCGGAAGCCCGAGCAGTCGACGAAGAAGTCGCCGCCGATCGTCCTGCCGTCGTCCAGCACCAGCCGCGCGACATGACCGCTTTCGCCGTCCCGCTCGACGCCGGCGATCTTGCCCTCGATACGGACCACGCCCCGAGCCTCGGCATAGCGGCGCAGGAAGGCCGCATAGAGCGCTGCGTCGAACTGGAAGGCGTAATTGATCTTGGGCAGGTTCGGGGCCGGCGGCGTGCGCATGAACCGCCCGGTCGCCGCCGCCAGGGTCTCGGCGTTGAAGCCGTCGTGGTTGCGGTCGCCGCTCTCGCGCGCCCAGCGCAGCCAGAAGTGCTGGAAGCCCACCCCGTCCATGTCCGCGCCGTAAAGGCCGAACGGGTGGAAGTAGCTGTGCCCCAGCCGCCGCCAGTCGACGAACTCGATACCCAGCTTGAAGGTGGCGTTGGTCTCGCGGATGAAGACGTCCTCATCCAGCCCCAGCACCTTGTTGAACAGCAGGATCATCGGGATGGTCGCCTCGCCCACCCCCACGGTTCCGATCTGCTCTGACTCTACGAGGGTGATCGAGTAGCGGTGCGTCCCGACCGTCTGGGCCAGCGCCGCGGCGGTCATCCAGCCGGCCGTGCCGCCCCCGACGACGACGACGTTGCGGATAGCCTCGCTCACGTGAACCGCAGGGGCGCGGGAGCCTGCGCGGCGGGCCGCTGGGTCATCGCCGCCAGTCTGGCCTCCAGCGGACGCATCCGCCCGACATCGGCGGCGATACGGCCCAGGATCTTCTGGAAAATCTGGATCTGCTCGCCCTCGCTGACGCCCTCGGCCAGGGGATCGTGGGCCTGCGGAATAACGCCGTGACCGATCAGGCAGGCCGCCCAGTTGGCGGGCTGGAAGGCCTCGTCCTCGCGGGTCGGTACGACGCCGCGGGCGCCGAACAGTTGCAGCTTGTAGGCTAGGTCGGCCGGCGGCGCGGCGCGTCGGGCGGCTTCCCACGGCGCGCCGCTGCGGCGGTTCAGATGATAGTGCATGGCCTGGAAGTCGCGCAGGCTGCGGCCGTGCGCCGCCATGGCCGCGCCAAAGGTTCGAGCCTCCGGACCGCCGCCGACATCGGCCGGGAACAGCGTCACCAGATGAGACAGCCCGGCCTGCAAGGCATGCATGGGCGCGGCGTCGGAGGGGTCCAGCGCGATCGCCGCGGCGCCCAGCGCCACGCAGTTGCCGATCCAGGGCTGCGTCTGCATGCCCGGCTTCAGGACCAGCGCCTCGCCCGACCGCCAGCCCAGGGGCGAAATGCTCTCCGCCCGGCGGACCATGCCTTGCCCGTCGGCGACCTTGGAGTCGTAGACCGCCAGGCCCGCCGTACGGTCCTGCAACGGATAGAGCCCCACCCAGCCGCCCTCGACGGCCTCGATATGGGCGTAGGCCGGCAAGGTGTTCAGGCGCTTCCCGGCCATAGGCAGCACCCGGTCGAACGGCAGCCAGGCGTCCCAAGGCTCGAAACGCGCGCCGGGCATCTGGCCGATCAGCGCGCCGTCGCCGACATCGACGAACAGGTCGCCGGCCACCACCGCGCCGCCTTCAACGATCACGGCCTCGATCCGTTCGCCCGAACGCCCGACATCGGCCACCGCGCCCTGCTCGACACTGACGCCGTCCACCAGAGCCCGCTGCCGCAGCAGCGCGGCGTAGGCCACGGCGTCGACATGCAGGCCGACGCCGGGCGAGGACAGCCGGCCGGGGTCATCGCCCTCGACGATCCGTCCCTGCTTGGCGGCGGCCGCCCCCAGCGAGAAATCCTCCAGGGCGGTCTTCAGACCACGCCGGCGCGCCAGCACCCAGTGGTGGACGAAGTCGACATAGTCCACCGAATGGCCGTGGGTGTCGTAGGGGTGCAGGAAGGCCGAGCCATCGCCCGCAAAGCCGGCGAACCGCTGGCCCAGGGACGGAACGGCGCCGCAACGGCGCGCCAGCTCGACGTCCGACAGGCCGAGCAGTTGATGCAGGTTGCCGACGGCCGGCAGGCCCGCGTGGGACAGGCCCGGCGTCGGCGGCGCGGTCTCGACGGCTCGCACCACGAGCCCCCCGGCCCCGAAGGCCTTCCGCAGGGCCAGGGCCGTCAACCACAGCGGCGCGCCGGCGCCGACCACCACGACGGTTTGCACGGTCCGGCTCATGCCACCACCTCCGCGAGCGGACGAGGAATGGCGCAATGGCTGGCGACGAAGTCGGCGTGGGTCGGCATGGCCGGAACCCGCCTGGCGATCGCCGCCCGCTGGCGCTCCATCTCGGCCAGAGCCTGCGGCAGCGGCACGTTGTCGACCATCCGGTCGTAGCCGCCCGGCAGAACGCCCTGCCCCAGCAGCACCGAGATCCAGCTGGGCAGCGCGAACAGGCCGTCGTGATAGTTGGGCGCCACGCCGCGATGGCGGAACAGCTCCAGCTTGTGCGCGAGGCTCTCGGGGATCTCCATCTCGCGGCAGTGCTTCCAGAGCTCGCCGTCGGTGCGGGTATTGGCGTGGTAGTGCAGGATCAGGAAGTCGCGCACGCGGTCGTATTCCATGTCGACCCGGCGATTGAATTCTTCGACCAGAGCCGGCTCGACCCGCTTGCCGGGGAACAGCTTGAGCAGGTTCATGACCGCGATCTGGATCAGGTAGATGCTGGTCGACTCCAGCGGCTCCAGGAAGCCGCTGGCCAGGCCCGCGGCCATGACGTTGCGCGTCCAGGAAGCGGTGCGGCGGCCAGCCTTGAAGCGGATCTGACGCGGCTCGGCCAGGGCTTCGCCGTCGAGATTGGCCATCAGGGTGGCGGCGGCCTCGTCGTCGCTGATGTAGCGGCTGGAATAGACGTAACCGTTGCCGGTGCGGTGCTGCAGCGGGATGCGCCACTGCCAGCCGGCCTCGCGGGCGGTCGAGCGGGTGAAGGGCGTGAAGCGGCCGGCGCGGGCGCAGGGCACGGCCCAGGCTCGGTCGCAGGGCAGCCAGTCGGTCCACTCCTCGAACGGGCTGTCCAGGGTCTGGCCGATCAGCAGGCCGCGAAAGCCCGTGCAGTCGACGAAGAAGTCGCCCCTGATCACCTCGCCCGAAGCCAGGGAAATCGAGGCCACGTCGCCCGACAGCGGATCGCGCGTGACCTCGACGACCTTGCCCTCTGTGCGCTTCAGGCCCCTGCCCTCGGCAACCTTGCGCAGGTACTTCGCATAGAGGCTGGCGTCGAAGTGATAGGCGTAGCTGTAGGTGGAATCGATCTTGTCGGGATCGGGATTGGGAAACTCGAAGCGGTCGTCCCGCGCCGCGGCGATGGCGTAGGAGAACTGCTCGATGTCGAGATCGTGCCCAGCCAGCCGGGCCCTGTTCCAGTGGTGGTGAAAGCCCGCGCCGCCGATGGCCGCGCCGTGCACCCCGAACGGATGGTGGTAGGACGAGCCCTTGAAGCCCCAATCGAGGAACTCGATGCCGAGTTTGAACGTGCCGTTCGTCTCGCGCATCATCTCGACCTCGTCGATGCCGACGAAGCGGTTGTAGTCGCGCATGGCGGGGATCGTGGCCTCGCCGACGCCGACCGTGGCGATCTCGTCGGACTCCACCAGCCGCACCCGCGCCTGATGCGGACGCAGGCCGCTGACCAGCGCCGTACCGACCATCCAGCCGGCCGTACCGCCGCCGACGATGACGATATCCAGGGGCGCGCTTGTTTCCATGCCGCCGTTTCCACCCGTTTCCGGGCTCCGCTCAGCCGGGCCCGTCTTCTTGTGACGAAGGGGCGGACCGACGGCCCGCCCCTTCTCCAGATCGATCAGTACTTGAACCGGAACGTCAACAGGTAACGCTTGTCGGTGCGGTTCCAGGCGTTGTCCTTCAGGAGGCCGCCGGCGGAAGCATCAGTGACCTGCTGCTTGAGCACGGACTCGGTGTTCAGCAGGTTGCTGCCCTGCAGGCTGATCTCCAGGTTGTCGCTGGCCCGGTAGCGGATCGAGGCGTCCAGATAACCGGCGTCGTCCTGCCAGATCGGGAAGGCCAGGCAGCAGTCCATGGCGGTCAGCAGGTACTTCGAACGCCAGTTGTAGGCCGCCCGCATGGCCCAGCGGCCTTTCTCGTACATGCCCACGAGGTTGTAGGCGTACTTCGAAAGCCCTTCGAGCGAGTCGACCTGCACCGCCCCGTCGGCCTGGCTGAGGCCGCCGCCGCTGGTGTTGGAGCCGCCGCCGCCCGAGGCGTTGCTCAGGTTGCTGTTGGTGATGCCCTTGTTCTCGACATAGGTGAAGTTGGCCTGGATCCCGAGGCCGTCGAACGGCGCGGGCAGGAAGTCGAAGTAGCGCTGGTAGGCGACCTCGGCCCCGCGGATCTTGGCGCCGTCGCCATTGACCGGACCACGGGTCAGGACGGTGCGCGTGACGCCGTTGACCGTGACGTCCTGATTGAAGCCGCCGTACTGAATGTAGTCGTTGAACTTCTTGTAGAAGACCGCCAGCGAGAACGACCCGACATCGGCGAAGTAGTGCTCGAGGCTGATGTCGAACTGGTCGGCCGTCATCGGCTTCAGGTACGGATTATAGGACTCCGCCGTGTAGCGGATGTTGGCGCCGGTGATGTTGCCCGCGCTGTCCTTGATCCACAGCGGGTCATTGACGTTGTTCAGGTCGGGCGCGCCCATGTTCACCTGAACATAGTTCTTCAGGTAGCCGATGTCGGGGCGCGACATGGCCCGCGACGCAGCAAAGCGCAGCTGCCATTCGTCATTGAGGTCGATGCGCAGGTTGAAGCTGGGCAGGACGTTGTGGTGCTTCTGGCGCACCACGCTCGCCGTGGCCAGGCCGTCCGTGAAGGCCTTGTCGTCGGCCGACAGGTAGCACCACAGGGTCTGGGGCACATAGGCCCCGGTGACGGGCAGGCCGTCGGGGCCGAGCGGCCGTCCACGCGGCTGGCACGAGCGCGGCGCGGTCTTCAGGAAGTCGGCGTGGATCAGCGAGCCGGCGCTCTCATTGGTGGTCTCGACATAACGCAGGCCGATGTTGCCGCTGATCCCGAAGCCGCCGATCGTGTGATCCCGGCCTCCGAATTTCAGCATGAAGTAGGCCGCGTTGGTCTTTTCGGAGATGTCGGCGATTTCCTGCGGCAGGAAGCAGTTGGTCTCGCCGGGGCGATAGCAGACGGCCTCCCAGCGCGACGAACCCACGCCGGTGTTGGAGTAGCCGAAGGCCTTCTGGAATTTCTCCAGGTCCTTGACGAAGTCCATGCTGGCGAAGGTCAGCATGCCGGTCTTCAGCACATCGCCGCCGAAGACATCGTTGAACGCCCGGACGTCCGGCAGATTGCGGTCCCAGCCGCTGAAGGTGGTGGTCGCGGTGCCGGTCGAGCAGTCGCCGTTGACGTTGGCGGCCGGCGCGGTGCGGTCGACATTGTACCAGAGGTAGTCGGTGCTGTTGACGCCGCCGCCGCCCTGGTCGCAGCCCCAGGCGTTGGCGATGCCGCCCCAGTTATAGACGCTCCAGCGCACCGTCTGCTCGCGATCGGCATGGCGCGCGCCCACCTTCAGCGAGTCCAGCCAGCCGTCGCCCAGGTCGTACTGCACGTCGATCCGCGCGGCGAACTGGTCGCCCTCGCTGCGCTCGAGGTGGTTGTTGACGTTGTTGAAGCGCCAGGCGTTCGGGTTGGCCAGGCCGCCCGGGGCATAGTTGATGTTGGTGCCCGGAAGCACCGTCATGACCGGATGGTCGCCCGTCGCGTCGATATTGAGGTTGGCGTAGGACACCAGGCCGACGTCGGCGTCGTAGTTCGACAGCTTGGCCTTCACCTTCTGGACGTCGAAGTTGACGCGCAGGCGATCGGTCGGATCCCACTTCAGATTGAAGGCCAGATCCTGGGTGGTCTGCTTGTTGTAGTTGTAGCGCGTGGTCGCCGACAGTTCGCCGCCGCGCTGCTCGGGCGCGCAGTCGGTCCGGCCGGTCCAGCCATAGCAGGGCTCGATGACCGGCTGGCCAGTCGAGGTCTGACCGATCAGATAGCCCGCCCAGTCGTTGCTGGCCGAGGTGGTGTTGCCGACCCAGCCCAAGGGCGAGGTCATGATCCCGCTTTCGAAATTGCCCTCGTCGTCGAACTTGAAGGTCGTGCCCGGCGCCGGCAGCACATAGGTGCTCGCGTCCGCGTTGGTGACCTCGAAGTGCGGACCGCGGTTGTAGAGGCTGAAGGCGCTGCCCTGCACCGAGCGCTCGTGCCAGACGTTCTCGTAGCTCGACTTGTTGAACTGCACCGTGGCCAGGAACTTCTGGTCGTTGTCGCGCCACTGGCCGGCGGCGGCGACGCCGTTGCGGGTGCGGTCGAACTCGGTGTGGGCCAGGCGATACCAGGCGGGAATGTACTTCGTCCCGCCACCGAACATCGTGACGTCCTTGAAGATGCCCATGCGGCCGAACTGTGAGCTTTCCGAGATGGTGTTCAGCTCCGAATGGGCGCCGTTCACCATCAGGCCGAACTCGCCGATCTCCGTGTCCCAGCGATTGGCGTAGATGGCCGAGATCTCGGGCGTAACCTGTTCCGACAGGTTGCCGTAGTTCAGCGAGGTGGTGATGCCGATCACCCTGCCAGCGCTGTCGAACGGCAGACGGGTCTTCAGGTCGACCGTGCCGGCGATGCCGCCTTCGATCAGTTCGGCGGTCTGGTTCTTATAGGTGTCGACCCCGCCCATCAGTTCGGGCGAGATGTCGCCCCACGACAGGCCACGCGAGGAGTTGGCGCTGAAGGTGTCGCGGCCGTTGAATTCCGAGCGGACCTGCGAAAGGCCCCGCACGATCACGCCCGACGGTTCGGCCGAGAAGTGGGTGGTGTCGCTGGTCGAGGCGTAGCGGTTGACCGTGATGCCCGGCACGCGCTGCAGCGCCTCGGCGACCGACTTGTCGGGGAACGAGCCGATGTCGCTGGCGGTGATGGAATCGACGATGGTGTCGGCGCTGCGCTTGATCTGCTGGGCCGATTTCAGCGCCGCGCGCTGACCGGTGACGATCACCGTCTCGACCTCGTTGTCGGCGATCACATCCGACGGCGATGCCTGCGAAGCGGCCGGCGCCGTCGACATCGCCTCCTGGGCCAAGGCCGGCGCCGCGCTCAACAAGGCCGCGACCGATGCGCAGCCCATCCATCCAGCCATGCGGATACGCGTGGTCTTCATAGGTCGTCCCCTCCCAAGGCCGCGCGCGTTGGCGCAGCCCCTTCAAGTGTCCGGAACAGGCGCTCCGGAGATGAGCGGTCGTGCCGCCGATTGTACGGGAAGCCTTGGCCAGGCAGTTCCTGGCGTCGCGCTTCCTCCCGTCGCACCCGTCTCGACGCGGGCGCTTGTTGTTTCATAACCGTAGCAAACGCCGGTACGCCAGCATTTTATAAAATTATTTTGTTTAATCTTGGAGCCTTGCCAACCGCTGTTGCGTGGCGGACACAATCGCCCTCCTGTACGCCCCGTTCGAAGGGTGACGACCTTCGATGGGAGGGCTGCAATTGAAGGAAATCCGCGAATCCACGGCGGCGTCGCCGGAGGCGCTGAGCGCCTTGACGGCCGCCGCCGAGCCGGTGGTGATCCGAGGCCTCGTTTCCCACTGGCCCGTGGTTTCGGCCGGCCGCGCCGGTCATGCGGCGCTGTTCGACTACGTCTCACGGTTCGACGCCGGACACTCGGTCTCTACCGTGTTCGCGCCGGCCGAGGCCGGCGGGCGGTTCTTCTACGACCATGATCTCGCGGGCATGAACTTCAAGGGCGGCCGGGCCCGGCTGAGGAAGACCTTCGATTTCCTCGCCGAACACGCCGGCGACGCCGAGCAGACCGCCCTGGCGGCCCAATCGGTTCCGACCTGGAACGCCCTGCCCGGCTTCGCCGAGGCCAATCCCCTGCCCCTGCTCGGCCCCGAGGTCGAACCGCGGGTCTGGGTGGGCAACCGCGTGATCGTCGCCGCCCACCACGATCCGTTCGAGAACATCGCCTGCGTGGTGGCCGGCCGACGCCGCTTCACCCTGTTCCCGCCCGCCCAGGTCGAGAACCTCTACATGGGTCCGTTCGAACGCACCCCGGCCGGGGCGACCATCAGCCTGGTCTCGTTCGAGGACCCCGATCTCGACCGTTTCCCCCGGTTCGCCCAGGCGCTGGAGACCGCCCAGACGGTCGAGCTGGAGCCCGGCGACGCGATCTACATCCCGTACCTCTGGTGGCATCACGTGCGTTCGCTGGAGACCGTGAACATGCTGGTGAACTACTGGTGGACGCCGCCCAACCAGGGGCGGGGCCTGGCCCGCGACGCCTTCATGCACGCCATGCTGACCCTGCGCGCCCTGCCGCCGGCCCACCGCCAGGCCTGGAAGGCGATGTTCGACCACTATGTCTTCCGCACCGAGGGCGACGCCAACGAGCATCTACCTCAACAGGCGCGCGGCATCCTCGGCGACCTCGACGAAGGCGCGGCCAGGGAGCTGCTGACCATCCTCTCGCGGGTGCTGGCCGAGTCCGCCGCCGCCAAGCGCAGCTAGCGGCAGCCGGAAAAGACCCGCGAACGGCGACTGGTCTGGCGCACGCCGCCGGGCCCGTCGAAGAACCGCCGCCCCCAAGGCGTCAGCCGGCGGCCATCGAACCGCTCGACAAGGTCGAGATCGGCCACCTCGGGCGCGTTGCCCGACCATGACCAGCCCAGATAGCCGACGCCCATCGCGCCGGAGAGCCGGAAAATCGCCTCTTCGTCGACCGGCTCGCCCCGATGGTCGGGCCCGAACTCGCCGATGATCAGCGGCAGGCGGGCCGCCTCGAAGGCCTTGAGATAGGCCTCGACGGTCCGCGCTTCGCCATAGGCCTCGTACATGTGGACGTCGAAGACCAGGTTGCGCAGCGGATCGGCGGCGAAGAGGCCGGCGGCGTTGTCGCGCATGGTTCCGGACCGGTCCTGGCCATAGTCGTGGGCGTCGATCACCAAAGTGTGGCGCAGGCCAAGCGCGCGCAGGGCGACGACCGCAGTTCGATGGGCTTCCAGCCATTGCGTCGGCGTCGTGACACCCGCCGTCGGTTCGTTGCCGATATTGATCAGCACGAAGTTCTCGTGGCCCCGCAGCACCGGCGCCAGCCGCGCCCAGTAGGCCACGGCCGAGCCGATATGCGCCGCTTGCGGCTCCAGGCCGTAGCCGGTGGTGTCGTGCACCTCCAGGATCACGACCTGTCCGGCGCGGCGGGCCTGGGAGAGGATCCGGCGTACGGCGACCCGCCCGGTGCGTCGCCAGCGCGTCCCGTCGCTCAGCACCACGCGGACGGTGTTGGAGCCCATGGCCGCCGACTCGCGGATGGACCGGCCCGTGGCGGCGCGCTTCCAGGCATGGGGCAGGTTCACGCCCCTGGCCACGAAGGTTGCTCCGCAGGCGTCGACCAGCTTTCCGTCCTGCACCGAAAACCCGGCGAAGGCCGGCGCGGCGTGAAGAACACAGACCAGAGCCAGCCCCGCAGCCAGCTTCCGCGCGACGCTTATCTCCATCAACGGCTCCCACCCCATGGCCCACGACCCTGGCGTTGGCGCCCAAGCCGCGCAAGGATAAAAGAAAGCAATTTTCATTATTCAACGGCGCGCCATGTCGGATCGTCGACACCGGCCTTTCGCGCCCCGCGTCGCAGGTGCTAAGCCAGGGCATAGATGAGCCAGTCGCCCAAAAGTCCCGCCCGCAAGACCTCGCAAGCCGGTCCGAGCCTGTCCGGCACGAATCTGGAGCGGGCTGGCGACTACAACCAGCGGGTCACCCTCCAGTCGATCCGGATCGGCGGCGCCAAGACCAAGCCCGAGATCGCGGCCCTGACCGGCCTGACCGTGCCGGCCATCACCAACATCACCAAGCGCCTGCTGGACGACGGCCTGATCGTCGAGGCCGGCAAGCTGCACGGCGGACGCGGCCAGCCGGCCATGACCCTGGCGGTCAATCCCGACGGCTGCTTCTCGATCGGTCTCAACATCGACCGCGACCACGTCACCATCCTGCTGCTCGACTTCGCCGGCCAGGTGCGGGCGCGCTCGACCTGGGAAGTGGCCTTCGCCGGCCCCGACGCGGTGGCCGAGTTCTTCGAGACCAACTGGAAGACCTTCCTGAAGACCAAGGGCGTCGAGGCCGAGCGGATCATCGGCGTGGGCGTGGCCATGCCCGACGACATGGCCCGCGTCGACCTGCCCCATCGCCCGGCCGAGTACGGCGCGTGGAACACCACCGACGTGCGCGAACTGCTGTCGCGCCGCCACGACCTGCCGGTGACCGTCGAGAACGACGCCGCCGCCGCCGCGCTGGGTGAACTGCATTTCGGCCACGGCATGAACGCGCCCAGCTTCTTCTACGTGCTGGTCACCTCGGGCCTGGGCGGCGGCCTCGTAGTCGAGGGCGAATATTTCCGAGGCGCCCAGGGCCGAAGCGGCGAGTTGGGCTTCCTGCCGGTGACCTCGCCGCGCATCGACGTCGCCACCCTGCAAGAGGCCGTGTCGCTATCGGCCCTGGCCCAGTTCCTGGAAAACAACGGCTTCGCCATCGCCGCGCCCGGCGACCTGGAAGCCTTGCCGCAGAAGGGCCTGGACGCCGTCGAGGCCTGGATCGACCTGGCGGCGGACCTGCTGACCGGACCGACCGTGGCGATCAGCTGCCTGATCAACCCGCAGGCCGTCTATATCGGCGGACGCCTGCCCGAGAGCCTGGTCGACCGCCTGGCCGGCGCCCTCGAAACCAAGCTCGCGGGCGTTCCGGGCGTGCCCACCCTGGCGCCGGTGCAACGCGCGGCGCTGGCCGCCGACGCGCCGGCCATGGGCGCAGCCATCCTGCCGATCATCGAACGCCTGCTGCCCTCGCGCGCGGCCTTGCAGAAGACCTGATCCATGACTGTCGAGATCGACGACCGCCTCGCCGCCGCCGCCTTCCGCCGCCTGGTCGAGCACCTGCGCATGCGCACCGACGCTCAGAACGTCGACCTGATGGGCCTGGCCGGCTTCTGCCGCAACTGCCTGGCCGACTGGGTCGAGGAAGCTTCCGAGGGCGCACTCGACAAGGACCAGGCCCGCGAGGCCATCTACGGCATGCCGCAGTCCGAGTGGAAGGCCCGCCACCAGGCGCCGGCTTCCCCCGAGCAGCTTGCGCGGATGGAGGCCAGCGTGGCGCTGAACAAGCAGTTGCGCGGCGAGCGCGACTAGCGCACCGCCGCCGTCCGAGGCGTCACGTTCCAGCCGCGCAGGGCGACCTTCGCCGCCTTACCCGCCTTCACCGGATAGCGGATCTCCACCGTCCGCGTCTCACCCGGCAGCAGCGAGACGTAGTTGTCGGAATAGTAGGCAGGCAGAATCCGGACGCCCTTCGCGTCGACAAGGGTCAGCTTGGCGTTCAACGCCGGCGCAGAGCCGGTGTTGACCAGTTCAACCGTCACCATGGCCTCACCGTCGGCGACCTCGCCGCTCCTGGCCGCCAGCGCCACCGGCTGGGCCGGCATATCCGCCAGCCGTCGCTCGCCAGCGTCGTCGGCGCCGATCCAGTAGAGATTACGCGACAGCACCGCGCCGTCGGCGCCCGTCAGATCGAGCCGCACCACGGCCGCCTCCCCGCCCTTCAGTCCTAGATCCGGCGTCCCGCGAGGCGTCACGGCGTTGGCGGCTGCATCGACCAACTGCGTCTGGTCGGACAGCACCTTGCCCGACAGATCGAGCACCCGCGTTCTCAACTTCGCCCCCACCACAGGCGCGTTCGTGTTGTTGATCACCGCCAGGGCGTGGTCGGCCAGGCTCATCTGCGCATGGACCGGCTCTGCGGCCGCCTTGGTTCCGTAGAAGGCCCCGTGAGTGTCGTAGTCGTGGCTGAGGATCTGCCACATGGTCGAGGGCCAGGCCGGCTGGGTCATCCACAGCAGGCGACCCGACGACTTCGTCCAGAGCTCCTGGTTCATGCCCTCGAAGATCGCCCGGTGCGTCTCGTAGTTCATCAGTTGGGCCTTGCGCTCGAAATCCTCGAGGCTGGTCGGCGCGCCCAGCTTGGCGGCCATGGCGTCGGTGAAGCTCTTGGTCGCGCCGTTACCGGTGGGATGCCAGTCGTGGTAGGCCCACGTGTCGCTGATCGGCCAGCGATCGGGCGCGGGCACGGCGGCCGAGAACGCCTCCAAGGTCGGGAACGACGGGGTGCCGACCTCGACCGAGAAGCCCTTGGCGTGCTCGGTGAAATAGGTCTCGGGCTCACGATAGTTGTAGGGCCCGCTGTTCTGCAGGTTCACGCGGTTGGAGCTGCCAGTGTACCAGCGCGTGCCGTCCAGGTCGTGGACCAGAGCCTCCAGCCCCTCGTTGAGGATCGGGTGCGGCACGCCCTCGTTGCGCCCGAACCAGAGCACGATCGAGGGGTGGTTGCGGTAGCGCTGGATGACGTCGGCGGCGTTCTTCAGGAACAGCGGCACGTCCTGGGGCTCAAGCTGATAGTCCTGGGTCGAGGCCCAGAAGTCGTTGAGCACCAGCAGGCCGTACTCGTCGGCCAGGTCGTAGAACGGCTCCTCGGTGTTCTGGCCCACCCAGTTGCGGATGGTGTTGAGCCCCGCCTCCTTGTGCAGGCGGAAATAGGGCTCCAGGCGCTCGCGCTCGATACGCTTGCGCCAGTCGTCCGTGCCCCAGTTGCCGCCGCGCGCGGCGATCTTCACGCCATTGACCTTGAGCACCAAGTGCGGCGCGAGGCCCGTCTCGGGCACGTCACGTACCGCCGGCGAGGTCTCGCCCTGCGCCGTCAGCGAAGTCGCCCAGCCGTCGACCACCTTGCGGATGCCCTCGTGACTACCGTCGGTGACGTCCTGACCCAGCTGCCGGGCCTTGCTGAAATCGACCTCCACCCGGCGCAGATGGCCGGTCGGGTTCATCAGAGAAAGCTCGTAGGTCACCTGGCGGATGCCGAACCGCAGGCGCTTCTCGTCCGAGGCCTGGCCGTCGACCGAGGCGGTCAAGGTCAGGTCGTGCAGGGCCTGCTCGCCATAGCCGTTAGGCCACCAGAGTTTGGGGTTGGCCACGGCCAGTTGCGGAAACTCGGCCGGCGTCAGGCGCACGGTCGAAGCCCCGGGCGGGACGGCAGCCGTCTTGCTGACCCTGACGCCGTCGAAAGCGGCCGTCACCGTGGCCTGGACAGGTCGGTCAGACAGGTTTTCGACCGGAGCCAGGATCTCGATTTCGGCCAGGCTGTTGTCGGGCTTGCCGGCCATTGGGGGCAGCGTCGTGACCACCTGCGGGTCGCCCAGGCGCGCGTCGCCCGAGGCCTCCAGCACCACGTCCTGCCACAGGCCGGTGTTACGGTCGCGGACGCTGGGGATCCAATCCCAGCCCTCGCTGGCGACAAAGGTCGGGCCGTCCAGGGCCATCATGCCGCCGTTCTCGCCGACGCCGGCGGTCAGCGACTCCTCGTGCGCCAGCCCTGGATGCGACGGTGGCGAAACCTTCACGGCCAGCACGTTGCCGGTCGGCTTCAGCTTGCCCGCCACGTCAAAGCGGCCGCGCACGAAGGCGCCCTTCATGTCGCCCAGCTTCTCGCCGTTCAGCCACACCTCGGCGGCGTAGTTCACGCCCTTGAAGGTCAGGCGCGGGCGCTTGCCGGCCACTGCGGCGGGCGCATCGAAGGTCGTGCGATACCACCAGGCCTGCCTGTTCAGGCTTTCCGGGATGGCGGTGTTGTTGAGGCCGTAGTCGGGGTCGGGATAGATGCCGCGATCGACCAGGGTTGTGAGGACGGTGCCCGGCACGGTGGCGGCGTGCCAGCCCTTGGCGTCGAAGCCGGCCGACGACACCACCGCGCCGTCGCCTGCGACCTTGGGCGCTTCGACCAGGCTCCAGCGCTTCAGCGTCCACGCGCTGGGGCCGGCCTCGACCAGGGCGGGGCCGGCATAGGGCGGCTTGGCGACGGGCGCCGAGATCGCGCCCTTGCCCTGAGGCCGGGTCCAAGCCTCCTGCGGGGTCACTTGTCCGGCCTGCTGTCGCACCTGCACCGGCCAGGTCGGACTGCCGGTCTCGAACACCGTCAGCGGATCGGGCCTTGCGGTGGCCCGGGCGCGGACCTCTTCGGCCGACAGGGCGCGGGCCTCGGCGCGGAAGCCGGCCACCTGCCCGGCGAAGGGCGCGAAGCCGGCCGCCTTGCGCGGTCCCAGGGCGACGACGGCCGGCGTGGCCACTACGGGCGCGCCGCCCTGCCCGGCCCGCTCGCCATCGACATATAGGGTCACCCTCGAGCCATCGGAGACTGCGGCGACGAAGCGCCAGTCGCCGGGCCTGGGCGCAGTTCCGCCGTTGGTCTGCGCACCGGCTGCAACGGCGGCGAAGCCGGCCGGCCCAACCGCGAGGAAGCGGCCGCTGGCGGCGTCGCCGACCCCGGCGACCAAGGCTTGGCCGGCCGGCGGTCCGGAGACCCTGATCCAAGCCGACAGCGTCCAGGGCGCGCCGGCCGGCAAGGTCTGTCCTTCGGCGGCTCCCGCCAGCGGACGCGACAAGCCGTCGCCTCCCGCCGGAAACTCGGCATTGTACGGCCCCCAGGTCTGGGCGACGGCGACGGAGGCCAGCAGGGCCATCGCGCAGCCGGCCAGCGAGGCCAGCCTATGGGCGGACATCACGCGGATCGTCATTTCCGTTTCCTCCTCCGCTCGCGGCTTGGTCGCCGCTTGTCTGTGTGTTTCTAGGGCCGGGTCAGGTACCGGCAGGCCGGCTCGCCGCCCCGTTCCACCCTGGGTCCGTCAGGGCCAAAGAACAGGCGCAGGCCCGAACCATCCTCGGCCGGCCATGGCGGCTGTCCGGGCGCATCGGGATCGCCGGTGCTGGCGAAGGCGGCCCAATAGGCCTGCATAGGCGGCCGCCCGTCGGCGGGCCGGTCGAAGACATTGGTCAGTTCCGAGCCGTGACCGACGCTCGCCTGCCCTGGCGGCGCCACCGCCAGTTCGTAGCGCCAGACCTTGCCCCCGGCCCGCTGGCGCAGGGCCGCGACCGAGGCGGCCGGACAGCGGAACATGCGGTCGGTGGCCAATTGCAGCACCGCGTCGCCGCGCAGCGGATCAGCGGCAGGCGGCGGATCATGGTCCAGGCCATAGAGCGCCAGCACCCGCCGCGCCCGCTTCCCAAGGGTCTGTCGCACCCACGCCCTCGCCGCCTGCGGCTTTCCGCCGAACAGGGCGATCTCCCGTGCGCTGGAGCCGACGATCATCGGCTTGAGATCGGGGCCGGCCAGCAGGACCTCGGGGACCTCGGGCAGCACGGCGCCGTCGACCACGGCCTGGGTCCAGATGAACCCCTGGTCGTCGATCGGCGCCCTCAGGTGCTCGGCCGCCTCGAGCAGATCAGGCCCGGAAACTCGGCGCAGATCGGCCAGCGAACGCGCCCCCACGCCCTTGGCCAGGCTGAGGCCAATCGCCTCGTTCTGCTTCAGGCTGCGCGGCGCGAAGCCGAAGCCCGGCATGCCGCTCTGCATTATGCCCCGGGCGAAGAGGCCCCTGGCCTGGGGGCTGAGCATGACCAGGCCCACGTCCTGCCCGCCCGCCGAGTGCCCGAACAGGGTGACGTTCTCGGGATTTCCGCCGAACGCGGCGATGTTGTCCCGCACCCAGCGCAGGGCCGCGATGATGTCCATCAGGGCATAGTTACCCGAGGCGCCGCCCTGCTCCCTTGTCAGGTCCGGATGCGACAGAAACCCGAAGACGCCCAGGCGGTACTGCACGCTGACCAGGATCACGCCCTGGTCCACCAGCGACGCTTCCACCGTGCCCGCGCCGGAGCCCGCATGGTTGGCGCCGCCATGCACCCAGACCATGACCGGCAGCCGCGCTCCGGGCGCATGCCTGGGCGATCGGACGTCGAGATAGAGGCAATCCTCGCTGGAGCGCGCGGCGTCGGTGGCGTTCCAGCCGCGCGAGGTCTGAAGACAGGCCGGACCTGACTTCAGCGCCGGACGCTCACCGCTCCAGGACGCCGGCGGCTGCGGCGGCTTCCAGCGCAGGTCTCCGACCGACGGACGAGCGAAGGGGACGCCGAGAAACGCCTCGCTGCCGTCGCCCCGCCGCTCGCCGACCAGATCGCCGGACCGTGTGGCGACGCGCGCGGGCTCGGCGACGGCGGCGCCCGCCAGCGCTGTCAGTACGGCGGTGACGAGGAGGCACGCCCGCCGCATGGCTCAGCTCGCGTCAGGCGGCGACATCGCCGGCCCAGTCGGTCTGGCTCCACAGCCGCGCGGCGCCCCGCACGCCCGAGGAGTCGCCCCAGCGCGCCTTGACGATGCGGCTCTCCCAATTGTCGGTGAAGACGTGCGGCGCCACCAGGGCCGGCAGCCGCTCGTACAGAAGCTCGACGTTCGACATGCCGCCGCCCAGGACGAAGACGTCCGGATCAGCGATGTCGGCGATCACCGCCAGGCCCCGGGCCAGGCGATCAAGATAGCGGTCCAGCGCGCCCTTCGCCGTCGCGTCGCCCGAAGCAGCGGCCGCGACGATGGCCGCGCCGCCGAGATCGCCGCCGCCGTGCTCGCGGAAATCGCGGCGGAAGCCGGTGCCGGAGATCCAGGTCTCCAGACAGCCATGACGACCGCACCAGCAAGCAGGACCGGGGCTTTCCTCCGCCCTGGGCCAGGGCAGCGGCACGTGGCCCCACTCGCCCCCCACGCCGTTGGCGCCGTCGACCAGCTTGCCGTCGACGACGAGGCCGCCGCCGCAGCCGGTGCCGATGATCACCGCGAAGGTCACGCGCGCCCCGGCCGCCGCGCCGTCTACTGCTTCGGACAGGGCCAGGCAGTTGGCGTCGTTGGCCAGGCGGATGGGCCGTTCGAGCACCGTCTCCAGGTCTTCCCGGAAACGTCGCCCGTTCAGATAGGTGGTGTTGGCGTTGCGGATCAGGCCCGTGCGTGGCGAGATCGATCCCGGCGCGCCGACGCCGACTGAACCGCCCCCGCCGACGGCCTGTTCAGTGCGGTCCACGAGGTCGCGCACGACGGCGAGCGCCGTCTCGTAATCGCCCGGCGTGTCGGCGCGGAGCGTCGAAAGCACGCGCCCTTCGAGCGACAGGGCCGCCGCCTCGATCTTGGTTCCGCCGAAATCGATCCCGATCTGGATCACTCGAAACTCCCTCGCCGCATCCGTCTAGACCGGACGCCGCAACCTCCAGCGGCCCGAGGCTTACCTTGAGCCAACCGGTCGCGCCAGAATAAAAAAAGCCTTTTTACTTATTATACTACAAGTCAGGGCTCGACCCGGAGCATGACCACGCCGTGGGACGCGACCTGCGCCGCATAGCCTGTCTTGCGCACACCAAGGTCCTTGGCCGCCCACAGATCGCGGACCTTGGCCGGCAGGCTTGGCGGATAGTCGAGCATCGCCCAGTCCACGCGGATCGTCGCCGGCGCCGTGCTTCGGTTGAGCAACACGACAGCGCGGCCGCCGCCTTGCAGCGGGCGCGCCCAGACCTCCAGGTCGCCCTGCTTGGACACCCGCCGCGCCTGGGCGCCAAGCGGATCCTGGTCGACGGCGATGACCTCCCTGTTGGTCAGGATCGCCTTGGTGCCGGCGTCCATGTGGCCGATGTCGTTGCCGGCGATCAGCGGGGCGGCCAGCATGGCCCACAGGCTGAAGTGCGCTCGGTACTCCTCGGTGGTCATGCCGCCGTTGCCGACCTCCAGCATGTCCGGATCGTTCCAGTGGCCCGGCTTGGCGAAGGGATAGAGCTCGACCTGCTTGTCGAGGATGTTCATGACGCCCAGGCTGTAGCCCTTCACGCCCTCCCAGGCGTCGTAGATGTCGCCCGTGGTGCGCCAGAGGTTTCCGACCGACGCGCCCCAGGTCCAGGGCTTGGAATTTCCCCACTCGCAGATCGAAAAGACGATCTCCCGGCCCGAAGCCTGCAAGGCCGCCGACATGATGTAGTACGAGGACGGCGCGTCCTGCGTGCCGGCCATGCACCAGTCGTACTTCAGGTAGTCGACGCCCCAGGCGGCGTACTGCCTGGCGTCCTGGTACTCGTAGCCGCGGCTGCCCGGACGGCCGGCGCAGGTCTTCAAGCCGGCGTCGGAATAGATGCCGAACTTCAGGCCCTTGGAATGGATGTAGTCGCCCAGCGCCTTCATGCCGCTCGGGAAGCGCTTGGGGTCGGGCTGGATGTCGCCGCGAGCGTCGCGCTCGCCGTGCCAGCAGTCGTCGATGACGACGTAGTCGTAGCCGGCGTCCTTCATGCCCGAGGCGACCATGGCGTCGGCCATGCGCCTGATCAGGGTTTCGTCGACGTTGCAGGCGAACTTGTTCCAGCTGTTCCAGCCCATCGGCGGGGTGCGTGCCAGGCCGTTGTCGGGCAGAGGCGGCGGCGGGTCGTCGGCAAGGGCCGGAGTTGCGGACGCGAGCAGGGACGCGGCCGCCAGGGTCGAGACGAGGCGCTTCATGGGTTCACGCTGGCGATGGGGAAGGAAGAGAAGGACGGCCCGCCGGTCCCTTGGCTCCCGCTTGCAGGAATCCTGGGAAAGGCGCGGGTGAATCCGGCGGACCGCGAGGCGACGAGCGCCTCAGTCGATCAGGCGGGGAAGAAAAGGGTTCGTGGACGCCAAAGCGCGTCGGGACCGTGCCCGAAAGTCATGTTTGCCTCCCCAAGTCCTGCGCCGCGCCTTGGTGGCGCGGGCGGCTGGCTTGAGACGGAGGTGATCACGGGCGACGCGGCCTCGTCAATCGAATAAATAAATTTGTTTTTCTTTTTATCCGACCATCAGCGGACATAGACCACCCCAACCCGCAGGCTGCGTGGCGCATCGTAGCTGGTGATCCCGTCGCCGGTGCGGCCGGTGGCGACCTCGGCGTCGAAGGCGTTGCGCAGGTCGATCTCCAGGCGGGTCGAGCGATTGACGTCGTAGCGGGCCGACAGGTTCAGGGTCGTGGCCGCCGCCAGCCGGCGGGTGTTGAGATCGTCGTCATAGCGCGCGCCCTCGTGGCGGGCGGCCAGGAACAGGCCCAGGCGATCACCGGCCCGCCACTCCAGTCCCGCCGAGGCGGCCAGGCGCGGGGCCTGGGCCGGACGCTTGCCGGTGAGCTCCGGGGCGTCGGCGCCGCCGTCGACCTCGGCCCTGGTGGCCATCACCGCGCCGGTCAGCGCCAGACGATCGCCGAGACTGGCGCGACCTTCGAGCTCCAGCCCGACGGCGTCGATGCGGCCGACGTTCCGGCGCTGGCGCAGCACGCCGCCGGCCGGAATGAAGCCCGCCGTCGGGAAGGTCGCGGGCCCCTGGCCGATGGTGACATTGGCCACCGGATCCTCCAGCCGATTGAGGAACAGGGTCGCCGTGAGGCTGCCCTGCTTCCCTTCCAGCCCCGCCCCGGCCTCGACGCCGTAGAGGCGCTCGGGCTTGAGGGCGGCGTTGGCCTCGGTGACGTCGTTGCCGACCCGGAAAGGGCGGTGCAGCTCGTTGAGGCTGGGCGGGCGGAAGCCGGCATAGGCGGCGGTGCGCACGAAGCCCGGCCCAAGGTCACGACGCAGGCCGACGCGGCCGGTGGGCGTGGTGGTCGAGCGCCCGGCCGGGGTCTCGGCGAGGGTCGCCGCGCCGGTCTGGGCGTCGTACTCGCGACGACGGGCGTCGAAGGCCCGCCAGTGGTCGAGACGCAGGTCGCCGGTGACCAGCCAGGGACCGGCGGTCCAGCTGGCGTCGGCATAGGCGCCCAGGGTCGTGGTCTGGCCGCCAGCCTCGCGCAGGCGGGTGAACTGGCCGCTCATGTAGCGGAAACGCTCGTGGGTCTCGCCCTCGGCGGCCCGGAAATCGGCGCCGATCTCCCACTCCAGCGCCCCCCGCACGCCGCGCAGGGCGGCGTTGAAGCCGTAGCCGTAGGCCGGGGTCTCGAACTGGTCGTTGGCCGGGGTGGTGAAGGCACGGCCCGCGCCCACGGCGACCGAACGGTTCTGCAGGTCGCTGACCAGGGTCCAGGCCTGCAGCCGCCAGCCGTTGCGCCCTTCGGCGGGGGCCTGGGCGAAGGTCAGGCTGGCTTGCGCGCCGCGCGAGCGGGAATCGGCGCCGACGAGGCCCGAGCGACGGTTCTCGTCATAGACGGCCAGCCGGGCGGCCATGGCCGGACCGCTCGAAAGCCTCGTGTCGTAGCGCAGAGCCGCCGACCAGGTGTCGAGCGCCAGCGGCTCGTCGGCCGCGCCGCGTCCCTCGCGAACGGGCGTCCAGCCATCGGAACGCTCGGCCGTCACGCTGGCCAGCAGGCCGCCGCTGCCGGCGTTGACCGCCGCGCGGCGATAGCCCAGGCCGCCGGCCTCGACCCCCGCCTCCAGCACCGGCGCGCCGCCGTCGCGCCCAGCCAGGGCGACGACGCCGGTCAGGGCGCCCGCGCCATAGGCCTGGGCGCCGGCGCCGCGCACGATACGCAACGACTGGATGGTCTCGGACGGCAGGCCGCTCCAGATCACCCATCCCCCGAACGGATCGTTCTGCGGCACGCCGTCCAGCGTGACCAGCGCCCGCCCCGCGCCCGACGGGGCGATGGCGCGCAGCGACAGGCCCTGTGTGGTCGGGTTGGCCGCAAGGCTGGAGGTGCGGCGAAACAGCGAGACGCCCGGCGCCCGGGCCAGTTGCTCGTCCAGGCGCGGCGAGCGCGCCCAGGCCGGGTCGGCCAGGTTGGTGATGGCGAAGGCGCCCTCCCCGGCCGACGGCGGCAGGCGGGCGCCGGTGACGACGACTTCCGAGACCGGAGCTTCAGGCGCGGGGACGGTCTCGAGGGGGGCGTCGAACATCGGGGCTCCAGGCGGCTGAGAGTCGGCGCAGCCTATCGCCGCCCCGGCGCAAGGGAACGTCCTTCCGGTGGAAAAGGCTCGCCTGTCATCAATCCGTTTTGCAATCGTCGCATAAGCCCTCGCGCGCGGCCCTCGGCCCGCGCGCAGGTTTCTCGGGGGACAAGCCGCATGACCCATCTTCGCGCCAGCGCCGCCGTCGGCGTGCTCGCCTTCCTGCTGGGCGCCGGAGCGGCCCACGCCCAGGGCGCAGCCGTCGCGCCCGTCGTCGCGACCGCCCCCACCGTCGAAGGCGGCGCCAACGGCGTGGCCTTGATCCGCAACCCCGCCGCGCCCGACAAGAGCCTGATCGCCGCCACCGGCGAAGGCGGCGGCCTTGAACTCTACGGCCTGGACGGCCAGCGCGTCGGCGCGATCGCCGGCGGCGAGGTCTATGGCGTCGACGTGCGCGAGCACGGCGGCAAGCCGCTGCTGGCGGTGCTGGACCGCAAGGGCGGCCGCCTGCGCCTGGCGTCTTACGATTTCGCCACCGGCCAGGCGGCCAGCCTCGACGCCAAGCCGCTGACGCTGGACTACGCCGGCGAAGGCGTCTGCCTGCATCGCGGCGCCCGTGACGGCGCGCTCTACGCCTTCACCCTGGGCGTGGCCGGCCAGATGGACCAGTGGCTGCTGTTCCCCACCGCCGACGGCAAGCTGGACGGGCGCATCGTGCGCCGGCTGCACCTGTCGTCGGAGGCCAAGTACTGCGTCAGCGACGACGCGACCGGCGCGCTCTATGTCGCCCAGGAGGCGGTCGGTATCTGGCGCTACGACGCCGATCCGGAAGCCGAGGCCGTGCCGACCCTGGTCGACGCCAATCGCCTGGGCCAGATCGCCGGCGAGGTCGCGGGCCTTGCCCTGGTCGACGGGGGGCCGAGCGCCCGCTTCCTGGTGGCCGCCAATGCGACCGCCGGCGGCTACAACGTCTATAACCGCGCCCAGGACGACGCTTTCGTCGGGACTTTCCAGATCAAGACCAGCGACCAGAACGCGGTCGAGAACCCGTCGGGCCTGTTCGCCCTGCGCGCTCCCCTCGGTGATCGCCTGCCGGCCGGCGCCCTGCTGGTGGCCGACGATCGCAAGGCCGATGCGAACATGAAGGTCGTCTCGTGGGCCGACATCGCCGCCGGGCTGAAGCTGCCGGCAGGCGACGCCGCCGGCTCCAAGCCCGCCAAGGGCTTCGCCACGGTGCAGCCGACCATGGAGACCAGGCCCGTCGACCACGACGGCGACGCCGCCGACGATCCGGCGATCTGGGCCAATCCGGCCGATCCCGCCAAGAGCGCCATCATCGCCACCGACAAGAAGGGCGGCCTGCTGGTCTACGACCTGTCGGGCCAGCCCTTGCAGTACCTGGCCGACGGCAAGATGAACAATGTCGACCTGCGGGCCGGCTTCAAGCTGGCCGGCCGGGAGACGATCCTGGTCGCCGCCAGCGACCGCACCCACAAGTCGATCGCGCTCTACACCCTGGACCCCGCCACGCGGCAGCTGACCTCGGTCGCCGACGGCGTGCAGGCCACGGGGCTTTCGGACCCCTACGGCCTTTGCATGTATCGCGGCCGCAAGGGCGCTACCTATGTGTTCGTCGGCGATCCCGACGGGCTGGTGCGGCAGTGGAAGCTGGTCGCCCAGGCCAATGGCAAGGTCCGCGCCGTTGCGGTGCGCGACGTCAAGTTCGACACCCAGACCGAGGGCTGCGTCGCCGACGACGAGACCGGCGCCCTGTACCTGGCCGAGGAGGACGTCGCCCTGTGGAAGCTGGGCGCCGAGCCGACCGACCGGAAGGCGCCCAATGCGGTCGACCGCGTGGCCTCCAACCCGGCCCTGAAGGACGACCTGGAAGGCGTGGGGCTTTACCGGCAGGCGGGCGGCAAAGGCTATCTGGTCGTCTCCAGCCAGGGCAACAACAGCTACGCCGTCTATCGCCGCGAGGGCGACAACGCCTATGTCGGCAGCTTCTCGGTGACCGCCGACGGAGCCAAGGGCATCGACGGGATCTCCGAGACCGACGGCCTGGACGTCACCAGCGCCTCGCTGGGCGAGGGCCTGGAAGCCGGCGCCTTCGTGGCCCAGGACGGCCGAAACGTGTTTCCGCCGGAGCACCAGAACTTCAAGCTCGTGCCCTGGTCGGCGATCGCCGGGGCGCTGGGGCTGAAGTAGGACCTTTTTCGATCCTTCTCCCCTTGCGGGAGAAGGTGTCGGCGATAGCCGACGGATGAGGGGTCGCGCGGACGGTTCTGAGAGGCCCCTCACCCGACCTCGCTTCGCGAGGCCACCCTCTCCCGCAAGGGGAGAGGGACATGGAGAGGCGATCTCCCGTGG
>NZ_JARQWV010000034.1 GCF_029543245.1 Caulobacter endophyticus
GCTAAACAAACACACGGTCTCCGGGCTCCGCCCGGCCGCTCCGCGCCTCCCCGACCTAACGCGTGCGAACGCGGGAGCATGCGAAGCCGCGCCCAACCTCAAGGAACCTCCCCCTGTGGGGGAGGTTCGCCGCCTCAGGGCTGCGCTTGTCACCGAACCACCCTACATCCGGCGCCAAGCCATACCGGAGCTCCCATGACCATCACCGCCCACCGCGTCAGCGTTCCCGTCTTCGTCCAAGGGCTGAAGGGCCTGTCGGGCGTGCTGGCCAAGGCCGCCGCCCATGTCGAAGAGCGCAAGCTCGACCCCGAGGCCCTGCTGAAGGCGCGGCTCTATCCCGACATGTTCCCGCTGATCCGCCAGGTGCAGATCGCCACCGACTTCGCCAAGGGCGCCAGCGCCCGCCTGGCCGGCGTGGAGGTTCTGGCCTGGGATGACACCGAGACCAGCTTCGCCGACCTGTCGGCCCGCGTCGCCCGCGCCATCGCCTATGTCGAGGGCCTGGATCCCGCCGCCTTCGACGGCGCCGAGGACCGCACCGTGGCCCTGACCCGCCGTGGCGAGACCACCGAGCACAACGCCCTCGACTACCTGACCGCCCAGGCCATGCCGAACTTCTACTTCCACCTCGCAACCGCCTACGCGATCCTGCGCGAGAACGGCGTGGTGCTGGGCAAGCGCGACTTCCTCGGCACGGCCTGAGGCGAAAAATTCTCGTCATCCCGGCCCCCCGGGTCGCGCGAAGCGCGCCCGAGGACAGGCTCCGCGCAGCGGAGAGCCGGGACCCAGGAGCCGGCGCAGTGTGGTCACCCCTGGGTCCCGGGTCTGCGGCGCGTTCGCGCCTTCGCCCGGGATGACGAGAAGAATATGGCGCCCATCAAGGCCGCCGCCGAAACGCCCATACCAATCCGGCCAAGGCCGTCACCACGCCGGCCACCGCCGACAACACGACCGCCAATTCCTTCAGTACCTCCGGTTCCATTGCTCCACCCGTTACTCGACCCCGCATCGCGGTTACGGGCCAGAATGACTCGCTGCGACGTCGAGTTCGGACGTACGTTCCCTTTTTGTTCCGAATCGTGAATGGCGCTCAGGCCACCTCGCGCGTCGCCACCGCTTCCAGGCCCAGGATCGCGGCCTTGCGGGCCAGGCCCCAGTGATAGCCGGTGAGCCGGCCGTCCTTGGCGATGGCCCGGTGGCAGGGGATCAGCAGCGAGATCGGGTTGGCGCCGATGGCCCCGCCGGTGGCCTGGAAGGCCTTGGGCTTGCCGGCCCAGGCCGCGACCTGACCGTAGGTGGCCGTGCCGCCGGCAGGGATGCGCAGCAGCGCCTTCCACACCTGCACCTGGTAGGGCGAGCCGATCAGCACCACGGGCAGGGGGCCTTCGCCGGCGCCGAAGGCCTTGAGGGCCGTTTCCTGAGCGGCCATGTCGTCGCGCACCCAGTCCGCGCCGGGCCAGCGGCGGTGCATGTCGGCGAAGCTGAAGTCGTCATCGCCGTCCGAGAAGGCCAGGCCCGCCAGGCCGCGCTCAGCCAGCACGAACAGCCCGCGGCCGAACGGGGTAGGGGCCCAGCCCCAGCGCAGGGTCATGCCGGCCCCGCGCCGTCGCACGTCGCCCGGCGTGGCCGCCTCCTGGGCGATGAACAGGTCGTGCAGCCGCGAGGGCCCCGACAGGCCCGCGTCATAGGCCGCGTCGAGCACGCTGGCCCCGGCCTCCAGCGAGCGGCGGGCCTCGGCATGGGCGATGGCCGCCACGAAGGTCTTGGGGCTCACGCCGGCCCAACGGGTGAAGATCCGCTGGAAGTGGAACGGCGACAGACCCACCGCGTCGGCGGCCTCGTCCAGCGACGGCCGCTCCATCCAGCGCTGGGCCAGCCAGTCCAGGGCGGTGGCCATGCGGTGGTAATCGGCCGAGCGTTCGGCCAGGCGCGCGAGGATTTCGGACGCGGAAGGTTCGGACTGGACGAGATCGAGGGCCATCGCCGCACTCTACGCCGACCGGGGCAGGGCGTCCGCCCGGTTCTTGCGCCGCCTGTCCTGGCTCACGCGTAGCGCTCGGCCCGCGCCGCCTTGATCGCCCGCTCCAGGGCGCGGGCGAAGGCCACCCGCTCCTCGGGGCTCAGCGCCCGGGCGAGCGTCAGGCGGCGGCGCGACATGAAGAGGCGCACGCGGCTCTCGTGCTCGCCCGGCTGGTCGAGGTCGACGCGGGTGAAGGCCGTCGGCGAGGTCCACACCACCTTGGCGCCCCGGTCGTCCTCGCGGCTGACGGTGATGGCTTCGGCCGTGACCTTCACCCGTTCCGAGCGTGACAGGGCGCGGTTGCTGGCGCGCAGGGCCAGCCATAGCGCAAGGACGTCCAGCCCCAGGAACGGCAGCACCGGCGGCGCGCCGATCACCAGCAGGAACACCGCGATCATCAGGTTGAAGGCGACGGCCACGGCCAGCACCACGGCCATGCCGGCGCGGCTCAGCGACCGGTTGGGGCGGATCACGGCGTCCATGTAGAGCGCGGCGGCCATGCCAAAGGTCTACGCCCCTCGCGCCGCCTTGGCGAGCGGGCCGCATCACGGCATGGTCGCCGCCGATGGCCGCCACCAAATCCCTCGTCAAGAAACGTCCCGCCGGCAAGCGGATCACCGCCGCCGAGCGCGAACGCGTGCGCATCCTGTTCGAGCGCTTCGAGAGCCTGGAGCTGCGCCCCAAGACCGAGCTGAACTATTCCAACCCCTACGAGCTGGTCACCGCCGTGGCCCTGTCGGCCCAGGCCACCGACGTCCAGGTCAACAAGGCCACCGGCCCGCTGTTCCAGGTCGCCGACAGCGCCGAAAAGATGCTCGAGCTGGGCGAAGACGGCCTGATCTCCTACATCGCCTCGATCGGCCTCTTCCGCACCAAGGCCAAGAACGTCATCGCCGCCGCCCACATCCTGATGGACCGCTACGGCGGCCAGGTGCCGCTGAACCGCGAGGCGCTGGAAAGCCTGCCGGGCGTGGGCCGCAAGACCGCCAGCGTGGTGCTGAACGAGCTGGACGTCGAGCCGGCCATCGCCGTCGACACCCACGTGTTCCGCGTCTCGCATCGCCTCAAGCTGTCGGCCGGCAAGACCCCCGACGCGGTCGAGGATGATCTGATGCGCGTGGTGCCCGGGCCCTACCAGACCCGCGCCCACCACTGGCTGATCCTGCACGGCCGCTACATCTGCGTAGCGCGCAAGCCCAAGTGCGAGATCTGCAAGATCGCCGACCTCTGCCCGTCGCTGGGCCTGTTCTAGCGGCTTAAGACCCGCGCGCCCGGCTTGAAGCGCGCGGTCATCGCCATCATCGCCACGACGCCGGCCGCCATCAGCAGCCAGGCGCCGGACAGGTCGGACGAGGCGTCGCGCACCCAGCCGGCGAAGAACGGCATGACGCTGGCCATGACGTAGCCGCCGCCCTGGACGAAGGCCATCAGGTCGCCGGCGCTTTCCGGGTCGCCGGCGTGGTCCAGCGTGACGATCAGAGACAGCGGGAAGATCGCGCCGATGCCCGCGCCCAAGAGGCAGACGGTCGGCAGCACCAGCCACGGGGCAAGCAGCAGGCAGGCGATGCCGGCCAACAGCGAGGCCAGGGCCGCCGCCAGCAGCGGCCGGCGGTCGGGGCGGCGGGCGATGGCGGCCGAGACCGTCAGGCCGGCCAGCACCTCGCAGACTGTCAGCGCCGACAGGGCGTAGCCGGCCTGGTCGGCGGTCAGGCCGCGGCTGGCGTAGAACGGCGGGAACCAGGCCAGCACCAGGGTGTAGGCGCCGGTGCCGATGCCGAAGAAGGTCAGCAGCAGCCAGGCGCGCTGGCTCTTCCACATCGACGCTTGGCGCAGGGCGAGCGGGCCGCCGGCCGGGGCGGCCGTTTCGCGCCTCGCGGCGCGCATCCACAGCGCCAGAGCCAGGACGGCGGGCGCGGCCCACAGGCCGAACATCACCTGCCAGCCGGCCAGGCGGGTGACGCCCGTGGCCATGGCGGCGGCCACGGCGGCGCCGGCCATGATGCCGGTGGTGTAGAGGCCCATCATCCGCGGCGCGCCCTCGCCGGTCGTCCGCTTGATAAAGCCGGGCATCAAGGCCTGAACGGCGGCGACCCCGACGCCGACCATGGCGGCGCTGGCGAAGAGGCCTGCTGTGGTTGGCCAAATGGCCCGCAGGCCGCAGGCCAGCGCGATGGCCAAGAGGCCGATGGCCACGCCCAGGCGCTCGCCCAGGGCCCGGCGCAGCGGCGCGGCCAAGAGGGCGCCCAGGCCCATCAGCAGGATCGGCAGGGTGGTCAGCAGGCCCGCCGCCGCCGAGGAGGCGCCGGTGGCAGCCTTGACCTGATCGAGCACGGGGCCAAGCGCGGCCAGGGCCGGGCGCAGGTTCAGGGCCGCCACGACGATCGCCGCGATGGTGAGCAGGGCGCCGCTTTTGGCGGCACGCGCGGAAAGAGAGGCGCTTTTACGCGCCTTGGCGTCTTCTTCGTAGGCGAGGACCACGATATATCTCGTCGGAAAGTATCTTGATGGCGAGATATATCCGATGGCGGCGAAAGCCAAGCGTCATGACCGCGCAGGCGCGGCTTCGGTCCAGTGGCGGCGCGAGCGGCCGGACCTGGATCCGTTCCCGATGGAGCTGGTCGGCCGCCTCTGCGAGGTGGCCGAGATCGTGCTCAAGGAGCGCCTGGCCCCACTGTTCGCCGCCCACGGCCTGCAGCGCGGCGAGTTCGACGTGCTGGCCACCCTGCGCCGGGCAGGGGAGCCCTACGCCCTGACCCCGACCGACCTCTATGAGACGGCCATGGTCTCGTCGGGGGGCATGACGGCGCGGATCGACCGGCTGGAGAAGATGAACCTGGTCGAGCGCCGTCCGCATCCCAGCGACCGGCGCGGCACGCTGGTGGCGCTGACGGAGGAGGGCAGGGGGCTGCTGGACAAGATCCTGCCCCTGCACATCGACAATGAGCGGACGTTGCTCGAGGCGCTGGACGCTAGTGAGCAGCAGGCGCTGAGCGGATTGCTGACCAAACTGCTGGCGGGGTTGGAGCCGGCTTAGCTCCAACTCTCCGCGTCATCCCGGACGGCCAGAGGCCGATCCGGGACCCAGGGGACTGGGCGCGGCGCTTGCTTCAACGCTGTGGCGGCGGCCCCTGGGTCCCGGCTCTACGCTTCGCTTCGGCCGGGATGACGAGCGGGAGGGGAGGGCGGAAGGCTCAGACCCCCAGCCCCAGGCCGCCGCGCGCCTTGGGCGGGTCGATGTGGCCGGCCTCGCGGGCGCGGGTCCAGTTCAGCTTCTCGACGCCTTCGCGGAAGGCGAAGCGCAGGATGTGGTCGGCGACCACCTGCTCCAGCTTGGCGAGGGCCTCGAAGTCTTCGGCCTCGACGGTCATGTCCAGGCCTTCGGCGTCGGCGGTCATCCGGCACGGGCCCAGCGGCAGCGGGAAGAGGGCCGTCGTCTCGGTCAGCTCGACCTCGAACTTGTGGCCCCAGTGCTTGGCCAGCTGGGTCATGTAGCGGGCGGCCTTGTCGGTGACGAGGCGAGCGTGGCTTTGCATGAGATGTGCTCCTCTGTTCCGGCCCGGTTCAGACAGCTTCGATCTGCGTTGCGGCGTCGTCCAGCGCCTTGGCGATGGCGCCGATCTGCTCGGAGCTTAGGCTTCCGGCGTGCAGTTTCAACCGCAGGGCCGTCTTCAGGTTCTCGCGGGCCCGCAGGATCTGCGGCGCGAAGGCGGCGCTGCGCGAGGCGGCCTCGGCCATGCGCGCGAACAGGCCGTTCACCGGCTGGGCGTTGGCTTCCAGGAAGGCCTGGCCCTCATCGGTGATCGTGTAGAGCTTCTTTCCGCCGCCGGCGTCGGTCGCGGCCACGTAGCCCAGCTCTTCCAGCAGGGTCAGGGTCGGATAGATTACGCCCGGGCTGGGGCTGTAGGCGCCGCCGGCCGCGGTCTCGACCGCCTTGATCAGTTCGTAGCCGTGGCTGGGCTTGTCGGCGATCAGCTTCAGCACGACCAGGCGCAGGTCGCCGTGATCGAAGAAGCGCCCGCGCGGGCCGCCGCGGCCGAAGCCCCGTCCGCCCATGCCGCCGTGTTCGCGGCCGTCGAAGCCGAACGGATGGCGGCTGTGGTGACCGCCGTGGCGGCCGTGGTGATGGTGATGATGTCGTCCAAACATGTGTGCTCTTTCGATGCAGTTTCGTTATATCGAAATGATAGATATATCGAAACTGATCGGCGTCAAGAGCTATTTAGATATATCTGATGCTATCGGGATGCGACGGCGGCGGGGAAGGCCTGGGCGCACAGCTCCTCGCCGAAGGCGTCGCTGAGCTGTTCCTCGGCCTCGCCCATCTTGATGACCGCCAGGCGCGAGCCGACGATGGTCTTGCCGATGGCGTAGTCGCCGACGGTCCTGCCGGTGCGCGTATCGACCAGCCGGGCCTGGCTGCGCAGCACGTTGGCGCCGCCGACGAGGGCGGTCATGGCCGGATTGGCCTTGTCGAAGCGGTCGAGCTTGACCTCCAGCCGCAGCGGCCGCTCGCCCTTGGCGCAGCCGTCCAGCTTGGCCTGCACGCGCTGCTTGAACAGGGCGTCGAAACCCTCGGTGACCTTCAGGTCGCCGCGCGTCAGCCGCACCTCGGCGACGCGGGTCTGCGTCTTCCAATCCTTGGGCAGGTCCTCGACCGCCGCGCTGCGCGACAGGCTCACGCAGCCGGTCGCCATCGTCGCCAAGCCCAGCAGGGCCGCCATCTTCGCCGCGTTCATCCGATGTCCTCCAATCCCCGGCCCTGAACGCGCCGACGGCGGATTGGTCGCAGGTTGGAAGAACGGCGGTATTGAATAATCGTGCGGCGTCTCAAGCCGCGCGCAGGGTCTCGGCCAGCAGGCGACCTTCGGCGGCGCGGCTGGAGCCGGCCCGCCAGGCCACGACGATCTCGCGGGTCGACTGGGCGGTGGCCAGCGGCCGCACGGTCACCGGCGCGTTCTCGGCCAGGCCCGCCTGCACGGCCATGGCCGGTAGGAACGACACGCCCAGGCCCGAGCCGATCATCTGCACCAGGGTTGGCAAAGACGTGGCCGCGAAGCTCTCCTCGTCGCCGACGCCCTTGGGCGGCTCCAGTCCGCAGGCGGCCAGGGCGTGGTCGCGCAGGCAGTGGCCGTCTTCCAGCAGGATAACGTCCTGGCCGTCCAGGCTGGCCGGGTCGACCCTGTCCTGCATGGCCATCGGGTGGTTGGCGGGGGCGGCGGCCAGCAGTTCGTCGTGCTCCACGTGGGCCCAGTCCAGGCCGGTCATGTCGTAGGGCAAGGCGATCAGGGCCGCGTCCAGCGAGCCGGCCTTCAGCGAGGCGATCAGGCGCTGGGTCAGGTCCTCGCGCAGGAACAGGCGCAGCTTGGGGAACTGATCGCGCAGCATCGGCAGGGCGCGCGGCAGGAGGTACGGCGCCACGGTCGGGATCACCCCCAGGCGGAAGCGCCCGGCCAGCGGCTGTCCCGCCCCGCGCGCGGCCTGCACCAGGTCTTCGGTCTGGGCCAGGATCGAAGTCGCCCGGCGCACGGCCTCCTGGCCGGCGGCGGTCAGGATCACGCCCGAGCGCGCGCGATCCACCACCGGTGCGCCGAGGATCTTCTCCAGTTCCTGGATCCCCGCTGACAGCGTCGGCTGGGTGACGTAGCAGGCCTCGGCCGCCCGGCTGAACGAGCCGTGCTCGGACAGGAGCTTCAGGTACTGCATCTGGCGAAGGGTCGGGAGCATGGCTCTGATATAGGCTGTCTCTATCGAAACAGCAAAAGCAATCGAGGCGGTTTTCGGGGTGGGCGGCTGGGCGCCTCTACAGCGACGCCTTCACCGCTTTTGCGAACGCCGCGCCGTGGTCGTGGGCGTGCTGCAGGAAGAGGTCCGGCTCGATGATCTCCAGTTCCATCAGCTGCGGGGTGTGGTCGAGACCCCGGATCAGGTCGATGCGGGCATAGGTCAGCGGCCGGGCCAGCGCGTCCAGAACCATATGGGCCGCATGCAGCGCCTCGGGCTCGGGCGCGATCTCGCTGACCTTGCCGCCGAACTGGGGCTGCACCCGGAAGTCGCCGGGAACGGCGACCTTGGTCACCGCGTGGCTGAAGGCGCCGTCGAAGAAGAACAGCGACAGCTCGCCCTCCTCGCCCACCGCCGGCAGGAACGGCTGGATAAGGGCCGGGCCGGTCGGGGCGTCGGTCAGGTCCGGGTCGCGACCAAGCTTCACCGTGCGGTGCGAGCCGCCCGAGACCTGCGGCTTGGCGACGACGAGGTCGACCTGGAAGCGCTCGCGCGCCTGAGCGACGGCCTCGGGCGTCACCTTGTCGAGGGTGATGGTCGGCACCACGGGCGCGCCCTTGGCGGCCAGTTCGGCAAGATAGGTCTTGGCGGTGTTCCAGCGCAGCAGGTCGGGCGGGTTGGCGGTCCGCACACCGGCGGCCTCCAGGGCGTCGAGGCGCGCGTACCATTCGGGCTCGCGGTGGTGATAGCCCCAGCTGAGCAGAGGCAGGACGATCTCCTGCCCGCCGGCCTCGACCGGATCGGTCCAGGACCGCGAGGCGACCGACAGGCCCTGGGCCCGCAGCGGCGCGGCCAGGCGTTCGAACAGCGGCGGCCAGCTCTGGGCGAAGCGCGGCTCGTCGGCGGCGGGAACCAGGATCAGGACGTCGGGCTGGGTGATGCTCATGCCCCAAGGGTTAGAAAGCCGCGGGGCGCGGGGCAAGGCCTGCGTCGCCCCAAGCCTGCGTCGCCCAAGCCTACGTTGCCAGCGCCCTCCCCTTCCTTTACTTGCGGTCGGTCAATCCTCCCGGAACACACGAGCAGCCATGACCGCCCTCTACGACGTCGCCGCCATCGGTAACGCCATCGTCGACGTGATCGCCCAGTGCGACGACGCCTTCCTCGACGCCCAAGGCCTGGTGAAGGGCTCGATGGCGCTGATCGACACGACCCGCGCCGCCAGCCTGTACGACTCCATGGCGGCCGGCATCGAGGCTTCGGGCGGCAGCGCGGCCAACACCCTGGCCGGCGTGGCCAGCTTCGGCGGCAAGGCCGCCTTCATCGGCAAGGTCGCCGACGACCAGCTGGGCCGGGTGTTCACCCACGACATGCGCGCCATCGGCGGCGTCTTCACCACCTCGCCTCTGGTCGGCGGCCCGGCCACGGCCCAGTGCCTGATCAACGTCACTCCGGACGCCCAGCGCACCATGTCGACCTACCTGGGCGCCTGCGTCGAACTGACCGCCGCCGATGTCGACCAGGCGATCATCGAAGGCGCCCAGTACGCCTATCTCGAAGGCTATCTGTTCGACCCGCTGGAAGCTCGCCGCGCCTTCGCCAAGGCCGCGGCCCTGTCGCACGGCGCCGGGCGCAAGATCGCCATCACCCTGTCGGACAGCTTCGTCGTCGACCGTCACCGCGAGGCCCTGCTCGGCTTCGTCGAGACCCAGTGCGACATCGTCTTCGCCAATGCCTCCGAGGTGTGCGCCCTCTTCCAGACCGACGACTTCGACGCCGCCGTCAAGGAACTGGGCAAGCGGGTCGAGATCGCCGCCGTCACCCGGAGCGAAAAGGGTTCGGTGATCGCCTCGGGCGAGCACTTCCACGAAATCTCGGCCTTCCCCGTGGAAAAAGTCGTGGACACGACGGGCGCGGGCGACCAATACGCCGCAGGTTTCCTCTACGGCCTCTCCCAGGGGCGCTCGCTGGCCGACTGCGGCAAGCTGGGCTCGCTGGCCGCCGCCGAGGTCATCGCCCACTACGGTCCGCGTCCGCAGGTCAAGCTGCGCGACCTGGCCGCCCAGAACGGACTCTAACCACCCCAAGGTCTTCACCGACCTTCAAGGACGAAGCATGGCCCGCACCGCTGAAGTGGTCCGCGAGACGAAAGAGACCCAGATCCGGGTCTGGATCGATCTCGACGGGACCGGCGCCTCGACGATCTCCACCGGCATCGGTTTCTACGACCATATGCTGGAGAGCTTCGCGCGGCACGGCGGCTTCGACCTGAAGATCGAGACCAAGGGCGACCTGCACATCGACATGCACCACACGGTGGAAGACACCGGGATCGTGCTGGGTCAGGCGATCAACAAGGCGCTGGATGGCTTCAAGGGCATCCGGCGCTTTGGCCACGCCTATATCCCGATGGACGAGACCCTGACGCGCTGCGCCATCGACCTGTCCAATCGGGCCTATCTGATCTGGAAGGTCGAGTTCAAGCGCCCCAAGGTCGGCGAGATGGACACCGAGCTCTTCAAGGAGTTCCACCACGCCTTCGCCATGAACTGCGGCGCGTGCATCCATCTCGAGACGCTCTACGGCGACAACACCCACCACGTGGCGGAAAGCGGCTTCAAGGCCCTGGCCCGCGCCCTGCGCCAGGCGGTGGAGTTCGACCCGAAGACCGGCGGCCAAGCGCCGTCGACCAAGGGCGTGCTGTAAGGCTCATACCATGCAGACCCTCGCCCTGATCGACTACGGGTCGGGCAACCTGCGATCGGCGGAGAAGGCCTTGAAAGAGGCCGCCCGCCGGCGTGGCGTCGCCACCGACATCGTCGTCACCACCGATCCCGCCATCGTGGCCAAGGCCGACCGGGTGTTCCTGCCCGGCGTCGGCGCCTTCGCCTCGTGCCGCGCGGGCCTCGACGCCTCGGGCGTCTACGAGGCCATGAACGAGGCCGTGCACCAGCGCGGCGCGCCGTTCATGGGCATCTGCGTCGGCCACCAGCTGCTGGCCACCGAAGGTCTCGAGTTCGGCGTCACGCCGGGCCTCGACTGGATCGGCGGCCAGGTGAAGAAGCTCGCCCCGTCCGACCCGTCGCTGACCATCCCGCACATGGGCTGGAACGCGATCGCCTTTTCGCGCGCTCATGCCCTGTTTACGGGCATCGAGGACGGCGCCCACATGTACTACGCCAATTCCTTCGCGCTCGACGCGGCCGATCCGGCCGACGTGGTGGCGACCAGCGACCACGGCGGCGCCTTCGTCGCGGCGGTGGCCAAGGGGAATGTCGCGGGCGTACAATTCCACCCTGAAAAATCACAAGCCGCGGGGCTCACCCTGCTCGCCAACTTCCTGGAATGGCGCCCATGATCCTCTATCCCGCCATCGACCTGAAGGACGGCCAGTGCGTGCGTCTGCTGCACGGCGACATGGACAAGGCCACGGTCTTCAACAACAGCCCGGCCGACCAGGCCCAGCGCTTCGTCAAGGACGGCTTCTCGTGGCTGCACGTCGTTGACCTGAACGGCGCCATCGAGGGCAAGTCGGTCAACACGGCCGCGGTGCAGTCGATCCTGGAGTCGATCTCGATCCCGGTGCAGCTGGGCGGCGGCATCCGCACGCTCGAAGGCATCGAGGCCTGGATCGAGGCCGGCGTCTCGCGCGTCATCCTCGGCACCGTCGCCGTCCACGATCCGGAGCTGGTCCGCAAGGCCGCCCGCCTGTGGCCCGAGCAGATCGCCGTGGCCGTCGACGTGCGGGACGGCAAGGTCGCCATCGACGGCTGGACCGGCCTGTCGGACATCGACGCCATCACCCTGGGCAAGCGCTTCGAGGACGTGGGCGTGGCCGCCCTGATTGTCACCGACATCAGCCGCGACGGCGCCCTCACCGGCGTCAATGTCGAAGGCGTGGGCGAACTGGCCGACGCCGTCTCGATCCCGGTCATCGCCTCCGGTGGCGTGGCGGCAGTCGCCGATATCGAGCGCCTCAAGGCCCGTAAGGGCGTCGAGATCGCCGGGGCCATCCTGGGCCGCTCGCTCTACGCCGGCACCATCAAGCCGGCCGAAGCGCTGGTCGCGGCGGCCGCCTGATGCTGAAGACCCGGATCATCCCTTGCCTCGACGTCAAGGACGGCCGGGTCGTCAAGGGCGTCAACTTCGTCGACCTGCGCGACGCCGGTGATCCGGTCGAACAGGCCGCCGCCTATGACGCGGCCGGCGCCGACGAGCTGATGTTCCTCGACATCACCGCCTCCAGCGAGGGCCGCGGCCTGATCCTGGATGTGATATCGCGCACCGCCGAGGTCTGCTTCATGCCCGTCTCGGTGGGCGGCGGCGTGCGCCAGGTGTCCGACATGCGTCGCCTGCTGCTGGCCGGGGCCGACAAGGTCTCGACCAACACCGCCGCCGTCGAGAACCCCGACCTGATCGCCGCCGGCGCCGACGCCTTCGGCGCCCAGTGCGTGGTGGTGGCCATCGACGCCAAGGCCCGTCCCGACGGCTCGGGCTGGAACGTCTGGACCTATGGCGGCCGCAAGGACACCGGCCTCGACGTCGTCGACTGGGCCGCCAAGGTGGTCGAGCGCGGCGCGGGCGAGATCCTGCTGACCTCGATGGACCGCGACGGCGCCAAGATCGGCTACGACATCCCTCTGCTCCAGGCGGTGACAGGCGCGGTCAATGTGCCGGTGATCGCCTCGGGCGGCGCCGGCAAGACCGAGCACCTGGTCGAAGCCGCCCGCGACGGCCACGCCGCCGCCGTGCTGGCCGCATCGATCTTCCACTTCGGCGAGATCTCGATCGGCGAGGCCAAGCAGGCCATGGCCGCCGCCGGCGTGCCGGTGCGCCTGGACCCTGCGAGAACCGCCGCATGAGCCGCCTGTTCGAGGTCCTGGAGCGGCTGGCCGCCACGGTCGAGAGCCGCAAGGGCGGCGACCCCACGGCGTCCTACACCGCCAAGCTGCTGAACGACCCGGCCCTGGCCGCCAAGAAGCTGGGCGAGGAAGCCGTCGAGACGGTGATCGCCGCCGTCGCGCAGGGGCCTGAAGCCCTGGCCTCGGAAAGCGCCGACCTGCTCTATCACTGGCTGGCCCTGATGGCCGCCTCGGGCGTCCCGCTCGACGCCGTCGCCGAGAAGCTGGAAGCCCGCGAGGGTACCTCGGGGCACGCCGAGAAGGCGTCGCGGGGCGGCTGACCTCTCAGCTGCCGGCGCCTGTCGGACCTTTCAGGTATCCGTCGTCACCTCATCCCACGCAGCGCCGTCGTAGCCGATCACCCAGTTGATCGCATGGTGGCGCTCCTGAACGATCTCGATATCGACCGGGATCGCGGGAGCCATGCCGGTCAGCTTGGCGTTCCTGGCTTCCCAATGGTGGCCCAGCAGTTCGTCCGCCTTGGTGATCAACGCCTCGTCGGATCGCAGCTTGGCGTTGGCGATAAAGCTCGCGGTGTCCACGTCAGCAAACGGCGGAAGCAGATCCTGAAAGACAGCGGGGTCATATTGCTGGTCGGAAGGCGGCAGTTCGCTCACCTCGCCAAGCGCCCAGCAAAGCACGGCCAGCCGTTCGGATAGCCATCCGCTGTCGATCAACTGCTGACGCGGCGGCGTCGAGGTCGCCAGAAATCGATCCTCCGATGGCGAAAGATCGGCGCTGACGCCCGTCTCTTTCAGCCAGTCCAGAACGTCGCTTCTCGGAGCGCCGAGGGCCACCCCGACAACCGAGAATAACGCCAACGCTCTCCTGGCGACCTCTTCGGGCGACCGAATGACATCGGGTGAAAACTCATCTGCCATGTCGCCATGGTGGAGCTTGGAAACGGCCGATGCAATGGCGGCTTCCCTCCCCCTGGCCGGCGCTCAACCCTTCCGCTTCAGCGCCACGTAGAGCGCCCCCTCGCCGCCGTGTCGCTGATCCGCTTGCGACACCCCGGCGATCATTTCGCGCAGGGTCGGATCGGCCAGCCATTCGGGCGTGCGCTGGCGCAGGACGCCGTGACCGACCTTGCCCTTGCCGGTGATCACCAGCACCGCCCGGTGACCCTCGTCCCAGGCGCGGCGGATGAACCGTTCCAGCGTGGCGCGGGCCTGGTCCTGGTCGAGACCGTGCATGTCCAGCCGCGCGCCGATCGGGTCGTGCGCCTTGACGATGCGCCGGCGACGGTTGGGCTCGATGCCCTCGGGCGGCGGCTTGGGCGCGGGCTTCGCCTTCAGCGCCTTGATCTCGGACGGATCGATGCGCAGCGGCGCCACCGAGGCCAGGTGGGTCGGAGGCTCGACGTCGGCGGCGTGGGCCAGGAGTTCGGCCTTGCCGGGACGGATACGGGCCTTGTCGCGCATCTTCAGCGCCTTTTCAGGCGCGCGCCCCGTCACCGTCGAGGCCACCAGCCGCCAGAGGCGCTGGCCATCGTCATCCGGCGGCCGCCGCTTGCTCATGGTGCTAGGGCTGGGGCTGGGGGACCAGCCGCCACAGGCGCAGGTCGTGGCGCACGCGGCCGGCCTCGGTTCCGGCCGCCTGGCCGGTGCCGATGTAGAGGTCGGCGCGGACCTGGCCCTTGATCGCCCCGCCGGTGTCCAGCGCCACCACGGCGCGGCGATAGGTCGGGAAGGCGCCGGCCAGCTTCGGGGCGCTGGCGTCGATCCAGAAGAGGCCGCCCATGGCGTGCTGGCTGGGGTCGACGGCGATGGCGCGGCCGGCCGGCAGCGGCACGTTGGCCGCGCCCGTTGCCTGGCGGCCGTCGTCGGGCAGGGTCTGGAAGAAGATGTAGCGCGGGTTCAGTTGCATGATCGCATCGGCCCTGGGGCCGCGATTGGCCGCCAGCCAGCCGCGGATCGCCTCGCCCGAGGTGTTGCCGTCGCTCAGCAGGCCCTGGTCGCGCATGGCCGTGGCGATGCCGACGAAGGGCTTGCCGTTGTGGGCGGCGAAGGCCGCGCGCACGCGGCGGCCGTCGGGCAGGGTCAGCACGCCCGAGCCCTGGATCTGCAGGAAAAAGAGGTCCTCGGGCCGCATCCAGGCCAGCGGCCGGTCCAGCGGCGAGGCCTCGATGGCGGCGCGGTCGTCATAGGGCACGAAGGTCGCGCCGGCGACGCGGCCGGCCACGGTCTTGCCCTTCAGGCTGGGGTCGAAGGCGCCGAGGTCGAGCATGGCCAGGTCGGCCGGCCGGCCGCGCATCGGGGCGCTGAACTCGGCCGAGCGCGACATGCGCGCCTCGTACTCAGGAGCGAAATAGGCGGTCAGCAGGCCCTGGCCGGCGACGGCCTCGGGACGGAAGTTGGCTTCCAGGAACTGGCGGGCCCGGGCGTCGTCGACCGGGCCGGCGGCCTTGGCCCGGCGGCAGACCTCGGCCGTGGCCGGATCCTTGGCGACGCCGCAGGTCTCGCGGAAGGCCTGAAGGGCGGCGGCGTGGTCTTCCTCGTTCCAGCCTTGCAGCGCCGCGAAGCTGGCCGGCGACGGCGTCGTCGGCGGCTGCGGAGCAGGCTTGGTGGGCGTCGTCGGCGGCGTGGTCGGGGTGACGGGCGGCGGCGGCGCGGTCGTCGTACAGGCGGCCAGCACCAGGGCGGCCGCCGCGATCGTCAGGACGGAACGCAACATCAGGCTTCGGCGACCGCGACGCGCACCAGGGTCCAGTTGGGGTCGCGGCTCTTGAGGTCGCGCTCGAAGGTCCACAGGTCGGCCGTGCGGCGGTCGTCGACCGCCTCGCCGGCGGCGCTGGTCGAGCGCGTGCGCACCTCGGCCAGGATCCGCACCACGGCGCGGGCGGTGTCGCCCTGCACCTCGGCGCTGTCGAGGTCCATGCGCGGCGGAGCCAGGATCTCGACGCTTTCGGTGCGGCCCTCGGCTTCGCGGGCGGCCATGGCGCCTTCGAAATTGGCCATCACGTCGGACGCCAGCAGCGGCTTCAGCGTCTCGCGGTCACCCTGGGCGAAAGCCTTGAGGATCATCTCGTAGGCGTAGCGGGCGCCCGACAGGAAGCGGGCGGGATCGAAGTCGGGCTGGCGGGCGCGCAGGGCGGCCAGGCCCGTGGCGTTGACCGGGATCGCCGCCTCGGCGCTGTCGGCCGGACGGTTTGCGGCCGGGGCGGCCACGGGGGCGGGCGTGTCCTCGGGCTGACGCCCCACCCGGCGACCGAGAGTGGCGTAGAGCTGGTAGAGGACGACGGCGGCGAGCACCGCGAAGACGATCAGTTCAAGCACGACAAGTTCCGCATCGGGGCCGTCGATTGAGACGACAGCCTTCCTATATAGGCCAAGCGACCGCCCGCGTCAGGCGCCTGACGTTGCACGGCGTTCTCCCGCATGTTAGCAGCGCCGCTCACGCCTAACGGCCGATATGCCGCGCCGAGTATGGAAAAACCCTTCATGACCGATACCAACGGCGCTCCGCCCGCCGCCCAGGACGACAACGAAGCGGCCGCCGCCGGGATCCGCATCGTCGCCCAGTTCGTTCGCGACCTGTCGTTCGAAAACCCGCTCGCGCCGGACTCGCTGCGCGCCTCGGCCACCCAGCCGGCCATCGACATGGGCGTCGAGATGAACGCCCGCGGTCGCGCCGACGGCCTGTTCGAAGTCGACCTGAAGCTGTCGGCCCGCGCCGAGCGCGACGGCCAGGCGGTGTTCCACGTCGAAGTCGTCTATGGCGGCCTGTTCCAGATCGCCGGCGTGCCGGAAGAGGCCCTCGAGCAGGTCCTGCTGATCGAGTGCCCGCGCTTCCTGTTCCCGTTCGCCCGTCGCCTGATCGCCGACGTCACCAGCGAAGGCGGCTTCCCGCCCTTCCTGATCGACCCGATCGACTTCGCCGGCGTCTATGCCGCGCGCAAGGCCCAGGCCGACGCCGGTCAGGTCGGCAACGCCTGATTTCAGGCTGACGACCCCGAAAACGAAGAAGGCCCGGAGCAGCGATGCTCCGGGCCTTTCTTTTTTGGCTTCCGTGAAGGCTAAGGCTGAAGCCGGTAGCCGCCCGCCTCGGTGATCAGGATGCGCGCCGTGGCCGGATCGGGTTCGATCTTCTGGCGCAGGCGATAGACGTGGGTCTCCAGCGTGTGGGTGGTGACGCCGGCGTTGTAGCCCCAGACTTCGGTCAGCAGTTCCTCGCGCGACACCGGCTTGGAGCCGGCGCGATAGAGGTACTTGAGGATGTTGGTCTCCTTCTCGGTCAGCCGCACCTTCTTCTGCTTGTCGTCGACCAGCAGCTTGGCCGAGGGGCGGAACTCGTAGGGACCGATGCGGAACAGCGCGTCTTCCGAGGCCTCGTAGCTGCGCAGCTGGGCGCGGATGCGGGCCAGCAGCACGCCGAAGCGGAAGGGCTTGGTGACATAGTCGTTGGCGCCCGATTCCAGGCCCAGGATCGTGTCGCTGTCGCTGGCGGCGGCGGTGAGCATGATCACCGGCGCGGTGACGCCGTTCTTGCGCATCAGCCGGCAGGCCTCGCGGCCGTCCATGTCGGGCAGGTCGACGTCGAGCAGGATCAGGTCCGGCTTGATCTCGCGGGCCTGCCGCACGCCTTCGCCGGCGGTCGGGCACTCGGCCACGGCGAATTCCTCGTGCAGGGCGAGCTGTTCGGCCAAGGCGCCGCGCAGGTCGTCGTCGTCGTCGATGAGAAGCAGGGTCTTGCGTTGCGCCATGAGGCGGAACATGACCGCTACGAGGCCCGGCGCCAAGGGGCGCGGCTTGCGGGAGCGGGGTTTGCGATGATCTTCCAGGCGCATTCGGACGGAACCATCGACCTCGGCGACGGCCGGATCGTGCGCTGCGCCCTGGGCAAGGCCGGCGTCGTCGCCGCCGCCGACAAGCGCGAGGGCGACAACAGGAGCCCGCTGGGAACCTGGGCGATCCGCCAGGTGCTCTACCGCCCCGACGTCTATCCGGACGGCCCGAAGACGGCCCTGCCGATCGCGCCGATCGCGCCCGACGACGGGTGGTGCGACGCGCCCGGCGATCCGAACTACAACCGCCCGGTCAAGCTGCCCTACCCCGCCAGCGCCGAGCGCATGTGGCGCGACGACGGCGTCTACGACCTGGTCGGGATCCTGGCCCACAACGACGACCCGCCGGTTCCGGGCCTGGGCTCGGCGATCTTCCTGCATCTGGCGCGCGAGGGCTATCCCGGCACCGAGGGCTGCGTGGCCCTGGCGCGGGCGGATATCGAGGCGCTGCTGGGCAAGGCCGCGCCGGGGGACGCGATCGGGATTTCGGAATAGTCCTTCTCCCCTTGCGGGAGAAGGTGTCGACGAAGTCGACGGATGAGGGGTCTCTCAAATTTGAAAGACCGCTCCCTGGCCTGCCCGCCGTTGCGGTTGACGGGATCGTCGACCCCTCACCCGACCTCCCTTCGGGAGGCCACCCTCTCCCGCAGGGGGAGAGGGATCAACGGGAGCCGAACAGCGCCGAGCCCACCCGCACCGAGGTGGCCCCACACGCGATGGCGGTCTCGAAGTCGTCGCTCATGCCCATCGAGAGCCTGGTCACGCCGTTGCGGGCGGCGATGTCGGCCAGCATGCGGAAATGCGGCGCGGGATCTTCATCGGCCGGCGGGATGCACATCAGGCCCTCCACCGAGAGCCCATAGACGTCCCGGCAGGCGGCCACGAAGGCGTCGGCCTCGCCCGGCGTCACGCCGGCCTTCTGCGGCTCCTGCCCCGTATTGACCTGGACGTAGAGGCGAGGGGCCCTCCCCTGCGCCTGGGCTTCGTCGGCCAGCACCCGCGCCAGCTTCTCGCGGTCGAGGGTCTCGATGACGTCGAAGAAGGCCACGGCGTCGCGGGCCTTGTTGGTCTGCAAGGGGCCGATCAGCCGCAGCTCGATCTGCGCGCGCAGCGGCGTCCAGCGCTCCTTGGCCTCCTGCACGCGGTTCTCGCCGAAAACCCGCTGGCCCCCGTCGAACACAGGGGCGATATGGTCCCAGGGCTGCAGCTTCGACACCGCCACCAGCTGGACGGCGTCGGCGGGCCGGCTGGCCGCAAGGGCGGCGGCGGCGATGCGGGATCGGATGGCGTTCAGGGCTTGCGACATGTCGGACCAGGAAACAGGCAGTCTGGAGACCCTCTCTAGAACGGCCGCGCGGCTTCGCCCATGGGTCTGGTCGGGCGATCCCCTGCCGCGCCTGCTGTTTTTCACCGATCCCTTGCGGGTTCCCGATCCCGAGGCCGTCGCCGAGCGCCTGCCGGCCGGAGCGGGGATCGTCTATCGGCCCTTCGACGCGGCCGACGCGGTCGAGCGCGGCCTGCGTCTGGCGGCGATCGCCCGAGCGCGCGGCCTGCTGCTGTTGGCGGGCGCGGATCCGGCCCTGGCGCAGGCGATCGGCGCAGGCGGCGTTCACCTGCCCCAGCGGCTGGCGGACGGCGCCGCCGAGCTTCGCAGAGATCATCCCTCGTGGCGGATCACGGCGGCGGCGCACGACGCCCCGGCCGTGCGGGCGGTGCAGACGGTCGGCGTGGAGGCGGTGGTGGTCTCGCCGGTCTTTCCCAGCAACAGCCCCTCGGCCGGCGCGCCGCTGGGCGTCGAGGGCCTGTCCGCGATCGCGGCGGGCGCGGCCCTGCCGATCTACGCCCTGGGCGGCGTCAATGCGAAAACGGCCGGCGCGCTGGTCGGCGCGGGCGTCTACGGCTTGGCGGGGATCGAGGGGTTCGGCGGCTGAGCGCCGAAGATCAGAACTTGAACGCCGTTTCCAGCTTCACGCGCGGCGCGGGCTCGCGGGTTTCGTTCTTGCGGGCGGCGGCCACGGGGTTGTTCTCGCCCAGGGCCACGGCGCCGCCGACGCGGATCGACGGGGTGACCTTGTAATAGGCCCCGGCCTGGACGTCCTTCAGCTCCATCTCGCGGCCCACGGGCTGGTCGAGGTCGAGCTTGAGGCCCCACTTACCCTTGCGGGCGTCGAATTCGAGGGTCTTCTTGGGGTTCTGCGGGCTGAACGGCGCGCCTTGCGAGGCGGTGAAGTCGTTCTTGACGGTGAAGTCGGCGGTGGCCGGCGCGGTGCGGGTCTTGGTCTGGGCATGAGCCAGCGAAGCCGATCCGGTCAGGATCAGCGCGGCGGCGCCCGCCAAGACGAACTGCGTCGCGACCTTCGTCACTACGACACCTATTCCCCAAGTTACCCCTGCCCGAACCTCATATAGGTACGGACACCCTGAACGCCGAATAAAGGCCTTGGTACAACGCGGTCAACCGGGCTTGGATCACGCTGATCGTCGCAGGTATCGATTCAAGCGGCGCCTGTGGCGGTCATGTCACGCGATTCCTGTTTTGACGCAGCGCGGCCATGCTATAGACGCGTTCCGGCTGCGGGGGCGCGCCTGGGCTGCGCGCACGCGCCGGCGGTTATTTGGAGCGAGGTACTATGGCGTTTGAGCGTGGGTCCATGTTGCGCGGCGTCGCCGCCGGCGTGCTGGCGCTGTCGGTTCTCGGCGTGGGCGCATGCAGCAGCAACAAGCCGCCCAAGACCTTCACCAGCCAGAGCGAAGAGCCCGGTTTCCGGCCCTTCGGCCTGTTCAAGAAGAGCCCGAAGGCCGCCACGAGCGAAGGCTCGATCGGCGTCAACGGCTTCCTGTGGCGCGCGTCGCTGGACACGCTGGCCTTCATGCCGCTGGCCTCGGCCGACCCGTACGGCGGCGTGATCGTCACCGACTGGTACATCAACCCGGAAAAGCCGGACGAGCGCTTCAAGGCCACCGTCTACATCCTGGACACCCGCCTGCGCGCCGACGGCCTGAACGTCACGATCTTCAAGCAGGCCAAGGACGCCTCTGGCGCCTGGGCCGACACGGCCGCCTCGGATCAGACGGCGACCGACATCGAGAACGCCATCCTGACCCGCGCGCGTCAGCTTCGCCTCTCGAACATCCGGAACTGAGGGCTCTTCAAGTCCGAAGGATCCGCGCGGGAGCCCCTCGTCTGGCGACAAGGGGCTCCCGTTCGCATATTTAGGCGCGCCCCGGCCGCGAAACCGCTTATGAGCATTGCGGACCGCGTCCATTTTAGTGGAGCGCGCCCGGGCGGGTTAACCGCTCACACCTAACCCTGGCGCGCTCTCGCGCATCGACCGCAAGCACTGTCTGGTTTCCATGGCCCGCTACAATCCCAAAGACACCGAGCCGAAGTGGCGCGCCGCCTGGGCGAACGCCAACACCTTCCTGACGCCGATCGCTCCCGACGCGCGTCCGAAGTACTACGTGCTCGAGATGTTCCCCTATCCGTCGGGGCGCATCCACATGGGCCATGTGCGCAACTACGCCATGGGCGACGTCGTGGCCCGCTACAAGCGCGCCCAGGGCTTCAATGTGCTGCACCCGATGGGCTGGGACGCCTTCGGCATGCCCGCCGAGAACGCGGCCATGGAGCGCGGCGTCCACCCCAAGGGCTGGACCTACGACAACATCGCCGCCATGCGCGAGCAGCTGAAGGCCCTGGGCCTGTCGGTCGACTGGTCGCGCGAGTTCGCCACCTGCGACCCGGAATACTACGGCAAGCAGCAGGCCTGGTTCCTGCGCCTGCTGAAGCGCGGCCTGGTCTATCGCAAGGAAGCCTCGGTCAACTGGGACCCGGTCGACATGACCGTGCTGGCCAACGAGCAGGTCATCGACGGCAAGGGCTGGCGCTCGGGCGCGACGGTCGAGAAGCGCAAGCTGACCCAGTGGTTCCTGCGCATCACCGACTACGCCGACGCCCTGATCGACGGCCTGAAGACCCTGGATCGCTGGCCCGAGAAGGTCCGCATCATGCAGGAGAACTGGATCGGCCGGTCCACGGGCCTGCGCTTCAAGTTCCAGTTTGACGGCGAAGCTCCGGACGGCCTGGCCGAGGGCCTGGAAGTCTACACCACCCGTCCCGACACCCTGTTCGGCGCCAGCTTCGTGGGCATCGCGCCTGAGCACCCGCTGGCCGAGCAGCTGGCGGTCGAGAACCCCGACCTGCAGGCGTTCATCGCCGAGTGCCGCAAGGGCGGCACCTCGGAGGCCGACATCGAGGGCGCCGAGAAGCTGGGCCGCGACACCGGCCTGCGGGTGAAGCACCCGCTGGACCCGTCGATCACCCTGCCGGTGTGGATCGCCAACTTCATCCTGATGGACTACGGCACCGGCGCGATCTTCGCCTGCCCGGCCCACGACCAGCGCGATCTGGATTTCGCCCGCAAGTACGACCTGCCGGTACTGCCGGTGGTGCTGCCGAACGGCGAGGATCCGGCGACCTTCACGGTCGGCAAGGAGGCCTATGTCGGCCCCGGCAAGATCTTCAACTCCGAGTTCCTGGACGGGATGGAGGTCGAGGCCGCCAAGACCGAGGCCGTCTCGCGGATCGAAGCCGCCGGCCAGGGTCAGGGCGCGACCGTCTATCGCCTGCGCGACTGGGGCGTGAGCCGCCAGCGCTATTGGGGCTGCCCGATCCCGGTCATCCACTGCCAGGCCTGCGGCCCGGTGGCGGTGCCGGAAGACCAGCTGCCCGTGACCCTGCCCGAGGACGTCACCTTCGATCCCAACAAGCCGGGCAATCCGCTGGTGCGGCACCCGACCTGGAAGCACGTCAATTGCCCGTCGTGCGGCGCCCCGGCCGAGCGCGAGACCGACACGCTGGACACCTTCGTCGACAGCAGCTGGTACTTCGCCCGCTTCACCGATCCGACCGCGGCCGAGCCGATCGACAAGGCCTGCGCCGACCACTGGATGCCGGTCGACCAGTACATCGGCGGCGTCGAGCACGCGGTGCTGCACCTGCTGTACGCCCGCTTCATCACCAAGGCGCTGAAGGACGAGGGCCTGCTGTCGGTGGACGAGCCGTTCGCGGGCCTGTTCACGCAGGGCATGGTCACCCATGAGGCCTACAAGAACGAGGCCGGCGAGTGGGTCGAGCCGTCGGATGTGGTGATCACGGCCGAGGGCAACAGCCGCACCGCCAAACACGCCAAGACCGGCGCGCCGATCGTCATCGGCGACATCGAGAAGATGTCGAAGTCCAAGAAGAACGTCGTCGCCCCCGAAGACATCTTCGAGGCCTACGGCGTCGACGCCGCGCGCCTGTTCGTGATGAGCGACAGCCCGCCCGAGCGCGACGTGCAGTGGACCAATTCGGGCGTCGAGGGCAGCTGGCGCTTCACCCACCGCCTGTGGAACGAGTTCGACAGCCAGCCGGCCGGCGATTTTACCCATGACGACGCCGACGAAGCGGCCCTGGCCCTGCGCAAAGCGGCCCACAAGCTGATCGGCTTCGTCACCGACAGCATCGAGGGCTTCCGCTTCAACAGCGGCGTGGCGCGCCTGTACGAGTTCCTGAACGCCCTGAAGGCGGCTCCGGCTGAAGGCGCGTCTCAGGGCGTGCTGGCGGCCCGGGTTGAGGCGCTGGACATCCTGGCCCGCCTGGTCGCGCCGTTCACGCCTCACCTGGCCGAAGAGGCCTGGGTCCGCCTGGGCCGCGAAGGCATGGTGGTCGACGCGCCCTGGCCCAAGGCCGACCCGGCCCTGGCGGCCGACGACGAGCGCGTGCTGCCGATCCAGATCAACGGCAAGCGCCGCGGTGAGATCAAGGTCAAGGCCGGCGCCCCGGACGACGAGGTGCAGAAAATCGCTCTGGCGGATCCCGCCGTCATGGCCCACCTTGAGGGCGTCACGGTCCGCAAGGTGATCGTGGTCAAAGACCGCATCGTCAACATCGTGGCGAACTGATCCATGAAGCGTCTCCTGGCGGCCGCCGCCCTTCTCTCGACCCTGGCCCTGTCGGCCTGCGGCTTCACCCCGCTGTACGGCCAGCAGGGCGTCACCGGCGGCCTGGGTGCGATCGAGGTCGTGGCGGCCGACGGTCGCGCCGGCTACCTGCTGCGCGAGCAGCTGGAAGACGCCCTGGCGCGTAACCCCAACGTGCTGGCCTCGCACCGCCTGACCTACAAGGTCGAGGAAAAGCGCTACGCGCGCGGCGTTCGCGTCGACAACGTGGCCAACCGCTACGAGCTCAACATGAAGGTCGAGTGGAAGCTCACCGACGTGACCACGGGTTCGGAAGTGCGCAAGGGCACGACCATGGCGGTGGTCACCTACGACTCCGCCGACCAGCCCTACGCCGCCATCTCCGCTCAGCAGGACGGCCAGGAGCGCGCCGCCGCCGAGGTGGCCCGCAAGATCCAGCTGGAACTGGCCTCCTGGCTGGCCGGCAAGGCGCCCGCCTGACCTCGTGGCCATTCTCTCCAAGCGGCAGGAAGTCGAGCGGTTCCTGAAGGAACCGACGCCCGACATCCGGGCCGTCGTCATCTATGGCAAGGACCGTGGCGTGGTGCGCGACCGCGCCACCCAGCTCGCCCACAAGGTGGTCGAGCGGCCCGACGACCCCTTCGACACCGCCCTGCTGACCGAGGGCGACCTCGACAGCCAGCCCGGCCGTCTGGAAGACGAACTGGCCGCCCTGTCGATGATGGGCGGCAAGCGCCTGGTGCGCCTGCGGCTGATGGGCGAGAAGGCCGGTCCCGACAAGCAGGCCGCCGAGGCCCTGACCGCACACGTCGAGGGCCGCCTCAATCCGGAGGCCTTCTTCCTGGTCGAGGCCGGGGCCCTGGGCCGCGACTCCGCTCTGCGCAAGACGGCCGAGAAGGCCGGCGGCTGCTACGTCATCCCCTGCTACGAGGACGAGGTCGGCGACATGGCGCGCCTGACCCGCGACGCCCTCTCGCGCGACGGGGTCAGCCTGAACGGCGAGGCGCTGGACCTGTTCGTCAACCGCCTGCCCAAGGAGCGCGGCGTCGCCCGCGCCGAGATCGAGCGGCTGGCCCTCTATCTGGGTCCCGGCAGCGGCGTCGTCGCCACGCCCGCCGACCTGACCGACTTCCTCGGCGTCGAGCCCGAAGCCTCTCTCAGCGATGCAGCGGCCGACGCCTTCGGCGGCAAGATCGGCGCGGCCCAGGCGGGCCTGCGTCGCGCCGCCCAGGAAGGTGAGGGCGGTCCGGCCGCCGTGCGGGCCATGGGCTACTATCTGGGACGCCTGCGCCGCACCCTGACCCTGCACAAGAACGGCGTCGACCTGGGCGCCGCGACCAAGGCCTCGGGCGTGTTCTGGAAGACCGAGCGCGAGTTCCTGCGCCAGGCCCGCGCCTGGACGCTCGAACACCTTCTGACCGTGCAGCAGGACATCCTGACCGCCGACAAGGCCTGCAAGACGTCAGGGTCTCCTGACCAGCTGATCGCCGAGCGCCTGGCGCTTCAGATCGCCGGGCGGGCGCGGCGGCTGGGGCTCTGAAACGCGCCCCTCTCCCCCTGCGGGAGAGGGTGGCCTGCGAAGCAGGTCGGGTGAGGGGTCTCTCAGAACCGTCCGCGCGACCCCTCATCCGTCGGCCTTCGGCCGCCACCTTCTCCCGCAAGGGGAGAAGGACCTACTGCCTTCAATGCACTTTCCGTCAAACCTCGGTGCAGTTCCCGCGCCCCCGCTTGACGCCCTCTTGCGCAGCGCCCAGAAGCCGGACGTGACCGACACCTCCGCCGCGCCCGAACCGACGTCCGCTCCGCCCGCCAAGAAGGGCGGAGGCCTGCTCAAGTCGTCGATGATCTATTCCGGCCTGACCCTGGTCAGCCGGCTGATGGGCTTCGTGCGCGACCTGGCCATGTCGTACCGCATGGGGGCCAGCGCCACGCCGGCCGCCGACGCCTTCGCCACGGCCCTGGCCTTCCCCAACCTCTTCCGGCGCTTCTTCGCCGAGGGCGCCTTCGCGGCCGCCTTCGTGCCGGCCTACGCCAAGTCGCTGCAGGATGACGGCGAGGAAAAGGCCGACGTCATGGCCGCCGACGCCATGGCCACCCTGGCGGCGGCCACCATCATCATCACCGTGATCTGCCAGATGGCCATGCCCTGGCTGATGATGCTGATCAGCCCCGGCTTCGCCGCCGATCCGGCCAAGTACAAGCTGGCCGTGCTGCTGACCCAGATCACCATGCCCTACCTGCCGTGCATGGCCATCGTCGCCCACCTGTCGGGCGTGCTGAACGCCCGTGACAGGTTCATCCTGTCGGCCGGCGCGCCGGTGCTGCTGAACATCGCCACCCTGGCCTTCATCCTGCCCCAGAGCGATCCGATCGACGCGGCGGTCTGGGGCTCGGCCGGCGTGGTCGTGGCGGGCGTGGCCCAGGCGGCCCTGCTGGTCTGGGGGGTCAACAAGTCCGGCGCCAAGGTCCACTGGCGGCTGCCCCGCCTGACCCCCGAGGTGAAGGCCCTGATCGGCAAGGCCATTCCCGGCGCCCTGGCGGCCAGCGCCACCCAGGTCAACATCTTCATCTCCGGCAACCTGGCCAGCCATGTTCCCGGCGGCCGCACCTGGCTGGCCACCGCCGACCGCCTTTACCAGCTGCCGCTGGGCCTGGTGGGCGTGGCCATCGGCGTGGCTCTGCTGCCGCGCCTGGCGCGCGCGGTGAACACCGGCGACGGCGACGACGCCCAGAGCGCCATGGACCAGGCCATCGCGCTTGCCCTTGCGTTCACCCTGCCGGCCGCCGCGGCCCTGGTGGCCATGCCCGGCTTCCTGTCGGACGGCCTCTACACCCGCGGCGAGTTCACCGCCTTCGACGCCAGCCAGACGGCGTCGGCGCTGTTCTTCTACGGCCTGGGCACCCCGGCCTTCGTGCTGCAGCAGCTCTATTCGCGGGCCTTCTTCGCGCGCGGCGACACCAAGACGCCGATGCGGTTCGCCCTGATCTCGGTGGCGGTGAACATCGTCTTCGGCATCGTGCTGTTCAACCTGGTGGGCGTGAAGGGCATCGCCGCGGCGACCGCCATCGCCTCCTGGCTCAATGTCGGCCAGATGGCCTTCACCCTCTGGCGCAAGGGCCATTACGGCCCGTCGGGCCAGACCTGGTCGCGGGTGATCCGCATCCTGCTGGCCAGCGTCGGCATGGGCCTTGTCCTGGCCGCCGCCTCGCACTGGCGGCCGCTGATCGAGGCGCCGCTGGAAGCGCTGGGCCTGCGCGGCCGCGTGATCGGCGCCAAGGAAGTGGCCCTCGTCCTCACGGTGCTGGTCGGCGGCGGCCTCTATTTCCCGCTGCTGTTCCTGTTCGGCGGGGTCAAGCCGAGCGAGCTGAAGGCCGCCCTGCGGCGCGGCAAAGCAACCTAGAGCCTTGTCCGGCGCGCGCGGGGACGGTAACGAGCATGCCCATGGCAATGATCGGTTCCCCCGCGCCGCGATGGCGCAGCTTCCGCTGAACCCGATCGCCGCGTCCCCGGACGCGGCCCGCGCCCTCGTGCGCGCCGCCATCCTGACCGTTTCCGACATCCAAGGCTGAAGCCATGACCGACCAAGCTCCCGTTGCGTACACGGGTCCCAAGCGCATCCTGTCCGGGATCCAGGCCTCCGGGGCCCTGCACCTGGGCAACTATCTCGGCGCTCTGAAGCGCTTCGTGGACATCCAGGACGAAGAGCCCTTCATCTTCGTCGCCGACATGCACGCCATCACCGTCTGGCAGGACCCGGCCGTGCTGGCCCAGCAGACCCGCGAGATCGCCTGCGCCTACATCGCCGCGGGCCTGGACCCCAAGAAGGCGACGATCTTCCCGCAGTCGGCCGTGCCGGCCCACGCGGAACTCGCCTGGATCTTCAACTGCGTGGCGCGCCTGGGCTGGCTCGACCGCATGACCCAGTTCAAGGAAAAGAGCGGCAAGCACAAGGAGCGCAGCTCGGTGGGCCTCTACACCTACCCGGTGCTGCAGGCGGCCGACATCCTGCTCTACAAGGCCACCCACGTGCCGGTGGGCGAGGACCAGAAGCAGCACCTGGAACTGACCCGCGACATCGCCCAGAAGTTCAACAACGACTTCGGCGCCCCGGGCGGCCAGCCGGCCTTCTTCCCGGTCACCGAGCCGGTGATCGAGGGCCCGGCCACCCGCGTCATGAGCCTGCGCGACGGCACGGCCAAGATGAGCAAGTCCGATCCGTCGGACGCCTCGCGCATCAACCTGATGGACGACGCCGACGCTATCGCCGCCAAGATCCGCAAGGCCAAGACCGATCCCGAGCCGCTGCCCGAGACTATCGAGGGTCTGGCCGAGCGTCCGGAAGCCCGCAACCTCGTGGACATCTACGCGGCGCTGTCGAGCAGCACCCGCGCCAAGGTCATCGAGGAGTTCGGCGGCAAGGGCTTCGGCACGTTCAAGCCGGCCCTCGCCGAGCTGGCGGTCGAGGTCATGAGCCCGATCGGCGCGCGCATGCGCGAGCTGACCGCCGACCCGGCCCAGATCGACGCCATCCTCAAGGACGGCGCCGAGCGCGCCCGCGCCGTGGCCGAACCGGTCGTGGCCGAGACCAAGAAGCTCGTCGGCTTCTGGGGCGCGTAAGCGCCTGAAACTCGAAAGGGGGGCGCGATGCCGCGCCCCCTTGTTCTCCGCATCTCAAAACGCCACATCTCGCCCATGTTCATCCAGACCGAAACCACGCCCAATCCCGATGTGCTGAAGTTCCTCCCCGGCCGCGAGGTCCTGGTGGACGGCGCGCGGGAGTTCCGCACCCCCGAGGAGGGCGAGGCCTCGCCGCTGGCCGACGCCCTGTTCCGCCTCGGCGACGTGACGCGGGTGTTCTTCGGTCCGGACTTCCTGACGGTGACCAAGGGCGAAGACGCCCAGTGGCCGCACCTGAAGGCGCCGATCCTGGCGGCGATCATGGATCACTTCACCAGCGGCCGCCCGCTGCTGCTGAGCGAGGACGCCGCCGGCGGCCACGACGAGGACGGCGTCTACGACGACGAGACCGCCCAGATCGTCTCCGAGATCAAGGAACTGCTCGACACCCGCATCCGTCCGGCCGTGGCCCAGGACGGCGGCGACATCGTCTTCAGCCGCTTCGAGCCGGCCACCGGCGTCGTCTGGCTGCACATGCGCGGCGCCTGCTCGGGCTGCCCGTCGTCCTCGGCGACGCTGAAGTCGGGCGTCGAGAACATGCTCAAGCACTATGTGCCCGAAGTGACCCGGGTCGAGCAGACGCTCTGATATTCAAGGTCCCGGGGCGGGTTTTCGGCCCCGGGCGCCTTGCGCGATCCATAGGGATCCCCATACTGTAACTACATAAGTTGCGATTATGGTTTCCTATAAGGATCGCTGATGTCCAAGCTCGACACCGCCGCTCTCGCCCAGCTGTTCACCGAGGCGCGCACGCGCAACGGCTGGACGTCCGACCCTGTGCCGGAAGCGGTGCTGCGTGAGCTGTACGACCTGGTGAAGTTCGGCCCGACCGCCGCCAACGCCACCCCGGCCCGCTTCATCTTCGTGACCAGCCCGGAAGCCAAGGAAAAGCTGGCCGCCCTGTCGTCGGGCTCCAATGGCCCCAAGATCCTGGCCGCCCCGGTCACCGTCATCGTCGGTTACGACCTCGACTTCCCCGAGACCCTCGACAAGCTGTTCCCGCACGCCCCCGGCGCCAAGAACTGGTTCAGCGATCCGGTGGCCAAGGAGTGGGGCGCGCTGCGCAACAGCTCGCTGCAGGGCGGCTACTTCATCCTGGCGGCCCGCGCCCTGGGCCTGGACGTCGGTCCGATGTCGGGCTTCGACAACGCCGGCGTCGACGCGGCCTTCTTCGAAGGCACCAACATCAAGTCCAACTTCATCGCCTCGATCGGCTACGGCACCGACGAGGGCCTGTTCCCGCGCAGCCCGCGCCTGGACTTCGAGGAAGCCGCCCAGATCCTCTGATCGGAATCTTCGCGAAAATCGCACGGTCACGTGCGATTTTCGCACTTCGGCGCTAGAACGAGGTCATGACCCTCCGTCTCGCGCTCCTCGCCGCGCCGCTGGCCCTGCTGGCCGCCTGCGGCCCCGCCGAAAAGACCCCCGCCCAGTCGTCGGGCCAGTCTTCGGACAAGCCGGTCGCCCAGGCCGCCCCCGAAGCCGCCCAGCCGGCCGACGGTTCGGCCGTGATCAAGATCACCCCCTATGTCGGCGGGCCGCTGCAGGTGGGCGCTGCGGGCGTAGGCCCCATCACCGCCGCCACCGCCTTCGACCAGCCGACGATCCAGGCCCTGTTCCCCAAGGCCGTGGTCAAGAGCGCCTTCATCCATGTGGGCGACGGCCCGCCCGGGCCGATCATCACCGTCGAGCAGGACAACGTCCCGCTATTGGAGATCGGCAAGGGCGCCGACGGCGGCATCGCCGAGATCCGCCTGGCCGCCGGCGACGTGCGCGGCCCCAAGGGCGAGAGCCTGCTGGCCAAGTGGGCGGCCCTGGGCTTCACCACGGGCCAGTGCAGGGCCGGCGAGGGCCGCACCGTCAACCAGACGATCTGCGTACGTCCCGAGGCGCCCACCGTGTCCTATGTCTTCGGCGTACCCGGCTGGACCAAGGGCGGCGTGCCCGACGAGGCGACGCTGAAGGCCAAGGGCCAGCTCAACGAGTTCGTCTGGCGTCCGGCCGAGACCGCCCAGGTCGGGGCCGCCTGATCTTGCGCGTACTCTCCGTCGACACCTGCCTGGCGGCCTCGTCGGTCGCCGTGATCGAGGACGGCCGTTCCTTGGCCGCCCGCAGCGAACCCATGACCCGCGGCCACCAGGAGCGCATCGCGCCCCTGGCCAAGGAAGTCGCCGCCGAGGCCGGGATCGCCTTCACCGATCTGGACCGCATCGCCGTCACCGTCGGCCCCGGCTCGTTCACCGGTCTGCGCGTGGGGCTATCGTTCGCCAAGGGGCTCGCCGAGGCCCTGTCGATCCCCTGCGTGGGCGTGAACAGCCTGGAGGCCCTGGCGGCCTCCTCGGGGGCGTCCGGCTTCGTCGCCGCCGTGCTCGACGCCAAGATGGCCCAGGTCTATCTGCAGGTCTTCGACGGCGGAACGGCCCTGATGGCCCCTGACGCCCTCGAAGTCGGTTCGGCGACGGCTCGCCTGGCCGAGCTCTATTCCGGCGGCCCGGCCACCCTCGTGGGCTCGGGCGCGGCCCTGCTGGAGGGCGTGCTGCCCGACGCGACGCGTCTGGACCTGGCGGTCGCCGACCCCGTCGCCATCGCCCGCCTGGCCGCCGCCAGGTCCGCCCCCACCCATTCGCCCAGGCCGCTCTATCTGCGCGCGCCCTACGCCACGATGCCGACGCCATGAACCTGCGTCCCGTTGGATTGGAAGCGTGCTGGGACCTAGCCGACCTGCACGAGAAGGCCTTCGACCGCCCCTGGGCCCCGACCGAGTTCGAGGCCCTGCTGACCTCGCCTGGCGTCTTCGCCGTGCTCGGTTCCTCGGGCGAGCCTGATGAGGCGCGGGGCTTCATCCTTTGCCGGGCGATCGCCGGCGAGGCCGAGATCCTGACCATCGCCGTCGATCCGGCCGCCCGCCGGCGCGGCTGGGGCGCGGCCCTGGTCGAGATGGCGGCCGGGATCGCGACGGAGGCCAAGGCCTTCGACCTGTTCCTGGAGGTGGCGGCGGACAATACGGCCGCCATCGCCCTCTATGGGGCCACGGGCTTTTCGCAAGTGGGTCTCAGGAAGGGCTATTATCCCCATCCGGACGGCGCCAAGGACGCCGTCGTCATGCGGCGGGCGCTTAACACTTAGGTACCGATTGCCTATTGTGCCCGCGAATCCCCGACGGAGACGCCGCCTTGGACCGCCTCGAAAAGCTTTGCATCGAAAAAGGCATGCGCATGACCGACCAGCGTCGGGTCATCGCGCGCGTACTGTCTTCGGCCGACGACCATCCGGACGTCGAGGAGCTGCACCGCCGGGCTCACGCCATCGACCCGCACATCTCGATCGCCACGGTGTACCGCACCGTTCGCCTGTTCGAGGAAAGCGGCATCATCGAGCGCCACGATTTCCGTGACGGCCGCTCGCGCTACGAAGAGACCCCGACCCATCACCACGATCACCTGATCGACATGAAGACCGGCAAGGTCGTCGAGTTCGTGGACGAGGAGATCGAGGCCCTGCAGCACGCGATCGCCAAGAAGCTCGGCTACAAGCTGATCGATCACCGCCTGGAACTCTACGGCGTGCCGCTCGAAGAGTGATTGATCGATATCAAGGAAAAGGGCGCGGGATCATCCCGCGCCCTTTTCTTTTGGCCCTGAAGCCTGGATCAGGCCCGCACGAAATCGAGGAAGACCGGGGCGCAGTCGCCCAGCTTCTTTTCCTCGTAGCGGGTGGTCACGTGGTCGGCCGGGATGGCCTGGCGATCGATCCCCTCCTCGGCGAAGCGGAAGGCGGGGCTGGCCAGCACCCGCTCGATCGTCCACTCGGCGTAGTCGGCCCAGTCGGTGGCGAAGCGGAAGGCCGCGCCGGGCTTCAGCACGCGGGCCAGCTCGGCCACGAACTCCGGCTGGATGATCCGGCGCTTGTTGTGGCGGGCCTTGTGCCAGGGGTCGGGGAACATCACGAAGAGGCGGTCGACGCTGGCGTCGGGCAGCCAGCCGACCACGTCGCGGGCGTCGCCCTCGTGGATGCGGACGTTCGAGAGGGCCTGTTCCTCGACGTGACGCACGGCGCTGGCCACGCCGTTGACGAAGGGCTCGGCCCCGATCACCAGCACGTCGGGCCGGCGGCCGGCCTGGGCGGCCATGTGCTCGCCGCCGCCAAAGCCGATCTCCAGCCAGATTTCCTTGGCCTGCGGCATCAGGTCGAGCGGCTGGAAGGCCTCGTGCGGCACGGCGATCGTCGGCAGCAGGGTGTCGAGCAGGGCCTGCTGGCGCGGCTTCACCGGCCGCGACTTCAGGCGGCCGAACGAGCGCAGCGGCCCGTGGGGCTGTTGAGGATTGGTCATGGGGCGGGTCTTTAGCCGTGATGGCGGCCGGAGGCCAGCGGCGGCCCCCCGCAAACGAAAACGGGCCCCGGTCTTGTGACCGGGGCCCGCTCTCAATTCAGAAGAAGGGAAAGGCTTACGCCAGGCCCTTCAGCTCCGACACCAGGTCGGTCTTCTCCCACGAGAAGCCGCCTTCGTTGTCCGGCGTACGGCCGAAGTGGCCGTAGGCGGCGGTGCGGGCGTAGATCGGGCGGTTCAGCTTCAGGTGCTCGCGGATCGAGCGCGGGGTGGCGCCGCCGATCAGCTGCGGCAGGGTCTTTTCCAGGATCGCCGGATCGATCTTGCCGGTGCCGTGCAGGTCGACGTGGAACGAGACCGGCTGGGCCACGCCGATCGCATAGGCGATCTGGATCGTGCAGCGCTCGGCCAGGCCCGAGGCCACGACGTTCTTGGCCAGGTAGCGGCAGGCATAGGCGGCCGAACGGTCGACCTTCGTCGGGTCCTTGCCCGAGAACGCGCCGCCGCCGTGCGGAGCCGCGCCGCCGTAGGTGTCGACGATGATCTTGCGGCCGGTGACGCCAGCGTCGCCGTCCGGACCGCCGATCTCGAAGCGACCGGTCGGGTTGACCAGCCACTGGGTCTTCTTGGTGATCAGGCCTTCCGGGAAGATCGGCAGGATGTGCGGCTTGATCAGGTCGAGCACGCGCTTGGACGTGGCGGCCTTGCCGTCGATCTTCTTCTTGTGCTGGTGCGACACGACGATCGAGACGACGCGCTGCGGAACGCCGTTGCCGTCGTACTCCAGGGTCACCTGGCTCTTGGCGTCGGGCTCCAGCTCATGCAGCTCGCCCGAGTGGCGCAGTTCGGCCAGACGCTTGAGGATGTTGTGGCTGTATTGCAGCGTGGCCGGCATCAGCTCCGGGGTCTCGGTGCTGGCGTAGCCGAACATGATGCCCTGGTCGCCCGCGCCTTCGTCCTTCTTTTCCGAAGCGTCGACGCCCTGGGCGATGTGGGCCGATTGGCCGTGCAGGTAGCAGGCGTACTTGGCCTTTTCCCAGTGGAAGCCCTTCTGCTCGTAGCCGATATCCTTGATGGCGGCGCGAACCTTGGGCTCCAGGGACTTGATGATGTCCTTGGTCAGCTGCTTGTTGGCGGCCTTGTCGCCATCCGGCTTGCCGGCGCGGACTTCACCGGCCAGCACGATGCGGTTGGTGGTGACCAGGGTTTCGCAGGCGACCCGGGCTTCGGGGTCGGCGCTCAGGAACGCGTCGACGACGGTGTCGCTGATCCGGTCGGCGACCTTGTCGGGATGGCCTTCGGAGACGCTTTCGCTGGTGAAGATGTAGGACGAACGGCTCAAGTGGACGTCTCCGGCTTAGAATCCAGCGCCCACGTGGCGACCGGCCCCGCGAGCTAGGGGCGGAACATATAAAGATATGTTTATGTCCGCAAGGCGGCCGGGCGCGGTTTCGCGGTGTTTGATGGCCAAAACCCGGCCCGAAGGCCGGGATCGGTGGCTAGACCTGCTCGTCGGCCATCGACCGGACGAGGTCGAGGATGCGGCGGCGCACCGGCGCGCGGTTCAGGCGAGGGAACAGCGAGGCCAGTTCCAGGCCCTCGGGGGTCATCAGGAATTCGTGCACCTGATGGTCGTTGCGGGTCTCGCCGTCGGCCGGTTCGGACGGATCGGCCAGGCCCTCGAAGAAGTAGGCCACGGGGGCCTGCAGGCTGCGGGCGATCTCATAGAGCTTGCTGGCGCTGACGCGGTTGGCGCCGCGCTCGTACTTCTGCACCTGCTGGAAGGTCAGGCCCAGGCTCTCGGCCAGCTTCTCCTGGCTGACGCCCAGGATCTTGCGGCGCATGCGGATACGGGCCCCGACGTGCAGGTCGACGGGGTTGGGCGAACGCTCGATTTCGGCGGGGGATTCGGGGGCGACGGTCATGCTTAGGCATAGACCTGAGATTACGGTTTTAGTTCAGCCCATATCTTTCAGGCCGGCAAACTTCTGACCCGTGATACGTGAAATCGCGATACAGATCGCCACCGAGGCGAAAAGCATGAGCATGAACGGCCAGTCGCCCAGACGGGCGGCCGGGGTGTCGGCGCCGATGGCGGGCAGGGGCGCGTCGATGACCCCTCGGGCGCCGAGGTCCAGGCGCTGTCCTTCGACCACCTGGCCCTTGGCGTCGATCATGGCCGAGACGCCGGTGGGGGTGGCGCGGATCATCGGCCGGCCTGCCTCGATGGCGCGATAGCTGGCCAGGTTCAGGTGCTGCAGCGGTCCGGAGGTCACCCCGAACCAGGCGTCGTTGGAGACGTTGACCAGGGCCCGCACGGCGGGGTCTGGCCTGGCCAGGCCCGGAAACAGGCTCTCGTAGCAGATCAGCGGCTGCACCTTCAGGCCCGGCGCGACGGCCAGGGCGGCGGGCCGCGGACCGATGGCGAAGCCGTCGCCCAGGTGGGCCATGCTCTTAAAGCCGATGGCGGTCAGGAAGTCCTCGGCCGGCAGGTACTCGCCGAACGGCACCAGCCGGTGCTTGTCGTAGACGCCGACCATGACGAGGTCGCCGGGGTCGCGGCGCAGGGCCACCAGGCTGTTGTAGTAGACCGGCGCCTCGACCGACCCTTCGTAGCGGTAGCCGCCGATCAGCAGCAGCTGGCCCGGCTGAAGCGAGTCCATGATCGCCTGGCGCACCCAGGTCCCGGGGGCCAGGTAGTCGTTGATGGCCGCAGGCAAGGCGCCTTCGGGCCAGACCACGATGTCGGCCGGGCGGCCGTCGGCGTAGGGCGTGGCGGTCAGGGCGGCGTAGTCGTTGACGATCGCCTGGAAGCTGGCGGCGTCCCACTTGGCCGACTGCTGCACGTCGGCCTGGACGATGCGGATCTTGGGCGCCGGGGCTTGGGCCGTCGGCGGCGCGGTCTTGAGCGCCAGCAGGCCGCCGCCATAGAGGCCGGCCAGGGTCAGGACGGCCGCGCCGGCCGCGATCCTGCCCGATCGTCCCTGCCGCCAGACGGCGGGGGCCGCCGAGACGGCGAGGGTGACGAAGGTCAGGCCGTAGGCGCCGATCAGGGCCGCGGCCTGGGAGGGGGCCGAACCGGCCCGCCAGGTCTCGCCCGGCAGGTTCCAGGGAAAACCGGTCAGAACGTGGCCGCGCACCCATTCCAGAGCCGACAGGGCGGCGGCGAAGGCCAGCACGCGCACGGCGCCGGACGGACGCAGGCGGCGATAGAGGAGTGCGGCCAGGCCCCAGAACAGCGCCAGGCCCGCGGCCATGGCGGTCACCGCGAACGGAGCCATCCAGCCCTGGTTGGCGGCGTCGACCATGAAGGCCTCGCCGATCCACCAGGTGCCCAGGCCGAAATAGGCCAGGCCCGCCAGCCAGCCGCGCAGAAAGGCGCTGCGCAGGGGGCGTGGGCCGTCGATCCCGTCCAGCAGCCACAGCAGCAGGGCGTAGCCCAGCAGGCCCGGCAGAACCCCGAACGGCGGATGGGCCAGGGCGGCGGCCAGGCCGGCGACCAGCGCGAACACGCGGTCGCGCCATGGGCCGAGGCGGGCTGGAGCGGCGGTCAGGGCGCGCAGGTTCAAGGAACGTCCACCGGCGCGAACGAGGTCTCGGGCTCGGCCGGCTCGGGCGCGCGGCGCACTCGCACTTTCAGGACGCGGCGGGAATCCGCCTCCAGCACTTCCAGTTCAAAGCCGGCCGGATGGCGCACCACCTGTCCGGGCTCGGGCACCTGGCCGGCCAGGGCCGCGACGAGGCCGCCGACGGTGTCGACCTCCTCCTCGTGCTCGGGTGGATCCAGGGTCTCGCCTAGGGCCGCCTCCAGGTCCTCCAGCGGCGTGCGCCCCTCGGTCTCGAAGACGCCGCCCGGACGGGCGATCACGGTGGCCACCTGGGCGTCGTCATGCTCGTCGTCGATGTCGCCGACCACGCTCTCGATCAGATCCTCGATGGTCACCAGGCCGTCGACCCCGCCGAACTCGTCGATGAGCATGGCCATGTGCACGCGCTTGGTGCGCATCCGCTGCAGCAGGTCGGCGGCCCGCATGGAGGCGGGAACCAGGAACATGTCGCGGCGCAGCTGTTCGAGGACACGGTCCTCGGGCTCGGGCCGCAGGTCGCCGTCGGCCAGCAGCCTGAACACGTCCTTGACGTGGACCACGCCGATCGGCTGGTCGAGGGCTTCGCGATAGATCGGCATGCGCGAGTGGCCGGACTCGACGAACTGGGCCACGACCACGGCGAACGGGGTGTCGAGCTCCACCGCCACCACGTCGGGGCGGGGGGTCATCAGGTCGCCGACTTTCAGCGTCTTGAACGCCTCGGCCTGGTCGACGAGGTCGGGGGCGGCGGGGTGGTCGGGGTCGACCGGATGCGCGCGCTTGACCGGCGCGGCCCGTCGCAGCTCACGGAAGAACGCCCGCAGGCCCCGGCTGAATCTGGCCGGACCGGCGGGCGTGGAACTCTGGTCGTCGTCGGGCATGCCTTTAGGCTTTCACCTCTCGTCGGCGTAGGGGTCGGGCACGTCCAGCCCGGCCAGGATCTCACGTTCCAGCGCTTCCATGGCCTCGGCCTCTTCGTCGCCTTCGTGGTCGTATCCTAGAAGATGCAGCACCCCGTGCGCCACAAGATGTTGCAGGTGGTGGCTCAGGGGCTTGCCCTGCTCCGCCGCCTCGCGGGCGCAGACGCCGTAGGCCAGGGCGATGTCGCCGATCTGGCCCTCCGGGTTGGCCGCCGGATCCTGGGGGGCGGGGAAGGACAGTACGTTGGTGGCGTAGTCCTTGTGGCGGAAGTCGCGGTTCAGCGCCTGGACGCTGTCGTCGTCGGCCAGCAGGATGACGATGCCCTTGCCCTCGACGTCCTCGTGGGCGTCCAGAACGGCCTGGGCGGCGCGCCAGACCAGGGCCTCGGCTTCGGGCTCGGCCTTGGTCCAGGCCTCGTCTTCGATTTCGATATCGACAGTGATCATCGGGGAGTCGCCACCAGGGCCGCGTCGGCGTCGTAGGCCTTGACGATGCGCTCCACCAAGGGGTGGCGCACGACGTCGGTCGAGGTGAAGCGGGCCACGGCCACGCCCTCGACGCCGTCGAGGATCGACACCGCGTGGGCCAGGCCGGAGTCGCGGGGGTTCAGAAGGTCGATCTGGGTCGGGTCGCCGGTCACCACCATGCGGGCGCCTTCGCCCAGGCGGGTCAGCACCATCTTCATCTGCAGGCGCGAGCAGTTCTGGGCCTCGTCGACGATGACGAACGCATGGGCCAGGGTGCGGCCGCGCATGAAGGCGATCGGGGCGACCTCGATCTCGCCCTTGTCGCGGCGGCGGCGCAGTTGCTCGGCGCCCATGATGTCGGTCAGGGCCTCCCAGACGGGGGCCATGTAGGGGTCGACCTTTTCGTTCAGGTCGCCTGGAAGGAAACCCAGCTTCTCGCCGGCCTCGACGGCCGGGCGGGTGACGATCAGGCGGTCGACCTCGCCGCGCAGCAGCATGCCCGCGCCCTGGGCCACGGCCAGGAAGGTCTTGCCGGTGCCGGCCGGACCCAGGCCGAAGACCAGCGGCTGCCGGGCCATCAGCTCCATGTAGGCGGCCTGGTTCTTGGTCTTGGGCGAGACCGCGCCGCGGCGCACGGCGCGCGGCGAGGCCTGGCCGCCGGCGCTGTGGGCTTCGCCCACGGCCACACGGATGTCGGCCTCGACGACCTCATGGCCGGCGTCGGCGCGCTCGGCCAGGGCCAGCAGGGCGCGCTTGGCCGACGAGCGGCCCTTGACGTCGCCGGTGATCTTGACGCCGCCGCCGGGCGTCTCGAGCAGGACCTTGAAGGCGTCCTCGATCAGGGCGGCGTGGCGGCCGGACGGGCCGGTGACGGCGACGACGGCGTCGTCGGAAAGCGGCAGGAACTCGGGCGTGCGGCTCACGCGGTCTCCAGAACAGGTTCGTTGGCGAGCACGCCGGCCAGGCTCATCTTGGCGGCGCTCTCGATGCGGACGGGAACGATGGTCCCGATCAGGTGCTCCCCGCCCGAAACGTGGACGGCTTGCAGATAGGGGCTGCGGCCGACGATCTGGCCGGGGTGGCGGCCGGCCTTCTCGAACAGCACCGGCAGGGTCTTGCCCACCTGGCTGGCGTTGAAGGCCCGCTGCTGGTCGTCGAGCAGCTGGTTCAGGCGGTCCAGGCGTTCGGCCTTCACGGCCTCGTCGACCTGGCCGGGCATGGCCGAGGCGGGCGTGCCGGGGCGGCGCGAATACTTGAACGAGAAGGCGCTGGCGAAACCGACCTCGCGCACCAGCTCCAGCGTCTTCTCGAAATCGCCGTCGCGCTCGCCGGGGAAGCCGACGATGAAGTCGCCGCTCATGGCGATGTCGGGGCGGGCGGCGCGGATGCGCTCGATCAGCTTCACGTAGCTTTCGGCCGTGTGGTCGCGGTTCATGGCCTTGAGGATCTTGTCGCTGCCCGCCTGCACCGGCAGGTGCAGGTACGGCATCAGCTGCGGCAGCTCGCCGTGGGCCTCGATCAGATCCTCGCCCATGTCGCGCGGGTGGCTGGTGGTGTAGCGGATGCGGTCCAGGCCATCGATCGTGGCCAGCTTGCGCACCAGCTTGGCCAGGGTCGAGCCGTCGCCGTCATAGGCGTTGACGTTCTGGCCCAGCAGGGTGACCTCGCGCACGCCGGCCCCGGCCAGGCGCTTGGCTTCCTCGACGATGTCGTTCACCGGCCGCGACCACTCGCCGCCGCGGGTATAGGGCACCACGCAGAAGGTGCAGAACTTGTCGCAGCCCTCCTGCACGGTGAGGAAGGCGGTGACCCCGGTCACGTGACGCTCGGCCGGCAGGGCGTCGAACTTCTCGTCGGCGGCGAAGTCGGCGGCCAGGCGTTCGCCGCTAGCCCGGTGGGCGCGGGCGATCAGCTCGGGCAGCTGGTGATAGGCCTGCGGGCCGACGACCAGGTCCACCGCCCGCTGGCGGTTCATGATCTCCTGGCCTTCGGCCTGGGCGACGCAGCCGGCCACGGCGATGGTCATCTTGCCGCCGGTCTGGGCCTTGCGGTCCTTCATCTGCTTGATCAGGCCGAGCTCGGAATAGACCTTCTCGGTGGCCTTCTCGCGGATGTGGCAGGTGTTGAGCACCACGAGATCCGCGCCCTCGGGATCATCGACCACGCCATAGCCCAGCGGACGCAGGACGTCGGTCATGCGCTCGCTGTCGTAGACGTTCATCTGACAGCCGTAGGTCTTGATATAGAGGCGCTTTTGCGGGGTCTCGCTCATCCGGCGAGGTTATGGGGTCGGGCGGCCCCGCGCGCAAGGTCGCGAAGGTCACACCCGGCTCTTGAAACCCCAAAAGAAAACGGCGCCGGAGAGGCCTCCGGCGCCGCATCTCGATCCTTGAAGGATCAGTAGTTCTCGTCGTGACGCTTGATCGCCGCGCGGATCAGCTCGGCGGTCTCGTCCGGATCGGCCCAGCCGGTGATCTTGGTCGACTTGCCCTTTTCCAGGTCCTTGTAGTGCTGGAAGAAGTGGGCGATCTGCTCGGTCAGGATGGTCGGCAGGTCGCGCCAGCTGTTCACGCCCGTGTAGAAGGGGTGCAGCTTGTCGACCGGCACGGCCAGGATCTTTTCGTCCGACCCGGCCTCGTCGACCATCATCAGGGCGCCGATCGGGCGGCAGCGGATGATCGCGCCGGGCACCACCGGGGTCGGGCCCACGACCATGATGTCGGCGGGGTCGCCGTCGTCGGCCAGGGTGTGCGGGATGAAGCCGTAGTTGGCCGGGTAGAACATCGCCGTGTGCAGGAAGCGGTCCACCATCAGGGCGCCGCTTTCCTTGTCGATCTCGTACTTCACCGGCTCACCGCCCTGCGGGATCTCGATGACGGCGTTCAGGTCGTAGGGCGGGTTCACGCCCACGGCGATCTTGGAGAGGTCCATAGTCACTCTTCGTTGTGGGAAGGTTCCCGCGGGGAGGCGGGCCTCAAGCGGCCGCCTGTATAGGCCACAAGTGTTGCGATGCGAAAGAGGGGGCGTGTCCGCCCCTCGACTTGCGCCCGCAAAAGCAACTTCGATCTGTGGCCCAGCTTGCCGAGTGACCATCAGAACAGCTTTCGCCGCTTGGCTTGCGGGGCCTGCAAAGGTCTCTCGCGCGTGGCGCGAGCCGTCGGGCGCCAGGGGGCTTCCACCCGTCCGCCTATCGCGCTATATAGCTCCTACATCGTCCGTTAGCGCTGATTGGCGCTTTCGAGCGGCGGCCCGAAAGGCTGCCGCTTTTTCTTTGGTCGCTCGCCAGCTGGGCCTTCCAGGCCCCCGGCGGACGGCCCGCGAAATTTGAGAAGAGAACCGTGCGCGGCAAGACGCGAGAAGACCTGGACCTGATCGAGATGCTCGACCCCGTCGCCGAGGCGACCGGCTACGAGATCGTCCGCCTGCGCCTGATGGGCGGGGCCGAGCAGCGCCGCCTGCAGATCATGGCCGAGCGCCCCCTGCTGGAAGACGGCACGGGCGGCGACATGAACGTCGAGGACTGCGCCAAGCTGTCGCGCGCCATCTCCGAGGTGATGGACGCCGCCGACCCGATCGCCGGCGAATACACCCTGGAAGTCTCCAGCCCGGGCGTCGACCGCCCGCTGACCCGCCTGAAGGACTTCGAGACCTATGCCGGTTTCGAGGTGCGCATCGAGCTCGACCGCGTGGCCGAGGGCCGCAAGCGCTTCAAGGGCGAGCTCGCCGGTGTCGAGGACGACCAGGTCGGCCTCAACATCGAGGGCGAGGACGACGTCACCGTCTATTTCCCGTTCGCCTGGATCGTCGACGCCAAGCTCGTCCTCACCGACGAGCTGATGAAGCGGGGCGCCGATGCGCGCGCCGCCCGCGTGGACGCCGAGAACGACAACGATTTGTCCGAAAGTGAAGAGGACTGACCATGGCCATCGGCATCGCCGCCAACCGGCTTGAACTGCTCCAGATCGCCGACGCGGTCGCCCGCGAAAAGGGCATCGAGAAGGAAGTCGTCATCGAGGCCATCGAGGACGCCCTGCAGAAGGCCGCCCGCGCCCGCTACGGCGCCGAGCACGACATCCGCGTCAAGATCGATCCGCGCACGGGCGAGACGACGCAGAAGCGCGTGATCGAGGTCGTCGCCGACGACGCCGACCTGGAAGGCGAGATCGGCAAGGTCCACCTGACCTCGGCCAAGCGCACCTGGCGCGACGCCGAGATCGGCAAGATCTACGAAGAAGCCCTGCCGCCGTTCGAGATCGGCCGCGTGCAGACCCAGATGGCCCGCCAGGTCGTCATGCACAAGGTTCGCGAAGCCGAGCGCGAGCGCCAGTACGAAGAGTACAAGGACCGCTCGGGCGAGATCGTCAACGGCAGCGTCAAGCGCGTCGAGTACGGCAACGTCATCGTCGACCTGGGCCGCGGCGAAGGCATCATGCGCCGCGACCAGTCGATCCCGCGCGAGAACTTCAACGTCGGCGACCGCATCCGCGCCTACATCTACGACGTCCGTCGCGAGACCAAGGGCCCGCAGATCATGCTCAGCCGCGCCCACGGCGGCTTCATGGCCAAGCTGTTCGCGCAGGAAGTGCCGGAAGTCTACGACGGCGTCATCGAGATCCGCGCCGTCGCCCGTGACCCGGGTTCGCGCGCCAAGATGGCCGTCATCTCCAACGACGGTTCGATCGACCCGGTCGGCGCCTGCGTCGGCATGCGCGGTTCGCGCGTGCAGGCGGTGGTCGCCGAGCTGCAGGGCGAGAAGATCGACATCATCCAGTGGTCGGAAGACGAAGCCACCTTCATCGTCAACGCCCTGGCGCCCGCCGAAGTCTCCAAGGTCGTCATGGACGAGGAAGACGAGCGCGTCGAAGTCGTGGTGCCGGATGAACAGCTGTCGCTGGCCATCGGCCGCCGCGGCCAGAACGTCCGCCTGGCCTCGCAGCTGACCGGCTGGCAGATCGACATCATGACCGAAAGCCAGGAGAGCGAGCGCCGTCAGAAGCAGTTCGCCGAGGCCACCGCCCTGTTCCAGGAAGCCCTGGACGTCGACGAGGTCATCGCCCAGCTGCTGGTCACCGAAGGCTTCACCGCCGTGGAAGACGTCGCCTATGTCGACACCCACGAGATCGGTTCGATCGAAGGCTTCGACGACGAGACCGCCGAGGAACTGCAGGCCCGCGCCCGCGAATTCCTCGAAAAGGAAGCCGCCGCCCTCGACGCCAAGCGCGTCGAACTGGGCGTTCAGGACGAGGTGCTCGGCATCGAGGGCGTGACCCTGGCCATGGCCGTGGCCCTGGGTGAAGGCGACGTGAAGACGATCGAAGACCTGGCCGGCCTCGTCCCCGACGACATGCGCGGCTGGTTCGAGAGCAAGGGCGGCGAGCGCGTGCGCGAGCCGGGCATCCTCGAAAGCTTCAACCTGTCGCCCGACGACGCCGAAGCCCTGATCATGCGCGCCCGCATCGCCATGGGCTGGGTCGAGGCCCCGCCGGAGCCGGAATACGAAGAGGTCGAGGAGGTCGAAGCGACCGACGAGACCGAAGGCGCCGAAGTCGAAGGCGAGGGCGAAGAAGCTCCTGCCGCCGAAGAAGCCGCGCAAGAGCAGTAAGAGACAGAGAGCCGGCCCTTCCGAACCTCGGAGGGGCCGCTTCCTTTAAAAGACGCATGATCGACCAGGCCGCACCGAAAACCCACGCCGAAGCCAACCGCGCCCGCAAGGACATCGTCCTGGGCGAGGCGGTCGACGAGGCGCGCCTGGTGCGGTTCGTGGCCGGCCCGGACGGCGTCGTCGTGCCCGACGTGGCCCGCAAGCTGCCGGGGCGCGGCATGTGGGTGGCGGCCGACCGCGAGTCGATCGCCGCGGCCGTGAAGAAGAACGCCTTCTCGCGTTCGGCCAAGGCCAAGCTGTCGGCCCCGGCCGATCTCGCCGACCAGGTGGAACAGCTTCTGGCCAAGCGGGTTCTGGACGGTCTTGGCCTTGCGCGGCGCTCGGGGAGCATTATCTCGGGGTTCGAAAAGGTTCTGGCGGCTCTGGCCTCGGGCAAGACCGCCTGGCTGATCGAAGCCGCCGACGGCGCCGATGACGGCCGCCGAAAGGTCTTTTCAGCCGCCCGCAAGGCGCCGAACGCCCCAAGAATCCTCGGGATGTTCACATCCGACGAATTGGGTTTGGCCTTGGGCGGGGAGAATGTGATACACACGGCGCTCCTCGCGGGGCGAGGTACGGATCGCTGGACTTTGGACGTCGAGCGGTTATCAGGCTTCCGTCCTTTCACGCCGCCGGACTGGGTGGTGCGGCAGAGCGAGGAGCCCTAGGCTTCGATACGTCCTCGGATGGCTTCATTCGATGGCGAAAATAGCCTAGAACCTGAATGTTGGAGCAAGCCGCCGCAGGCGTCGCGCTCTTGAGCGAAGGGCCGGGAAACGCGCTTCCTATTGGAGGTACGTCCAGGCCCCTTTCTCGTATGGATTGATCGGTTTTTTGGGCCGGGAACCCGCCCGGCGGAAGTACAAGCGAGCGCATGAGCGACGAGAACGATAACGGTCGGCCTGGTTCCAACCCCGGTGGGCGCGCGCCCATCACCCTGAAGCCCCGCCAGGGCTCGGTGAGCGCCGGCGTTGTGAAGCAGAGCTTCAGCCACGGCAGGACCAAGACGGTGGTTGTCGAGACGAAGCGCACGCGTCCGCATGCGCCGGCTTCCGGCAACCTCGCCGCGCCGTCCCAGGCCGAGCGTCGCCATGACGCGCCGCGCCCGCAGGGCGGCGGTTCCGCCGCTGGCGGTCTGTCGCAGGACGAGATGCGCGCCCGCCAGCGCGCCATCGAAGCTGCTCGCGAGAACCAGGAGCGCCAGGCCGCCGAGCGTCGCGCCGCTGACGCCCGCGCCGCCGCCGAGGCCGCCGCGGCTCGCGAAGCCGCCGCCAAGGCCGCTGCCGCCAAGGCCGCCGCTGAAGCCGCCGCCGCCAAGCCCGCGCCCGCGCCGACCCCGGCCGCCGCTGCTCCGGCCGCGCCCGCGCCGACGCCCGCTCCGGCTCCGGCCGCGCCGCGCGTCGAAGCGCCCCGCGCCGAGGCTCCGCGCCCCAGCGCGCCGGGCCAGACCCGCACCTACGAACCCAGCCGTGAGCGCCGCGACGACCGTCCGACGACCACGACCTACCGGCCGACGCCGGGCGGCGACCGCCCGCAAGGCGATCGTCCCCAGGGTGACCGTCCGCAGGGCGACCGTCCGTTCAACCAGCGCGCTCCGCGCCAGGACGGCCCGTACAACCAACGCGCCCCCCGTCAGGACGGCCCGTACAACCAGCGCGCTCCGCGTCCGGACGGCGACCGTCCGCGCGGCCCGCGTCCGGAAGGCGGCGCTGGCGGCGGTGGTTACCGCTCGGGCGGCGACCGCCCGCAGGGTGATCGTCCGCAAGGCGACCGTCCGCAGCAGACCGTCCGCTACTCGGCCCTGGCCCCGCGTCCGGCGCCTGGCGGCGCTCGTGGTCCTGGCGGCCCCGGCGGTCCGCGCGGTCCGCGTCCCGGCGTTCCCGCCTCGGCTCCGGCGACCCCGGAAATCCAGCGCGCCATGCGTTCGGCCCCGCGTCCCGGTGGCGAAATCGGCCGCCGTCCCGACGAGGACGACGATCGTCGCAAGACCGCGAACGCGCCGAACAAGGCCGTGTCGCGCGTCAAGGGCGCTCCGCAGCGTCGCGAAGGCCGTCTGACCATCCAGGCCGTGGCCGGTGATGGGGATTCCGCCGATCGCATGCGCTCGCTGGCCTCGGTTCGCCGGGCCCGTGAACGCGAGAAGGAAAAGCGCCGTGGCGGCGCGGTCGAGCAGGCGCGCGTCGCCCGCGAGGTCGTGATCCCCGACGTCATCACCGTGCAGGAGCTGTCCAACCGGATGGCCGTGCGCGGCGTCGAGATCATCAAGTTCCTGATGCGTCAGGGCGTGATGCTGAAGATCAACGACGTCATCGACAACGACACCGCCGAGCTGGTGGCCACCGAGTTTGGTCACACCGTCAAGCGCGTGTCGGAAGCCGACGTCGAAGAAGGCTTCATCGGCGCCGAGGACCACGACGATCACCTGGAGGCCCGTCCTCCGGTCGTGACCATCATGGGCCACGTCGACCACGGCAAGACCAGCCTGCTCGACGCCCTGCGCTCCACCGACGTGGCGGCCGGCGAACACGGCGGGATCACCCAGCACATCGGCGCCTATCAGGTTCGCCTGAAGGACGGCCAGCGCGTCACCTTCCTCGACACCCCGGGCCACGCCGCCTTCTCGGCGATGCGCGCCCGCGGCGCCAACATCACCGACATCGTCGTGCTGGTGGTGGCCGGTGACGACGGCGTGATGCCGCAGACGATCGAAGCCATCAAGCACGCCAAGGCGGCCGAGGTTCCGATCATCGTGGCCGTCAACAAGATGGACAAGCCGGGCTCGGATCCGACCCGCGTGGTCAACGAGCTGCTGCAGCACGAGATCGTCGTCGAAAGCCTGGGTGGCGACACCCAGATCATCGAAGTCTCGGCCAAGGCCCGCACGGGCCTGGACGACCTGCTCGACGCCATCCTGCTGCAGGCCGAAGTGCTCGACCTGAAGGCCAACCCCGACCGCACCGCCGACGGCGTGGTGATCGAGGCCAAGCTGGACAAGGGTCGCGGCGCCGTCTCGACCGTCCTGGTCAACCGCGGCACGCTCAAGCGCGGCGACATCGTCGTCGCCGGCAGCCAGTTCGGCCGGGTTCGCGCCCTGCTGAACGAGCGCAACGAGCAGCTGACCGAAGCCGGTCCGGCTACTCCGGTCGAGATCCTCGGCCTGGACGGCGTTCCCTCGCCGGGCGAAGCCTTCGCCGTAGTCGAGAACGAGGCCCGCGCCCGCGAGCTGACCGAGTACCGCATCCGCCAGAAGCGCGAGAAGACGCTGGCCCCGGTGGGCGCCGGCGCTTCGATGGCCGACATGATGGCCAAGCTGCAGGACAAGAAGCTGAAAGAGCTTCCGCTGATCATCAAGGCCGACGTGCAAGGTTCGGCCGAGGCGATCATCGGTTCGCTGGACAAGATGGCCACCGACGAGGTCCGCGCGCGGATCATCCTGTCGGGCGCCGGCGCGATCAGCGAAAGCGACGTCATGCTGGCCAAGGGCGCCGGCGCGCCGGTCATCGGCTTCAACGTCCGGGCCTCGGCCCAGGCGCGGGCCCTGGCCGAACGCGAAGGCGTCGAGATCCGCTACTACGCGATCATCTACGACCTGCTGGACGACATCAAAGGCGTGCTCTCGGGCATGCTGGCCCCGATCCAGCGCGAAACCTTCCTCGGTAACGCCGAAGTCCTGCAGGCCTTCGACATCACCAAGATCGGCAAGGTCGCCGGCTGTAAGGTCACCGAAGGCGTGGTCCGCAAGGGCGCGAAGGTCCGGATCATCCGTCAGGACATCGTCGTGCTCGAACTGGGCACCCTGCAGACGCTCAAGCGCTTCAAGGACGAGGTCAACGAAGTCCCCGTCGGTCAGGAGTGCGGCATGATGTTCGCGGGCTTCCAGGACATCAAGGTCGGCGACACCATCGAGTGCTTCACCGTCGAGGAGATCAAGCGCCAGCTCGACTAAGGGCCGGCGACTTCGGTCACCGAACTATCGAAGGGCGCGGATCGAAAGGTCCGCGCCCTTTTCGCATGCGCGCCCCAAAATGAGTCCCCGGCGGATGGACGCCCCGCAGCGCCGCCCTAGGTTGTCGCCCACGGCGCGATCGCGCGCTCCAGGGGGCTCATCCATGGCCGACGCGCCGCTGCTCTATGTCATTCTGTCCGCCGCCAGTCGCGACTGGCCCACGCCCCTGGCGCTGACCGCGGCGGCGTCGGACGGCCTGGGGACGAAGGCCCATTGGGGTACGATGGATTGCCGCGTCGGGGTCGCGCCGGCCGGCTACGGCGACAACCAGCTGTGGCGGCGAAGCGGTAAGGACGGACGGTTCTGGCTTGAGGCTGTCGCGTTGAGCCATCCCGGCGGCGGCGTGGGCGGAGGCCTCAACTTCTCCGCGGTGCAGGGCCGGGCGCCGGTGCGCGTCGTGATGTTCGACGAGAACGACAGGGGCTTCTACTGGAACCTCGACACGAACCTGGAGGTCACCCCGATCGTAGCGAGCCCCGGCGACCAACTGCTCGAAATCTCCGGCAACGGTCCCTATGACGCGCGCAGTCCGGTGCGGGTCTACGAGTACGACCGCCACAACCGCGCCCATCAGGAGTGGCGGTTCGCGCCCTATCGACCCAGCTTCGGCCATCCGCGTATCGTCTATCGCCAGCGGTCCCTGGCGGCGGGCGGGGGGCTGCGCGGCGTGGTCCATAACCTGGACAACCGCGGATCTCGTGGCCCTCGGGTCTTCAACATCGAGCTGACGGCGTCGGGCGTGTCGCAGCATCGCTGGCGGGCGGCGGCAGGATCGCAGTCGGCGCTGGAGCGCCTGGCTGCCTTGGGGGGAAGCATCGGCCTCGACGAGGTCGCCAGCTTTCGGCCCGAGCGCCTGCAGGCGGGCTCGGGCCTGGAGCCGAAATGGGTCGCCGCGCCGTCCGGGCTGGTCCTGGGCGCTGACACCAGCGCCGCCGTGACCGTCCGTGGCCAGCTCAGCCTGGAGGTCGAGGTTCCCGGCGACACCCGGCTGGAGGTCTCGCTCGAAGCCCTGTCGGCCACGTTCAAGGCCGACTGGCGCGCCGCGATCGATCGCCTGACCCCCGAGCGGGCTACGGCGGCGACCTACGACATTGAAGGCGGCTATGAGGTCTCCGGGGTCTACGATTTCGCCCTGCGGGTAGAGGAGCCCCTGGTGGGCGGCAGGAGCCGGCCCGTACGCGGCCTTTCCGACCGCGAGACCGTTACGCTTAGCCGAGGCTAGGGCGGTGCTGCACGAGCGACTGGAATTCGCCGGAATTGAGCGCTAGCCGTTATTCATGCGCATCAAAGCCCTTTTCGCCCTGACCGCCGTCGCCGCCTCGCTGAGCGCCTGCGCGACCGCCGATCGCTATGACGCCGCCGGCGACGTGCACGCCCTGCTGACGGCGATCCGCAACAACGACCGGGCGACCTTCGACAGCCTGGTCGATCATCGGGCCCTGACCGGCGCGGTCGAGGCCCGTCTCGTCGAAGAGGCCCGCCGCTCGGGGGCTAAGGGCGGTTGGCAGGCGGCGATGATCGCTTTGGCCGGTCCGGCCGCCGACGTCGCCGGCGCGGCCCTGATCCGCCCCGAGGTGTTCCGCGCCGCCGCCAACTACTACGGCTACACGCCCGACAAGCCGATCCCCGGCCGCATCGCCATCGCCTCGGCCCTGCGTCCCGTCGGCGACGGCCGCGTCTGCGCCGCCAAGAAGGACGGTCCGTGCATGTTGACCTTCACCCGCGAGGGCGGAAGCTGGCGGCTGTCGGGCTTCGACGCCCAGGCCGTGAACCTGCAGCTCAAGCGATGAGGGGCCTTGCCCTGGCGCTGGGCGCGGCGGCCGCCCTGGCCGTGGCGGCGAGCCCGGCCGCGGCCGAGCGGCGGATGTTTTCCTACGACCCGATCTCGCCCGACGCCAAGCGGCTGACGGGGGCGGGCCTGACCGTGCTGTTCGAGCAGGGGCTGCTCAGCGCCCGGCCGATCAAGGTGCTGGCCACCGGCGTTCCGGCCCAGGCCCTGCTGCGCAAGGCCGGCCCCAAGGACCTCGGCAAGGGCGGCCTGGCCTCCATGCCCGGCGTCGACACCGACGCGGCCCTCTACGAGGTCAACGGAACCGTCGAGCAGGGCAAGGTCTATGTCCGCGCCTTCTGTCCCGGCTCCAAGCGCCTGTGGCTGAGCTTCAGCCGCATCGCCCTGCGCCACGACCTGCGGATCCAGGCCTTCGGCGACGATCCCAAGGCCGCCGGCCAGGCCCGGCTGTGCGGCACTCTGGACTTCGCCTATCGCGGCGAATGGCGCCTGCCGACCGGCGGTCCGCCCGATCCCAACGAGGACTGGACCGACAGCCTCAACGGCCCGCGGTGAGGCTTGCTGGCGGTCCTTCGAGGAAAAGCCGGGTTTCCTTCCGCCGCCCGGGTCGCTAGGGTCGCGCCATGATCGCGAGCGAACGCGGGACCTGGCGCTTCCAGCGCCGGCTGTCCCTGGGCACCAACGGACTCGTACGCAGCGCCTGACCGCTAGGGATCAGGCGCGGCGCCTTCGTGCGCCGGGACGACGGACGTCAGGGCCGTCGCACTCAGAAGACCGGCGGCCCGAGAGCCGCCGCACGACCGTCTCGACGAAGAAGACCAAATGACCACCGACACCCAAGACTTCGCCGCCCAGGACTGGGCCGCGCGTTACTCCGCGCGCATGGCCGGCATCCGCGCCAGCGAGATCCGCGAACTGCTGAAGCTGCTCGAGCAGCCCGACATCCTCTCCTTCGCCGGCGGCATCCCCGATCCGGCCCTGTTTCCGGCCGAAGCGATCCGCCAGGCCTATGCCGAGATCCTCGCCGACGGCGGCCAGGCCGCCCAGGCCCTGCAATACACGGTCAGCGAGGGCCACGGCCCGCTGCGCCGCTGGATCGCCGAGCGCATGACCCGCGACGGCATGCCGTGCGAACCCGAGAACGTGCTGCTGACCGCCGGCTCGCAGCAGGCCCTCGACCTGCTGGGCAAGCTGTTCCTCGACCCCGGCGCGCCCGTCATGGTGGCCCGGCCGACCTATCTGGGCGCCTTGCAGGCCTTCAACGCCTACCAGCCGACCTATCTCGACCTGCCGGCGGGCGCCCTGGACGGCGATCCGGCCGCGCGCGAGGCCGTGGCGGCTCGTGCGCCGCGCCTGGGCTACTTCGTTCCCGACTTCGCCAATCCCACCGGCGTCAGCCTGACCCTGGCGCAGCGCGAGGCCCTGCTCGACCTCGCCGACGAGCTGGATTTCCCGCTGATCGAGGACGGGGCCTATCGCGAGCTGCGCTTCGGCGGCGAGGCCGTGCCCTCGCTGCTGGCCCTGGACATCGCCCGCAAGGGCTCGATCGAGGCGGCGCGCACCCTGTTCTGCGGCACCCTGTCCAAGACCCTGTCGCCGGCCCTGCGCATCGGCTGGATCTGCGGCCCCAGGGCGGCGATCGAGAAGCTGGTCCTGCTCAAGCAGGGCGGCGACCTGCATGTTTCGACCATCAACCAGATGGTCGCCCATCGCGTGGTCTCCGAAGGCTACGACCAGCACCTGGGCCGCCTGCGCGGCGCCTATGGCGGCCAGGCCCGGGCCATGCTGGCGGCGCTGGAGCGGCATATGCCCAAGAGCGTGTCGTGGATCTCGCCGGAGGGCGGCATGTTCGTCTGGCTGACCCTGCCTGAGGGGATCGACGGCAAGGCCCTGCTGGAGCGGGCCCTGACCGAGGTCCGCGTGGCCTTCGTCCCCGGCGCGCCCTTCTTCGCCGAGGCCCCCGCCGCCAACACCCTGCGCCTCAGCTACTCCCTGCTGCCGCCCGACCAGATCGAGGAGGGAGTCCGGCGCCTGGCCGGACTGATCGCGAAAGGGTAGGGGCCGTCCGTAAGATCCCCGCGAGGCTTTTTCTGAGACCCAGGGCGTTTGCCCCCATCACCGCCTCCCTCGCCCTCGTGGCGAGGGCCCATGCCGGCCGCTGCTCAGACCTGGGTCGTCCTGCAAAGGTCTGAGCGGCTGAACGATGGATCCTGGGCGCAAGGCCCAGCAAGGCGCCGATCCAGATCCTCCCCCTTCTGGGGGAGGTGTCGCCGAAGGCGACGGAGGGGGGCCGTTTTCAACTGCCGCAGCGTTCTGCTCCTCCCCCGTAAAACGGGGGAGGGGGACCGGCGAAGCCGGTGGAGGGGGCGAGACTGGGCGCTGTGCCGGCCGTCGCCCCCTCAGTCACGTCGCCGATGGCGCCGCGCCACCTCCCCCGTTTCTCGGGGGAGGAGCAGGGCGGACGGGGATAGGCGCAGGTCC
>NZ_JARQWV010000035.1 GCF_029543245.1 Caulobacter endophyticus
CGCCCCGCCCTCGCCGCGCCCCCCCCGGCCCGGCGCGCGCCCCCCCGCGCCGCCGCCGCCCCGCCCCCCCCCCCCCCCCCCCCCCCCCCCCCCCAGACCGGGCTCGGCGCTCTGTCCCTCGCCCCCTCCGTCACGGCGCGTATCCGCACCGCGCCACCTCCCCCGTTTCTCGGGGGAGGAGTAGGGAGCTATCGGCGAAGCCGACTGAGGGGGCTACGCCCGAACCTCGCCGAACTTGCCCGCCTGGTAGTCCTGGATCGCCTGGACGATCTCCTCGCGCGTCGTCATCACGAACGGCCCGTGCGAGACGACCGGTTCGCGGATCGGGTCGGCGTGGCCCAGCAGCAGCACCGCGCCGTCGGCCGACACCAGGTCCAGCCCGTCGCCGTCGGTCAGTTCCACCAGGTTGAAGGCGCCGGCCGTCTTGTCGTCGATCGTGATCGACCCCCGCACCACATAGAGGAAGACCGCCCGTCCGGCCGGGATCGGCAGCGCCAGCTGCGCGCCCGCCTCCAGCCGCACGACGCTCATCGCCACGCCGGTCAGCGACTGGATGGGGCCGGCGACGCCGTCGGCCTCGCCCGAGATCAGCTCGATGGTCGCGCCGTCCTTCTCGACCTTGGGGATGTCGGGCGCCTGAAGGCCGACATAGCGCGGCGCGGTCATCTTCAGGCGGCTGGGCAGGTTGACCCACAGCTGCAGGATCTCCAGCGGCCCGCCGCTTTTCTTGAAGGCCTCGGGCGAAAGCTCGGCGTGGACCAGGCCGCTGCCGGCCGTCATCCACTGCACGCCGCCGGCGTCGATGACGCTCTCGTGGCCGCCGCTGTCCAGGTGCGACAGTTGGCCCTCGAGGATGAAGGTCACGGTCTCGAAGCCGCGATGCGGGTGCGGCCCGAACGGCAGGCCATGGTTGCCGGGGCGGTAGGTCTGCGGGCCGTGGTGATTGAGGAACAGGAACGGGTCCAGCTGGCCGATCGCCGGGCCGGGCAGGGGACGACGGGTGGTCAGGTCGCCGATGTCGTCGCGATAGGCGCTGTGCAGGCGGGCGATGGTGCGGGTCATTTGAGCTTCCTTACGCCTTCGCGCCTTCGCCTTCACGCGCTTCTCTTCATCGCCTTCCTCGCCCCTGTGGCGAGGACCCATGCCGGCGACCGCTCAGACCTCGGTCGTCCTGAAAGGTCTGAGCCGCTGAACGATGGGCCCTAGGCACGGGGCCTAGGGAGGCGGACTAATTTTGCTCGACGTCGGGAGCTGGACTACGCGATCCCCGCCGCGCCCAGCACCTTGGCCTGCCGCTGCGCCAGCGCCTCTTCCGAGAACCCCTCCAGCGAGGCCTCGAACAGGGCGCGCCAGTTGTGGCGGGCGCCCAGGTGCAGGAAGGCGGCCCCGAGGCCGATGGCGGCGCGGTCCATGAACACGAACTCGCGCGGGATGACGATGCCGCCCACCGACTTCAGCGCCTGGCGCACCTTGAAGGCCTCGCGGCGGCCGTACTCGCCGGGCGGCACGTCGTCGGCCACCGTGCGCACGCGGTCGTCGAGCAGCGGGCCGTAGATGAACCGGGCCCAGACGTTCAGAACGTCGACCAGCTCGTCGGTCAGGTTGGTGAAGCCCCAGCTGCGATAGGCCTCGACCTGGCCGGCGCGGTCGTCCTCGGAAAGCGCGCGATAGAGCCGCACCACCCCGCCCACGAAATGCGGCGGAAACACCCGGATGCAGCCGAAGTCGAGCAGGTTGAGGTGCGCCGCCCCTTCGCCGCCGAAGGTGTAGTTGCCCAGGTGCGGGTCGCCGTGGATCACGCCGATGTGGGTCATCGGACCCCACCAGGCCTCGAACAGCAGGGCGGCGATGCGGTCGCGGGTCTCCTGGCTGGCGGACTTGAAGGCCATCAGCCCCTGGCCGTCCAGCCAGGTCATGGACAGCAGGCGCCGGGTCGAAAGCTCGCGGACCGGCTCTGGCGTGCGGATGTCGTCGCGGCCGGCGAAGAAGCCGCCATAGACGGCCATCATCCGGGCTTCGCGGTCGTAATCCAGCTCCTCGCGCAGCCGGTCGCCGACCTCCTCGATCATCTGGGTGGGGTCGATCGAGCCGTCCATCTTCCTGAACAGGCCGACCAGGGCGCGCAGCTGGCCAAGGTCGCTTTCGACGGCGCTCTGCATGTCGGGATACTGCAGCTTCACGGCCAGGGCGCGGCCGTCGGGGGCGACGGCGCGGTGCACCTGGCCCAGCGAGGCGGCCGCGGCGGCCTCGTGCTCGAAGCTTTCGAACTTGCCGGCCCAGTCGGGGCCAAGCTCGGCGGCCATCCGCCGGCGCACGAACGGCCAGCCCATGGCGGGGGCGTTGGTCTGCAGTTCCGCCAGTTCCTTGGCGAACTCGGGCGGCAGGAGGTCGGGCACGGTGGCGAACATCTGGGCCGCCTTCATCAGCGGCCCTTTGAGGTTCCCCAGCGCGGCCTTCAGCGCCTTGGCGTTACGGGCGTCCGCGTCGTCGCCGGCGAAGACGCGATTGGCGCCATAGCTGACGGCCGCGCCGGAGAGGCCCGCGCCGACCTTGGCGAAGCGCGCCAGGCGGCCGGACAGGCGGTCGCGTTCGGGGTCAGACATGAGTTCTCCTTCTCCCCTTGTGGGAGAAGGTGTCGCGAAGCGACGGATGAGGGGTCGATAGGCCTGTCGGCTCGCGCGCAACGGCGCCGGCGGCGCGACCCCTCATCCGACCGCCTGCGGCGGCCACCTTCTCCCGCAAGGGGAGAAGGAAGCGGCTTTGCTTGCTCACACCAACGCCTCGAACTCGTCCACCAGCCGTTCCAGCTGCCGGCAGCCCGCCGCCCAGAAGGCCTTGTCGCGCGGATTGAGGCCGAAGGGCTTGAGCGCCTCGACATAGGTGCGGGTGCCGCCGGCGGCCAGCAGGTCCTCGTAGAGGGGGGCGAAGCTTTCCGGATTTTCGCGGCGCTTTTCCATCAGGCCGCGCACCAGCAGGTCGCCGAACGCGTAGGCGTAGACGTAGAACGGCGCGTGCACGAAATGGCTGACATAGGCCCAGTAGTGCTCGTAGCCCTCGTTGAGCACGACGGCCGGGCCCAGGCTCTCGGCCATGGTCTCCATCCACAGCGCGCCGATCTGGTCGGGCGACAGCTCGCCGTCCTGGCGGGCGGCGTGGAACCTGCGCTCGAAGCGGTGGAAGGCGATCTGGCGGACGACCGTGTTGAGCCCGTCCTCGATCTTGCCGGCCAGCAAGCCCTTGCGGTCGGCGGGGGTGGCCTCGGCCAGCAGGCGGTCGAACACCAGGCCCTCGCCGAAGATCGAGGCCGTCTCGGCCAGGGTCAGGGGCGTGTCGGCCAGCAGGGTGCCCAGCGGCGCGCACAGGGTCTGGTGCACGGCGTGGCCCAGCTCGTGGGCCAGGGTCAGCACGTCGCGCCGCTCGCCCATATAGTTCATGAAGACGTAGGGGTGGCGGTCGGCGGTGACCGGGTGCGAATAGGCGCCCGACTGCTTGCCGGCGCGCGGGCGGGCGTCGATCCAGGGCTGGGCGAAGAAGGTTTCGGCCGTATCGGCGAACTTCGGGGCCAGGGCCTGGAAGCTTTCCAGCACCACGTCCTTGGCCTCAGACCACGGATAGGTGCGCGGCTGGGCCGCGTCGAGCGGGGCGTTGCGGTCCCAGTAGTCGAGGGTCTTGCGGCCCATGGCCTTGGCCTTCAGCGCATAATAGCGATGCGACAGGCGCGGATAGGCCTCGACCACGGCGGCTTCGAGGGCGTCGACCGCGTCGGCGTCGACCTCGTTGGCCAGGTGGCGCGAGTGGGCCGGGTCGTCATAGCGCCGCCAGCGGTCCTCGACCTGCTTTTCGAAGGCCAGGGTGTTCATCACCAGGGCCTGGGTCGAGGCGCGTTCGGACAGGGCCTGGGCCAGGCCGTCGGCGGCGGCCTTGCGGCGGCGCAGGTCCGGATCCGACAGGCGGTTCAGCGCCTCTGGCAGGGTCAGTTGTTCCTTGCCGACCTTGGCGCTCAGTTTGGCCAGGGTCTCGTCATAGAGCCGCACCCAGTTGGCCACGGCCGGGCCGCGATCTACGATGTAGCGCTCCAGCTCGGCCGACAGCTCGTGCGGGCGCGACAGGCGCAGCCGGCGCAGCCACGGCGCCCAGCGGCGGGTCGGCTCATGGGCCTCCAGCGCCGCGTTCAGTTCGGCGTCCTCCAGCTGGTTCAGCTCCAGCGAGAAGAACAGGCTCTCGGCGGCGATCTGCGAGGAGCGGGCGCGCAGGTCGGCCTCGAACTTGGCCCAGGCCGGGTCGTCGCGGGCGGTCGAGGCGGCCAGGCCGGCATAGGCGCCCACGCCCCACAGGCCGTTGACGGCCTCCTCATAGAGCCGGATGCCGCGATCGAGCAGTCTGCCCAGGCGCGCCGGCTCGCCGCGCGCTTCCAGGAACATGCCCTCCAGCGAGGCCAGTTCGTCGTTGGCGGCCTTGGCGGCGGCCAGGTCGGTTTCGATCTTCGGGTCCTCGCGGCCGGCATAGAGGTCGGCGAGGTTCCACTCGGGGAGGGCGTCGGGCTTGAAGGGCGCGTTCATGGCAGCAAGGGATATGGCGTCGCGCAGGGGCTAGGCAATCGGCGTCGCAGCTTTCTCATGATCGGAAACATCGTCCCTTAGTCCGAGTTCCCCGCGAAGGCGGGGATCCAAGCCGAGCCGGCGGGACGAATACGAAAAGCGCTGACGGCTGAAAGTCAGCTTGGGTCCCCGCCTTCGCGGGGATTGAGCGGAGTTTTAGAGCGGCAAAATCTTGAGCAGGGCTCAGGTCTCGAACGCGGCGATGATCGGACAGGGTCCATGATCGTCGGCGCTACACGTGTGGAGCAGGCGCGAGAGGCCCGCGCGGGCGGCCTGCAACTCCTCGATCTTGCGGTCGAGATCGGCGATGCGCTCGCGGGCCAGCTCGCGGGCCCGCACCCGGTCCTCGCCGGCGTCGAGCGCCAGAAGCTCGCCGATCTGCTCCAGGGTGAAGCCGGCGGCTTGAGCCGAGCGGATGAAGCGCAGCCGCCGCACCGCCTCGTCGCCATAGCGCCGCACGCCGCCCGAAAGGCCAAGGCCCTCGCCACGCTGCGGGGTCTCCAGAAGGCCCCGGCGCTGGTAGTAGCGGACCGTCTCCACCCCCACGCCGCCGGCCTTGGCCAGGCCTGCGATCGTCGTCGCGGCGTTCGTCGTCGTCATCGCTTGACTCCGTACCATGGTACGGAATCCATATGAGGCGGGTCCCGGTCGCGTACAAGGAGATCCGCCGTGAGCAGCGCCCCCAAGAAGGCCGTCCTCTACCGCATGGTGATGGAAAAGCACGTCTGTCCGTATGGGCTGAAGGCCAGGCATCTGCTGCGGTCCAAGGGCTACGAGGTCGAGGACCATCACCTGACCACCCGCGAGGCCACCGACGCCTTCAAGGCGCAGCATGGCGTGAAGACCACGCCGCAGGTGTTCATTGGCGGCGAGCGGATCGGCGGGTTCGACGACCTGCGGCGCTGGTTCGGCGAGAGGCCCCGCGATCCAAAGGCCAAGACCTACAAGCCCGTGATCGCCCTCTTCGCCATGACCGCCCTGATGGCCCTGGCGGCGACCTACGCCGTCGACGGAACGCCCTTCACGGCGCGGGCGATCGAGTGGTTCATCAGCTTCTCGATGGTGGTGCTGGCCATCCAGAAGCTGCGCGACGTCGAGAGTTTTTCTTCGATGTTCCTGGGCTACGATCTGCTGGCCAAGCGCTGGGTGCCGTATGCTTACGTCTATCCGTTCGCCGAAGGCCTGGCGGGTGTGCTGATGACGGCCGGCGTGCTGACCTGGTTTTCCGCGCCGCTGGCTTTGGTGATCGGCGGGATCGGCGCGGTGTCGGTGTTCAAGGCGGTCTATATCGACAGGCGCGACCTGAAATGCGCCTGCGTCGGCGGCGACAGCAACGTGCCGCTGGGCTTCATCTCGCTGACCGAGAACGTGATGATGGTGGCGATGGCGGCATGGATGCTGCTCAAGCCAGGGCATTGAGGCCAGCAACGTCGCTGCTGCAATCTCACTACGATCATGTTGATCAAGGTCGCTCGACGTTTCGTTACAGCAAAGCTAAACGACTTATAGTTTATCTTTCTGGGGGCGATGGTGTTTCAGTTGAGCGTCTCGAGGCCGCATGCGGTCCGTCGTTATCTTATGGGTTGCAGCCTGGTCGTTCTGGCGGCCGCGAGTGCGGGATCAGCGTGGGCGGACTGCTCGCCCAACCCCGTCGTGGCCGGGACGCCGACGGTGTGCACGGGAACCACCGTCGGAGGCGTGGTCGCCTCCAACAGCGGTGTGATCAGCATCGAGGCCGGCGCCAGCCTGACCCGGGGAACGACCGATCCCGCCGCCGTGCTGATCACCTCGACCGGCGTCTATCCGTCACCGCCCTCGACTGTGACGCTGAACGTACAGGGCGAGGTGGACGGCGGGTCCGGAGTCGGCGTGCTGCTGCGCAACGAGATGACCGGCGTCTATTACAGCAACACGACCGCCAACATCTTGGTCGGCGCCGACGGGGTCATCACCGGGTCGACGGCCATCCTTCTCGACGGGGCCGGCGCGTCCAGCTACCTGACGGGAACCTTCGCCAGCCTGGACAACAGCGGCGAGATCCGTTCGACCTCGGGCGGGCCGGCCATCGTGGCCCTGCCCGTTGATCGGGTGGCCCTGCGGACGGTGACCAATCGGGCCAGCGGCTTCATCGGCGGTATCCAGGGCACGGTCCAGACCCTCGACAACGCCGGCGTCATCGACGGCGGTACGGGGTCGGCCTACAGCTATCCCACGGCGAACAGCTACATCGGCTCGGTCGGCACGGTGACCAACACCGGCACGATGCGTTCGGCCAGCGCTTCGGCGACGGTCGACGCGGGGGGCTATCTGTCGCTCGTCAACAGCGGCCTGATCGCCAACACGTCCGGCGTGGCCCTCGCCGCCACCCGCGGCTTCAATGTGGAGAACAAGGCCGGCGGGATCATCCAGGGCGGCGGCGCGGTGGCCATCGACGGCGGCGACGGCGGCTGGGGCTTCACCCTCGTAAACCGCGGGACCATCAACGGCTCGGTCCTGGCCTCTTCGCTCGGCGATGCGGGCGCCAATGTCGACAACGTGGGCGGCACGATCAACGGCGACCTGCTGTTCGGTAGCGGCCGCGACACCCTGATCGCCGGCTACGGCCAGAACGGCGTGGACTATGGCGTGGTCACCGGGCGGATCGACGGCGGCGGCGGCGTCAACACCGTCCGTGTCGTGATCTCGCAGGACCGGACCGCCGACGCGTGGCTCTCCAGCCCCGTTCTGCCGACCAACTTCCAGCGCGCTCAGCTCGCCCTGAGCAATGACGTGACCCTGACCTTCAACGGCGACATCGGCGACGGCCTGTACTTCGCCGGCCAAGGGACGGTGCTCACCACCGGCGTGGTCCAGACCACGGGCACGGCCTTCTCGAGCCTCTATGCGCCGTTCGACACCGGCCTGAAGTTCAAGAACACCGGCGAGATCACCGCGCAGCTCGGCGCGCCGCTCGGCGGCGGCGCCGGCGCCGGTCTCGAGACCGGCTATGCGGTCTATTTCACCGGCCTGGCGGGGTTCACCAACACCGGCAAGATCACCGGCGTCAACGGCTATGGCGTCTACGCTTCGATCGCGCCGCAGAACTTCCTGAACACCGGTGAGATCACGGCCAGCGGCTACGCGCTGACCGTCAGCGGGGGCTTCGTCAACGACGGCCTGGTGCAGTCGACCCAGGACACGGGGGTGTGGCTGACCCTGGGCGGCGGCACGGTCCGCAGCATCACCTCGACCAACAACGGCAAGATCCTCGGCGTCACCAACGGCGCGGTCCTGTCGTCCGTCACCCTGGCCAATAACGGCCAGATCACCGCTTCCAGCGGCGTGGGCGTGGCGATGGGCCACTCCTCGACGCTGTTCAACGGCGCGAAGGGGGTGATCACCGGCACGACGAACTCCCTCACCGCCAGCAGCAGCGCCATCGTGCGCAACGCCGGCGTCCTGAACGGCGACGTCAATCTGGTCGGGGTGTTCTCGGATTCCACCGACATCTATTTCGACGACGGCGGCGTGCTGAACGGTTCGCTGTACCTGGGCAGCGGCTACGACTTCTTCATCACCGATCTTAGCCGCTTCAAGGACGGCAAGTTCGTCGGCGTGACCGGCGTGGTCGATGGCGGCGCCGGCAATGCCGACACCCTGCTGCTGCGGGTGGCCAGCGACACGACCAACACGATCGCAGACGCGGCCGGCTTCGAACGGCTGGCCCTGTCCCTGGAGAACGGGGCGGCGGCCAAGCTGACGATCAACAAGCCCTGGAACGACACGCTCTACCTCAGCGGCAAGGGTTCGCTCGATCTGACGGCCGACATCAACGCCAACAGCGGGACGAGCCCGATCCTCACGACCAGCGGCCCGCTCGTCAGCCTTACCAACGGCTACAGCTATGCCTGGGACACGGTCGCCCAGCTGTCGATCGTCAGCCGCGGCGCGCTGGTCATGCGCCAGCCGGTGACGGGCTACATCAGCTCCGCCATCCAGCTCTCCGCCGCGTCGAGCTTCGAGAACGCCGGCTCGTTGACCGTGCAGGGCCAGAAGACCAGCTACAGCCCCGTCATCGCGATCGACGGCGGCGACCGGGTGGTCAACTCCGGCACGATCTCGGTCGAGAACGCCACGGCCGTGTCGGGCGCCAAGTCGTTCCTCAACACCGGCTCCCTGACCCAGACCGCCGCCAGCAGCTTCGACTACGGCGTCAACAACGTCCTGACCGTCGAGAACCGCGGGACCATCTCCACCGTCGGCACGTCGGTCAGGCGCACCGGCTGGACGGACCAGCCCTTCACCGTCACCAACAGCGGCGCGATCACAAGCTCCGCGGGGACCGCGATCGAGTCCGCGAACAGCTATACGAACACCGTGGTGACCAACGTGAAGGGCGCCACGATCTCGGGCGCGGTCGCGGCCATCGACACCGGCTCGGGCGCCGACGTCATCCGCAATGACGGCACGATCACCGGCCTGATCCGCACGGGCTACGGCGACGACCGCATCGAGAACTACGGCTCGATCACCGGCCGCGTCGAACTGGGCGACGGCAACGACACTTTCGTCCAGTGGGTCGGCGGTTCGATGACCGGCGTGGTCGACGGCGGCTTCGGCCTCGACACCCTGACGATCGACTCCACCGGCGGCGGCAAGGTCACCGGCGCCCAGTTCCTCAACTTCGAGCGCTTCACCCAGATCGGCGACGGCGGCATCACCTATGCAGGCGCCTTCTCGGCCGACACCATCCGCCTCGAGGGCGGCAAGGCCATCGTCGAGGCCGGGACCACGGTCTCGACCACCGGCTACACCTCGGTGTTCAGTGGCGGCGACGGCAGCGAGCAGGTCGAGAACGCGGGCGTCATCGCCGGCAGCGTCAGCCTGGGCGGCGGCGCCGATGCGGTGGTCAACCGCGGAACCATCAACGGTTCGCTCCTGCTCGGCGCCGGCGACGACGTCTTCACCGAGGGGGCGGGCTCGACGGTGCTGGGCGCGATCGACGGCGGCACGGGTTCCGACACCTACATCGTCGAACTGGCCGGCGACCGCGCCGGCCTGACCGCGCGCACCAGCTTCGAGCGCCTCGGCGTTCAGGGCGCGGGCCGCCTGACCCTGACCCTCGACCAGAACTGGGAGAGCGTCAGCCTCGACGGCGCCGGGCTGGCCCTGACCAGCGCGGGCTACACGGTCGGCGCGGTGTCGGGCGGCGGCAAGGCCGACGCCCTGACGTCGGACATCGACATCGCCTCGATCAATCTCGGGGCCGGCGACGACAGCCTGACCCTGGCCGGCGCCAGCTTCACCGGGCTCAAGCTCGGCGGTGCGGGGGCCGACGTCCTGACCTTCACCAGCACCGCTCCGGTGACCCTGGGCGGTCAGGTCAGCGGCTTCGAGACGATCAACCTGGCCGGCGGCGCCCTGTCGGTGACCGGCTCGCTCGGCGCGGCCGGCGACACCATCGCCTTCGGGGCCGGGAACCAGACCCTGACCGTCCTGGGCGGCGCCGTTCTGGACGGAACCGTCGATCTGGGCGCGGGCGACGATGTGCTGCAACTGGCGGCCGGCGGCGTTCTGGCCGGCACGGTCCTGGGCGGCGCGGGCTCGGACCAGGTCAGCATCGACCTGGTTTCGGACCTGTCCCTGCGCGGCGACCAGCTGCAGCAGTTCGAGATCCTCGAGGTCACCGGCACGGGCGCGCTGAACTTCACCGGCGGCGCGGCCAAGTTCGATCGTCTGGTCACCTCCAGCCTGACCCTGTCGGTCGGTGCGGGATCGAGCCTGGCGTCGGGTGATGTCGTGCTGGGGGCCGACAACAACACGGTCACCGTCGGCGGCGCGTTCCAGGGCCGTCTGGACCTGGGCGCGGGCGACGATGTGCTGCGCCTGACCTCGGGCGGCAGCTTCTCCGGTTCCGCCGAGGGCGGCTTGGGTCGCGACCGCGTCGAGCTGGCCGTGGGGGGCACGGACGCGGCCCCGACCGCGTTCGGGACGACGGGCTTCACCGGCTTCGAAACCCTCGCCATGCAGTCGGGCGTGGCCAGCCTGGCCGGCGCCTACGGCTTCGAGACCATCCAGGTCTCGGGCGGCCGCCTGATCGGCCTGGCCGGTTCGCGCCTGACGGGTTCGGTCACGGTCGCTCAGGGCGCGACCTTCGGTTCGGCCGGGGCGGTGGTCGGCGACGTCGTCGTCAACGGCACGCTCAGCCCGGGCGCCTCGCCGGGCACGATGACGGTGACGGGCAACCTCGCCCTCGGCGCGGCCTCGACCAGCCTGTTCGAGCTCAGCCCGTCGGCCAGCGACAAGCTGGTGGTCTCGGGCAAGGTGACGATCGCCCAGGGCGCGACCCTGAAGCTGACCGGCGCGGCGGCTACCCTGACGCCGGGCCGTCGCCTCGACTTGATCGTCGCCGGCGGCGGCATCACCGGATCCTACGCCACGATCCAGGGCGGCGAGGGCCTGAACCTGCGCTTCAACCAGTCGGCCACCCGCCTGGAAGCGCTGGGCCTGTTCACGACCAACGCCTCGTTCTCGCGCGAAGTGTCGGGCCTGGTGGAGACGCTGAACAGCGCCTTCATCGCCGACAAGGCCGGCGCCGCCGCCGTGGCGGCGATGCCGCTGCTGGTCGACCAGACCACCGGCGCCAGCAACGCCGCCGCCTTGGCCCGGGTTACGCCGCAGGCCTACGCCTCGGCCGCCCAGCTGGCGGCGGAAGACGGCCTGGCCATCGTTGATACGCTGCGGGCCCAGTCACGGTTCGCCCCTGAAGAGGCGGGGCTGTTCGGCTTCGGTCAGGCCTTCACCGGCCGTCGCGACTTCGACGGCGACGCCCAGGCGGGCGTGGCCGCGGGCAAGACCGACGGTACGGGCGTGATCGGCGGCGTCGGCTACGGCCTGGCCTCGGCCTGGGGTGGCGCCTTCGTCGGCTATGTCGATGGCCGTCAGCGGATCGGGGCCCTCGATGCGCGCACCGAGCTCGACAGCTTCGTGGTCGGGGTCACCGGCCGGGTGGAGCTGGGCGGTCTGGCGCTGGCGGGTACGGCGGCCCATGATCGGGCCGACACTCAGACCCGTCGCATGGCGCCGGGCGGCGTCCAGGCCACCGGCGACTACAAGCTCAAGAGCTGGGCCGCCGACGTGAACCTCAGCTACCCGATGGCGCTCAACGGCGACTGGGCTGTGCGCCCGAGCCTCGGCGCCAGCTATGTCCGCACCAAGCGCGGCGACCTGGTCGAGCGCGGCGGCGGCGCCTTCGCCCTGACTCTCGAAAGCGAGACGGTAGACGCCTGGTTCGTCGACGGCCAGGTGGAGCTGCGCGGCGGTCAGGCGACCGGCGCTCGGGTCCACCCCTTCGTCTCGGCAGGCTTCCGCAGCCGCGTCGGCGGCGATGCGCCGGCGGCCTCGGGCCGCATTGCGGGCCTCGACGCCGATCTGGTCGGTCAGGGCCTGCGTCGCGACAAGACGCTGGGCCTGGTGGGCGCGGGCCTGGACTACGACGTCTCCGAGCGCCTGTCGGTGTCGACCGCCTATAGCGGCGAGTTCGGCGACGGCGGCCGTCAGGCGGCTCTGGTCGGCCTGAACTGGAAGTTCTGATCCGGGCCACGGATCGGAAAAAGAAAACCCCGGGGCGCGAGCCCCGGGGTTTTTGCTTTTGACGGCGCGGCGGGGGGATCAGGCCCCCAGCGCCTCGGGCGTCACGGCCACGAGATCGGCGTCGCCCAGGGTCACCGCCGCCAGTTGGCCCGGGACCTGGGCCAGCACGCTTTCGGCATAGACCCGCAGCAGCTGGCCGCGCAGGGCTTCGGCTTCCGGGGCCAGGGCGCCCTTGGCCAGCATCCAGCCGCCGACCGTGTCGCCCAGCAGCTTGAGGTAGGCCGTCGCGCCCGACAGGGCGTCGGGCATGGCGCGGGCGCGGCGCTCGACCAGCCAGGCGGTGGCCGAGGCGGCGGCGTTGAGCGCGGCTTCCAGGCGGCCGGCGACCGGCGTCAGCGAGGCGTCGGCGCCTTTAAGGGCCTCGATGGTGTCGCGGATGTCGTCCATCAGGTCGGCCACCGCCTGGCCGTCGGCCAAGCCCAGCTTGCGGCCGATCAGGTCGATGGCCTGGATGCCGTTGGTGCCTTCGTAGATCGGGGTGATGCGGGCGTCGCGATAGTGCTGGGCCGCGCCGGTCTCCTCGATGAAGCCCATGCCGCCGTGGATCTGCACGCCCAGCGAGGCGACCTCGACGCCGACGTCGGTCGACCAGGCCTTGGCGATCGGGGTCAGCAGTTCCTCGCGCAGCTTGGCGGCCGCGCGGGTCTCCTCGTCGGCGGCCGCGTGGGCCAGGTCGGCGGCGACGGCGGTCGACAGGCAGATGCCGCGGGCGGCCTCGATCTTGGCCTTCATCAGCAGCAGCGTGCGGCGCACGTCCGGGTGGTCGAACAGGCGCGAGGGATAGGCGCCGGTCCAGGCCGAGCGGCCCTGGACGCGTTCCAGGCTGAAGTTCAGGGCCTGCTGGTAGGCGCGCTCGGCGATGGCGGTGCCCTGGGCGCCGACCTGCAGGCGGGCGGCGTTCATCATCGTGAACATGTGGGCCACGCCGTGGTGCAGCTTGCCGACCAACTCGGCCTTGGCGCCTTCGAACAGCATGACGCAGGTGGGCGAGCCGTGGATGCCCAACTTATGTTCCAAGCCGCCGACGCGCACGTCGTTGCCCGCGCCCATCTTGCCCTCGTCGTCGACCAGCACCTTGGAGGCCAGGAACAGCGAGACGCCCTTCACGCCGGCGGGGGCGTCGGGCGTGCGGGCCAGGACGAGGTGGACGATGTTGTCGGTGGCGTCGTGGTCGCCCCAGGTGATGAAGATCTTCTGGCCCGACAGGGTGTAGCCGCCCTGGCCGTCCGGCGTGGCCATGGTGGTCAGGGCCGCCAGGTCCGAACCGGCCTGCGGCTCGGTCAGGTTCATGGTGCCGGTCCATTCGCCCGAGACCAGCTTGGGCAGGAACACCGACTTGTGGCGCTCGGTCCCGTGCAGGGCCAGGGCCTCGATGGCGCCCAGGCTCAGCATCGGGCACAGGCCGAAGGCCATGTTGGCGGCCTGCACCATCTCCAGGGTGGCGATCTCCAGCGCCTTGGGCAGGCCCTGGCCGCCGTGGTCGGGCGAGGCGGCCAGCGAGGTCCAGCCGGCCTCGGCGAAGGCCTTGTAGGCGTCGGCGAAGCCAGGGGCGCTGCGCACCACGCCGTTTTCCAGCTTGGCGCCCGTAAGGTCGCCCGCCCGGTTGATCGGGGCCAGCACTTCGGAGGCGAACACGCCAGCGGCTTCCAGCACGGCGTCGACGGTGTCGGCGTCGGCCTCGGGATAGGCGTCGGCCAGGCGGCCGAAGTCGGCCACATGGCGCAGGGCGAAGGCGAGGTCGCGGACGGGAGCGCGGAAAGTCATGCGGGGGCCGATCTGTTCAAGCGTCGGGTTGGGGTATGTGATCCCTGTTTAGATCGCGCGCCTCGCTCCGCCAAGGACCGCCAGGCGATCACGGCTTCGTGAGAAGACGCCCCTTCAACTGGACGGTGAAGTTCCTAAGTCGGGGTAATCAGCAACCGTCACTATGACAGTTTTGTCAGTTTGGAGATCTGAGACCATGGCTCGCCCCTTCGCCTACGCCATTCTGGCCGGCGCCCTTCTCGCCGCTCCGCTCGCGGCCCCGGTCGCCGCCCTGGCGCAACCGGCGACGGATCCCGCCGCCGCTCCGGCCGGGACCTGGGCCCTGGACAAGCGCCACGCCAGCCTGACCCTGCGCATCAAGCACTTCGGCACCTCGAACTACACCTTCCGCCTGTCGGGCCTGGACGGCTCCTACAGCTTCGACCCGGCCAAGCCGCTGGACTCGAAGGTGTCGATCACGGTCGACCCGAAGTCGGTCGACACCGGCCTGCCGAACTTCAACAAGGAAATCTCGGACGATCCGAAGTTCTTCGACTCGGCCAAGTACCCGACCATCACCTTCGTCTCGACCAAGATCGAGCAGACCTCGCCCGGCAAGGGCAAGCTGACCGGCGACCTGACCTTCCGCGGCGTGACCAAGCCGGTGACCCTGGACGTCACCTACAACGGCTTCGCCAAGACCCCGTTCGGCTCGCAGATCATGGGCTTCTCGGCCACGGGCAAGATCAAGCGCTCGGAGTTCGGCTTCACCCACCTGGTGCCGATGGTTTCGGACGACGTCGACCTGGCGATCGAAGCCGAATTCAATCCGAAGAAGTAAGACAGTTACCTAGTTAGGACGGCCCAATGACCGCCGAGACGCTTTCCAAACCCGCCTCGGCGGCGGGTCCTGTCCGCTATTCGACGGTGGCGATCATCCTGCACTGGCTGATCGCCGCCGCTCTGATCTTCCAGGTGATCCTGGGCTGGCGGGCCGACGACGGCCCCAAGGGCGCCGAAACCTTCGCCCTCTTCCAGCTGCACAAGTCGATCGGCATCACCATCCTGGTGCTCAGCGTCGCGCGCCTGCTGTGGAAGCTGACCCACAAGTCGCCGCCGGCCCCGGCCGGCCAGCCGACCTGGGAGAAGATCGCCGCCAGCGCCGTGCACGTCGGCTTCTACGTAATCATGATCGGCCTGCCGCTGACCGGTTGGATCATCGTCTCGACCAGCCGCATCAACATTCCGACCATCCTGTTCGGCGCCATTCCCTGGCCGCACCTGCCGGGCCTGCCCGAGCTGGCCGCCGGGGCCAAGGACGCCTGGAACAATATCGGCCACCTGGGCCATGGCCTGCTGGTGAAGTTCACCTACGTGCTGCTGGCCCTGCACCTGGGCGCGGTGGCCAAGCACCAGATCCTCGACCGCGACGAGGTGTTCGGCCACATGGCCGCCGGCGCCAAGCCGGGGATCAAGGAGCCGCGCCTGTGGCTGGCCGCCGCCGGTTTCGCCGCCGTGGTCGCCGCCGGCTATCTCTACACCCCCGCCAAGGCCAAGGCGCCCCAGCCGGCGCCGGCCGAAAGCAGCGCCGACGAGCTGGCCCTGCCCGAAGAGGCGCCGGCCGCCGCCGCTGCTCCGGCCGCGACGCCGGCTGGCCCCGCGACGCCCGCCGCTCCGGCCGAAACCGCCGAAGCCGCGCCGCCTGCCGACAGCGTCCTGAAGGACCCGGTCGCCTGGGCCGTGCAGAAGGGCTCGCACCTCGACTTCAACCTGGCCTGGGCCGACACGCCGATCCAGGGCCGGTTCAGCCGCTGGACCGCCGACATCCTGTTCTCGCCCGAGGCGCTGGATCGGTCGAAGCTGACCGTCAGCATCGACCTGGCTTCGGCCGGCACGGGCGACGGCCAGCGCGACGAGAGCCTGCAAGGGCCCGACTTCTTCAACACCTCGGCCAACCCCAAGGCGACCTTCACCGCCAGCAAGTTCCGCAAGACCGCCGAGGGCCGCTATGTGGCCGACGGCACGCTGGACCTGCGCGGCGTGAAAAAGCCGCTCAGCCTGCCGTTCAGCCTGAAGATCGACGGCGACACGGCCACGGCGCGCGGTGTAACCACCCTCGACCGGACCGCGTTCGGGGTTGGACAGGGCGAATGGGCGTCGACGGATCAGATACCGGCCAAGATCAAGGTGAGCTTCGCGCTCACGGCCAAGAAGAAGTAGCCCGCGCGGCGCAGGCCCTCGCCAGTGGGGGCCTCGTCCTGCTGCCTACCGAAACCGTCTATGGCCTCGGGGCGGACGCCTCCGACCCCGCTGCCGTGGCGGCGATCTTCGAGGCCAAGGGCCGTCCGCGCTTCAACCCGCTGATCGCCCACGTCGCCGACCTCGATACGGCCGCCCGCATCGCCGCCTTCGACGAGCGGGCGCGCGCCCTGGCCCAGGCGTTCTGGCCCGGCCCTCTGACCATCGTCGCCCCGATCGTCGACGTTTCCGCCGTCTGCGACCTGGCCCGCGCGGGGCTCGAGACGGTGGCCATCCGCGTGCCCGGCCACCCGCTGGCGCGGGCCGTGCTGGCCGCGTTCGGCGGACCGGTGGTGGCCCCCTCCGCCAACCGCTCGGGCCGTCCCAGTCCCACCACCTTCCAGGACGCTTATCCCGAGACGGGCGACAAGTGCGCGGCCGTGCTCGACGGCGGGCCCTGCCAGGTCGGCCTGGAATCCACCGTCGTCGCCGTGCTCGAAGGACCCGTGCGGCTGCTGCGTCCCGGCGCCGTCACCCGCGCCCAGCTCGAGGCGGTGGTCGGCCCCTTGGCCGAGGCCGACGACGACGCCAAGCGCTCGCCCGGCCGCCTGGCCCTGCACTACGCCCCCGACGCGCCGGTGCGGATCAACGCGGCGGCGCCCGGCGAGGGCGAGGCCTTCCTGGCCTTCGGTCCGTGGCCGGCGGGGGAGGGGGTGTTCAACCTCAGCCCCACGGGCGATCTGGCGCAGGCCGCCGCCAACCTCTTTTCCCACCTGCGCGCCGCCGACCGCACCGCGCCGGTGAGCATCGCCGTGGCGCCGATCCCCGACGAGGGCCTGGGCGAAGCCATCAACGACCGCCTGCGCCGCGCGGCGGGGTTCGTGGGGTAGGCAAGACCGCTCGGCCCCGGCTAGGGTCGGCCCGAATCTCTAGTCTGGGTTGATGGGGCGCGTATGGGGGGCAAGGAACCGGTCGAGACGGCCGCCGGGCAGGAACTGGCGTGCTGGTCCCTGTGGCGCAGGCTCAAGAACGAGTTTCCGGTCTGGAGCTTCATGCCGTCCTGGTTCTATTCGCCGGGCGCCTACGGCTATCTGGGCGTCGATTTCCTCAGCGGCTTTCGCAAGAACGCCTCCACCCGGCGGGCCTTCGCCTTGCTGGAGGGGGTCGAGGACAAGACCTTCGACGCCGTGGCGGCCCTGGCCGCGCTGAACGCGCGCCGCCAGGAGCAGATGCTGCGGGCGGTGATCGTCTGCTATCTGACCGTGCCCGTTTCGGTGACGGCGCTGGTGGCCGAGATCGTCGGCGACGACCTGGGGACGTTCGTTCGCGAAAACACCGTCAACTGCCTGGGCCTGGCCCTGACCCTGGCGCTGGGGCCGCTGTCGTACCTGGTCAGCACCTGGCGGTCCCGCCAGATCGTCGGCGTGCTGGACCTGATCAAGATCGAGCGCAGCGTCGCTGACTGACCCCCGCCGAGCGCAACGGATTTCACCTGCTGTCGAACGCTTGTAGGATCGGCCCGCGCCCGGCCTCGTCGGCGCGCGTGTGTGACTGGCGTAGGGGAGGGCGAGGTTGGAGCGAGAGCGTAAGGCTTCCGCGCAGCGGCGTGACATCCTGATCGCTGCGACGAAGCACGCCCAGACGTCGGGCTTCCATTCCACCACCATGGACCAGATCGCTCGTGGCGCGGGCCTCAGCGTCGGGCAGGTCTATCGCCACTTTGAGAACAAGGACGCCATCATCGGCGCGGTGGCCCAGGCTCGGGCCCGCAAGGTGCTGGATCCGTTCGAGCACCATGCCCAGGGCGAGCCGGTGCTGGAGACCCTGCTGCGCGACGCGTCTTCCGCTCTGAGCCAGGCTCGCGAAACCAAGGTGGCGGCCCTGGATCTGGAGATCCTGGCCGAGGCCGAGCGCAACGCCGTGGTCGCCCAGGTGGTGCATGACGTCGAGACCGCCCAGCTGGAACGCGGTGTCGAGGCCCTGGCCCCGTTCCGCAAGCTGGACTGGACCGACGACGACATGGTCGCCCGCATCGCCTTCCTGGGTCTGATCCTCGACGGCTTGCAGATGCGCGGCGCGCGCGGCTCCACCGCCAGTCCGGCGGCGATGGAGCGGGCCTATCGCGACATCATCGCCGCGCTGTTCGGTTAGGGGCTGGGCTCGATTGCCCTGCGGCGAAAGGCTTGAAACTCAAAGGCCCAAAGATCGTCATCCCGGCCGCAGCGAAGCGGAGAGCCGGGACCCAGGAGCAACCGCAGTGCGCCGGCCCCTGGGTCCCGGCTCTACGGCCCGCGATGCGGGCCTTCGGCCGGGATGACGGACTTCTTCACGAGACTCCGTTTTCCGGATCTAACCATCAGTTCTTCAGGCGGTAGCCGGTCTTGAAGACCCAGGCGATGATCGCCAGGCACAGCAGCAGCACGCCGCAGGTGGCCGCCAGGCTGACCCCGACGCCCACGTCAGACGTGCCGAAGAAGCTCCAGCGGAAGCCGCTGACCAGATAGACCACCGGATTGAACAGCGAGATCGTCCGCCACACGCCCGGCAGCATGTCGATCGAATAGAAGCTGCCGCCGAGGAAGGTCAGGGGCGTGATCACCAGCAGCGGCACGATCTGCAACTTCTCGAAGCTGTCGGCCCAGATGCCCAGGATGAAGCCGAACAGGCTGAAGGTCACCGCCGTCAGCACCAGGAAGGCGGCCATGAACAGCGGGTGCTGGATCTCGAACGGTACGAACAGGCGCGCCGTGGCCAGGATGATCGTGCCCAGCAGGAGCGACTTGCTGGCCGCCGCGCCGACATAGCCCAGCACGATCTCGAACGGCGAGACGGGAGCCGACAGCACCTCGTAGATCGTGCCCGACCACTTGGGCATGTAGATGCCGAACGAGGCGTTCGACAGGCTCTCGGTCAGGATCGACAGCATGATCAGGCCCGGCACGATGAAGGCGCCGTAGGGCACCCCGTCGACGGCGGTCATGCGCGAGCCGATGGCCGCGCCGAAGACCACGAAATACAGGGACGTCGACAGCACCGGCGAGGCGATGCTCTGCAAGAGGGTGCGGAAGGTCCGCGCCATCTCGAAGCGGTAGATGGCGGCGACGGCGTGCAGGTTCATGGCCGGTCCTTCACCAGGCTGACGAAGATCTCCTCGAGGGAGCTCTGGCGGGTGTTGAGGTCGGTGAAGTCGACGCCCTCGGCCGACAGGCGGCGCAGCAAGGGGGCGATGCCGGTCTCGGCGGCCTGGGCGTCGAAGCTGTAGACCAGCTCGGCGCCATCGGCGGTCAGTTCCAGGGCATAGTCCGACAGGCCGGCGGGAACGGCTTGCAGCGGGGCTTGCAGGTGCAGGGTCAGCTGCTTCTTGCCCAGCTTCTGCATCAGGGCGGCCTTATCCTCCACCAGGATGATCTCGCCCTTGCGGATCACCCCCACCCGGTCGGCCATCTCTTCGGCCTCCTCGATGTAGTGGGTGGTCAGGATGATGGTCACGCCCGTCTCGCGCAGCTTGCGGACCATCTCCCACATGTCGCGGCGCAGCTCGACGTCGACGCCGGCGGTGGGTTCGTCGAGGAACAGGATCGACGGCTCGTGCGACAGGGCCTTGGCGATCATCACCCGCCGCTTCATGCCCCCCGACAGGGTCATGATCTTGGCGTCCTTCTTGTCCCACAGCGAAAGGTCTCTGAGGATCTTCTCGATCAGCGCGGGGTTCGGCGGCTTGCCGAACAGGCCGCGGCTGAAGGTGACGGTGGCGATCACCGTCTCGAAGGCGTCGGTGGTCAGTTCCTGCGGCACCAGGCCGATCTTGGTGCGGGCCGGGCGGTAGTCGCGAGCGATGTCGTGGCCGTCGGCGACGATCGTGCCCGTGCTCGGCCGCACGATGCCGCAGATGATGCTGATCAGCGTGGTCTTGCCCGCGCCGTTGGGGCCGAGCAGGGCGAAGATCTCGCCGCGATTGATGGTCAGGTCGACCTGCTTGAGGGCCTGGTGGCCCGAGGCGTAGGTCTTGGTCAGACCCGACACCGTGATGATGGGTTCCACCCGTCTGTTCCCTCTCGTCCGTGCGGTCCGCGCCCAGATGGGGGCGCGAGGCGAAAAGCGCCAGTGGCGAGCTATGCGCTTAGTTCGATCCCAGGGCGTCGGCCAGGTGGCACGACTTGCCCGCCTTCAGGCCTTCCAGGGCGATCACGTCCAGGGCGTTGCCGTCCTGGCCCTCGATCTCGACATACTGGCCGATCACCTCGACATAGACCGGCGCCTTCAGGGTCTGGAGCTTCTCGCGCAGCTTGGCGACCGGCTTTTCCTGCTCTTCGGCGCGATCGCGCAGGACGTAGCGGTTGGCGGCCAGGTCGCAGCGGGTGAGGATCACCTGGTCCTTCTGGACGTCCACCGTGCCGATATAGAGGTCCTGGGCCAGAGCCGCGCCGGCGCTCATGCCCAGCAGGGCCGCGCCGGCCAGCGCGCAAAGCGATCTCTTCATCGAAACTCCGTCGGACTGGCCCTGAACTGGCCCCGGCCTAGCCTGTCGCCGCGCCCGGATCTGTCAGCAGTCGTCAGCTGGCGCGGCGGGCCGAGCGGAGCATGCGTCCAAGCTCGCCGATCGCATAGGGCTTTTGCAGCACCGGGAAGCCATGGTGGGCGTCGTCGGCCAGCACCTGGCTGTAGCCGCTGGTCAGCACCACCGGCAGGCTGGGCCAGCGACCGCGGATGCGCCGGGCCAGTTCCAGGCCGCTGATGCCGGGCATGACCACGTCGGTGAAGACGTAGTCGAAGGCCTCGCCCCGCTCCTCCAGCACGGCGATGGCGCGCTGGCCGTTGGCGACCAGGCAGGTCTCGTAGCCCAGGTCTTCCAGCAGCTGGCGCGCGAAGTCGCCGACCTCGGCGTTGTCCTCGACGATCAGGATGGCGCCGTGCGCTTCGATGGGCGGCTCGGCGGCGGCGTCGTCGGCCGCCATGGCCGGGGCGTCGACGCGCGGCAGGTAGAGCGTGAAGGTCGAGCCTTCCCCCTCCCGGCTCACCACGTCCACGTCGCCGCCCGACTGCTTGGCGAAGCCGAAGACCTGCGACAGGCCAAGGCCTGTGCCCTTGCCCACATCCTTGGTGGTGAAGAACGGCTCGAAGATCCGGTCCAGCACCTGGGGCGACATGCCAGAGCCGGTATCGGTGATCGACACGGCGACGAACGGCCCCTCATGGGCGCCCTGGCCGCGCAGCGCCGGCAGCGACGAGGCTTCATAGGCGCGGATGACGAGATCGCCTTCGCCCCCCATGGCGTCGCGCGCGTTCACCGCCATGTTGACCAGCGCGGTCTCGAACTGGCTGGCGTCGGCCTCGACGAAACAGGCCGAGGGACAGTGGTCGACGACCAGGCGGATCCGTCCGCCGACGACCGCGCTCAGCATGTCGGCGGTGCTGGCGATCCTGTCGCCGACGTGGAAGGTGGTCGGCCGCAAGGTCTGGCGGCGGGCGAAGGCCAGCAGTTGCGCGGTGAGCTTGGCGGCCCGGTCGGCGGTGTCGGAGATCGCGTCCAGATACCGCTCGCGCTTCTCCTCGGGCAGCGCGGGGCGGCGCAGCAGCTCGGCCGACGAGCGGATGACGGTCAGCAGGTTGTTGAAGTCGTGCGCCACGCCGCCGGTCAGCTGGCCGATCGCCTCCAGCTTCTGCATCTGGCGGACCTGGCCCTCGGCGGCCAGCAGGGCGTTGGTGCGCTCCTGGACGTGGGTTTCCAGCGTCTCGTTGAGGCTGCGCAGCTCGCCCTGCGCCGTGCGCAGGGCCGTGACGGTTCGCGCCAGTTCCTGCTCGCGCGCGCGCAGCGCCTCGTCGGCGATGGTCCGCTCCAGCAGGTCGGCCGCCTGGCGCGCCAGGATGTCGAGCAGGCGCAGGTCGCGCTCGGACGGCCTGTGGGCCTTTGTCCAGTGGGTCGAGATCATGCCCAGCAGGCTGCCGTCGCGCGAGCGCAGCGGCGTGGTCTGGGCCGCGCGGATGCCGGTGCGCCGGAAGGCTTGCAGGTCCTCGGTCCCGGCGATCTCGTCCCAGGTCTCGTAGTCGGGGATGATCGCCCGGCGGCCCGAGCGCAGCGCCAGCGTGCAGCTGCTGTGGGCCGACGGGCTGACCCAAGCCCAGAACGCCACGGCCTCCGGCGGCAGTCCGCGATAGCTGAGGAGTTGCAGCTCGCCACCATGGCCCGACGGGTCGCCTTTGGGGCAGAGCAGCTGCATGGTGCCGAACTGCGACCGCGTGATCGCCACCGCCGCGTCGACGATCTTGCCGTACAGCTCGACGCGATCCTGCTCGCCGATCAGTTCCAGGCTGATCCCGTGCAGCAGCTCGATGTCCGCGAAGTCGTCCACCGGCGCGATCGCGCGCTTGCGGACGGGTCGTGACGGTTCCGGGTAGAAGACGTCGAGCATGGCCGTTCCTGTGGGCGCGGAAGAGTTACAGCACAGTCTGGCCGCGCCGGCCGTCTGTTAGACGACATAGCGGCCCGCGATGCGTCCGCTTCGTCCCGAAGCTTCAGCATGCGCAGGCCCTTAACGCGCGAAACACCGAAAGGCGCCGCCGGTTCCTCAACGAACCGTCAGCACGGCCCCATGCACGCCCACCACCGAGACCCGCGCCCCGGTCTCGGGCGGGGTCTGGTCCTCGGTCCCGCCCTCCGTCTGGGCGGCCCATTCCTTGCCGTCGACGAACACCCGGCCGCGACCGTTCTCGAAGGCGGCCACCACCTCGGCCGGACGGCCGAGCAGGCGCAGGGTGGGGTCGTTGAGGTCGGGATCGGGCCCGGCCAGGGCCGGCCGCAGGAAGCGGCGGGCGAAATAGGTGCTGGCGATGGTCAGCACGGCGAAGAGGGCGATCTCCACCGGCAGGTTGGTCGGCAGCAGCAGGGCTACAACCCCCACCGCCGCCGCCGAGGCGGCCGGCCACAAGAGCCAGCCGGTGCCGGTGCCCACCTCGATCGCCAGGAATACGGCCGCCGCCGACAGCCACAGCCAGAAGGGGTGGGCGACGTAGAAGTCGATCAGGCCGGTCATGGCCTTCAGCCTCCCTTGCGCGGCGCGCTGGTCGGCACGGCCGCGGTGCGCACGGGCGGGGGAGCGTCGGGTCCGCTCAGCGAGCGGATCAGTTCGCCGACCCCGGCCACCGTGCCGGTGATACCGGCGAAGTCGGCCGGCACGATCACGGTCTTGGCGTTGGGCGAACGGGCGAGATCCCCGAACGCCTCGACGTATTTCTGGGCCACGAAGTAGTTGATGGCGTTGACGTCGCCGCGGGCGATGGCTTCCGACACGAAGGCGGTGGCCTTGGCCTCGGCCTCGGCCTCCCGCTCGCGGGCCTCGGCGTCGCGGAAGGCGGCTTCGCGACGGCCCTCGGCCTCGAGAATGGCGGCCTGCTTGGAGCCCTCGGCGCGGGCGATCTGGGCCTGCTTCTCGCCTTCGGCCTCGGTGATCACGGCGCGCCGCTCGCGCTCGGCCTTCATCTGGCGGGCCATGGCGTTGGTGATGTCGGCAGGCGGGGTCAGGTCCTTGATCTCGATGCGGGCGACCTTGACCCCCCAGGGGCCGGTGGCCTCGTCGATGGTCGACAGCAGGCGCGAGTTGATGTGGTCGCGCTGTGAGAGGACTTCGTCCAGCTCCATCGAGCCGACCACCGTGCGCAGGTTGGTCTGGGCCAGCTGGGTGATGGCGTAGATCAGGTTGTCGACGCGATAGGCCGCGGCGGCCGCGTCCATCACCTGGATGAAGACGATTGCGTCGACGCTGACCGACACGTTGTCCTTGGTGATCACCTCCTGCTTGGGGACGTCGAGCACCTGCTCCATCATGTTCACCCGCCGGCCGACCGTCTCGATGAACGGGGTCAGGATGCTGATGCCGGGCTTGAGCGTGCGGGTGTAGCGGCCGAAGCGCTCGACGGTGAATTCACGGCCCTGGGGCACGATCTTGATGACGTTGACGACCAGCAGGATCGCCAGCACGAGCAGGACCAGGGGAACCAGATAAGCGGCCAAGTCTACGCCTCCCGAGAGGACCGGCCCGGCGGCCTCGCCGCCAGTCGTCCGCGCCCATAGGAAGAATTTAGCGCGGGGCTCGCTCGTCCGCCACGGAATCCGGCGAAGCTTGCGCGGGATCGTTGACCACCACCGTCTGCGACAGCTTCGAGGCGAGGGCGCGGCCGCGCTGGGCCGCTTGGCGCTCGGCGCGACGGCTCTCGGGAGAGCAGCCCTCTGGATGGCCGGCCTGGCTTGCCGCGAAGCCGCCGTTGAAGCGGTCGCGCATCTGGGCGGTGAAGCTGGCGTCGGCGGCTTCGATGTCGATCAGCCGCATCATCCGGGCGCGCCAGAACTGGTCGCCGGCGCCCTCGCAGACCTGGCGCAGGGCGTGGCTCTGACCCAGCGCATAGGCCAGGTCGAGCAGCCGCTGGCGATCGGCCGGCTCGCGCTCCTGGGCATGGACCGGCAGGGCCGCGGGTGCGGTCAGCAGCAGGGCCGCCAGGGCCGGAACGAGGGCGCGCGTGCGAAGCATGGGTTCATTATCGCCTCAAGCCCGAGAGCTGTCACCGCCGCGCCCGCGCGGCGCGAACTGCGTCGTTTCATCCACAGCCGCGCTTGCCCATTTGGAGTCGAAACTTCGACTCTTCAGGGCCTTGCTATCAACAAGGATCGGCGTCAGGCTGTGGATAAGTCAGGGGCGGCGAGAAACGACCACTCCGACAGCGCAGAAGGGAGGACGTGTCATGGCTGAAGTGCATTACGGCGTCGTCCAGGTGGGCGACCGGTGGACCATCATCGGCGACCAGCTCCGGTTCGGGGCCTACCGCAACCGCCACGAAGCCGAACGCGCCGCCACCCGGCTGGCCGAGCAGGCGACGGGCCTTGGCCTGCCGGTGCGCATGCACCTCCAGGACGAAACCGGACAGCTGCACAGGCCCACCCTGCTGAGCTGAAGGCTTCACGCAACGAAAGGCGGCCTCCGCGCGCTTTAACGGTGAGCAAGCGCCGCCGTTGGATGCCGCCATGGCCGACTCCGCAGAACCGACCGATCGTGAGACCCGCGCCGAAAGGGTCGCCCAGGCCTATGCGGGCAATCGCCTGCTACAGGCCATGCCCGAGGACGCCCGCGCGGCCCTCAAGTCGGCGATGTCGATGGTCGCCCTGTCGCGGGGACATGTGCTGTTCGACGTCGGCGAGGACGTGCGCAACACCTATCTGCCGTGCCGGCCGACCATGGTCGCCCTGCTGGTGGTGACCGCCGAGGGCCGCGAGGTCGAGGCCGCCACCATCGGCTGGGAGGGCGCGCTGGGCGGCATCGTCAGCGGCGGGCTGAAGCCCGCCTACGGCCGGGCGGTGGTGCAGGCGCCTGGGCCGGCCTTCGTCGTGCCGACCGCGCGGCTGGACGAGATGCGCCAGCGCTTTCCGGGCATGGGCGATCTCTTCACCCGCTATGCCGACGCCCTGATCGCCCAGATGATGCAGTCGGTGGCCTGCAACGCCCTGCACACCATCGAGCAGCGCTGCTGCCGGTGGCTGCTGTCGGCCCACGACCGCTCGGGCGACGACGTCGTGCGGCTGACCCAGGAGGCCCTGGCCGACATGATGGGCGTGCAGCGCACCACCGTCACCGCCGCGGCCAAGATCCTGCAGGCCGACGGCATCATCCAGACCCGCCGCGGCCGCGTCGAGATCCGCGACCGCCGCAAGCTCGAGCGCCGCGCCTGCGAATGCTACGGCCAGGTCGAGGCGCACTTCGGCCGGCTGCTGCCCGAGATCAAGGAGTAGGGGCGGGTTCGACATTCAGAGGTTTCGGTCTTTCTCTCCGAGCTTCCCCGCGAAGGCGGGGATCCAAGCTGTGTTCCAGGATGAGGCGCGGCCGTGATCGATCAGCAGGCTCCGCTTGGGTCCCCGCCTTCGCGGGGAAGGACGGACTGGGGGCGATCCGTCAGATGATTGTCAGTCCGACCTGAGGTCGCTCCCCCAGTGATTGCGTCGATCGGCGTTACGCGACAATCTCCGCGCCGTTTTCGGGCGAAGGCGGCGGGGCATGGCCGACACTGTGGTGCTGATCCTGGCCTCGGCGGCGACGGGCGTGGGGCTGTTCGCGGCCGCGCAACTGGGCGTGCGCCGCGACTGGCGCACGGCGCCCTCGACTGCGATTGCGGTGTTTCTGCTGCTCAGCGCCCTGTCGGGCCTGGACCTGATGCTGGACCGCGCCGGTGCCTATGCCGCCGCGCCCTGGGCGACGGGGATTCTGTGGACCACCTCGCTGGGCCTTGGCCCGTCGATCCTGGCCTATGTGCTGGCCATGACCGGCGACCCGGAACGGGGCTGGACGCTGGGGCGCATCGCGCGCATCGGCTGGCCGGCGGCCCTGGCCATGCTGCTGGTCCTGCCGTTCTTCCTGCTGCCGGTCTCGACGCGGCTGGCGGTCTATACCGGCGAGGGCGCGGAGGGCGATCCGCTGGCCGGACCGCTGCAGCTGGCTTTCGTGGCGCTGTTCCTGGCCGTGACCCTGGGCTATCTCGCCGCCGCCTTCCAGGTGATGAGCCGCCACGTGCGGCGGGTGCGCGACCTGTTCTCCAACCTGGAGGACCGCACGCTGAGCTGGCTGCGGGCCCTGCTGCTGGTGATGCTGGCCGCCTGGATCTGGGGGGCGGTGAAGTCGGCCCTGGCGGCCGGCGCCGCCCATGAGGGCTGGCTCGACGCGGCCGCCGCCGCCGTCGAACTGGCCTGGACCGCCGCCATCGGCCTCTTTGGCCTGTCGCAAAAGCCGATCTACACCCCCCAGACCGAGACGCCCCAGGCGCTGCCCGCCGCCGGCAAGTACGCGCGTTCCGCCTTGCCCGAGGCCCGTCAGGTCGAGATCGCCGCCCGCCTGGAGCAGGCCATGCGCGGCCAGGGCCTCTACCGCGACCCGCTGCTGTCGCTGAGCGGGCTGGCGGGGCGCATCGGCGTCACGCCCAACCACCTGTCGCAGGTGCTGAACGAGCACCTGGGCCAGAGCTTCTTCGACTACGTCAACCGCTGGCGGGTGGAGGAGGCGGTGGCGCGCATCGGCGCCTCCGACGAGCCGATCCTGGCCATCGCCTACGAGGTCGGCTTCAACTCGCGCTCGACCTTCAACGCCGCGGTGAAGAAGCACGCCGGCCGGCCGCCCAGCGCCTTCCGCCCGGCCGCCTGATCGCTCCAACCATGTCCTGACCGGCAGGATCGGACGCGTTGCGGCTCCGGGCCTGCCCGTTCGGACGACGCCTCAAGCCCTCCCGTCCAGGGTCGTGACCGTCCTCCCCGTTTCAGAGAGAACCGTCATGATCGATCGCCTGTCCGGCGCAGCCCTGCTGGCCGCCTGCCTGCTGGCCGCCCTGTCCCCGTCCGCCCGCGCCGAGGAACCCGAGCGGTTGTTCCTGCTGGGGGTCGGCGCCTATGCCGCCGCCAACCCTTATGAGAGCGCCAGGGAAAAGACCGGGACGGGCCTGCTGCCGCTGTTCTTCTACCAGGATCGCCGTTTCACGGCCGACCTCAGCGGCCTAGCCGTCAAGGCCTATGCGACCGACCGCTTCACCCTGGAGGGCCGGGTCGCGCCGCGCTTCCAGCTGGTCGACCCCAAGGAGACCCGCGACTACGCTCTCCTGCGGCGCGACGTCGGGATCGACGTCGGCGGCCGGGCCGGCGCCGCCTTCGGTCCGGCGACAGTGAGTCTCGAATACCTGGCCGACGTCTCCGGCGAGACCAAGGGCCATGAGGTCAATCTCGACCTGACCCTTGCGGCCGCGCCGACCGAGCGCCTGACGATCGAGGCCATGGCCGGCCTGTCGTGGAAGGACGAGAAGCTGGCCACCTGGCTCTACGGCCTGAAGACCGGCGAGGTCGGGGCGGCGCGCGCCTACGAGTTTGGCCGCACAGCCGGCGCGCCTTCGGGCGGGGTGGTCGTGCCGTCGCTGGGCGTGCAGGCCCGCTACCGCGTCGGCGAGCGGGCCTATGTGATCGCCGCCGCGGAGGTCGAGCTGTTCGACGACGACATCACGCAAAGCCCCCTTGTCGCCAAGAAGAGCGCCGCCGCCGGCTTCGTCGGCCTGGTTCGTCGGTTCTAGGCATGATCCCCGTGCGCGCGACCCTGATTAGGCCCGGCGTGCCGGCGCGGCTGGTCGCCGTCGGCCGTACAGTGGCGATCCTCTCGATCTGGCTGGCGGCCACGGCGCCGATGGCGGTGCTGGCCTTCGTGGTCGCGCCCCGGCTGATGGCGCCCGGCGACCCGCTGCCGGGGCTGGTCTTCTGGCGGATGGTGGTGGCGGGCATGGCCTGGCAGCTGGTGCTGTCGCTGGTGGTGCTGAAGCTGGAAGGGGTGAGCCTGCGCTGGCCCGAGCTGCGCCGCCGGCTATGGCTGACGCCGCCGGTCTGGCGCTCGACCGGGCGGCCGTTTCCGGGCGCCTTCCTGCTGGTGCCGCTGTTCGTCGCCCTGGGCTTCCTGGGCGACGAGGCCGCCACCCTGCTGTTCCAGGCCACGCCTCTGGGCGAGCGGCTGGCCGCCCTGGCGCCGGCTTTCGCGATGATCGAGCACCTGATCACGCCGGAGGCGCGGGGACGATGGGATATCCTGGGCCTCGCCCTCGTCTCCAGCCTGTTCAACTACGGCCTGGGCGAGGCGCTGCTGTTCCACGGCGTGCTGCTGCCGCGCATGGAGCGGGCCTGGGGGCGGTGGGCGTGGCTGGGCAACGGCCTGCTGTTCTCCGCCTATCACGTGCACAAGTTCTGGCTGATGCCGGGGCTGGTGATCAGCTGCCTCTGCTACGCCCTGCCGGCCCAGGCCTTCCGCTCCAACTGGCTGGCGGTGATCATCCACGGGGTGGAGGGGCTGGTGCTGATCGCCGCCGTGCTGGTGGTGATCCTGCAGCCGTGAGGTTGCGGCGAGCGCCGTTCTGCGGCATCAAACCCGGATGTTCATGCCTGAGCTTGTCTGAACGGCTGCCGCACGCCTCCGGCGCGCGGCTCGCAGCCCGAACCTAACCGCCGCTTGACGCGGCGCGTTTGGGCTTGGCCGAACTCCAGACTGGCTTTTTCCCAAAATGAATATCTCGAGAGACGAGCAGCGCGTGCTGCACGTCCTGGCCCAGGGCGGCTGCGTGCGCGCCCATCGCGACGAGGGCCGTCGCATAACCCGCGTCGAATGCATCACCCGTGACGGGCTGGTGCTCGCCAGCTGCAACCTGGCGGTCTTCGGCAAGCTGAAGCGCAAGCGTCTGATCGAGTCCCGCGCGTCGGGGCCCTATCGCATCTCCCGCCGCGGCCGCGAGGCCGTGCGTCCGCAACTGGACAACAGGGGATAGGGGCGTGGTCCTCGTCCTTCGACAAGCTCAGGATGAGGACCACACTGCAGCCTGTCCGATGGAAACCTCACCCTGAGCTCGTCGAAGGGCGAGGTTTCCATTCACGGCTTGGCCGGAGCCTCCGGCACCGGGGCGGACGAAGGATCGCTCGGCGCGCCGGCGGCGAACAGGTGGGTCTCCGAAGCGCCGCCCTTCACCTTGGCGGCGTCCTCGCAGAACTGCGCCTTGTCGTCGGCGTGCGAGCCGATCATCGCCCCGCTGGCCATGCCGAGGAACATGATCACCGCGTCGCGCTGGTGGGCCTTTTCGGCGTCGGTCTGCTCGGGCGGGCCCAGGGTCAGCACGGCGTCGACGGCACGGCCCATCTTCAGGGGATCGACCTCCAGGTCTGGGCACAGCGACGAGGCGGCCATGAAGTAGCCCATGTTGAGGATGCGGCCCTGCTGCTCGACCGTGAAGGTCGGCGTCATCAGGTCGGCCAGCAGGGCGCCGGTCTCCTGGTGGGCGGCGTCCTTGCCGACCGGGGCTGGGGCGGTTGCGGCGTCCTTCTTGGCGTCGGGCTTGGGCGTGCAGCCGGCGACGAGGACGGCGGCGGCCAGGGCGAAGGTCAGGGTGCGGAGGGTGTGCATGGTCTTTTTCCTCCGGGCTCAGTAGCGATAGCCGAATTCGCGCGACGTCCACGACGGCGAATAGCCGCGTCCGCGCTCGTAGCAGGCCCGTTGCGAGGGATAGCAGTCGACGCCCCGGGCTGGGGAGTAGGGCGGATCGCGGCGGCGGTCGTCGTCGTCGCGATAGCGGTCGTCGTCGTGCTTCTTTTTCGACGAGGCGGCGGCCGCGGCCAGTATGCCGATGGCCAGGGCCCCGGCGACGATGGCTCCGCTGTTGTCCTTCTTGCCGCCCTTGCCGGCGTTGCATTCCGAGGTCGGACGGCGGTCGATGGTGTCGTAGCGGCCGTCGTCGACGAACAGGTTGATGCATTCCCGGTTTCCCGGATGCCACCAGTACTGCACGCCGCCGTCGGTGTGGTCGAGCTGGTAGCCGCGCGAGCGCAGGCTGTTCTCGCCCTGGCCGGCGCGGGCGCCGATCAGGTCGCGGGGCTGGGCGACGGCGGCCAGCGAGGTCGCCAGCACGCTTAAGCCCGCGATGGCCGCCACGGCGGCCTTCGTCGTCTTGTTCATCGATGGCTCCGAGCCTTTGGGGGAGGGATCAGTAGAAGGCGCCGTAGATCACGTCGACGACGCGGCCGGTGCGCCACTCGACCAGCAAGAGGTCGGGTCCGTACCGCACCCAGTGATAGCCGTAGGGCGGGCCGCCCAGGCCCAGGCGCCAATAGTCGTCGTAGATGTAGCCCCTGCTCAGGAACAGGCCCGGCAGGATCCCGCCGATGGCCCAGCGGCGATAGCGCTGACCGGGCGGATAGCGCCAGCGGCCGCCCTGGACCGGGCGGAAGCCGGGCGGGCGGCCCGCGCCGGGGCGGTGCGGACCCATAGGCGGCGTCGGGCGCGGGCGGCTGGGCGGCCGTTGCGAGGACGGCGGCCGCGAGGGCGCTCCACCACCGGGACGGCCGGGTTGCGAGCCTCCGCCGCCGGGATGTCCGGGGCCGTGGCCGGGGCCTTGCCCCGGAGGACGCCCGCCGCCCGATCCGGGGCCCGAGCCCTGGCCGGGACGTCCGCCGCCCGGTCCCTGTCCGCCCGGACCCTGGCCCCCCGGACCCTGGCCTCCGGGGCCATGGTTCCCGTGGCCCTGGGCGTGCGCCAGGCTGGGCAGGACGGCCAGAAGGCCGAAGGTGAGAAGCTTGCGGCGGTCCACTGGCGGCTCCTGCGAACTGGGAGAAAGGACGTCTCGCGCCGGCCAAGGCCGGATACGTCGCCAGCAAAGACCCAATCTGGCCCAGCTTCAACCCATGGTGTTCGTGTCGCCGCACGTTTTTGCGTGAAACACGCAAGGCGTCGGCGCGCGTGTTCAATGCGGCGGCGTGACCACGTGCTGGGCCGGCGGCGGGGCGCGTTCCAGCGACAGCACCAGGCGCTGCATCGGTCCCTGGTCGATGCGGATCGAGCCGCTGCGCGCCCGGTCCAGATCCAGGATCAGCGTCAGCGCCAGGGTCAGCAGCAGGAACAGCAGGCCCGACACCAGGCGATGCTGGTGATGCGGGGCGGGCAGGGTGTAGCCGAGCACGGCGGCCACCACGAGGGCGTAGATCACCAGCACCATGATCACCGTGGTCGGCAGCGGCGCGTTGTGAGCGGCCTCGCGCTCGACCCCCACGGCCAGGGCGTCGTTGACCCCCTGCACCACCAGCGGCGCGAAGGGCCGGTCGCGCACGTTGCGGGCCGCGCGCAGGGTCTCGCCCTGGATCTCCTTGCGCAGCCGCGCCGACTGCTCGGCGAAGGGCGGCTTGCGCACGGCGTCGGCCTGGCCATAGGCCAGGCGCACCTCGGCATAGGCGCGCACCAGTTCGACCAGCCGTCCCGACGCCGGCTGGTCCAGCAGCCGCACCCGCATGTCGGCGGTGTTCAGCGCCGCGGCCTCGGCCACCAGCAGGTTGTAGCGGGTCTCGTAGCGGTCTAGCGCCAGGCCGAAGGTGAAGGCGATCAACAGGGCCAGCAGGCCCAGCACCCCCGACAGCACATAGCCGGACTCACTGACCACGTGCCGCTCGCCCGACAGCCGCCGGGCCAGCCACGACGCGCCCTCCCGGGCCAGCACCAGCAGGACGAACAGCGTCGCGGCGATGACGGTCAGCGAGGTCTCGTTGAGAAAGAGGTCCATGCTCATGGCGACGGCCGCACCTGCTGGGCGGTGACGGCGTTGGCCGGGGTCTGGCCCGCATCGATCTCGGAAAGGCTGGTCAGGGTGGTCTGCGCGATCGCCGACAGCGCCTCTTCGGTCAGGAAGGCCTGGTGGCCGGTGATCAGCACGTTGGGGAAGGTCAGCAGTCGCTGGAAGACGTCGTCCTGGACGATCTCGTTCGACAGGTCCTCGAAGAACAGGTCGGCCTCCTGCTCGTAGACGTCCAGCGCCACCCCGCCGATCTTGCGGCTCTTCAGGCCGTCGATCAGGGCGGCGGTGTCGATCAGCGCGCCGCGGCTGGTGTTGACGATGGTCAGGCCGTCGCGGGCGGCGGCGATGGCGGCCGCGTCGATCAGGTAGCGGGTGTCGGGCGTCAACGGGCAGTGCAGGGTCACCACGTCGGCCTGCAGCAGCAGGGCCTCGCGGGTGACGTACTCCACCCCGATGGCGACTAGTTCGGGGTCTTCCACGACGTCGCTGGCCAGCACCCGGCAGCCAAAGCCCAGCCGCAGGGTCCGGGCCACCAGGGCGCCGATGCGGCCCGTGCCGACCACCCCGACGGTGCGGCCCGACAGGTTGCGGCCCATCAGGCCGTCGAGGGCGAAATTGTTCTCGCGCACCCGGCCCCAGGCCCGGGCGATGTTGCGGTCCAGCGCCAGCAGCAGGCCGACCGTGAACTCGGCCACGGCTTCCGGCGAATAGGCCGGCACCCGCACCACCGTGATCGACAGCCGCTCGGCCTCGGCGAGATCGACATTGTTGTAGCCGGCGCAGCGCAGGGCGATCGCCCGCGTGCCGCCCGCCGCCAGGATCCGCAGCGCCGCCGCGTCGAGCCGGTCGTTGACGAACACGCAGACCGCCGGATAGCCCGCCGCCAGGGCGGCGGTGGTCGCGTCCAGCCGGGCCTCGAAATAGTCGATGGCGTGCGCGCCGGCGGCGTTGGCCCGATCCAGGAAGCGACGATCGTAGGCCTTGGTCGAAAACACGGCGACGCGCACGGGGAAGCTCCAGACTGTGGACCGCGGCGACTATCGGTGGTTCGCGCGATTGCGCCTAGCCCGGGGCTCAACCTATCCTCGCTTCGAGGCCTTTCCCGCCCAGGAGATCGACATGCTCGCCCGCACGCTCGCCGCGCTCTGCCTGCTCGCCGCCGTTCCCGCCATGGCCCAGGACGCCGCCCGGACGGAGACAGTGCATTTCGCCAAGGGAACCTCGTCCAAGACGATCAAGGGCGCGATCAAGGGCTATGCGTCCGTGAACTACAAGGTCGGGGTCGCGGCCGGCCAGACCCTGAAGGTCGACTTCAAGCCGACCAACGCCTCAGCCTATTTCAACATCACAGCCCCGGGCGCCGATGCGGCGATGTTCATCGGCTCGACCTCGGGGAACAGCGCTGCGGTGAAGATCCCGTCCAGCGGCGACTACGTCGTGCAGGTCTACCTGATGCGCAACGCCGCGCGCCGCAACGAAACCGCCGCCTACACCCTGACCGTCGCCGCCAAATGAGCCTTTCGAGACGCGAACTCGGCTTCGTCCTGACCGCCGGCTTGCTCGCGCCCGGCGCGGCCCTGGCCCAGGGCGCCAAAGCCAGTTCGGCCGTGGAGCTGGCCCGCACGGGCGAGAGCCTCAAGCCCGGCCAATGGGTGTGGGCCCCGCAGATCGCGCCCAAGGGGCCGGTCGTGGTGCATGTCGACCTGTCGCGGCAGCTGGCCACGGTCTATCGCAACGGCGTGCGCATCGCCGTCTCCACCGTGTCGAGCGGCAAGGAGGGCCACGAGACGCCGACGGGGGTGTTCACGATCCTGCAGAAGGACGCCGACCACCGGTCCAGCCTCTACAACAGCGCCCCCATGCCCTATCAGCAGCGGCTGACCTGGGACGGGGTTGCGCTGCATGCCGGCGGCCTGCCGGGCTATCCGGAAAGCCATGGCTGCGTGCACCTGCCGATGGGCTTCGCCAAGCTCCTGTTCGGCATCACGCCGATGGGCGGCACGGTGATCGTAGTCGGCAAGGCCGGCGATCCGCCCGCCGCCATGCCGCAGGCGGCCGGAGTCGTGGGGGCGACGCCGACCGCGGACCCGGCTCCAACCGACGGCAAGGACTGGCGCTGGGCGCCGGAGGCCTCGCCGGCCGGCCCGGTCACCATCATCGCCTCGCGCAGCGACAGGCGGGCGGTGGTGCTGCGCAACGGCGTCGAGATCGGCCGCGCCGACGTCGTCTTCCCCGACGAGGACTTCCAGACCCATGTGCTGGTCTGCACCGGCGTCGAGGACGGCGTGCCGCGCTGGGCCTATGTCGGCGCGCCCGGCCATGAGGACGAGGCCGACCGGCCGCTCGATCCGGACCTGATGGCCAAGACCCGGATGCCCGACGGCTTCCGCACGGCGGTGCGCACGGTGATCGTTCCGGGCACGACGATCCTGGCCACCCAGTCGCCGCTGGCGCCCGACACGAGCGGCAAGCATCTGACGGTGCTGTCCTCGGGGCGATAGGCTCGAAGGCGCTTTTCAACCGAGTTTCCCCGCGAAGGCGGGGATCCAAGCGGCGCCAAGAGCTTGTCAAAAGAGACGCCACGCCAACCGAACGTCAGCTTGGGTCCCCGCCTTCGCGGGGATTGTACGGATAGATGGGACGGGGAAGGGAGAGATCCCCTCAGGCCACCAGCGCTGCGCTCCGACGGATGGCGTCTTCCGCCTCGGCGACCAGGTCGGCGACGATCTGTCCGGCGGGCAGCACCTGGCGAATACCGCCGGCGCTCTGGCCCATGGCCAGGCACGAGCGGTCGGGGTCCAAGCCCTCGGTCTGGCCGCCGATGCCGCCCAGCACCCCGGCCTGGACGCTGGCCATGGCCTGCAAGGGGAACGGCCGGATCTCGCCCGGCCGCGTTTCCCAGTCGTCGACATATGCGTTGGCGCGCACTCGCATCGGCTTGCCCGAATAGCAGCGGGTGCGGACGGTGTCCTCGTCGCGGGCGGCCAGTACGGCGTCGCGGTAGATATCGCCGGCGTGGGCCTCATGGCTGGCGATGAAACGGGTGCCCATCCACACGCCCTGGGCGCCCAGGGCCAGGGCGGCGGCGAGGCCCCGGCCGTCGTGCAGGCCGCCGGCGGCGATCACCGGAATGTCGACGGCCTCGACCGCCTGGGCCACCAGCGGCAGGGTCCCGACCAGGCCCGTATGGCCGCCGCCTTCGCCGCCCTGGCAGATCACGGCGTCGCAGCCGGCGTCGCGCGCCTTCTGGGCGTGGCGCACCGTGCCGCAGACCACCATCACCTTCAGGCCCGCCGCCTGCAGCCGCGCGATGATCGGCGAGGGCACGCCCAGGCCGGCGACGAAGGCGCTGGCGCCTTCCTCGATGATGACGTCGACGCTGGCGGTCAGGGCGTCGGGCGTGGCGGCCAGCAGGTCGACGCCGAACGGCTTGTCGGTCAGGTCGCGCACTTGGCGCATCTGGCGTCGGATGAAGTCGGGCGAGGTTCCGGCCATGCCCAGCACGCCGTAGCCGCCGGCGCCGGAAACCGCCGCGGCCAGCGGGGCGTAGGACACTCCGCCCATGCCGGCCAGCAGGATCGGGTGCTCGACGTGCAGCAGGTCGCACAGCGGCGTGTGCAGGGCCATGGCGGATCTCTCCCTCTTTAGTCTTCAGGCGGCCCTCGCTCGGAGCCTTCGCGGGCGAGTGTGCGCCCCATCTGCGTGGCGGCAACCCTTCCGCGAGGGCATCTGACGACCGGGTGTGATTACTCACTTACTTTTCCGTGGCGCGCGAGGCGGAGGTGTGCTCTCCTCTCTGGGTTGGATCTGGGAGGGCGGCATGCGCGGAAGGATCGGACTTGCGGCGGCTCTGGCCGTGCTTCTGGCGTCGAGCGGAGCGCGGGCCGGCGAGGCCGCCGTGGGCGAGCTCATCGGCCTTTCCCCGGTCGAGGTTCGCGCCCGGCTGACGGGGGCGGGGGCGGATACGCCGCTGCCTCGCGGCTTCGAGGTCGCCCGCGATGGCGGGGCGGACGCCTATTTCACCCTCGACGACCTGGTCGCCGATCCCCGCGCCCGGCATCGACGAATGCTCCAGCGCACGCATGGGGACGAGCCCTACGACCCCGAGGTTCCGGTTTGCCGGTCGGGCCTGGCTTCCGCTCAGAGGCCGTCGGCCGCCGGTGATCCGGTGCTGGCGTTCCGGGAGGGGCGGCTGGCGGCGGTTCTGCGGCCCGCGCGGACGCCGCCCCGGCCGCCGGCTCCTTCGCTCGACGACCGCAAGGCCTATGAGCGCTGGATACGGCAGACCTCGGTCGGACCGTTCCAGACGGGTTTCGGCCAACTGCCGCTGGAGGACGGCGCGGGCTTCCTTGGTCGCTGGGAAGCCGGCCGCCTGGCGCTGTCAGAGCGGCTGGCGGTCGACTGCGCGCCCCTGCCCAGGCGGCCGCCGATCGCGGTGGCGAGCAAGCGCCGGGCCCTGAACAACAGCGACATGCAAGGCTTGGCCCTGCTGCCGTTCGCCGTGAAGCTGCCGGGAATGAACCGCGACCGGGCGCGGGCTCGCGAGCAGGGGGCGGCGATGCTGGCGGGGCTGAGCGTCGGCGCGCGCCTGCCGCAGGATCCGCGGGCCTTTGCGCGGAGCCACGAAGGGCTGCGGTGGCACGCCTCGGGGCGGCCGGGCTACGGCGTGCTCACCGTCGACCTGGGCGGCGGCAGGACCCGCAACCTGTCCGACGCCCGCGACGCGGTCCTGGTCGGGGTACAGGACGGGACGGTCGCCTGGATCTCGCCGCCGGCGGGCGCGGGGCCGGGCGCGGGCCTGCTGTGCGTCGACGCCGAGGGCCTGGCCGGAGCGCCGCGCCCGGGATGCCACGGGTGGGGGATGTATCGGCCGTGAGCAGGCGTTCGCAGGCATTGGTCGACATCGAGCTTGCGCCTTTGCAGATTTTACGTGTCTAGAGTTGTCGTTTGGGCTGCGAGCTGCGCCTTGAGATTGTGTCTTGAGTGAAGCATTTCGATGTGTGCTGTTATCTTTTGAATCCTGTCGGCTTTCGGCGGAATCCGCCCGCGATGTTCACTGTCGATTAGTGACGAGGCGCGCAACCTTCACCGGAAGCTGAGCGGGAGCCGGACGTGGTGAGCGGGCGCATACATCTGATCGATGCGGTCCGCGGCTATTGCCTGGTCAACATCTTCGTCAATCACATCGGCGCCGGGGTCCTGAACCATCTGTCGCCGTCGAACGTGGGCTTTTCCGACAGCGCCGAACTCTTCGTGTTCCTGGCCGGCATGTCGGCCTATCTGTCGTCGAGCGACCTTTCGCCGGCGCAGAGGCTTGGAAAGTTCTGGCGGCGCGCCGGCGGGCTCTATCTGTGCAATCTGGCGCTCATCGCCCTAAGCCTCTGCGGGCTGCTGATGCTGGGCAGGTTCGTCGATCCGGCCCTGATGCGGGCGTGGCCGGTGCTGGACGCGCTGGCCTCCAACAGCGTGGCGGTGGATGTCGCGCATCTGGCGGGGCTGAGGCAGTCGGTCGGGTTCTCGATGGTGCTGCGCCTGTACGTGGCCCTGATGCTGGTAGCGCCCCTGCTGGTCTGGGCGGCGTCGCGGCGGTGGTGGTGGGCGGTGGCGCTCGCCCTGCCGGTCTGGGCGCTGGCGGGTCATTTCAAGCTGGTGCTGCATGAAAGCCTGACCGGCGCGCCGCTCGCCCTGACCATCCTGCCCTGGACGCTGATCTTCGCGTGCGGGGTGGCGACGGCCGCCGCGTTGAAGCAGGGCGTGCGGCTTCCGCGCTCGTCCTGGCTGGTCGCCGCCGCCCTGGCGGTCGTGCTGAGCTACGGGGTCTTGATCCTGGCCGCGCCCCAGGCGCCGGCCGTCGTGGCCTGGGCGGCCGGCCGCAACGAACATTTCTGGCTGGGCGCCAGCAAGACCTTCCAGTCGCCCTTGCGGGTGCTGCACGCCCTCAGCCTGGTCTATCTGGCCATCGCCCTGGCCCGTGCGCCGGTGCTGCGGCTGCTGCACGCCGTGGGCGCAGACAACGTCCTGACCCGGCTCGGTCGGCGATCCCTGCCGGTCTTCGTGGCCAGTTCGGTCTATGCGACCCTGGCCAACGAACTGGTCAACCTCGTCAATCTGAGATGGGGGATCGCCTCGCCCGTTGCGCTGGCGACCGAGGCGGCCCTGGTGGGCGCGGGGCTGGCGGGGATGGCCTGGATCGCGGGGGAGGGCCCGGCGCGGCTGGGCCGAGCCCTGGCCGCCCTGCGCGCCGCCGGCGCCCCGGCCGAGCCGGTCCGGCCCTGAGCGCTCAGCGCTCGTCGTCGAGGATGCGTTCGGGATCCAGTTCCGGGGTCCAGAAGCAGGCGGCCATGGTCGACAGCATCAGTGCGATCATCGCCAGAAGTCCGCGCGGCGGCGCCAGGCCCACGATGTCTTGCGGGGTCATCTCTCTTTCGTTTCCTCGTGAGCCGGCGCCGCGCTCTGACGTCGAGGCTGCCGGTCACGAGGAAAGCGTCTCACCGAAGCTGCGGTGAGACAAGCACATAAATTTCAATGCCTTATTGTGGACTGGCGGGTCCAGGATTGGCGTCAGGAAGGCACGCCCGGCTGGGCGGCCTGCTGGGCCGCCAGCTGGGCGGCGCGGGCCTGCTGGGCCCTGGCCGTCACGTCCTGTGCATAGGCCTGAAGCTCGCCGCGGGTGGTGATGGCCGCCACCCGGGCCTGCACCGCCGCGGCCGCCGCCGGCGTGTCGCCCTGCAGGTCGAGGTCGATCTTGGCCAGGCTTTGCAGCAGGCCCTGGGCGTTGCCATTCTGGGGCAGGGGATCGTCGGGCGAGGCCGGCGCCGCCTGGGGCGGGGCCGGCGCGGACACCGGCTGGGGCAGGACGGTCGGGCAGTCGGTGCGCGGCGTGGCCTCTTTCAGAAGCGACAGCACCGTATTGGCGCCCTTGTCGCGCTGGGTGAGGTAGGGCAGGCCGAACAGAGCCTCCAGCGTCGCCGGCACCGAGGCATGGTCATAGGGCGTGTGGTCCACGGTTCCCTTGGCGACCAGCGGCGAAACTACCACGGCAGGCACCCGCACGCCGTACCAGTCGAACAGGAAGCCGCCTTTGTTGATCGAGCTGTCCTGCTTGGCGCCGTCGTTGGGCGGCGGGGCCGCGCCCGGCGCGACGCTGTCGTAGAAGCCGCCGTGCTCGTCATAGGTGACGATCAGCAGGCTGCGGTCCCAGACGGGCGAGTTCCTGATCGCCTCGTAGGTCGCCTTGATCAGGGCCTCGCCGCGGGTCATCGAGTCCATCGGATGCTGCGACGAGCCGCCGGCGTAGGTGTTGAAGATGATGTCGCCGTAGTTGGGCTCGATGAAGGTGTAGGCGTACGGATAGGGGCCCTGGAGGTCGGTGGCGAACGAGGTGAACGGCTTGATGTCGGTGACGTAGACCCGCTTGATCGCCGAGACCTGCGGCGTGCCGCCGAAGGGCGGCCCTTCCTGGTCGGCATAGACCACCCAGTTGAGCTTGGCGTCCGACAGCCGGTCGAAGATCGACGCGCCGCTGGGGTATTCGAAGCCCAGGCCCTTGGTCCATTCGGCCGATTGCGGGCCGCTGGGCGAGTCGGTCCAGCCCCCTGACGAAGCGCCGTGCACGAAGAAACGGTTGGGCCAGGTCGGTCCGGGCAGGGACGAATGCCAGGCGTCGCAGACGGCGAAGTTGGTCGCCAGGGCGTGGATCACCGGCAGCTGGTTGGGCGTGTCGAAGCCCAGCATGATGTCGCCGATCTGGCCGGCCGTGGGCAGGTCCTGGCCGAAGACCGGCTTCTCCGAAGTGCTGGTCGAATAGTTCGAGGCGAAGCCGGAATTGAGGATCGGCTGATTGTAGGGAACCCACAGGGTCTGGCGCTGGGCGTTGCCCGAGCCGCAGAGCTGCTCCAGCACGTCGAAGAATTCGTGGCCAGGATCGGTCGGCATGGCGATCGGCGCGGGCGAGGCGACGGGATAGGTCTGGTCGTTGATCTTGTTGAAGTCGGCCGTGGTGGCCACCTGAAGGCCGTCAATGCCCGAGAAGGCGAAGATGTTGTCGAACGAATGGTTCTCCAGCATCAGCACGAAGACGTGGTCGACGGCGGTGTAGGGGCCGGTTCGGACCATGCTTCCCTGGCAGCCGCCGGAAGGCAGGGCGATGTCGAGCGAGGTCGTCGTCACCGTCAGGGTGATGGTCTGGCCCGCGTCGTCCGAACGCAGCTGGCACTCCTTCCAGCTGCTGAACGGGCCGCTGCTCATGTAGACGCCGGCCGACGGCCCGCTCTGCACCGCCAGCTTCACGCCCCAGTAGTCTTGGACGGTGAGCGAGCCGAGGCCGGTGTTGAAGTGCACGGTCATCGGGCCGACCGTGCCCTGGGGCGGGGCGGTCCAGGTCTGGCTCTCGGTCCCGTAGTCGGAATTGTTGTGCCACAAGGTGACGATGGCGGGCCCGTCGGTGGCGTTCTTCACCAGGATCTGGGCGGTCTGGGGCGTCGACATGGCTGGCCTCGCGCTGGGGATCGCGCAGGCAACAATGACGGCGCGGATCGACGGTTCCGCGAAGTGGGGTAAAAAATCAACCTTAAGTTTAAATTCTGCGCGGCCGGAACAGCTCGTAGGTCTGGGCGATGACCTGCCGCGTCAGGTCCCATTCGACGGCGGCCATGGCCTCTTCCCGGGTGAAGAAGCGGGCGTCGGCGGCGTCGTCGCCGGCGTGGGGCTCGCCGCCTGTCCATTCGGCGGCGTAGTCGAACATCACGAAGTGGCGGGTGGTCTCGCCGGTCTCGCGCGAGGTGAAGACACCGTCGACCACGTCGATCAGGCCCAGCAGCCGGGCCTCGACGCCGGTTTCCTCGCGCAGTTCACGCAAGGCCGCGGCCTCGGCCGTCTCGCCGAACTCGATGCGCCCGCCCGGCAGGCTCCATTGGCCCAGGCGGGGCGGCGTGCCGCGCTTGATCAGCAGCACCTCATGCCCCCGCAGGCAGATGACGCCGGCGGTGGGGGATGGGGTCGGGGCGGGGGTAATCATGCGAAACCAGACTTCAGATCTACCGTCGAGCGCTCGCCCACCTGGGACATGCACTCGCCGAGCCAGTCTTCCGCCGCCTTGCGCCCACGGGCCTTGAGGTCGGTCAGAAAGCTCCACTCGGTATTGAACTTGGACGCCAGCGACAGGTCGGCCAGCGGCCCGTCGGCCTTGATGGCGTGAACGAGCATGCGCCGATAGCGCCCCCGGGCATTGTCTTTCAAGAGGCCTTCGTCGAGCAGCTTCTGCACGAAGCCGATGGCGCGAAGCTCCGAGGACAACGCCGCGTTGAAGGTGATCTCGTTCAGGCGGTCCATGATCTCGCCCGGGCTCCTGGGCGTCTCGTCGCGGACGAAGGGGTTGAGACTGACCAGCAGGATGTCGTCGGGGGTCTGGTCGTAGAAGAGGGGCCACAAGGGCGGGTTGGCCAGGAAGCCGCCGTCCCAGTAGGGCTCGCCGTCGATCTCGACCGCCTGGAACACCTGCGGCAGGCAGGCGCTGGCCATCACGTGGCGGGCGGTCAGCTCGGTCTCGCGGAACACCTTGGCCTTGCTGGTCCGCACCGCCGTGGCCGCGATGTAGAGCTTGACCGGCGAGCGCTCGCGCAGGGCCGCAAAATCGATCGCCTCCTCGAGGATGTCGTGCAGCGGGTTCAGGTTGAACGGGTTGAACTCGTAAGGGCTCATCGACAGGGCCAAGGTCTCGGCCATGCGCCAGCCGGGCGTGTTCTTGATCCAGTCGGCGGCGCCCCCGAAGGCGCCTCCGAACGCGCTCGTCCAGATGCTGGTGTCGCCGAAGACGTTGCGGCCGCCCTTGCGGTTGACCTGCTTCCAGAAGTCGTCGAGCGCGGCCCTGGCGCCGTCGCGGCCGCCGCCGATCAGGCCCGAGGTGAAGGCGACCGCGTTCATGGCCCCGGCCGAGGCGGCGGTGATCGCCTGGATCTCCAGGCCCTCCTCCTCCAGCAGCCGGTCGATGACGCCCCATTCGAAGGCGCCGTGCGCCCCGCCGCCTTGCAGCGCCAGGCTGATCGGGCGCGGACCCTTGGGCTTCTTCCTCAGCGGCGCGATGGGCATGGGGGCCTCTTCCCGAGAGCGATCGAAGCTCAGGATTTCCCCCTGCTCCGAGCTTCCCCGCGAAGGCGGGGATCCAAGCCGAGCCGGCGGGTCTGTCTGGGAGCGTACTCCATCCTGAACGTCAGCTTGGGTCCCCGCCTTCGCGGGGATTGAGCGGAGTTAAAGGCTACTGCGCGGTCCAGCCGCCATCGACGGTGAAGGCCGCGCCGTTGGCCGAGGCCCCCAGGTCGCTGACCAGATAGAGCAGCTGGCCGGCCAGCTGCTCGACGGTGACGAACTGCTTGGTCGGCTGGGCGGCCAGGATCACGTCCTTCATCACCGCCTCTTCGCTGATGCCGCGGGCCTTGGCCTGATCGGCGATCTGGGCCTCGACCAGCGGGGTCTTCACGAAGCCGGGGCAGATGGCGTTGCAGGTGATGCCCGCTTGCGCCACTTCCAGCGCGATGGTCTTGGTCAGGCCCAGGATGCCGTGCTTGGCGGCGACATAGGCCGACTTGTAGGGCGAGGCGACCAGCCCATGAGCCGAGGCGATGTTGACGATCCGCCCGCGGCCCTGCTCCTTCATGATCGGGATCGCCGCCTTGGCGGCGTGGAACGCCGACGACAGGTTGATGGCGATGATCAGGTCCCACTTGTCGTCGGGAAACTCGTCGACCGGGGCCACGTGCTGGACGCCGGCGTTGTTGACCAGGATGTCCAGCTCGCCGAACTCGGCCTTGGCGGCGCGCACCATGTCGGCGATCTCGACCGGCTTGGTCATGTCGGCGCTGTGATACAGCACCTCGACGCCATGCTTCTCGGCCATTTCGGCGCGGGTGCGCTCGATGGCGTTCATCTCGCCCAGGCCGTTGAGCACGATGTTGACGCCCTGGGCGGCCATGGCGTCGGCGAGCGCGTGCCCGATGCCGCTGGTCGAGCCCGTGACGATGGCGACTTGACCCTGCAACCCGAAATCCACGGCCATCGGCGCGCTCCTGCTGTCCTGCCCGACTTGCTGCATTGCAGCATATAGCTCGCTATCGCGAAGAGCGAGCGCTTATAAATTCATCGATAGATGAAATTATGGCTGCGGGCGAGCGAAAACCCAGTCGGCCTCCGTCGAGAGGTCGGGGCGGAAGCGATAGCCGTCGAGATCGAAGGCCTTCAGGTCCTGCGCCTTCTCGACGCGGCCCTCGATGGCGTAGCGCGCCATGCGGCCGCGCGCCTTCTTGGCGTAGAAGCCCAGCACCTTCAGCGCCCCGGCCTTCTCTTCCTTGAAGTGGCAGGTGACGACCGGCAGCTTCAGGGCCTTGGCGTCGACGGCGCCGAAATATTCCTGGCTGGCCAGGTTCACCAGCGTCGGGTCGGCGTGGTCGGCGGCGGCCTCGTTGAGCGTCTTGGCGATCGTCTCGCCCCAGAAGTCGTAGAGGTTGGCGCCGCGCTTGGTCTTGAGGCGGGTGCCCATTTCAAGGCGATAGGGCTGCAGGGCGTCCAGCGGCCGCAGCACGCCGTAGAGGCCCGACAGGATCCGCAAGGTTCCTTGCGCCCATTCCAGCGAGGGGCGGTCAAGCTCGCGCGCGGCCAAGCCGGCATAGACGTCGCCGTTGAAGGCGATCACGGCCTGGAGCCCGTCTTCGACCTCGGGGTCGAAGTGCTGGAACCGCTCGCGGTTCAGGTCGGCCAGCTTCTCGGAGATGTGCATCAGCCGGCGCAGGTCGGCGGCCGTCAGCTTGCGAGTGACCTTGGCCAGCTCCGCGATCTGCGGCTTCAGGGCCGGGGTGGTCAGGGGCAGAACCTGATCCGGGGCGGTGAAGTCTAGCGACTTGGCGGGAGAGATGACCATCAGCATGGGGGTGCAGATAGAGGCTTTGGTCTCGCTTCGCCAGCGGCGGAGGCGCGTAAGGGGCGTCTCGCGTCGCTCCGCCTCGCTCGTGGGCGGGGTCTAGGCGGTGGTCGCCGGCGGGGTCTGGGCCTTGGCCGCGGCGGTCAGGCGCTTGGCGTGGGTCTGCACCTGGCGCAGCGTGGCGCGGGTCATGGCCGCCGTGGTGTCGGTGAGGGCGTCGTCGACCCCGACATAGGTCGGATAGGCCGCCAGGTGGTTGGCGACGATCAGGCCGAAATAGCCCTGCAGGCTGTCGTAATCGACGTCCGGCGTATCGGCCGCGAAGGTCTGGTGGGCGATCGGCGCGTAGGTGTTGAAGCCGATCAGGCCATGGGCCAGGCCGTCCAGCGACGCCAGCAGGGCGTCCATGGCCAGCTTGAAGGCGATGTCGCCGGTGTTGGTGAAGAAGCCCGTCAGCTTCACGTCGTTCCAGGCCGTGGGCACGATGTCATGGGCGTTCACCAGGTCGGTATTGAACGGGACCGGCCCGCCGTCAGCCGAGTCCGGGGCGGGCGCCGGGAAGAAGTGGGTGTAGAGCGCGGCGAAGTCCGGATTGCCCGGCGTCGGCCCGGCGCTGGGCAGGGTCAGCGTCGTGGTGTTTGCGAACGGGCCGCCGTTCTGGGCCAGCGTCGCCATGGCCAGGCTGGGCGACAGGGCGCCGCCCAGGCTGTGGCCGGTGAAGATCACCGTCCCGCCGGGATTGGCCTTGGTCCAGCCGGTGACGAAGGCCTGGACGCCGCCGGCCTTGGGGTCCCTCATCGCCAGCAGGTCGGCGATCCCGGTCGCCGTGGCGTGCGAGATCTTCGGCGTGGCCGCGCCGTCGAAGCCGCCGTTGCCGTAGGGCCAGTCGATCTGGCGGACGATCGAGAAGTCCTCGGCCAGCCAGTCGTAGGCGTCGTCCTCGTTGGTGCCCGCCATGGCCACCACCAGGCAGGGCGCGCCGGCGACCGTGGCGCTCGCCGCGTAGAGCATGTTGTCGGCGTAGTAGAGCGCGGTCGGGTCCGAGCCCTCGTGGCTGGAGGCGACGGGACCCCAGGCGATCGACCAGTCGGCGATCTTGCCGGCGTTGTCGGCGAGGAAGGTTCCGACCGACTGGCGCACGTGGGTTTCGAGATTGGCCAGGGTGTCGACCTTGTCGGAAGCCGCGTTCGACAGCCACGACAGGCAGAAGGCCTGTTGCTGCAGGGTCAGGCTGGTCGCGGCGGTCTGCGGCATGGTCGCCTCCTGGGGCTGGTGGTTCCCGACGTCGAAGGCGACCCTATCACGGCTTCAACTTCAAGATGTGACCGGCCGCACATGCGCCTGGCGCATCGGAGGCTTGAGCTTGCGCAGGCTATCGCTAGGAAGGAGGCCATGAACGAGACCCTCGCCCTCGCGGCCGCCCTGGCCTGGCCGCTGCCGATGATCGTGGCCCTCTATTTCGTGGCCCGCACCAGGACCCTGAAGCTGCGGCTGATCTGGGCCGTGCTGTGCTTCGTCGGCGTCGGGGTGCTGTGGATGCACACGGCCAGCGGCAAGTGGGGCGTCGTGCCTCTCGCGGTCAACATACTGGGTCCCGGCCAGCAGCCGGGCGTGCTGAAGTCGACCTTCCCGGCCGGCGCGGTGCTGTCGCTGATCGCCGTCTACTTCGCCCGCCGCAAGGCCAAGGCGGCTGCGGCCGACGCCGCCTAGAACAGCACCCGCGGGTTCATGATCCGCTGCGGGTCGAGCGCGGCGCGGATGGCGCGCAGGGCGGCGACCTCGACGGGGTCCTTGTAGGCCAGGGCCTCGACCGACTTCATCGCGCCCAGGCCGTGCTCGGCGCTGATCGAGCCGTGGAAGCCGGCGGCGATGTCGTGGACGATGTGGGCGCCGGCCTCGCGGGCGGCGTCATGGGCGTCGTCGTCGCCGCCCTGGGGCTTCAGCACATCGTAGTGGACGTTGCCGTCGCCCACGTGGCCGAAGGCGACGATGCGGGTTCCGGGGAAGGCCTTCTCGATCGCCGCGTCGGCCTGGCCGATGAAGTCGGGGATCTTGGAGACGGGCACGGAAACGTCGTGCTTCCATACCGCGCCCTCCGGCTTCTGGCCGGCCGAATGGCCCTCGCGGATGTGCCAGAAGGCCTTCATCTGGGTTTCGGTCTGGGCCACCGCGGCGTCGGTGATCAGGCCGCTTTCCAGGGCGCCGGCCAGCAGGCGCTCCAGCGCCGCCTCGGCCGCGCCGGGCTCGCCGCTGGCGATCTCGATCAGCACGTACCAGGGGTGCTCCGTGGGCAGAGGATCGCGCAGGCCCGGCACGTTCTTCACGGTCAGCGCAAAGCCCAGGCGGCCCATCAGTTCGAAGGCCTCGACCGCACCGCCGGTCTCGTCCTTGGCCCGGGCCAGCAGCTGGATCGCCTCGGCGGGGGAGGAAAGGCCGACGATCGCCACGGCCCGCGAGGCCAGCGGCGCGTGCAGCTTCAGGGCCGCGGCGGTGACGATCCCCAGCGTGCCTTCGGCCCCGATCAGCAGCTGCTTGAGGTCATAGCCGGTGTTGTCCTTGCGCAGGCGTTTCAGCCCGTTCCAGATCTCGCCATTGGGCAGCACCGCCTCGATCCCCAGCACCTGCTCGCGCATCATGCCGTAGCGCAGCACGGCCGTGCCGCCGGCGTTGGTCGAGATCAGTCCGCCGATCGTGCACGAGCCTTCCGAGGCCACGCCCACGGTGAACCGGCGGCCGACGGCGGCGGCCTGCTGGTGGGCCTCGTAGAGGGTGACGCCGGCTTCCAGCACCATCACGTCGTCGAGCGCATCGACATCGCGCACGGCGCGCAGCTTCTCGGTCGACAGCAGGATCTCGCCCTGCGGGATCTGGCCTGCGACCAGACCGGTGTTGCCGCCCTGCGGCGTGATCGCCACGCCCTCGACCGCGCAGATCCCCACGACGGCGGCGACCTCGGCGGTAGTGCGCGGCGTGACCAGCAGCGGCGTCTCGCCCTTCCAGCGCCCCCGCCATTCGACCAGCTTGGGCGCCAGCCGCTCGGGATCCTGGCTCCATCCGCCCTCGCCCAGCACGGACTTCAGGCGCGAAACGACATCAGCGGGAACGGGCTTGGTCATGCCGCCAGGATAGGGCGGAACGGGGAGGGGGTGAAGGCTCGTCCCGGATCCCTCTCCCCTTGCGGGAGAGGGTGGCCTCCGAAGGAGGTCGGGTGAGGGGTTGCACGAACAGAAACGCCGCGAAAGCCGATCAGCTTTCGCGGCGTCCTGTGTCTGAGAGACCCCTCATCCGTCAGCTTCGCTGACACCTTCTCCCGCAAGGGGAGAAGGAGGTTACTTCCCGTCGCGGAACGGGTCGGCCGGGTAGACGCCCAGGATCTCGAAGCGTTCGGAGAAGAACTTCAGCTCGTCGAAGGCCAGGGCCAGGCTGCGGTCCTCGGGGCGGCCGTCGACCTCGGCGTAGAAGAAGGTGGCCGTGAAGGCGCCGTTCTCCATGTAGCTTTCCAGCTTGGTCATGTTGACGCCGTTGGTGGCGAAGCCGCCCAGCGCCTTGTAGAGCGCGGCCGGCAGGTTGCGCACCCGGAACACGAAGCTGGTCACGCAGCGGTGGGTGAACGACGGAGCCGGCGGGGCCGGGTCGGCGGTCATCACCAGGAAGCGGGTGGTGTTGTGGCGCTCGTCCTCGATGTCGCGCGCCAGGATGTCGAGATCGTAGATCTCGGCGGCCAGGGCGGGCGCGACGGCGGCGCGGGTCGGGTCGGGCTTGGCCGCCAGGGCCTTGGCCGCGCCGGCGGTGTCGCCCGCGCCCTCGGTGGCGAGACCCAGGCGCTTGAGGCTGTGCCGGCACTGCGACAGCGCGATCGGCATCGAGACGGCGGTCTTCACGCTATCGAGGCCGACGCCCTTGTTGGCCATCAGCTGGAAGCGGATCGGCTTGAAGCGCTCGCCGATGATCTTCAGGCCCGACGCCGGCAGCAGGTGGTGCACGTCGGCGACGCGGCCGGCGATCGAGTTCTCGATCGGGATCATGCCCAGCTGGGCAGCCCCGGTCTTGATGGCCTCGAACGCCTCCTCGAAGGTGGCGCAGGGCAGGACCTGGTAGTCGGGGAAGTAGGTGCGGCACGCCTCATGGCTGTTGGCGCCGAGTTCGCCCTGGAAGGCGATGGTCTTGAGGGTGCTCATCTAACTCTTCAGTTCTTTTCGGCGTGGTCGCGGGCGGCCTGCAGGTCGGACGGATTGTCGACGGAGATCGGAGCCTCGTCCGCCACCGCCGCGCGGATGGTCAGGCCCAGTTCCATGGCCCGCAGCTGCTCCAGCTTCTCGCGCAATTCGAGGGCTGAGGGCGAGGCGGCGTTGAAGGCCTCCAGCGCCGCGCGGCGATAGCCGTAGATGCCGATGTGGCGCCAGACGGGCGCGTCGCCGTACAGGGTCGAGCGGGTGAAGTAGAGGGCGCGGCCGCTTTGGCCTCCGGCGTCCATGGCCAGCACGGCCTTGACCACGTCGGGGTTGGCGCGATCGGCGGCCGAGGCTTCGGGAGCGACCACGGTGGCGATGTCGGCGTCGGCGTGGGCTTCCAGCTGGCCGGCGCAGGCCGAGAGCACGGCCGGATCGACGAACGGCATGTCGCCCTGCAGGTTGATCACCACGTCGTGGGCGCCGGCCGGATCCAGCACCGCCAGGGCCGCCAGGATGCGGTCAGAGCCAGAGGGCAGGTCAGGATCGGTCAGCACGGCGCGGCCGCCGGCGGCTTCCACCGCGGCCACGATTTCCGGATCGCCGGCCGCTACGGCCACGGGGCCGATGTTCGCCGCCTGCGCCTGGCGCAGCACGCGCACGATCATCGGCAGGCCGCCGATATCAGCCAGCGGCTTGTTGGGCAGGCGGGTGGCCGCCATGCGGGCGGGGATGAGGACGATCGGGTTCATGGTGTCACGTCTGGAAGGCGAAACGCGGTTCGCCCGGGTTGCGCACGGGGCGGTAGCGTGTCAGAGACCGGAGCGCAACACGCGCGTGGGGAGACCATGGGGGGACCCGCGCTCATAAATCGGCTCCGTCCACGCAAGACGGGTCTATAAAGAGGCTGACAAGGCTGCGATGAGCGATCTTACGTTCAACAAGATTTTCGGCGGCGTGCTTCTGACCGGTCTGGTCATCTTCGGTCTGCGCGAGGCCTCCGACATCGTCTTCAAGAAGCACGACGTCGAAAAGCCCGGCTACGCGATCGCCGTCGAGGAAGACACCGGAGGCGAGGGCGCTCCGGCCGCCGAGGTGCCGCCGGACTGGGGCTCGGTCCTGCTGCTGCCGGCCAATATCGAGGCCGGCAAGACCGTCGCGGCCAAGTGCGCTTCGTGCCACACCTTCACCTCGGGCGGCCCCAACGGCACCGGCCCCAACCTCTTCGGCACCCTGGGCAAGAAGCCCGGCACGCACGGCGGCTTCACCTATTCGGGCTCGATGACCGACTTCGGCGGCAAGAACCCGGTCTGGGATTACGACCACGTCGACCAGTTCCTGAAGGCCCCGGGCAAGTACATCTCGGGCACCAAGATGACCTTCGCGGGCCTGAAGAAGCAGGAAGACCGCATCGCCATCATCGCCTACCTGCACAGCCTGGGCTCGACCCTGCCCGTGCCGGCGCCCAAGCCCGCCGCTGCGGCCGCTCCGGCCGCCGACGCCGCCGCGGCTCCGGCCGCTGAAGGCGCGGCCGCTCCCGCCGCCGGCGCTCCGGCTTCGGCCGCGGCGACCGCCCCGGCGCCGGCTGTGGCCGACAAGCCGACCGCCGCGCCCGCCAAGCCGTAGGCTGGCCGCGAGGATCGAACGACAAGGCCGCGGGGCTCGGGCTCCGCGGCCTTTCTTTGCCTGGAGGCGAGCTAGGCTCCAGGCGAAATCCCCGGGGGATCCGCGCCCATGCGCCGTCGACAGTTCCTGCTTTCCGCCGCCGTTCCGCTTCTGGGCGCCCTGGCGGCCGGCGCTGCCCAGGCCCGCCAGCAGGCGGCCGATCCGGACGCCGATCTTTCGGTCGCCAGGCCGGCCTATCCGCAGGGCAAGGGCCCGCGTCTGGCCATAGATGGCGGGCACAACAACTTCCACACGGTGGACGGCCGTTTCGCCCCGTTCGCGGCCGTGGCGCGGGCCGACGGCTACCGGGTCTCGGGCCTGACCGCGCCGCTGTCGGCCGCGAGCCTGGCCGATATCGACCTGCTGGTGGTGGCCAATCCGCTGGCCGCGGTGAATGTCGGCAACTGGAACCTGCCTACGCCCGGCGCCTACACGCCCGAGGAGGCTGCGGCCGTGCGGGCCTGGGTCGAGGCCGGCGGCGCCCTGCTGCTGATCGCCGACCACATGCCCTTCCCCGGCGGGGCCGAACCCCTGGCCAAGGCTTTCGGCTTTTCTTTCGACAACGGCTTCGCCCAGAAGACCAGCGAGGGTCCCGAGTTCTTCCAGCGCCAGGACGGCTCGCTGCTCGACCATCCGATCAACCGGGGCATCGACCGGGTGCAGAGCTTCACCGGCTCGTCATTCCGCGCCCCGCCGCAGGCCCAGCCGCTCCTGGTGTTGCGCGGCGGCTGGAGCGTGGCCATGCCGCAGAAGGCCTGGGAGTTCGACGACAAGACCCCCCGCCACGACGGCGATGGCCTGCTGCGCGGCGCGGCCCTGTCGGTGGGCCGGGGTCGGGTGGTGGTCATGGGCGAGGCGGCGATGTTCACCGCTCAGGTCGGTGGCCCCCAGAAGCGCAAGTTCGGCTTCAACGCCCCGACCGCTCCGCAGAACAAGGCATTCCTGCTGAACGTGCTGCGGTGGCTTGCTCCTCCCCCGTGAAGCGGGGGAGGGGGACCGGCGAAGCCGGTGGAGGGGGCGAGACTGGGCGCCGTGCCGGCCGGGGGGGGGGGGGGGGGGG
>NZ_JARQWV010000036.1 GCF_029543245.1 Caulobacter endophyticus
ACGGGACAGCTGTGATTATGCGGCGGGATTCAGCGCGTCTGATCCAGGCGCGTGAGAAAGTTGCAAGCGGTTGAGTTCGTGGGACTCTTTTTGGGAAGCGCCGAGGATTGAGCGGGCTCTATCCCCGTCCAGCTCCCTATCTCCCTTCCCCCTTGATGGGGGAAGGGCCGGGGTTGGGGGTGACCGCGGCGATCAGGCTTGAAACGGCGGTGCGGGTTGAACCGCGGCACCACCCCCATCCCAACCCTTCCCCCATCAAGGGGGAAGGGCTCCAGAAGACAAACAAAAAGGCCGCCTGGAGCGATCCAGGCGGCCTTTCCGTATTCAGGAACCTAGAAGGCTCAGAACGTCCAGCGGACGCCGGTCGACAGGACCGTGGCGTGGCCGGTGGCCAGGCCGTTCAGGGTCACCGACGAGCCGGTGGCCGTGGTGTCGGTGCGGTGGATCTCGGAATCGTCGAACGAGATGTAGGTCGCGGCGATGTCGAGGTTCAGGTTCGGCTTGGCGGCCCAGGTGGCGCCGACGGCGTAGAGCATGCGGTCGCCGTCCGGAACGCGGGCGGTGCGGCCTTCGTCCGGGGTCGGGGTCGGGTCCTTCTGGACGCCGCCACGCAGGGTCAGGCGCGGGGTCAGCTGGTGATCCACGCCCAGGGCCACGGTGGTGATGTCCTTGTAGTCCTGCTCGCTGACCGAGCCGCCGCCGGCGAAGGTGACGCGGATGGCGTCGAACTCGCTCCAGCCGACGCGGCTGACCTGGGCGTTCAGGGTGGTCTTGGGGGTCACGGCCCAGCGGGCGCCGACGCTGGCCATCCACGGGGTGGTGATGGTGGCTTCACCCGCGATGGTGCGGTTGGACGCCGTCGGCAGCGGGGCCAGGATGCCCGAGACCGCCACGTCGCCCTTCAGGGTGTGCTCGGTCTTCGAACGGTAGCTGGCGCCGAAGGTCAGGGCCGGGGTGGCGTGGAACTGGGCGCCCACGGTCCAGCCGTAGCCCCAGCCGTCGCCGGTCAGTTCCTGGCGGCCGTCGGCCTGCAGCGGCGAGGCGTTCGGCAGGGCGTTCGACAGTTCGGCGTCGGCGTAGACGCCGCTGATGCCCACGCCCAGGTCGAGCTTGTCGTTGACGCGGTAGGCCAGGGTGGCCTGCAGGTCGGCCGTGGTCAGGCGCGACTTGATGGCGTCATAGCGAGCCCAGCTGTTGGCTTCGTACTCGGTGGTGAAGTTGTAGGGGGCGGCCATCGAGACGCCCAGAACGATCTTGTCGTTCAGGCGCCAGGCGCCGGCGAAGTTGGGCACCACGCCGTCGTTGATGACGTCGGTGGCCGTGCCCGTGCCGCCCACCGGGGTGGTGACCGGAACCGGACGGGTGATGGTCGAGCCGTTGTTGGTGACCTTGGAGTTCACCAGCACGGCGTGCAGGCCGCCGTAGACTTCGGCGTGCTCGACGCCGGCGATGGCGGCGGGGTTCCACCACAGGCTGGCGGCGCCGCTGTCGGCGACTTCGCCCGAATAGGCGCGGCCAGCGCCGCGGGCCGATTGTTCCTGGAGGTAGAAGCCCGAAGCAGAGGCTTGCGAGGCGGCGGCGAGAGCGGCGAGGGCCGCGCCGGCGGCGAGGACTTTACGCGAGAGAGCCATGTGACTGACAGACCTTCTTGGGGAGGTTAGGTCCAACCAACACCTTGCGATGCTGGAGGTTGCCGCCGGCTCTAACGCACTTTTTCAAAAACCGTTGCTATTTATTCGCGTAACGGTGAATTTTGTTCTCGGCGTCAAAGAAAGCGCGCCTTTTGGGCCTCTATTCATTCGCCGTTATGTCAAAACAAGTGCCTTCCCTTAGGTAAAGACTTGTATTCGCCGCAATTCTCGCAGGTCGAGATTTTTGTAATTTACGTCAAATGTGGCGATCGCGGGCGCCGATGTTCCAGCGCCCGCGATCTTTGTGCACTGACGAGGGTCAGCCGCCGGCAAGCTTGCGGAAGAACTTCTGGCCCTGCTCGCCGCCGTTGAAGTAGGCCTGCTGGCCCGGCTCGGCGGTGATCGCTTCCCAGCTGTCGCGGACTTCCTCGGCCGATAGGCCGCCTTCGCCCAGATAGACGCCCTCGGTCTCGAAGATGCGGGCGAGGGCGAAGACGCCGGCCCCGGCGGTCAGGATCGCGCCGGTGGGGGCGTCCTCCGACACCAGGTAGACGACGCCGGGGGTGACGTATTCGGGGTTTAGCTTGGCCAGGATCTCGGGCGGCATCAGGCCCTCGGTCATGCGGGTGGCCGCGACCGGGCTGATGGCGTTGATCTTGACGTTGTTCTTGGCGCCTTCGAGCTTCAGCGTGTTCATCAGGCCCAGCACCGCCATCTTGGCCGCGCCGTAGTTGGACTGGCCGAAGTTGCCGTACATGCCCGAGGACGAGGTGGTGACGACGATGCGGCCGTAGTTCTGGGCCTTCATGATGTCCCACACGGCCTTGATCGGCTTGAAGGTGCCGAAGACGTGGACCTGCATGACCGCCTCGAAGTCGGCCAGCTCCATCTTGCTCAGGGTCTTGTCGCGCAGGATGCCGGCGTTGGCGACGAGGATGTCGATGCGGCCCCACGTGTCGATAGTCGTCTTGACCAGGTCGGCGACGCCGGCGTCGTCGGTCACCGAGGCGCCGTGGGCGATCGCTTGACCGCCGAAGGCCTCGATCTCGGCCACCACGGCCTTGGCGGCGTCGGACGAGCCGCCCGAACCGTCGACGCTGCCGCCCAGGTCGTTGACCACCACCTTGGCGCCGCGACGGGCCAGTTCCAGGGCGTGCTGGCGGCCAAGCCCGCCGCCCGCGCCCGTGACGATGGCCACCTGACCGTCGAAGCGAATGTCGTCCGCCATGCCCGTAAATCTCCCTCAAACGCGCGTTTGGTTTGTCGCGTTTGTGCGACCGCGAGGAGGGGGCGTCAAGGGCGGGGAGACCCGTGATCAGGCGCTTCAGCGACCTTCTTGTTCTTCTTGTTAGACCCAGCGACTTCTCACTCGCCTTCCTGGGCCTTGTGCCCAGGATCCATGCCTCAGCCTGCTCAGACCTCTCAAGCATGGCCGCTATCTGAGCAACCGCCGCCATGGGCCCTCGCCACAAGGGCGAGGGAGGCGGTTTATAGAAGCGATCAGGTCTTGCCGTGATCAGCTCTTGGGCGGATCGGCGGCTTGCGGGCCGGTGCGCTTGGCGCCGGCGGTCTGGCCCGGCTTCATGAACTTCACCAGCACGCGCTGGCCGATCAGGAAGGGCGTGTTGTCGGCGCTGACCACCACCTCGACCACGCGGGCGTCGGTGCGCTCGGACGGATCGTCCGATTGCAGCTTGCGGGCCCCGAACACGGCGGCGCGGCGCAGGACCTTGCCGGTGAAGGTCTTCTTCTGGTCGGCCTCGGGGATGATCTCGACCGACTGGCCGACGGTCACGAACGGGATGGCCGACTCGCTGATCTCGGCGCGGACGATGCGGGCCGTGGACGGCTCGAGGTCGAACATCGGGGTGACGTTCAGGGTCGAGGCGCCTGAGCCGGGGTTGGCGTAGCGTCGGGCGATGCGGCCGTCGGCCGGGGCGCGGATGACCGTCAGTTCCTGGTTGTAGCGGGCCTGGTTCAGCTGGGCCGCGAAGGTGGCGACCAGGGCGCGCTGGGCGTCGAGCTCGGCGTCGGCGCCGGCGATGGCGTCGCGGGCCTGGTCGAGGCGCTGGCCGGCCACGAAGTTCGAGGCGGTCAGGCCTTGCAGGCGGGCGTATTCACGCTGGGCCGTGGTCTTGCGGACCTCGAGCACGCGGATCTGGGCCTTGGCCTGGGCGAGGCTGGCGGCGGCGGTCTCGGCGGCCAGGCGGACGTCGTCGTCCTCCTGCTTGGCGAGCGGCTGGCCCTTGTGGACCATGTCGCCCTCCTGGACGTAGACCTCGCTGACGATGCCCTGGCGGCGGGCGGCGACCGAGATCACCCCGCCCTCGACGTCGGCCTTGCCGTCGGCGACGGCGCCGTAGGGAGTGACGGACGTGGCGGCGGCCGTCCTGACGGCCTCGACCTTCTTGGCTGTGGCCCGGGCTTGCATCCAGAGGCCTCCGCCGAGGATGGCGAGGGCGCCGACGGAGATCAGCCAGAAGCGGCGACGGCGGAACAGGGCGGGCATCTCAGGCTCCGATGAGAGGGCGGTCGGCCGCGGCGGGCGCGGGCTGGGCGGTGACGCGGCGGTCGTCGAGGATGCGGCCGTCCTCGATGTGGATGACGCGGTCGGCGAAGGATTCCATGCGGTGGTCGTGGGTCACGCAGATCACGGCCGCGCCGTGCTCCTTGGCCGCCCGTTGCAGCAGGCGGGTGACGATCTGGCCGTTCTCGCCGTCGAGGGCCGAGGTCGGCTCGTCGGCGAACAGCAGGCGGGGCTGCTTGGCCAGGGCGCGGGCGATGGCCACGCGCTGCTTCTCGCCGCCCGACAGCTCGGACGGGCGCTGGTTGACGCGGTGGCCAAGGCCCACCTCGTCGAGCGCCGTCATGGCCATGCGCCTGGCCTGCGCGACATCGTAGCCCTGGTACTTCAGCACGGTGGTGACCTGCTGGAGGGCGGTGAGGGCGGGGAACAGGTTGAAGCCCTGGAAGATGAAGCCGCAGTTGTCGAGGCGGAACTTGTCGATCCGGCCAGACGGCAGCGACCACAGGTCCTGGTCCATGGCCTTGACCCGGCCTTCGTCGGGACGCAGCAGGCCCGACAGGCAGGCCACCAGGGTCGACTTGCCCGAGCCCGACGGGCCCATGACCATGGTCACGTCGCCGTGCAGGGCGTCGAAGTCGACCGATTTCAGCACCTCGATATAGGTGCGGCCGGTCTTGAAGCGCTTCTGCAGGCCCTTGGCGACGATCGCCGTCTTGCCCGGCACGAGGGGGGAGGGGGATTGGCTCATCGCAGCAGATCCGCCGGTTGGCTCTTTTTCAGGATGCCCAGGGCCAGCAGGCCCGAGACGACGGCGATCAGCATCAGGAAGCCGGCCGAGGCGATCACCAGCGGGATGGGGAAGCTCATCGGCAGGCCGTTCATCTTGGCCAGCTGCGACACGAGGCCGACCAGCACGGCAGTGGCGAACAGGCCCGCGACGCCGGTCCAGAAGCCCAGCTCGATGACGATCATCCGCAGCGAGCCCATGGAGACGCCCAGGGCGCGCAGGGAGGCGAACTCCTTGATGTTGGCCAGGATCGCGCCGCGCAGGGTCTGGGAGGTGATGCCCACGCCGATCAGGAGGCCCAGGAACACCGAGAAGCCCAGCATGATGCCGATGAAGCTCTCCTTCATCATCGCGCCGTCATTGGCTTCCGACAGCTCGGCGCGGGTCCAGGCGCGGTAGGCCTTGTCGGAGGTGGCGTTGAGCTGGTCGCGGACGATCTCGGCGCGGGCCGGATCCTTGATGCGGACCATCAGCGGCCCGACGCGGCTGCCGGTCGAGGCCTGGCCCAAGAGGCGAAGGGTGTCGCGCGACACCACGACGGTCGGCTGCATCATGTTCGGATAGCCGTCGAGGATGTAGCGGATATAGACGGTCTTGCCGTTGATGGTGGCGCGGTCGCCCAGCTTCTGGATGCCCAGCTTGGCCATGCCCGTGCGGTCGATGGCGACCGAATAGGGCTCGAGAAGCGCCACGCGGATGTTTTCGTTGTAGTCGCGCGGCCAGGTCACCGCGTCGCTGCGGGTGTCGACCGCCGAGGTCTGGATCCACTCGCGCACGCGCTTCTTGCCGGGGGGCGGGTCGTTGCTCCACATGCCGCCGCCGCCGTCGAGATCGGCGACCTCGACCACCTCGGGGTGCATGTACATCTGGGCCATGACCCGGCGGGGCAGGCCGTTGCCGCCGTTCATCAGGCTCTCGGCCTTGGGGCCCAGCACCATGATGTCGGCCGGCGAGCGGTCGATGGTGGCGGTGAAGGCCTTGCCGATGCCGGTGAACATGCCGACCTGGGCCAGCACCAGCAGGCCGGAGAACGCCAGGGCGATGATCGCCGCCAGGTATCGCCGCCATTCGTACAACAGTGTGGCCAACGCCAGCGACATGCCGACACGCTCCCCCAATCAACGGTTGCACAAGAACAGCGCGGAACCGCTGAGGCCAAGTTAAATCGGGGTAAGACACAGCTCTTCGACGGAATGTGATCGAGGCGCATGTTTCTTGCGTCGGAAAGCCGACTGAGGAAACAGGGGTGGCTCTGCCGCCCTGGCTTGGCTATGGCTGTTACATTGTACGCCACGACGGCGCTGCGCCGTGCAAGGACGACTCATGAAGACTCTGACGCTGGCCGCCTCGGCCCTGGTTCTCTCGTTCGCCGCCGCCGGGGCGGCCCAGGCCGACGAGGGCATGTGGACCTTCGACAACTTCCCCTCGGCCAAGGTCAAGCAGGCCTACGGCGTCGACATCGACCAGAAGTGGCTGGACACTGTGCGCGCCTCGGCCGTGCGCCTGACGACGGGCTGCTCGGCCTCGGTGGTCTCCAAGCAGGGCCTGGTGTTGACCAACAACCACTGCGTGGCCGACTGCACCCAGGCGCTGTCGAGCGAGGGCAAGGACTACGTCAAGGACGGCTTCCTGACCGGAGCGCGTGAAGAGGAACTGAAGTGCGCGGGCATGCAGGCCGAGGTTCTGCTGTCGATCACCGACGTCACCGACCAGGTGACGGCCGCTGGCGCGGGCAAGACCGGACAGGATTTCGTGAAAGCGCGTGACGGCGCCTTCGCCACCGCCGAGCTGGCCGCCTGCGGCCAGGACAAGACCCTGCGCTGCCAGACCATCAGCTTCTACCGCGGCGGCCAGTACAAGGTGTACAAGTACCGCCGCTACGCCGACGTGCGCCTGGTGTTCGCGCCGGAATACGCCACGGCCTTCTTCGGCGGCGACCCGGACAACTTCAACTTCCCGCGCTTCAACCTCGATAGCGCCTTCCTGCGCCTGTACGAGGACGGCAAGCCAGCCGTGACCCCGAACCACCTGACCTGGCGCGCGAGCGCTCCGGTCGAGGGCGAGCCGACCTTCGTGGCCGGCAATCCGGGCACCACCCAGCGCCAGCTGACGGTCTCGCAGCTGGAGACCAACCGCGACCTGATCATCCCGGTCGGCCAACTGCAGCGCTCGGAGATGCGCGGCCGCCTGATCCAGTTCGGCGAGCAGTCTGAAGAGAACAAGCGCATCGCCAACCAGCCGCTGGCGGGTATCGAGAACAGCTACAAGGTGTTCTTCGGCCAGCAGTTCGTGCTGAACGACAAGAAGTTCATGGACGCCAAGCGCGCCGCCGAGACCGACCTGAAGGCCAAGGTGGCCGCCGATCCGAAGCTGGCCGCGCAGATCGGCGACCCGTGGGGCGAGATCGACAAGGCGCAGACCGCCCTGGCCGACCAGTTCGTGCCGATGCGCCAGCTGGAAACCTCGGCCGGCGGCGGCTCGGACCTCTACGGCTACGCCCGCACCCTGGTGCGGGGCGCCCAGGAGCGCGCCAAGCCGGCGGCCGAGCGCCTGCCCGAATACGCCGACACCCGCCTGCCGCTGGTGGAGAAGCGCCTGCTGGACGTGCGTCCGGTCGATGCGCCGCTGGAGCGCATCTATCTCGAGCACTGGCTGCTGAAGACCCGCGAGTACCTGACCGCCGACGCGCCGGCCGTGAAGCTGCTTCTGGGCAAGGAAAGCCCCGAGGGCCTGTCGGCCCGCCTAGTGGCCGGCAGCAAGCTGGCCGATCCGGCCGTGCGCAAGGCGCTGTGGGACGGCGGCCTGGCGGCCATCCAGGCCTCGGACGATCCGATGATCCAGTTCGTGCTGAAGACCGAAGGCGCGGGCCGCGAAGTGCGCAAAGCCTATGAAGCCAGCGTCACCGCCCCGACCGACGCCGCCGCCGAGCGCATCGCCAAGGCCCGCTTCGCGGTGCTGGGCGACACCGTCTATCCGGACGCCACGTTCTCCTTGCGCCTGTCGTACGGCAAGGTCGCCGGCTGGACCCATCGCGGCCGCACGATCACCCCGTTCACCGACTTCGCCGGCTTCTACGACCGCGTCACCGGCGCCGAGCCCTTCGAGGCCGCCCCGCGCTGGATCACCGCCAAGGACAAGCTGAACCTCAAGACGGTCTACGACTACGTCACCACCAACGACATCATCGGCGGCAATTCCGGCTCGCCGGTGATCGACGCCAAGGGCCGGGTGATCGGGGCTGCCTTCGACGGCAACATCCACTCGCTGGGCGGCGCCTTCGGCTATGACGGTTCGATCAACCGCACCGTCGTGGTCTCGACCGCGGCCATCACCGAGGCCCTGACCAAGGTCTACGGCCGCGACGCGCTGGTGAAGGAACTGGCCGGGAAGTGATCCTTTCACTCGTCCCTCTCCCCTTGCGGGAGAGGGTGGCCTCCCGAAGGGAGGTCGGGTGAGGGGTCTCTCAAAAGCAAGACGCCGCGACAGCCGACCAGCTGCCGCGGCGTTTTTCGTTCGTGAGACCCCTCATCCGTCGGCCTTCGGCCGCCACCTTCTCCCGCAAGGGGAGAAGGACTGGAGGGATGCGCATTTCAGCGCTGTAACCTCCCGAAATGTGGAATGTTTTTCGCTCGAACCGGAGCGCGCCCAGGGCAAGGGCGCGCGTAACGCCCGCGCCTTGATGCGCATCACCGGTTCCAGGAGACATCGCCTTGAGCGTTTCCAGCCTGAGCAGCACCTCGATCATGCAGCAGTTGCTGCAGTCGATGCGCGGCTCTTCGACGACGTCGGCGGCCAGCGCCGCCTCGTCCTCCAGCGGCGCGTCCGCTGGGCAACAAATGCAGGTCGGCAGCGGCGAGCCGCCGCCGCCGCCTCCGCCGCCGATGAGCTCGCAGGGCTCCAGCGGCGAGAATTTCAGCTCTGAAACCCTGGGCTCGCTGCTTTCCATGCAGGAAGGCGGCATGGGCCAGATGGGCGGCATGGGCGGCGGTCAGGGGATCTTCGAGAGCCTCGACACCGACGCCGACGGCGCGCTTTCGACCGACGAACTGACCACGGCCCTGACCAATGCGCTGGGCGAGGGGGGCGACATCTCCTCGGCCGTGAACAGCCTGATCTCCGACGGCGACAGCGATGGCGACGGCGTGCTGACCGGCGGCGAGTTCGCGGCCCTGGCCCAGGCGTCTGGCGGACCCGGTGGTCCGCCGCCCGGACCTCCGCCGTCGGGCGGTGGTGAAGGGGCAGGTGGCGCAGGCGGAGGCGGCGGCGTCAGCCAGGTGTTCGACAGCCTCGACACCAACCAGGACGGCACGGTCTCGGCCGCCGAGCTGGCCGCGGCCAACACCGACAGCGCCGATGCGGCCACCGCCGCCTCGGACCTGATCTCGGCGGCGGATGCGGACGGCGACGGCAGCCTGTCGGGCCAGGAGTTCGGCGACCTGCTGAAACAGGCTTCGAATGGCACCGGCGCCACCTCGACCTTGGCCAGCACGCTGTCGAGCTCGTCCCTGGCCTCGGACATGATGCAGAAGCTGCTGCAACAGCTGGCTGATGCGGCCACCAGCAGCGTCGCCAGCGGGGAGGGCGTCAGCTCGGCCTCGTCGGTGAGCATCGCGGCTTAGTCGCTTAAGCCCTCCCCCTCGATGGGGGAGGGGTGGGTGGGGGTGACTTGGGCCTTGGCCGGTTGATCTGGCCGGCGCCGTTTCACCCCCATCCCCGACCCTTCCCCCATCAAAGGGGGAAGGGAGATCTGATCAGATCTCGACGCACAGCGCTCGCCGAGCAGGCGCCGCCCCCCGCGACGCCGAAGGTCAAGCAAGCCGCTTGCGCCGGGCGCGCTTGTGTTGGACAAACTGGCCCCTTGGTCGGCGTCGCGGGGGCGTCGCTTCACAATTCAAGGTTCCGCTCTTGCTCTTCCGTCCCGAGAACGTTCAGGCCCTGGCGGGTCTGGCGCTCACCCTGGGCCTTTGCTGGCTCGTCTCCGAAAACCGCAAGCGCTTCCCGTGGGTGCTGGCCATCGGCGCCCTGATCATCCAGGTCGGCCTGGTGGTTCTGCTGTTCGGCCTGCCGCAGGCCCAGCAGATGCTGCGCGGCGTCAACGGCGCGGTCGAGGGCCTCGGCGCCTCCACCCAGGCCGGCACGGCCTTCGTGTTCGGCTTCCTGGCCGGCGGCGACCAGCCCTATCCGGTCAGCAATCCGGGCGCGGGCTTCATCTTCGCCTTCCGCGTGATGCCGGTGATCCTGGTGGTCTGCGCGCTTTCGGCGCTGCTGTGGCACTGGAAGATCCTGAAGTGGGCCGCCCAAGGCTTCGGCTTCGTGTTCCAGAAGACCTTGGGCCTGCGCGGCCCGCCGGCCCTGGCCACCGCCGCCACCATCTTCATGGGCCAGATCGAAGGCCCGATCTTCATCCGCGCCTATCTCGACAAGCTGTCGCGCTCGGAACTCTTCATGCTGATCACGGTCGGCATGGCCTGCGTGTCCGGTTCGACCATGGTGGCCTACGCCACCATCCTGGCCGACGTGCTGCCCAACGCCGCCGCCCACGTGCTGACCGCCTCGATCATCTCGGCCCCGGCCGGCGTGCTGCTGGCCCGCATCGTGGTGCCGTCGGATCCGCTGGAAAAGGGCGGCGACCTGGACCTGGCCGCCGAGGACAAGACCTACGGCAGCTCGATCGACGCCGTGATGAAGGGCACCACCGACGGCCTGCAGATCGCGCTGAACGTCGGCGCGACCCTGATCGTGTTCGTGGCCCTGGCCACCATGCTCGACAAGTTCCTGGCCATGCTGCCGGCCATCGGCGGCCAGCCGCTGAGCCTGACGCGCGGCCTGGGCGTGATCTTCTCGCCCCTGGCCTGGTCGATGGGCATCCCCTGGAAGGAAGCCGGCAGCGCCGGCGGCCTCCTGGGCACCAAGCTGATCCTCACCGAGTTCACCGCCTTCATCCAGATGGCCAAGACCGGCGCGGCCAGCCTCGACGAGCGCTCGCGGATGATCATGACCTATGCCCTGTGCGGCTTCGCCAACATCGGCTCGGTGGGCATGAACGTCGCCGGCTTCTCGGTGCTGGTGCCGCAACGCCGCCAGGAAGTGCTGAGCCTGGTGTGGAAGGCGATGATGGCCGGCTTCCTGGCCACCTGCCTGACCGGCTCGCTGATCGGCCTGATGCCGCGGGTGCTGTTCGGGCTCTGATACGGTTGCTTCCGTCCCTCCCTTCCCCCTTGATGGGGGAAGGGCCGGGGATGGGGGTGACTGCGGCGTGTCCGAAAAAACACCAAAGCCGACGCACGCCCCCGGCGCCGTCGGCCGAGCCCGCCGCCTTCGGCGGGACATGACCGCCAGCGAGCGGAACCTCTGGAAGGCGCTTCGAGCGCTCGACCTCCACATCCGGCGCCAGGCGCCGATCGGCCGCTACGTGGCCGACTTCGTCCACCACGGATCTCGCCTCGTGATCGAGGTCGATGGCGGCGGGCATGATCTGCCCGAGCAGCAACTTTACGATGCCGACCGTGACGGCTGGCTGGCGAGCCAGGGCTATCGCGTGCTGAGGGTGCGCGATGTGGAGGCGTTCGGAAATCCCGACGAGGTCGCCGAGCGGGTGGCGGCCGAGATACGGCGGTTTGTCGTCTGACGCTGCGTCACCCCCATCCCAACCCTTCCCCCATCAAGGGGGAAGGGCTCTTATGGCGGCGGGAGGACGACAAGAATGAAGCTCTATGACAGCCGGCGTGCGCCCAATCCCCGGCGGGTGCGGTGGTTCATGGCCGAGAAGGGGATCGAGGACGTCGAGATCGTCGAGGTCGACATCTTCGCCGGCCAGCACCGCACGCCCGACTACATGGCCCGGGCCGGCCTGCCCAACGTGCCCGCCCTGGAGATGGACGACGGCACGACGATCACCGAGTCGGTGGCCATCTGCCGTTATCTGGAAAGCGTCTATCCCGAGCCGAACCTGTTCGGCGTCGATCCGCGTGAGGTAGCCATCATCGAGATGTGGGCCAGGCGCGCCGAGATGCTGGTGGCCACGCCCCTGATGCTGACCGTGCGCCACAGCCATCCGGCCCTGGCGGCGATCGAGACCCAGATCCCCGAGGTGGCCGCCAGCAACCGCGCCGCCGCCGAGAAGGGGATCAAGGTGCTGGACCGACGTCTGGGGGAAACCCCGTTCATCGCCGGCGACCGGGTGACCATCGCCGACATCCTGGCGGTGACGGGGATCGATTTCGCGCGGATGGCGCGGTTCCGGCCGGATCCGGAGCTGGTGAACGTCAAGCGCTGGCTGGAGGAGATGAACGCCCGGCCGGCGGCGAAGGCGGGGGTGTAGGGGGGCGAAAATCGATCCCTCTCTCTGAGAGAGAGGGTTTGAGGGGGGAAACATCCGGCATAACCTCGTTCCATGGCCGTCTCGCTGTTCACCCATGCCGACATGCTCGACCACCGGCCGGGTCCCGGTCACGTGGAGAGCCCCGCGCGGCTGCAGGCGGTGATCGACGCGCTGGAGGACGAGGCGGGCCTGGACCTGGAACCCTTCGAGGCGCCGCTGGTCGATCCGGCGGATCTGGCCCGCGTGCATCCGGGCGCCTTCGTCGATTCGATTTTCGCCGCCGCGCCGCATGCGGGGATTCACGCGCTGGATCCGGACACGGTGCTGTCGACCGGCAGCCTGGTCGCCGCGCGCCGCGCCGCCGGAGCGGTCAGCGCGGCCGTGCGGCAGGTGGCGGCGGGAGAGGGCAGGCGGGCCTTCTGCGCGGTGCGGCCGCCGGGGCACCACGCCGAGCCGGCGGTCGCCATGGGCTTCTGCGTGTTCTCCAACGTGGCTGTGGCGGCCAGGGTCGCCCAGGCCAGCGGCCTTTCCCGCGTCGCCATCGTCGATTTCGACGTCCATCACGGCAACGGCAGCCAAGCCGCGTTCGAGCACGACCCGACGGTGATGGTGGCCTCGATCCACCAGTCGCCGCTCTATCCCGGCACCGGCGATCCGTCGGAACGGGGCGTGGGCAACATCGTCAACGCCACCCTGGCGCCGGGCGCGCCGCGCGAATCCTGGCGGCGGGCGTTCGAGGGGCTGATGGAGCGAGTCGACGGCTTCGCGCCCGACCTGATCCTCGTCTCGGCCGGATTCGACGCCCACGAGCGCGATCCGCTGGCCTCGCAAAGCCTTCGCGGCGAAGACTTCGCCTGGGCCACACGGGCGATCGTGTCGGTGGCCGACCATCGGGCCAGAGGGCGTATTGTCTCCTCGCTCGAGGGCGGGTACGACCTCGAAGCGCTCGGCCGTTCGGCGAAGGCGCATGTCAGAGCGCTTCAGGAAGGATGAGACCCGGTTCCGCGTCAGCGGCCGCCGGGTCGTCGAGGAAAATGGCCGACGCACCGACCGCCGACCAGACCGCCTCGAGCGTGGTCCGCCCGCCCGGGGCCATCGTCCTGGCCCGCCATGGCGAACCCGCCCTGTCGCGCAAGGTGCGTTTCGACGCCAGGACCTATGGCGATTGGTGGGGGCGCTACGAGGAAGGCGGCCTGCTGGCCGGCCAGACCCCGCCCGACTGCCTGCTGGAGATCGCCAAGCGGTCGGAGGTGATCGTCTCCTCGACTCGCCGGCGCTCGATCGAGACCGCCCAGGCCGTGGCCGGCGGCCGCGATTTCCCGCGCGATCCGATGTTCATCGAGGCGCCGCTGCCGCCGCCGCCATGGCCCAGCTGGATCAAGTTGTCGCCCAAGAAGTGGGGCTTCTTCGCCCGCTTCTGGTGGTGGTTCTTCGACCATCACATGGGCCAGGAAAGCCGCAAGCAGGCCGAGGCCCGCGCCGAAGCGGCCGCCGACGCGCTGATCGCCCTGTCGCAGGACGGCCGCGACGTGCTGCTGGTGGCCCATGGCTTCTTCAACGTGATGATCGGCAACGCCCTGCAGGCGCGGGGCCTGAAGAAGACGCTCGACCAGGGCTTCCAGTACTGGTGCGTCAAGCGCTTCGAGCGCGCCTGACCTTTCACAGCCGTTGCCCGCCGGCCCCACGCCAACTAGGGTGCCAGCTTCTCCTTGGAGTAGAAATGACCGACGCCGCTTCTCCCGTGCACGACCTCTCGGCCCTGAGCTTCGAACAGGCCCTGGCCGAGCTCGAGAAGATCGTGTCCGAACTGGAATCGGGCCAGGCGCCGCTGGAACGCTCCATCGACATCTACGAGCGCGGGGCGGCCCTGAAGGCGCACTGCGAAAAGAAGCTCGAGGCCGCGCGCCTGAAGGTCGAGAAGATCGTCCTGGGCCAGGGCGGCGCCGCGGGCGTCGAGCCGGCCGAGTTCTCCTGATGGGCCAGGCCTCGCCGAAACTGTCGCCGACGATCGCGTTCGAGGAGTTCGAGCGCGTGGATATCCGAGTCGGCACGATCGTTTCGGCCGAGGCCTTTCCCGAAGCCCGCAAGCCGGCCTACAAGCTGGCGATCGATTTCGGACCGGCGTTCGGCGTAAAGCGTTCGTCGGCCCAGGTTACCCGCCACTACACGACCGACCAACTGGTCGGGCGTCGGGTGGCGGCGGTGGTGAACTTCAAGCCGCGTCAGATCGGCCCCTTCATGTCGGAAGTCCTGTGCCTGGGCTTTCCGGACGACGAGGGCGAAGTCGTCCTCGTGACGGTGGATCGCGCGGCGCCCAACGGGGGAAAGCTGTTTTGAGCGACCTTGGCAAGCGCATCGCCCAGGCGGCCGACATCGTCACCGTGGCGCTCGACGAGCTGCTGCCGCGCGCTGATGGGCCGGAAAGCCGCCTGACCGAGGCCATGCGCTATGCGGCGCTGGGCCCCGGCAAGCGCCTGCGGCCGTTCTTCGCGCTGGAAACCGGCAAGATGTTCGACCTGCCCGAGCGGCCGGTGCTGCGCGCGGCCTGCGCGCTGGAATGCATCCACGCCTACAGCCTGGTGCACGACGACCTGCCGGCCATGGACGACGACGACATGCGTCGCGGCCGTCCGACCGTGCACGTGCAGTACGACGAGGCCACCGCCATCCTGGCCGGCGACTCGCTGCAGACGGCGGCCTTCGAGATCATGGCCCACCCCGACACCCACGACGACGGTCACGTCCGCTCGGAACTCGTGCGCAAGCTGGCGATCGCGTCCGGCGCGCGCGGCATGTGCGGCGGCCAGATGATCGACCTCCTGGGCGTTCGCGACGACCTGGGCGCGGTGGCGCGCATGCAGCGCCTGAAGACCGGCGCCCTGATCGCCTTCGCCTTCGAGATCCCGCTGATCATCGGCCGGGCCAAGGAAGCCGAGCGCGCCGCACTGATGGGCTTCGCCCAGGACCTGGGGCTGGCCTACCAGATCGTCGACGACATCCTCGACGCCGAGGGCGACGCGGCCCTGCTGGGCAAGGCCGCCGGCAAGGACGCCGCCAAGGGCAAGGCCAACTACGTCACCCTTCTTGGCCTTGATGCGGCCAAGGAACGGGTGGAGCTTCTCGCAGCGCAGACCAAGGCGCATCTGGATATCTTTGGGGATCGGGCCGACCATCTGCGCGAAAGCGTTGATTTCGTGCTGGACCGCCGCAACTGACCGCGCTTTCTACAGACATGCCGACGCACACGCCTCTCCTAGACACCGTCTCCTCGCCCGCCGACACGCGCGGGCTGTCGATCGCCGAGCTCAAGCAGCTCGCCGAAGAGGTGCGCGCCGAGACCATCGACGCGGTTTCCGTCACCGGCGGCCACCTGGGCGCGGGCCTGGGCGTGGTCGAACTGACCGTGGCCCTGCACCACGTCTACGAGACGCCGAAAGACATCCTGATCTGGGACGTCGGCCACCAGGCCTATCCGCACAAGATCCTCACCGGCCGTCGCGACCGCATCAAGACGCTGCGCCAGGGCGGGGGCCTGTCGGGCTTCACCAAGCGCGCCGAGAGCGAATTCGACCCGTTCGGCGCAGCCCACGCGGCCACCTCGATCTCGGCCGCGCTGGGCTTCTGCGCCGCGCGCGACGCGAAAGGCGAGGACAACGCCGTCGTGGCCGTGATCGGCGACGGCTCGCTGGGCGCGGGCATGGCCTACGAGGCGATGAACGCCGCCACCGACGCCACGCGCCAGCTGACCGTCATCCTCAACGACAACGACATGTCGATCGCCCCGCCGGTGGGCGGGATGAGCGCCTATCTGGCCAACCTCGTCTCGGGCGGCGCCTATCGCAAGGCGCGCAAGCTGGGCAAGACGGTGGTCGAGAAGCTGCCGACCCCGATCCGCGACGCGGCTCGCAAGGCCGAGGAATACGCCCGCGGCATGGTCACCGGCGGCACCTTCTTCGAGGAGCTGGGCTTCCACTATGTGGGCCCGATCGACGGCCATGACATGGACGCCTTGGTCTCGGTGCTGAAGAACGCCCGGGAATTCAAGGAAAAGCCGGTCCTCGTCCACGTCGTCACCCAGAAGGGCAAGGGCTACGCCCCGGCCGAGGGCGCGGCCGACAAGCTGCACGCCGTGGCCAAGTTCGACGTGGTCACCGGCCAGCAGCAGAAGGCGGCCGCCGGCCCGCCCAGCTACACCAAGGTGTTCGCCCAGGAACTGGTCAAGCAGGCGGCCAAGGACGACAAGATCGTCGCCATCACGGCCGCCATGCCCTCGGGCACGGGTCTCGACATCTTCGAGAAGGCCTATCCGACCCGCACCTTCGACGTCGGCATCGCCGAGCAGCACGCGGTGACCTTCGCCGCGGGCCTGGCCGCCGACGGCATGAAGCCGTTCGCGGCGATCTATTCGACCTTCCTGCAGCGCGGCTACGACCAGGTGGTCCACGACGTGGCGATCCAGCGCCTGCCGGTGCGCTTCGCCATGGACCGCGCCGGCCTGGTCGGCGCCGACGGTCCGACGCACGCCGGCAGCTTCGACATCGGCTTCATGGGCGCTCTGCCCGGCATGGTGCTGATGGCCGCCGCCGACGAACTGGAACTGGCCCGCATGGTCGCCACCGCCGTCGAGATCGACGACCGCCCCAGCGCCTTCCGCTATCCGCGCGGCGAGGGCGTGGGCGTCGAGCTGCCGACGGGACCTGCCGACCCGCTGGAGATCGGCAAGGGCCGCATCGTCCGCGAAGGCACCAGCGTCGCCATCGTGTCGTTCGGCACGCGCCTGACCGAAAGCCTGAAGGCCGCCGACCTGCTGGCCGCGCGCGGCCTGTCGGCCACGGTCTGCGACGCCCGTTTCGCCAAGCCGCTGGACCTTGACCTGCTGCTGCGCCTGGCGCGCGAGCACGAGGCCATCGTCACGGTGGAGGAGGGCGCCATGGGCGGCTTCGGCGCCTTCGTGCTGCAGGCCCTGGCCCAGCACGGCGCCCTGGATCGCGGCCTGAAGATCCGCACGCTGGGTCTTCCGGACGTGTTCCAGGACCAGGACAAGCCCGACCTGATGTACGCCGAGGCCGGCCTCGACGCCGAAGGCATCCTGCGCGGGGCGCTGTCGGCGCTCGGCATGGACAATGTCAGCGCGGCTGGGCGGCGGGCTTAGTTCAAGACCCTCCCCCTGAAGGGGGAGGTGTCGGCGTAGCCGACGGAGGGGGATGTAATCCCCCGTCGGCGGCGCGCTCGAATTCAGCAGAAACTTCCCCCTCCGCCCCTTCGGGCCACCTCCCCCTTCAGGGGGAGGGTCTTTGTCACGCCCCGCACGCCTCGAAGAACGCCTTCACGCGGCGGCGCTCGTCGGCCTTGGCGGCGATGCTGTGGCGCTTGTCGCCGTTAACGATTGCCAGATCGCCCGTGCGGCGAAAATTGCCTAGTGCGGGGTCGCGCGTGGTCGCCGAGGCCAGCAGAAGGCTCCCGGTTCCACCGCCATCGACGGTTCTGGCGGCCAGGTGCGACGTCCGGTCGCGGCTGGCCAGCCCTATGGTTGCGCCTTCCAGCCCGCTGGCCGAGACCTCGACCGGCCCGCCCGGCGCGGGGCAGACCAGCATCAGCAGCACCTCGTCGCTGGAGGGGCGGCCGTAGGCCAGTTTCGGGCCTTCGCCGGGCTCGTTGAGATAGGCCCAGGCATAGGCGGGATTTGCCGCCTGCTCGTGCGCGCAGGCCGATGCGAGCAGCGCCAGGGCGGCTGCGGCGGCGGTGCGGACGGGGAAGCGGATGCTGGGCACGGCTCGGATCTCCTTGTCAGGAGAACGCCTCGCCACGCCCGGCGGTTTCTGCCGACCGACCCGCGCGCTCCCGAGAAGACCCTGGGCGCGCTGGCGGCGGGAAGATTGTGCAGGGCGGTCCGAACCTGTCTCGAACCACCCCTAGGTCATCAGAACGGCGAGAACTTCTCGACCAGCGACTGGCCTGCCGGGGTCTTCTGCACGCGGCTGATGTCGCCGCGGCCGCCGTAGTTGATGCGGGCTTCGGCGATCTGGGTGTGCTTGATCGTGTTGGCCGAGGAGATGTCTTCCGGGCGAACGATGCCGGCCACGGTCAGCTGGCGCAGTTCGTTGTTGGTCTTCACTTCCTGGGTGCCCTGGATGACCATGTTGCCGTTGGGCATGACCTGGGCGACGATCGCGGCGACCGTCAGGTTGATCTTTTCCGAGCGGCTGACGCTGCCGGCGCCCGAATTGGAGAAGGCCGAGTTGGTGCCCACGGCGTTGGCCGGGTCGAAACCGCCCGGCAGAACCTTGCCGAGGCTGGATTCCAGGCCGAAGAAGTTGCTGACCCCGGCGTTGCCCGTCGAGGTGCGCGAGGACTTGCTGGTGTTGGAGGTGCTGACGCTGTCGTCGATCTCGATCAGCACGGTGACGATGTCGCCGACGCGGCTGGCGCGCTGGTCGTTGAAGAAGGCGCGGGCGCCGACGCGCCACAGCGAGTTGGCCGAGGCGGCCTGCGGGGCCGGTTCGCGGGCCGAGACATAGGTCGGGGCCATGGGAGCGAGCGAGGCGGGATAGCCGACGGGGGCCAGTTCGGGGCCCTTCACCGCTTCGGTGACGGTCGAGCAGGCGGCGATCGGGGCGAGCAGGGCGAGGGCGACGAAGGCGGCGGGGCGCATGGGTGTCTGGCTCTCTTAGCGGGCGGCGTAGCGCACGGAGTTGGAACGGGCCTTGAGGGCTTGCGCCTCGGGGCCGACGGCGGCCGAACCGGGGCCGGTGGCCACCGCTTCGATGATCTTCTTGCTGGCGGTGTTCTGCACGCTGACGGCTTCTCCGACGGCGGCGGCGCTCATGGCCTTGCCTTGCAAGGTGAGGGCCACGCCGGCGTAGTCGTAGGTGACTGCGACAACATCGCCCTTGGCGATGACCTGGGCAGCGGCGACGTCGCGCATCGAGGCGGCCGAACCCTCGCGCAGCGGGCGCTTGGTGGTCATGCCGATCATGGCGTCGGCGTCGGACGGGGCGTCGAAGGGCGCCGAGGCGACCTTGATCCACACCAGGTCCTGCGGCTGCACGGTCTCGCCGGCGGCCAGGCTGCGGGCGTAGGCAAGAACCTCCACGTTGCCGCGCGGGGCGGCGGCCGAAGCGCCGGCCAGCTGGCCGCCGCCTTCGGCGCCCTGGCGGACGATGACGCGGCGCAGGCCCTGCGGATTGGCCCAGTCGAGCCCGGCGCGGCGGGCGGTCATCTGCAGCTGGGCGGCGTCGAGCACGACGCTGGGGCCCACGCGGCGGGCGATCACGACCGAACCGGCCGAGCCGGCGCCGTCGAAGAGTTCGCCAAGCGTGATGACGCCGTCGGCGTCGGTGGTGTCCTGGCGCAGGCTGACGGGCTGGCCGGCGAAGGCGGCGGGGGCGGCGATCAGCAGGGCGGCGGCGGTGAGAAGCAGGGTTTTCATGAGCTTACGACCGCAGGTTCGAGGTGGCCTGGAGCATCTGGTCGGCCGTGGTGATGACCTTGGAGTTCATCTCGTAGGCGCGCTGGGCGACGATCAGCGAGGTGATTTCGCTGACGGCGTCGACGTTCGAGGCTTCGGTGTAGTTCTGCAGCAGGGTGCCGAAGCCGGGCTGGCCGGGGGCGGCGATGTTGGCCGCGCCGGACGCGCCGGTCTCGAGATAGAGGTTGTCGCCGATGGCCTCGAGGCCGCCTTCGTTCATGAAGTTGGCCAGTTCGATCTGGCCAACGGTCTGGGCGTCGGTCTGGCCGTCGAGATTGACCTGCACCAGGCCGGTCTTGCCGATGGTGATGCCGGTGGCGTTCTCGGGGATGGTGATGCCCGGCTGGACTAGGTAGCCGTCCTCGGTGACGATCTGGCCCTGGTCGTTGGTCGAGAAGTTGCCGGCGCGGGTGTAGGCGGTCTCGCCCGAGGGCAGCAGGATCTGCAGGTAGCCCTTGCCCTGGATGGCCACGTCCAGCGGGTTGTTGGTCATGGTCGGCGTGCCCTGCTCGGTGATGCGGTACACCGAGCCGGCCTTGACGCCGCCGCCGACCTGAACGCCGGTCGGGACCACGTTGCCGTCGCTCGACGACTGGGCGCCGGCGCGCTCGATCGTCTGGTACAGCAGGTCCTGGAACTCGGCCCGTTGGCGCTTGAAGCCAACGGTGTTCATGTTGGCGATGTTGTTCGAGATGACTTCGACGTTCAGCTGTTGGGCCGACATGCCGGTCGCGGCGGTGCGCAGAGCTTGCATTGTTCGTTATCCCTTACTGGACCTTGCCCATGCGCTCGACGGCGGAGCGCGAGAGTTCGGCGGTCTGGTCCATCATCTTGGCGATGCTCTCGTAGGCGCGGCTGACCTCGATGAGCTTGGTGATCTGCTGGATGGGCTGGACGTTCGACCCCTCCAGCATCCCCTGGTGGATGATCGCGTCGGTGGCGGTCTGGGGCGTCTCGTTGCCGACGTTGCGATAGAGGTTGTCGCCGTCCTTGCGCAGCGAGGCGAGGTCGGAGAAGCGGGCGACGCCGATCTTGCCCACCCGCACCTGGCCCTGGGTGACGATGCCGTCACGGCCGATGCTGACAGGGCCCAGTTCGGGGTCGACGGTGATCTGGCCGCCGCCGTCGTCCAGCACCGGAGCGCCTTCCTGGGTGGTCAGGACGCCTTCTGGGTTGGTGGTGAAGCGGCCGTCGCGGGTGTAGCGCTCGCCTTCGCCGGTCGAGACCTTGAAGAACCCCTGGTTCTCGATGGCCAGGTCGAAGGTCCCGCCCGTCTGGTTCAGGGCGCCGGGCGTGAAGTCGCGGACCACGCCGTCGTCCAGCACGAACTTGATCGGCGCCGGGCCGCCCGCGGTGCGCGCGGGCTTGGCCGGTTCGGTGCGGACCATCAGGTCCTCGACCTTGAAGCCGGTGGTGTTCGCGTTGGCGATGTTGTTCGCGACGATGTCCAGCTCACGACGGAGCGTCATCTGCCGCGAAAGGCCCACATACAGCGCGTTGTCCATGACGATTAACTCGCAGTTTGGCGCGACAAATGCGCCGCAACCCTGCAAGCAAGCCGCGTGCCAACTCTAAAAGCGCAATGAAATCAGCGGGGAGGGTGGTTAATGGCGACGCTTTGGCAGGCCCCGCCGGGCAGATTCGACCTGCGACCAAATGGCCTTCAAAAGAGATCGTTAACCATGCTCGCGCATGAGTAAGGACCATAGATTTCAAGGAACCTGCGCGTGGCCAAGAAACCCCCCAAGGAAGCTCCCGCCCCGGAAGGCGAAGAGGGCGCGGCCGAGGGTGAAGCTCCCGCCAAGAAGAAGCCGCCGATCGTCCTGATCGCGGCGGCCGCCGGCGTGCTCGTTCTGGGCGGCGGCGGGGCCGCGGCCTTCTTCATGATGAAGCCCAAGCCGGCCGCCGAGGGCGAAGCCGGCCACGGCGAGGAGAAGAAGGAAAAGAAAAAGGAAAAGAAGAAGGAAGAGGGCGAGGGCGCCAAGCCCGCCGAGGGCGGCGCCGGCGCGCCGGTCATCAAGGAAGGCCCCGACGGCGTGGTGTTCTACACCCTCCCGGACCTCGTGGTGAACATGCAGTCGGCCGACGGCAAGTCGACCTTCCTGAAGCTGAAGCTGACCTTCGAGCTGCCCGACGAGGAGACGGCCGACGCGCTGACGCCGAACCTGCCGCGCCTGACCGACATGTTCCAGACCTTCCTGCGCGAGCTGCGTCCCGAGGACCTCGCCGGCAGCCAGGGCAGCTACCAGCTGCGCGCCGAACTGCTGCGCCGTGTTAACCTGGTGGCGGCTCCTTCGAAAGTTAACGCCGTCCTGATCGAGGAGATGCTGATCAACTAGCCTTCGGGCCGGCTGAGGCGAACCATCATGGCAGACGAGATCGACGATCAGGCCGCGATGGCCCAGTGGGCCGCGGAGAACCCCCCGGGGACCTTCGACGCCTCGGGCGGCGGCGAGCTGAACAACAGCTTCGGCGACTTCAGCGGCGGCATGGCCGGCATGGCCGGCTGGGACGACGGCGGCGGCGACGGCATGGGATCCGAGCGGATCCTGAACCAGGACGAGATCGACAGCCTGCTGGGCTTCGACCTGTCGGGCGACGGCGGCGACGACCGCACGGGTATCCGCGCCATCATCAACTCGGCGCTGGTTTCGTACGAACGCCTGCCGATGCTGGAAATCGTCTTCGACCGCCTGGTGCGGTTGATGACGACGTCTCTGCGCAACTTCACCTCCGACAACGTCGAGGTCAGCCTCGACAACATCAGCTCGATCCGTTTCGGCGACTATCTGAACTCGATCCCGCTGCCGGCCATCCTGGCGGTGTTCCGGGCCGAGGAGCTGGACAACTACGGCCTGCTGACGGTCGACTCCAACCTGATCTACTCGATCGTCGACGTACTGCTGGGCGGTCGTCGCGGCACCGCGGCCATGCGCATCGAGGGCCGTCCCTACACCACCATCGAACGCGTGCTGGTGCAGCGGATGGTCGAGGTGGTGCTGAACGACGCCAAGGCCGCCTTCGAGCCGCTGCATCCGGTGTCGTTCAGCCTGGACCGGCTGGAGACCAACCCGCGCTTCGCGGCCATCGCCCGCCCGGCCAACGCCGCGATCCTGGTCAAGCTGCGCATCGACATGGAAGACCGCGGCGGCCGCATCGAGCTGCTGCTGCCCTACGCCACGCTGGAACCCATCCGGAAGATGCTGCTGCAGCAGTTCATGGGTGAGAAGTTCGGCCGCGACAACATCTGGGAAGGCCACTTGGCCACCGAGCTGTGGACCACCCAGATGGAGGTGCGGGCCGTGCTCGACGAGCAGCAGCTGCCGCTTTCCAAGGTGCTGAACCTGCAGGTCGGCGACACGTTGATGCTGAACGCCACGCCCGACAGTCTGGTGGAGTTGCGGGCGGGATCGATTCCGCTTACCCGCGGCCGGATGGGCCGCCGTAACCATTCCATCGCCATCCGGGCCGACGCCCCGCTGACGCCCGCGGCGAAGAAGGCGGTTCAGAAGCTGAAATGAGCCTGATCTCGGTCGCCTTGCAGGTCTTTCTGGCGGTGCTGCTGATGGTGGCGCTGGTCTTCGGCTGGCGTCTGGAGCGCAAGCTGAAGGCGCTGCGCGACGCCCAGAGCGGTTTCGCCAAGGCCGTGGCCGACCTGGACAACGCCGCCCAGCGCGCCGAACAGGGCCTGGCCGACCTGCGCGCGGCGACCGACGAGGCTTCCGACTACCTGGCCGACCGCATCGAGAAGGCCAAGGCCCTGGCGGCCCAGCTGGACGAGCGCATGATCCGGGCCGCCGCCGCGCCGCGCAGCGAGACCCGTCCCGAGCCGGCGCCGCGTCCGGCCCGCGAGCCGCGTGATTTCGCCGCGCCGCCGACGCCCGAGGCCCCTGCGGCCGGCGGTCGTCGCCTGAGCGCGCAGGATTTCGAAGCGATGCTGGAGCGCGAAGCCCGCGCTCGCGGCGCCGGCCCTGCGACCTCGCGTCCCGCGACGCCTTCGAATTCTTCCCCTATTTCGTCGCCTACGCCCGCGCGTGAAACGCCCCGTTCACGCGCACGGGTGGATGATGACCTGTTCGACGGCCCCGACCCCGCGTCGCGGCCCGGATCGCCATTCAGAGACCGTCGATGAAGAACGTTCCTCGCATCCTGCCGATCGTCGGCGTCGCCGTGGTCGGCGTCCTGGCGGTCAACGCCCTGGCCGGCGCCAAGTCGGTTCCCGACCTGCTGAGCGGGGCGAAGGCCTTCGCCGAGGGCGCCAAGGCCGACAAGAAGGACGCCAAGGGCGAGGAAGCCGCCTCGGCCGAGGGCGCGTCGACCGACGCCGCCGCCAAGGCTTCGGGCGCCGCCCCGCCGCGCATCTGCGCGCCGTCGGCCACCGATCTGGCCAAGGAAGCCGGCCTGTCGCCGGCCGAGCTGCGCGTTCTGCAGAGCCTGGGCGCGCGCCGCGGCCAGCTGGACCAGCGCGAGCAGGACATCGACGTCCAGCTGCAGCTTCTGGCCGCCGCCGAGGCCAAGCTCGACGCCAAGATGAAGACCCTCAACGGCATGAAGGGCGAGATCCAGGGCCTGCTGGGCCAGGCCGACAGCCAGAAGGCCGCCGAGGTCGACCGCATGGTCACCGTGTTCTCGGCCATGAAGCCCAAGGACGCCGCCGTCCGCCTGACGGTGCTGGAAGACAGCGTGCGCCTGCCGATCGCGGCCAAGATGAAGGAACGCACCCTGGCCATGATCCTGGCCAACATGGCGCCGGGCGACGCCAAGGTGCTGACCGAGCGCCTGGCCAGCCGCTTCTCGGGCGACGCCATCGCCAAGGGCAAGGCCGCCGTGGCCGAGAACGCCGCTGCTCCCGCCGCCGCCGGCGGCCAGCAGGCCGCCGCTCCGCCGCTGGCGGGCGCCGGCGCGCCGAAAAAAGCAGGCTAAACGGGGAAGCTGGGGGCTCATGACTTTCCGGGGGGCGCTTAAGGCGAGCGTTGCGGCGATCTGCATCGCCGGCGTCGTCGCGCCCACCGTCCTGGCCGCCGCCCCCGCCGCCGCCCAGGCCGCCCAGGGCGACCTCGTCGTCCGCGTGGCCCAGGCCCCCGACTTCTCGCGCCTGGAGTTCCGCTGGAGCGGCCGCGTTCCGGTGATGAAGATGCGCCGCGAGGGCCAGCAGGCGATCCTGCGCTTCGGCCGCGACGCCAATCCCAATCTGTCCAGCCTGCGCATCGCCCCGCCGCGCTGGGTCAAGACGGTCGAGGCCCGCCACGTCGGCGGCGCGCTGGAACTGGTCCTGACCCTGACCGACGACGCCGACCTGCGGGTGGGCCGCGCCGACGGCGTCGATTTCGTCAATGTCTTCGCCAAGCCGCCGCAGGCCGGGGCGCCCGCCGCACCGACGCCGGCCGAGGTTCCGCGCGATCCGCGCCGGCCCAATCCCGCGCCGGCCAGCGGCGTGGTGGCCGTCAGCCTGAACAAGACCGAGGGCCAGACCCAGTTCGTGACGACCTGGGCCGCGCCGGCCGCCGCCGCGGTCTTCAAGCGCGGCGAGGCGGTGTGGGTGGTGTTCGACGCCCCCGTGCGCCTGGACATCGCCCGCCTGCCGCAGCAGGGCGCACATCACACCAAGGTCCAGGCGTTCCGGGGCGCGGACTATTCGGCCCTGCGCATCGTCGCCAAGCCCGGCGTGCCGGTCTATGCCGAGGGGCAGGGCAACAACTGGACCGTCGCCCTGGGCGCGGGCCTTCAGCGCGAGCCCGATCCGGTGAAGGTGGCGCGCGACGAGACCGCCACCCCCGCCAGCCTGTCGGCCAACCTGGCCGGCGCCGCGCGCCCGGTCTGGGTCAGCGACCCCGCCGTCGGCGACCGCATCGGCGTGGTGACGGCCCTGGCGCCGTCCAAGGGCCTGGCCTCGCGCCGCGAGTACGTGGAAATGGCCCTGCTGCCGTCGGCGCAAGGCCTGGCGGTCGAGGCCTTCGCCAGCGACGTTCAGATCCTGACCGAGGGCGACATCGTCCGCATCGGCCGTCCCAAGGGCCTCGTGCTGTCGCCGGCCGGGGCCGGCGGGGCCGCCGCCGAGGTGGTCACCGGCGCGCCGCAGCCGGCGGCCATGCCGGCGGTCATCGACCTGGAGAACTGGCCCAAGACCGGTTCGGGCGGCTTCCTGGCCCGCTACAACGCCTTGCAGGCCGCCGTCGCCGACGTCGATCCGGCCGACCGCCAGGGCGACATCGCCGCCCGCATGGCGCTGGCCCGCTTCCTGGTGGGCTCTGGCCTGTCGTTCGAGGCCATCGGCGTGCTCAACGCCGCGGCCCGCAAGCAGCAGTCGCTGCTGGGCGACGCCGAGTTCCGGGGCCTGCGCGGCGCGGCCAAGGCCCTGGCCGGCCGCTGGGCCGAGGCCGAGGCCGACTTCTCCTCGCCGGTGCTGTCGGACGACCCGTCCAGCGCCCTGTGGCGCGGCTATGTGGCCTACAAGCAGGGCCAGTGGGTGGACGCCCGCAACAAGTTCGCCGGCGGCGCCCAGGCGATGAACCTGTTCCCGGCCGTCTGGCAGGCGCGCTTCCTGGCCGCCCAGGCCGACTCCGCCACGGCCACCGGCGACGGGGTCGGGGCCGAGCGGCTGGTGAACCAGGCGCTGAAGCTGCCCAAGGTGCCGATCGTCGACCAGCTGGAACTGCGGCTGATCCAGGCCAAGGCCTTCGAGCTGCAAGGGCGCAAGGACAAGGCCCTGAAGATGTTCGAGGCCATCTCCAAGGCCACGGTCGACCGCATCACCACCCCGGCCGCCCTGCACGCGGTGCAGATCAAGCTGGAGAAGAACAAGATCTCGCCGGCCGAGGCGGCCCGGACGCTGGACCAGCTGCGCTTCCGCTGGCGCGGCGACGGCGTCGAGCTGGAGGTCGTGCGGGCGCTGGGCAAGCTCTACATCGACCAGGGCCGCTATCGCGAGGCGCTGGAAGTGCTGCGCTCGGCCAACAAGGTGCTGCCCGACCTGCCGCAGGCGGTGGCCCTGCAGAACGACCTCTACGGCGCCTTCCGCACGCTGTTCCTCGACGGCTTGGCCGACGGCATGCAGCCGATCCAGGCCGTGGGCCTGTTCTACGACTACCAGGACCTGACGCCCATCGGCGCCGACGGCGACCAGATGGTTCGCAACCTCGTGCGCCGGCTGGTCGACGTCGACCTGCTGGACGAGGCCGCAAAGCTCTTGAAGTACCAGGTCGACAACCGCCTGAACGGCGTGCCCAAGGCCCAGGTGGCCACGGACCTGGCCTGGATCTACCTGATGGACCGCAAGCCCGAGGACGCCCTGGCGGCGATCAACGGCACGCGCACCACCATCCTGCCGCCGGCCCTCAACGCCGAGCGTCGCCTGGCCACCGCTCGCTCGCTGATGACCCTGGGCCGCTACGACGACGCGCTCGAGGTGATCGAGGGCGACAAGGGCAAGGACGCCCAGGACATCCGCGGCGACATCGCCTGGAAGCAGCGCAACTGGGCCCAGGCCGGCAAGCTGTATGAGGCCGCCCTGGGCGACCGCTTCAAGAACGCCGCCGGCCTGACGCCCTCGGACGAGGCCAAGCTGATGCGCGCGGCTGTGTCCTACAGCCTGTCGGACGACGACGCCTCCTTGGGCCGCCTGCGCACGCGCTACGCCAACCTGATCGGCACGGCCCGCAATCCCGACGGCCTGCGCGTGGCCCTGGCCGGCGTCGACGGCGTGGCCTCCAGCAGCGACTTCGGTCGGGTGACCGCCGAGAACGAGGTGTTCAACGGCTGGGTGGCGAAGATGAAGGACCGCTTCCGCGCGGCCGCGACGCCGAAGGGCTGATCCAGGTTTCCTTCTCCCCTTGCGGGAGAAGGTGTCGGCGAAAGCCGACGGATGAGGGGTCTCTCAGACTTCGACCACTTCTCCCAGCCTAGGCCCCGGTCGCAGCTGGCCGGCCTATCGACCCCTCACCCGACCTCCTTCGGAGGCCACCCTCTCCCACAAGGGGAGAGGGATCAGACGGTCTCGATCGCCAGCGCCGCGCCTTGCCCAACGCCGATGCACAGCGTCGCCAGCGCCCGCTTGCCGCCGGTCGCCTCCAGCTGGCGCAGGGCCGTCAGCGCCAGGCGCGCGCCCGAGGCGCCCAGCGGGTGGCCCAGGGCGATCGCCCCGCCATTGGGGTTCACGTGGGCGCCGTCGTCGGGCAGGCCGAGCTGGCGCAGCACCGCCAGGCCCTGGGCGGCGAAGGCCTCGTTCAGCTCCACCACGTCGAAGTCGCCGATCGAAAGGCCGGTGCGCGCCAGCAGGCGCTGGGTGGCGGGGACGGGGCCGATGCCCATGACGCGCGGCGCGACGCCGGCCGTGGCGTAGCCCAGCACCTGGGCGCGCGGCGTCAGGCCGTGGCGCCTAACGGCCTCTTCCGAGGCCAGGATGATCGCCGCCGCCCCGTCGTTGACGCCCGAGGCGTTGCCGGCGGTGACCGTGCCGTCCGGACGGACGATCGGCTTCAGCTTGGCCAGGGCCTCCAGCGTGGTCTCGCGCGGATGCTCGTCGCGGTCGACGATGGTGGGGCCGGCCTTGCCGGGGATCTCGACCGGCGTGATCTCGCCATCGAAGAAGCCGGCCTCGATGGCGGCCGCCGCGCGCTGCTGGCTGCGCAGGGCGAAGGCGTCCTGGTCGGCGCGGCTTATCCCGTAGTCGTCGGCGACGTTCTCGGCGGTCTCGGGCATGGCGTCGACGCCATAGGCCGCGCGCATGGCCGGATTGACGAACCGCCAGCCGATCGTGGTGTCGAAGATCTCGGCGTTGCGGGAAAAGGCGCTGTCGGCCTTGCCCATGACGAAGGGCGCGCGGCTCATGCTCTCGACCCCGCCGGCGATGACGAGGTCGGCCTGGCCCGCAAGGATGGCGCGGGCGGCGTAGCCGACGGCTTCCAGGCCCGAGGCGCACAGCCGGTTGACGGTGACGCCGGGGACGGTCTGCGGCAGGCCGGCCAGCAGCAGGGCCATGCGGGCGACGTTGCGGTTGTCCTCGCCGGCCTGGTTGGCGCTGCCGTAGACCACCTCGTCGACCGCGCTCCAGTCGAGGCTGGGGTTGCGGGCCATCAGCGCTTTCAGCGGGATCGCCGCCAGGTCGTCGGCGCGCACCTTGGCCAGGCCGCCGCCATAGCGGCCGAACGGGGTGCGGATGGCGTCGCAGATATAGGCGGTCATGGCGGATCTCGAGGCGATAGTGTGTCTGCATTCAAACGAACGTTTGCGATCAGCGCAATGCGCTTGCGATGGGCGGGCAGGGGGCTAGGCTGGCGGCATGAGCCCCACCGTGCAGCCCTTCCTAATGTTCCAGGACGGCGTCGGTCCCGACGCCCTGGATTTCTACGTCTCGGTCTTTCCGGGCAGCGTGGTCGAGGAGGTCGAGCTGTACGGCCCCGCCGGCCCCGGGCCGCAGGGCACGATCAAGACCGCGCGCTTCACGATCAGCGGCCAGAGCGTGATGTGCAGCGACAGCTTCATCAAGCACGCTTTCACCTTCACGCCGTCGTTTTCGTTCTTCGTCACCTGCGCCTCGGCGGCCGAGGTCGATCGCCTGGCCGGGGTGCTGGGCGAGGGCGGCGGGGTGCTGATGCCGCCGGGAAACTACGGGTTCAGCCCGTGGTTCGCCTGGGTGTCGGACCGCTTCGGGGTCTCCTGGCAGCTGACGGTAGGGGAAGATTGACCTCAGTTTCGAATTAGGACTATGTCGATCGCGCGCCGCTCCAGGCGCGGGAGAGTTCAAGCATCGTGCCCAGCTACAGCGAACTGATCGACGCCCTGCGGATCGACGGCGAGGCGATGCTCACGACCGTGAGCGACGACTGGAAGCAGGGGCGCACCACCTATGGCGGCCTGTCGGCGGCCCTGTGCCTGGAGGCGGCCGCCCGCCGGCTGCCGGATGCGCCGCCGCTGCGCTCGGCCCAGTTCGCCTTCGTCGGGCCGGCGGCCGGTGAACTGTCGGCCAAGGTGGAGGTGCTGCGCCAGGGCAAGTCGGCGCTGTTCGCCAGTGTCGACCTGAGCGGCGAGGGCGGGCTGGCTACGCGGGGCGTGCTGACCTTCGGCGCGGGGCGCGCCTCCAAGCTTTCGCATGTCGACCTGCCTGCGCCCGAAACGCCTGCGCCCGAGGCCTGCGAGCTGTTCATCCCCGAGGGGGCGGGACCCGCCTTCGCCCGCCAGTTCGAGTTCCGCTACGTGGCCGGCGGTCGGCCGCTGAGCGGCGGACCGCCGGACTTCCTGGTGTGGATCCGCCACCGCGATCCGGCCGCCCGCTCGCTGGCGGCCATGGTCGCCCTGGCCGACGCCCTGCCGCCGCCGGCCCTGTCGGTGTTCGACCAGTTCGCGCCGATCTCGACGATGACCTGGTCGATGGACGTGCTGGGCGAGGCGCCGGACGACGACGGCTGGCGACTGATGAGCAGCCGGGCCGAAACCATCCGCGACGGCTACTCGGCCCAGTCCATGACCCTGTGGAGCCGGGACGGGACGCCGCTGATCGCCGCCCGCCAGACCGTGGCGGTGTTCCTCTAGCAAGGCGGGGCATTGCCTCGCTGCGTCGACTGCGGCTAAGGAGAACGCCCGTTCGCGAACACGCGTCGGCGGGCCGGTTTAGCTCAGCGGTAGAGCAGCGGTTTTGTAAACCGAAGGTCGGGGGTTCAATCCCCTCAACCGGCACCATCCTTCTCCGGCCACGGCGAGCCCTAGTCGCCTTGGGCCTTACGGGCCCGGGCCAGTTCCTCGGCTCCGCGGGCGAAGTCGGCCTGGAACACCGGATCGGCCTTGAGGCGCGAGACCAGCGCCGCGCCCACCAGCCGTCCGGCCTCTACGTCGCTGGGATAGTGCAGGCCGCAGACGACCCGGCTTTCCCCGTAGGCTACGCCGCGCGCCAGCAGGGCGTCGGCGCGGTCGGGCGCCATCTCGGCCAGCACCAGGGCCCAGGCCCAGCCGAGGGCCGCGTGTCCCGACGGATAGGAGCCGCTGGCGGCGAGGGCCGGCGCGGGGTCGATACAGGTGACCGACGGCTCGGCGACGAATGGGCGAGGACGCGAGAAGCGCTTCTTGGCCGGGGTCTGGATCGTCTCCAGGTCGCCCAGCATTCGGCCCAGCAGCAGGGCCAGCGTCGGCGTTCTTTCCGGATCGAAGGCCATGCCGAGGGCCTCGTCGAAGGCGCGTGGCGCGACCGGCGTCTCGATCTCGTTGTCGGCCCGTGCCATCGCCCAGCGGGGCGTGCCCTGCAGGGCGCGGGTCTGGCGATAGACGGCGACGTCGTCCTGGTCGCGCAGCGAGCCCGGGGTGGGCGGCGGCGGCAGGAACAGCGCCGCGTTCGGCGCTTCCTCGGCCGAGAGATAGCCGTGGGGATGGTCGGCGAAGCCCGTCCACCGATGGGAGGGAGCGACGTCGGCGGCGGTGGCGCAGCCGGCGGAGGCGAGAGCGATCAGCGCGGCGGCGAGGCCGCGCGCGGTCGGTTGGCTGGTCAAGGTCGGGACTCTTCGGCGGATCAGGCGGCGAGGGCGCCGGGACGGCCGTCCTCGACGGCCCAGGTGTTGAGCGTGGCGAGCGTAGCCTTGGGGTCGCGCACGCCGCTGATCGTCTGGTAGCGAGTGATCATCCGCTTGGGTGTGACGTCGATCGACATGTAGCCGCGCACCCGGCTGTCGAAGAACTTGATGTGCGGGTTGGCCGGCATGGCCGACATCAGCCCCTCGTAGGGCGGTCCGCCCGAGGTGATCGAGGTGCCGACGAACTCCGTGGCCACGGTCGCCGAGCGCTCGTCGCGGCTGTCGCGCTTGACGTCGTTGGTCCAGAACGAGTGGTAGTCGCCGCTGAGCACCACGGGGTTGCGCGGCTTCAGCGTGGCCAGGGCCTCGGTCATGCGGTCGCGGGCGGCGGGATAGCCGTCCCAGGTGTCGGTCCAGTAGCGGATGTCCTCGCCCCGGTTCTCGAACCGCAGGCCGGCCATGACGAGATCCTGGCCAAGGATGTTCCAGGCCGCGTCGGAGCGGGCCAGGCCCTCATACAGCCAGCGCTCCTGCTCGAAGCCGAGGAAGGTGCGCGCCGGATCCAGGCGATCGGCGCAGGCGGCGTCGGTGACGATCTGGCCGCGCGCGCCGCCTTCGTCGACGCAGGCGCCGCGCGAGCGGTACTGGCGGCCGTCGAGCATGTGGAACTCGGCCAGGCGGCCGTACCGGATGTGCTTGTGGATCTGCATCTGCATCCGGGCGTCGAGGCTGGTGCGGCGGATCGGCATGGCCTCGTAGAAAGCCTGGTAGCCGGCGGCGCGGCGTTGCAGGAACGGACGCGGATCGCCGCCCTTGTCGGGCCAGACGCCCGAATAGTTATTGAGCACCTCGTGGTCGTCCCAGACGGCCAGGCACGGGGCGGCCGCGTGCAGGCGCTGGAGGTCGGCGTCGGTGCGGTGCAGGGCGTAGCGGTTGCGGTAGCCGGCCAGGGTGGTGGCTTCCTCCAGGCCGTAGCGCCGGACGGCCTTGGCCGCGCGCTCGCCGCTGGCCGAGTACTCGTAGATGTAGTCGCCCAGGAACAGGGTCAGGTCGGGCGTCTCGTCGGCCATGTGGCCGTAGGCGCTGAAGTAGCCGGCCTCCCAGTTGGAGCAGGAGGCGACGGCCAGGCGCAGGCGGTCGACATGGGCGCCCGGGGCCGGGGTGGTGCGCGACAGGCCTGCGGGGCTCTGCTGGCCGCCGGCGGTGAAGCGGTACCAATAGGGGCGGCCGGGCGCGAGGCCCGTGACCTCGACATGCACCGCGTGGGCGGCGCGGGGATCGGCCTGGACCTGGCCGGCCGCGACGATGCGCCGGAAGCCCTCGTCCGCGGCGACCTCCCAGCGCGTCTCGATGGTTCCCGACAGTCCGCCCAGGCCGTCGGCGGCGAAGGGATCCGCCGCTAGGCGCGTCCAGATCACGAAGCCGTCGGGCGCGGGATCGCCGCTGGCGACGCCGAGCGGGAAGAGATAGGCGTCCGCCGCCCTGGCGAGGCCGAACTGCAGGACGACGGGGGCGGCGACCAGGCCGCCCAGCAGGGCGCGGCGGCCGATCAGGCCGGCGTTGGAACGTGACATCGGGAACTTCCGGGCAGCTTGGAGACAATGACGCCCGGGCCGGCGCGGCCGGCCCGGGCGGGTGGCGCGGGGATCAGAACTCCGCGGTCAGGCGCACGCCGACGGTGCGTCCGATGCTCGGCGAGGCGGTCGGGCGGGCCGAACCGTTGAAGCCGTTGCGGGTCTCCTCGTAGTCCTTGTCGAGCAGGTTGCGGGCCCACAGGCCCACGCGCCAGTCGCTGTCGGCCGGGCCCATGCTGAGGTTGGCGTTGACCAGCCAGTAGCTGGGCAGCACCGAATCCGACGAGGCGTTGTAGATCGCGTCGCGGTAGTTGTAGTTGGTCTCGGCGCGGAAGGCGTAGCCGCCGATCCGCCAGTCGTAGCTGACCGAACCGCCGTAGTTCAGCTCGGGGAACTGCAGGGGCTCGCCCGAGCGGTCGTTGGCGATGATGATGTCCCAGGGGCCGTCGACGGGGTTTGCGGCGTCGGTCGCCGCGCCGTCGATGGCGAAGTACTCGGTGTACTTGCCCTTCTTGTAGCCGACGTTCTGGCTGATGGTCAGGCCGGAGAACGGCGTCCAGGTCATCTCCAGCTCGCCGCCGTAGATCTCGGACTTGGGGACGTTGGTGATCTTGCCGCGACGGCCGCTCTCGCGGTCGTACTCGAGGCCTTGGATCTGCTGGTCCTGGTAGTCGTAGAAGAACACCGCGCCGTTCAGGCGCAGGCGGCGGTCGAACAGATCGCTCTTGAAGCCGGCCTCGTAGGAGATGACGATCTCGGGCTTGAAGGGCGTGGCCGAGGTGCCGTTGTAGGTGGTGAAGCCGCCCGACTTCACGCCGCGAGCGACGCTGGCGTAGAGCAGGGCGTCGGGGTTGAGGCGATACTCGGCGCCGAAGCGGCCGCTGACTTCCGACAGGCTGGTCTCGTAGGTGACCGACGGGCCTTCCGGCACGTTGAGGCGGCGGGTGCCCGAGGTGGTCAGGCTGCGGTCCTCGTGCTCGTAGCGCAGGCCGGCGATCAGGCTGAACTTGTCGGTCAGCTCGAAGCTGTTGTGCGTGAAGACGCCGACGGCCTCGACGTTCTGGTCGTAGGGGGTGTTGATCAGGTTGGTGTTGGCGCCGCGGAACTCGGTGTAGAAACCGCCGTCGAGGCTTTCGTCGGCATAGTGGCCGCCGACCATCCAGTTCAGCCGGCCCTCGTCCTTCGACGACAGGCGCAGCTCCTGCGAGAACACCTTCAGGTCGTTGTAGAAATAGACGTCGGACTCGTGGAAGCGGGTGCCGTCCCAGTCGTTGTATTCCGAGCGGCTGAAGGTCTGGTGGGCGGTGATCGAGTTCAGCTGCGCCCAGCCGAGGTCGGCCTGGACGCGGACATTGAGGTCGAAGCCGTCGTTGTCGCGGCCCGGTTTGGAGCCGAGCGAGCGGCCCGAGACGGCGGCCATCTGCGGCGACAGCTGCCAGCCGGTGATCCGGCGCGAGGTGTCGGTGGGATAGGTCACCCTGCCGTCGAACGAGGTGTAGGGACCGCGCAGACGCATGCCCAGGCCGTCGGACTTGTCGCGCATGTAGGTGGCCGACAGGTCGACGGTCACGTCGGGCGTGGCCAGCCAGGTCAGGCGGCCACGGATGGCGGTCTTGTCGGCGTCGCCCAGGCTCTGGCCGGTGTCGCGGTGGTATTGCCAGGCGCCGCCCTGCTCGGTGACGGCAGCGAGGCGCCCCAGCAGGACCGGGTTGATCTCGCCCGAGACGTAGCCTTCCAGGCGGTGGCGGTCGTAGGAGCCGTATTCGGCGCTGAAGCCCGCGTGGCGCTCGGCCGTGGGGGCGTTGGTGATGATGTTCACCGCGCCGCCGGTGGTGTTGCGGCCGTACAGCGTGCCCTGCGGGCCGCGCAGCACCTCGATGCGCGAGACGTCGAACATCGCGCCCTGGGTGGTGATCGTGTAGGGGTGGGCCACTTCGTCGACATAGATGCCGACCGTCGAGGCGTTGTTGCTCGAGTACTCGCGGGCGCCGATGCCGCGGATGCGGAACTGCGGCTGGCCGCTGCCGAACTGACTGTCGACTTCCATGTTGGGCACGACATTCTCGATGTCGTTGACGACGTTGACGCCCTTTTCCTGCAGCGCCTCGCCGCCGATCACGCTGAGCGCGACGCCGACGTCCTGGCTGGACTGCGCGCGGCGCTGGGCGGTGACGACGATGTCTTCGAGCACGGTGGTGTCGGCCGCGACGGGCGTTTCGGCCGCAGCCGTCTGGGCGATGGCGAAGGCCAGTATGGCGCTGGAGGCGCCGACGAGGAGACGTTGCATGGGTCGATCCATCGGGCCGGTGCGCGCGAGCCCCTCCCGCGGGCGCCGACTGGGGTTCAAGACGGGCGTCGTCGAGCGATCGAGAGGACGAAGAATGCAGGCGCCGCCGTGAGCCGGGGGATTGCTCCGGTGGCTGCCTGCTGTCGTCAAAATAACAACCGCTCGACAACGATGGCCCGTCTAATGTGTCGTCGTGATGGTTTCGTGACGGAATTAGCCCATATTTTTCAATGTCTGAGAGCGATCTTCGTTATTCGAAATAACGGTTGTTCGACTCAAGGAAGTCGGCGTTGGACCAGTTGTTCGGCGCTTTCGATCATCTGGACCGGGGTCGGGGCTTCCCCTAGGGCAGCGCCGATCAGGGCGCGGCCCTTGATCCACAAGGCGAAACGCGTGGCTGCCCGGCGGCTGAGGTCGAACCTCGGCGGCCAAACCTCGGCGCGGCCCGTGTAGGTGCCGCCGCCCTCGGGGCCGCGCAGGATCATGGCCAGGGCCTGCAACTGCGGATCGCGGCGAGCCTCCAGGCAGATGTGGGCGATCAGGCGGGCGTAGCGAACGTAGAAGCCCTCGCCTGGCGAGTCGCCGCTGCGCGCGGTGGTCGCCATCAGTGCGCTCCAGCTTTCCAGAGTCGGCGATGCCGACGGAGCGGGGCGGCGGTAGTCGAGCTGCTGGGGCATGTCGCGGAACACGCAGCGCCAGATGGCGTCGACCTGGAAGCGGCGCATGTCGTTCCAGTGATAGGCGATGGTCGAGGTCGACACGCCGGCCGCCTGGCAGACCGAGCGGTTGGTCATCGCCGGCAGGCCGCCTGCAAGGATCTGGTCGGCGGCCACGTCGAGCAGCTTGAGCCGGATGGCGCCGTTGGGGCCGTCGCCGGCCGGAGCCTCGGGGATGGTCATCCGGGCCACATAGGCCTCGGTGGTGGTCGCCGGCGCGTCCTCCAGCCCGAAGGCGCGGTCGACCAGCCCCCCCAGGCCCTCGGCGGCGATCGCCTCGTAATCGGCCCGGTCGGCCAGGGCGCCGGCGTAGAACTGCTCGATGACGAGGTAGGTGGTCACCACCTCGGCCATGGGCGCGAGCTTCGGATCGCGGGAGAGGAAGCTTTTCCAGGCGTCCAGCCGCATGGCCTCCCAGGCTCGCAGGGTGGGCGCCGTCTCCGGCTCGCCGCCTACCACCAGTTCTTCCCAGATGCGCACGAAGGTCGCGCAGGGCAGGGCGCGGCGGCGAAGGTAGCGGCCCAGCACCGCCAGCAGGGCGTCGCGGCTGGGCTCCAGTTCGCCCAGGTCGGCGAAGAAGCGATGGTGGAAGTCCCGGTCCTGCTCGAGGGCGGCGGCGGCGAGGGCTGCGGTCAGGCCGGCGCGGGACCCGAACAGGTTGACGATGACGGTGGTGCTCTTGCCCAGCGCCTGGGCCAGGTCGCGCAAGGTCAGGCCCCGAAGGCCGACCTCGGCGACGATGGCGGCGGCGGCGTCGAGGACCCGCTCGGGATCGACGGACCGGGACGAGGGAGCGGTTTCGGAGCGGGGCGCCATGCAGACCTGTTGACCCACCCCAGGTTGGATGTCGAGGCCCAACCTGGAGGCGCGCCGGACCCGGACGATCCGGCCCCGTGGCCGCGCGCGGCCCGGCCGTGAAGTTTTGATGAAATCAGCAGTTCCGCGCTGAGGCGTCGCTGGGCGGTGTCGTTGAGGGCGTCAGGGGGCATGGGTCGGGCGAAGGCGTCCGGCTTCCCGCCGTCGCAACAAACGACCTGCGGAGATCAGCACGTGATCGAACTGAACAACACCGGCCGCCGCGCGCGCCACACCGCCTGGCTGATGAGCAGCTGCGCGGCCATCGGCCTGTTCGCCGCGTCTGGCGCCGCCGCCCAGACCGCGCCGGTCCCGGCGGCCGCCGAACAGAACGCGGTCGAGGAAATCGTCGTCACCGGCAGCTATCGCCGCAGCCTCGAAGAGGCCGTCGATATCAAGCGCAACACCATCGGCTTCTCGGACTCGATCGTCGCCACCGACGTCGCCAACTTCCCCGAGCAGAACCTGGCCGAGGCGCTGCAGCGCATTCCCGGCGTGACCATCGAGCGCAACAAGGGCCTGGGCGGCCGGGTCAGCGTTCGCGGCCTGCCCAGCGAGTTCACCTTCGTCACCATCAACAACCTGGCCACGGCCTCGGGCAGCGGCGGCCGTGACGTCGAGTTCGACATCTTCGCCTCGGAAGTGATCCAGCAGGTCACCGTCCAGAAGTCGCCGCGCGCCTCGGACGAGGAAGGCGGCATCGCCGGCGCCGTGACCATCTCGACGGCCCGTCCGTTCGACTACAGCGGCCGCAAGCTGGTGGCCTCGGCCGAGGGCGCCTACAACTCGATCTCCGAGAAGAGCGACCCGAAGGTCTCGTTCCTGGCCAGCGACACCTGGGGCGACTTCGGCGCGCTGGTGTCGTTCTCGACCGCCCGCCGCACCAACCGCACCGACTCCAACTCGGGCATCAACTTCCGCCCGATGTTCCGCTTCCTGGAGGCGGGCGGCACGCGCGCCTCGCAGGCCGCCGCCGTGCTGGCGCGCGACGCCGGCGTCATCGTCAAGAGCAACACCAACCGTGACCAGACCGGCCGGATCATCTTCCAGGACAAGGTCGGCGACCGCGCCTATCTGAACACCCAGGACCAGTGGGGCGGCACGCTGTCGCTGCAGTACAAGCCCTCGGCCAATTTCGACGTGGCGTTCGACGCCATGGTCGGCGGCTTCGACGGCACTGAGGACGAGTATGACGCGGCGGCCTATTCGGCCTCGAGCCGCAGCACGCTCGAGACCATCCACAGCTACGACAAGGACACGCTGTCGAAGTACGGCATGGTCGTGCTGCGCGACGTCTCCTACACCGCCACCCAACACGAGATGCTGAGCAAGGAGCGGATCAGCGAGACCGACTACGCCCAGTTCGGGACCGAGTTCAACTGGCGCGGCGACGACTGGAAGCTGCACGGCCTGGCCGGCTATTCGGGCGCCAAGAAGACCATCGACTTCTCGAACCTGAAGCACGTGGCCTACGCCCCGTCGCGCACCCGCTGGACCGCCAATGGCGGCGAGACGATCAAGAGCGCCAACCCGGCCTCGATCGACATGTACAACTCGCCCAGCAAGTATCTGTTCGAGGCCTATGAGACGACGCTGGAGAAGATCAAGGACGACAAGTACGCGGCCCAGCTGGACTTCACCAAGGACTTCGCCTTCGACGCCTTCCCGGCGCTGAAGTCGATCCAGGTCGGCGCCCGCTACACCGACAAGTCGAAGGAGCGTCAGTACGGCGCCCTCAACATCCAGGGGCCCAGCAAGGGCAGCACCGCCTGGCTCAACACCCGCACCCTGGCCGACAGCCAACTGACCCCGATCGACCAGCTGGTGCCGGGCGGCGCCTACAGCATCCGCGACATCACCTGGAGCCAGATCTCCAACGACTACGCCCGCCGCACCTTCCGCTACGCCGGCTTCACCACGCCGTTTACGCCGGGCGACTACTATGAGGTGTCCGAGCAGGTCACCAGCCTCTACGCCATGGCCGACTTCGGCTTCGACGTTGGCCCGGTGCCGGTCGCCATCAACGGCGGCGCGCGCTACGTCGACACCTCGATCACCTCGTCGGGCTATCACCAGATCCAGAACCCGAACGGCTCGACGGGCTACACCCCCGCGCCGGTGTCGAGCGAGGGCGGCTACGACAAGATCCTGCCCAGCGTGAACTTCACCGCCGAGCTGACCGACAGCATCATGCTGCGCGCCGCGGCGTCGGAGACCCTGATGCGTCCGGCCCTGACGGACCTGGCCTACAAGCGCACGGCCAGCTGGAACTCGTTCCGCTTCACCGACGGCAACCCGAACCTCAAGCCGACCTTCGCCAAGCAGTGGGAAGTGGGCGTCGAGAAGTACCTGCCGGAAGGCGGCCTGCTGGCGGCCTCGTACTTCAGCAAGGAGATCGAGGGCGTCGTCCGCCAGGCCCTGACCGGCACGGTCAAGAACGTCACCAAGTACAACGCCAACGGCTCGATCGACGGCGTCTACGACTTCGACGTCTACCAGCCGATCAACGCCGACGGCTCCTACAAGGTCAGCGGCGTGGAACTGGTGGCCATCGTGCCGTTCGGCCTGTTCTACGAACCGCTGAAGGGCTTCGGGATCAACGCCAACTACACGATCCTCGACAGCTCGCTGACGGGCCAGTCGATCATCGGCGTGCCGACCCCGCCGGTGGGCCTGGCCGACAAGGCCTACAACGTCACCCTGTTCTACGAGAACGACGCCTTCCAGGCCCGCGTCTCGTACAACTACAAGGACAAGTACGTCGAAGGCATCGGCTACGAAATGTACCCGATCTGGCGCGACGGTTACGGCCAGACCGACATCTCGGTCAGCTACAACCTCAACGAACGCATCCAGCTGAGCCTGGAGGGGATCAACGTCACCGACGAGGCCACCAAGGGCTACACCATGGATCCGTCGTTCCCGACCATGGACGAGCGTTCGGGGCGCCGCTTCGCGCTCGGCCTGCGGATGAACTTCTGATCCGAGGCAAGGTTGCGGGACGGTCGGCGCAGGCCGGCCGCCCCATTCCTGCGACCGGCCGCGGCGCGTCGTGAAAAAGTGTCACACTTTTTGGCGATGGCTGCGGCTCATCAAGGCCGAGAGGACACTTCGTGCCAGGTCCGAGACTATGGACGGCGCCCACATCTTCCGCCCAGGACGTGCTGACGGTCGCCGAGGGCGGCTACGCGGACGCCCCCTTCGCCGGAGGGGGCGTCTTTACGCGTTCGGAGCGGGGACGGGCGGCCGTGCGGACTGACGCCGCCGCGGCGGCGTTGCGGCGCGACCTCATCGCCTATCTCCAGCGCCGCGACCGGGCCGGCGAGGTGGAGGACGTGGTGCAGGAGGCCTTCGCGCGCTTCCATCGCGCCGGTCACGACCTGGCCGCGCCCGATGCGCGGCCGCTATTGTTCGTCATCGCCCGCAACCTGCAGCTCGACGGCTGGAAGTCGGCTGGCCGCGAGCGGGCGCGCCGCGACGCCGACGACATCCACGACCTGGACGAGGGGCCGCGGGCGATTTCCTGCGAAGCGCCGTCGGCCGACCAGCGGCTGATCGGCCGCCAGGATCTGGCCGCGGCCGCTGCGGTGATCCGGGCCCTGCCGCCCAAGACCCGCGACGCTTTCCTGCTGCATCGCTTCGAGGCCAAGACCTATCGCCAGATCGCCGACCGCCTGGGCGTGTCGGTCAGCATGGTCGAAAAGCACATCGCCGAGGCGCTGCGCCAGCTGAAGGGCTCGCGTCATGACTGAGGTGTCGCGCGCCTGGATCGTTGTGGTCTGTGAGACCTTCCGCGCCTTCGCGCGAACCGGTCGGAAAACAAGGGACTTCCGCCGCCCATGATCGGCCGCCTGACCGCAATCTTCGCCACCCGGCCGATCACGGCCGAGGACTGGCTGGCCCGCATGGGCCGGCCGGGCGTGAGCGCGCGCGACCAGGCCGCGTTCCTGGACTGGCTGGAAGCCGACCACGACCATCTGCGCCAATACGAGCAGGCCAAGGCCGACCTGGCGGCGCTGGAAGGCGCGCGCGGCGCTTTCGCCCTGGACATCGCCCGCCTGCGCCGCCGCGAGCCGTCCGCCAACGCCGGACGCCGGATGGTGCTGGCCGGCGGCCTGGCCGCAACGGCGGCCGCCGTGGCGGTGGTGGTCGTGGGGCCGTCGCTGCGTCCCACGCCTGAAGGCCTGCTTTACGAGAGCGCGCCGGGCCGCATCGTCGACGTGGCGCTGGAAGACGGCTCGCGGCTGACGCTGGACGCCGACTCCGCGGTGCGCGTGGCCTTCTCCGGCGACGTGCGCCGCGTGACGCTGGAGCGCGGCGGGGCCTTCTTCGATGTGGCGCACGACAAGGCCCACCCGTTCCAGGTGGCGGTGGGCGATCGACGGGTGATCGTCACCGGCACGCGCTTCGCCACCACCCTGACCGGCGACGGCGCGCAGGTGTCGCTGCTGCAAGGTCGGGTTTCCGTCAGCCGCCGCGACGCCGCCGACAAGGCGGCGCTGGATGGCGCCCTGGCGCTGGTTCCCGGCGAGCGGGCGAGCTTCCGCCCCGGACGGCCGGGCATCGACAAGGCGTTGATCGACGTCGAGAGCGCCACGGCCTGGCGCCGCCGGCGGCTGGTGTTCCAGGACGCGCCGCTGTCGGAGGTGGTCGCCGCCGCCTCGCGCTATTCGGATGCGCCGCTGGTGGCCGCCGATCCGCGCCTGTCGAGCGTGCGGGTCACCGCCGTCCTGCCGCTGGAAGGCGAGGGGGCGCTGGTCGACCGCATGGCGGCGCTGCTGCCGGTTCGCGCCGAGCGGGCGGCCGACGGCCGGGTGCTGATCCGCGCCGAATAGGACGCGCATCGCAGAGCTGTCATGCACGCGCGCTAAGGGGCGGGGATCGTCTCGTCGGGGTCGTCATTGTTGGAACCGCTTGCTGCATCGCTGCCTGCCGGCGCGCGACGCGGCCTGTTCGGCGTCGCGGCCCTGGCCCTGGCGCTGGCGGTCGCGCAGCCGGCGCGAGCCGAGCCCAGGGTTCTGCGCTTCGACATCCCCTCGCAGGAGGCCTCTTCGGGCCTCGTCCAGCTGTGTCTGCAGGCCGATTGCGAGCTGTCCTTCGTGCAGCGTCCGGGGCAGCAGGCGCGCACCCGGGCGGTGCGCGGCGAGATGGACTGGCGCGAAGCCCTGGCGCGGATGCTGGAGGGCACGGGACTGCGCTACCGCTTCGTCGGCGCGCGGGGCGTGCGGATCTGGGCCGAGCCTGCGCTGTCGCGGCCCGCGCCGCCCCCGCCGCCGGTTCCGTCCGAGACGGTCGAGGTCGAGGGGGTGGAGGTGATCGGCCGCGCCTCCAGCCAGATCGCCGAGACCCTGCGCCGCAAGCGCGCCGCCGACGTGATCTCCGACGGGGTGTCGGTCGAGCAGATCGGCGGGCTGCCCGCCGCCAACCTGGCCGAGGCCCTTCAGCGCGTGCCCGGCGTCGCCATCGAGCACGAGGTCGGCGAGGGCCAGTTCGTCAGCGTGCGGGGCCTTGGGCCGCTGTTCCAGTCGGTGACGCTGAACGGCGCGCCGGTGGCCTTCAACGAGAACATCCGCAACTCCACCCAGAGCGGCCGGCAGTTTCGCTTCCGGGCGCTGTCGGTGGACCTTCTGGCGGGCGCGCGCCTGGCCAAGACCGCGACGGCCGACATGATCGACGGCGGCATCGGGGCCAATATCGACATCGAGACGGCGGGCGGCCTGGACGGCGATCCGTTCGCCTCGGTCCGCGTCGGCGGGGTGGTCGAGGCGCGGACGCGTGACTTCCGCCCCGATCTATCCGTGGTCGGACGGATGGTTTTCGCGGATGGGAGCATGGGCCTGGTCGCCGGCGCCTCGCAGGAGGATCGCGCCGTCCGTTACGACCGCTTCCAGATCATGCGGTTCGGACAGATCGAGGCGGGAGCCGCCAAGCTCGCCGCGCCAAACGATCTGCGCACCACCGTCGAAAGCGAGGACCGCCGCCGTCGCAGCGCCTTTGTCGGCGCCGACTGGCGGGTGTCGGAAAGCCTGCGGCTCGACTTCGACGGCCTGGTCTCGACCTTCGACAACGCCATCCGCGAGGATCGGCTGGTCTACAGCCTGGGCCCGCGCCTGACGGGGCAGGGCAGCAACATACGGATCAAGGACGGCGTCGTCGTCGCCGGGCGGGTCGCAAGCGGCCGGATCGACAACAACACCGAGTTCTCCGACCAGTCGCACCTGAACCTGGCGGTATCGTTGGGCGGTGAGCTCAAGACAGGGGCGTGGGTCCTGACTCCGCGCATCAGCGTCTCGACCGCCCGCTCGGTGCTCGACACGCCGCTGCTGCGGCTTTCGGCCCAGTCGCCGGAGGGCGTCGCCTACGACTTCGACCTGGAGAGCGGGGTGTCGGATCGCCGGGCCGGGCGGCTGACCACGGATTTCGACCTGCTGGATCCGTCGCGCCTGACCCTGGCCCAGCTGAATCTGCGGGCGGTGGAGTCGCGCGACGACGACGTCACCGCCTTTTTCGGCGCGCGCCGGAGGCTGGACCGCGCCCTGGGGCCGCTGCACCTGTCGGGCCTGAAGCTGGGCGGTCAGTTCAGCGACCGTGGGCGCGACTACCAGCGCCGCGACCGCCGTGCGACGCCCCGGGCGAACGGCGGAAGCCTGGCCGACCTCTATCGCGGCGCGACGCCGGACGACGTTTTCGCCGACCTGGTGCGGAGCCGCTCCACGCCCTGGATCGTCGCCGACCAGGATCGCCTGCGCGCCGGCTTCTTCCTGCCGGGCGAGCGCGACGGCGTCATCGTCACCCCTGACGACCTGGCGCCCACCGGCGCCGACCTCCAGAACTCCTACCGCGTGGGCGAACAGGTGGCGGCGGTCTATGCGCGCCTGGACTTCGACGGCCTGGCGGGCGCTTGGCCGTTTTCGGGCAACGCCGGCCTTCGCCAGGTGCGCACGCGCACTCAGGTGGACGGCGCCAAGCTGGCCTTCGTCCAAGGGGCGGGGGTGGTGAAGCCCGTGACGTTCGAGGGAACGCACGACGTGCTGCTGCCCAGCCTGAACCTGGCGTTCGAAACTTCCGGCGACGCCGTGCTGCGCATGGCCGCCTCGCGCAGCATCACCCGGCCATCCCTGGCCGACCTGCGCGCCTCGACCGTGCCGGCCAGCGTGCTGGTGTCGTCGATCTACATTCGGGGGCAGGCGGCCATCGACAATCCCGAGCCGGGCGTCATCTTCAGCGGCGTGGGCGGCAATCCCGCCCTGACGCCCTATGTCTCCGACAATCTGGACCTGTCCTACGAAGTCACCCGCCGGCGCACCGGCTACAGTATCGCGGTGTTCCACAAGACGATCCGCGACTTCGTCCAGACGGTCGAGGCCCCCGAGACCCTCACTTTCGAGACCCAGGCCGGTCCGCCGATCCAGGCCCAGGTGCTGATGTCGCGCCCCCGCAACCTCGGCAGCGCCCGCGTCGACGGGGTGGAGCTTGGCCTGCATCGCCGCCTGACCGACAGCTTCGGCGTCTGGGCCAACCTGACCTGGACCCACAGCCGGGTGGGCGGGGCGCGGCTGACGGGGGTGTCCGACTGGGCCTGGTCGGTCAGTCCCTATCTCGAGCGCGGCCCGCTGGCGGTGAACCTGTCGTGGTCATGGCGCTCGGCCTTCCGCTCGGAGGCCGACATGCAGGGCGGGGGCGTCTCGAACTTCACCATCGGCGCGGCGGGCTATCTCGACGCCCAGGCCAGCTACGACCTGAGCGAGACGACCCAGTTGGTGATCGCCGCCTCCAACCTGACCAATACGCACGACCTGGCCTATGAGGGATCCAGGGCGCGGCTCTTGCAGATCGGCTCGTCGGGGCGGTGGTTTTCGGTCCGGGTGAACCGCCGCTGGTGAGGCCTGGGCGCCACATCAATGGATCTATTGTTCGTTTACTGATGATTATTTGGGTAAGGTCTGACTTACTTAGTGCGTGCTCGCCCGGAATGGGTGCGATTTTCGACCGTTGAACGCCAGTATATTGCCGTTATCGGAAAATCGATTTCTTCAGTAAATGCAGCGCCTAAGTCGCGCTTCATCTTGGCGTAACGCCAGTCGTCGTGAAAAATTCAAGCAATAGCGCGGGTTTTTTGTGGCCTTCCCGTTACATCGCGGCGTAGGCAGCGCCCCTATAAATACAGGGGATAGACCTATGAACCATCGCCACACCTGGCTTGCTCTGTCGGTAAGCGGCCTTGCGCTGCTGGCCTCGGCGCCGGCCCTGGCCCAAGCCTCCGACGCCACGATCACCGAAGAGATCGTCGTCACCGCCCAGCGTCGCAGCGAGAACATCCGCGACGTTCCGTTCGCGGTCACCGCCCTGGGCGACAAGACCCTGAGCGCCGTCTCCGCCGGCGGCGGCGACGTGCTGTCGCTCTCGGCCCGCGTGCCCAGCCTGCAGATCGAAAGCTCGAACGGCCGCTATGCGCCGCGCTTCTACATCCGCGGCCTCGGCAACGTGGACTTCGACTTCAACGCCTCGCAGCCGGTCTCGGTCGTGCTCGACGACGTGGTGCTCGAGAACGTCTTCCTGAAGGGCTTCCCGCTGTTCGACGTCCAGCAGGTGGAAGTGCTGCGCGGCCCGCAGGGCACGCTGTTCGGCCGCAACACCCCGGCCGGCGTGGTCAAGATCGACAGCGTCAAGCCGACCGACAGCTTCGGCGGCTTCGGCTCGCTGGCCTATGGCAACCTGGGCGCGGTGCGCGCCGAGACCGGCGTGACCATTCCGGTGAGCGACACCCTGTCGGTGCGCGTGGCCGGCCTGTGGAACCATCGCGACGACTGGGTCAACAACGCCTACAATCCCTCGTTCGCCGGCGACGGCGACGACCTGGGCGGCTTCGACGACGTCGCCGCCCGCGTGCACGTGGCCTTCAAGCCGACCGATCGCCTGTCGACCCTGCTGACCCTGCAAGCCCGCGACTACATCGGCACCGGCACGCTGAACCGCGCCAACGTGCTGACCAAGGGCTCCAACGAGCTGAACAGCAATTTCGACCGCGACACGGTCTATTACGACGGCGGCCGCAATAACCCGCAGAAGCAGCACACCACCTCGCAGAGCCTGCAGGCGGCCTACGACTTCGGCCCGGTCACCCTGACCGGCGTGGTCAGCGCCTATCAGGGCCGCTCGTCGGGTGACGGCGATATCGACGGCGGCGTGGCCTCGGCCGCGGCGACCGCGCCCTACAAGACGCCGTTCAATTCCGAGACCGGCACCCTGTCGAGCGATCTCGACCAGAAGACCATCGAAGTGCGCCTGGCCTCGAACGGCGACGGCCGTTTCGGCTGGCAGGTCGGCGCGTTCTTCTGGGACGAGCGCTTCAACCTCGTCTCGGGCACCTTCAACGGCACCGGCGGCCTGGCCCCGACCGTGATCGGCGACATCGTCCAGCGTTCGGAATCCTGGTCGGTGTTCGGCCAGGCCAACTACAAGGTCACCGACGCCCTGAAGATCACCGGCGGCCTGCGCTACACCGAAGACAGCCGCGACTTCTCGGGCGACCGGATCATCCCGGTCGGCAGCACCAGCACGGCCCGTCCGCTGTTCGACGTGCGTCGTTCGGTCGGCGACGAGCAGGTCAGCTGGGACCTGAGCGCCCTCTATGAGGTCAACGGCGACCTGAACGTCTTCGCCCGCGTCGCCAAGGGCTATCGCGGTCCGTCGCTCCAGGGCCGCATCACCTCGTCGGACCTGATCACGGCCGCCAACTCGGAAACCGTGATGTCTTACGAGGCCGGCCTGAAGTCGCGCCTGTGGGAAGGGCGCGCGCGCCTGAACGCCACGGCCTACTACTACGAGGTCTCCGACCCGCAGTTCACGGCCATCGGCGGCGAGGGCAACTTCAACCAGCTGATCAACGCCGACAAGGGCGTGGGCTACGGCTTCGAGCTGGACGGCGACGTCTATCTCGGCGCCGGCTTCAGCCTGGCCGGCGGGTTCGCCTACAATCACACCGAGATCAAGGACAAGGACCTGCTGGTCGCCTTCTGCGGCGCCAACTGCACCGTGACCGATCCGATCGTGACCGTGGGCACGACGCGCCGCGCCAATATCGACGGCAACCCGTTCCCGCAGGCCCCGAAGTACACGGCCAACATCACGCTGAACTACGTGCATGGCCTGGGTAACGGCACCGAGCTGTTCGCCTCGACGGACTGGGTCCTCCAGAAGGACTTCAACCTGTTCCTCTACGAGTCGGTCGAGTTCATGCAGGACACCAGCTTCGAGGGCGGCGCCCGCGCCGGCTGGCGTGATCCGGTCAAGGGTCTGGAAGCGGCGGTCTATGTCCGTAACCTGACCGATGAAGCCAACGTCATCGGCGCGATCGACTTCAACAACCTGACGGCCTTCGTCAACGAACCGCGCACCTACGGCGTGCAGGTGACGAAGCGATTCTAAGACTGACGGCCCCGGCGGCGCTTTTCGAAGCGCCGCCGGTGATCCGGGATTCGTCCCGATCTGCGATTTCCGGCGCGTGATCAGCGCCGAAGCGGCGTCGTTTCGACGGCCGATTCCCGCCGAAGCCGGCGGATGACTCGATTTTCCATCTCCTGTTCGACGGTTTTCCCGCCCGACGCCCGTTCGCGGGCGAGGGGAGGGGGCTTATTCCGTCCGCTTCCGTCCATATGCGGCGGGCTTTTCGGGCGGTTCGCGAAGAAAATCGTCAAAGTGCGTTTCGGTGCGCTTGACTCAAAAAGGGCTCCCGCATAAACACCGCCCTCCCGACGCGGCCCGCCGCTTCGGGGGCTCATTCGAAGCTTTCTTCTCTTTCCGAGGCGCTGAAGTCCTTTCGGCGCCAAGGAGTGGTTCGGCCTCCTTCCGAGGCGGAACGGTCTGGAAAAGAAAGTTGAAAATAGAGTTTGACAAAATGAGGCGCTGGTTTAAATAGCCGCCTCCGCCGACACCGGGCGCTAAACGGTGGGGCCGCTCCCCGGTTACGGAGGCGGCTCGGAGCTTCGGCT
>NZ_JARQWV010000037.1 GCF_029543245.1 Caulobacter endophyticus
TGTGGGTGGGGGGGGGGCGCCCTCCCTACTCCTCCCCCCCCCTCACTGGGGGGTGGGGCGTCGCCACGGGGGGGGGGGGGCCGGCCGCGCGCGGCGCTCTTTCCCTCGCCCCCTCCGTCACGGCGCGTATCCGCACCGCGCCACCTCCCCCGTTGCACGGGGGAGGAACTAGAGCCCCTTGCCGACTATCCGACTGGCGGTCAAACATCCCGCCCCCGGGAGGTCCTATGTCCGAACCCATCGCCCATCCGGCCCGCAAGGCGGCGCTGGGCTTCATCTTCGTCACCGCCCTGATGGACGTGCTGTCGCTGGGGCTGATGATCCCGGTGCTGCCCAGCCTGGTGAAGGAGATGGCCGGCGGCCAGACCGACATGGCGGCCCAGTGGACGGCGGCCTTCGGCATGGTCTGGGGGACGATGCAGTTCTTCTGCTCGCCGATCCTGGGCATGATGTCCGACCGCTTCGGACGGCGGCCGGTAATCCTGATCTCGATCTTCGGCCTTGGGATCGACTACATCTTCATGGCCCTGGCCCCGACCCTGTGGTGGCTGTTCGTCGGTCGCATCATCCATGGGGCCACCGCGGCCAGCTTCTCGGCGGCGGGCGCCTATATTGCCGACGTCACGCCCGAGAAGGGGCGGGCCAAGGCTTTCGGCCTGATCGGCGCGGCCTGGAGCGTCGGCTTCATCGCCGGTCCGGCCCTGGGCGGCCTGCTCGGCAAGATCGACCTGCACCTGCCGTTCTGGGTGGCCGCGGCCATGGCCCTGCTGAACTGGCTGTACGGCCTGCTGGTGCTGCCCGAATCCCTGCCGCCGGAAAAGCGCATCGCCCGCTTCGACTGGAAGAAGGCCAATCCCGTCGGCTCGCTGAAGCTCCTGGGCTCGCATCCCGACCTGCCGCGCCTGGGCGTGGTCAGCTTCCTGATGCAGCTGGCCCATAACGCCTATCCCAGCGTCTTCGTGCTCTACACCGGCTATCGTTATGGCTGGGACACCGCCCAGATCGGCCTCTTGATGATGCTGTCGGGCATATTGGGCGTGATCGTCCAGGCCCTGCTGATTGGGCCGATCGTCGATCGCCTGAAGGAGCGCGGCGCGGTGATCGTGGGCTTGGTCTGCTTCGTCGTGTCGTTCGCGGTGTTCGCCTTCGCGCCCAACGGCTGGATCTTCGCTTCGGGCCTCGCCGTCAGCGCCTTCTCCGCCCTGATCCAGCCGGGGCTGATGGGTATGATGACCAAGCGGGTCGGGCCCAGCGAGCAGGGCCAGCTGCAGGGCGCCAACTCGGCGATCATGGGGCTGACGGCGATCATCGGCCCAGCCCTCTACGGCCTGTCGCTGGCCTTCGCCGTGCGCCACGAGCAGACCCTGCACCTGCCGGGCCTGCCGCTGGTCATCGCCGGCCTGCTGGCCCTGGGCGGCCTGATGGTCATCTTGAACACCCGCCGCGCCCGTCCGGCGGCGGTCGCGGAACCGGGCCTTGATCCCGCGCGCTGAACGCCTTGATTGCGCCCGAAAACTTCGCTGTTTAAGGGGCGAGAGCGCGTGCCTGGCTCTCGCTGGCCGGGCGCGCCGCAAGATCTGACGGAGCTATCGACTTGTCCAAGCCCGCCCTTCGCGTCCTGCTTCCGACCCTGGCCCTGCTGGCCGCCTGCTCGGATCCGGCCTCGCGCAGCCAGGCCCAGTCCATCCCGGAACTCGCCCAGCCCACCCGCAAGGCCCCCACCGACCCGGGCTCGATGAAGTCGTCCTTCGCCCCGGTGGTGAAGAAGACGGCCCCGGCCATCGTCAATGTCGCCAGCCGCCGAGTCGTCCAGCGCCAGCAGTCGCGCGACCCGTTCTGGGACTTCTTCATGGGCGGGGCCGGCGGCACGCCGCGCGCCCAGGTGCAGGGCTCGCTCGGTTCGGGCGCCATCGTCCGCGCCGACGGGGTGATCATCACCAATCACCACAACATCGAGAACATGAGCGACATCACCGTGCAGCTCGCCGACCGGCGCGAGTTTCCGGCCACGGTGCTGCTCGACGACCCGCGCTCGGACCTCGCCGTCCTGAAGATCGACACCAAGGGCGAGCGCCTGCCCACCATCGCCATCGACGACCAGGAGCAGCTCGAGGTCGGCGACCTGGTGCTGGCCATGGGCAACCCGTTCGGCGTCGGCCAGACCGTCACCAACGGCATCGTCTCGGCCCTGGCCCGCACCGACGTCGGCGCGGCCGAGTTCGGCAGCTACATCCAGACCGACGCGGCCATCAACCCGGGCAATTCGGGCGGCCCGCTGGTCGACATGGACGGCGATCTGATCGGGGTGAACACCTTCATCATCTCGCGCTCGGGCTCGTCCAGCGGCGTCGGCTTCGCCATTCCGGCCGCCGTAGTCCGCCAGGTGGTTTCGACCGCGCTCGGCGGCGCCCACAGCGTCGTGCGGCCGTGGCTGGGCGTGCGCGGCCAGCCGGTCACCGGCGACCTGGCCAGGAGCCTGGGCATGACCACGCCGCGCGGCGTGCTGGTCTCCGACGTCTATCCCGGCGCCTCGGCCGACAAGGGCGGCATCAAGGAAGGCGACGTCATCCTGTCGATCGACGGCCAGGCGGTGAACGATGAAGGCGGCGGCGCCTTCGCCATCGGCACCCACAAGATCGGCGACCGCGTTCCGGTGCAGATCCGCCGCGGCGACCGCGAGCAGACCCTGACCATCCGCGCCGAAGCCGCGCCCGAAACGCCGGCCAAGGACGAGCGCACGATCAGCGGTCGCAACCCCTTCGACGGTGCGACGGTGATGAACCTGTCGCCCGCCGCCGCCCAGGACATCGGCGCCGACGCCTTCGCGGGCAAGGGCGTCCTGGTCACCAAGGTCGGCCAGGGCTTTGCCCTGAACGCGGGCCTGCGTCCCGGCGACTTCGTGCGCGAGGTCAACGGCAAGGCCATCAACACCACGGCCGACTTGGCCGCCGCCACCCGCGGCGACGCGGCGACCTGGAACATCGTGATCGAACGCAACGGCCAGCGCATCGCGGCCCGCTTCCGGACCTAGACGCCTTCGACCCTCTCCCTTCGGGGAGAGGGTTTCCGCTGACCGCGGAACCCCCTAAATCTCCACCCATGTCCGATCTCTTCCAAGCCGCCGGCATCGCGCCCCACGCGCCCGCGCCGCTGGCCGACCGCCTGCGTCCGCAAAGTCTCGACGAGGTCGTGGGCCAGGAGCATCTGCTGGGCCCCGACGGCCCCATCGGCCGGATGGCGGCGGCCCACCGCCTGGCCTCGATGATCCTGTGGGGGCCGCCCGGCACCGGCAAGACCACGATCGCCCGCCTGCTGGCCAAGGCCGGCGGCTATGAGTTCATGCAGATCTCGGCGGTGTTCTCGGGCGTCGCCGACCTGAAGAAGGCCTTCGAGCAGGCTCGCATGCGCCGCCAGTCGGGGCAGTCGACGCTGCTGTTCGTCGACGAAATCCACCGCTTCAACCGCGCCCAGCAGGACGGCTTCCTGCCGTTCGTGGAGGAGGGGATCGTCACCCTGGTGGGCGCGACCACCGAGAACCCCTCGTTCGAGCTCAACGGCGCTCTGCTGTCGCGCTGCCAGGTGTTCGTGCTCAAGCGGCTGGACGAAACCTCGCTGGAGGCCCTGCTGGCCAAGGCGGAAGCCGCCGAGAACCGCAAGCTGCCGGTCGACGCCGAGGCCCGCCAGGTGCTGATCGCCATGGCCGACGGCGACGGCCGCTATCTGCTGACCCTGACCGAGACCCTGCTGTCGATCGGCACGGACACGCCGCTGAACCCCACCCAGCTGGGCCAGTTGCTGCAGAAGCGCCGCCCGGCCTACGACAAGGACCGCGAGGAGCACTACAACCTCATCTCGGCCCTGCATAAGTCGGTGCGCGGTTCGGATCCGGACGCGGCGCTCTACTGGCTGGCGCGGATGCTGGAGGGCGGCGAGGACCCGCTGTTCATCGCCCGCCGCCTCGTACGCATGGCTTCGGAAGACATCGGCGCGGCCGATCCGCTCTCCCTGCTGCTGACCACGGCCGCCAAGGACGCCTACGACTTCCTGGGATCGCCGGAGGGCGAGCTGGCCCTGGCCCAGGCCGTGGTCCACATGGCCAGCGCGCCCAAGTCCAACGCCGTCTACACCGCCTACAAGGCCGCTCGCCGCGCCGCCAAGGAGACCGGCAGCCTGATGCCGCCCTCCCATATCCTCAATGCGCCGACCAAGCTGATGAAGACCCTCGGCTATGGCGACGGCTACGCCTACGACCACGACGTCGAAGGCGGCGTCTCGGGCCAGAACTACTTCCCCGACGGCATGGCCCGCCCGAAGTTCTACGAGCCCAAGCCGATCGGCGCCGAGGCCAAGGTCAAGGATCGCCTGGACCACTGGAACCAGCTGCGCCGGGGCGGAAAATAGGTTCCTTCTCCCCTTGCGGGAGAAGGTGGCGCGAAGCGTCGGATGAGGGGTTGCACGGCGCGTCCGTTGCGTATCAATGCGGCCATGTCTGAGAGACCCCTCATCCGACCGGCTCGCGCCGGCCACCTTCTCCCGCAAGGGGAGAAGGATGACTAAGGTTCGCCGTCCGCCCGCGCAAGCCAAGCCGAAAGCCTCCGACACCCCGATCGAGCTGACGCCCGACGAGATCGCCTTCATGCGCTCGCTGGTGATCCACGAGGACGACAGCATCTTCGTGATCAACAAGCCCGCAGGCCTCTCCAGCCAGGGCGGCCGCATCAAGGCCCATACGCTGGACGATCTGCTGTGGGCGCTGGCCCGGCGCGACCGGCCGCGTCCGCGCCTGATCCATCGCCTCGACCGCGACACCTCGGGCGTGATCCTCACCGCCCGCACCAAGCCGGCGGCGACCTTCCTGGGCAAGGCCCTGATGGGCATGCGCTTCCGCAAGACCTACCTGGCCATCGTCGCGCCCGGCGCGCCCGAGCCGCGTGGCGGCCGGATCGACAGCCCCCTGCGCCGCGAGTCGATCGGGCGCGAGGCCTATATGCGGGTCTGCGAGCCGGATCATCCGGACGCCGAGGCCGCCCGCAGCCGCTATCGCACCCTGGCGGCCAACGCTCAGGCGGCCCTGGTCGAGCTGTCGCCCGACACCGGCCGCATGCACCAGCTGCGGGTCCACATGGCGTCGATCGGCCGGCCTATCGCCGGCGACAGCCGCTATGGCGGGGCGCTGGTGCTGGCCGGGGCGCCCGTGCCGCGCCTGATGCTTCACGCCGCCCGGCTGGTGTTCCCGCACCCCGAGGGCGGCGAGCGGCGCATCGAGGCCCCGCTGCCCGACGACTTCAAGGCCGTGCTGGAAAAGCTGGACTTGGCGCTTCCGGAACGTTGAACTTGGCCGGGCCGTTTGAGAGCCAAGGGAGAAACGCCATGAAGACGCCACTCGCTCTTGTCGCCTGCGCCCTGGTCCTCGGGGCCTGCGCCACCGCCCAGCCCACGGTCTATCGTCCGCAAGCCGCCGCCACCGACGTCGGCTTCGCCCAATACAAGATGGAGGACGGCCGCTATCGCGTAACCTTCCGGGGCGGACCCGGCGCGCCCGTCGGGCAGGTGACCGACTACGCCCTGCTGCGGGCGGCCGAGCTGGCCCTGGCCGACGGCTATTCCTGGTTCCGGGTCGCCGATCGGATCACCCAGTCGACCGGGGGAGGGGGCGGTCCCACCTTCTCGGTCGGCGGCGGCTCGGGCAGCTACGGCCGTCGCTCGGCCGTGGGTCTTGGCGTCGGCACGAGTTTCAACCTCGGCCCCAAGCCCGCGCTCAGCACCACGCTGGAAGTCGTGTTCGGCAAGGGGCCGCGTCCGCCCGGCGAGGCCTACGACGCCCAGAGCGTCGTCAACACCATCGGCAAGGGCATGGGCCGCGTCTGAGACCGCAGGCCGGTCTCAGCGGGCCGGCTAAGCCGCGTTGCGCGCCGCGTACGGATGCGCTGCGCGCAGCGAGGCGTGGCTGAGGCCGGCGGTCTCGGCGGCGGCGAAGTAACCTTCGGCCGGCAGGCCCTGCAGGCTGACCATCGGCGCCAGGCCCCGGGCTTCGCGACCGAAGGCCATGATGTCCATGGCGATCTTCTCGGCCGGACCGCCCAGGTCGCAGGCGTCCAGCGTCAGGCCGGCCAGGCGCGCGTCGCGCAGGTGCTTGAAGGCTTCCTTGTCGGGCGGCACGCGAGCAATGACGCCGCGGGTCAGGGCCTTGAGCAGGCCGACCACTTCCAGCAGGCGGCCGGCGGGCGTGCCGCGGGTGACGTCCACCAGTTCGATCATCACGCCGCCGCGCAGCAGGGCCAGAGACAGGCCCGCAGTGCCGGTCAGCAGATCGCGGCCGCGCTGGGTGCCCAGGGTGCGGAACGAGGCCGGCAGGATCAGGTCGGGGCGCTCGTTGCCCTGCGCCGCCTTGGCGAAGGCCGCGCCGTAGCGCAGCGTCGCCTCGTCGATGAAAGCGATGTCCTTGTCGGCCAGCTTGGTGATCGCGCGGCCGCTGATCGAGCGGCCGGTGCCCAGGTGGGTGACGATCGGCTCGACGCGGATAGCCGTAGTGACGTTGCGGCGCAGGCCGATGACGTGCTCCAGCGCGAAGTCGACGCGCAGGGCCGCGCCGCCGCTGGTGGTGAAGGCCACCGGGGTGCGGCGCATCTCGTCGCTGACGTCGATGTCGGTGCGGAAGGGCGAGCGCTCGGAGTCGCGGCGAGCGCGAGCGGCCAGCACGACGGCCGGATCGATCGTACGGCAGACGACGCCGCCGGCCTCGATGCCGATCACCGAGCGCACGCCGATGTCCTTCAGCTCGGCCGCGCCCAGCAGGTGGGTCAGCACGTCCTCGAGGATGCGGATGCTGGCGGCCTGGGCCGACAGGCCCTGGTCGTTGTGCGTGGCGATCAGGAAGTCGTCCTCGCTGACCCGGCCGCGCAGGTCGGCGCGGTCAAGATGTTCGTTCAGCTTGCGCTCGACATAGGTCCAGACGTCGGTGCGCTTCTGGTCCCACCAGTCGCCGGCCCAGCGGCGGATGGCCTTGATGCTGATCACGTTCACGGCGCCGCGGCCGACCAGGTCCGATCCGGCCAGGCGGTTCAGCATCGCCGGCGGCAGGGCCAGGCGTTCGGTCGTGTCGTCCTTGGGGGGCAGGGAGGCGGGCATCTGACCGTGGGATTCGCGAGTGGAGCCTCTAGGTTGCGCCCACCGCCGTTAACCCGCCGTGCAGGAACAGGGTTGAGGCAGTCTTTACCCTTTCGGCAAAACCTTGTCCGGCAAGACTCTTTCTGGTTTCGCGGCGTTAATTTTGTGCGCTGCGGGATCGAACGGGCGGGGGCGTGGGCGCATCACCCTTGCGACGCATCGACCGCCTTGCTCGCCCCGGCCTTGGCGTTCGGCGCCGCTCGGCGCATAAGGGGCCCATGAACAAGGTGCTTCTCGTCGCCGTGGGCGGCGCCGCCGGCTCCGTCGCCCGCTATCTGGTGGGTACGGCCGCGCTGCGCTGGATCGGTCCGGGCTGGCCCTGGGGCACGCTGACCGTCAACATCGTCGGCGGTTTCCTGATGGGGGCCGTCACCGGCTGGCTGGCGTTCCGCTCGGCCGGGCAGCAGGAGACCTTCCGCGTTCTGCTGGCCACCGGCGTGCTCGGGGGCTTCACCACCTTTTCGGCCTTTTCGCTGGAGACCGCGCTCATGATCGAGAAGCGCGCCTACGGCTCGGCCCTAACCTACACCGCCGTCAGCGTGATCCTTGCGCTGTCGGCCCTTTTCGCGGGCCTCACGCTTGCCCGCAGGATGTTCGCATGAAGGAAGTTCGCACCCTGTACGTCGACGGGGGCGAGGACGGGGTCCGCCTCGACCGTTGGTTCAAGCGCCGCTGGCCGCACCTGAACCACGTCCAGCTCAACAAGCTGTTCCGCTCGGGCCAGGTCCGGGTGGACGGTTCGCGCGCCAAGGCCGACACCAAGCTGGCCGCCGGCAGTCAGATCCGCGTGCCGCCTCTGCCCGACGCGCCCGATCCGGCCGACAAGGGCAAGCTGTCGGCGCGCGACATCGCCTACGCCCGCTCGCTGGTGCTGTACGAGGACGAGGACGTCCTGGCCCTCAACAAGCCGGCGGGCCTGGCCGTGCAGGGCGGCACCAAGACCACCAAGCACATCGACAAGCTGCTCAGCGCTTGGGGCGAGGGCGTCGATCGTCCGCGCCTGGTGCACCGCCTCGACCGCGACACCTCCGGCGTGCTGTTGCTGGGCAAGAGCCCGGCCGCGGCGGCCAAGCTGTCGGGCGCCTTCGCCAAGCGCAAGGCGCAGAAGACCTACTGGGCTATCGTCGTGGGCAACCCGCACCCCACCGAGGGCGTGATCGAGCTGCACCTGGCCAAGCGCGGCGTCAACGATCGCGAACTCGTCGTGCCCGCCGATCCGAAGGACAAGGACGCCTCGCCGGCCGAGACCGAATTCGTCACCATCAGCCGCGCCGGTCCGCGCGCGTCGTTCATGGCCCTGCGTCCGCACACCGGCCGCACCCACCAGCTGCGCGCCCACATGAAGGCTATCGGCCATCCGATCCTGGGCGATCCGAAGTACGGCGACGAGAAGTCGGCCCCTCTGTCGGAAGGGCTGAAGCTGCAACTGCACGCCCGCTCGATCCTGCTGCCGCACCCCAGCGCCGGCATGCTGCACATCGAGGCTCCGCTCAGCCCCGAGATGCAGGCCGGCTTCGCCAAGTTCGGCTTCTCCGAGGACGAGGCCGACCAGAACCCGTTCGCTCGCCGGCAGACCAAGCGGCGATGAACCAAGGCCTGGTCCAGCAAGCCTGGGACCTGCTCGGCCGCGGCCAGGCCGAGCAGGCGGTCGCCCTGACGGCGGCCCGCGCAGCGCGGCCGACGGCCATGCCGGGCCTGCTGATCGTGCATGCCGCCGCCCTCAAGGGCCTGGGCCGTCACGCCGAGGCCCTGCCGTTCAACGAGCGGGCGGCGCGTGGCGCGCCGCAGGACAAGCTGGCCTGGTACAATCTGGCCGCCACCAACGGCGACCTGGGCCGCCAGCCGGAGGCGGAAGCGGCTGTTCGCAAGGCCATGGCCCTGGGGCTGGACGCGCCCGAGGCCTGGCTGGTCCTGGCCCGCGCGGTACACTTCCAGCATCGCTACGACGAGGCCGAGGCCCTCTTCCACGGCGCGATCGCGCGCCGTCCGGCCTTCGTCGACGCTCATCGCGACCTGGCCCAGCTGCGCTGGATGCGCACCGCCGATCTCGACCACGCCCTTGCACCGCTGAAGGCGACCTTGGCGCGGCAGTCCGATCCGCGCCTGCTGCACGTGCAGGCCGTGGTCGAGGAGTTCGCCGGCCGTCTGCCCCAGGCGCTCGACACCCTGCGCACGGGCCTGCGTCGGCATCCGGGCGACCTGCATCTGCTGGTCACCGCCGCCCACGCCGCCGCCGAACTGGGAGAGACGGCCGAGGGCCTGGCCCACGCCGAGGCCGCCGCCCGCCTGGCGCCGGGCGCCGCCCCCGTGCTCAGGAGCCTGGCCGAGGCCCTGCTGGCCGTGGGCGACGCAACGTCCGCCTCGGCGGTGGCGGGATCGGTGCTTGAGGCCTTCCCGTACGATCAGCATGCCCTGTCGCTGCAAGCCGTGGCCTGGCGGATCCTCGGCGATCCCCGCTATGGCGCGCTCTACGACTACGGCGCCTTCGTGCGACCCTACACCCTGCCGACGCCGCAGGGCTGGAGCGACCTCGAAAGCTTCCTGGCCGACCTACGCCGGCGCCTGGGGCAGATGCACGACCTGAAGACCCATCCGCTGCAACAGTCGCTGCGCGGCGGCGCCCAGGTGCAGTCGCTGCATACCTCGCCCGAACCGATCTTTCAGGCCTTCTTCGCCAGCGCCCGCGCCACGGTCGAACGCTACGCCGCCGAGATCGGCGAGGGCGACGATCCGCTGCGTATCCGCAAGACTGGCAGGGCGGTGGTTCAGGGGGGCTGGTCGGTCAGCCTCAAGCCCAACGGCTTCCACACCGACCACGTCCACCCGCAGGGCTGGGTGTCGTCGGCCTTCTACATCGACCTGCCGCCGGGCGTGGACGATGAAGGCAAGCGCGAAGGCTGGATCAAGTTCGGCCAGCCCGGCTGCGTGACCGCGCCGAAGCTGGAGGCCGAGCATGCCGTCAAACCCACCCCGGGCACGCTGGTCTTGTTCCCGTCCTACATGTGGCACGGCACCGTGCCCTTCACCGGCGACACGCGCCGCCTGACCATGGCCTTCGACGCGGTTCCGGGGTGAGGGGCTTGCAGTCTCTCGACCCTCTAGGTTGTTTCCCTCGCCCTCGTGGCGAGGGCCCATGCCAGTGACCGCTCAGAACTTGGCCCGATGTCTGGTGTTTGAGCAGGCTGAACCATGGATCCTGGGCACGAGGCCCAGGAAGGCTGTAGAAAAAAACGTCTGTGATGAGGTTCCTCAAACCAGCCCCGTCACCGCCTTGGCTCCGGCGCTGTCGACGAACACTTTCTTCTCGACGGCCGCCCGGTCCACGCCCAGGTGGTCGACCAGCACGCCCTTGAACAGGCCGCGCATGTCCAGCGTCGGCGCCAGGTCGCGGTTTTCGTAGAGGGCAGTCTCCGACAGCGTCGGCCAGTCGCCGATGATCCCGCCGCGTTTCAGCGCGCCGCCCAGCACCAGGGCGGTCGAGCCCGTACCATGGTCGGTGCCGCCGGTGCCGTTGGCGCGGGCGGTTCGGCCGAATTCGGTGACCGCCACCACCACCGTGTTCTTCCACTCCGGGCCCAGCCCTTGGTGCAGGCCGTCCAGCACGGCGTCCAGATAGGTCAGGCGCGTGGCGATCTGGCCGACCTGGCCCGCATGGGTGTCGAAGCCGTCCAGCGACAGAGCGGCGATCTGTGGGCCATCGGCCTGGCGCATGAAGCCCGCCAGGGTCGAGCCCAGCTTGCGGGCGGCCTCGCGGCCCTGGCGATTGTCGGCGGGACGGCCGCCAGGCTGGTTCATCCGCGGCGCGCTCATGGTCGGCGTCGACGCCATCATCATGCCGGTCTCCGCCGCGGGGGCAGGGGCGGGGGCCAAAGCCGTCATCGCCGCCTGGGCCATGGCCTCGGTCTCCAGCCCGCGGGCGAAGGCCGGACCCAGCAGCGGGTCGCCCTTGTAGAGGTCCTGCAACAGGGTGGGCAGGCGCGCGGCCTCGTCCAGACCCTTGCCCGGCGACCAGCTGGCGGCCTGCACCTTGCCGCGCAGGATCAGCGGGGCGGTGGTCCCCACCGACAGGGCCTCGGTCTTGCCTGGGCCCATCACTTCCAACGTGCGGTTCAGCCAACCGCTGTCGGCGCCGTAGACCTTGGCCTCGCCGGTCTCCAGCACGTCCTGAGCCTCGAAGTGCGAGCGGGCGCGGTCGGGCGTGGCGATGGCCGGGGCGATGCGGGCCTGGCCCTGTTTGGCCAGGGCGTGGACGCTGGTCAGCGACGGATGCAGGGCGAAGGTTTCGTCCAGCTTCAGCGCCTCTTCCGGCTTGATGGCGATGGCGCCGCGCAGGGCCTGATAGCCGGGATCGCCGATCGGTGGGGCCACCGACAGGCCGTCCATGCCGCCGCGGCAGACCACCACGATCAGCTTCTTGGCGCCGTCGGCGGCGTGGGCCTGGCGGCCGACGAAGCTGACGGCCACGCCCAGGCTGGCGGCGGCGGCCATGAACGAGCGGCGGGACGGCGAGGGGGAGCGGTCGGTCATCGGCGTTGGAACTCCGGACTCATCACCAGCAGGGCGAAGGCTTCGCGGCGGGTTTCGGCGCGGGCGACGGCGCGGGCCGTGGGCTCGGAGAGCCGCGCGCCCAGCGCCGAGCGGGCCAGGACGTCGGGATCACGGGTGTCGGCCACGGCGGCGGCGAACCCTTGCGTCCACTGCATGCGCTTGACCAGGCCGTCGGGCGAGGCCCAGGCCCCGGCCTCGTCGGGCCAGCCCTTGGGCGAGGGCGGATAGAACGGCTTCTGGCCCAGGCTGGTCAGGATCGGGTTCAGGCGTTCGAAGGCGGCGGGGCGTCCGCCGACCGCGCGCCAGGTCGAGATCACGAACTCGTACGGCGTCTTGATCTTGGCCGGGGTCGGTTCCCAGGCCTCGGGCGCGGCGATCAGGGCCTTGGCCACCTCGTCGAGCCGGCCGTCGGTTTCGATCCAGCGGGTCTCCAGACGTTTGACCAGGGCCGGCGGCGGATCGTCGGCGACGAAGTGGCGGGCGATCTTGCCGCACACGTGGCGGGCCGTGCGCGGATCGGCGGCCAGGGCCTTCAGCACCGAAACGCCCTGGTCCTCGCCGCCTTGCGCATAGGCCTTGCCGAGGATCGAGCGCGCGCCCGGCTCGTGGGTGTTGGCGCGGAACACGAAGGCGCCGACGTCCGGGTCCTGGGCGCGGCCGATGCTGAAACCGGTCAGGGCGCGGGCGAACTCGGTGACGTCGGCCTGGCTGTAGCCGGCATCGACGCCGACCGTGTGCAGCTCCATGATCTCGCGGGCCAGGTTCTCGTTCAGCCCGGTCCGCCGGCCCTTGCGCGACTGGTAGCGGGCGGCGGGGCTGCCCGGGCCTACCGATTGGGCCTGGTCCAGATAGGTCAGCATGGCCGCGTGGGTGCTGGCGGCCAGCAGCATGTCCTCGAAGCGGCCGAAGGCGTGCGGACGGATGGCCTCGCGCTCGAACGGGCCGATGACGATCGAGGTGGCCTGCTTGGTCTGCGAGACCGTGAAGTGGTTGGCGAAGAACAGCGCCCAGCGCTCGCGGAAGGCCGCCTCGGTGTCGGCAGCCAGCTGGGCGCGGCTCAGGAAGTCGTTCGTGGTCTTCTGGCGGATGTAGCGCTGGACGTCCTTCTGAGCCTCGGACTTGGCGTTGGCGCTGGGAGCGGCGTCGACCAGCGGGATCGGCTTCATGTCGTCGCCGGCGACCATCCTGGCGTCCTGGCGGGCGGCGCGGCGTTCCTGGCGCAATTCGGCGAAGGCGGCGTAGCGCACGGGCGCGCTCTCGCCATCGTCCTTTGGAATATCCGCGCCCTCGCGGCGGACCTGGTCTTCGAGGAAGCCGCGCGGATCGCCCCGCGCCGCCTCGATCTCGCCGGGGCGGGCGCCCAGGCCGAAGCGTGTGGCGGCGATGGCGGCCATCATGTCCTTGGACGGCAGGCTCAAGCCGGGCTCTCCCTTGCGATATGGCGTCCGATCGACCATTCAACGCACGTGGCGCGCAAGTCCGTCGCCAGCTTCCCGTGAAAATGAGCCGTTCCCGTGTCCGACAAGCCTGACCTGATCGAAAAGCCGCGCCGCTTCTACAAGGCCGCGACCGCCGGCGACGCCAAGGACGGCCTCTATCCGGTGCTGCTGGACGGCCGCACGCCCAAGTCGCCGCAGAAGAAGCCGCTGGCCCTGCCGACCCTCGCTTTGGCCCAGGTCGTCGCTGACGAGTGGGAGGCCCAGGAGAAGGTCATCGACTCCACGGCCATGCCGGCCACGCGCCTGGCCTTCACCGCCATCGACCGCATCGCCGAGACGAGGGCCGAGGTCGCCCGCGAGGTCGCCGCCTATGCCGGCTCGGACCTGCTCTGCTACCGCGCCGATGGCCCCACGCCCCTGATCGAGCGGCAGGACCGCGAATGGGGCGCGATGCTGGATTGGGCCAAGGCCGAGCATGGCGTGGCGCTGGAGCCGATCACCGGGATCATCCATGCTCCCCAGCCGCCTGCGACCCTGGCCGCCGTCGAGGCCCTGGCCCTGACGCTGGACGACTACAGCCTGGCGGGCGTGGCCTATGCCGCGGGCCTCTTCGGTTCGACCGTGCTGGCGCTCGCCCTGCGCGCCGGCCGCGTCACCGGCCAGAAGGCGCTGGACCTGTCGCGCCTGGACGAGATCTATCAGGCCGAGCAGTGGGGCGACGACCACGAGGCCGTCACCCGCGCCGCCAACCTCGCCGTCGAGGCGGCCGTGCTGGAGCGGTGGTTCGCCGCCCTTCGTCGCTGAGGCCGGGCGAGTGAAGAGCGCGCTGGTCTACGTCCTGGCGGCGATCTGCGAGATCGGCGGCTGCTTCGCCTTCTGGGCCTGGCTGCGGCAGGGACGTTCGGCGCTCTGGACCATCCCCGGCGTCCTCGCTTTGGTCGCCTTCGCCTGGCTCCTGACCCGCGTCGAAGCCGAAGCGGCCGGACGCGCCTTCGCGGCCTATGGCGGCATCTACATCCTGTCGTCCATCGTCTGGATGCGGACGGTCGAGCAGGTGCGTCCCGACCGCTGGGACCTGATCGGCATGGCCGTCTGCCTGGCGGGCGCGGCGATCATCCTGTTTGGACCCAGGACGGCCTAGGCCCGAAGCCTTGCCAGCCCCGCCGGGGCTCTTTACGCCTTTGGTTCCAGTCCCTGCTTGGAGCCGAAGACCTTGCAACACATCCTGGAAGAGCTGGAGCGTCGTCGCGAGCAGGCGCGGGCCGGGGGCGGCGAAAAGCGGGTGGCCAGCCAGCATGCGAAAGGCAAGCTGACGGCGCGCGAGCGGATCGAACTTCTGCTCGACGAAGGCTCGTTCGAGGAGTTCGACATGTTCGTCGAGCACCGCGGGACCGAGTTCGGCATGGCCGAGCAGAAGGTGCCCGGCGACGGGGTGGTGACCGGCTGGGGCACGATCAACGGCAAGGTCGTCTACGTCTTCTCCAAGGACTTCACGGTGTTCGGCGGGTCGCTGTCGGGCGCCCATGCGGCCAAGATCGTCAAGGTCCAGCGCCAGGCGATGAAGGTCGGCGCGCCGATCATCGGCCTGTTCGACGCGGGTGGGGCGCGTATCCAGGAGGGCGTCGACAGCCTGGCCGGCTATGCCGACATCTTCCTCGAAAACACCCTGGCCTCGGGCGTCATCCCGCAGATCAGCGTGATCATGGGCCCCTGCGCCGGCGGCGACGTCTATTCGCCGGCCATGACCGACTTCATCTTCATGGTGAAGGATACGAGCTACATGTTCGTCACCGGGCCGGATGTGGTGAAGACCGTCACCAACGAGGTGGTCACCGCCGAGGAACTGGGCGGCGCGCGCGTTCACGCCGCCAAGTCGGGCGTCGCCGAAGGGGCGTTCGAGAACGACCTGGAGGCCCTGACCCAGGTGCGCCGCCTGATCGACTTCCTGCCCTCGTCCAATCGCGAGAAGGCCCCGATCCGCCCAAGCTTCGACGATCCCCATCGCCAGGAAGCCAGCCTCGACAGCCTGGTCCCCGCCGATCCGGGCAAGCCCTACGACATGAAGGAACTGATCCTGAAGATCGTCGACGAGGCCGACTTCTTCGAGATCTCCAGCGAGTGGGCCAGGAACATCGTCTGCGGCTTCGCGCGGATGGACGGCCAGACCGTCGGCGTCGTCGCCAACCAGCCGCAGGTGCTGGCCGGCGTGCTCGACATCGACAGCTCCAGAAAAGCCGCCCGCTTCGTGCGCTTCTGCGACGCCTTCGAGATCCCGATCGTCACCCTGGTCGACGTGCCGGGCTTCATGCCGGGCACCAAGCAGGAGTACGGCGGCCTGATCAAGCACGGCGCCAAGCTCCTGTTCGCCTATGCCGAGGCCACCGTGCCGAAGGTCACGCTGATCACCCGCAAGGCCTATGGCGGGGCCTATGACGTGATGAGCTCCAAGCACCTGCGCGGCGACTTCAACTACGCCTGGCCCACCGCCGAGATCGCGGTGATGGGGGCCAAGGGCGCGGTGGAGATCATCTTCCGCCAGGAGGCCAAGGACCCCGAAGCCCTCGCCGCGCGCGAGGCCGAGTACAAGGACCGCTTCGCCAACCCGTTCGTGGCCGCCTCACGCGGATACGTCGACGACGTCATCATGCCCCACGGCACCCGCAAGCGCATCGTCCGCGCCCTGCACTCCCTGAAGGGCAAGGTGCTGACCAACCCCTACAAGAAGCACGACAACATTCCGCTTTAGCCCAAGCGAACCTCCCCCTCTGGGGGAGGCGGCCGAAGGCCGGTGGGGGGCCGGTTTCAGCTTCCGAGACGGTCGCCAGGCCCGCGCCCACTCCCCCCACCGATCGCTTCGCGATCGCCTCCCCAAAGGGGGAGGCTCCCTTTACGCCCTCCGATAACATTGATCCCCAACATCGCTTCGTGGTTGTGTACTCCCTTGATACTTCGGGGGAGGGGGCCATGAAGACGATCCATTGGGCGCGCGGGATGGCCGTGCTCTGTCTTGTCGCCGCGCTGGGGCTGGGGACGGCGCAGGCCCAGATGACGGCTCCCAATCCGCCGTTGCAGGACGGGGTCGTGACCTTCTCGGCTCCGCCCGCGACGCCAGTCCCTCAGCCCTCAGATGCTGGAACCGGCCTGACCGGCGAGGCCCAGGACCGCGCCGAGGCCGCCGACCTCTCCGAGCTCGAATACGAGACCATCTTCCGCATCCTGTTCGGCGTGCTGGCCATCGCGGTGGTGCTGGAGTCGGCGCTGGCGGTGTTGTTCGGCTGGCGCGTCTTCCAGAACCATTTCAGCAGCCGGGGCCTGCGCACCCCCGTCGCGGTGATCGTCGGCTGGCTGGTCGCCCACGGCCTGAAGTTCGACGTGGTGGCCTCGCTGTACCAGGCCCTCTACGGCGGACAGGGCGAGGTCTCGCCGCTGGGCGGGCTGGGCGTCTTCATCACCGGCCTCGTGCTGGCCGGCGGCAGCGCCGGGGTGAACAACATCCTCAAGGCCCTGGGCTTCCGCCGCATCGGCCCGGCCGAGGGCGCGACGCCGCGTCCGGCGGCCACCGAGGCCTGGTTCAGCGTCACCCTCCAGCGCAGGGACGCCGTCGGCCCCGTGCAGGTGCTGCTGCTGACCGACGCCGGCCCCGCCGTGCTGGTCGGCATGATCAGCGGCAAGACGGCCCCGCCGCCCTGGGCGAGCGACTTCGTCTCCAACGACATGCGCTTTCCGCCGGTGGCCGGTCACGTGCTGACGCCGGGAACCACCTACACCCTGCGGCTGGCGGGAACCGACAAGGCCGGCGCCCCGGTCCAGAAGGACTGGGGGCCGTTCACCCCCGGCGCCGGGGCGATCATCAACGTGTCGCTGACGCTCTGACGGCTAGATCCTGAGCCGGGCCTCGGCCAGGTCGAGCTCGCGCGTCAGCTTGGACTGGATCGCCCCGTCCACGGCCCGCTGGCGCAGCAGCGTGTGCAGGGCCTGCCGCTCGGCCTGTACGGCGATCAGGCGAACCTCCTTCTCGAAGCCCCGGCCGCGGCGGGCGGCCAGCGCCACTTCGCCTGTCTGGGTCAGGCCGTCCAGGCGGTCGCGATAGATGTCGACCACCCGGGCCGAGGCCGTCTGGAAGTCGGCGTCGGCGGCGTGCGGCGAGGACGACTGCATGTGCTCGATCGCCTGGACGGCGGCGATCGCCAGGGTCGCCCGGGCGCGCTCGGCGTCCTCCAGGCCCGCCGTCTCGGGCGGCAGCTGCAGGTTCTTCATCAGCAGCGGCAGGGCGATGCTGGAGATCAGCAGCGACAGCACGATCACCCCGGCCGCCAGGAAGATGGCCAGGTCCCGGGCCGGGAACGCCTCGCCCGCGGCGGTGACCAGCGGCAAGGTCAGCACGCCGGCCAGGGTGATGGCGCCGCGCGCGCCCGCGCAGGCCGTGGCGGTGATGATCTTCCAGTCCGGACTGGCGCGGTCCTCGCCCCGGCGGCGGGCCCGCAGCAGGGTCAGCTTCAGCGACCCCCAGACCCAGGCGAAGCGCAGCACGCCAAGGCTCAGCGTGATGGCGACGACATAGATCGCCAGCCACCAGGGCTCGTGGTGGCCGGTGGAGCGGACGGTCTCGACCGCCCCGGCCAGGATCGACGGCAGCTGTTCGCCCAGCAGCACGAAGATCACGCCGTTGGCGGTGAATTGCAGCGTGTCCCAGACCATGTTGCGGCGAACGCGCGTGGCGGCCACGGTCTGGCGGGCGACTTCCGAAAAGCTCATGGCTACGCCGGCGGCGACGGCGGCCAGGATGCCCGAGGCGTGCACCTTTTCGGCCAGCAGGTAGGCGGCGAAGGGGATCAGCAGGCTGACCAGGGTCTGGGGGCCGGCGTCCTCGGCGCCGGCGCGGGTCAGCCAGGCGTTGAGGGTGGTGACGACCAGGGTGGTGACCACGCCGATGGCGATACCCGCCAGGGCCACCCAGGCGAAGTTCAGCACCGCCTCGTGCAGCACGAAGCTTCCCGTCAGGGCCGCGGCGATGGCGAAGCGCAGGCAGACGAGGCCCGAGGCGTCGTTCAGCAGCGACTCGCCCTCGAGGATGTGCATCAGGCGCTTGGGGATCGGCACCCGCTGGGCGATGGCCGACACCGCGATCGGGTCGGTGGGCGAGATCACCGCGGCCAGGGCGAAGGCCACGGCTAGCGGCATGGACGGGATCATCCAGTGGATCAGGAAACCCACCCCGACCACGGTCAGCACCACCAGCCCCAGCGCCAGCTCCAGGATGATCGGCAAGTCCTTGAAGAACTCGTCCTTGGGAATGCGCCAGCCGTCGAGGAACAACAGCGGCGGCAGGAACAGCAGGAAGAAGAGGTGCGGGTCGAGCGAGACCGGCGTCTTGGTGACCATCGCGATCAGGGCGCCCAGGCCGATCTGCACCAGGGGCGCGGGGACGGCGAGGGGGAGGAACCGGGCGGCCGCGCCGCTCAGGACGACGGCGGCCAGAAGGGCCAGGACGATCTCGACAGTCTGCACGCTCACCTCATCACCGTTTGGGTGGAGTTACCCTAGGGTGATGCGTCCAGGGATGCGACCCACAAAGGCCCCTAAAGGTCGAACCTCACGCCCTGGGCCAGGGGCAGGGCGCCGGAATAGTTCACCGTCGCGGTCTGTCGGCGCATGTACTGCTTCCAGGCGTCCGAGCCGCTCTCGCGTCCGCCGCCGGTCTCCTTCTCGCCGCCGAAGGCCCCGCCGATCTCGGCCCCCGATGGCCCGATATTGACGTTGGCGATGCCGCAGTCGCTGCCCCAGGGGCCCATGAACGCCTCGGCCTCGCGTACGTCGTTGGTCATCACGCAGGACGACAGGCCCTGGGGGACGTCGTTCTGCATCGCCACCGCGTCGTCGAACTCGGCGTAGGGCGCGACGTAGAGCAGCGGCGCGAAGGTCTCGCGGGCCATGCCGGCGGTCGGCGCGGGCAGGCGGGCCAGGGCGGGGCGGACGTAGAAGGCCTCGGGCGCGTCGGCTTCGTTCAACCGCTCGCCGCCGGTGACCATGGCGCCATCGGCCCGGGCCTGGTCGAGGGCGTGGACGAAAGCCTCGTAGGCCGCCTTGTCGACCAGCGGCCCCAGCAGCACGCCGTCCTGGCGCGGGTCGCCGGCCGGCAGGCGGGCGAAGGCGGCCTCGACCGCGTCGGCGACCTTGTCGAACAGGCTCTCGTGCACAATCAGCCGGCGCAAGGACGTGCAGCGCTGGCCGGCCGTGCCCGCGGCCGAGAACACGATGGCGCGCAGGGCCAGCGACAGGTCGGCGCTGGGGGTGACGATCATGGCGTTGTTGCCGCCCAACTCCAGGATCGAGCGGCCGAAGCGTTCGGCCACGACCGGCGCCAGGGCCTTGCCCATCCGGGTCGAGCCGGTGGCGCTGACCAACGGGATGCGCGGATCGCGCGCCAGGCGCTCGCCGGCGTCGCGGCCGCCCAGCACCACCGAGGACAGGCCGGCCGGAGCCTCGTCGCCGAACCGGGCGAGTGCGCGGTCCAGCAGGGCTTGCGTGGCCAGGGCCGTCAGCGGGGTCTTTTCCGACGGCTTCCAGATCACCGGATCGCCGCAGACCAGGGCCAGGCACGCGTTCCACGCCCACACCGCGACCGGGAAGTTGAAGGCGTTGATGACGGCGACCGGCCCCAGCGGGTGCCAGGTCTCGCGCATGGCGTGGCCGGGGCGTTCCGAGGCGATGGTCAGCCCATGCAGTTGCCGCGACAGGCCCACGGCGAAGTCGCAGATGTCGATCATCTCCTGCACCTCGCCGGCGCCCTCGGAGACGATCTTGCCGGCCTCCAGCGTCACCAGGGCGGAAAGATCGGCCTTGGCCGCGCGCAACTCCTCGCCGAAAAGGCGGACCAGCTCGCCCCTGCGGGGGGGCGGAACGCAGCGCCAGGCGCGGAAGGCGCGGGCGGCGCTCGCGACCTTGGCCTCTATGGCCTTGGCGTCGTCGAAGGCGACATGGGCCAGCACCGATCCGTCGATCGGCGTGCGCACGGCGGTTCCGCCGTCGGCGGAAAGGCCGGCGACGCCCAGGCGGGCCAGGATCTCGCGGGCGTGGTCGGCGGGAGAGGGCAGGGGCTTGGACATGCCGCCATGGACGCGCCGCGGGCGGCCGGGGTCAAGAGCCGCCGCGGCGCCCGCTCGGGTTGACGCCGCGACAGGGCGCCTTCAAATGACTCGCCCGCGGAGGGGTGGGGAGGCATCGACTCGCGAGATGGACGACCAGGGCGCCTTGCATCAGGGATTGCTGCCACGGATCGAGGCCCTGCGGGCGCGCGTCGACCGCCGCCTGGCCGAACTGTCCCCCGCGCCCGGAACCGCGCCCGACCGCCTGGTCGAGGCCGTCCGCTATTCGCTGCTGGCGCCGGGCAAGCGCTTCCGTCCCATGCTGACCCTCCTGGCCGCCGAGGCCTTTGGCGCCAGCGAGGGCGCGGCCCTGGACGCGGCCTGCGCCTTCGAGATGATCCACGCCGCCTCGCTGATCCTCGATGATTTGCCGGCCATGGACGATGCGGGGCTGCGCCGGGGCCTGCCGACCATTCACCGCGCCTTCGACGAGGCCACCGCCATCCTCGCGGGCGTCGGCCTGCTGAACCAGGCCTATGCCGTGATCGCCGCCGACATGGGGTTGTCCGGCGACCTGCGCGCCGAGATCAGCGGCCGCGCCGCCCAGGCCGTGGGCTTCATGGGCCTTGTCGCCGGCCAGGCCCGAGACCTGCTCGACCGCGACCAGTTGCGCGACATGTCCGAGATCGATCGCCTGAACCACGAGAAGACCGGCGTGCTGATCATCGCCGCCGCCCAGGTCGGGGCGCTGATCGGCGGCGCCGACGCGGCGGCCGTCGAGCAGGTGGGCGAGTTCGCCCGCCGCGTGGGCCTGGCCTTCCAGATCCGCGACGACATCCTCGACGCCGAGGGCTCGGTCGAGGCGACCGGCAAGGACGTCGGCCAGGACGCCGCCATGACCACGGCCGTCTCGCGCCTGGGCGTCTCGGGCGCCCGCGCGGCCATGGAAGAGCATCTGGCCGCGGCCGAGAACGCCCTGGCCGCGGCGGGCGGCGGCGGCCTGCTGGGCGCCTATGCCGGACGGCTGTTCGCCGCGCGCAAGGCGGCGGCGTGAATCCAGCGCCTATTCTGACGGCTGAAGGCGTGGTGCGATCCTATGGCGACCGCCGCGTGCTCAAGGGCGTCGACCTGTCGCTGCGTCCTGGCGAGATCTACGCCCTTCTGGGCCACAACGGCGCGGGCAAGACGACCCTGGTGCGGGCCATCTGCGGCCGGCTGCGGCCCGACGCCGGGACGGTGCTGCTGAACGGTCAGGATCCGGCCCGCACGCCCGCCGCCCGGGCGGGGCTCGGCCTCGTGCCGCAGGAGATCGCCCTCTACGCCAACCTGTCGGTGCGCGAGAACATCGAGACCTTCGCGACCCTGGCTGGCGTGCCGCGCGCCAAGGCTCCGGCCGCCGTGCGCCGGGCCATGGAGCTGACCCGCACGCTCGACCGCGCCGATGCGCCTGTCCGCACCCTGTCGGGCGGTTTCCAGCGCCGCGCCAACATCGCCGCCGCCATTGTCCACGAGCCGACCCTGCTGATCCTCGACGAGCCGACGGTGGGGGTCGACATCGACGCTCGCGAGGCGGTCGACGCGGTGATCCGCGACCTGCGCGATCTTGGCGTGGCGGTGCTGATCGTCACCCACGACCTTGATCAGGCCGGCGCCCTGGCCGATCGCGTCGGCTTCCTGCGCGACGGCGCCATGGTTCTGGAAGGCGAACCGCGCGCCCTGGTGGCCGAAGCGTTCGGCGACCAGATGGAGATCCTGGTCCACCTCGCCGACGGTCTCGACACCGCCGGGGAGATCCGCCTGGCCGCCGAGGGGCTGGAACCCACCCGTCGTCCGGGCGTCTGGACCCGGCTCGACAGCGGCGGCTACGGCGCGGCGGGCCAACTGGACGCGCGCCTGCGCCAGCTGGGCCTGGCCCCGCGCGAGATCCGGGTGCGCCAGCCGTCGCTGGCCAACCTCTTTACCCTCGTGGCCGAGCGGAAGGCCGCATGAGGGCGCAGGCCGCCATGTCGCTGGCGATGATGCGGGTCATGGCGCTGGAGCTGTGGCGCGACCGCGCGGCCCTGGTCATGACCTTCCTGCTGCCGCCGCTGGTGTTCTTGATCTTCTCATCGGTGTTCGCGGGAACCTCGGGCGACAACCTTCAACCCAAGCTGGCCGTCGCCGATCTCGCCCGCACCGACGCCTCGCGCCGGGTCGCCGCCGCGCTGCTGAAGAGCCCAGACCTGCGGGCCGAAACCGCGCCTGACGCGGCGACCGTGCGGGCTCGGGTCAAGTCCGGCGAGGTCGACGTCGGCCTCGTGATCCGCGCCGATCCCGCCCAGCCTGGCAAGCCGTTCCTGATTGTCGCCGACCCTTCGCGCGCCGTCGCAGCGCCGCTGGCCCAGGCCCGCACGCAGCAGGCCCTGGCCGCCGCCGCGCCCGATGCGGCCTTGCGTCGGTCCATCGACGCCGTCGCGCCGGCCCTGGGCGAGCTGACGCCCGTGCAGTCGGGGCGCATCGACGCCGCCGCTGCGCAGCTGCGCGAAAAGCCCCAGCCCGTGAAGGACGACCTGTTCGACCGCGAGGAGATCGCCGGCGCGCGCAAGGGCGGGGCGGTGATCGCCTATTACGCCGGCGCGGTGATGATCCTGTTTGCTCTGTTCTCGGCCATGCAGGGGGCGCTGTCGCTGATGGAGGAGCGCCGCGCCGGCGTCGCCGACCGCCTGCTGGCGGGCGTGGCCGGCATGGGGCCGGTGGTCACCGGCAAGTTCCTGTTCCTGACCGCCCAGGCCTTCGTCCAGGCGGTGATGATCTTCGTGGTGGCCCAAGGCGTCTACGGCGTCGAGGCCGTCCAGCACTTCGCCCTGTGGCTGCCCACGACCCTGGCGGCCGGGGTCTGTTCGGCGGGGCTGGCGCTGGGGCTCGTCTCACTGTGCCGCACGCGCGACCAGGCCCAGATGCTGTCGACCTTCGTGATCCTGGTGCTGGCGGCGGTCGGCGGCAGCATGGCGCCGCGCTTCCTGATGCCCGCCTGGCTGCAGAGCCTGGGATGGTTCACGCCGCACGCCTGGGTGATCGACGCCTATCAGGCCGTGCTCTGGCGCGACGCTGGGGTTGCAGCCGTGTATAAGGCCTGGATCGTGCTGGCCGCCGTCGGCGCGGCAGGCCTGCTCGTGGCCCAGGCCCTGTCGCGCGATCCGCAGCGCTAGGACTTTGCGCTAGAACAAGGACGGGAGCCGAAAGCCTGTTGCAGTCAGGTCGCCGGCTCTGGAGTTAGAGAAGCGATGGTCACCTTCGGTCTCAAGGTCGCGCTGTTCCTGGCGGCCTTCGCCTTCATGGAAGGCTTCGCCTGGTTCACCCACAAGTACGTCATGCACGGCTTCGGGTGGGTCTGGCATCGCTCGCACCACGAGCCGCGCCACGGCGCCTTCGAGCTGAACGACCTGTTCGCCGTCGTCTTCGCCGCCCCGGCCATCGTGGCCATCTATTTCGGGACCAGCGGCTATCCCTGGCTGCTGCCGATCGGTCTGGGGATCACCGCCTACGGCGCGGTCTATTTCATCTTCCATGACGGCATGGTGCACCAGCGCTTCAAGGTTCCGCTGGGCAAGTCGGCCTACTGGAAACGCCTGATCCAGGCCCACCGCATCCACCACGCCGTGCACACCAAGGAGGGGGCTGTGTCGTTCGGCTTCCTGCTGGCCCGGCCGGTTCGCGAGCTGAAGGCCAAGCTGAAGGCGCGGGGCGTCCAGGCCTGATGCCGCCGCTGCTTGTCGAGGTTCTGTGGAAGGGGCTGCTGGGCGGCCTCGTCACCGCCCTGATCGTGCTGGCCTCGAAGAAGGGCAACGTGTTGCCCGGCATCCTGCCGCTGGCGCCGACCTTCGCGATCATCGCCCTGCTGGCCGTCGGCTCCAAGGGCGAGGCGGGCGCCTTTCGCACCGCGTGCCTGGCCGGCGCCAAGACCATTCCGGCCTATCTCGTCTTCCTGGGTGTCTCGTGGCTGCTGGTCGACCGCGTCGACTATCGCCTGGCCATTCTCGGCGGGCTGGTTGCCTGGCTGGCCGCGGCGCTGGCGATCTTCCTGGCGCCGAAGTTCTTGTGAGCCAAAGCCCTCCCCCCGAAGGGGGAGGTGGCCCGGAGGGCCGGAGGGGGAAGGGGCTGCTGGCGTCAGTTCGATCCGAACCTCGGCAATCACATCCCCCTCCGTCGCCTCCGGCGACACCTCCCCCTTCAGGGGGAGGGTTTAGATCACTCAGCGCCACCGGCCTTGCGGTAATCCAGCGGCGGCTTCCGGTCGCCGACCATGGCCTTGTACTGGAAGCCGTCGCCGCGGCGGGCGTTCAGCTCGGTCTTGGCGTCGGCGATCAGCTTGGGGTTCATGAACAGCTCGGCGCCGGTGATCGACAGGGTCTTGGCTGCCACGGCCGCGCCCTTGAGGCCGATCGACGAACCCGCCGCCGCCACGTTCTGCCAGCTGTGGCCGGCCGAGCCCGGGACGAAGGTCGCCGTCGACAGGCCCACGGTCGGCGTCACCCACGAGATGTCCGACACGTCGGTCGAGCCGCCGACGCCGCCCTTGGTGTCGGCCGGGGCGTAGGACTGGACCTTGCCCACCGAGGCCAGGTCGCCGCCGCCGTTGTTGAGGCTCTTGGCCAGGGTCTTGGCGAACTCGGTCTCTTCCGGCGTCCAGGTGATGCCGCCGACGTTGGTCAGGCTGTCATGCATCACCTTGCCCAGCACGTCGTTGGGCAGGAGGTTGTAGACGCCGCCGGTCTGCTCGAACTCGACGGTGGTCTCGGTGGCCATGGCCGCGCCGTCGGCCGCCTTCTTGATGCGGTCCATGACACTGACCACGATCTTCGGGTCAGAGTTGCGGACGTAGTAATAGACCTCGGCGAAGTCGGGCACGACGTTCGGAGCCTTGCCGCCGTTGGTGATCACATAGTGGATGCGGGTGCCGTCGGGGATGTGCTCGCGCATGAAGTTGGCGGCGGTGTCCAGCACCTCGACGCCGTCCAGCGCCGAGCGGCCGGCCCACGGCGCGCCCGAGGCGTGCGACGACTTCCCGCGGAAGCGGAACTTGCCGCTGATATTGGCCATCGAGGTGCCCTGGCGGGCCGAGTTCTCGTTGCCCGGGTGCCAGTGCAGGGTCACGTCGACGTCGTTGAACAGGCCTTCGCGGACCATGTAGACCTTGCCCGAACCGCCTTCTTCGGCCGGGGTGCCGTAGACGCGGATCTCGCCCTGCACCTTGTTCTGGATCATCCATTCCTTGATGGCGACCGCGCCGGCCACCGAGGCCGCGCCGAACAGGTTGTGACCGCAGCCGTGGCCGTTGTCGGTCTCGGGGCGCGGGGTCTTGGTCGGGGCGGCGGCCTGCGACAGTCCCGGCAGGGCGTCGAACTCGGCCAGGATGGCGATCACCGGGCCCTTGCCCTGCTTGAAGCTGGCGACGAAGGCGGTCGGCTCGTCGGCGACGCCGGCCTTCACGTCGAAGCCGGCGGTCTTCAGCTGCTCCTGCAGCACGTTCGAGCTCTTGGTCTCCAGGTAGCCCAGCTCGGCGTAGTCCCAGATCTTCAGGGCGGCTTCGTTCATCTGCGGGGTGAAGGCGTCGACATTGGCCTTCAGCTGGGTCTTCTGCGCGGCGTTCAGCGGCGCGGCGATGGCGCTGCTGGCCATCAGCATGGAAACGCCAACCAGCCCGGCGGCGGCGGTCTTGAGGATCGAAGTCACGAAAAGCCTCCCTGCGAACGGCGCGAACGGCGCCGCTGTCTTAAGTCATGACGCAAGGCGCAGGCGGTTCCTCAACCGGGAACCGCAATTCCCTCTCTCTTTGAGAGAGGGAGGGGCCCGCCGCGAAGCGGTGGGAGGGTGAGAGGTTGCAAATTTTCCGAAGGGGGCGGTCCAGGATTGTCCGGTGAGAGTGAACCCTCTGACCCTCCCACGCCTTCGGCGCGGGCCCCTCCCTCTCTCCATGAGAGCGGGGATCACACCCTACGGCGAAACCAGGACGATCTCGCCGGCCTCGCCCGTCTTCACCCTGGCCGCGCCATAGGCGCTGAGCGCGTCGACGAAGCCGGAGACGTCGCCGGTCCGGAAGCGGCCGCTCATCGGGGTGGCGGCCACGCGCGGCGAGTCGATGCGGATCTTGCGCACCGAATAGCGGTTCAGCTCGCCGACGACTTCCGCCAGCGGCTGGTTGTCGAAGGTGATGCTGCCGTCGCGCCAGCTGGTCAGGGCGGCCACGTCGGCGGCGGCCACGGCCCAGGTCGAGCCGGCCTGTTGCTCCAGGCGCGAGCCGGGCAGAAGGTCGACGCTGTTGTGAGCGACCGGGTCGGCGACGCGGATCTTGCCTTCCAGCAGGCTGACCGACCACTTGCCCGGATCGATGCGCACGTTGAAGGCCGTGCCCAATGCCGTGACCGTGCGGCCGTCGGCGGTGACTACGAACGGGCGCTGCGGGTTCTTGGCGACCTGGAAGAAGGCCTCGCCGCGATCCAGCGTCAGGGCGCGGCGGGGTCCCCATTCGGTGACCCGCAGCACCGAGTCGGTCGACAGGGTGGCGACCGAGCCGTCGGCCAGGGTGATGATCTTCTGCTCGCCCACGCCGGTGCGGTAGACGACCTGGGCCGTCTGGGCGGGGGCGACGGCCGGCGCGTGGTCGGAAGGCGCGGTGGCCAGCCACAGGGCCGTGCCGAAGCCGCCGGCCGTGACCAGAGCGGCGACGGCCGCGGCCCAGCGCATCTGCGGGCGGGCGTGGCGGCGCTTCTGGTCGGCGGCCAGGTCGGCCTTCAGGCGGGCGCGGGCGGCGAGAATTTCGGGTTCGTCCGACAGGGCGCTGAGGCGAGCCCAGGCGTCCGAAGCCGAGGCGTAGGCGTCCTTGTTGGCCGGATCGGCCTTCAGCCAGGAATCGAAGTCACGGCGCAGACCCAGGTCGTTCGGCCGATTCTGCAGGCGCGCGACCCATTCCGCGGCGTCCGGTTCACCGGAAGAAGCCAGGTTTGGGACGGTGTGGCGCATCGTGTTCCTGCAGGCGGCTCGTCAGGTGCTTGAGAGCCTTGGCGACGTGTTTTTCGACCGCGCTGACGGAGAGTCCCAGTTGAGCGGCCGCCGCCTTGTAACTCATGCCTTCAAATCGGACGAGCATGAATGCAGCGCGCGTCCTTAAGGGAAGGTCACCGAGAGCGGCCGCGGCGACGGCGGCCTGCTCCTTGGCTTGCAGGATACGGTCTGGCGACAGTTCGTCGAGGGGGTGATGGATCTCTTCGAGTTCGCAGTGCGCCTGGCGCTTGCGGACCGTGTCGCGGCGACGCCGGTCGAGCAGGACGTTGGTCGCCGTCTGGAAGATGAAGCTGCCGAGGTTCGACACCTCGCCGCCGTCACGGCGGTTGTGCAGTCGAAGAAGCACTTCCTGCACGAGGTCGTCGACCTCGCCGCCTTCCACTCTTCGGCGGAAGAAAGCCTTCAGGGCCTGCTGGTAGGGCAGGGAAGCATGGGCCAGGCCCTCGCTTCCGCGCGCTTCAGCGGCAAGATTCGCCAGCGCCATTCGTCGTCCCCGACACAACGAGTCTTTTTTGTTGCGATCATTCGTCAGCAGCGTGACGGCGCGGTCAACCCACACTCTCGCACTTGCCGTCGGGGCGCCCCGCCTGCCAGATTATCAGGCAGAGTCCCCCGTGCGGTCCCCCTGGCCCGGGCGAGGGGGCCGGATCGCCGGTCAACGGCGACGAGGGGACTGGCCTTGGCGAACGCAGCAGTGAAGGAAGGGGCGCTGCCGCGTACTGGAGCCCCGGGGGTATTGCACACACGTCATCGCCGCTGCGCGCTCGCCGGTTGGCTGGCGCTCGCCGCGTTCGCGACCCCCGTGGTCGCGGCGGCCGCGCCGCGCCGCGTCGACATCGCCGCCGGCACGCCGATGGCCAGGGCCCTGACCGCCTTCTCGGCCCAGACCGACACCGAAATCCTGTTCAATCCAGCGCTGGTCGTCGGGCTGCGGGCGCCGCGGGTGCGTGGCCGGATGGAGGCCGACGAGGCGCTGGATCGCCTGCTGGTTGGTTCGGGCCTGGTCGCCCGGCGTCATGGCGGGCGGCTGCTGATCGAGCGCGGCTTGGCCGGGCGAGCCGCGCCGGCTCCGTCGCCCGCGCCGATGGCCTCGGCCGAGATCGACGCGGTGATGGTGACGGCCCTGCGCCGGACCACGGCCGAACAGAACACGCCGCTGTCGATCCGGGTGGTCGGCGGCGAGGCCCTGAAGGCCGCCGGCGCGGTGACCTTCGAGCGCGCCGCCCAGCGCCTGCCGGGCCTGACCCTGACCAGCACGGGCGTTGGCCGCATGCGCATGACCCTGCGCGGCGTCTACGGCTCGGGCGAGGCGACCACGGCGCTTTACTACAACGACATTCCGGTTTCCGGCCCCAGCGGCACCACGGCCGATCCCGGGGGCTCGTTCCCCGACCTGCTGCTGGTCGACATCGACCGGCTTGAGGTGCTGCGCGGGCCCCAGGGCACGCTCTACGGCTCCAGCGCCATGGGCGGGGCGGTCAAGGTGGGCTTCAACCGCGCCGACCCGTCGCGCGACCAGTTGGGCCTCGAGATCGAGGGCGGCGTGGTCGGGGGCGAGGCGGGCGGCGCCGTGACCGCGGTGGCCAACAAGGCCTTCGCCGACGATCGTGCGGCGTTGCGCCTGACCGCCTATCGCCGCGACGAGGCCGCCTTTTCCGACAACGCCCGCCTGGGCCTGAAGGGCGTCAACGCCGGCCGCACGACCGGCGGACGGCTGGCCGGGGTCTGGCGGCCCAGCGAGGCGCTGCGCTTCGACCTGCTGCTGGCCGGCCAGGACTCGCGGCTGAACGACACCGGCGCCGGCGCCCCGGGCGAGCCTTCGCATGTCTCGCGCAACTTCGTCCGCACGCCGTTCGACAGCCATGTCTGGCTCGGCGCGCTGTCGATGGAGGCGCGCCTGCCGGGAACCCGCTTCTCGGCCTCTCTGGCCCGCTACGAGTGGGATAACACCCGCCAGATCGACTACACCGGCACCCTTCAGGCCGAGCGCGGCAGCGCCGCCGGCTGCGCCCGCTGGCTGGCCCTCGGGGCGGGCCTGGCCTGCGACACCGGCCAGATGGCCGGCTACGCCTCCTATGTCGACAGCCGCACGCCGGGCCTGCTGTACCAGCCCATCGACCTGACCGCAGACGTGCGCGAGGCGCGCCTGTCCTCCGACCGCGACGGCCCGCTGCAATGGACGGTGGGGGTGTTCTCCGAGACCCGTCGCGACACTATCGACAGCCAGGTGCGTGTCGCCGACCCCCGCACCGGCCTGCCGGTGGACGCGGCGGGCTTCACCGGCCGGCGGATCGTCGACACCCGCCTCGATCAGGTGGCCGTCTATGGCGAGGCGACCCTGGCCGTGGACGACCGCTCCGACGTCACCATCGGCGCCCGCCGCTTCTCCTACGACAAGCGGACCATCGGCGAGGTGCTGGTGGTCAATGTCATCTCCGACACCTCGGGCGGGAATTTCCGCAACCGCGTCGAGGAGGACGGCTGGAGCGTCAAGGGCCTGGCCTCGCGTCGCTTTGCCCCGGGCGTGATGGGCTACATCCAGGTGTCGCAGGGTTTTCGGCCCGGCGGCATCAACACCGCGCCGGGCCTGCCGGCGGAACTGCAGGCCTACGGTTCCGATACCCTCTGGAACCGCGAGCTGGGGCTGAAGTCGCGCTGGCTGTCGGGACGGCTGTCGGCCAACCTGGCGCTCTACAGCATCGACTGGCGCGACATGCAGTACTCGGCCACCAGCGACAACGGCGCCTTCGCCTTCGTCACCAACCTGGGCCGGGCGCGCATCGACGGGGTGGAGTTCGACGCCACCTGGAGCCGGGCCGGCTCGAAGCTCGGCTTCAACTTCGCCGCCACCGAGGCGGTGCTGACCAAGGACCAGACCTCTGGCGCCCTGGCAGGCCTGGGCCGCGAGGGCGACCATCTGCCGGCCGTGCCGCGCACGGCCTTCACCCTGTGGGGCGAGACCCGGCGCGAGCTGGCGGGCGGGGCGACCCTGATCCTCGGCGGCTCGGCCGCCTATGTGGGCGAGTCCCGCTCGACCTTCGAGTCGGTCAATCCCGGCGCGGGCCGCGACCTCGGCGGCGTCACCCTGATCGACGGCCGGGCGGCCATCGAGATCGGTCGCCGCTCGGTGGGGCTGTTCGTCGAGAACCTGCTGGATTCCGACGCCCCGCTGTTCATCACCGCCGGTCGCCTGCCGCAGTCGTTCTCGCCCCAGCCGCGCCGCATCGGCATGAATATCCGCTTCGCCTACTAGGGGAGGTTTTCGCCTCTTGGGCGAGCCGTGTTAACCTTCCGCCACGCGCCCGTCAGAGGCGTCTGATCGTAAGGGAGGTTAGAGCCATGGCCCACGCCATGCGTGTTTCCGCGCGTCCCGTGTTCTTCCGCAAGTGCGACGTCGACAAGCCCGAAGGCTCCGAGCTGCGCCATGCCGGGCCCTGCATCCAGTGGGACCGGGTCGGCATCGTCGCCCTGGTCCTGCTGTTCGGCGCGGGCCTTGCGACCTGGGCGTACGCAGCCTTCTAGAAACCTTCCGCGACCGGCGTTTTCCGAGGTGACGGCCCCACCATCGCCGCGCATGCTCGCGTCTCGAGTGCGGGCTCGGGGGAGCGCATGAGCGACGAAAGCGGAAACCTCTGGAACGAGGACCTGGCGCCGACGACGGCGGCCCAGCGCACCTGGCGCGCCCGCCACTTCGCGGCCCTGTGGCTGGGCATGGTCATCGCCGTGCCCGCCTACATGCTGGCCGCCGGCCTGGTGGAGCAGGGGATGTCGGCGGGGCAGGCGGTCTGGGCCGTGCTGCTGGGCAATGTGATCGTGCTCGCGCCCATGCTGCTGATCGGACATGCCGGCGCCCGCCATGGCGTGCCCTATGCGGTGCTGGCCCGCGCCTCGTTCGGCTGGCGTGGCGCGCGGCTGCCGGCGCTGGCCCGCGCCATCGTCGCCTGCGGTTGGTACGGCATCCAGACCTGGATCGGCGGCGGCGCGCTGCTGACCCTGCTGGGCGTCATGGTCGGCGCGAAGCTGGACGGTCCGCCGATCCCGCTGCTGGGCATCGGGGTGGGCCAGCTGCTGGCCTTCCTGGCCTTCTGGCTGATCCAGCTGGCCTTCGTCACCAAGGGCCTTGAGACCGTCCGCAAGCTCGAGACTTGGACCGCGCCGGTGAAGGTGGTGGTGTGCCTGGCTCTGGTCTGGTGGGCGCTGTCCAAGGCCGGCGGCCTTGGCCCCATCCTGCACGAGCCCTCGGCCTACGATCCCGGCGGCGCCAAGGCCGGCCGCTTCTGGAGCGACTTCGGGCCGGCGGTCACCGCCATGACCGGCTACTGGGCGACGCTGGCGCTGAACATCCCCGATTTCACCCGCTTCGCCCGCACCCAGAAGGACCAGATCCTGGGCCAGGCCCTGGGCCTGCCCGGACCCATGGTCCTATTGGCGGCGATGAGCGTGGTCGTCACCTCGGCCACGGTGCTGATCTTCGGCAAGGCGATCTGGGACCCGGTGGCCCTGTCTGGCGACATCGGCGGGATCGCCGTGCTGGTGGGCCTCGTCATCATCAGCCTCGACACCGTCTCGTGCAACATCGCCGCCAACCTGGTGGGACCCGCCTACGACTTCGCCGCCCTCTGGCCCAAGCGGATCACCTACCGCATCGGCGGCTGGATCACGGCCGGGATCGGGGTGCTGATCATGCCCTGGAAGCTGCTGGAGAGCACCGCCGGCTACATCTTCGTCTGGCTCACCGGCTATGGCGCCTTGCTGGGGCCGATCGCCGGCATACTGATCGTCGACTACTGGATCCTGCGCCGCACCATCCTGGACGTGCCGGCCCTCTACGACCGCGCCGGCGCCTACACCTACCGGAGCGGCTGGAACCCGGCCGCGCTGATCGCCTTCGCCGTCGGGGTCGCGCCCAACCTGCCGGGCTTCCTGCACGCCGCCGCGCCTCACGCCTTCGCCGGGGTCGGCCAGCCTTGGACCACCATTTACCAATACGCCTGGTTCGTCGGCGCCGTCCTGGCCGGGACGCTGTACGGCCTGCCGATGCGCGGCAAAACACCCGGGTAATATTGACTCCATAATTCGTCCGGGTAAAAAGTCCGCCAGCAAGGAGGCGGTCATGAACCCGCGCAAGGCGCTGCTGCGCGCCTACAAGGAAGAGAAGCGAACGCCCGGTATCTACGCCGTGCGCTGCGAGCGCACCGGCCAGGCCTTCGTCGGCGCCACCGAGAACGTGGCGACGCGCCAGAACGGCGTGTGGTTCAGCCTGAGGCTCGGCTCTCACCCCAACGCCCGGCTGCAAGGCGCCTGGAACGCCCATGGCGAGGCCAGCTTCGCCTTCGAGGTGCTGGAGACGATCGACGACGACGGCCTGGAGCCGAGGGGCAGGGCGCTTCGCCTCGCCGACCGTCGCAAGCACTGGTGCGAAGTCCTGAACGCGGTAGACCTCGTCCGATGACCTACGCCCTGTTCGAATCCGGCAAGCGTCTCGCCGCTGGCGACAAACTGGCTGTCGCCCTGGCCGCCCAGGCGGTGGTGAGCGAGCGTCCAAGCGCCCCGATCCTGATCTTCGATCCCGAAGGCCGGCAGGTGGACTTCGACCTGCGTGGAAGCCCCGAAGACCTCGCCGCCCGCCTGGCGCCGGCCGAACCCGAGGCTCCACGCGGTCGCGGCCGTCCCAAGCTGGGCGTCGTCGCCCGCGAGGTCACGCTCCTGCCCCGCCACTGGGACTGGCTGGCCGGCCAGCCCGGCGGCGCGTCGGTAGCCCTGCGCAAGCTGGTCGAGGCCGCCCGCCGCGAGGCCGAGGCCCCCGACCGCCAGCGCCGCGCCCGCGACGCCGCCTACCGCTTCGCCAGCGCCGCCGCCGGCGACGCCCCGGGCTTCGAGAGCGCCATGCGGGCGCTCTATGCGGGCGATCGAGAGGGCTTCGAAGCCGGCCTGGCGCAGTGGCCGGCCGACGTGGCGGCGCATGCGCAAGAGTTGGCTGAGTTCTAGATCCTTCTCCCCTTGTGGGAGAAGGTGGCGGCCGAAGGCCGACGGATGAGGGGTCTCTCAGACTTGAGACGCTCCGCCCAACCTATCCGCTACACGCAGCTTGCCGGGCCATCGACCCCTCACCCGACCTCCCTTCGGGAGGCCACCCTCTCCCGCAGGGGGAGAGGGATCAGGACGCCGTCTTCGCCCTGACCTCGGCCAGCACCGCTCCATAGGCCGCCTCGAACTTGGCCCGATCCGCCTCCGGCTTGCCGGGATAGACCTCGCGCAGCGCCGCGATCCTGCCCGCGATCGACAGCAGCCAAGCCTCGTCCTGCACCCGCGCCAGCTTGGCCTCGACGTCGCTCTCGCCGGCATAGGTCAGCAGGGCCCGCACCTGGTCAATCGCCTGCTCGCGCGGGTTGGGCGTCGCATCGCCGCGGGCTTTCCAGGCCGTCCAGCGCACCGCCCGCACGATCTGGTCGGCGAAGCGCGGATCGGCCCAGGTGGCTTCGTTGTGACCGAGATTGGTGAAGAAGAGGCGGCCGTTCCCCACCGTCCGCACCCAGCTCACCGGTACGGCGTAGGGCCGCTTCAGCGGCGTGCCCGCGTAGTCCAGGCTCTGGATCACCCGCACGGCGGTCGGGTCGAAGCGCTTGTACTGATAGATCTCCTCCACCAGGTCGACGCTGCGACCCCACGGCGCGGCCAGGGGATGGTTGTCGATGGCCTTGACCCGGACCTTCTGGTCCTCGGTCCAGGGATGGCCGGCGAACTGGCCGCCCACGAAGCGCGTGTAGTCGAGGCCCGGCCCCTCGTAGGCCCAGGCCGTGTCGGCGGCGCTGTGCAGGCCTACGAAGCCCAGCTTGCCGGCCGCGAACCGCTGCTGCACCGCCGCCCAGGCCTGCGGCGAAATCGGCAGGGCGCCGGTGGTGTAGAACACCAGCACGTCCACGCTCTTCAGCCGCTCGGGCGTGATCTCGCGGGCGTCCTGCGTCACCTGCGTCTCGAAGGCGCCGCCGGCCTTGCCGATGGCGATCATCGCCGTTTCCGAAGGCGCGAGGTCCTCGGCGGGCCTCGTCACCGGCCGATGCCGCCAGCCGACCGACTGGTCGAGATAGAGCACGCGGATCGGCGCCTCCGCGGCGCCGGCCGCGCCTGCCGCCAACGAGAAGACGATCGCAACGAGGGCCAGCAGGAGACGCACGGGCTCAGGCCTTGCCGCCGCGCGGCTGAAGCAGGTCCCAGCGGTTGCCGTACAGGTCCTCGAACACCGCCACGCTACCATAGGCCTCGTGACGCGGCTCCTCGAGGAAGTTCACGCCGGCCGCGCTGAGGCGGGCATGGTCGCCGTCGAAGTCGTCGGTGTGCAGGAACAGCCAGACCCGGCCGCCGCCCTGGCCGCCGATCATCGCCACCTGGCGCTCGTCGGCCGCCTTGGCCAGCAGGAAGCGCGAGCCGCCCGGACCAGGCGACACGACCACCCAGCGCTTGCCCGCGCCCAGTTCGCTGTCCTCGACCAGGTCAAAGCCCATCTTGCCGACATAGAAGGCCAGGGCCTCGTCATAGTCGCGCACGAGCAGGGACAGGAGGGCGAGATGCTGGGCCATGGCGACTCACGCTGCGGATCGAAAAGGGGGCGCGTGGGATAATGACTGCGCCCCGGCGGTTGTCATCGCCGTTCCTCGCCAGCGGCGTAGCGGTTCATGTCGGCCAGGGCGGCCTCGAAGGCCGCGCGGATCTGGGTCTGGCTGAACCCCTGATCCCAAAGGCCGGTCATCAGGGTGTTGATCGCCAGGTCCAGCGGGGCGGCTTCGCCGGTATAGGGATTGGCCGCGTGATAGCGCGCGCAGATCGCCGCGAAGTCCTCGGCCGCGTTGATCGCGCCGAAATGGATCTGCTCCCGCTCGTCCAGGTCCATGCCGTCCTCCCGCCAGGTCGGAAGGCTCAGCCTCCGAACAGCTTGAGGATATAGCTCGGCGCGGCGTTGGCGATCGACAGCGATTTGATGGCCAACTGCTGCTTGATCTGCAAGGCCTGCAACCGGGTCGCCTCCTGGGCCATGTCGGCGTCGATCAGGCGGCCGACCGAGGCTTCCAGGGTGTCCTGCAGCTTGTTGATGAAGGTCAGGTGGCTGTCGAGCATATTGGACCCGGTGCCCAGGCGCGACAGGGCGGCGGTGACGTTCTGCATCGCCGTGTCCATCGCCTTGATGTCGGTCGAGGACGGGGCGGTCAGCAGATCGGCGCGCATCCCGGCCAGGGCCGCGCCGCCGGTCGACAGGTCCACGTGGTCGACATCGATGGTGGAGTCGGCCCTGGCGTTGGCCAGGGCGCGGATGTTGCCGGTATTGCCCGCCGAGATCAGGTTCACGCCGTTGAAGCTGGCGTTCTCGACCGCGCGGTCGATCTGCTTGCGCAGCGAGACATAGTCGTCGTTCAGCAGCTTGCGGCTGGCGGTGGTCAGGCTGGGGTCCGACGCGGCCAGCATCTTCTGCTTCATCTGGTCGAGCAGGTCGGTGACCGTGTCGCCGGCGGCCAGGGCCACGTCCACCGTCGACTGGCCCCGCTGAAGGGAAGCGCGCACGGCGTCCAGAGACTTGGCCTCGGAGGCCTGCATCTTGGCGGTGGCCCAGACGGCCGGATTGTCCTTGGGGGAAGAGATCTTCAGGCCGGTGGCGATACGGCGCAGCGTCGTCGCCAGATCACGATTGATCGTGTTCAGCGATTGCAGGGCGATCATCGCCCCGACGTTCGTGTTGATGCTGTTCTGCGGCATCGACCCGTTGTTCCCGGCGCGGCCTTCTGGCCAAGGGCGCGTTTTGCGCCCGAGGCTCAGCTATGCACGCGTTGCGTTAGCGGAACGTTAGGAGACGCGTAAAAAGCGCTCCGATCGGCCGGCGCTCCCCATAACGATCTAGATCCTCCCCCTCTGGGGGAGGTGTCGCCGAAGGCGACGGAGGGGGGACGTTCTCAGCTTCCGAGACGCTGGCCAGGCAGCCCGCTCCTCCCCCGAGAAACGGGGGAGGGGGACCGCCCCCGGGTCGCGCCAAGCGCGCCCGAGGACAGGCTCCGCGGTGGAGGGGGCGAGACTGGGCTACCGAGGTCCAGCATGCCCCACTCTTAAAATCCCCGCGAAAGCGGGGACTTGAGGCTTTTCCTGAACGCGGGGCGTTTACCCCCATCACCGCCTCCCTCGCCCCTGTGGCGAGGGCCCATGCCGGCCGCTGCTCAGACCTGGGCCATCCAGAAAAGGTCTGAGCAGGCTGAACGATGGATCCTGGGCACAAGGCCCAGGAAGGCGTGAGTTGGGTTGGGCTCGGAAAGTGGACCGGACGGGGATAGAGGCAGCTCCATCCACGGCGAGTTCGCCAAAGAACCGAACGAACTCAACCCCTTGCAACTTTCTCATCCGATTCAATCAGACGCGCTGAAACCCGCCCCATAATCAAACCCGTCCCCGCCATGGGGAGGGCTCTTGGTACCGGCCCAAGCGTGGCGAGGACCGCATCGAGCGGGG
>NZ_JARQWV010000038.1 GCF_029543245.1 Caulobacter endophyticus
TTTTTTGGTGTGGGTCCGTGGTGCGCGGGGCGGGGGGGGGGGGGGGGGGGGTGTGGTGCGGGCCGCGCGCCCGCGCGCCCCCCCCCCCGCCTCCTCAGCGCCCCGTCTCGCCCCCTCCACCGGCTTCGCCGGTCCCCCTCCCCCGCTAAAGCGAGGGAGGAGCCAGAAAAGAAAAGGGCGGCGCCGTCGCCGGCGCCGCCCTCCCTAGTTCAGGTCTTCGTCTTCGATCAGAAGGGCGACTGGACCGTCAGCCTGACGCCCTGGCTGTCGCTGTCCTTCGTGACCATGTTGTCGAAGTCCAGACCCAACCGGACGCCGTTCTTGATGGTCAGGTCGGCCCCAAGCTCCAGCCGCAGCTGGTCGCGGTCGATCGGATCCACCGCCAGGCGGTAGGTCGGCCCGCCCACCCAGTCGGTGTAGCTGAGCAGGGCGTCGTTGGCCTTCTCGAAGTCGTGCGAGTACTCGATCCGGAAGCGCGGAGCCAGCAGGCCGGCCGCCGTCTTACGGAGGAACTCGCCGCGCAGGCCGAGCGTGCCGGTCAGGCTCTGCACGGTCTGGGCGTGGTAGGTCAGGCCGTAGGGCCCGCCGCCGTTTTCCGCGAACGCATCCAGCTGCGAGCGGCTGTAGGCGACCCGGCCGTAAGGCGACAGCAGGCTGGTCTGCGTCCGGTGCTCCATCCCGAAGGTCAGAGCGCCGAACACCTGGTCGCCGTCACGCTGGCCGTTCACCAGCTCGCCCGTCGAGGTGACGAAGCGGCGGGTGTCGAAGTCGAGCGTGCCGTAGCCGAGGACCCCGTCGATGAAGGTCTTCTCGCCCGTCTTCAGGCTGGCGTAGAGGCCCGCGCTGTAGCTCTCGGCGCGGCTCTTGGTGCCCGACTTGCCGATCCGGCTGGAGTCGCGGCCGTAGCCGACACCCAGGCCGAAGGCGAAGTCGGGGTTGACCCGGTAGTCGACGCCGCCGGTGAGACCGTCGGTGGTGAAGCGGAAGCCGCTTTGCGAGCCGACCGCGTCACGCATCCCGAAGTCCGCCGAACCGGAAGCCCAGACGCCCCAGCGCTTGGGACCGGCCTGGCCGTCTTCGCCGTCGTCATCGCCGCTGTAGCCGGCCGAGGCGGCGGGCAGCAGCGCTTCGGAGGGATCGACCGCGTCGTTCATGCCGAGGCTGGCGTACTTGCGGAACCGCTCGCGCGCTTCCAGCCCGTCGTCGCGCTCGGCGTCGCCGCCGCGGACGCTGACCCCGAACCCGCGACCCGCGCCGCCGCCGTTGTGCAGTTGCTCGAGGCGACGGTTGAAGTTGCTGATCTGGGCGTCGGCGAAGCGGATGGCCGCCGCGTCCTGAGCCGCGACCAGGCCCTTCACTTCCGGATCCAGCGACGGGTCCGGTCGAGCCTTGACGATCACGGTGATCCGGCCGGGAGCCGAAGTCGCGTAGGCGTTGCTCAGGGTGTAGGTCACCACCGCCGTGCCCGCGAAGGCGTTGTCGGGGGTGAAGGTCAGGGTGTAGGCGCCGGCCGAGGGGCTGGTCACCACAGAAGCCCCGGCGTTGGCCGGCGTGGTGGCCACCACCGCCGCGGCGGTGAACGGACCGCCGCTGGCCCCAGTCACCAGATTAACGACCGCCTTCTGGCCGGCGAGGATCTCGACGGTGATCGGCGGCGCCGTCAGGGGCGCGGGGTTGACGGCGACGGTCACCTGGATCGGGGCGGAGTCACCGAACACATTGCGGATGCGATAGGTGAAGCTGTCCGACGGACCCTGATAGCCGGTGGCCGGGGTGTAGACGATGGTCTCGCCGTTGACCGTGGCCGTGCCCTTGGTCGGGGCCGTGACCACCGCCACGCCGGTGAACGGACCGCCCGTGGCGCCTTGCGTCGCCGCCAGGGTCACCGACTGGCCGGCCAGGACCGTGATGGTCTGGGCCGACTGGGTCGGCAGGGCCAGCGGACGGACCGTGACGGTGACCGTCGCCGGACCGCCCGTGCCGCCGGCGCCGGTCGCCGTGTAGGTGAAGGTGTCCGTACCGAAGAAGTCGGTGGCCGGAACATAGGTGACGTTGAGGCCCGAAATGGTCGCCGTGCCGTGGCTAGGGGCCGTGGCGATGGCGATCGTGTCGATCGGGCCGGTGTCGTTGGCGGTCACCGGGATGACCACCTGGGCGTTGGCGTTCACCTCGGCCACGTCGGCGACGACGACCGGAGCCGGGGCGGCGACGGTCACGCTGATCGCGGCCGGCGCCGAGGCGCCCCCGGGACCGGTGGCCGCGTAGGCGAAGTTGTCGGCGCCGTAGTAGCCCGGGTTCGGGGTGTAGACGATGAACACCGAACCCGAACCGCTCTGCGAACGCATCCGCGAGGCGCTGCCCTCGACGACGGCCGTGCCGTGTTGCGGCGGGGTGGTGATGATCACCGCGTCATAGAAGCCGTCGATCAGGTTCGAGACGTCGATCCGCGCCGGCGAGTTGGCCGGAGTGGTGGTGGTGGTCGGATCGACCACCGGCGGCGCGGCGGCCACGGCGCTGAGCGTGACGCTCACCGAGGTGGAGTACGGGCCGCTGCCGGTCGAGCTGTCCGTAGCCGTGATGGTCAGCGCGAAGGACCCGTCGGTTAGAGGCTCGGGCACGCCCGAGAGCTTGCCGCTGGTGACGTCGAACGTCAGGCCGGGCGGCAGGGAACCGACCAGGGCGTAGGTGTAGGGCAAGGTGCCGCCCGACGCCTGGAAGGTCTGATCGTAGGCGACCCCGTAGTTGGCGGCCGGCAGCGAGGTCGGCGTCAGCGAGAGGGTCGGGTTGTTGATCGTGATCGAGAAGGTCCCGGAGCCCTGGGCGCCGTAGGCGTCGGTCGCCGAGATCACCGCGGCGTAGGCGCCGCCCGCGGTCGGGGAGCCCGCAAGGACGCCCGTCGACGGATCGATGGTCAGGCCCGGCGGCAGGGACGCCCCACTGAAGGTGTAGGGGGCCGTGCCGGCCGAGGCGGTGAAGGTCGCGCTGGTGTAGGCGACGCCCACCGTGCCGGCGCCCGGAGCGCCGGCGACCACCAGGGTCGGCGCGGTGACGGTGATGGTCACCGTGGCCGGGGCCGAGGCGCCGCCGCTGTTGGAGGCGGTGTAGGTGAAGGTGTCCGTACCCGAGAAGCCCGGGGTCGGATCATAGGTGAAGGTGAACGGCGAGGCGCCGGCCACGGCGGTGATCGTCCCGTGCGCCGGGGGCGTGGCGACCGAGACCGAGGTCGCCGGCACGCCGCTCAGCGACGGATTGATCGCATTGCCGGTGCTGTTGGCGGCCACGGTGGTGGTCACCGCGCCGGCCGTCGGCGGGGCGGGCACGCCCACGCCGATGCTGTAGTTGGCAGAGCCGGTATAGGCGTTGCCGCTGCTGTCGGTGCCGGTGACGGTGAAGCTGTAGGCGCCCGTCGCCGTCGGCGTGCCCGAGATCGTGCCGCCGCTCAGGCTGAGGCCCGGAGGCAGGCCCGCCGACACGCTGAAGGTGATCGGCGCGACGCCGCCGGTGGCGGTGATCGTCTGGCTGTAGGGGATGCTTTCCTGGCCGCCGGGCAGGGCGCCCGAGGCCGGCGACAGGGTGATGGTCGGCGCGGCGATGCTCAGCGAGACCGAGGCCGTGCTGGTGTAGGGGCCGACGCCAAGCGAGCTGTCGGTGGCGGTGACGACGACCGTGGCGTTGGCGGCCGTGGTCGGCGTGCCGCTGATGACGCCCGAGTTGTCCATCGTCAGGCCGGCGGGCAGGCCCGTGGCCGAGAAGCTGGTGTACGGGGCCGCGCCGCCGCTCATGGTGACCGAACCGCTGTAGGCCACGCCCACAGTGCCGGTGGGCGCCGACAGGCTGGCCGAGAACACCGGGTCGTTCACGGTCACGGTGACCTGGGCGACGTTCGAGGTGCCGCCGGCGTTGGTGGCCACCCAGTTGAAGGTGTCGGCGCCGCGGAAGCCGACCGTCGGGGTGTAGCTGATCAGACCGGCGCTATCGACCGAGACGCTTGCGCCGGAGGACGCCGCGCCCACCTGGTAGCCCGTCGGGCTTTCGGTGGCGTGCGAGGCCGCGCTGAAGGTCGTCGCCGTGGCCGAACCGGTGTTGTAGCCCACGCCGGTGATGGAGAAGGACGAGGCCACCGGCGCCGGCGGCAGGCCCACCGTCAGGGTCGCCGTGGTGTTGGCGTTGTAGGGACCCGCGCCCAGCGAGCTGTCGGTGACGTTGACGGTGACGGTGAAGACGCCGCTGACCGCGGGCGTGCCGCTGATGACGCCGCCAGTGTAGGTCAGGCCCGAGGGCAGACCGCTGATGCTGTTGACGGTGTAGGCCGCGCGGCCGCCCGAGAAGGTCACGGGGTTGGCGCTGGCGTTATAGACCCGCTCGACCGTGGCCGTGGCGGACGGCAGGGTCACCGTGATCGTCGGATTGCCGATCGTGACGGTCACCGTGGCCGGCGCCGAGGTGCCGCCGACGTTGGTCGCCGTATAGGTGAAGGTGTCGGTGCCGTTGCGGTAGCCGACCGGCGGGGTGTAGGTCGCGTTGCCGGAACTGTCGATGGTGACGCTGCCGCCCTGGGCCGTCGTGGCCGAGCCGACCGCGTAGCTGGTGATCGAGGCGCCCGTCACATACATGTAGACGGGGATGCTCGTCGTCAGGTTGCCGCCGTCGTTATAGGCGACGATCGAGCCATAGGACTGCGAGGTGGCGACCGGCGGCGCGACGAAGGTGAACTGGTCGGCCGCGCTGGTGGCGCTCTGACCGCCGATCGTCGTGACCTGAACGTCCACCGTGCCCGTGCCGGCCGGCGAAGTCGCCGTGACCTGGGTCGCGCTGTTGAAGACGAAGCCCGCCGCCGCCGTCCCGCCGAACGTCACGGCCGAAACGCCCGTGAAGTTCGTGCCGGTGATGACCACGCTCGTGCCGCCCGCCGTCGGACCCGCCGTCGGCGAGATCGAGGTCACGGTCGGAACCGGGATATAGGTGAACTGGTCCGAGGCGCTGGTGGCGCTGGTCCCCCCAATTGCCGTCACCGTGATGTCGTAGGTGCCGGCCGAGTTGGCGGGCGAAGTCGCGGTGATCTGGGTGTCGCTGTCGACCACATAGCCGGTCGCGTTGGTCGCGCCGAACCGCACGCCGCTCGCGCCGGACGCGGTGGTGAAGCCCGTGCCGGTGATGACCACCGTCGTGCCCCCGCCCGTCGGACCGGCGGTCGGCGAGATCGAGGTCACCGTCGGCGGGGGGAGATAGGTGTACTGGTCGGAGGCGCTGATGGCGCTCTGGCCGCCCACCGTGGTGACGCGAACGTCGTAGGTGCCGGCCGAATTGGCCGGCGCGGTGGCCGTGATCTGGGTGGGGCTGACGACGGTGTAGCCGGTCGCGGGCGCAGCGCCGAAGGCGACCGCCGTGGCGTTGCTAAAGTTCGTGCCGTTGATGGTCACCGAATTGCCGCCGCCAAGGGGGCCGGCGTTCGGCGAGACACCCGTCACGGTGGGGGGCGCGATATAGGTGAAGCTGGACATCGCCGTGCCGCCGGTGGTGGTCACGGCGACGCTGACCGCGCCGGCCGCATGGGCGGCCGTGGCGAAGATGATCGTGGTGTCGGTATGCGTGGTCGGGCTGACCGTGGCGCCGTCGACGGTGACGGTGGCGCCCAGGAAGTTCTGACCGGTTAGCATCACCGAGGTGCCGCCCGCGGTCGAGCCTTCGTTCGGCGACAGGCCCGAGATCGTCGGCGCGGCCGGGGTGCAGGTGGACGTGGTCGTGGCCGTCCCGTCCGCGTTCGGAGCGATGCGGGTCTGGAACGCGAACTCGGTCGCAGTCGGGCTGTAGGAATAGGTTCCGGCGCCGACCCCGATATTGGCGACCGTTCCGCCCGAATCCGTCGACCGCTGGAACTGCACCAGCGGTCCGGTCGAGGTCATCGTGGTCGAAATCGTGTCGCCGACGGCGAAACTGTGAGGTCCGCCCGGATACCATCTGCTTTGCGCCAAGGCCCCCCCGGTCAGGTTGACATAGACGCCCTGGAAGGTCGCCGCGCCCGTGTTCTGCCGCGCGTCGGTGCTGGTCACCGCGCCGCTGGCGATGCTGGTGGTCTGGTCCAGCGCGCCGGCGTTGACGGCGGCGCACCCCGTGGATGCGGCCGCCAGCGTGGGCGCCAGGGTCGTCAGGACGGCGAACAACGCGACGGCGGCGTGGCGAAGCCGCAGGCCTCCCGCACGCCGTTCGCGCTTTTCAGCCGTTGCCGCGAAAGACGTCGCGAACGACGCCAAATCCCGCAGAACGCGGGTCAGCCACCCCTGGACCATCGATTTCCCCAGCCCCAATTATCCACGCGCGGTCGTCCGCCCCGGACTCGCTGTCCGCGCGCATTACCCGCTCACTACACGTAACCGTACATTATGCACAGCCCCAAGGCGTTTCCCGTGTGAATTGTCACATCACGCGCACAGAGTGTGTCCCAAAGTTGAGACACCGATACGCGTGACCGGTTTTCAAGGGATTTCCGGGACTTGCCGCGCGCCTGATCGGAGCCGGGGCATGCACGTGAAACGAGCGTCTTGCGCGCTATGGACGTCGCTGTGTAGCCTGGCAACTCAACATTGTGGGAGGGCCTGACGCCATGGACTTCTATATGGCTATGATCGTGCAGTTCGCGGGTAACTTCGCCCCGCGCAACTTCATGTATACCAACGGACAACTAATCGCGATCGCGCAGAACACCGCGCTGTTCTCGCTGCTGGGAACCACCTTCGGCGGCAACGGCCAGACCACCTTCGGCCTGCCGGACCTGCGCAGCCGCGTCATGGTCGGCCCGGGTCAGGGCCCCGGCCTGCCGAACTACATCCAGGGCGAGATGGCCGGTACCCCGACCACCACGCTGAGCATCGCCAACATGCCGATGCACAACCACGCGGCCACGTTCACCCCGACCGGCACCCCGACCGTGAACGTCACCGCCCTGAGCGGCGTCGCCAACGGCTCGCAAGCCGTGCAGCCGACGGCCAACGCCCAGATCTGTAACGCCTACGACGCCACCAACTTCTCGTCGGCCAGCATCTTCGCCCCGGCCGGCACGGCGGGCACCGCCGTCAACCTGAGCGCCGGCAACGTCGCCGGCATCGCCGGCAGCGTCACCGTCGGCCTCGCGGGCGGCAGCCAGCCGTTCGACAACATGCAGCCTTTCCTCGGCCTGCAGTCGATCATCTGCGTCGCGGGCATCTTCCCCTCGCGCAACTAATCGGCGGAAACGAAAGACGCCGGCCCGTGGCTGTCCACGGGCCGGCGTTTTCTATTTCGGATCGGGCTTTTCAGCTCTGGACCTCATCGACTTACATCGACGGCCGTCCCCTCAATCCGTTCTTCCCCGCGAAGGCGGGGACCCAAGCGGAGGTTGCGGGTCGCTCGCGGCCGCGCCGTCTCCTGAAATGCAGCTTGGATCCCCGCCTTCGCGGGGAAACTCGGTGAGAAGCGACCAGAATTAATGAATGTCGATCCAACCTAGACCTTCGCCAGCGTCGTCAGTTGAAGACGGCCTGATAGACCCGGGCGCCCGGCAGCGGCTTCAGCTGGGTGATGACGATCGTATGCGGACCGCCCTTGCCGCAGTCGAACTCGTAGGCCCCGTCGATCAGGTTGATGTTCATCGGCGCCTCGAACATCAGCGAGAAGGGCTCGCGAATGTCGTGCGCGAAGCCGGGACGGAAGATGGCCGCCAGGGTGATCTCGACCGGATGCGGAATGGTGGCGACACGCACCTGCTTGCCCACCCAGGGTTCGAAATCTTCTGGCTTGAGCAGCAGCATGGCGTCCCCCTCGTCTGTCCTGGACTTGTCCTGGCTGATCGCTCACGGAGCGCAACCTATGCGTCGATCTAGCCCATTCACCCGCGAGTCGTCGCGATGAAATCACCGTTCGACATGCCGCCCCTGCCTGCGGCGCTCCAGGCCCGCGACGTCAGCGTCCGCCCGATCGCCGACGACGACGGCCCGCTGGTGGCGCGCTGGCACGCCGAGTTCCGCGGCGCGTCCTTCCTGGCCATGGGCTGGCCGCGCGAGCAGGTGACGGCGATGATGGCCGACCAGCTGCGCCTGCAGCAGATCCACATCGCCGGCGCCTATCCCAGGGCCGACCGCTGGCTGGTGCTGGCGAGCGAGGTTCCGGCCGGACAGCTGCTGCTCGACCGCGCCCACGCCGACTGGCGGCTGATCGACCTGCTGCTGGCGCCGGAGGCTCGCGGCCTTGGCCTGGGCTCTGGCCTGATGGCGTGGATAAAGGAGGCGGCCACGCAGGCCCACGCCGCGTCGATCACCCTGGACGTCGGGTTCGACAACGCCCCAGCCCAGGCGCTCTATCGCAAGGCCGGCTTCGTCGAGGCGCCGTCGGAGACCGAGATCGCCGTCGCCATGCGCTGGCGTCCGGGCTGAGCCGGCCGGCCTCTCCTCGACATAATCGGTGGCGCACAAACAAAACCCGCCACGCGTAGTTTCAATCCTGTCCGTGAAGTCCGCCGGCGCCGCCGCGCACGTCCTGGCGCGCTTGCGGGACCGGTGATCCTGGTCCTCCCGTTTCCCCTTCCCAGACGGGCCCGCCTTGCGGTCCAAGCCCGTCGCCTGAGCCAGATCCCTAAGCCCGGGACGTCCACCTGGCAAGTCAAATCCCGCTTTCTGCGATGTAGTTCCATAAGTTGAGAATAGAACGTATCGATATTTTCAGCGTGGAAACAATTCGAAATCAAAACAACCCATCAGTTTTCGCAACCGTAAAGACCGACGAATACATGGTTATGTTGTCAAAACTCAGACAACAGAGATTGACAACAGCGGCTCTTCGATAAGATTTTTGACGCCGTCGCAGAGATCAAGAGATCCGCGACGACCGTGAAGACCGCTCTACATCCGCGACGGCGCGAAAACCCCCGCCCGACCGCGACACGCCAAAGCCCGCCGCCGGACACCCGGCGACCGGCCAGCGCTCCGACGCCCGCCGCGTCGCCCGAGCCCCGGCGTCCATGCAAGCTCCGCATCGACATCCGTTCCGTCGCGCCCTGCCGGTCGCGGCCGCCGGCTCGCCGCGCCTTGCCTCCAGCCATCCACCAACACGCCCGAGGGCCCAGCGGCCCGACGGCGAAAGAAGGCGGGACACCGCCAGTCTCTCATCGGAGGAAACCCATGAAACACCAACTGCTGGCGACCACGGGCCTGGCCCTCGCCATCGCCGGGATCGGCGCGCCTGCCGCCCTGGCCCAAGCCGCCCCCTCCCCCGCGACCACCGTCGAGAACAAGGTCGAGGAGATCGTCGTCGTCGGCACCCGCGCCAGCCTGCAGAGCGCCATGGGCCGCAAGAAGCGGGCCGGCACGATCTCGGACTCCATCGTCGCCGAGGACATCAGCCAGTTCCCCGACAAGAACGTCGGCGAGGCCCTGGGCCGGGTGACCGGCGTGCAGTTGGCCCGCGACTTCGGCGAGGGCAACGCGGTGTCGATCCGCGGCGTCGAACCCGACCTCAACCGGGTCGAGATCAACGGCATGAGCACCCTGTCGACGGCCGGCAACCTGCAGGTCTACGGCGGCGGCGGTCGTTCCAACGACTTCCGTGAACTGGCCTCGGAGCTGGTCAAGTCGATCGACGTGTTCAAGGGCTTCACCGCCGACATGACGGAAGGCGGCGTCGGCGGCACGGTCAGCGTCACCACCCGCAAGCCGCTGGACTTCAAGAAGCCGACCCTGTCGTTCACCGGCTCGATGCAGAACCTCGACACGGTCAAGGGCTGGAAGCCGCGCGGCAACGTCTTCGCCGCCACCCAGCTGTTCGACGGGCGCCTGGGCCTGATGGCCAACGTCACCTACGACAAGGTCAATACCCGCGGCGACTACGTCCGCAACTCGTCGTGGGGCCGGTTCGCCGACTTCGACAACTCGGCCGACAAGACCGTCGACTACTATTCCACCGCCTACAGCCAGGACATCGTCGACCTGGCCAGCGGCGTCGACACCTATGCCGGCTGCGCCTCGCTGACGACGCCCGACGCCACCCAGATCTCGACCAGCAACCTGCGCACGGCCTGTCAGAGCCAGTGGTACGACTACGCCCCGCGCGTGGCCCGCTACGGCGTCTGGACCCGCACCGACGAGCGGATCTCGGCCGAGTTCACGGCCCAGTACAAGTTCAGCGACAAGATCGACGCCTGGGTCAGCTACAACCGCAATGAGCGCAGCCAGCGGCTGAACGACATCAACTACGGCACCGACTTCACCTCGGCGACGCGGCTGCGCAACACCGCGGCCAACGGCACGTCGTGCTCGAGCACCGACACCACGGCCGGCTCGGTGGTCACCGACGCCAACCACAACGTCATCCAATATACCCTGGGCAACTGCCTCACGACCTCGGGCGCGGGCGGCTACAACGGCTTTGGCATCAGCGCCCGCGACTTCGCCTACGAGTCGACCAGCGACTACTACAACATCGGCGCCAACTACCGCGGCGACCGCCTGCAGATCGAGTTCCAGGCCTCCAGCGCCGAGACCTCGACCGTCTCGCAGACCAACAATGTCAGCGTCAGCTTCGACACCCCCGGCATGACGGTGACGCTGGACCCGTCGACCGGCAATCCGTCCTTCACCTTTGCCGATGGGTATAGCCCCTCGGACGCCTCGGCGATCCGCCAGTGGCAGATCCAGTACCGCCCATCGAACTCCCAGTCGGAGGAGAAGCAGTACAAGATCGACTTCGATTACGAGGTCGACCTGCCGTTCCTCAAGAAGATCGAGTTCGGCGGCCGCGCCACCGACTTCTCGACCTCTGGCTACGGCTATGGCGGCTACATCATCGACGGCGGCGCCAACGCCTATTCGACCACCGACGACACGGTGATCTACAGCAACGCGGTCAACTCGACGGCGACGATCCTGGCCAGCCAGACGGCCGACCAGACCAGCCCGACCAACGCCTCGGCCGCCTACACCACCGGCTACTGGTCGACGAGCGAGACCTGGTCGCGGGCGTTCTCCAACGCCGTCTTCGCCCAGGCCATGACCCAGCTGCCCAGCGCCTTCTACTACGGCGGCGGCGGCCTGCCCTCGACCTGGCTCTATCCGGACTTCAACAAGGTCGCCCAGTACCTCGACACATCGCACTTCAACCTGAACAACCTGACGACCACGACGGGCAACGACGGCGAGACCTACGAGCAGATCCCCTACAGGATCCAGGAACAGACGAACGCCCAGTACATCAAGTTCAACTACGCCTTCCCGCTGCTGGGCTACGACGTGAACGGCAACTTCGGCTGGCGGCGGGTCCACACCAAGACCTCGGGCACAGGCGCCCAGACCCGCAGCGAGACCTATGCGGCGGCCAACGGCGGAACCTCGACCACCTATGTGCTGAGCAACAGCATCGCCACCATGACCAAGGACTACACGGTGTGGCTGCCCAGCTTCAACGTGGGCCTGTGGCTGGCGCCCAACAAGCTGGCGGCCCGCGCCGGCTTCGCCCAGTTGATGGCCCGGCCGCGCATGGACTACCTGATGCCGACGGTCAGCTGCACCACCGACAACTCGCCCGACGCCAACGGCGAGTTCGACGAGCCCAGCTGCACGGCCGGCAATCCGGAGCTGAAGCCCTATCGCGCCAACCAGTACGACCTGTCGTTCGAGTACTATCCCAACAGCGACACCCAGATCTCGCTGGGGCTGTTCTACAAGGACATCAAGTCGTTCTACGTCTCGTCGCGCACCCTGATCGGCAAGGTCGACTACTACGGCGACGGAGTTCTGTATAACTACAGCACCTATATCAACGGCGACGGGGCCAAGATCTCGGGCCTGGAGCTGACCGGCAAGACGGCCTTCACCTGGCTGCCGGGGGCGCTGTCGGGCCTGGGCGTCGACGCCAACTACACCTACCAGGAAGCCAAGGACGTCGAGCTCTATTCCACGCTTGACGGCTCGCCCCTGCCCTTCCCCGGTCTGTCGAAGAGCAGCGCCAACTTCACGGTCTGGTACGACAAGGGCCCGATCAACGCCCGCCTGGCCTACAACTACCGCTCCAAGTACCTGGTCTCGGCCGCCGACACCTCGGGCCAGCCGGTGTTCCGCGACCCGACCGGCTATCTGGACGGCAAGATCACCTGGAAGCCGGGCCCCGCGGGCCTGTCCTTCTTCGTGGAAGGCAAGAACCTGACCAAGGAGGAGGAACGCTCCACGGCCGGCGACATCCGCCTGACCGAGCTGGGCTACTTCGGCCGCCGGTTCTTCATGGGCTTCACCTACAAGTACTGAGGGTGAGAGAGGCTCCCGGACGACCGGGGGCCTTCATACGACAAGGGCCTCCCGAGGGTCTCGGGAGGCCCTTTCTGTTGCTGCGCGTCCCTCGTCCTTCGACAAGCTCAGGATGAGGAACGAATGCCGCCGAATTGATCCTCACCCTGAGCCTGTCAAAGGGCGCGGATCACGCACGGCGATAGCGATCCTAGAACCCGAACTCCGGCTGGGCCGCGCCCGGGTGCTGGGTCTCGGGCAGGTGGCAGGTGAAGGTCGAGCCGGCGCCCGGCTCGCTCTCCAGCGCCACCCAGCCGCCGTGCAGTTCGACCAGCGCCTTGACCAGGGCAAGGCCCAGGCCCGGGCCGCCGCGGTCGCGGCCGACGAAGCGGTCGAAGATGTGGGCCTGGACGTGGAAGGGCACGCCGCGGCCGGTGTCCTTGACGTGCAGCTTGACCTCGCCGAGCGCCCGCTGGGCCGAGATCGTCACCTTGCCGCCCGGCGGGGTCTGGCGCAGGGCGTTTTCGACCAGATGGTCGACGGTCTGGTTCAGGCGCTTGGCGTCGCCGCGGATCAGGCCAACGTCATCGTCGCAGATCACCTCCAGCGTCACCCCGCCGATCTCGGCGTCCTTGCCGCCTCGATCGAAAGCGCCCTGCAGCAGGTCGACAACGCGGATGTCCTCGATCTCCAGCGCCATCTCGCCGGCGTCGATCTGGGCCATGTCGAGCACGTCGTCGATCGAGCGGGCCAGCTGGGTGGCGGCGGCGCGCACGGCGGCCACATGGCCCTTGCCGCGCTCGTGCAGGCCCTCGGCCCGCTCGAGCAGTTCGGAATAGCCGATGATCGTGGTGAGCGGCGTGCGCAGCTCGTAGGAGACGTTGCCGACGAAGTCGCGCTTCAGCCGCTCGGCCTCGGCCAGGGCGGCGGAGCGGTCCGCAAGCGCGCTTTCCAGGTGGCGGGTGTCGGTGACGTCGGCGAAGGCGATCAGGGTCGCGCCGTCGGGCAGCGGCCGGCTCTGGTAGACGACGATGCGGCCGTCCGAAGTGCGCACCTCGCCCGAGGTGGGGGCGCGCATCTGCGGATCGGGGTCGGCCACCCGGCCCTTGAGCTCACGCCAGAACGACAGGTCATGCAGGCGGCGCACGCACAGCTCGACCACGCCCTCGAAGTCGCCGGCGGCCTGCAGGGCCTGGGGCGTGACGTTCCAGAAGGTCTCGAAGGCCTCGTTGTGCAGGCGCAGGCGGCCGTCCGAGCCGAACACCGCCACGGCGTCGTTCAGCTTGTCGAGCGTGGCCTGCTGCACCTGGATCAGGGCGTTGTACTGGGCCTTCAGGCGCAGCTCGCCGGTGATGTCGGAATAGAGCAGCAGCATGCCGCCCAGCGGGTGGGGCTGGCGCACGACCTTGAGGGTGCGCCCGTCGGGCAGGTCCCACAGCTCGTCGGCCTGGGGACCCAGGTCCTCGTAGCGGGCCAGTTCGGCGGCCTTCCACTTCGCATAGTCCACCGTCTCGGGCAGGCGGCGACGCTGGCGCAGGCGATCCAGCACCTCGCCGTGGGTCGGCCGCTCGGCCAGCCAGGCCGGCTCCAGCCCCCACAGGTCGGCGAAGGCGGTGTTGTGGAACGACAGGCGGCGGCTGGCGCTGAAGATCGCCACGCCGTCGGCGATGTGGTTGAGGGTCTCGTCGTGGGCGGCGACGTGGTTCTTCAGCGTCTCGCGGACATCCTCGACCTCGGTGACGTCGGCGCTGAACACCCCTGCCCCGCCGCCGTCCAGCGGCTTGACGGTGAAGCGAAAGGCCCGGCGACGGCCGTCGATCGGCGTCCAGCGCACGGTCTCGCGACGCTCGGCCTTGGCGGCGGCCTCCACGGCCAGGGCGTCGACGGCGCGGTCGAAGGTCTTGCCGGCGCGAGCGGCCTGCACGGCGTTGTCCACGCCCAGAGCGCGCAGATAGGCGGCGTTGGCCCAGGTCGGCGCGCCGTCCGCGGCGGCGATCCAGGCCGGCTCGGACAAGCCATCGACAAAGGCGGCGAAGCGGGCGGCGCTGGGCAGGCCGAGATCGCCGGTGCGGGCCGCCAGGCGCAGCCAGGCCAGGGCGCCGGCCGCGCGCCCCTCGACCACCACCCGGCCGCCCGGCCCGCGAGCCTCGAAGGCGCAGGCCTCGCCGCGCTCGAAGAGGGCCTTGAGGCGGGCGGCGTGGTCGGGATCGCCGGCGATCAGCGCCTCGACCAGGCCGTCGGGCGTGGCGTCAACGTTCAGCACCTGGGCGCAGGCGGCCAGACTGTCCTCGCCGGTGACCAGGCGGGCCGCGCCGTCCTCGACCGCCACCAGGGCGTTGTCGAAGGCTTCAGCCGAGGCCTGGGCGGCCAGCGAGCCGTTCTCGAGGGCGTCGAGGCGCAGCCTCATGCCGGCCAGGCGGGCGTCGAAGGCGCGCCGCTGGGCCAGCGCCCACAGCGTGGCGCAGATCGCCAGGCAGACCGCGCCGGCCGTCGCGGCCAGGATCAGATCGAGCGATGTCATCCGGCGTGTCGCTGAGCCCCAGAGGCGTAAGGATCGAATCAGATTTGGCAGCTTAGACCGCGCGCGCCGCGAGCGCGATCTGGCCCCTTCCCCGAAGCGCGGATCGCGTTATGTGAAGTTCATGATCTGGACCGACCGTCTCGCCCCCTCGCTGGCCCCATCGCTGGACGACTTCGCCGTTCTGGCCAAGGCCGCCTTCGACGCCCTGCCCGACGAGTTCCGCCGCCTGACCGGCGACGTCGTCTTCCGCATCGACGACTTCGCGACCGACGAGGTGCTCGACAGCCTGGGCATCGAGGATCCGTTCGAGCTGACCGGCCTCTATCAGGGCGTGGACCTGTCGCGCCGCTCGGTGCTGGACGTGGGCGCCCAGCCCTCGATGGTCTTTCTCTATCGCCGGCCGATCCTGGACGAATGGTGCGAACGCGGCGATGTCGCCCTCGGCGCGCTGATCGAGCACGTGCTTGTCCACGAGATCGGCCATCACTTCGGACTGTCGGACGACGACATCCACCGCATCGAGGACGAGGCATGAGCCTTTTCGACACCGAGACCTGGCGCGAGCGGATGGACGAGCGCTGGTTCGAAAGCGGCGTGGCCATCGCCGAAAAGGGCGACGTCGACCTGGTGTCGATCGAGGACGAGGCGGTCACCGCCCACGTCACCGGCAGCGCCGGCGACCTCTATGTCGTCGAACTGCGCGCGCCCGCCGGCGAAGGCCGCTGCGACTGCCCGGGGTTCGAGAAGTTCGGCGCCTGCAAGCACCAGGCAGCCGTGGTGGCGGCGACGAACGCGCTGGACGAAGCAGGCGTGCAGGCGGTACGGGACCGTATGGCCAGGCTTCGCGACGGCCTGGCGCTCGACAGCCGTGAAGCTTTGGTCGAACGCCTGGTGGAACTGGCCCGCCGCGACCCGAAAGTGCTCGCCACGCTCGAAGGCTGACCGGCGATATTCAAAATATATGGAGCAATACTTTCCAGATATACCTGGAGGGCCGTCCATATTTTGCCTCAAAATTCGCGCAATGGACGGTGCGTAAATACACAATATCCCCCGTCGCGGGAGTTTGCGATTGAATATTACGGATTCTGCGCAATACTTCCCGCAGATTCGTCGGAGGTCGATGCAACACCGCTGACGACTGGCCTGAACGCGCTTGCTCGCCGTGCGCAGTCTTGCCAGCCGCGTTGCGAGAGATTGCGTCCGTGTCCATCCCGCCGCCCAAGGCCAGCAAGCCGGAGAACAAGACCCTCGTGGTCGCGTTGTCGGTATTGCAACTGACGGTCGTGGCTCTGGTATGGTTGGTCGCACTTGTTCCGGCGGCGCTGGCGGCCCTGGCCGTCTTCCTCTGGAAAGGCGCCCGCCCGACCGTCCGGGGCAAGTTTCCGCCCGCCTGACCCGCCGCCGAGTCCCGCTCCTCCATGGAATTGCGCCACGTCCGCTATTTCGTCGCCCTCGCCGAGGAGCTGAACTTCACGCGGGCGGCCGCGCGCCTGGGCATCGGCCAGCCGCCGCTGAGCCAGCAGATCCGCGACCTGGAGACCGAGATCGGCTATCCGCTGTTCCTGCGCCGGCCACACGGCGCTGAGCTGACCGAGGCCGGGCGGGCCTTCCTGGCCGAGGCCCGCCAGATTCTGGAGCAGGCCGAACGGGCCAAGGAGGCCGCCCGCCGGGCCGGCGGCGGCCATGTGGGCGCGCTGCGGGTGGGCTTCACCTCGTCGGCCAACTTCCATCCCGCGGTGACCGAAGCCTTCTCGGTGTTCCACTGGACCTATCCGGACGCCAGCCTGATCGTCGAGGAAAGCCACTCGGCCCGCCTGACCGAGCGCCTGCTGCATTCGGAGCTGGACGCGGCCTTCGTGCGCCCCGGCAACGTGGCGGCCGGCGGGCTGGACCTGCTGCCGCTGGGCGAGGAGCCGCTGATCCTGGCCCTGCCGGTCGGCCATCACCTCGCCACCCAGGCGCGGGTGCCCGTGGCGGCCCTGCGCCAGGAGCCGTTCGTGATCTTCTCGCAAGGGATCGGCCGCACCTTCCTTGGCCTTATCCGCGAGGCCTGCGCCCAGGAAGGCTTCGAGCCGCTGATCGCCCAGGAGACGCCGCACATCGTGGCGATGATCAACATGGTGGCCGCGGGCCTGGGCGTGGCCATGGCCCCCGGCTCGATCGCCCAGTTGGCCGTGCGCGGGGTGGTCTACCGGCCGCTCGACGGGGCCGTGCCCAAGGTGCCCTTGGCCATCGCCACCCGCGCCGGCGACGTCTCGCCCCTGGTCCGCAACTTCCTGGCCCTGATCCCGCCGCCGGCGGTCGAGGACTAGGGCGCGAGAACGACGCTCCAACGAAACCCTCTCTCTTAGAGAGAGGGAGGGGCCCGCCGCGCAGCGGTGGGAGGGTGAGTGGTTTCGCCCTCACAGAAAAATCCCGATGCTTTTGATTGAAAAGGCGGGAGCACGGCGCCCAGGCTTTGCCGATGGACAGGACCGCCTACGCCAAAGACAAACCCTGGCCGAAAAGACGCTTTGGGCGCTCGTTCGCAACCGTCGGCTCTCAAGCTTCAAGTTCATGCAGCAGATCGCGATCGACCGCTATTTCGCGGATTTCGTCTGCGAGGCGGGCAAGCTGATCGTGGAGCTCGACGGCGCGGCTCATGACGGTCGCGAAGACTATGACCGCCAGCGCACCGAAACTTTGGAGCTGCTTGGATACGTGGTGTTGAGGTTCCACAACGAGCGGGTTCTGGCCGATCCCGGCGAGACTGCCGACGAGATCCTGGCTGCGCTCCAGTCGGCCAGGCCGTAACCACTCACCCTCCCACCGCCTGCGGCGGCGGGCCCCTCCCTCTCTCTAAGAGAGAGGGATTATCAATGGCGCCAACTTCCTGAAGCCCTCCTACCTCAACACCGCCTCCACCCAACGCGGAACCACCTCGCCGGCCGGGCCGTACAGGCGCTCGTCGAAGGCGCGGGCGTTGTCGGAGGGGTCGAGATTGATCTCGCAGGTGCGGATCCCCATCCGCCGCGCCTCCATCACGAAGCCGGCGGCCGGATAGACCGAGCCCGAGGTGCCGATGGCGACGAAGAGGTCGCTGCCCTCCAGCGCCTCGAAGATCTCGTCCATGAACAGCGGGACCTCGCCGAACCACACGACGTGCGGCCGGGCCATGCCGGCCGCGCCGCAGGCGGCGCAAACCGCCTCGGCGTCCAGCGGGCCGGGGTCTGGATGCGTAGCCTCGCAGGCGTGGCAGCGGGTGACGGCCAGCTCGCCGTGCATGTGGACGACGCCGGTCGAGCCGGCCTTCTCGTGCAGGTCGTCGACGTTCTGGGTGCACAGGAAGAGCCGCCCGCCCCGCGCCGCCAGCTCGCGCTCCAGCCGCGCAAGGGCGAAGTGCGCCGGATTGGGCGCGGCGGCCGCCAGGTTGGCGCGGCGGGCGTTGTAGAAGGCGCGAACCTTGGCCGGGTCGCGGACGAAGCCTTCGGGCGTGGCGACCTCGGAAAGATCGTACTGCGTCCATACCCCGCCTTCGTCGCGGAAGGTGCCCAGCCCGCTCTCGGCCGAGGCCCCCGCGCCCGTCAGCACAAAGACGTTCAGTCCCATCGGAGGGTTTCCCATTCTGGCTCAAGCGGCTGCGGCAAAGGTGACGCCGTCGTCATTTTTAATTTGACCGTACCGGAAGTTTGAGTGGACAGTGTTCACTCGACGAGAGGCCCGCGACAGACGGGCCCCGCGAAGGGCCGCGAGCCGAGAGGCCACAGGAGAGGAGCCGACCGTGACGGACAAGAACATCACCAAGGACGCCATGTACGACGCGGTGGCGCCCGACGACTTCGAGTCCATGCTCGAGCTCGACCGGTACGGCAACCGCTCGAGCGCCTTCGACAAGATCATCTCGGCCACTCACGACCATTTCTGGGACCCGCTCGACAAGGCCTATATCGATTTCGACGAGCCGTTCGACATGGAGAACCAGCCGCTGGTTCCCGAGGAACTCGTGATCGCCCTGTCGACCGACTACGTTTCCAACCACCTGTCCGATCCCAAGCTGCGCACCCGCTTCATCAACCAGTCGGTGCTGCGCAGCTTCTCGTCGATCCTGCACGGCGAGCAGGGCGCGCTGAACCTGTCGGCCAGCCTGTGCCATGTGCTGAAAGACCAGGGCGCGCAGGAATACGCCGCCAACCAGACCCGCGAAGAGGCGCGCCACGTCACCGCCTTCGCCAAGTACATCAAGGCCCGCTGGGGCAAGCCGGTCGAATGCGGCCCGGCGCTGAAGAGCCTGCTGGTCGAGATCATCGCCGCCCCCGAGGTCTACAAGAAGATCATCGGCATGCAGATGCTGGTCGAGGGCCTGGCCATGGGCGCCTTCGCCACCTTCTTCAAGGAAATCAACGACCCGCTCGGCAAGAAGCTGTTGCAGCTGGTGATGACCGACGAGGCCTTCCACCACAAGTTCGGGAAGATCTGGGCCGACCGCACCGTGCCCAAGCTGACCGCCGAAGAGCACGCGATCATCGAGGACTGGGCGGCGCACTGCTTCCAGACCCTGCTGTTCAACCTCGTTTCGCCGCACCAGCAGCTGGATCTCTACCGCGAGTTCGGCCTGGACCCCGACAAGGTGATCGAGGAGTACGGGCAGATCATGACCGACGACCTGCGTCGGGAGAACATGAAGGAGCAGACCAACATCTTCCGGGTGCTGGTCAAGACCCTGCTCAACGCCGGCATCATCACCGACCGCACCAAGGCCTTCTACGCCATGTACGTCGACCTCGACGAACTGAAGGCCGAGGGCGACCGCATGGTCGGCGACGACATCGCCGAGGAAGGCATCCGCCACCTGCAGGCCATCAACTTCAAGGACCGCGTCGCCCCGGTGACCATCGCGGCGGAATAGGCCGAAAGACCCCTCTCTCTTCGAGAGACGGAGGGGCCCGCCGCGCAGCGGTGGGAGGGTGAGAGGTTTCACCGCTGGCCGGGAAACCTCGCTCCCTGCTTCCCCTTAATCGTCATCCCGGCCGAACACCCGCGAAAGCGGGTGGCAGAGCCGGGACCCAGGGGCCGCCGCATCGCGCTTGCCGCCGCCGGCGTGATGAACCCGCCTTCCACGCCCGGCCCCTAGGTCCCGGATAAGCCCGGCGGGCTTTCCGGGATGACGGGCGCTATAGAGACCGCACCCAATCCGGTGAGTTTGTAACCTCTCACCCTCCCATGGCTTCGCCATGGGCCCCTCCCTCTCTCAAAGAGAGAGGGTTTTCGCGTGAAGGAACACCGCCGCCTCCCCTTGCGTTTGCCTCCGTTCGGGGGATGAACTTGAGCAGGGCGCAAAGCCCGCCAAGCAGCAAGGTGTCGGAATGCGCGTAAGCCTGATCCTGTCCCTGGCGGCGAGCCTGGCCGTGACGAGCGTCGCGACCCTTCCCTCCGCGGCCCTGGCCGGCGCCCAGCCGCCGTCCAAGCCGGTGGCGGCGGCCTTCTATTCGGGCAAGTGGTACGAGATCGCCCGCACCCCCAATTCCGGCCAGCGCAACTGCGAGGCCCCGACCACCGAATTCACCGCCAAGAGCGCCGACAGCTTCTCGGTGCGCCAGATCTGCCGCCGCGACAGCGCCACCGGCAAGGCCAAGACCTTCAACACCAAGGGCAAGATCGTCGCCGGCTCCGAGAACGCCAAGTTCTCGATGAACTTCCTGGGCGGCCTGAAAAAGCAGGAATACTGGGTGCTTGACCACGCCGACGACGCCTCGTGGGCGATCATGGCCACGCCGGGCGGCAACTTCGTCTGGCTGCTGGCGCGCAAGCCGGTGATGGACGAGGGGGCCAAGGCCGCCGCCCTCGCCCGCGTCAAGGCCCTGGGCTACGAGAAGCTGGTCTTCCCGCAGCAGCCCGAGGCGTGAGGATGCGCGCCGCCCGCCTCGCCGTCGCCGGCGCCTGCGGCGTCGCCCTGCTGGCCCTGGCCGCCTGCGCGGGCGCCGGCCCGCCCGGCAACCCCCGCCCGCCGCAGCCGGCCAAGCCCGTCGAGCTCAGCAAGTACCTGGGCCTGTGGTACGAGGCGGCCCGCTACGACTTCCGCTTCGAGAAGGGCTGCGACGGCGTCACCGCCGAGTATTCGCTGCGCCCCGACGGGCTGGTGGAGGTGCGCAACACCTGCCGCAAGGGCGGCCCCGAGGGGATCGAGAAGGTCAGCCTGGGCAAGGCCAAGGTGGTCGACAAGGCCACGGGGGCGAAGCTGAAGGTGTCGTTCTTCGGCCCGTTCTTCGTCGGAGACTACTGGGTGCTGGACCACGCCGACGACTACAGCTGGGCGATCGTCGGCGAGGGCAGCGGCCGCTATCTCTGGCTGCTGACCCGCGACAAGCCCACCCCCGGCCTGACCCAGGTCCTGACCGACCGCGCCAAGGCCATGGGATACGACGTCTCGCGCCTGCGGGTGACCAAGCACGCGCGGGGGTGAGGGCGCGACCTTGCGCTCAACCAAGCAGCGCCCTTACATCGGGTCATGGCCAAGGTCCAATCTCAACCGCCGCGCCTGACCACCGTCGCCTGGAGCGCTTTGCTGGCCCTGCTTGCGATCACGACCGCCTGCCTGGGCGCGATCATCCTCGTGCCGGGTACGGCCCGCACCGTGATCGATCTCGCCGCCCTGTTGCTCGGCGGCACGATCGCCGCCCAGTTCGGCCTGATCCATTGGCGAAGCCATCGCGACGATCTCCCGCCCTGGCTGCTGGTCGCGGCCTCGCTGTCGTCGCTCGTCGGTGCGGCCGGCGGGGTGATGGCGGCCCTCACCAACGGCTGACACGGCCGCTTGCGCCGCGAACAAAGATGGAACATGGTGACGCCATGGACGTCGTCGTCGACATCAGCCTCACCCCTTCCGCCATGGGGCGCCCCGAGACCACCCTGGCCGTCACCCGCGGCGCGGCGAGGCTGTTGGTCGACCTGGGCTATGCGCCGCTGGCCGAGGTGACCCTGCCCAACGGCCGCCGGGCCGACCTGATGGCGCTGGGGCCGAAGGGCGACATCGTCATCGTCGAGGTGAAGTCGGGCCTGGACGATTATCGCGTCGACCGCAAGTGGGGCGAGTACGGCCCCTATTGCGACGCCTTCCACTTCGCCGTGGCGCCGCAGTTCCCCGAAGGGATCCTGCCGGAAGAGCCGGGCCTGATCGTCGCCGACGGCTTCGGCGGCGCGGTGGTGCGCGCCGCCCCTGTCACGCCCCTGGCGGGCGCCCGCCGCAAGGCCCTGACCCTGGCCTTCGCGCGTCTGGCCGCCCTGCGCGCGGCCGGCGTCGCCGCCGAACGCCTGTCGATCTGAGTCTCCGCAATCCGAAAATAAGTTTCGAACTGCGACATTCTGTCCAAACACAACTCAAGATGACGCCGCACCGGACATAGACCTTCCCTGCCGCAAGGTCATTTGCCGACCGGAAGTTGTTTGACTGTCGGATACCCGACCAGTGCAAAGGTTTGCAGAACGACGTCATGCGGGCGGCGTTACGTCTTCTTTACACCCGCCGCGCCATCACCCCGCTCACAAGCCCAACAAAGGGCAGGGGATTTCAACAGAATGTCGAAGAAGAAACCCGTCGTGGCGCTGGCCGCGGCGCTCCTCACCGTCGCGCCGATCAGCGCCCATGCCGACGCCGCCAAGGACGTGCAGATCGCCGGCCGCGCGCTGACCTTCCTGGAGAACGGTCCCACCGGCAAGGCGGTGCTGGGCGTCGTGTTCGATCCGTCCAAGCCGGCTTCCGTCGCCGAGAAGAACGCCGTCATGGCCGCCATCGGCGGCGGCCTCACCACCGGCGCCCTGACCCTGACGGCCAAGCCGGTCGAAGCCGGCGCCGTCTCGGGCGTCTCGGGCGTGGCCGCCCTCTACGTCACCACCGGCGTGACCGCCGGCCCGGTGGGCGCGGCCGCCAAGGCCAAGAAGATCATCACCATCGGCTCGGACGCGTCCTGCGCCGCCAGCGGCGCCTGCGTCATGAGCGTGTCGGCCGACCCCAAGGTCGAGATCATCGTCAACCGCGGCGCCGCCGCGGCCGTGGGCGCGGTCTTCAAGTCCGCCTTCCGCATGATGATCCGCGAAGTCTGATCGCCGCCAGCACAAGAGACATACCCATGAAGAAGACTCTCCTGGCCGGCGTTTCCGCAGGCCTCCTCGTCGCCGCCGCCTCGGCCGCCCACGCCCAATCGATCGACTACGGCTCGCTCGAGCAGCTGTTCAACGAGCCGGTCACCACCAGCGCCACCGGCGCCCCGCAGCGCTCGACCGAAGCGCCGGTGGACATGACCATCATCTCGGCCGCCGACATCACCCGCTCGGGCGCGGTCGACCTGCCGACCATCCTGTCGCGCGTGGCCGGCCTGGACGTCACCACCTGGGGCGCCGGCGCCGCCGACGTCAGCGTTCGCGGCTACAATCAGGCCATGTCGCCGCGCCTGCTGGTGCTGATCAACGGCCGCCAGGTCTATCTCGACCACTACGGCTACACCGCCTGGGCCACCCTGCCCGTGCAGCTGTCGGAAATCCGCCAGATCGAGGTCGTCAAGGGCCCCAACAGCGCCCTCTTCGGCTTCAACGCCGTCAGCGGCGTGGTCAACATCATCACCGTCAACCCGAAGTTCGACGACGCCGGCGACATCACCGTGCGCGGCGGCAACTTCGGCTACGGCGAGGTTTCGCTGGCCAAGACCTTCAAGCTGGGCGAGCGCTTCAGCGCCCGCGTCTCGGCCGGCGCCAGCCAGAGCGACGAGTTCAAGAACACCGTCGCCGGCGTCGCCAAGAGCCAGCTGAACGACCCGGCCAAGATCTCGGCCAACATCGACACCGTCACCCAGCTGACCGACAAGGCCGAGCTGCGCGTCGAGGGCTCATACTCGAACGTCCAGGTCAGCGACATGCTGTCCAACTACGCCTACTCGCCCAGCAAGTACCTGACGAGCTCGCTGAAGGGCACGCTGACTGCCGACACCCAGGTCGGCCAGCTGCAGCTTTCCGCCTACCAGAACGACCTGACCGCCAAGCATCTGATCCTTGGCCAGAAGGCCCGCTTCGAGAACAAGATCACGGTCGTCTCGGCCCAGGACCTGTTCAAGATCGGCGCGAAGCACACCATCCGCCTGGGCGGCGAATACCGCCACAACGAGGTCAACACCGCCCCGATCGGCGGCGCCGAAGTCAGCTACGACGTGCTGTCGGCCTCGGCGATGTGGAACTGGGCGATCAGCGACAAGCTCGCCTTCACCGCCGCCGGCCGCTACGACAGCCTGGACCTGTCGCGCGACGGCGCCTTCCCGGCCGGCTCGCCGCCCCTGGGCAACGGCTACTGGGATCGCAAGATCGAGGAGCCGTCCTGGAACCTGGGCCTGGTGTGGCGCGCCACCGCCGCCGACACCTTCAAGGCCAGCGCCGCCCGCGGCGTGCAGGTGCCGACCCTGGTCGACCTGGGCGCCCTGCAGGCTCGCGTCAGCGTCGGTCCCTACACCCTGGGCCTGGCCGGCAACCCGACCCTGGAACCGGCGATCGTCACCAACTACCAGCTGACCTATGAGCGCGCCCTGCCGGCCATCAAGGCCCAGATCAGCGCCAAGGCCTTCATCCAGAAGACCGAAGACGTGAAGGGCCAGCCGACCTCGGCCCAGATCGACGTCGCGCCGACCCTGGTCAGCCTGCCGGTGCTCAGCTACCGCAACATCGGCGAGAGCAAGATGAACGGCTTCGAACTGGCCGCCCAGGGCGAGTTCGGCGCCGGCTTCCGCTGGAACGCCGACTGGACCCACACCGAGGTCGACGACGAGCCGCTGGCCGGCTTCTCGCCGGTGCTGCGCTCGGCCGCCTTCGGCGCGACCACGCCGGAGAACCGCGGCAACGTGGCCCTGGGCTGGACCGGCGGCGCCTGGACGGCCGACGGCTTCGTCACCCTGGTCGGCGACCACGAGGCCTATGCGCTCTACGCCGTCGGCGCCAATCCGCGCCTGGTGAAGATCGAAAGCTACGCCGCCATCGGCGGCCGCGTGGCCCGCAGCTTCGACCACGGCGTGACCGTGGCGATCAGCGGCCAGAACCTCGGCGACAACCGCCAGCGCCAGAGCGCCGGCCTGGAAGTCGAACGCCGCCTGTTCCTGAGCGTCAGCAAGAGCTGGTAAGCGACGGGTTCAGGTTCGAACACGGAAAGGGCGGCTCGCGAGGGCCGCCCTTTTTTGTGCTTCCTTCTCCCCTTGCGGGAGAAGGTGGCGGCGAAGCCGACGGATGAGGGGCCGAAAGGCCCGTCCGGATAAATCTGAGAGACCCCTCACCCGACCTCCTTCGGAGGCCACCCTCTCCCGCAAGGGGAGAGGGATCACAGGCGGTTCACCACTCGCTCTTTTTCTTCTTCATCAGGGCCAGCAGGCCCGGATACGGCCCCTGGCCGGTGCGGTAGAGGCACCACTCGTCGTCCTTCTTGCAGGCGCCGTCGAAGAAATCCTTCTTGGCCTGGTCGATCACCGCGTACATCGGCGCGTCCCTGGACTTGATGCCCAGCTTGTCGTCGCAGGCCGCGCGCTCGGCCTTGGTCAGGCGATAGAGGTCGGCGTGGTTGCAGCCGCCGCCTTCGCGGGCGGCGGTGCGCAAATCATCGCCGCCGGGCGTCGGCGTTCCGCGTGACTTGAAGCCGGGCGGCGCGGTGGCCGCGCGGGGGGCCGCCGGCGCAGCCGGCGCCGGGCTCGGCGAGGGCGCGGCGGCGACCTGGGCCGGAGGCGGCGGCGCCACGGCGCGGGCCTGCGGGGTCTTGGGGGCGGACGGCGCGGGCACGGACGCGGCGGGCGCCTCGAGGCGCGGCGCGGGCGGCGGCGCGACGTCCACCAGGTCGACGATCAGGTTCTGCTCGACCAGCGGCGGCATGACCTTGACGCCCGCCAGCAGGCCCACGCCCAGCAGCACGTGCAGGCCGCTCGCCACGATCAGGGCGAGGGTGAAAGGCCTCTTGCGGCGAACTGTCGATCGCCTGCCGGCCATCCCAAACCCCTGCTTGCCGCCAGTAACGCGCGGACGGCGTGGAGGTAGCCGCGCGATGGGGCGCGGCGATGGCGGCATTGATGCGGCGGCGCAAAGAAAAAGGCCCGGCGTCGCCGCCGGGCCTCCTCATTTCGCCTGAAGCGGGAAAGCGGCTTAAGCGGCCGCCTTCTCGCTCTTGCCGCCGAAGCGGCCGTAGAAGGTCTCGCCCTTGGCGGCCATCTCGCGCAGCAGGGCCGGCGGGGTGAAGCGCGAGCCGTAGGCGGCGGCCAGCTGGTCGAGCGTCTCGACGAACTTGGCCACGCCCACGCCGTCGATCAGGCTGATCGGACCACCGGTCCAGGGCGCGAAGCCCCAGCCCAGAATGGCGCCGACATCGGCTTCACGCGGATCGGTGATCACGCCTTCCTCGAAGCAGCGCGCGGCCTCGACGGCCTGGCGGTACAGCAGGCGGGTGCGGATCTGTTCGATCAGCGCCTTGTCGGCGTCCTTGACGGTCACTTCGACGAGGTCCGAAAGGCCCGGCCACAGGGTCTTGGGGCCGTTTTCCGGATAGTCGTAGAAGCCCTTGCCGTTCTTGCGGCCGTAGCGGCCCAGGTCCTCGACCATCTTGGCGATGACCGCGGTGAACGGACGCTCCTCGTACTTGTCGCCGAGGTCCTTCTTCGTCTGGACGGCGATCTTGTGCGACAGGTCCAGCGCGACGTCGTCGTGCATTTCCAGCGGACCGCGCGGCATGCCGGTGGCGCGGCCGACATTGTCGATGATCGCCGGCGCGATGCCGTCGCTCAGCAGCTCCATGCCTTCCTGCACGAAGGTGCCGAAGCAGCGCGAGGTGTAGAAGCCGCGGCTGTCGTTGACGACGATCGGGGTCTTCTTGATCTTCAGGACGTAGTCGATCGACTTGGCGATGGTCGCCTGGTCGGTCTTCTCGCCGAGGATGATCTCGACCAGGCCCATCTTGTCGACCGGCGAGAAGAAGTGGATGCCGATGAAGCTTTCCGGACGGATCGAGGCCTCGGCCAGGCCGGTGATCGGCAGGGTCGAGGTGTTGGAGCCGAACACGGCCGTGTCGGCCAGCTGGGCTTCGGCCAGCTTGGTGACGGCGGCCTTCACTTCGCGGTTCTCGAACACGGCCTCGACGACCAGGTCGCTGCCCTTGACGTTGGCGTAGTCGGCGGTCGGGTGGATGAGCGCCAGGATGGCCTCACCCTTTTCCTGGGTCAGCTTGCCGCGCGAAACGGCCTTCTTGACCAGGCCCTCGGCGTAGCCCTTGCCCTTGTCGGCGGCTTCTTGGCTCTGGTCGATCAGCACGGTCTCGATGCCGGCCATGGCTTGGACGTAGGCGATGCCCGCGCCCATCATGCCGGCGCCCAGCACGGCGACCTTCTTGACGTCGTAGTGCGGCACGCCTTCCGGACGGCCCGCGCCCTTGCCCAGCTCTTGCAGGGACAGGAACAGGGTGCGGATCATGCCCTTGGCCTGCGGCGTCATCAGGGTCTTGATGAAGTAGCGGGTCTCGATGCGGATCGCGGCGTCGAACGGAACCTGCAGGCCTTCATAGACGGCCTTCATGATGTTCTGCTGGGCCGGATAGTTGCCGTAGGTGTTCTTGCGCAGCATGGCGTTGCCCATGATGAACACCTGGGCGCCGGTCGGGGTGTAAGGGCCGCCGCCGGGGATCTTGAAGTCCTTCTTGTCCCACGGAGCGACCGGGTCGCCCTTGGTCTTGATCCAGGTCTTGGCGGCCTCGACTTCCGTGCCGGCCGGCACGACCTCGTGCACGACCTTGAGGCCCAGGGCCTCGGCCGGCTTCATCGACTTGCCTTCGAGCAGATACGGCGCGGCGGCCATCACGCCCATAAGGCGCGTCAGGCGCTGGGTGCCGCCGCCGCCCGGCAGCAGGCCGACCTTGGCTTCCGGCAGGCCCAGCTGCAGCTTCGGCAGGTCGGCGACCACGCGGTAGTGGGTGGCCAGGACGAATTCCAGGCCGCCGCCCAGCGCCAGGCCGTTGATGGCCGCGGCCACCGGCTTGCCGCTGGTTTCCAGCTCGCGGAAGGCCTTGTTCAGGGCAAAGCCGGCGTCGAACGCGGCTTGAAGCCCTTCTTGTCCCTTACTGGCGCCGCCCAGGCCGCCGTTGCCGCCCAGCTCACCCAGGTCGGCGCCGGCGCAGAAGCCGGTGGTCTTGCCCGAGGTGATGACGGCGCCCTTGATGGCCGCGTCGGTCTTGATGCGCTCGACCAGCTCGCCGACTTCCTTGATCACCGAGGCGGTCAGGGTGTTCATCGAACGGCCGGGGACGTCGAAGGTGACCAGGGCGATGCCGTCGCCGTCGACCTCGATCTTAAAGTTTTCCATGTGGACTAGTCCTTCAGAATTTGGGTCGTCATCCCGGCCGTAGCGAAGCGGAGAGCCGGGACCCAGGTGAACCGCAATGCGCCGGCCCCTGGGTCCCGGATCGGCCTACGGCCGTCCGGGATGACGATCTGTGCTTGGATCAGACGCGTTCGATGACCGTGGCGGTGCCCATGCCGGCGCCGACGCACAGGGTGATCAGGGCGGTTTCCTTGTCGGAGCGTTCCAGCTCGTCGACCATGGTGCCCAGGATCATCGCGCCGGTGGCGCCCAGCGGGTGGCCCATGGCGATGGCGCCGCCGTTGACGTTCATCTTGTCGTGCGGGATGTCCAGCGCCTGCATCATGCGCAGGACGACGGCGGCGAAGGCTTCGTTCAGCTCGTAGAGGTCGATGTCGCCGACTTCCATGCCGAGCTTCTTGAGCAGCTTCTCGGTGACCAGCGACGGGCCGGTCAACATGATCGACGGCTCCGAACCGATCGAGGCCATGCCCTTGATGCGGGCGCGGGCCTTGAGGCCGAGCGCGTCGCCCATCTCCTTGGTGCCGATCAGCACGCCGGCGGCGCCGTCGACGATGCCCGAGCTGTTGCCCGCGTGGTGCACGTGGGTCATGCGCTCGACCTGCGGATAGCGCTGGGTGGCGACCGCGTCGAAGGCCATCTCGCCCATGCCCGTGAACGAGGGGTTCAGCGAGGCCAGGGTCTGCATGGTGGTCGAGGCGCGGACGGTCTCGTCGTGCGACAGGATGTTGAGACCCAGCTGGTCCTTCACCGGCACGACCGACTTGTTGAAGCGACCTTCGGCCCAGGCCTGGGCGGCGCGCTTCTGGCTCTCGACGGCGTAGGCGTCGACGTCGTCGCGGCTGAAGCCATAGAGGGTGGCGATCAGGTCGGCCGACACGCCTTGCGGCATGAAGTAGGTCTTGAAGGCCGACGACGGATCGGTCGGCCAGGCGCCGCCGTCGCTGCCCATCGGCACGCGGCTCATGCTCTCGACGCCGCCGCCGATGGTCAGGTCGGCTTCACCCGAGATGACCTTGGCCGCGGCCATGTTCACGGCTTCCAGGCCCGAGGCGCAGAAGCGGTTGATCTGCACGCCGGCGACGTTCTCGGCATAGTCGGCGGTCAGCACAGCGGTGCGGGCGATGTCCGAGCCTTGCTCGCCGACCGGGGCCACGCAGCCCAGGACGACGTCGTCGACCTTGGAGGTGTCCAGGTTGTTGCGGTCGCGGATGGCTTCCAGGACCTGGCTGGCCAGCGACAGGGCGGTGATCTCGTGCAGAGAGCCGTCCTTCTTGCCCTTGCCGCGCGGGGTGCGCACGGCGTCGAAGATGTAAGCGTCGGCCATTGAATGGCTCCTTCCTGCGATCTTTAAATCTGTTGGCCCCAGAGCGCGATCGCGCTCTAGACTTTTGTTTTCAAAGCCTTTTCACCCACTTCCAATGTGAGCATTGGAGGTGGAAAGGCTTTGCAGGGCGTTTTCGAGCGCCGGCTCGACGCGGACGTCCGTCCGAACCGAGTTGGCGATGAAACAGGCGTGGTGGGCGGCCTCGTGCAGGGCCGCCAGCTTGGCTTCGTCGGGCGCGTCGCCCTCGAAGACGATGTCGGGGCGCAGGGCCACGTGGCTGACCCAGTGAGCGCCATGCTCGTTCTTGGTCATCGTCCCCTCGGCCCTGTCGCGATAGGCGCTGATGAAGAAGCCGGCGCGGCGGGCAAGGTCGAGGAAGGTCAGCATGTGGCAGGACGACAGCGCCGCCACGAACATCTCCTCGGGATCGACGCCCGCCGGGTCCGACCACGGCAGCGGCACCACCGACGGCGACGCCGAGCCGAGCGCCGTGACCCCGCCGTCGAACGACAGGGTATGGGCGCGGCTGTAGCGGCCCCGGGGGAAGTCGGCCCCGGGCTCCAGCTTCCAGTCGACGATGGCGACGTGGGTCGACATGCTACTTCTTCCAGGTCCCGATGGGGGACTTGTGGATCGGGGCGCAGGAGAGGCCGCGCGCCGAAGCCTTGGCCGAATAGACCACCCGCTGGCCGAACTCCGGCGCGGGCAGGCGGCAGGGCGTGAAGCCCGGCGTGTTCACCGTCAGGGTCCAGGTGGCGATCTTCGAGCGCAGCAGATTGTTGCACTGCTCGACGCCGGGCTTCAGCGGCAGGTCGAAGGCGCCGGGCTGGGGGCGCTTGCCCTCCAGTTTGCCGGAGAACTGCAACGGGCGGCGGCCCTCGGCCTTGACGCAGACCACGGCCGAGCGGGCCGCGTCATTCGCAGGCGGGGGCGGAGCGTCGGCGAAAAACATCAGAGCGTCCTCGCGATCAGAAGCTTCATGATCTCGTTGGTGCCGCCGTAGATGCGCTGGACGCGGCTGTCCTTGTACATCCGGGCGATCGGGTACTCGTTCATGAAGCCGTAGCCGCCGAACAGCTGCAGGCAGCGGTCGACGATCTTGTTCTCCAGATCCGTCACCCAGTACTTGGCCATCGAGGCGGTCGAGGCGTCGAGGTCGCCCTTCAGGTGGCGCTCGATGCAGTGGTTGACGAACACCTTGGCGACGGTCGCCTCGGTCTTGCATTCGGCCAGCACGAACTGGGTGTTCTGGAAGGCGATGATCGGCTTGCCGAACGCCTGGCGCTCCTTGACGTAGGCGATGGTCAGCTCGAGCGCCCGCTCGATCGTCGCCATGCCCTGCACGGCGATGTTCAGCCGCTCCTGCGGCAGCTGGGCCATCAGCTGGAAGAAGCCCTGGCCTTCCTCGGTTCCGAGCAGGTTCTCGGTCGGGATCTTCACGTCGTTGAAGAACAGCTCCGAGGTGTCCTGAGCCTCGTGACCCAGCTTGTCGAGGTTGCGGCCGCGCTCGAAGCCTTCCGCGCCATCGGTCTCGACCACCACCAGGCTGGTCCCGCGGGCGCCGCCGGCCGGGTCGGTCTTGGCGACGACGATGATCAGATTGGCCGTCTGGCCGTTGGTGATGAAGGTCTTGGAGCCGTTGACGACGTACTGGTTACCGACCTTCTTGGCCGACGTCTTGACGCCTTGCAGGTCGGAGCCGGCGCCCGGCTCGGTCATGGCGATCGCGCCGACCAGCTCGCCGGTCGACAGGCGCGGCAGCCACCGCTGCTTCTGCTCTTCGGTGCCGTAGTGGAAGATGTACGGCATGACGATGGCGTTGTGCAGGCTGGCGCCGAAGCCGTCGACGCCCTTCTTGCCCAGCTGTTCCATCAGCACGACCTCGTGGCGATAGTCGCCGCCGGAGCCGCCGTATTCTTCCGGCGTGGAGAGGCCGAGCAGACCGGCCTCCCCCGCCTTGTTCCACATCGCGCGATCGACGCAGTGGTTCTTGCGCCAAGTCGCCACGACGTTTTCAGGCGCGTGCTCGTCGAAGAACTTGCCCACCGCATCCTCGAAGATCGCGATGTCTTCTTCGGCCATGAAGGCGGGTTTTGCGACGTCGAGCACGCTCATGATCAGAAGGCCTCCGCGGGCAGCGCCATCAGGGTCGCCGAGCCGGTCTTCAGTTTGGCCAGATGCGCCCCTGCGTCAGGCAAGACCCGTTCGATGAAATAACGAGCCGTGGCGACCTTGGTCGTGAAGAACGGGTCGGTGGAGCCTTCGGCGATCTTGGCGTTGGCCGCCTTGACCATCAGGGCCCACATGTAGGCCAGGCCCGTCAGGCCGAAGAGGTGCATGTAGTCGGTCGAGGCCGCGCCGGCGTTGTCGGGGTTCTGCAGGCCGTTCTGCATCAGCCACATGGTGCCGTCCTGCAGCTGGGCCTTGGTCGCCGCCAGGGCGTCGACGAACGGCTTCAGCTCGGCGTCGCCGTCGTTCTCGCCGACGAACTGGTCGATCTCCTGGAAGAAGGTCATCACGCCGCGGCCGCCCTTGGCCGCCAGCTTGCGGCCGACGAGGTCGAGGGCTTGGACGCCGTTGGTGCCTTCGTAGATCAGGGCGATGCGGCAGTCGCGCAGGTACTGGCTGACCGGGAAGTGCTCGGTGAAGCCGCTGCCGCCGTGCACCTGCACCGCGTTGGAGCAGGCCTGGAAGCCGCGGTCGGTCAGGTAGCCTTTCAGAACCGGGGTCAGCAGGCCCATGTAGTCCTCGGCCTTGGTGCGCACCGCTTCATCCGGGTGGGCGTGGGCCAGGTCGCCGTGCAGGGCGGTCCAGAACAGGAAGGCGCGGCCGCCTTCGATGATGGCCTTGTTCTCCAGCAGCAGGCGACGCACGTCCGGGTGGACGATGATCGGGTCGGCCGGGCCGTCGGCGTTCTTCGGGCCCGTCAGCGAACGGCCTTGCAGGCGGTCCTTGGCGAAGGCGACGGCGGCCTGGTTGGCCGCTTCGGCCTGGGCGACGCCCTGGAGACCGACGCCCAGGCGGGCCTCGTTCATCATCACGAACATCAGCTTCAGGCCGCTGTTCTCTTCACCGATCAGATAGCCCTCGGCGTCGTCGTACTGCATGACGCAGGTGGCGTTGCCGTGGATGCCCATCTTCTCTTCGAGGCCCACGCACTTGGCGCCCTCGTTGCGCGCGCCCACCGAGCCGTCTTCCTTGGGGAAGAACTTCGGCACGATGAACAGGCTGATGCCCTTCACGCCGGCCGGAGCGCCCTCGATGCGGGCCAAAACGAGGTGGACGATGTTGTCCGACATGTCGTGTTCGCCGGCCGAGATCCAGATCTTCTGGCCGGTGATCTTGTAGCTGCCGTCGGCCTGCGGGACGGCCTTGGTGCGCAGCAGGCCAAGGTCCGTGCCGCAATGCGGCTCGGTCAGGTTCATGGTGCCGGTCCACTCGCCCGTGATCATCTTGGGCAGGTAGGTCTGCTTCTGCGCGTCGGTGCCGCCGGTGTGGATGGCCGAATAGGCGCCGTGCGCCAGGCCCGGATACATCGAGAAGGCCATGTTGGCGCTGCTCGACATTTCCGAGAACGACAGGTTCACGACGTGCGGCAGGCCCTGGCCGCCGTAGGTCGGATCCGAGCCGAGGCCCGTCCAGCCGCCTTCGCACAGGGCCTTGTAGGCTTCCTTGAAGCCCGGCGGGGTGGTGACGGTGTTGGTGACCGGATCCAGCTTGCAGCCGGTCTTGTCGCCGACGCTGTTCAGCGGGGCCAGGACTTCGCCGGTGAACTGGGCCGCGCCCTCGACGATCTGCTCGACGACGTCGATCGAGGCGTCGGCGAAGGCCGGCAGGTTGCCGTACTGCTCGATGTTGAGCACGTCGCGCAGCAGGAACATGTGATCGCGAACGGGCGGCTGATAGGTCATTTAAAGCAGTCCTGATGGGTCGGATCGGGGAGGTGGAACCAGGGCGCGCCCGGCCCCGCCGGTCTTGGCGGAAACGAGCGCATACCGGGAATTTCTTGAGCCTACTTGCCCAGCGCCATTTCGGCGCCGTCGAGGCGGGCGCGCAGCAGCTGCTCGTAGTCGGCAGAGCGCGGCAGCAGGTCGGGGCGGATCTCGGCCAGGCGCTTCTCGAGGCGATCGCAGGCCTCGCGCAGCTCGATCAGGGCGCCGTCGATGTCCTCGCGCTGCTGCTCCAGGGCGCTGGCGCGCTCGCGGAACTTCTTCAGCGACCGGGCCATCTGGGCCGCGCCGTCGTCGTTCTCGTCATAGAGGTCGAGCAGTTCGCGGATTTCCGACAGCGACAGGCCCACGCGCTTGCCGCGCAGGATCAGTTGCAGGCGGACGCGGTCCTTGTGGGAATAGACGCGGTTGAGGCCTTCGCGGGCCGGCGTCAGCAGACCCTTGTCCTCGTAGAAGCGCAGCGCCCGGGGCGTGGCTTTGAATTCGTTGCACAGCTGACGGATCGAGAACGTGCGCTCGGGACGTCGAAGATCGGCTGCCATCGGTACCCTCCCAGGGTGCGGCCGGCCTTCCGGGCCGGGTCATTGGTTATCGCTGTTCACGCTAGACCGGACCTTGCGGAACGTCAACGCTTACGTAAACGTCAACCTTGACCATTTCCCCTAGGTTTACATTCCTAGGTCGAGGGCATAATTTCCTTGCGGTCCCGTCACTTGGACGTGTGGAGGACCCCATGCTCTCGCACGCCGAACTGTGGACCGCGATCGACGCCCTGGCCAAGCGGTTCGACATGAGCCCCTCGGCCATGGCCAAGCTTGCGGGCCTGGATCCCACCGCCTTCAACCGCTCCAAGCGCGGCGACGTCGACACGCGCCCCCGCTGGCCCTCGACCGAGAGCCTGGCCAAGGTGCTGGAAGCCACCGGCGTGGGATTTTCAGAATTCGCGGCCCTGACCGAGAGCGTGCAGGGCAAGCGCGTCGGCATTCCGCTGATCGGCCAGGCGCGGGCCGCGCCGGGCCTGTTCGACGAGGCGGGCGCGCCGCGCGGGGCGGGCTGGGAGGAGATTGAGCTTCCGGGGCCGCGGGAAGACGGGCTCTACGCCCTGGAGATCGAGGGCGACGCCCTGGCGCCGGTCTATCGCGACGGCGACCGGCTTCTGGTCTCGGCGACGGCCGAGCCCCGGCGCGGCGACCGGGTGGTGGTGATGACCACCGACGGCGAGGTGCTGATCAGGGAACTGGGCCGGCTGACGGCCCGGACGATCGAGCTGACCTCGGTCCTGCGCGACGGCGACGACCGCACGCTGGACCGCATGGCGGTGGCCTGGGTCGCCTGCGTGCAGTGGGTCAGCCAGTAGCGGCCAGACCCAGGTCCGGCAGGATCAGGTGCGCGGGCAGTCGGCGTGGTGACCGTTGAGCCAGTCCCGCAGGGCCGAAGCGCGAGGATCCTCGCACGACACGTCGACCCGATAGGAGGCCCAGGTGTCGTTGTGGGCGGCCTCGATGCGGGCGCCGGGGAACTGCGAGGCGATGCCGCCGATCAGCGAGTCGAATTCCGAACGGTCGTGCGGGCGAAGAGTGAAGGAAGCCATCGGACTATTCCTGGTTCTGATGGTTCCAAGGCTAGACTCCGAAGTTCGCACAAACCCTTAATTCGAAATTCAGAAAGCGTTCATGAAACGAGGCACGGTGTCGCAGGTCACCGCAGATCCTCCCCCTCTGGGGGAGGTGGCCCGAAGGGCCGGAGGGGGACGTTTTCCGCTTCCGCTGACTTAACTCCTCCCTCGCTTTAGCGGGGGAGGTGGCGCGCTGCGGATACGCAGCGTGACGGAGGGGGCGACCGCCGGCACGGAGCCCAGTCTCGGCCCCC
>NZ_JARQWV010000039.1 GCF_029543245.1 Caulobacter endophyticus
GCTCGCGGGTCGGGGCGGCTGGCGTTTATCGACTCGCCCCCCCCCCGGTGGTGGGGGGGCGGGGGACCAGGTGGTGGTGGCGGGCGCGAGACTGGGCTCAGTAGTGGCGGTCGCCCCCTCCGTCACGCTGCGTATCCGCAGCGCGCCACCTCCCCCGTTCCACGGGGGAGGAGCAAGAAGCTGTCGCCTCCGGGGGCGACCGACGGCCGGCCCGAGAAGAAACTCCGGATCTTCACGCCGCCCCGACGTACTTCAGCAGCGTCACCATGTTCTCGATGTAGCTGCCGGTGGAAATCCCGATCTTCGGCTTGTCAGTGACGTACGGCGAGGTGTCGCTCGCGTCGCCGACGTGGGTGCGGCTGAAGTCGCCCGGAGCCGGGGTCGCCGAGCCGTCGCCGATATAGGGGTTGCTGGTCGCCTTCAGCTCGGTCGGCCACCACCCGGCTTCGTTCAGCGCGGCGATCAGGCCGGCGGCCTTGTCCGGCGCGCCGGCCGTGGCGTCGCCCTTCAGGGCGCCGACGTTCAGGTCCGACACCGAGACGTCCTTCAGCGTATAGTACTTCGGCAGCGCCTGGCGGCCGCCCTTCAGCGGCGAGGCCTTGCTGACGACGTCCGGCGGCGTGGCCTTCAGCGTCTCCAGCCGCTTGCGCAGGGCCGGGATGTTGATCCCCCGGAACGACGAGTAGTGCGCCACGGTGTTTTCGGGATTGCCGTCGACATAGTAGCGGCCGTTGACGACGTTGCTGCCGGTGCGGTGCACGAACAGCGGCTTGTTGCTGCCGATCTCGACGAAGGTCGGGAACTGGCGGCCCTTCTGATACTCGACGGGAAGCTTGGTGGTCTCCAGCCAGTCGAGGGCCTCGGAGAGGCGCGCCAGGTACTTCGGATCGCCCGTCAGCTCATAGAAGCCCATGCATGCGGTGATGTTGGCCGCCGTGGTGTGGGTGGCGAAGGCCTCGGGCTCGTAGGTGCGCGCGCCCGACGGCTTGAGGTCGGAGACCTTGTGCTGCAGGCCCCAACCGGCCTGGGGCAGGGGCTGCTGGCAGGCCGTGAAGCAGTCCATGGCCTTCTTCACGGCCGGCAGCACGCGCGGGTCGCCCAGCGCCTGCCAGACCATGAGCAGGAACTCGATGTTCTCGCCGGCCACGTCGTCGTTGAAGGTGATGTAGCCGGTGTAGTCGGGCCGGCCATGGTGGTGGAACTCGTCCTTCAGCGGGAAGCGCTGGGGCCAGCCGCCGACCGGGTACTGGCTGTCGAGGACGAACTGGATCGCCTTGTCCAGGGCCGGCTTGAAGGCCGCATCCTTCTTCTCGACATAGAGCCGCAGCAGGAACTGCGAGCTTTCGGCCGTGCCGGCGTCGTCGAAGGTGGCGTTGCCGTAGTAGTGCTGGAATTCCTCGAGCCGCCAGCCGTTCTTGCCGATGGTGTCGTACCATTTCTTGATGGACTGCTCGCCGGCCAGGTCGCCCAGATAGTTCCAGCCGCCGGCCGGGTGCTGGATCTTGATCAGGGCGCCGGCCACCTGCTTGGCGGCCTCGTAGTAATATTCGTCGCCGGTGGCGTGATAGGCGTCGAGAAACAGGTGGCCCATGGTCGCCGTGCCGGGCGGCTGCACCCAGATCATCGTCGGATAGGCTTCCATCTCGCCCCAGCGGCGCGAGAAGTCGGGCAGGTAGCTCCAGACATAGCCGCCCTGGTAGGCGACCTTCTCGACCATGAAGGTGGTGGCCCGCTTCATCGTCGCCAGCGCCGCTTCCTTGCTCGGCGCCTCGGCCGCCAGGGCCTTGAAGGGCGCCAGGCCCGCGGCGGCGGCGAAGGCGGCCGCGGTGGTCGCCAGCAGGCGGCGGCGGGAGAGGGGGCTGAGCGGCATCGACGCGATAACTCCAGAGCGGGCGGGCGCGACGCGGGGACGCAGGCGGCAGGGTCCGGAGGCTGGTCGCGACGCCTGTTTCCAAGCTGCGCCTTGGTTTCCTTCCCCGTCGAGGCATAAGGCCTCGAATCCTTGCCGCCGTTGGCCCGGCGCGCGTTTGGACGACACAATGTCCACCGGTGTCATGCTTGGCAAGCGCCCTGTTGGCGAGGCGGCCTGGAATTTCCCCTGGGACGTGTGCGACAGGCCGCCGCGTTGTCTCGGGAGGCGATATCCAACAAATGACCACCATCGGTTCATGAGGCGACGCCGCCGCGCCGGATGGCAGCGGGCGACGCCGTCCTGTTGGGGAACAGGACGACACCCCCGGGTCCTATGGCCCGGGGGTGTTTTCATATGTGCTGTCGCACCTAACCGGCTGAGGGCGTTAACAAATCCCTTCGACCTGCGTCGCGCGGTCGCATGGAGAACGACGTTCATTCGCAGTAAAGAATCGACCCATGCCGAGCCAAAACGATCATCTTAAGGAAGCCGAACGGCTGGAGCGTCAGGCCGAGATCGCCGACAGCGCCCACGCCCGCGAAGCCCTTCGCCGCATGGCCCAGACCTCGCGGATCACCGCCGCCATGGTCGGACTGATGGAAGCCTGCGCCGAGGACGCCCCCGCCGGCTCCTGCTGAGGCGGCGCGGCTCGAGGCGTTCCTGAAGACCGTCGCGGCCTCGCGCAACTTCGGCTCCTGACGGAGCCGGGCGACGGAGGGGGCATGGGTCAGGACCTTATGGACGATGGCGTGCTGGCCAGCGCCGGCGCCTATTTCCACAGCGTGCTGGAAGCCAGCCAGGACTGCATCCGCGTCATCAGCCGCGACGGGCTGATCGAATACATGAACACGCGTGGCCGCGAGCTGTTCGAGATCGACGATTTCGAGGGCCGTAACCGCGATCGCTACTGGCCAGACATGTGGCCGCCCGAAAGCCGCCCCGCCGTCGAGGGCGCCCTGAACAAGGCCCTGGCCGGCGGCTCTTCGTCATTCCGCGCCCTGTGCCCGACCGCCAGGGGCAATGTGCGCTGGTGGGACACCACGGTGTCGCCGGTTCTGGACGAGGCGGGCAGGGTGGTGCGGGTGCTGGCCGCCTCGCGCGACGTCACCGCCGCCATGCTGGCCGAGCGCCATCGCCAGCTGCTGGTCAACGAGCTCAATCACCGGGTCAAGAACACCCTGGCCATCGTCCAGTCGATCGCCGCCCAGTCGCTGCGCAACGCCGGGGTCGATCCGGCCGTGCGTCGCGCCTTCGAGGGCCGGCTGATGGCCATTGCCGCCACCCACAACGTGCTGACCGACGAGAACTGGGCCGCCGCCAGCCTGCGCCAGATCGTCGAGGGCTCGCTGCGCCCCTATCGCAACGCCGACCACGAGGTGCGGGTCGACGGGCCCGACCTGATGGTCTCGCCCAAGCCGGCGGTGGTCATGGCCCTGGCCTTCCACGAACTGGCGATCAACGCCCTGAAGTACGGGGCCCTGTCGGTTCCCGGCGGCGAAGTCGAGGTGCGCTGGACCTCGCAGCCCGGCGCACGCCTCCTGGTCACCTGGACCGAGCGCGGCGGCCCGCCGGTGGCGCGGCCCTCGCGGCGCGGCTTCGGCTCGCGGATTATCGAGCTGGCCCTGGCCAACGAGCTGGACGGGCAGGTCGAGCTCGATTATCGCCCCGAAGGCCTGGTCTGCACGCTACGAGCCCCGCTGGCGGCGCTCGACCGGGTGGACGCCTTCATGGCGCTGCAGGCCTAAAGGGCAACCTCCGCCGTGCTGTGACGCTTTCCTGCCGCAAGTTCTTGCCATTCAGGCCAGGGCTGAAACAGGAAGCGGGGGCCGAGTGGCCGATTTCGACTGGCGATCCTGGACGGTGAAGGCGCGACACGTGGCCCTGACCGCGACCGCCTTCGTCGCCGCGAGAGCGCGTGGAACCGTCGCCTTCGTTCGCCGTCATCCGCGTTGGATGGGCTTCTTCGGCCTGGTCTTCGCCGTGCTGCTGGCCGCCTTCGTCTGGGTCGGGGTCAGCCTGCCGCTGTCGCGTTCGCTGGAGCCGCTGGACAGCCCGGCCGTCGTGCTGCTGGACGCCCAGGGTAAGGCCTTCGCCCGGCGCGGGGCCTACAAGGAGGCGCCGGTCGTCGTCTCCGAACTGCCGGCCTATGTGCCCAACGCCTTCATCGCGGTCGAGGACCGGCGCTTTCGCCGCCACTTCGGCCTGGATCTCTGGGGCATGGGCCGGGCGGCGGCGGTCAACATCAAGGCCGGCAAGGCCCGCGAGGGCGCCAGCACCATCACCCAGCAGCTGGCCAAGAACGCCTTCCTCAGCAACGAGCGCACCCTTCGCCGCAAGGCGCAGGAGGCGGTGATCGCGGTGTGGCTGGAGCTGAGGCTTTCAAAGGACGAGATCCTCGCCCGCTATCTGTCCAGCATCTATTTCGGCGACGGGGTCTATGGCCTGGGCGCGGCCTCGCGGCACTATTTTGGCCGCCCGCCCGAGAAGCTGACCCTGGGCCAGGCGGCGATCCTGGCGGGTATGGTCAACGCCCCCAGCCGGCTGGACCCCGTCGACAATCCCAAGGCCACGGCCGCCCGCGCCGACCAGGTGCTGGCCGACATGGTCGAGGTCAAGTTCATCACGCCCGAGCAGGCGCAGAACGCCCGCGGCGCCCGCGCCCGGGCCACCCGCGCCAGCTTGCCGGTCGGCGGCTATTTCGCCGACTGGGTCTCGCCGCAGATCGCCGACGCCTTCGAGACCGCGCGCTATGGCGAGGTCCGCGTGCCCACCACCCTGGACGGCCGCCTGCAGCGCCGCGCCGAGCAGGCGGTCAACAACGCCCTGGCCAGGTCCGGAACCCGGCTGAAGGCGGGGCAGGCGGCGCTGGTCGCCATGCGGCCCGACGGCAAGGTCGTGGCCATGGTCGGAGGCCGCTCCTACGCCAAGAGCCAGTTCAACCGCGCCGTCCAGGCCAAGCGCCAGCCGGGCAGCGCCTTCAAGCTGTTCGTCTATCTGGCCGCCCTGCGCGACGGGGCGCGGCCCGACATGCGAGTGGTCGGCGATCCGGTGACCATCAACGGCTGGACGCCCAGGAACTACGAGGGCGGCGCGGGCAGCGACCTGACCCTGCGCGACGCCTTCGCCCAGTCCAACAACATCATCGCCGCCCGCATCTGGCAGACGGCCGGCGGCGAGGCGGTGGTGCAGGCGGCCCGCGATCTGGGGATCACCTCGCCGCTGAAGGCCACGGACGCCAGCCTGTCGCTGGGCGCGGCCGAGACGACGTTGCTGGAGCTGACCAGCGCCTACGCCGCCGTCGCCTCGGGCCACATGCCGGTCGCGCCCTATGGCCGGCCGCGCAAGGAGGGCGAGGCTGCTCCGCCCAGCCGCCAGCTCGACACCGCTCAGCGCGCGGCGCTCTACGAACTGCTCGGCGCGGTGGTCGAGGAAGGCACGGGCCGCGCGGCCCGCACCGGCCAGCTGACCTACGGCAAGACCGGCACCACCCAGGAGCACCGCGACGCTGTCTTCGTCGGCTTCACCGGCGACCTGGTGGTCGGGGTGTGGGTCGGCAACGACGACCACACGCCGATGAACGGCGTCACCGGCGGCGGCCTGCCGGCCCAGATCTGGCGGGACTTCGTCGGCCAGGGTCTTCGCGCGGGCCTGATCGCCCGCGACCGCGCCCCCATCCCACGCGTGCAGCCGCCGTCGGAGGAAGAGGGGCTGGAGCGCGAGCTGGAACAGGACCTCGGCGGCATTCCGCGCTGGCTGCGGCGGATCTTCGGCGGGTGACGTTGCTTGCCCTCCCCCTGAAGGGGGAGGTGGCCCGAAGGGCCGGAGGGGGAAGTTCCTTCTAACGAGAGGGGACAGCAGGCTTTGCAGCTACGTCCCTCTCCGTCGGCTTCGCCGACACCTCTCCCTTCAGGGAGAGGGTCTTGAGCCTACCGGCAAACCTCGACACACCGCCGCGCCAGCGCGTCCGTCGCATCGACGAACGGCACGGTCAGGTCGGCCTGGCTCATGACCAGCGGCACCTCCGTACAGCCCGCCACCACGGCCTGCGCGCCCAGGCCCACCAGCCGGTGCGCCAGCGCAGCCATCGTTTCGCGGGAGGCCGCCGACAGGTCGCCGCGCTTGATGCGGTAGAGCAGGGCCATGAACTCGACCTGCTCGTGGTCGCCCAGCGTCACGGCTTCCAGTCCCAGGTGCGCCAGCCGGTCGCGATAGATCGACAGCGCGCCGGCCGTGCCCAGCACGCCGATGCGGGTCGCGCCGCCGACTCGGGCGGCCTCCACGGCCGTCTCCGGCAGGTCGATCAGCGGCAGGCCGCTGGACTTCACCTCGACGGCGAAGGCGTGGGCGGTGTTGCAGGCGATGGCCAGGACCTGCGCCCCGGCGTCGCGCAGCCCCGCGGCCATGGCCGCCAGCACGGGCCCGGCCGCGTCGCCGTCGGTGTTGCGGTCAGGGATCTTGGGATTGATGTCGACCAGCACCCGGATGTGGTCCTGTTCGCGCACCACGGGCGTGGCCGCCTGCAGCTTGGCCAGGAAGTCGAGAGTGGCGGCCGGACCCATGCCGCCCAGTACGCCGAGGACCTTGCTCATCGGGTCTATCTCCTAGCCCAGCGCCGGCTCCAGAACCGACTGGTAGCCGAACAGGCCCTGCGCGCCGCCGGTATGCAGGAACACGACGCGCTCGTTCTTGAACGTTCCCTTGCGCGCCTGGTCGATCAGGCCCTTCATCGCCTTGCCCGAATAGACGGGGTCTAGCAGCAGGCCCTCGGTGCGGGCCGCCAGCGCCAGGGCGTCGATCACGCCCTGGTCGACCAGGCCATAGCCTTCGCCCACATAGTCGCAGTCGGCCACGACCGCCTCGCGCCGCACCCGGCCCGCCGCGCCGATCGTCTCGGCGGTTGCGACCGCCAGGTTGAAGACGTTCTCTTCCTGCTTGGCCTTGGGTGCGCGCACGCCAAAGCCGAGGATGGGGATGTTGACCGACTGCGCCGCGAAACCGGCGACCAGGCCCGCATGGGTGCCGGCGCTGCCGGTGGCGGTGACCAGGCGGTCGATCTTCAAATCGAGGCCGTCGGCCTGGGTCACCAGCTCGCGGGCGCAGTCGACATAGCCCAGGGCCCCGACCGTGTTGGAGCCGCCGCCGGGGATCACATAGGGCTTGCCGCCCCGCCGGCGGACGATCTCGGCGCTGGCTTCCAGTTCCTCGTTCATGTCGGTCCCGGCGGGCACGAAGCGGATCGAAGCGCCCATCAACCGGTCGAGCAGCACGTTGCCGTTGCCCATGTAGTCGCCGGCCTTCGAGCCTGTGCGTTCCTCGAGGATCACTTCGGTCGCAAGGCCGTAGCGGGCGCCGGCGGCGATGGTCTGGCGCACGTGGTTGGACTGCACCGCGCCCTGCGTCACCAGGGTGTCGGCGCCCAGGGCCAGGGCTTCGCCGAGCAGGAACTCCAGCTTGCGGGTCTTGTTGCCGCCGCCGGCCAGGCCGGTGCAGTCGTCGCGCTTGACCCAGAGGTCGATCCCCAGTTCCGCGCCCAGGCGGGGCAGGGGCTCCAGCGGCGTCGGCAGGTGGGCGAAGCGGGCGCGGGGAAAGCGGGCCAGGTGCATGCGGGAACTCCGATCCGGACGTCTGGAGATAGGCTGCGCCGCACGGGCTGGCAAAGCGTTTCGGCGAGGCGTCGGGCGTCAAACGGTGCTATGCTGGCGCTCGCCGGCCGGCCTCGACGCCGCCCGGCTTCAAAAGCCCGTCCCGGCGTGTCCGCGGCTTGGTTTGTCCCATCCTCGCGGGCCTGTCGAAAGGCCGGGTCGACGTTGGGAGAAACGCATGAACGCCAAGACCCTGAAGTCTGGGCCGCCGTCTCGCATCGGCCTTTCCGGCATGAGAGCGACGCGCGGCCGGATCCTGGGCGTCGCCCTGCTGGCGATGCTGTCGCCGTCCGCCGGCCTGGCTGACTCCGTGATCGTCATCGGTGGCGGAGGCATGGCCAAGGACTGCTCCGAGGCCGTGATCCGAGGTCGCTCCGACGACGACACCATGCGCCTGTGCAATTCGGCGCTGGAGGTCGAGACCCTGTCGATGGGCGACCGCGCCCGCACCCTGGTCAATCGCGGCGTGATCCAGTTACGGCGCCAGGCCTATGTCGAGGCGCGGGCCGATTTCGACGAGGCCGGCCGGATCGAGCCAAAGCTGGGCGAGGTCTATGTCAACCGGGGTGCGGCCCTGGTGGCCGAGGATCGCTTCGCCGAGGGGCGCAGCGAGATCGACCGGGGGCTGGCCCTGGGCGTCGAGCGGCCCGAGCGCGCCTACTACAACCGCGCCCTGGCCAACGAGAACCTCGGCGACGTCAAGGCGGCCTATCACGACTTCCAGCGCGCGGCCGAGCTCGATCCGAAATGGACGGCGCCGAAGGAAGAGCTGGCGCGTTTCTCGTTCAAGAGCCGCTGAGGCCGCGCTTTTCCGGCGCGCGGGGCGGCGACGGAGGCGTGACGTGAAGCGGGTCCTGGCGATGAGGGTTGCTGCGGGTCTGGCGCTGGCGGCGAGCGGGGCGAGCGCTCAGACCGACGCAGGCCTGGCCCAGGAGCGCGCAGCCGCCCGGATGGAGATCGAGGCCCTGCGCCAGGAGCAGATGGCGCAGGCTCGGCAGGCCCAGGCCGCCCGCGATCGCGCGGCGGCGGCCCAGACCCTGCGCGCGTTGCAGGCGCAGGGGGCGAGCGCCGGCCGGCCCTATCGTACGCCGCCGGCCGAGGTGCTGCCCGAGCGCGGCGATCCGTCGGCGGGACTGTCGCTGCGGCTCGACCAACTGGACCGCTTGACCGACGCCCGCCTGGCGCGGAGCAATGAGGTGCTGCGGGCCATCAAGCCCGCTTCGGAACGCTAGGGATCTTCGGCTCATGGAATGGGAAGGCGGACGACAGTCCGGCAACATCGAGGACCGGCGCGGCCTGGGACCCGTGGCGGCGGCCGGCGGCGGCATCGGCGCCCTGGTGCTGGCGGCGGTGGGCTATTTCGTGTTCGGCGTCGATCCGCAGGCCACGCTGAACGCCGTGGAGGGCGCGCAGGCCCCGGCGGCCCAGCAGCAGGAAGGCCGGCGCGGCTCGGTGCAGGACGAGGGCGGCCGCTTCGTCGACGTCATCGAGACCTCCAACACCGACGTTTGGGGCCCGATCTTCGCCCGTTCGGGCGGCCGCTACGTCCCGCCGACCTCGGTCGTGCTCTATGACGACCAGACCGGCACGGGTTGTGGTCTTGGCCAGTCGGCGATGGGACCGTTCTATTGCCCGGCCGACCGCAAGGTCTATCTCGACCTCAGCTTCTGGAACGAGCTGGAGAGCCGCTTCGGGGCCAAGGGCGAGTTCGCCCGCGCCTACGTCATCAGCCACGAGATCGGCCACCACATCCAGAACCAGCTGGGCGCCACCCGCCAGGCCGACCGCCTGGGCCGTCGCGGCGCCGAAAGCGGCTCGGTGCGGCTGGAGTTGCAGGCCGACTGCTACGCGGGGGTCTGGGCTCGCCACGCGCCCGAGGTTTCCAGCATCCGCATCACCCGCGCCGACATCGAGGACGGCCTGGGCGCGGCCGCCGCCGTCGGCGACGACGCCATCCAGTCCAAGGCGCAGGGAAGGGTGATGCCCGACAGCTTCACCCACGGCACCAGCGAGCAGCGCATGCGCTGGTTCGGCAAGGGCTACGACGCCGGCCGACCCGCCGCCTGCGACACCTTCGCGACGGACGAGCTGTAAGGGTCAATGGGGCTGCTTGTCGGCGGCCTCGTCCTTCTGGCTAGGTCGGGCGCGCTTCCAGATGTCTTCGGCGAACACGGCCCCGACGAAGCAGGTCGCGAGCAGGCCAAGATAGCTGGTTTGGCCGCCCTCGTGGAACATGCGCGATCCGGCCTGGCCGAACAGAAACACCGTGAAGGCCGCTCCCAGGCCGTGCACGAGTACGCGAGCCGGCGCCTCGCTGACCGCGATGCGTTCCTTCACTATGAGTCGCCCGTCCCTGATGACGTACTCAGGGCAGGAATAGACCACATTGTTGCTACTGGCCCAATGCAGGCGCATCGCGGCGTTGATGTTCATGATCTGAGCGTCGAGGTCAGAGGCGGACGGCGCGCCCTTGGCTTTGGCGAAAAGTTCCTTGGCGTCGCTGTTCAGCTGGTCGATCGCGGTCTGCAGCTTGGTGGGCATTTCTCTCAAGCGGCGCTCGGGGCTGTCGGGCCGGCCCAGCATGCGGATTGCCGCGCCGAAAAGCCCGAAACCGATCATGCCGACAATGAGCAGAGCGGGCTTGGGCAGGCCCTCCATCCAGCTGAAGACGATCTTCTCGATGCCGGGCTTGTGGGGCGGCGCTAGTTGCTTCAGGTCGGACGGTGCGCTGTTCTCGCCCGCGCCCATGGTCGTGGTTGTGCACTTTTGGGCCAGCGCCTCTGCGAAGGAACTGGTGGGGGTCAGGTTTTCGATCTTCTCCTTGTCTTTCCCTCCGAGAACGAGTTGAATGCTTTCAATAACTTTTATGCATTCGCGAACCTTAATTCTATTATATAGTACGCTATTGTAATATTCATTTACGAGTTGCGTGGTGTATAATTCGAAGTCATTCTTTGATAGCTGTTTGTATTCGTGGATGAATAGATTTGTGTATTTGCTTTTGAGGTCGTTTCGACCTTGTTCGTACTTGTCGTTCATCAGGTAGTGGCGTTCGAGGCCGTGTTGCAGGAGTTGGAGCTGGGTTGATCTGGCGACCTGCTCCTGTTCGGTCAGGGCCTTGTCGTCCTTTTTCACCGGCGCTGTTCCGAAGCGTTGGCTCAGGGTGAAGGCCATCAGCGATTGGGTGTCGGCGGAAATCTTGGTTAGCCGGTCGGCCGAGGTCGCGCTGGCCTCGGCCGCATCCAGTCGCTCCCGGAATTTTTCCAGGTCGAGGGGCAGTTCCTCCATGGTCAGAAACAACAACGATCCGACCGAAAGGTAGGTCGCGGGCAGAAGAAGCGCCGCATATACGATCGCGGCGACCCACTTCGGATAGGAGACGATCGTCTCGCGCAGTCGCTTGACGGGGGGCAGTCGCTGGGCGCCGTTGTCGGTAGCTCCGTAGAACTCCAGGCGGGCTTCGTTCAATGCCCGACCAAGCAGCAGCGTCCCGCAGAGAACGATGGTGAACAACAGGGTCGCGGCCGCCAGGTCGTCATAGGACGGTCTGGCCTCGTCCTTTGCGGGTGGGGCCGTCTGGTCGCCGGGCGCTCCGGCGCAATCGCGCGTCGGCGTCGTGTATGTCCCGAGGATCGTCCCGTAGCCGACCGTGCAGTCCGCCTTGGCGTCCGTCATGAAGGCGAAGGTTTCGCCTACCAGCGTCGAGCGGAGGACGGGGCGCAGTTGCCGCGACACGGCTTCAGGCTGGCTGCTCTTCGATGCTTCGGTCTGTTCTATGGTCATGGCCGTCGCCGTGAGCGCCGGGGTGATCTTGAACGCGGCGACGAACGAGCGCTCGACGAGCCGGCCAAGGGCCATCGGCGGAAGCGGCGAAGCCAGGGTCGCCAGGGCTACCGCGGTGATCACGGTCAGCCAGGCCCTTTCGCGTACCCGGCCCCTGGAGGGGCTGGGCGAGAGGTCGCGAAGGCTTGCTATGCCGACCATCAGCGATAGCCCGGCCCAGCCCGCCAGGAGCGCCGACGTCATCAGCATCATCCACATGGCGGACATGGCCACGTCCAGTGAAGCCTGGAAGAACAGCGTCGCCAGAATGGCGAGGACCGCGATCGCGCTGGTGATGATCAGGCGCGCGGCTGAGAGCGTTCTAACCAGGCGGACGAGGCGGATCCTCGCCGAACGAAACCAGCGTTGCGCTGCATGACTGGCCATAGGCGCCTCCCCCAAGGCGGCTGCAGGGTCCGGTCGTGGATCATGTTGTTGCAATCAGTAATTGTAAAGCGGCTCTATCAGCGCGCCGCGCCCCAGCCTCTTGACCCGCGCGTCAATCCTCCTAGTGTCCGGCCTGTTCACCGGGGGGTCGCTGTCGCGGCTGAGATTGGGCTTGAGCCCTGACCCGTCGAACCTGATCCGGGTCATGCCGGCGAAGGGAGGGAACGCGGCGTGGGAGCGTACAGTCCAGGCCGTAAAACCGACTTAGCTCGACACGTCCGGGTCTCTTCAGTGCTTGAGGAGCCCGCAACATGAACGCTCAAACCCCCATCGTTCCGGCGACGGACAACGTCGCCACCGGCCCCGTGCCGGGATCGCGCAAGGTCTACCAGGCCGGCGAGATCTTCCCCGACATCCGCGTGCCGTTCCGCGAGGTGGCCGTCCACCCGTCGGCCAACGAGCCGCCGGTGACGATCTACGACCCGTCCGGTCCCTATACCGACCCGAACGCGATCATCGACATCGCCAAGGGCCTGGACCGCGCCCGCGACGCCTGGGTGGTCGCCCGCGGCGACGTCGAGGTGGTGGCCAACCCGCGTGAAGTGAAGCCCGAGGACAACGGCTTCGCCCAGGGCAAGCACCTGGCCCCGCAGTTCCCCGACAACGGGCGCAAGATCTTCCGCGGCACGCAAGGCAAGCTGGTCACCCAGCTGGAATACGCCCGCGCCGGCATCATCACCGCCGAGATGGAATATGTCGCCATCCGCGAGAACCTGCGCCGCGAGCAGACCCGTCCCTGCGTGCGCGACGGCGAGGACTTCGGCGCCAGCATCCCCGACTTCGTGACGCCCGAGTTCGTGCGCCAGGAAGTGGCCCGCGGCCGCGCCATTATCCCGGCCAACATCAACCACGGCGAACTGGAGCCGATGGCCATCGGCCGCAACTTCCTGGTCAAGATCAACGCCAACATCGGCAACTCGGCCGTGCTCGGCACCGTCGCCGAGGAAGTCGACAAGATGGTCTGGGCTACCCGCTGGGGCGCTGACACCGTCATGGACCTGTCGACGGGCCGCAACATCCACAACATCCGCGACTGGATCATCCGCAACAGCGCCGTGCCGATCGGCACTGTTCCGATCTATCAGGCGCTGGAGAAGGTCGGCGGCGTGGCCGAGGACCTGAACTGGGAAGTCTTCCGCGACACCCTGATCGAGCAGGCCGAGCAGGGCGTCGACTACTTCACGATCCACGCCGGCGTGCGTCTGCCGTTCGTGCCGATGACGGCCAAGCGCGTCACCGGCATCGTCTCGCGCGGCGGCTCGATCATGGCCAAGTGGTGCCTGGCCCACCACAAGGAGAACTTCCTCTACGAGCGCTTCGACGAGATCTGCGAGATCATGCGCGCCTACGACGTGTCGTTCAGCTTGGGCGACGGTCTGCGTCCGGGCTCGACCGCCGACGCCAACGACGAGGCTCAGTTCTCCGAGCTGCGCACCCTGGGCGAACTGACCAAGGTGGCCTGGAACCACGGCGTGCAGGTGATGATCGAAGGGCCGGGTCACGTGGCCATGCACAAGATCAAGGCCAACATGGAAGAGCAGCTCAAGCACTGCCACGAGGCCCCCTTCTACACGCTTGGTCCGTTGACCACCGACATCGCCCCTGGCTACGACCACATCACCTCGGCGATCGGCGCGGCCATGATCGGCTGGTTCGGCACGGCGATGCTCTGCTACGTCACCCCCAAGGAGCACCTGGGCCTGCCCGACCGCAACGACGTGAAGGTCGGCGTGGTCACCTACAAGCTGGCCGCCCACGCCGCCGACTTGGCCAAGGGCCACCCGGGCGCCTCTATGCGCGACGACGCCATCAGCCGCGCGCGGTTCGAGTTCCGCTGGGAGGACCAGTTCAACCTCGGCCTCGACCCCGAGACCGCCCAGGCCTTCCACGACGAGACCCTGCCCAAGGAGGCGCACAAGACCGCGCACTTCTGCTCGATGTGCGGCCCGAAGTTCTGCTCGATGAAGATCAGCCAGGAAGTCCGCGACTTCGCCGCCGCCCAGGCGCCGAACACGGCCGAGCTGGGCATGGCCGAGATGAGCGAGAAGTTCCGCGAGCAGGGGTCGGAAATCTACCTGAAGACGGAATAGGCGCGGCTTCCCAAAAGTCGCTCTTGCGATGAAGCTGGCGGGGCTCGGTTCTTGGGAACCGGGCCCTTGTCATGTGGAGGCTGAACCGGGCTGGACCTCACGACCGTTCCCAAATCCGTTCCTCCCCGCGACGGCGGGGAAACTCGGCGAGAGATGTGACCCTACTGGCGATGCCCCGTGTGGCTAGGGTTTGCGAGACCTGCTAGCCTCACTTCATGAACCAACGCGCGGACATCAAGCTCGTGGAGGAAGCCTTGAAGGAGGCTGACTGGAAGGCGCGTCACGGTACGCGTGAGGAGCGCTCGGGCAAGTTTCTGGGGAAGCAGGCGGCGGTCGAGAAAGCGGTCGCGGTGCTTCAAAAGAAATCCGGCGACTGATCCCTGACTATCGGGGGGGGGCATGAAGGTTCTGGCCGGCTTCAGTCTAATCGCGGGGCTGCTCCATGCCGCGCCTGTCGTAGCGGCGCGGGCCGATTTCCGTCCTACCGTCGAAACGGGAGCCGTCGCCAAGCCCCTCCAAGGCGTCTGGCGCTCTCGCGGTTACGGCTGGGTCGTGCGGTTCGACGCCTCCGGTTCCAGCCTCTACCACCTGGCCGGCGACGACTGCTGGCGCGATCCTCGCCCCGAGGCCGATCCCGACGGCGTGCTGAAGCTGTGGCGGCCGGTCGGCGGCGCGATCGAGACGGCGGGCGGGGCCGATGGCACGGTCTATCGCTTCGATCGGCTCAAGGCCCTGCCGGCCGCCTGTTCGACGGTGCGGCCATGGACGTTTGAGCGGACCCTTGCCGTCGTCGCCGACACCTTCCAGGCCTACTACCCGCTCTCCAGCGAGCGCGGCCTCGACTGGGGCGCCCGGAGGCGCGCGGCCTTCGCGACCCTGGGCGAGGCGCCCGACGACATGGCGCTGTGGAAAGCGCTGGACGTGCTGCTGCGCGGGACCAACGACGCACACGTGGCGCTGGACGGGATCGTTGGCGGTCGGCCGCGCACCCGGCGGCTGGGCGAGGCGGCGGCGCTGGTGCGGGCCAAGGCCGCGCCGGGCGGCGAGGCGGCCCGGGCGCGGGCCTGGCGGGCCGACGTGCTGGCCGCGCCGCTGGGCGTGCGTGAAGCGGCCAGCGGGCGGATCCTGTGGGGCCGCCAGGGCGAGGTCGGCTATCTGGCCGTGATGGCGATGGGGGGCTTCGACCCGCCGGCGGGCGACGACGAAATGGCTCTGCTCGACGCCACGCTGGACGAGGCCATGACCGCCTTCGTCGGCGCCAAGGCGGTGATCGTCGATGTGAGCGACAACCGGGGCGGCTACGACGTCATCGCTCGCCGGATCGCCGCCCGCTTCGCCGATCGTCGGCGAGAGATCGGGTCGAAGGTCGCGGTGGGCGGGGACGGCGTCGCCCAGGCGCTGTTCATCGCCCCGTCGGACCGCCCTCGCTATCTAGGCCCCGTCTGGCTGCTGACCAGCCAGGTCACGGTCAGCGCCGGCGAGACCTTCGTCCTGTCGATGCGGGCGCTGCCCAATGTGAGCCAGGCGGGGGAGGCGACGCGCGGCGCGCTGTCCGACCAACTGCAGAAGCCCTTGCCGAACGGCTGGCGCTTCGCCCTGCCGGCCGAGGTCCACCGCGACGCCGACGGCAAGGTGGTGGAGGGCGAGGGTGTCGTTCCCCCGGCGCCGCTGCCGGTCTTTCCGCCCGATGACCCGGAAGGTCACGCCAAGGCGCTGGATCGCCTGCTGGCCCTGATCGGCGGGGGCTGAATTTTTTCGTGGCCCCCCTGTCGGCTTTCTCCGCGTTGGAACGTCCTAGGGGCGCAACAACGATCCAGGGAGGATCCCATGACCTATGTCGACGGTTTCGTGGTCGCCGTGCCCAAGGCCAATGTCGAGCGCTACAAGGAGATGGCCACCCTGGCCGGCACGATCTGGATGGAGCTGGGCGCGCTGTCCTATGTCGAGGCCATCGCCGACGACGTGCCCTACGGCGAGCTGACCTCGTTCCCCCGCGCCGTCCAGTTGAAGGACGACGAGGTGACGGTGTTCTCGTGGATCACCTATGACAGCAAGGCCAAGCGCGACGAGGTGATGGCCAAGGTCATGGAGGACGAGCGCCTCAAGCCGTACATGAACGACATGCCCTTCGACGGGAAACGCATGATCTTCGGCGGCTTCGAGAGCCTGGTGGAGTACTGAGGCCTACTGGGGCTTCACGGCCTCGGCGCCGGTCACGATCTTCACGTCCATGGCCTGCGCTCCCGCACGAAGCTTGGCGATGTAGTCCAGCTCGTGCTTGGCGCCGGCGTGATCCGGCTCGGCCTCCAGCGAAGCCCTGTAGGATTCCTCGGCTTCGTCGAGGCGACCGAGCTCGATCAGGCTGAACCCGCGCGAGCGCATCAGCCGCGCCTTGCTCAGGTCGTCGGAGATCAAGAGCGTGCTGAAGTGCGCGAAGGCGCCGTCGTACAGGGCCAGAGCGTCGGCGTGCCGCTTCAGCGCGGTCAGCGCCATGCCCTTTTCGGTGACGAGCATGAAGTTGTCGGGCTCCCCCGGTGAAGCTCCAGGCTAGGCCATGCTTGTGGCGATGCAAGCAAAGGGTGCGGTCGTGGAGGCTGCATGCCAAGGCTATGGGGTGGCGGAACGGCGGCCGCCATGCCGCATTCCATGGTCATGCTCGAACTCGTTCTCGACCTCTGCAATCTCGTCGGCGGCTTCCTGCTGGCGATCGGCCTGCTGGTCCTTGTGCCGAGGGCCGGCGACGACCTGGCGCGGTTCGCCGCGCGCATGGCGCCGTTCGGCTGGATCGTCGGGATCGCGGCCCTGGTCTGCGGCGGTTACTTCCTGATCGTGCACCTCGTCTCGGGGCCGCACGTCTTCCATTTCGAGATCGTCGGCCTCGCCGTCGGGGTCCTGCTGCTGTGGGACCGCCTGCGGGCGGGTGCATTGGCCCGAAGGCTGGGCGGATCGGGCCAGCTGCCGACCAGCGGTTCGCAAGGCGCGGGACTGGTCTTGGCGATCTTCGGGATCATCGCCATGATCGTCGGGTTGCAGGGTCTGCTGACGCCCGATTGACGGGTAACGACCGCTTAAGGGGCGAGGCGCAGACTCAGCGGCAAGCACGATGCGGTCAGGGAGGCCGTCATGTCGTCCACCGTCACGTCCAGCACGCGTCGCTTCAGCGACCATTTCGAGCCGCAGGACATAGATCCGCAGGAACAGCGGCGGCTGCGCGGCCACCTGGAGCAGATCGACTACACAGCCTTCGTCTCCAATCGCGAGATCATGGCCCAGGCCCTGGGGCGGCTCGACGCGGGCCATTTCCAGAAGCTGGCCGTGACCACGGCCCAGGCGCGGGCGCGCTGGGCGGCCATGGCCCTGTCCATCGGCCAGTCGGGCCGCGCGCCCGATGCGGCCGAGGTCGAGAAGCTGGCCGCCTTGCGCCAGGCCTATGACGAACTGACCGCCGCCTATGAGGCCCTGCGCAGGATGGTCGAGCGCGGCTATGTCGCCTATGGGCTCGCCGCCTCGTCCTGATCTTTTGAAAACGGGTTCGCGTCGGGAGAAGGTTGGGGGGAAGGGGCCTCCTCCCGACGCGTCCGCCATGGAGCGCCGCAACCCTGCCGGAGGTTGTGCGCGGGCGGTTCGGGCCGTCGCCTAGGGAGCGCCGTCCGAGCGAGTCGCCGCACCTGCGGCCTCGGATCGAATGTGCTCTTTATAGTTGTGCCCAGCAATCCATTTTTTCCACCGAGGGTCGAATTTCCCTAAAGGAAAGCTTGGCCGTGCGTCAGGGCAGGCGATCGCCGCGGTGCAGCGGGTCGGGCAGGGGATCGCCAGCCTTCACGAACTGCAGCGACACCGAGTTGATGCAGTAGCGCAACCGGGTCGGCGCCGGACCGTCGGGGAAGACGTGGCCCTGGTGGCTGTCGCAGCGGGCGCAGCGGGTCTCGATGCGGACCATGCCGTAGGAGGTGTCGCGCACCGCCCTGACGTGCTCCTCGTCGAACGGCGCGTAGAAGCTGGGCCAGCCGGTGCCGCTCTCGAACTTGGTCTCGTGCTTGAACAGCGGCAGGCCGCACAGCCGGCAGCCGTAGACGCCGGGGCTTTTCTCGCCCAGCAGGCCGCCGCAGAACGGCGCTTCGGTGCCGTGGTGCAGCAGGACGCGGGCCTCTTCGGCGGTCAGGTCGCCTTCCAGGCGCTCGCGCTCGGCTTCTGTGGGCGGGGTCAGGTCGAAACCTGTGGAAGAGAGGGTGGCGGCTTGGGTCATGCGTGCCAATCTAGGGGCTCGCACGGCTCGCCGGTAGGGCGCGCCGCATCAAGGGACGGGAACCTGGCATGATCACCTCGACCACTCCGTACGTCGCCGAGCGCGAGACCGTGGCCACCCTGGGGGTCGTCTCGGGCGAGGCGATCATCGGCGCGCACATCTTCCGCGACCTGTTCGCCGGCATCACCAACATCATCGGCGGTCGCGCCGGCGGCTACGAAAAGGCCCTGCGCGAGGCGCGCGACATCGCCCTGCAGGAAATGATCGACGAGGCCCGCCGCCAGGGCGCCGACGCCGTGGTCGGCGTTGACCTCGACTACGAGGCCCTCGGCGCCGACAACGGCATGCTGATGGTCACCGCCGCCGGCACTGCCGTGAAGCTGCGCTGATGACCATCGCCGTCGCCTTCCTCCAGCCGGGCTGGGCCGACTGGGAAGCCGGTCCCGTGCTGGCGTCCTTGCGTGAGTATTTCGGCGTCCAGATCGAGATCGCCACCCCGAGCGGTGATCCGGAGACCTCGATCGGCGGGATCCTGGCCGCCGCCGACTACCGGTTTGACGATCCGGTGCTGTCGGACGCCGACGCCTATCTGCTGATCGGCTCGGAGGCCTGGCAGGGTTACGAGAACGACGCGGTGTTCAGCCTGCTGCGGCAGGCCCATGCCGACGGCAAGATCGTCGCCGGCATCTGCGGCGCGACCATCGCCCTGGCCAAGGCCGGCCTGCTGGCCGGCAAGGCCCACACCTCCAACGGCAAGGACTGGCTGGCCGAGCAGGCTCCCGGCTACGCCGGCGCCGAGGGCTATGTCGAAAGCCCCCGGGCGGTGGTCGACGGCAGGATCGTCACCGCCGCCGGCTCGGCCCCGGTCACCTTCTCGGCCGAGGTCACCCGGCTGATCGCGCCTGAGGCTTCGGAGCGCCTCGACGGCTACGTGGCGATGTTCGCCCGCGAGTTCGGCGAGGGCTGAGGCCTCACTTCACCGCCGCCGCGCCCGCCCGGGCCAGGACGCCGTCCTGCTCGGGCGTGGCGCCGGCCACGCCGACCGCCCCGACGATCCTGCCCTCGACCATCAATAGCTCGCCGCCCTCGATGGCCAGGGCGCCGTTGGAGATGGCGTTGAGGTTGCCGCCCTTGACCGCGTCCTGGAACGCCTTGGTCGGGCGGCGATAGGCGGTGGCGGTCTCGGCCTTGCGGCGCGAGACCTCGGGGGCCGAGTACGAGGCCCCGTCCATCTTCCAGACCAGCACCGGCGCGCCGTTCGGCTCGACCACGGTGATGGTCACGGCGACGCCCGTCTTGGCCGCCTCGGCTTCGGCGGCGGCCGCCACGGCCTTGGCCTCCTTCAGCGTGACGTTGCGGCCGTAGGGCTCGGCGGCGTTCGCAGACGAAGCCAGAGCCAGCAGGCCGGAGGCGATCAGAGCTTTACGGATCATGGCAGCTTCACCTCGTCGTTGAGGGCGGTGATCTGTGGCTGGTCGCTGACGATGCGCAGCCGCAGTTCCGACGGCTTGGCGCCGGCCGGGATCTTCAGGCGGGCGGTGTGGACCTTGGGCGTGAGGTCCTTCGGCGCGGCCAGGGCCGGCACGGCGGCGCTGGCCAGCACCTTGCCGCTCGCGTCGACCAGCTCCAGCCTCGAGGCGCTGGCGTCCTGGGCCCCCAGGCTGTGCACCTTGGCCGTGATCGCCGAGCCCTTCACCGTCACGTCGCCGCGGCCGATGCCCAGGTCCGCCCGTTGCGAGGGGTCATCGCCCGGCGTGGCGAGAGCCATGTCGATGATCGTAGTCTGGCCCGGTTGCAGCACGACGCTGACGGCCTTGGTGCGCTCGAAGGCGACCTGCCGCGTCTCGCCGCTGCCGTCGATCGCGTCGTCGCCCGTGGTGTCGAGCCCCTGGGTCAGCGTCCACTGGCCAGGCGCGACCATCCAGCCGGTCATGGTTGCGGTCACCGGCTTGTCCGACAGGTTGTAGGCCACGACCTTGAAGCCCTTGGCCGTGCCGTCCTTGACCAGGATCGCCACGTCCTCGCCTTTCGCGCCGTTCTCGAAGCGCCAGCTGACGATGTGGCCCGGGTTCATCTGGCCGCGCTTGTTGGCGATGCCGCCCAGGCGCGAGCGTTGCAGCACGTCGGACGGGATCTCCACCCGGTCCGACCACCAGTGGCCTTCGGTGTGCATGTACATGTGCTGGTCGGCCCACTGGATCTCGTCGGCATAGGCCTTTTCGAGCCAGGTCTTGTCGCCGGTCAGGCTCCAGGCGGCGAAGCGTTCCATGGCCCCGCCCTTGGCGGCCGACTTGACGATGGCCCCCTTGTTGGCCTCGGCCAGGCCCAGCATCGACAGGGCGTTGTCGTTGAGGTCGTTCAGCGATTTGACGCCGTTCTTGCCCATCCGCCACTGGATCGGGGCCAGGTATTTGGCGTCGCCGGTCCAGCGCCAGGCCTGCCAGAAGATCTGGAACGGCCCGCTGGCGCCCGAACCCTGCAGCACCGTGCCGCCGCGCTCGGCGTCGGTGCGCCAGTTGATCTCGTTGGGATAGGAGCCATCGGGCCGCACGTGCGCCAGATAGCCGTCGGCCAGGCCCAGCACGATGTCGCGGGCGGTCTGGTCGCGGTTGTAGTCGCCGATCAGGATCGCCGGGTGCACGACGCCGAACGAGTAGGGCTTCTGCCACTCCCACGGACCTTCGCGGTACGAGATCGAGCCGCTGTACCAGTTGGTGTTGAAGTGGACGTGGCCGGCCGGGTTCTTGTCGATGATCCCCGGCAGGGCCTTCACCGTCGTGAACAGCCGCTCGACGGCGAGGGGATCGCCATAGTCGAGATACATCGCCTCGCTGTTGGAGTTGATGCCCTCTTCGTAGGCGTGCAGCTCGTCCGTCGCGATGGTCGACAGGCCGTTCGTGAACATGCCGTTGCGGTAGACCGCGTCGGTCAAGAGGTTCAGCGAGCCCTTCACCTTGTCGGGATCGACGCCCATCAGGGCCAGGCCCGGCCATTGCTGCAGGAGGTCGGTGTCGTCCGACAGGCCGCCGCCGAAGTCGCCGTAGGGGACCTGGCGCTCGTCGATCCACCAGTTGATGAACTTGGCGACGCGCTTGAGGTCCTCGGTCTGGCGGAAGGCCCACAGCGGCACGCCGTCCGGCGCCTTGGGCTGCTCGAAGGCCGGCCAGCCCTGGCTGCCATAGGTGATGTCGCCCCAGTACTCGCGGCCTTCCTTGTGGTCGGGATCCACGCGGAGCAGGTCGGAGATGTCGGCATAGAGGCGGCGATAGAGGCCCTGGCGCTTGGAGGTGGTGTGTTCCTCCACCAGGAAGGCCCAGTTGTCCTTCACCTGGTTGAAGCGGTCGGCCACATGCTCGGCCTTGGCCTCCTCGCGGGCCTTGAACACCAGCCGCACCTTGGCGCCGTCCAGGGCCTTGGGACCGAATTCGGCGCTGTCGGCGGCGATGGTCAGGTAGAGGCTGTCGGCCGTCAGGATCCGGTCGCGCAAATCGAGCCACAGGGTGCGAGCCTCGCCGGCCTTCACCGAGACCGAGACGTCGATCATGTTGCGGCCCGGCCAGATCGGGTCCTTGACCTGGATGTTTAGCGGGATCGTCGCTCCGGCCGGCCCCGGCAGGGCGGGGATGTCCAGCGCGATCCCGTCCAGGCCGTCGCGGGCGTTCTCCCAGCCATAGGCCCAGTTGCGGGCCAGGGCTTGCGCGGCCGGCGCGTCGCCGAAGCCCGACGGGATCATCACGTGGACGATCGGCAGGCCCTTGGCCGTCAGGTCGGCGGCCGGGCGCTTGCGCTGCGGGGCGGCGTCAGGGATCGCCACCACCGTCGCCCGCTCGCCGGCCGGGAAGCGCCCGGCGACATAGGCGTTGAGATCGGAGAGGTTCAGATAGTCCGGCGCTACGTCGGCGCGGACGGTGTAGCTCATCTTGAAGACGCCCTCGGGCTCCTTGCCCGACGAGACGTCATAGGCCCAGAGCTCCTGGATCGGGGTTTCCTGGTCGGTGTTGGTGAAGGTCAGCACGCCGCCCTTCAGCGGCTGGGCCAGGGTGGTCACCGAGCGGTAGAGGCCCTTGGGCCGCGCGCCGATCTTCGTGCCCTTATCGCCAGGCTTCGCCGCCCAGGTCAGGTCGCCATAGGCCGTGCCCTGGATCTCCAGGCGGCTGATCGGCTCGTCGGGCAGGGCCAGGGTCAGGGCCTTGCCGCCCTCGACATAGGTGTTCCAGTCCGGCAGCGGGAAATAGTCGTCGCGGCCTTCCAGGCGCGAGCGGTTGTAGACCCCGGGCCAGGTGGTCTCGGGGATGCCATCGTTGGCCCGCCACATCCATTCCTTGATGTCCTTGGCGTCGGTGAACTCGACCTTGCGGATGCGGGTGGCCGCATCGGTCAGCAGGGGCGGGGCCTCGCCCGTCCAGCCGTGGCTCAGGCGCCAGGCCGCGCGGGTCGCCGGATCGTCCAGCGTCGGGACCGGGGCGGCGGCGCCCGGCGCCTCGTTGCGGGCCAGGGCGGCGACGCCGGCGGCGTCCAGCGCGCGATCGTAGACGCGGATCTCGTCCAGGTCGCCGCCGCGCAGGAAGTTGTAGCGGCTCTGCACCTGGTGCGGGGCGATCACCCGGCCGGCGATGCCGAACTGATCCAGGCCCGCGTCATAGACCCGCTTGGCTTCCTTCTTGGCCACGGCCTTGCCGTCGGCGAACAGCTGCACGCCGGTCTGCTCGTCCCAGGTGAAGGCCAGATGCGTCCAGGCGTCGGCGGCCGGCGGCTTGTCCAGCTTGAACGAGACGCGGGTGCGCGCCAGGCCGTTGTCGGTGACGAAGGCGTCGAAGCCGTGGCCGTTCCAGTCAACGCGCAGGAACGCCATGTCCCAGCTGGTGTGGTCGGCGTAACCGACGCGGAAGATCACGAACGGCGCGACCCCTACCGGATAGCCCGAGCGCCAGAAGAACGACAGCGTGCCGCGCTGGGCCTGGATGTTGCCCGGCGCGTTCCAGGCCAGGATGCCGTCGTCCTGGGCCGACAGGGCCGGGCCGGCCTTGCCGGTGGGGATCACCGCCACCTTGTCGGCGAAGTTGGGGACGGCGTCGCCGGCCGCGTAGTCGGCCTTCAGGCCCTTGTCGCCGGAGACGTGGAAGAGGAGGGCGGGTTCTGCCGGAGCGGCCGCCGCGGCCGCGCCGGCGACGGTGAGAACCGAAAAGGCCGAGGCCAGAAAAAGCGCCTGCTTCACCACGCGTCACTCCCTAGTCGTTCTTATTGGAAACCGGTGTCATGGTTCCTGCGACGCTTTTAGCGTGAGCGGCCCGCGTTGCAAACCGGCCTTGGCCTGTTACGCCTAGAGGAGCCGAGACGCTCCCCCTGAAGGGGGAGCTGTCGGCGAAGCCGACTGAGGGGGAAGTGATTGCGGCGTCAGCAGATGCGTTGGCGTCAGCAGATACTTCCCCCTCCGGCCCTCCGGGCCACCTCCCCCTTCGGGGAGAGGGTCTGAAACGAGCCAGGGACGGACCGCCGCCGATGTTCAACAAGATCCTGATCGCCAACCGGGGCGAGATCGCGGTGAGGGTGATCAAGACGTGCCGCCGGCTGGGGATCGCCACGGTGGTGGTCTATTCGGACGCCGACGCCGACAGCCTGGCGGTGGAGATGGCCGACGAGGCCGTGCACATCGGCGCCGCGCCGGCCGCGCAGAGCTATCTGGTGGCCGACAAGATCATCGCCGCCTGCAAGCAGACCGGCGCGCAAGCCGTGCATCCAGGCTTTGGGTTTCTTTCCGAGAAGGCCGAGTTTGCTCAACGCTGCGCCGACGAGGGCATCGTCTTCATCGGCCCCAACCCCGGCGCGATCAGCGCCATGGGCGACAAGATCGAGAGCAAGAAGTTCGCCGCGGCGGCGGGGGTCAGTTGCGTGCCGGGCCATATCGGCGAGATCGCCGACACCGCCGAGGCGCTGACGGTCTCCGAGACCATCGGCTATCCGGTGATGATCAAGGCCTCGGCCGGCGGCGGCGGCAAGGGCATCCGGGTCGCCTGGAGCCGCCAGGACGTCGAGGAAGGCTTCCCGGCCGTGCGGGCCGAGGCGGCCGGCGCCTTCGGCGACGACCGCATCTTCATCGAGAAGTTCATCGAAAGCCCGCGCCACATCGAGATCCAGGTGCTGGGCGACAAGCACGGGAACGTCGTCCACCTCTTCGAGCGCGAATGCTCGATCCAGCGGCGAAACCAGAAGGTCATCGAGGAAGCGCCGTCGCCGTTGCTCGATCCAGAGACCCGCGCGGCCATGGGCGCCCAGGCCGTGGCTCTCGCCAAGGCGGTGAATTACGACAGCGCCGGCACCGTCGAGTTCGTCGCCGGCCAGGACAGGAGCTTCTACTTCCTGGAGATGAACACCCGCCTGCAGGTCGAGCATCCGGTCACCGAACTGATCACCGGCCTTGACCTGGTCGAGCAGATGATCCGCTCGGCGGCGGGGGAAAAGCTCGCCTTCGGCCAGGACGATCTGGCCATCAACGGCTGGGCGATCGAGAGCCGGATCTACGCCGAGGATCCCTACCGCAAGTTCCTGCCCAGCATCGGCCGCCTGGTCCGCTACGCCCCGCCCGCCGAGGGCGAGAAGGGCGCGTACACCGTGCGCAACGACGCCGGCGTGCGCGAGGGCGACGAGATCTCGATGTACTACGACCCGATGATCTCCAAGCTCTGCACCTGGGCCCCGACCCGCATCGAGGCGGTTCAAGGCATGGCCCGGGCGCTGGAGGACTTCCACATCGAGGGGCCGGGCCACAACGTGCCTTTCCTGGCCGCGGTGATGGACCAGGACCGCTTCGTCGCCGGGGAACTGGCCACCAGCTACATCAAGGACGAGTTCCCCGACGGCTTCTCGGGGACTGAGCCCACCGCTTTCCAGGCCGACCTGCTGACCGCCGTCGGCTGCGCCATGCAGCGTATTCAGGCCCAGCGACTGGGCCGAGCCCGCAGCGACTGGACCGTGGTGGTCGGCCACGGCAAGCAGCGGGTGCATCTGTCCGGCGAAGGCTCCAGCCTGACCGTCGACCTGCTCGACGAGGGCCGGTCCCTGCAACTGACCGACATCGCCTGGCGGCCGGGCCTGCCGACCTTCCGCGGCGTGCTCGATGGAACCGCCTTCACGGCCGAGGTCGCCCCGGCCCCCGAGGGCTTCGTCATCCGCCACCGCGCCGCCAAGGCCCGGGTGCTGGTGCTGACCGCCCGCAGCGCCGAGCTGCACGACAAGCTGCCCGCCAAGGCCCCGGCCGACACCTCCAAGCTGGTGCTCTCGCCGATGCCGGGCCTTGTCGTCTCGATGGACGTCGCGGTCGGCCAGACGGTGCGCGAAGGCGAGGTCGTCTGCGTGCTCGAGGCCATGAAGATGCAGAACATCCTGCGCGCCGAGCGCGACGCCGTCGTCAAGACCGTCAACGCCAGGCCCGGCGACCCCGTCGCCGCCGACCAGGTGCTGGTGGAGTTCGGCTAGCGTTTCGCCTGAGGGTGTGACCGCGCCGCGACTTCCGCTCGCGCTCGCCTGCGCCTAGTTTCCGCACCAAGAGAGTCGCGGAGCCTTAGATGAACGGTCGGATCGATTGGGCGGAGCTGTTCCTGTCCTCCACGGGCAGGCTGGCGCGCGCGCCGTTCCTGATCGCCTCGGCCGTGCTGATCGGCGTCGCCGTGCTCTACGAGGCCATCGCCGGCGACGTGCTGCGGCTGCTGACCGGCTGGCTCGTCTATACGGCCCTGCTCTACAGCGGCGCCTGCGTGCTGTCCAAGCGCCTGCACGATCGCGGACGCTCGGGCTGGTGGGCGGCGCTGGTGCTGGTGGCCCTGGTCGCCGTCTGGCCGACCCCGCAGCACTTCCTCGACTTCGTGTTCGCCCTGGTCATCGTCTGGGCGATCGTCGAGCTGGGCGTCATGGGGGGAGAGCAGGGGGCCAACCGCTACGGCCAGCCGCCCCTCAAGGCCCCTGCTATCTAGTCGCCCTGCACCGGCGGGGCCGCGTCCTCGACCGCGCCGAACACCTTGCGGAAGCTGGCCTTCAGGGCCTCGTCCGCCTCGTCCAGCGTCACCGGCAGGCCAAGGTCCACCAGACTGGTGACCCCGTGTTCCACCTGGCCGCAGGGCACGATGCCGGAGAAGTGCGACAGGTCCGGCTCCACGTTCAGGCTGATGCCGTGGAAGCTGACCCAGCGGCGCAGCTTGACGCCGATGGCGGCGATCTTGTCCTCGCGCGACCAGCCGGGGCCCTTGCGCTCGACCCAGACGCCCACGCGCCCGTCGCGCATCTCGCCGGTGACGTTGAAGGCGGACAGGGCGTCGATGATCCAGGCTTCCAGCGCTGTGACGAAAGCCCGCACGTCGCGTCCGCGCCGGGTCAGGTCGAGCATGACGTAGGCCACGCGCTGGCCGGGGCCGTGATAGGTGAACTGGCCGCCGCGCGCGCTCTCGAACACCGGGAAGCGCTCGGGCTCGAGCAGGTCGGAGGTCTTGGCCGAGACGCCGGCGGTGTAGAGCGGGGGATGCTCCAGCAGCCAGATCAGCTCGCCCGCCGCGCCGTCGGCGATGGCGGCCGCGCGGGCCTCCATGGCGGCAACGGCTGCCGGGTAGGGCACGTAGCCGGTCGAAACCGCCCACCCCGCCGGGGCGCCGTCGGAGCGCGACAAATCGGGAAGGCCTTTGTCTTCAAGGTTTAACGGGCGATCAAGCATGCGGCCTTAGTCTTGCATGAGCCGGGGCGCGGTCATCCCGCCGCTCGGCAACTTCAGTTCCAGGGGCCTTACTTCGTGAGCCAGGTCAACGCCGTCAATGTCGAGATCTCCGTTCTGCTCGGCCGGTCGATCCTGCCGATGCAGCAGCTGCTGCGCATGGGCCGCGGCGCGGTGATCCCTCTCGACGCCAAGACCAACGACGAGGTCTGGATCCTGGCCAACAACCACCCGATCGCCCGCGGCGAGATCCAGATCAACGACGATCGCATCGCCATCCAGGTGACCGGCCCCGCCGACGTCTACGACTACATGGCCGGCGGCGCCTGAAGTTCCCTGTGGGTTCTTCGAGATAATCCAACTCTCCTCTTCCCAAAGCCGATTCAGTTTGCTACCTGCCGCGCCTCACCACGAGCGGTCGTGGCGGAATTGGTAGACGCGCAGCGTTGAGGTCGCTGTGGGGCAACCCGTGGAAGTTCGAGTCTTCTCGACCGCACCAGGTGAACTTGCGTAGAGCGCGGCAGGCTTCGGTTTCCGAATCGCCTTCCGCGCTCTAACCATTTTTCGGCCAAGGTTTGGGAGCAACCGCCCGCCAAGCTTCGGCTTTCAATCATTCGGATCACGCGCGCGCAGCTCAAGCCTCGCCTAAAGTTCAGGAGGTCCCCATGACCCGGGAAAACGCCGACCTGAGCGAAGACGCGCGCCACGCCCTGTCCATTCCCGAGCCGGAAGTCGTCGAGGACCTCGAGGATCTGGCGCTTGGCGACGACTACGCCCTCAAGCCCGACTATGTGGAGATGGTGGTCGACGCGGCCGATCGCGGCGACACCGCGCGCCTGTCCGAGCTGGTGGGCGCGCTGGATCCCGCCGACGTCGCCGACCTGATGGGCTTCCTGTCGGCCGCCTATCGCGAGGAGGTCATCCCCGTCCTGGCGCCCCACGCCCTGGGCGAGATCATCTCCGAGCTGGAGGACAACATCCGCGAGGAGGTGCTGGAGGCGACCCCGTCGGTCACCCTGGCCCGCGCGCTGGAAGAGCTCGACACCGACGACGCCGCCGACGTCATCGACGACCTGGACGACACCAAGCGCTTCCAGGTGCTGGCGGCCATGGGCGAGACCGACCGGGCGGCCATCGAGACCACGCTGTCCTACGAGGACGAGACCGCCGGCCGCCTGATGCAGCGCGAGTTCCTGGCCGCGCCGCAGTTCTGGACCGTGGGCCACACGATCGAGCACGTGCGCCAGTCGGGCGACAGCCTGCCGGAGCTGTTCTTCGACGTCTATGTGGTCGACCCCTCGTACACGCCCGTCGGCGCCCTGCCGATCAGCCTGCTGCTGACCAGCAAGCTGGAAACCCCCCTGGCCGAGATCATGGAGCCGGTGACCGAGATCACCGTCGACATGGACCAGGAGGAGGTGGCCTACATCTTCGACAAGTACCACCTGATCAGCGCCCCGGTCGTCGAGGCCGGCGGTCGGCTGGTGGGCCAGATCACCGTCGACGACATCGTCGGCGTCATCCGTGAAGAGGCGCAGGAAGACATCCTGGCGCTGGCCAACGTGTCCGACGTCGGCCGCGACGCCAGCGTGGTCGAGATCGTGCGCTCGCGCCTGCCGTGGCTGCTGCTCAACCTTCTGACGGCGACCATCTCGGTTTCGGGCATCGCGCTGTTCCAGGCCGAAATCTCCAAGCTGGTGGCCCTGGCGGTGCTGATGCCGATCGTCTCGTCGCTGGGCGGCAACGCCGGCACCCAGACGCTTGCCGTCGCGGTGCGCGCCCTGTCGAGCAAGGAGCTGACCGCGGCCAACGCCACGCGCATCGTCATGCGCGAGCTGCTGGTCGGGGTGATGAACGGCCTGACCCTGGCCGTCGTCATGGGGGCGGCGGTCTATGTGTTCTACGACAATCCCAAGCTGTCGCTGACGGTCGCCTTGGCCCTGGTGGTCAACATCTTCACCGCCGCCGTCGGCGGCATCCTCGCGCCGCTGGCCCTGGAGAAGATGGGCCGCGACCCGGCCGTGTCGTCGTCGATCTTCGTGACCTTCCTGACCGACTTCGCGGGCTTCTTCTCGGTGCTGCTCATCGCGGCGCTGCTGTTCAACTGATCGTGTCTCACCTCTCCCGTGGGGAGAGGGAGGGGCCCATGCGAAGCATGGGAGGGTGAGGGCGTAGGGACCCTGGCCGACATCCTGCTTGTTCGTGCTCGCCTTCAAACGGCGTACCCCCTCATCCTCCCATCCCGACCTTCGTCGGGACGGGCCCCTCCTTCTCCCCATGGGAGAAGTGGAAACAGGAGCGAACGGCGCCGGTCTTGCGCGGGACGAGGCGAGGGCATCCGCCCCTGTTTCAAATTGGGTCGTTTCTCGCGATGAAGCCGCGTCATCAGGTCTCCCGCGCCGCCGTCGATCTCATCAAGAGGTTCGAAGGCTATCGGCAGAAAGCCGCCCAGCTGCCCGACGGCCGCTGGACGATCGGCTACGGGCACACCCTGACCGCCCGGGGGGGCGCAACCGTCTCGGAACAGGACGCCGAGGCCCTGCTGCTCTACGACCTGATCACCGTGGCCCATGCGGTGAACGAGCATACCTACGCCCCGCTGAACCAGAACCAGTTCGACGCCCTGACCTGTTTCGCGTTCAACATCGGGACCGAGAACTTCATGCGCTCGGGCGTGCTGCGCCGGATCAACGAGGGCTCGCTGCTGCAGGCCGCCTGCGCCATGGAGATGTGGCGCAAGGCCGACTTCGAGGGCGAGCGGATCGTCATCGACGCCCTGGTGCGCCGCCGCGCCGCCGAGAAGACCCTGTTCCTGACCCCGCCCGACGGCCAGTGGGTGCCCGCGCCCAGCCCCGTGCTGCGGCCCAAGGTCGACTACGACGCCAGCTGCGCCGTTCCGAAACAGACCCCGGCGGCCGTCTCGGCCAGGCTGGAAGGCGACAAGGCCGTCGCCGAGCGCGAGGAAGGCCCCGCGCCCCTGACCCCGGCCGTCCCGGAAGAGGACGCTCCCAGCGCCAGCCAGCAGGCCGCCGCGGCCGTCAGCGCCCGCCTGGAGGCCATCCTGGCCGACGAGCCGGCGCGCCCTGCGGCCAAGCCCGTCCAGGACCTGGCCGTGCCGGAGCCTCCGCCGGCGCCCGTCGTCCCGGTTCCGGCCGCCGAGCCCGCGCCGGTGCTGCACGCGCCTGTCGACCCCGCGCCGACGCTGGAACCCTTCCGGCTGACGCCGGAAGAGCCGGTTCCGGCCCAGGCCCCGCTGTTCGTGCCCGATCCGCCGGCCGCGCCCAGCGCCCCGTCCCAGGTCGAGCCGACCCTGTTCGAGACCGCCCGCGAGCCGGCCCGCTCGCCCTTCAATCTGGGCGGCTTCTCGACCAGCGGCGCCGAGGTCGACATCCAGACCCTGGACGTGCCGCTGAACCCGCCCGAGCAGCCGGTGTTCGGCAACGGCAGCCTGCTGGTCAGCCTGGGCCTGCTGGGCCTGGCTTTGTTCGGCGGCGGGGTGCTGTGGAACCTGTCGGTAGCCTCCGATCCCGGCCTGACGGCCGTGCGCATGTTCGGCTGGGGCGCCAGCGTGATCGGCGTCATCTGCTTTGCGGTCTCGGCCTATCTGCTGCTGCGCAAGCTGGGCGGCCCCGATCTCGACGAGGAATGATCGTCGAACGCCGTGGCTGAAAGGCCGGTCGGACCCCTGATCGCCGAACAAAAGAGCATGAACGCCCGCCGGTCTCGTTGATCGGCGGGCGTTTGTGCTATGCATCCGGGCATGACGCTGCAAACCGCACCCTCGATGGACTTCGCGCTCGGCGAGACGGCCGACGCGATTCGTGAAACCACGGCCCGCTTCGCCGCCGACAAGATCGCGCCGCTGGCGGCCCGGATCGACGAGACCAACGCCTTCCCGCGCGAACTGTGGGTCCCGATGGGCGACCTTGGCCTGCACGGCATCACGGTCGAGGAAGAGTTCGGGGGCCTCGGCCTTGGTTATCTCGAGCACGTGGTGGCCATGGAGGAGATTTCCCGCGCCTCGGCCTCGGTGGGCCTGTCGTACGGCGCCCACTCCAACCTCTGCGTCAACCAGATCCGCCGCTGGGCGAGCCCTGAGCAGAAGACCCGCTACCTGCCCAAGCTGATCAGCGGCGAGCATGTCGGCTCCCTGGCGATGAGCGAGGCCGGCGCCGGCTCGGACGTCGTGTCGATGAAGCTGCGGGCCGAGCAGGTCGGCGACCGCTACGTGCTGAACGGCACCAAGTTCTGGATCACCAACGCCCCGCACGCCGACGTGCTGGTGGTCTATGCCAAGACCGGCGAGGGCAGCCGCGGCATCACCGCCTTCCTGGTCGAGAAGGGCATAAAGGGGTTCAGCGTCAGCAAGAAGCTCGACAAGATGGGCATGCGCGGCAGCGACACCGCCGAGCTGGTGTTCGAGGATTGCGAGATTCCCGAGGAGAACGTCATGGGCCCGGTGGGCGGCGGCGTGGGCGTGCTGATGAGCGGCCTCGACTACGAGCGCGCCGTGCTCTCGGCCGGCCCCCTGGGCATCATGCAGGCCTGCCTCGACTACGTGCTGCCCTATGTGCGCGACCGCAAGCAGTTCGGCCAGGCGATCGGCTCGTTCCAGCTGATGCAGGGCAAGGTCGCCGACATGTACGTGGCCCTCAACTCGGCGCGGGCTTATGTCTACGCGGTCGCTAGAGCCTGCGACGCCGGCAAGACCACCCGCTTCGATGCGGCCGGCGCGATCCTGATGGCCAGCGAGAACGCCGTGAAGGTGTCGCTGGAAGCCATCCAGGCCCTGGGCGGCGCCGGCTACACCAAGGAATGGCCGGTCGAGCGCCTGCTGCGCGACGCCAAGCTCTACGACATCGGCGCGGGGACGAACGAGATCCGCCGCTACCTGATCGGGCGGGAGCTGGTCGGGGCGTAGGACGCGCCAAGATCCTCCCCCTCTGGGGGAGGTGGCCCAAAGGGCCGGAGGGGGGGGGGTGTTTTCAGCTTCCCGCGCGCTGGCCGGATCAGCCGCTCCTCCCCCGTGAAGCGGGGGAGGGGGACCACGAAGTGGTGGAGGGGGCGAGACTGGGCGCCGCGCCGGCGGGGGGGCCCCCCCCCCCACCCCCACCAGGCGCCCCCCCCCCCCACCCCCCCAGAACGCGGGGGGAGATGCGCCACCCCAGGAGCAAAG
>NZ_JARQWV010000003.1 GCF_029543245.1 Caulobacter endophyticus
CTCGATGCGGTCCTCGCCACGCTTGGGCCGGTACCAAGAGCCCTCCCCATGGCGGGGACGGCTTTGATTATGCGGCGGGTTTCGGCGCGTCTGATCGAATTGGATGAGAAAGTTGCAAGGGGTTGGATTGGTTGAGGAGTTTTCGGTGAATGCCGGGGATCCACGCTGCTCTATCCCCGTCCGGGCCCAACTCACGCCTTCCTCGCCCTTGTGGCGAGGATCCATTGTTCAGCCGCTCAGACCTTTGCTGGACGGCCCAAGCCTGAGCGGTCGCCGGCATGGACCCTCGCCACAAGGGCGAGGGAGGCGGAGTTTGTTGCGGTGGGGAAGGAGCGAAATGCGAGGCCAGCGTCTCGGAAGCTGAGAACGTCCCCCCTCCGGCCCTTCGGGCCACCTCCCCCAGAGGGGGAGGATCTTTTGTTCTTACACCGCCGCCGGCGCCGGGGTCAGGGCGCGGACCGCGGCGATGATCGGGTCGGCTTCGGTGCGGACCAGCCAGTCGGGGCTGACGTCGGCGAAGCGGACGACGCCCTTGCGGTCGATGACCACCACGGCCGGCTGCGGCAGCTCCCAGGTTCCCGTGCCGGTGACGTCGCCGATGAAGCTGCCCTTGGCGCGCTGGGCGTCCTGGCTGGCCTGATCTGCGGTGTAGAGCACCCCGAACCGTCGCCCCAGTTCGTTGCCGAGATCGGAGGCGACCTTGAAGCTGAGGCCATGGCGCACGCGGATCTCGCCCAGCCGTTCGGGAACCTGCGGGCTGACGGCCGCCAGGGTCGCGCCGATCGCCGCCAGGGCCGGCGCCAGATGTTCTTCGTAGTAGGGCAAGGCGATGTTGCAGGCCGGGCAACCGGCGAAGCGGAAGAAGATCAGCACCGCCGGCCCCTTGGCGGTCAGGCCTTCCAGGGTCAGATCGCCGCCCTCGACGTCCTTGAGCACGAAGGGCGCGACCTTGTCGCCGACCTTGACCCATTCGTCCGGATCGGCGGCCTCGACCAGGCGGGCGCGCTGGTCGATATTGATCTTCAGCGCCGCCGGATCCCAGGTGCGGACGCGTTCGGCATGCAGAGCGGCCAGGCGCTCGCGCAGGGTGTCTTGGCTCATTTGGTCCTCCCGTCCTCGGTTCGAGCGGTCTTGGCGGCGTCGATCGCCATCAGGCGGGCGCGCTCGAAGATCGCCCCCATGCGCCAGTGCTGGTTGGTGTGAGTGGCCGCGTGCTCATCCCAGCCGCTGTCGCGCCGGAAGCCGCCGACGTCGCCGGTGGCCAGGGCCTGCCCCGCGGTGACGCCGGCGATACGGTCAGTCTCGGGCCAGACGAACAGCGCGTCTTCGGGGCAGTAGAGCTCGCACAGGTAACAGGTCTGGCAGTCGGCCTGGCGGGCGATTACCGCCTTGCCGCCCGGCCCGCGCGTCAGCACGTCGCTGGGGCAGACCTCGACACACGAGCCGCAACCGCCGCAGCGGTCGTCGATCACGACCTCGATCATGCGACCTCCTCCAGCTGCGGGCTCTCGAAGCGGGTGACGATGCGATCCTGGCCATGCGAGCGCTGGCGAGAGGCCAGGCGCGGATCGGGGCCCGGCGCGTCCTCGCGGCGGTGCATGCCCCGGCTCTCGCGGCGCTGCAGGGCGCTGGCCTTGCTCCAGCGGGCGGCGGCGACCAGGGCGGCCGCCTCGCGCGCCCGAAGCAGGCCCCTGCCCCAGCCGCCGGCATGGGCGGCGATCTCGCGCCAGGCCTCGTCCAGCCGCTCGCCAGAGGCGGCCAGAGCCTCGCCGGTGCGGAAGATGTTGCGGTCGTAGGCGCCCATCTCGTCGCGGACGAGCTGGACGGCGCTGGGCAGGTCGACACTCGCCAACCGACTGGTCGGTCGCAGGCCTGCCTGGCCGATGTGATGCAGGCGGTCGGCCACGCCTCGACGCTCACGGGCGAACGCCGCCGCCCCCTGTCCAGCCCACTGGCCCGACGACAGCGCCCAGGAGGAGTTCACGGCCCCGCCGCCCGAGATCGCGCCGGTGACCAGTTCACGACTGGCCGCGTCGCCGGCGGCGAACAGGCCCGGCGCGGCGGTCTGGCAGAGCGCGCCGGCGATCCTCAGCCCGCCGATGCCGCGCACCGTGCCCTCCGACACCAGGGTCACCTCGAACCGCTCGGCATAGGCGTCGATCCCCATGCGGGCGAAGGGGCGCACGAAGTTGGGCTGGACCTGCGGCATCACCTCGCGGATGTCCTGCGGGACGCGGTCGAGCCGGCAATAGAGGCGGCCCTTCAGCAGGGCGCGGGCCAGGTGCGGGCTGACGTCGGGGCCAGCGGGAATGTCGAGCTCGGTGTCGGCCTCGTCGAACCAGCGGGCGAAGGCGAAGCTCATCGAGCGGGCCATGTTCGTGCCCGCCTGCATGGGCGTGTAGTAGTTGGTGAACTCCATGCCCGAGAGGTCGGCCCCGGCCTCGACGCCCATCAGCAGGCCGTCGCCCGTGTTGGTCGCCGAGCCCAGCAGGCGCGAGGCGAAGGCGCAGCCGCCGGTGGCCAGCACCACCGCCCCGGCCCGGATCGTCCACGGCCGCTCGCCGCGCAGGGCGATCCCCGCCGCGCCGGTGACCACGCCGTCGGGGTCGGTCAGCAGTTCCAGGACCGGATGATGGTCGAGGATGGTCGCCCCGGCCTCGAGCGCGAAGGCGCGCATGGCCCGCATGTATTCGGGACCGCGCAGGCCGCGATACTGGACGCGCCCCTGCTCGTCGGTCGAGAAGGCGTAGTGGCGGGCCAGTTGCGGCAGGCTGGTCCAGGTAAGGTCGAGGATCCGCGCCATCCAGTCGGGATCGCCCAGGCCCAGCGAGCGCTTCAGCCGATCGGCGACGGCGGCTTCGCGATGTTCCGGCGGAACCCACCAGTGGCCTGGGCCGGCCGTGGCGGTGACGCCGCTGGTTCCGCAGTATCCCTTGTCGGCCAGGATCACCCGCGCGCCCTCCCGCGCCGCGGCGATGGCCGCCCAGGTTCCGGCCAGGCCGCCGCCGATGACCAGCACATCGGCCTCCCAGTGAGGCGTATCGAAGTCGTCGGCCATCAGGCGATCGCCGCGTTGAACGAGGCGTCGAAGGCGCCGGCCGGATCCAGCGTCGACTTGATCGCCCCGGCCGCGCGGAAGTGGTCGAGCACCGAGCGCGCCTCGGCCACCGAGGTCTCGTCGATCGGCACGGGCACGGCCCTGTAGTTGCCGACCGTCCAGCGGGCGATGTCGAGCGACAGGCCCGTCTCCTTCGACAGCACCGCGGCGAAGACGTCGGGGTTCTGGGCGGCCCAGCGGCGGGCCTTGGCCAGGCGGCGCAGGAAGTCCTCGATCTGGGGCCGCTTGGTCTCGATCGCCTTGACGCTGGCGGCCTCGTAGCCGTTGCCGCTGAGCACGCCCTCGCCGTCGGCCAGCACCCGGGCGCTGTCGTGCAGCCGGGCCAGCGCCACGTAAGAGCCCCAGGTCACCCAGGCGTCGATGGAGCCGGCCGTGAAGGCGGCCTTGGCGTCGCCGGGACTGAGGAAAACCACCTCGACATCGCCGGGCGACAGCCCCGCCTGCTCGATCACCCGCAGCAGCAGGTAGTGGCCGATGGAGCCGCGCCCCGTGGCGACCTTCCTGCCCTTCAGGCCGGCGGCGTCACGGATCGGCGAGTCCTTGGGCACGAGGATGGCGGTGGAGCGGCCCCCGCTGCGGCCGGCCTGCACGGCCTTGATCTTCGCCCCGCCGGCATAGGCGAACAGGAACGGCGCGTCGCCGGCCTCGCCCAGGTCGACCGCGCCCGCGCCCAGCGCCTCGAGCAGCGGCTGGGCGGCGGGGAACTCGCTCCATTCGATCCTGTAGGGAACGCCCTCCAGGGCGCCCGAGGCGATCAGCACCGCCTTGGTGCCGCCGCGCTGGCTGCCGACCTTGAGCGGCGCCTGGGCCTCGCCCTTGCCGCAGGCCGAGAGGCCGGCCAGCGCGCCGAAACCGATGATGAGTTGGCGTCGATCCATGCCGCCCTCCCCTTAGAAGCGTTGGGTCAGGCGGGCGTAGTAGTAGCCGCCGGTGATGCCGAAGGGCGAGAACAGGCCGTACTGCAGCGTTCCCTGGTCGGCGTTCACGATGCCGATCTTGTCGGGATACTGGTCGAACAGGTTGTTGGCCCCGATCGCGATGCTGGTGTCGGGCCTGACGTCCCAGGCGATGTCGAGATCGGCGACCCACTTGGGACTGTAGGTCCGGTCCAGGCTCACCGACGTGCCGGCCTCGGTGTATTCGCCATAGCGCGTGGTCCGCAGGCTGGCGCTGACCGTCTGGCGGCTCCAGACCGCGCCCAAAACCACCTTCTCGCGCGGCGTGCCGACGGTCAGGTCGGAGATCTTCTGGCGATCGAACAGGACGAGGTTTGGATTGACCGCCTTGAGGATCGCCGGGGTCTCGGCCACCTCACGGACCTTGGTCTTGTTGAAGGCGTAGGCGGCGTTGAGGTTGAGGCGGCCGGCGCCGCCCAGGTCGAAGCCGTACTCGGCCACGAAGTCGATCCCCGTGGTCCGGGTCGAGACGGCGTTGGTGTAGTAGGTCGCCGTCAGCCCCTGGGGGAAGCGCGCCAAGAGGCCGACCAGGGCCGGCTGCGACGAAAGCTGGGTCACCGACAGGTCGAGGTTGCTGGTGTCGACGATGCGGTCGTCGATGTCGATCTGGTAGGCGTCGAGCGTCAGGCGCAGGCGCGGCAGCGGCTCGGCGGTGATCCCGAAGCTGTAGTTGGTCGAGGTCTCGGGCTTCAGCGGCGTGGCGCCCAGGCCCTTGGCCTCGGCGGTGTCGGTGCGCAGCACCTTGGTCGGGAAGGTCAGGTACTCGCCGGGCGTGCAGGCTGCGCCGCGGAAGGTGTTGTTGGGCGCGGCCGGGCACAGGCTGCCGGAGATGGTCGAGGTGGCGAACACCGTCTGGCCCAGCGACGGGGCGCGAAAGCCGTTGCTGACCGTGGCGCGCAGGGCGTAGCCGGGCAGGAACTCCCAGCGGGTGGTCAGCTTGCCGCTGGTCGTCTCGCCCACGTCGCTGGTGTAGCGCTCGTGGCGGACGGCCGCGCCGACGTACCAGTTTTCCGTAAGATCGGTCCCGACATCGAGATAGGCGGCGTAGGAATGGCGGGTGGCCGAGCCGGCGTCCTCGGGCGCGGTGCCGGCATAGGACGACAGGCCGGGATTGGGACGCAGGCCGGCGAACGGCTGGCCGGCCGGGATCACGTAGTCGCCGACGATGTAGGAGGCCTCGTCCCCGGCCTCGATCAGGAACCGCTCGTAGCGGTGCTCCAGCCCCCACGACACCTGCAGCGGCCGGGGCAGCACGCCCTCGAATGAGCGGGTGAGGTCGAGATTGTTGGTCCACTGCTGGAACTGGTGGGTCGACAGGTGGAAGTAGGTCGGGCTGTCGGGGCCCAGAGTGGCGTTCAGGGTGTTCTGGCCGTCGAGCTGGGCGTGGTCCTGGGCGAAGGTGGTCGAGGCGTCCCAGGCCCAGCCGGCCTTCTCGCCGCGCGCGCCCAGGCTGGTCTGCCAGTCGAGCTCGAAGATCCGGCGCAGGGCGTTGAAGCCGTTCGGATAGACCTCGGGCAGCGAGTTGCGGTTCAGCGGCCGGCCCGCCGTGACGCCCGCCACGGGCGCGAGGTTCGGCAGGAAGCTGCCGGTCACCTTCTTGGACGAGCGGTGGCTGACCGTGCCGCTGGAATAGAGCGTCAGGTCACGCCAGGGCAGTTCGGCGTTGTAGGCGGTGGCGATGATGTCTTCCTCGCCGGGACCATAGCTGGCGCCCCAGAAATAGCGGTCGGCGGTGGCGTCGCGCGGGTCGGGGGTCACGGTGGTCACGCCGCCGACGGTGGTGACGGTCGGCTGGTAGAGGTACTGGGCGCGGGAAGGCACGGCGCGCGAAGCGGCCTCGTTGTTCTTCCAGTTGATGGCCAGTTGCAGGAAGCCGCCGTCCTCGCCCAGGGCGCGGCCGAAGTTCAGGCTGGCGGCGCGGGTGTCGCCGTCGCCCAGATAGTTCTGGCCGCCGGTGTAGGAGAAGGCCCCGCCTTCCGTGTCCTTTTTCAGGATGATGTTGACGACGCCGGCGATGGCGTCCGAGCCGTACTGAGCCGAGGCGCCGTCGCGCAGCACTTCGATGCGCTCGATCGCCGAGGCCGAGATCAAATCGAGATCCACCGGCACGCCGCCGCGGCCCACCCGGGCCAGGTTGTTGATCAGCGAGGTGGTGTGACGGCGCTTGCCGTTGACCAGAAAGAGGGCCTGGTCGCCGTTGAGGCCGCGCAGCGTGATGGCCCGCACCGTCCAGGAGGTGCCGCCGCCATTGACGCCCGGCAGGTTGAACGACGGGATCAGGGTGTTGAGCACTTCCTTGAGCCCCACCTTGCCGGTGGCGGTCAGCTGCTCGGACGAGATGACGTCGATCGGCGCGGGGCTGTCGGCCACGGTGCGGCGCACGCCGCGCACGCCGGTGACGACCACGCCGTCCAGGGCGTCGGCCGCAGCGTCGGGCGCCTCGACGCTGGGGATCGGCTCGGCCGCCAGGGCCGCGCCCGAGGCGCAGGCCAGCAGCAGGCCCGCGAAGGCCGAGCGTTTCAGGGTCTTGGACGAGGAAACAAAGGTCAAAAGTCTATCCCCCGCGCGGGGCGCATCGGCCCCGCGTCGTTACTTGGTCTCGAGAAATCAGAAGGTCGGCGGCGCGGCTTCGGCGCGCCGCGCCGGCTGGATCAGGCGGGCTTGCGGTCGCGGTACGGCACGTCGTCGGAGCCGATCAGCACCCGCTCCATCACCCGCGGAAAATCGCCGTAGTCGCGCACGGCGTAGTGCAGGCCCGCGCGGTTGTCCCACAGGGCCACCGAATTGGGCCGCCAGCGGAAGCGGGCGTGGTGCTCGGGCTTCTTCACCTCGTCATAGAGACGGGCCAGCAGCGCCCTGCTCTCGTCCGGGGCCAGATCCACGAAGCGCGGCTTGAGGCTGTAATTGATCCAGAAGATCTCCTGCCCCGTCTCCGGATGGGTGCGGATCGCCGGGTGGGCGGTCAGCGGATAGCGCTCGCCCGAGCGGTTCAGGGCGTCCTGGTAGTCGTGGATGACATAGAGCTCGTCGACGGCGGCCTTGAGGTCGTCGGGCAGGCCCTTCCAGATGGCGTGGCCGTCGGCCCAGATGGTGTCGCCGCCGACCTCGGGGATGTGCACGGCCTTCAGCACCGCGCCGAACGACGGATTGACCCGCCAGCTGGTGTCGGTGTGCCAGTGGTTCTCGCGGATGTCGTATTTCTTGAAGGCCTCGGCCGAGATCGGCTGCACGGCGCGATGGGTCTCCACCCCGCCGGTCGGATGGGCGTAGACCTCGCCGAAATTGGCGGCGAAGGCCAGCTGCTGGTCGCGGGTGATGTCCTGGTCGCGGAAGAACAGGACCTTGCGGTCGAGCAGCAGCGCCTTCAGGGCCTCGCGCTGCTCGCGCGAAAGGGTCTGGCGCAGGTCGATGCCGGCGACTTCCGCGCCGATGGTCGGGCTGACGGGCGTGATGGTCAGGCCGGCGGCCTTGCGGACCTGGTCGAGGACGGCGCTCATGGGAACCTCCTTGCAGCCGACGCGATGCGGTCGGCGGAGGCGAACATGGCCAGCACGCCCAAACGGCGCGAACGAGTATTTCTCAGAAAGAATTCAGAGATTTATATATCGCGAACCGCAATAAACGGCATTGGCGGCGCGCATATTTCAGCAGCGTCAATGAGCAGGATCAGCCATCCTCGACACATGGCTTGCGCACCGCTCGAGGATCGCCGAAGAAACTCCTACAGGTTTTGTAGAGTTTCATGATCATGGCCTCGCCATCAACGCCCGTGCTCGCCGTGGTCGGCGCCGGCTTCAGCGGCGTGATGACCGCCCTGCACCTGCTGCGGGACGGCGCGGCGGCGCGGGTCATACTGCTCGAGCGCAACACGCCGGTCGGGCTGGGCGCGGCCTACGCCACCCATAATCCCAGCCATCGGCTGAACGTCCGCGCCGGCAACATGAGCGCCTGGCCCGACCGTCCGGGCGACTTCGTGGCCTGGATGCGGGGCCTGGGCCTGGAGGTCGGCCCCGGCGACTTCGCCACGCGCGGCGACTATGGCCGCTACCTGCAAGGCCTGCTGAGCGACATCGTCGAAGGGCCGCAAGCCGCCGGCCGCCTGGTGATCGCACCCGACGCCGTGGTCGGGCTCGAACCCGGCGGCGACGGCTGGCGGCTGACCACCGCCATGGGCCGCCCGATCCTGGCCGACGCCGTGGTGCTGGCGCTTGGCAATCCCCCGCCCTGTCGTCCGCACGGCGTGACGCAAGACCTTGCCGCCTCGCCCGCCTATGTCGCCGATCCCTGGCGCTGGGATCCCGCCGGCCTGCCGCCAGGCCCGGTGCTGCTGCTGGGAACGGGCCTGACCATGGTCGATGTGGCCCTGAGCCTGGAAGACACAGCGCCGGGCCGCTCGATCATCGCCCTGTCGCGACGCGGCCTCATCCCCCGCGAGCACGAGGGCGAACCGCCGGCCTGGCCGCCCTCGCCACCGGCGTCCGACATTCCGCCCCTGGCCGCCCTCGCCTGGCTGCGGCGCACGGCGGCCGAGCATGGCTGGCGAACCGCCGTAGACGCCCTGCGCCCGGCGACCCAGGATCTCTGGCGCGGTTGGAGCGTGGCCCACAAGCAGGCCTTCCTGCGCCACGCGCGGCCCTTCTGGGACGTGCATCGCCACCGCCTGTCGCCCGAGGTCGCCTCACGGGTCGCCAGCCTGCGTCGCTCGGGCCGGCTGAAGGTCGCCGCCGGCAAGGTCGTGCGCCTGGCCGAAGCCGAGGATGGTCGGGTCGAAGGCGCCTGGCGGCCGCGCGGCGAAACCGCCTCACAGCCGTTTTCGGTGTCGGCGGTGATCAACGCCACGGGTCCGACCGGCGATGTGACGAGATCCACCGATCCGCTGGTGCTGGACCTGATCCGCCGAGGCCTGGCGCGTCCCGATCCGCTGCGCCTGGGTCTCGACGTGGACGCCGACAACCGCCTGCTCGACATGTCGGGCTGCGCCGGCCGCACCCTGTTCGCGGTCGGGCCAGTGACGCGCGGCGCCTGGTGGGAGATCAACGCCGTGCCGGATATTCGCGGCCAGGCCGCGCAGGTGGCGGCGGCCGTTCGGGCGGCGACGCGGCGCGGCTAGGTCGGATCGGCATTCACTCGTAGGGCCGCCCCCAAACCGTCCTTCCCCGCGAAGGCGGTGACCCAAGCGGAGTCTGCGGGTCGCTCACGGACGCGCCTTGTCCTGAAGTTCAGCTTGGATCCCCGCCTTCGCGGCGATGCTCGGAGAAAAGGTCAGAGCTGCTGAACATCGATCCGCGACCTATAGCTCCAGAGCCGCTGTGTGGATCAGCTCCGACAGCTTGCCGATCGACGGATGCGGCGCGGGGCCGGTGCGGCGCACATAGGCCACCTTGGGCAGGCTGGGCAGGGCCGCCTCAGCGATAGGCTGGGCGTCGGGGCGGAACAGGCTGGTGCGGCAGGTGACCGCCAGGCCCGACTGCACGGCCGCGCGCAGGGCCGACAGGCTGGGCGTCTCCAGCGCCACGCGATAGGGCCGCCCTTCCCGCTCCAGCGCGGCCAGGGCCGCATCGCGGAAGCGGCACGGCGCCTCCAGGATCGCCAGCGGCAGGACGTCGAGCTGGGCGAGATCCGCATCGCCATGCCAGACCATCGGCACGGTGCGGGCGGCGGCGGGGTCGTCATAGGCGCCCATGCACAGGATCACGTCCAGGCGGTCGCTGCGCAGCAGTTCCAGGAGCTCGGGCGAGCCGGCCACCCTCACCTGCAGCTGGGTGTCGGGATTGAGCTGGGCGAAGCGGGCCAGCACGCCAGACAGCAGGGTCTCGGCGAAGTCCTGCACCAGCCCCACCCTCGCCGGCCCTGCCAGGGCGTCTCCGGTCAGGGCCACCACCGCCCGGTCGTTGAGCGCCAGGATTTCGCGGGCGTGGCCCAGCAGGGTCTGGCCGGCCGGGGTCAGCGAAAGCCGCCGTCCCTCGCGGTGGAACAGCGGCGTCAGCACCGTCTCTTCCAGGCGCTTCATCTGAAGGCTCAGCGCCGACTGGGTGACGAAGACCCGTTCGGTGGCGCGCAGCATCGAGCCGCTGTCGACGATGGCCACGAAGCTGCGGAGCAATTCGGTCGGAAGGTTGGTCGGCATCTGGCGTCCCGTCTATCCCGTTGAGGAACTCTAATAAGACCCCTGAGGATAAGTCTATTGATCGAGTAGGAATTCAGCGTCCATCTCTGTGAAGCAACGGCGCCCCCGCCGCAACGGTCACAGCGATGGAAGCGACCCGATGTCTTTGGCGATCGCCGATAGAATTTCTTCAGCCAGGCCATGGCCCAACCTGCTTCGATGGCCTCGCCTCTCCCGCGCCCGCTGGCTCTCCCCCGTGCTGCTCCTGGCCTTGTGGGAGCTGGGGTCGCGCCTCGGCGTGATCCCCGAGCGGGTGCTGGCCGCGCCCTCGACGGTGGCCGAAACCTTCTGGGCGCTGACCGTGTCGGGCGAGCTGCCCGCCAACCTTCTGGTGTCGCTGGCCCGCGCGGCCGCAGGCCTGTCGATCGCCCTGGTCGTGGCGGTCACCCTGGGCCTGGCGGCGGGCCTGTCGCGCTTGGGCGAGACGGCGATCGACCCGCTGATGCAGATCAAGCGGACCATTCCGTCCCTGGCCCTCACCCCGCTGTTCATCGTCTGGTTCGGCATCGGCGAGACGCCCAAGATCGTGCTGATCGCGGTGGCCACTACCTTCCCGATCTATCTGAACCTGTTCGCCGGGGTGCGCGGCATCGACGTGCGGCTGGTCGAGGCCGCTCGCAGTTTCGGCCTGTCGGGCTGGAGCCTGGTGCGCGAAGTGATCCTGCCCGGCGCCCTGCCCTCGTTCTTCGTCGGCCTGCGCTACGCCCTGGGCGTCTCGGTGCTGGTGCTGGTGGTGGCCGAACAGATCAACGCCCAGGCGGGCCTGGGCCACCTGATCAACAACGCCCGCGACTTCATGCGGACCGATATCATCGTCGTCTGCCTGCTCGTCTACGCCCTGCTCGGCCTCGGCGCCGACGCCCTCGTCCGCACGCTGGAGCGCCGCGCTCTGGCCTGGCGGCCCAGCCTCGTGGAGCAATGACCATGGTCCAGCCGCGCATCCGCAGCCGCGCCTTCGACGCCGTATCGCCCGCGCCAGCCACCGCACCGGTCGCCCCGGCCGTGAAGTTGACCGGCTTCGTCCGCCAGTTCGGCGCCAATCGGGTCATCGACGGCCTGGACCTGTCGATCGCCCCCGGCGAGTTCGTCGCCCTGCTGGGCGCCAGCGGCTCGGGCAAGACCACCCTGCTGCGCACCCTGGCCGGGCTCGACCCGGTCGGCGACCAGGACGTGACCACGCCCAGCACGCGCGCCGTGGTGTTCCAGGACGCCCGCCTGCTGCCGTGGAAGAAGGTCTGGCGCAACGTCGCGCTGGGCCTGAAGGACAAAGGCGTCCGGGCCAGGGCCGAGGCGGCGCTGAAGGAGGTGGGCCTCGGCCACCGCCTCGACGCCTGGCCCTCCACGCTGTCGGGCGGCGAAGCCCAGCGCACGGCCCTGGCCCGAGCCCTGGTGCGCGAGCCGGGCCTGCTGCTGCTCGACGAGCCGTTCGCGGCGCTGGACGCCCTGACCCGGCTGAAGATGCACGATCTCGTGCTGAACCTCTGGAACGAGCACAGGCCCGCCGTCCTGCTGGTCACCCACGATGTCGACGAGGCCATCTCGCTGGCCGACCGGGTGCTGGTGCTGAACAAGGGCAGGATCGCCGCCGAGGAGAAGATTACGCTGGAGCGCCCGCGCGCGCCGGACACCCGCTTCCAGGCCATCCGCCGTCGTCTGCTCGGGCACCTGGGCGTCGAGGCCCCTGCCCCGCACGAGGCCGCGCTCGTCGCCTTCCCGACCGGCGAGGCCGTGCAGTGAGCATCGCCGCCGCCCGCAAGCTGGAGCCCGCGCCGCGCCTGCCCGACCTCGACGCGGTGCTGCCGCGCCTGACGGAGGCTTTCGCCGCCACCGCCGGCCGTCACGACCGCGAGGCCAGCTTTCCGTTCGCCAACTTCCAGGCCCTGCACGAGGCCGGCCTGCTGGCCCTGACCGCGCCTGCCCGCCTCGGCGGCCTGGAAAGCGACCTGCCGACCGCCCTGAAAGTGGCCTCGGCCGTCGCCCGGGGCGAGCCGGCCACGGCGCTGGTCCTGGTCATGCAGTACCTGTTCCACGCCTCGGTCGAGGGGCGTTCGGGCTGGCCCGAGCACTTGAAGCAGCGGGTCATCGGCGACGCCATCACGCACGGCGCCCTGATCAACGCCCTGCGGGTGGAACCCGACCTCGGGACCCCCGCCCGCGGCGGCCTGCCCGCCACCATCGCCCGGCGCACGCCCGAGGGCTGGCGGATCAGCGGCCGCAAGATCTACTCCACGGGCTCGTCGGCCCTGACCTGGTTCGTGGTCTGGGCCCGCAGCGACGACGCAGAGCCCCTGGTCGGCGGCTGGCTGGTGCGGGCCGACACGCCCGGCGTGGTCATCGAGGAGACCTGGGATCACCTGGGCCTGCGCGCCAGCGCCAGCCATGACGTGATCTTCGAGGACGTGCTGGTCCCGCTGGACCACGCCCTGGACCCGCAGCCCCTGGGTGCGCCGCCGCCCTATCCGGCCAGCTTCGGGACCTGGTCGTCGGTGCTGACCGCAGCGATCTATGACGCGGTCGCACGTTCGGCCCGCGACTGGCTGGCCGACTTCCTGATCAGCCGCAAGCCGGCCAACCTGGGCGCCAGCCTCTCGACCCTGCCCCGCTTCCAGGAGGCCTTGGGCGAGATCGACGGCCTCTTGCTGTCGAGCCGCGTGCTGCTGGACAGCGCGGCGAAGGGCGACACGGCGGCGAGCGAGAGCGGTCTGGTCAAGCACCTGGTCACCGAGAACGCCATCACCGTGGTCGAGAAGGCCCTGAAGCTGACCGGCAATCCGGGCCTGACGCGCGCCAACCCGCTGGAGCGGCATCACCGCGACGTGCTGTGCGGCCGGGTGCACACGCCCCAGGCCGACGTGGTGCTGACCGGCGCGGGCCGCGCGGCCTTTGCCGAGCGGGAGGCCCTGGCATGAGCCGTCTCGTCGTCGCCAGCCAGCTGCCCGAGGTGTTCAACAGCGTCTTCGCCCAGCATGCGGAAGGCGCCGAGATCATCGCCGTGCCGCCGGGCCTGACCGCGCCGCTGCCGCCCTCGGCCAAGATCCTGGTGGCCGCGCCGTTCCGCAAGGCCGGCGGCGTGCTGCCCAAGACCCCGCCGCCCGGCTGGCCGTTCGACGTGCGCTGGGTGCAGTTGGTGTCGGTGGGCATCGACTTCTATCCGGACTGGCTGTTCGACGGCCCGGTCGTGACCTCGGCGCGTGGATCGTCGGCCGTCGCCCTGGCCGAGTTCGCCCTGGCGGCGATCCTGGCCGACGCCAAGCGCCTGCCCGAGATCTGGATCGACAGGGCCGAGCGCTGGACGCCCCAGCCGCTGAAGCTGATCGCCGGCACGACCCTGGGCCTGGTGGGCTTCGGCGCCATCGGCGAGGCCCTGGCGCCGCGCGCCCAGGCCTTGGGCCTGAACGTCATCGCCACCCGCCGCTCGGACAAGCCGATCCCGGTGGCCGGCGTCGAGCGCGTCGCCGACCTGAAGACCCTGTTTTCCCGCAGCGACCACGTGGTGCTGGCCGCCCCTGCGACGCCGCAGACGCAGCGCCTGATCGGCCGGGAGGTGCTGGCCCACGCCAAGCCCGGCCTGCACCTGATCAACATCGCCCGCGGCGCCCTGATCGACGACGACGCCCTGCTGGCGGCGCTGGACGACGGCCGGGTCGGCCGCGCCAGCCTGGACGTCACCTTCCCCGAGCCGCTGACCGACGGGCACCCGTTCTACGGCCATCCGAAGGTGCGGCTGTCGCCCCACACCTCGGTGCACACGCCCGACACCCGCATCAACCTGGCGACCCAGTTCGCCGAGAACCTCGCCCGCTTTCGCGCCGGCGCGCCCCTGGCCGACGTCGTCGACCTGTCGCGCGGCTATTGAGAACAAGGACCCTTCGCGATGACCGCGATCCCTGCCCCGCATGGCTTCGCCGCCACGGGCCCGCATCCCGCCAAGATCGAGACCGTGCTGCCGCCGTTCGGCGCGCGCGAGATCCCGCAACAGCCGACGCTGGAACTGGAGCGGCTCTATCGCAAGCAGCGCCTGGCCGCCGGCTACCGGCTGTTCGGTCGCCATGGCTTCGACATGGGTGGCGCCGGCCACATCACCGCCCGCGATCCCGAACTGACCGACCACTTCTGGGTCAATCCGCTGGGCGTGCACTTCTCGCGCATCAAGGTCAGCGACCTGATGCTGGTCAGCCACGCGGGCGAGATCATTCAGCCGCCGGAGAAGGCGCCCGCCCGCCTGAACCGCGCCGCCTTCGCCATCCACTCGCAGCTGCACGAGGCCCGTCCCGATGTGGTGGCCGCGGCCCACTCCCACTCGCTGTACGGCAAGGCCTGGTCGGCGCTCGGGCGGCTGCTGGACCCGCTGACCCAGGACTCGGCGGCCTTCTACGACGACCACGCCCTGTTCGAGGAGTTTTCGGGCGTGGTGCTCGACACCAGCGAGGGTCAGAAGATCGCCAAGGCGCTGGGCCCCAAGAAGGCCGTGATCCTGCAGAACCACGGCATCCTGACCGTCGGCCAGTCGGTCGAGGCGGCCGTCTGGCGCTATCTGGCGCTGGAGAACGCCTGCCAGGCCCAGCTTCTCGCCGACGCCGCCGGCCCGACCAAGCCGATGCCGCCCGAGGTGGCCAAGCACACCGCCGGCCAGGTGGGGACGGAACTGGGCGGGATCTACGCCTTCCAGCCCTACTGGGACATCGTCACCGAAGAAGAGCCGGACCTGTTCGACTGATGGCCGGCCTCTCCCTGTCCCGCCGCGACCTGATGGTCGGCGGCATCTCGATCGCGGGCCTGTCGCTGGCGGGCCTCACCGCCTGCTCCCCCAAGGGCGACGACAAGGCCGGCTCGCTGGCCGACCTGACGCTGCGGGTCGCCACCTATCGCGGCAATCCCGAAAGCTTCTTCGGCGAGGCCGGCATCGCCGATCCGCCCTACAGGCTGGCCCGCACCCAGTTCGCCGGCGGCAATCTGATCGCCGAGGCGATCAACGCCCGGGCGCTGGACTTCGGCGGCATGAGCGAGATCCCGCCGATCTTCGTCGCCGCCCAGCCGGGCAACCAGGTCCGCATCGTCGGGGTGCTGCAAGGCGACGTGAACAATCAGGTCGTGCTCGTGCCCAAGGGCTCCCAGGCCCAGGACTTCAAGGACCTGAAGGGCAAGCGCGTCGGCTATGTGAAGGCCACGACCTCGCACTACATCCTGCTGCGCCTGTTGCAGGAGGCGGGTCTGGCCTGGAGCGACATCCAGCCTGTGGCGCTGAGCCCGCAGGACGGCCTGGCCGCCTTCCAGAGCGGGGCGCTGGACGCCTGGGTGATCTACGGCGTTATCGTCTACCAGGCCCGCGAGGCCGGGGCGCGGGTGCTGCGCACCGCGCTGGGCATACTGTCGGGCAACTACCTGATCACCGCGGCCAAGGAGGCGCTGGACGATCCCGTCCGCTTCCAGGCGCTGGGCGACTATGTCAGCCGCTACAAGCGGGTGTTCGACTGGATCAACGCCGACGGCGAGCGCTGGGCGAGAGCCCGCGAGAAGGCCACGGGCGTCAAGGCCGAATACTACGCCCAGGAGTTCCGCGAAAAGTCGTCGCCCAGCATCCTCGGCCCGATCAGCGAGGCGGCGATCGCCTCGGAGCAGGCCGTGGCCGACACCTTCGCCGCCGCCAAGATCATCCCAGCGCGGGTCGACGTGCGCCCGCTGTGGGATGATCGCCTCTCATCATTCCTGAAATGATGTCGAGTTCTGCAAATATATCCGATGATTTCGGACGATATGAGCAGAGCTATCCGCTCGATCATTTTATATTCGTTGAGATAAGCGGCCTCGCGACGGCAAATCCCCATCGAACAAGTCGGGGATAAAGACGTGCAGACCTTCAAGCTTCAACTTCTCGCCTTCACTTCCGGCCTCGCCGTCACCGGCGGGGCCTTGGCGGCCGAGCCGGCGCCGGCCACCAATACCGACGACAGCGGGTCGGCCGCCGTCGAGCAGGTGATCGTCACCGCCGAGCGCCGCGCCACCGACCTGCAAAAGACCGCCATCGCCATCTCGGCCTTCGGCCCGCAGGTGCTGGCCGATCGCAAGGTCGACAACATCCGCGATCTGGCCGGCCAGATCCCGAACCTGTCGATCAGCCGCGTCACCATCAGCCACACCACCCAGACCTATGCGCTGCGCGGCGTCGGCGAGGCCGACCCGATCCAGGAGCCGGTGCTGGCGGTCTATGTCGACGACGTCTACGTGCCCCGCCAGATCGGCTCGATGATCGAGTTCAACGACCTGGAACGGATCGAGGTGCTGCGCGGGCCGCAGGGCACGCTGTACGGCCGCAACTCCAGCGCCGGCGCGCTGCGGATCATCACCCGCGATCCCGGCGAGGACTTCCGCGCCAAGGCCGAGGTCGGCCTGGGCAGCTACGGCGCCGTCGACGTGCGCGCCCTGGTCGAGGGGCCTATCGTCGAGGGCAAGCTGGCCGGCAGCCTGTCCTACATCCACCACAAGCGCGACGGGGTGACCTTCGACCCGACGCTGAACCACGACGTCAACCGCATCGATCTGGACGCCTATCGCGCCAAGCTGCGCTGGACGCCGACTGAGAAACTGGACGTCCTCCTCACGCTGAACGCCCTGCGCGACCGTAGCGACACCCGCAGCTACATCCCCGTGAACCAGCCGGGCGGCGGGTTCGACAAGCGCCGCTCCTACTCCGAGGTCGAGCCGACCCAGGACCTGGACCAGATCAGCGGCTCGATCCGGGTGCAGTACGCGCTGAACGACAAACTGAAGATCAAGTCGATCACCGCCTATGGCGGCTTCAACCTCAACCCCGTCAACTACGACAACGACGGCGAGGCGGCGCTGATCCAGAAGAACCTGATCCACTACAACGACCAGTACGTCACCCAGGAAGTCCAGCTGAACGGCGACTACGGCCGCCTGACCTTCACCAGCGGCCTGTTCTACCTGCACGAACGGTTCTTCGTGGAGCGCGACGGCTACAGCCGCCGCAACGCCCAGGCGACCAATCCTGCGACCACGCCCGGCAACTACAACTTCGCCCGCGCCCACAACATCACCAACACCGACGCCTACGCCCTGTTCGGCGAGGCGACCTATGCGGTGACCGACCGCCTGAGCCTCACCGGCGGCCTGCGCTGGACCAACGAGGAGAAGGAATTCACCTTCGACAACAAGGTGCTGAACCTGGCGGGCCAGGTGATCGGCCAGTCGATCGCGGGCACGGCCGACAAGACCTGGTCGGCGATCACGCCCAAGCTGACGGCGCAGTACCAGTGGACGCCCGACGTCTCGCAGTACGTCAGCTATTCCAAGGGCTTCAAGTCGGGCGGCTTCGACAACCGGGCCACGCGCCTCGACCTGGCCACCCTGCCCTTCGCGCCCGAGGACGTGACCACCTTCGAGGCCGGCCTCAAGACCCAAGCCTTCGACCGCCGCCTGCGGGCCAATCTGGCGGCGTTCTACAACGACTACCAGGACCTGCAGGTGTCGTTCTACGACCCGGCCTATGTGGGCAGCCGCCGCGGCAACGCCGGCCAGGCCCACACCTACGGCGTCGAACTGGAAACCGAGGCCCGGCCGACCGATCGGGTGGGCCTGAACTTCAACGTCGGCTGGCTGTACGCGGTCTATGACGACTACAAGGGCGCCGGCGGCGCGGGCGTCAACGCCGACGGCAACCGCCTCTTGAACTCGCCGCGCTGGAACCTGTCGGGCGGCGTCACCTGGGACGTACCGGTCTCGGTTCCCGGATCGGTGCGCGCCGGCCTCGACGCCCAGTGGCAGAGCGGCGTGGTCAGCAGCGCCACCCCGGCGGCCGGCGGCCAGAACAATATCCCGTCGCAGGGCTTCCTGAACGGCACGATCACCTGGACCGCGCCCGATCCTCACTGGGCCGTGCAGCTGTCAGCGCGCAACATCCTCGATAGCGACAAGCCGGTGAGCTCGACCTACACGCCCTCGACCGGGGTCTACTACCTGAACTTCCCCGATCCGCGGACCTGGCTGGTCACGCTGAAATACGCGCTGTGACGTCATGAGCAGCGCGCCCAACCTTCACCGCCTGGCCAAGTTCGTCGGAGACCTCGGCGCCCTGCTCGACCGCACGGGCGACGAGGCGCAGATCCTGCGCGAGGGCGAGGCCCTGCTGGCCGGTCTGATCGCGAAGGACGACTGGCTGCCGCAGGCCTACGCCCAGCCGAACCCGGCCCGCTACCAGCAGTACCTGCTGCATTGCGACAGCCGCGAGCGGTTCAGCGTGGTCAGCTTCGTCTGGGGCCCGGGCCAGGCGACGCCGGTGCACGACCACACGGTCTGGGGCCTGGTGGGCGTGCTGCGCGGGGCCGAGCTGTCGCAGGCCTATCGCCGCGACGGCGAGGTCCTAATTCCCGACGGCCCGGTCCACCGGCTGGAGCGCGGCCAGGTCGAGGCCGTCTCGCCCACGGTCGGCGACGTGCACCGGGTGACCAACGCCTTCGAAGACCGGGCCTCGATCAGCATCCACGTCTACGGGGCCAATATCGGGGCGGTGCGCCGCTCCACCTACGACGCCGACGGACGCAGCAAGCCCTTCGTCTCCGGCTACTCCAACGACACCCTTCCCAACCTGTGGGACCGGTCCCGGCCGGTCCCCGTCGAGGCCGCGCCATGACCCTGCCCGTCGTCACGCCCCGCGAGGTCCGCCAGGACCTGATCGCCCGCCGCGAGATCGCCCTTCTGGACCTGCGCGAGGAGGATCCCTTCGCCAAGGCCCACCCCTTGTTCGCCTCGCAGCTGCCGCTTTCCCGGCTGGAGGTCGAGATCCTCGACCGCGTGCCGCGCAAGGAGACGCGGATCGTGCTGTACGACAATGGGGAAGGCCTGGTTTCGCCGGCCGGTAAGCGGCTGGCGACCCTGGGCTACAGCAACGTCCGGGCGCTGGCCGGCGGCCTTCAGGGCTGGACGGACGCCGGTTACGAGCTGTTCCAGGACGTGAACTCCTACAGCAAGGCGTTCGGCGAACTGGTCGAGGCGCGGCGGCACACCCCGTCCCTGCCCGCCCAGGAGGTGCAGGCCCGCATCGACGCCAAGGCCGACCAGGTGATCCTGGACGCCCGCCGGTTCGAGGAATACGCCACCATGAGCATCCCAGGCGGAGTCAGCACGCCGGGCGCCGAGCTGGTGCTGCGGGCGCGAGAGCTGGCGCCCGATCCGGCCACGACCATCATCGTCAATTGCGCCGGCCGCACCCGCAGCCTGATCGGCGCCCAGTCGCTGGTGAACGCCGGCGTGCCCAACCCGGTCTTCGCCCTGCGCAACGGCACCATCGGCTGGACCCTGGCCCAGCAGAGCCTGGAGACCGGCCAGAGCCGCAAGTTCCCCGACGTCTCGACCCAGACCCTGGACGAGGCCCGCGCCAAGGCCCGCGACGTGGCCTATCGCGCCGGGGTTCGCCGGATCGACGCCGAGGGGCTGACCGACCTGGCCACCGACCGCAAGCGCACCCTCTATCGCTTCGACGTGCGTACGCCCGACGAGTATGCGAGCTGCCACCTCCCCGGCTTCCGCAGCGCGCCCGGCGGCCAGCTGGTGCAGGAGACCGACGTCTTCGCTCCGGTGCGCGGCGGACGCATCGTGCTGGCCGACGACCTTGGCCCCCGCGCCGACATGACCGCCTCGTGGCTGGCCCAGCTGGGCTGGGAAGTCTACGTGCTGGAGGGCGGGTTCGAGGGCGAGCTGGCGACGGGCGCCTGGACGCCGAGCGAGCCGCCGCACCTGCCGGTGGTCGAGACCATCCTGCCCCGCGCGCTGTCCGAAGCCCTGGCCAATGAGGCCGTGGTGGTGCTGGACCTCGCGCCCAGCCCCGCCCACCGCAAGGGCCACATTCCCGGCGCCTGGTTCGCGATCCGCGCCCAACTGGCCGAGGCGCTGGAGCGTATCCCCGAGGGCAGGCCGATCGTCCTGACCTCGCCTGACGGCGTGCTGGCCCGGCTGGCCGCGCCGGAGCTGGAGGAGATCGCCGACCAGCCCGTGCGGGTGCTCGACGGCGGCACCGCCGCCTGGGTCGCTGCCGGGCGCGCCTTGGAGACGGGCCTGCCGCGCACCGCAAGCGATCCCACCGACGTCTACAAGCGCCCCTACGAGGGCACCGACAACGCCGCCGAGGCCATGCAGGCCTATCTGGACTGGGAGTTCGGCCTGGTCGACCAGCTGGCCCGCGACGGGTCGCACGGCTTCTACGTGATCTGAGGCTCCGCCATGACCCTGACCCTCTACATCGCGCCCGGCAGTTCCTCCCTCGCCCCGCTGGTGGCCCTGGAAGAGATCGGCGTCGCCTACGACGTGCGCCGCATCGATCTGGCCGCGGGCGACCAGCGGCGGCCGGAGTACCTGCGGGTCAACCCCAAGGGACGGATCCCCACCCTGCTGGTCGGCGCCGAGCCGGTCACCGAGGTGCTGGCGATCCTGACCTATCTGGCCCACCGCTACCCGCACAGCGAGTTGCTGCCGCTGCTGGAGCCGCTGAAGCTGGCCCACGCCTACGAGGTGATGAGCTGGTTCGCCAGCACCGTGCACGTGGCCTTCGCCCAGATCGCCCGCCCCGAACGCTATGCCGACGACGAGGCGGTGAAGGCCGCGCTGGCCACGCCCGGCGAAGCCCGCTTCGCCCGCACCCTGGCCGACATCGAGCGGCTGGCCCAGGACCCAGGCCCCTGGCTGCTGGGCGAGCATTTCAGCGTCGTCGACGCCTACGCCCTGGTGATCTGGCGCTGGGCCGAGCGCCGGCAGATCGACCTTTCCGCCTATCCCGCCTGGAGCGCCAAGGCCGCCCGCGCCTTCGCCCGCCCCTCCGTCGTGCGCGCCCTGCGCAAGGAGACGGCCCAGGCGCCGACCCACGCCCACTGACCTTCATCCGCACATCGAGGACCATCCCATGAGCGTCGAATTCATCGGTATCATCCACACCCAGAACGTTTCCGAGATCCATCCGCCGGCCGGGCCGGTGATCGACGTCGACTATGTCGAGACGATCGCCCGCGCCCATGACGAAGGCGGTTTCGATCGCGCGCTGGTGGCCTTCCACTCGACGGGTCCGGAAAGCCAGCTGGTGGTGGCGCATGCCGCGTCGGTGACGAAGAACCTGAAGTTCATGATCGCCCACCGTCCGGGCTTCACCCAGCCGACCCTGGCGGCGCGGCAATTGGCGACGCTGGACCACTTCACCGGCGGGCGGGTGGCGGTGCACATCATCACCGGCGGCTCGGACGAGGAACTGGCCAAGGACGGCGACCACCTGACCAAGGACGAGCGCTACGCCCGCACAGCTGAGTATCTCGACATCGTCCGCGCCGAATGGACCAGCGAAAAGCCGTTCGACTACAAGGGCGAGTACTATCAGGTCGACCAGGGCTTCGGGGCGGTCAAACCGCTGCGTACGCCCCAGATCCCGGTCTATTTCGGCGGCTCGTCGGACGCGGCGATCCCGGTGGCCGGCAAGCACGCCGACATCTTCGCGCTGTGGGGCGAGACCCAGGCCCAGGTGGCCGAGACCATCGCCCGGGTGCGTCACGCCGCCGCCAAGCACGGCCGCCAGGTGAAGTTCTCGCTGTCGCTGCGCCCGATCATCGCCGACACTGAAGAGGCCGCCTGGGCGCGCGCCGACGCGATCGTCGCCAAGGCCAAGGCCCTGCGCGAGGCCGCCGGCCTGCCGACCAGCGGCCACCGCCCGCCCAACGCCGGCTCGCAGCGCCTGCTGGACGCGGCCGCGCAAGGCTCGCGCCTCGACAAGCGGCTGTGGACGGGCGTGGCGGCCGTCACCGGCGCGGCGGGCAATTCGACGGGCCTGGTGGGCACGCCCCAGCAGGTGGCCGAGGCCCTGCTCGACTACTACGACCTGGGCGTGACGACCTTCCTGATCCGCGGCTTCGATCCGGTCGAGGACGCCGTCGCCTACGGGCGCGACCTGATCCCGCTGGTGCGGAAACTGGTGGCCGAGCGCGAGGCGCAAGCCGTAGCGGCGGCGAGCTGACGCCATGGCCCCGTACGACGCCGGCGCGCCAGCCCCGCAACCGGAGACCGACTTCCGCGACGTGCTGGCCCACCTGGCGAGCGGCGTCGCCATCGTCGCCTGCTGGGACGGCGAGGTCCCGCGCGGCCTGCTGGTCAGCTCGATCACCGGCCTGTCGGTCGCGCCGCCGCGCTTCCTGTTCTGCGTGCGCAAGGAGGCGGGCTGCCACGACGCGCTGCTGGCGCGCCCCGACCTGTCGGTGGCGCTGCTGGGCGCGGCCGACGAGGAGGAAGCCCTGCGCTTCGCCTCGGGATCGCGGGCGCACGAGCGGTTCGATCCGTCCCGCTGGCGGCTGCATCGCCCCACCCCGCCGGTGTTCGCGGGCGGGGTGGCGCGGGCGGTGTGCCGCGTGGACGCCGTGGTCGACGCCGGCAGCCACTCGATCTTCATCGTCGAGGCCGATCACGTGGGTTTCTCGCCCGGACCGGCGCTGGTGGCGTGGAACCGGGGGCTGACGGCGGTGGGGTGACCCCCTCCGGCCCTTCGGGCCACCTCCCCCTCTAGGGGAGCTGTCGCGGAGCGACTGAGGGGGCTCTACGCCGCCGTCCGGATCCTGCGCAGCGTTGCAATCGCCCCCAGGCACGCCGCGGCGGCCTCGCGGCCCTTGTTGGCGGCGTCGTCGCGGCTGCGGACGATGGCCTGGTCGTCGTCGTAGGTGGTCAGAACGCCGAAGGTGATCGGGGTCTCGGTGGCCAGCCCAGCCTGCATCAGGCCGATGCTGGCGCCCAGGCTGATGAACTCGAAGTGGGCGGTGTCGCCCTTGATCACGCAGCCAAGGCAGACGACGCCGTCATAGCGACCGGTGCGGGCCAGGGCCTGGGCCAGCAGCGGCAGCTCGAAGGCGCCCGGCGCGTCGATGACGTCGCCCTCGGCCACCGGCGCGCCGCCCTCCTGAAGTTCGGCGAGAGCGCCGCGCAGCAGGCCGCCGGTGACCTCGGGATTGAAGCCGCTGACGACGACAGCGATGCGGGTTTCGGAATGGGTCATGAAACGGGTCCAGGTCAGGAGGCGCGGGCCAGGCCGTGGCCCAGCTTGTCGCGCTTGGCGGCGAGATAGGCGGCGTTGTGCGGGGTGACGGGGGCCAGCAGCGGAACCTGCTCGACCACCTCGATCCCGCCGGCGCGCAGGGCGGCGGCCTTGCGCGGGTTGTTGCTGAGCAGGCGCAGGCGATCCACACCCAGGCTCTTCAGCATGGCGACGGCGGCGGCGTAGTCGCGCGGATCGTCGGCGAAACCCAGGGCGCGGTTGGCCTCGACGGTGTCGAGCCCCTCGTCCTGCAGGGCGTAGGCGGCGATCTTGTTGGCGAGGCCAACACCCCTGCCCTCGTGGCCGCGCAGATAGACGATCGCCCCGCCCTCCTCGCCGATGCGGCGCATGGAGGCCTGCAGCTGGGCGCCGCAGTCGCAGCGCTGGGAGCCCAGGGCGTCGCCGGTCAGGCACTCGGAGTGCACCCGCACCAGCGGCGCCTCACCCAGCGGCCCTTTCAGCAGCACGAGATGCTCGACGCCGCTGGTCCGATCGCGAAAGGCGCGGACCTCGAACTGGCCGCCATGTGCGGACGGCAGATACGACGTGGCGACCGGCTCGACCGTCTGGGCGCGCAGGTGCTCGGCCAGTTCGGCGATGGTCAGGATCGGCAGGTCGTGGCGAGCGCCGAAGACCTCGAGGTCGTCGCGGCGAGCCATGGTCCCGTCGTCGTTCATCACCTCGCAGATCACGGCGGCGGGGACGAGGCCCGCCAGGCGCATCAGTTCGACCGAGGCCTCGGTGTGGCCGGCGCGGGCCAGCACGCCGCCGGGCACGGCCCGCAGCGGGAAGACGTGGCCGGGCGAGACGATGTCGGCGGGCTGCGCGTCCGGCGCCACGGCGGCCTGGATGGTCAGGGCCCGGTCGAAGGCCGAGATGCCGGTGTCGACGCCCACCGCCGCCTCGATCGAGACGGTGAAGGCGGTGCTGCGGCGGGTCTTGTTGTCGGCGACCATAGGCGGCAGGCCCAGGCGGTCGACCGCGTCGGGCTCCATGGCCAGGCAGATCAGGCCGCTGGCGGCCTTGGCCATGAAGGCGATGGCCGGCGCATCGGCGAACTGCGCGCCGAGCACCAGGTCGCCCTCGTTCTCGCGGTCCTCGTCGTCGACGAGGATGATCATGCCGCCGGCCTTCAGGCGTTCGAGGGCGTCAGATAGGCGTGACATAGCCGCTCCACATATTTGGCCAGTACATCGACCTCGACATTGATCGGGGCGCCGATGGCGGCGTGCTGCAGGTTGGTGTGGGTCCAGGTGTGGGGGATGATCGTGATCCCGACCGGGAAGCGTCCCTCGGAGTCGGCCGGGCCGACGTGGTTGAGGGTCAGGCTGATCCCGTCGAGGGCGATCGAGCCCTTCTCGACGCAGAAGGCGCGCAAGGCGCCCGGCAGGCTGAGCGTCAGCCGACGCGAACCGCCGTCGTCGATCACCTCGGCAAGGCGTGCGACGCCGTCGACATGGCCCTGGACGAGGTGACCCGACAGACGGGTCAACAGGGTCACGGCGCGTTCGAGGTTGAGCACCGTTCCGACGCCGGCCGCGCCCAGACTGGTGCGGGCCAGGGTCTCGGGACTGACGAAGAAGTCGGCCCCGCCGCTGGGGTCGTGGCGCACGACGGTCAGGCAGACGCCGTTGACGGCGACGCTTTCACCCAGAGCCAGGTCGGCAAAGCCGGTGGCGAGCGACAGGCGCAGGGCGCCGTCCTCGGGGGCGACGGCGACGACCTCGCCCAGGGTTTCGATGATGCCGGAGAACATGGGGCTCCTTCAGGCGGCCGGGACGCGCGAGAAGATCTCGACGGTGTCGGGATCGCCGGCGCGGGCGGCCTTGGTGATGACGACGCGCTCGTCCCAGAGGTCGGCGGCGAGGAAGGCGGTCGACAGGGTCGGGCCGGCCTCGACCAGCGCCTCCAGCGCGCCGCCATCGGCCAGGTCGGCCAGCAGCGCGGGGATGTCGGCGTGAACGGAAGGGTCGAGCCCCCGCTCGCGGGCGGCGGCGAGATAGGCCTGCGGCGTGCGGCCCCGGCGGTCGAGGATGGCCAGGCGGCGGGGCGCGCGACGCGGATCGGGCACGTGGCGGACGGTCAGCAGCGGGGCGTCGGCCAGCACCGTGCCCGAGCCGGTGATCACCGCGTCGGCGCGGCGGCGCAGGGCGTGGGCCAGGTCGAGCGACGCCTCCGAGGTGAAGGTCTTGGAGCCCGGCGGCGGGATCATAGAGCCGTCGGCAGTGAAGGCCTGCTTGAGGGTCAGCCAGGGACGGCCGTGGACGGCGCGCATGGCGAAGGGCGCGATCAGGCGGGCGCTCTCGGACGCCAGGGGTCCGGCGACGAAGGCGACGTCGAGGCCGGCGGCGGACAGGCGCGCGGCCCCGCCGCCGGCGACGGCCGGGTTGGGGTCGCGGGCGCCGATCCAGACGGCGCGGGCGGGGCTGGCCAGGATCGCCTCGCTGCACGGACCGGTGCGGCCGTGGTGGTTGCAGGGCTCGAGCGTGACCACGAGCGTGTGGACCTCGTCCCAGCGGTCGCGGCAGGCGGCGAGCGCCGCGGCCTCGGCGTGCGGCAGGCCCGCCCCCTGGTGGGCCTCGACCGCCAGCACCCGCCCGTCGGCGGCCAGCACGGCGCAGCCCACCGGCGGATTGGGCGCGGTGGCGCCGGCCCATGCGGCGGCGGCGTCGAGGGTCAGGCGAAAGGCCCGGGCGATGGCCGGCGATGGAGGCGAAAGAGCCGTCATGCCAGTGAGTTAGGCCGCGATCCTCACCCTCGCCAAGCGTTGGTCGCTTTTCGAAACTCTTACATGTTACAGCCCATGGGAAATGACGGCGGCGCGTTTTGCGCCTACGAGCGTGAGCATGCGCGCGCAGCCCCCGAGCCGGCCATGAAGGGCCCCCTGAACAGCGTCGAGCCCCATGGCGACTGGGCGCCGGGACTGCAGAAGGCGCGCCTCTACGAACTGATCCTGCAGGACATCATCCTGGGCGAACTGCCGCCGATGCAGGTGCTGGAGGAAAAGGCCCTGGCCGCCCGCTATGCCGGCGGGGTGGCGGGAGTGCGTGAGGCGCTCGGCCGGCTGGCCATCGAGGGCCTGGTCGTACGCCGGCCGCGCGTGGGCACCATCGTCGCGCCGATGGACGTCGCCGAGATCGAGCACGCCTTCGAGGTGCGGCGGATGCTGGAGGGGCGCACCGCCGCCCTTGCCGCCCGCAACCGCCGGCCGGCGGATCTTGTGGCGATCACCGCCGCTTTCGAGGGGGCGGAAACGGCGATCGAGGCCGGCGACTTCCGGGCGATGCTGGCCATGGACCACGCCTTTCACCGCGCCGTGGCCTTCGCCGCCCAGAACCCCACCCTCGCCCGCTTCGTCATCGCCCTGCAGAACGTCGCGACACGGTTCTGGATCTGGCAGATGGAGAAGCAGACGCCGGAGGAGCAGATGGCCGACGTGGTGCTGCACAGGGCGCTGGCCCAGGCCATAGTCGATCGCGATCCGGAGACCGCCGAGGCCATCTGCGCTCGCCTGATCGGCGAGCCGCCCAGCGCCCAACGCGCCTGACATCACCCAGCTTGGGCGAAAAATGGGCCGACTTCGGGTTGCACATCGTTACGTTATAACATAGTTGACCTGCGATCGTTTTCAGATGGGGTCAGCGTTCCATGCAACTTCGAAGCATCCTTCTCGCCGCCGGCAGCCTTACCGCCCTCGCCGCTCCGACCTGGGCGCTGGCGGCGCAATCGGGACCGGGCGGGACCGATATCGAAGGCGTGGTGGTGACCGCCGACCCGCTGGGCCGGTCGGGCAAGGACGTCATCTCCAGCGTCGCGGTGCTGACCGGCGAGGAGTTCGTGCAGCGCCGCCAGGCGACCCTGGGCGAGACGCTGAACGGCCTGCCCGGCGTCAATTCCGACACCTTCGGCGGCGGCGCCAGCCGGCCGGTGATCCGCGGCCAGACCGCCCCGCGCGTCAAGGTGCTGAGCGAGGGCGCGGCCCTGATGGACGCCTCGGAAGTGTCGCCCGACCACGCCGTCTCCGGCGAACCGCTGCTGCTGGAGGGCGTGGAGATCCTGCGCGGCCCCAGCGCCCTGCTCTACGGCGGCGGCGCGATCGGCGGCGCGGTCAACCTGATCGACCGCAAGATCCCGACGCAGGTTCCGCCGCTGGGCGGCGACGGCGTCGCCGAGGTACGCTTCGGCTCGGGCGACAACGAGCGAGCCGGCGTGGTCGGCCTGACGGCCGGCGTCGGCCAGTTCGCCGTGCGCATCGAGGCGGCCGAACGCAAGACCGATGACTACGAGGTTCCCGATTTCGAGAGCTCGACCGTCCCCGGTTCGTTCAACCGCACCTCGACGGCGACGCTGGGCCTCTCCTGGATCGGCTCGCGCGGCTATCTCGGCGCGGCCTATACCCAGCAGAACAGCAAGTACGGCCTGCCCGGCCACACCCACGAATACGAGTCCTGCCATCCGCACGGCACGAGCCTGCATTGCGGCGGCCATGACGACCACGATCACGGCGACGAGGAAGACCATGATCACGAGCACGAGGACCACGGCGTTCCGATCGTCGACCTGCTGAGCAAGCGGCTCGACGTGCGCGGCGAGATCAACGACCCGTTCGCCGGTGTCGAGCGCATCAGGCTGCGGGCCGGCTATACCGACTATCGCCACCACGAGAAGGAAGAGGGCGTCATCGCCACCACCTTCGGCAACGAGGGCTACGACGCGCGGGTCGAGGTGCAGCATGCGCCGATCGGCGGGGTGCGCGGCGTGGTCGGCATGCAGGTGGGCAAGAGCGACTTCTCGGCCATCGGCGAGGAAGCCTTCATCCCGCAAAGCCGCACCAAGACCACGGCGCTGTTCGTGGTCGAGGAATACGTGGCCGGCGACTGGCGCTTCGAAGGCGCCCTGCGCCAGGAGTGGCAGGAGGCCAGCGCCGAAGGTCGCGTGGACACCGACCACAAGCCGTTCTCGGCCTCGGCGGCGGCGAGCTGGACCTTCACGCCCGGCTATGTGGCTTCGCTGTCGGTGGCCCGCTCGCAGCGCGCCCCCAGCGCCCAGGAGCTCTATGCCCGCGGCGTGCACCTGGCGACCAACACCTACGAGATCGGCTCGGCCGGCCTCGATGTTGAGACCGCCGCCTCGGTGGAGCTGGGTCTGCGCAAGACGCAAGGCGCCACCACCTTCTCGGCCAGCGCCTACCGCTACGCCTATGACGGCTACATCTATGCCGACACCCTGGACCGCTACGAAGACTTCCGCCTGGTTCGCTACAGCCAGGACGACGCCACCTTCACCGGCCTCGAGGGCCAGGTGACCCAGAAGCTGAAGCCCTGGCTGTCGGTGACGGCCTTCGGCGACTATGTGCGGGCCAAGCTGAAGGACGGCGGTGGAAACCTGCCGCGCGTTCCGGCCGGGCGCCTCGGCGCGCGCAGCGACCTGAAGAGCGGCGCCTGGAGCGGCAATGTCGAGTACGTGCGGGTCTTCGACCAGGACCGCATCGCGACCTTCGAAAACGAGACCCCGGGCTACAACATGGTCAACGCCACCGTCGCCTACGACCTGCCGATGGGCCCGGTGATCGGCCAGGTGTTCCTGCGCGGCGCCAACCTTCTGGACGAGCGCGCGCTGAACCACGCCTCGTTCGTCAGCACCTCGGCCCCGCTGCGCGGGCGCAACGTGGTGCTGGGTCTGCGGGCGCTGTTCTAGGACGGCGCCGGCTCGGAGACGCCGCGGCCCCCTCCCCGGCGTCTCCAGAGGCTCGTCATCCTGGCCCTCGCCCGGGATGACGAGCCAGAGGCCAAGTCAGATCGATATTGACCTTCTAGTCCGTCCTTCCCCGCGAAGGCGGGGAAGGACGGTGAAGAGTTGAAGGGGCGGTGGATTACCGCCCCAACCTAGTCAGCTTTCGCCACCGCCCCCGGCGTGATCCGCACGCTGTGCACGGCCCACATCGGCTCGATGGCCTTGCTGGCGAAGGTGAAACAGATGTCGCCCTTGCCGCGCGGCGGGGCGTCGACGACGATCTCGGTCAGGGCCGAGTTCTTGGCCGCCTCCGTCAGCGGCACGGTGGCCAGGCGCGGGCCCTTGCAGCCGAAGCGCACCTCCAGCTCGCCCTCGGGCCGCGAGGGCGGACGCACCGGCAGCGGCTCCAGCTTGTTGCCGAGCTGGAAGTTGTAGGGCAGCTGGCCGACGGTGACGGTCAGCTTGGCGCCCGCCGAGAGGTCGGCGTCCTTCCAGATCCAGCACGGGTTGAGGATGTCGAGCAGGAAGGTGGCGCGCTCGCCCTTCTCGTTGGCCCCATCGTCCTCGAGATTGAGGATCAGGCCCTCGGTGCAGCGGGTCAGCTGGTGCGAGCGGCGCGTCAGGGCCGTGTCGGCGGTGACGTTCCAGGCGCGCACGCGGCCCAGCGGATGCTTGCCCTGGAAGTTGCGGGCCTTCAGCTGCGATCCGGCCGACAGCTTCAGCGGCGCGGCATAGCGCGGCGAGGCCGCCGTCGGCTCCGAACCGTCGGTGGTGTAGCGCACCTCGCCGACCTGCAGGCCGGTGTCGAGGCTGGCGCCGATCTCGGATCCCTTGGGCCAATCGAACGAAGCCTGCGGCTCGAACGGCACGGTGTCGTAGGCCAGGCCCAGGTCGGACAGGCGGCCGAGCGTCGCCGGCAGGCGGTCCTCGAAGCCCGCCCAGCCCTGCTTGTCGCGCGGGGTCCAGGCGTTCTCGGCCAGGGCCGCCAGACGCGGGAACAGCATGGTCACGGCCCGCTCGTCGGTGCGGATGTGCTCGCTGAACATCGTGGCCTGCATGCCCAGCACGTGCTTGTGCTGCTCGGGCGTCAGCTCCGACGGCTCGGCGTCGAAGGCGTAGACGCTTTTCAGTGTCGAGAGCTTGCCGCGGCCGGGCGGCTCGTCGGGCGAGGTGCTCTGGCGATGGTCGAAATAGAGCACCGGTCCCGGCGCCAGCACGGTGTCGTGACCCTGCTTGGCGGCGGCGACCGCGCCCTCCAGCCCGCGCCAGGACATGACCGTGGCGTTGGGCGCGAGACCGCCTTCGAGGATCTCGTCCCAGCCGACCAGGCGACGGCCCTTGGCGTTGAGGTGCTTTTCGATGCGCTGGATGAAGTAGCTCTGCAGGGCGTGCTCGTCGGCCAGGCCCAGTTCCTTCATGCGGGCCTGGATCTTGGGACTGGCCTCCCACTGGGCCTTCAGCGCCTCGTCGCCGCCGACGTGGATGTATTCCGACGGGAAGATAGCCATCACCTCGTCGAGCACGTCCTCCAGGAAGGCGAAGGTGGCGTCGTCGACGTTGAAGATGTCGGGATAGACGCCCCAGTCGGCCATCACACGGTCGGACGCCGGGCGCGTGCCCAGTTGCGGATAGCTGGAGATCGCCGCCTGGGCGTGGCCGGGCATCTCGATCTCGGGCACGACGACGATGCTGCGGGCGGCCGCGTAGGCGACGATCTCGCGCGCCTGGTCCTGCGTGTAGAAGCCGCCGTAGCGGACCTCTTCGCCCGAGGCCTTGTAGCCCGCCGCCCCGGCCGGACGCCGCCAGGCGCCGTGGTCGGTGAGGTTGGGGTACTTCTTGATCTCCAGGCGCCAGCCCTGGTCGTCCGTCAGATGCCAGTGCAGCGTGTTGAGCTTCAGGCTGGCCATGCCGTCGATGATCCGCTTGATCGTCGGCAGGCTCTGGTAGTGGCGCGTGCTGTCGAGCATCAGGCCGCGCCAGGAAAAGCGCGGCGCGTCCTCGATGCTGACGGCCTGGACGCGGACCGGCGCGCCGGCCTTCTCCTGACCGGCCAGCTGCCACAGCGACACGGCGCCATAGAACAGGCCGGCCTTGTCCTTGGCGCGGATCTGCGCCCGCTGGGACGAGACGTCCAGCGCGTAGGCCTCGCCCGCCGGACCGCCGCGCGACAGCACCACGCCGCCCGAACCGGTCGGCGCGCCCTCCTTGATCGCCAGGCGCACGCCGCGCGTGGCGGCCAGGGTGTCGACCAGCCACTGGGCCGCGCCCCGGGCCTCGGCGTCGCCCGCCGCGATCCACACGGCGTCGCCGCCGCGCAGGGCCAGCGAACCCTTGGCCGGCGCGATCTTGGCCGGGGCCGGCGTGACGGCGAAGGCCTGCGCGGCCAAGGCCGGCGCGGGCAGCACGGCGGCGAGCGCGACGGCGGCCGCGATGGGTCGGAGGGCGAAAGGCATGGTCAGCTCCCAGCGGCCTCTTTTCAGAGGCTCTTGATCGTTATGTTTGAAATCCGGGCCGCAAAGCCCTTGCCGGCCGGCGAAGCGGCCATGACGCCGAGGTCAACGGTTTCCGGCATCGGCAGATGGCCGAGGCGGGTGTCGACGAAGGCGCCCTCGCCTACCGCATGGGCGCAGAACAGGGTCTGGCCCGAGCGGCGCAGCTTGACCCGCACGGCCGGCGTGGTGGGGATCACCAGCGACGAGCCGTCCGACCAGTCACGGGTGAAGACGGTGGCCGAGTGCAGTTCTCCACCCAGTCGCTCGACGCCGGTCTTCATCCAGAGGTCAGGCGCAAGACGGAGCATCAGGCCGGTCTGGTCGGCGTCGGCGGCGTAGTCGCCGGCCAGGACGGCGGTCATCTCGAAGTCGCCGGACTGGCGGCGGAACCAGAAGTGGCCGTTGTCGATCAGCGGCCCGCCGGCCGTGCGCCGCCAGAAGTCGGTTCCGGGGCCGGCCTCGCAGGCCAGGGCCCCGTCCTTCCACGCCCAGGTCTGCGGCGTGTTCAGCCACGACCAGCCGTCGGCGGCTCGGGCCAGGGTGGGCGCGACGGCGGCGGCGGTCGCGCTCGCGAGAAAGGCTCGGCGGTCGAGGGCGCGATCAGACGACAAGGCTGAGCCCCAGCACGCAGATCAGGCCGACGATGCCGACCAGGCTCTCCATCACCGTCCAGGACAGCAGGGTCTCCTTCAGGGACAGGCCGAAGTACTCCTTGAACAGCCAGAAGCCCGGGTCGTTGACGTGCGAGAACATCAGGCTGCCGGCGCCGATGGCCAGGACCATCAGGTTGGGATCGACGCCGCTGGTGGCCATCACGGGCTGGATCAGGCCGGCGGCAGTGAGGCCCGCGATGGTGGCCGAGCCGAGGGCGACGCGGATGACCACGGCGATCAGCCAGCCCAGGACCAGCGGATGCAGCGGCAGCGAACCGAGCCAGCCGCCCAGGGTGGCGCTGACGCCGCTATCGACGAACACCTGCTTCAGGGCCCCCGCCCCTGCCAGGATCAGCAGGATCGAGGCCACATCCTTCAGGGCGTCGCCGTAGCGCTGCATCTGCACCGACAAGCCGATCCCCCGCAGCACGCCCAGGCTGAAGGTGGCGTAGATCAGGCACAGGGTCAGGACGACGGCGGGGTTGCCGAGGAAGCCGATCAGGTCGTGGGTCGGCGACGGGCTCTTGAAGGCCACCAGCAGCGCCGTGGTGGCGGCGATCATCACCACCGGCAGCAGAGCGGTCGAGAAGCTGTTGATCGGCCCCGGTGCCTTGGCCTCCTGGGCCTCTTCGGCGGCGAAGGGCGAGTCCGCGGGCGGTCCGCCCAGCGGCAGCAGGTTCACGCGCTTGAGTACCAGCGTGAGCAGCGGGCCGCCGACCATCAGGGCGACGAGGCTGACGATCAGGCCATAGCCGAGGGTGAGACCCGTGCTGGCCCCGAACAGTGTGACCAGGGCCGCCGGCGACGGGTGCGGCGGCAGGTAGCCGTGGGCCACCGACAGGCCCGACAGCAGCGGCAGGCCGACATAGACCGGCGGCAGGTTGGCCCGCTTGGCGATCGAGAAGATCAGCGGGATCATGACCACGAAGCCGACGCTGTAGAACAGCGGGATGCCGACGATCAGCCCGGTCATGGCCATGGCCAGCAGGATGAAGCGCAGGCCCACGGCGCCGATCAGGGCGCGGGCGATGCTCTGGGCGGCGCCGCTGTCGGCGATGGCGCGGCCGAACATGGCCCCCAGGCAGATGATGGCGACAAGGCCGCCCAGCATGTCGCCGACGCCCTTCTCAAGCGACTTGGGAATCTGGGCCAGCGGCATGCCGAACAGCACCGCGCCGCCCAGGGCCACGACCAGGAAGGCCAGGAACGGCGGGACCTTGCCCCAGGCGATCAGCACGACCAGCAGCGCGATCAGCGCGACAACGGCGAGCACTATCATGATCGGACCACCCTAAGCCCCGCGGACGACGTTTCGCTCCGCGGGTGGAAGGAAAGAGCGATTCCCCGGCGCCGTGGGGTTTTGTGGCGCCGAGGAATCTAAAGCCGGACAAGGCAGGGGATCCGCCTTGGGGCTGAGGCCCGGCCGCTTACCGGGGAGGGAGTGGCTTCGCGGCCGGTGAAGGGCGCGCTCGCAGAAGCGCGCCCGAGCACGGCGATCAGAACCGCAGGCGAACGCCCGCGCGGTACATCCGACCGATGGTGTCGTAGAGGTAGGGGTTGACGCCCGGGCTGACGTTGGTGGTCGGCGCGGCGACCGGGTCCTCGTCGAACAGGTTGTCGACCTTGAAGTAGGCGGTGACGTTGTCGTTGACGTCGTAGGTGCCGCCCAGGTCGACGTAGGTCGCCCCCTCCATGTGGTTGTTGTCGATGGTGCGGTGCTGCACGGTCGAGACCGGGCACGTCGTCTGGCACTCGATGTATTCGTTGTTGTAGACGCCGTCGCTGATCCAGCGCTGGTAGAGGGTCAGGCTGAGGCGGTCGAGCGCCCAGGTCTGGCTGAAGGTGGCCTTCCAGTCAGGGGTGTTCGACAGGTTCACGCCGGCGCTCTCGACCGGGATGGTGCCCAAGACGCCCGATGTGGTCTTGAAGCTCATGACGTGGGTGGCCAGCGCGCGGATCGACAGCGTGCCCGGCAGGCCCCAGTCCTCGAGGTTCTTGCGATAGATGGCCTCCAGGTCGACGCCCTTGGTGCGCATGGTGGCCACGTTGAAGGCCTGCACCCGAACGAAGTTGGTGTTGGGCTGGGTGCTGGTCAGCAGCATCGCCCCGCAGATCTCCTGGTTGCCGGCGACGCACAGATCGACCAGGTCCTGGGCCGCCAGCGAGTTGATGGCGCCATCGACCTTGATGTCGAAATAGTCGGCCGAGAAGCTGAAGCCCGGCAGCCAGGCCGGCTCGGCCAGGACGACGCCGATCTCGGTGTTGCGGGCCTTTTCGGGACGCAGGTTGCTGTTGCCGACGATCTCCTGGAGGACGTTCACCGCCGTGCCGCGATAGAGGACGGTGGCGTTGGTCACGACCGGCGGCGCGAACAGTTCGCCCAGGTTCGGGGCGCGGATGTCGCGAGAGGTGACCGCCCGCAGGCGCAGGCCCTGGACCGGGGTCTTCCAGACGCCGCCCAGCTTCCACGTCGTGACGTTGCCCGAGGTGCTGTACTTGGTCTGGCGGACAGCGCCGTTGATGTTGGCCTCGCCGAGGGTTTCCGACTTCAGCACCGGCACGTTGGCTTCCAGGTAGCCTTCGGTCACGCTGTAGGAACCGTGACCGCCGTGATAGTTGCCGGCGTACCAGTTGTTGCCCGCCGTGCGCAGCAGCGGATCGGCCGGATAGTCGCCGGTGTAGCCGTTATCGGCCGTGACGCCGTCGCCGTAGGGGTCGCCGACGGTGCGGTACTTTTCCTCGCGCCATTCCAGGCCGGCGGCGATGGCCACCGGGCCGGCCCACGACTGGAAGGGCTCGCCGGTGACGTTGAAGGCGGCGACGGACTCGTTCTGCTTGGAGCGCTGGCGCGGCCCGTTCCCGGGCATCACATAGGCCAGGGCGGCCGGATCCTGGGTCACGTTGCCGATGATGTTCAGCGGCACGCAGCCAGCGGCGCGGGCGATCGGGTCACGGCAGATCACCGTGCCGTTCGGGCCGGCGATGGCGTCGATGGCGGCGTTGTAGCGCGGCGTCAGGGTGATGTTGTCGACGTCGATGCTGATGCGGTTGATGCCGTAGGCGTAGTAGGCGTCATAGCTCCACGACGTGCCCAGCACCTCGCGGCTGCCGATCGCGCCCAGCACGAAGCGTTCCTGCTCGCGCTTGACGTTGACGTCGATGGGACCGAAGGCGCCGTTGCTGGTGCCCATCTGGAAGCTGGTGATGTTGTTGCTGACGCAGGCCGAACGGATGGCGGCCGGCACGAACGGGTTCTCGCACTGGATGGTCAGGCCGGTGCGCTCGGCGCCGACGTTGGGCTGGTTGAGCGAGTTCACCTGAGCGAAGTTGGTGGTCAGGTAGATCTCGTCGTCGTCGCCCCACTTGTAGCTGACGCGGCCGTAGGCGACCTTGCGCTTGAGGCGCGCGGCCAGGGTCGGCGAAGCGCCGATACCGCCCGACAGGTCGCCGCCGACGCAGAACGGGGCGAAGCAGCCGGTGACGCCGCCGGCGCCGTTGGGCGTGCCGCCCGAACCGTACTGGAACTGATAGGGCGCGCCGCCCGGACCGAAGGCGATGCCTTGCAGCGGGCCGTTCGTGATCAGGCCATACTTGGCGTACTGGATCTGTTGGGCGCCCTTGATGACGCGGTACTGCGGACGGCCGTCGGTGGTCGAAGCCAGCGGGCGCACCTGGATGGCGGGCGTCTCGTACCAGTCACGGCCGCCGGCCTGCTGTTCGCCGAAGCCGCCGGCCAGGACGCCGGCTTCACGGCTGTATTCGACGCTGCCGATGACCCGCAGGCGGTCATCCATGAAAGCGTCGCCGAACGCGGCCTGGGCCACGAAGGTGTCGTTGTCACGATACTTGCTCTCGCCGCCTTCGAGGCGGGCCTTGAAGCCTTCGAAGGTCTTGTCGGTGACGAAGTTGACCACGCCGCCGATGGCGTCCGAACCGTAGGAGGCTGAGGCGCCGCCGGTGACGACGTCGACCTGCTTGATCAGCAGTTGCGGGAACTGGCTGACGTCGGAGACGCCGTTGATGTTGGCGGGGGTGACGCGCTGGCCGTCCAGCAGGGTCAGGGTGCGGATGGGGCCAAGGCCGCGCAGGCTGAAGGAGCTGAGGCCCTGCATGCCGCTGCTGGTGCTGTTGACGAAGACCGTCTTGCCGGTGCTGCCCTGGAGGGCCGGCATCTGGACGATGGCCTGGAAGACGTTGGGCTGCGAGGCCTTTTCCAGGTCCTCGGCGGTGACGGTGGTGGTCGGCGTCGGCTGGGTGAAGCCGCGCGAGGCGATGCGCGACCCGGTGACGACGACTTCAGAGACGGTGGCGTCGGCTTCGGCGGCTTGCGCCTCGGCCTGGCCTCCGGCGTGCGCGACAGCCCCCCAGGACAGCAGCGCAAGAGCCGAGACCGTGCCGGCATAGGTACGGCGATTCAATTTCAACAACTTCCAGCCCCCTTGCTCGAGGAGTTCAAGCCCGGGCGCACTGGTGGCGCTCACTGAACCCGACTCCAGGTAAGTGTTATTACTTCCCCGCTAACGCAGGGACGCTCTTTATGTTTTAGAATGTCGGACAATCACGCGCGGATACTGTTGCGAACCGCGCCGACGCCTTCATTTCCCGCCCTGTTCAGGACGCAGGAAGGATTGTCACAGGCCCCATATAACGTCAATCACAAAACATTCATTTATGTAGCAATCATAAAACGATTGCCTAAGGGAGCATGGACGAAACGGGAAATCGTCATATTTTTCAGCGTACAAGGCGGCGCCCACAAATGCGGCGCCGATGAAGGATACGCTTTCATAGCGGCGCGAGCAGCCCCATGCACACACGCTTGACGCTTGAGACCGCTATCAGGAAAAAGCTGAATTCCGAGCGCCGGAATAGGCGATACATCGAGACAGCCAAGCATAGGCCGACACGACAATCAGAAAATCCCCATCAAGCCGCGCCGGCAGGCCGGCCAGCGGCGAACCTAGTCGCCGATCGGCTGCTGGGGCGCGATCCCGTGCAGCCAGGCCACGCTGCCGCGCGCACGGCGCAGCATCAGGTGCGCTCGCTCACCCAGGGACGACGCCACGGCGTAGGCAAGGCGGTCGATGACGAACAGCTGGGCGAAGCGCATGGGGTTGGGCTGGAACTCCTCGACGCCCGACGGCGACAGCCCCACGTGCAGGCAGATGTCGGCGTCGCGGCCGAGCGGCGAATCCGCGTCGGTGATGGCGATGCAGGTGGCCTTGTAGTGCTTGGCCAGCTCCATGCTTTCCTGCAGTTCGCGCGGACGGCCCGTTGACGACAGGAACAAGGCGACATCGCCCGGCGACAGGATGGCGGCCGACATGCGCTGGGCGTAGCCGTCGGTGAACACCATGGCTGGCACGTCGAGCCGGAACAGGCGGTTGTGGATCTCGCTGGCCAGGGCCGCCGAGCTGCCGCCAATGCCGTAGATCACCACGCGCGCGGCCTTGGCGACCGCAAGCGCCGCGGCCTGCAAGTCCTTTTCGTTCAAGGTTTCGCGGGTGCGGCCCAGGGCGTCGATGATGGTGTCGAACAGACGGTCGGCGACTGCCGCGTCGGCCCCCAGAGGCGCCTGCGGCTCAGGCCTCGCCGGCGCCGGACGAGCCGCGCGCTCGCGCTGGTCGGTCACCGCCTGGGCATGGGCCAGTTCCTGGATCAGGCGGAACTTCAGGTCCTTGAAGCCCTCGCAGCCGACCGTTCGGCAGAAGCGCAGGACCGTCGGCTCGCTGACCCCCAGGTCGGTCGCCACCGACTTGACGCTGGCGCGGACGAACTCGTGCGGCGACTTCAGGATCAGCTTGGCGATCTTGAGGTCGGAGCGCGTCATCGCCTCCATCATCGCCTCGATGCGCGGCAGGATGTCGCCGTCGTCGACGGCGTTCTCAGACTGACTCATCCCCCCGATCCCTTCACCAAACGGCGCACGCCCAACGACTGATACCGACAACGATGTCGCGCCGCAATCAAGGCCGCCGCCTCACCAGCATCAAGAATGATAGTTTTGCTACATTTTCGTTGACACCGCTACATCCGGCATGGCTCCTGAGCATCGGAACTCGACCTTGAGTCAGGAGAATTTCGTGTCCATCCAACGCATCGGCGCGGCCACCACGGGCACCGGCGGCAACGCCCTGCCCTTCTGCCAGGCCACGGTCGCCAACGGCTTCGTCTTCGTCTCGGGCCAGGTGCCGATGGACGAGAACGGCGTGCTGGTCGACGGCGGGGTCGTGCCCCAGACCCACAAGGTCATCGAGAACATCGTCGGCATCCTGGCCAAGGCCGGCTGCACCCTGAAGGACGTGGTGAAAGCCAATGTCTGGCTGGACGACGCCCGCGACTTCCACGCCTTCAACCGCGTCTACAACAGCTATTTCGGCGACGCCCTGCCCGCCCGCGCCTGCGTGCAGTCGCCGATGATGGTCGACTGCAAGGTCGAGATCGAGGTCATCGCCCTGGTTCCGCAGGCCTGACGCCGATGATGTCGCCCGCCGATCTCGACATGCTGGTCCTCGCGCCCGGAACCAAGGCCGTCCCGCTGGACGGCTCGGTGCGCACGCTCGGAGACCTCTCCGGACGGGGCCTCTCGCTGCTCGGCGGCGACATCCCGATGCCGGCCGCGGTGCTGAAGCGGGCCGCGATCGACAACAATCTGTCGGTCATGCAGGCCTATGTCGACGCGGCCGGCGCCAAGCTCGCCCCCCACGCCAAGACGACCATGTGCCCGCAGCTGCTGGCGCGCCAGATCGAGGGCGGCGCCTGGGGCCTGACGGCGGCGACCATGACCCAGCTGAAGCTGTGCCACCAGATCGGCGCGCCGCGCCTGATCCTGGCCAACCAGCTGGTCGGCCGCGCCGAGATCGAATGCCTGCGCGACCTGACGACCAAGGCGCCCGACCGCCCGGTCTACGTGCTTGTCGACGGCGAGGCCGGCGTGCGGGCGATCTCCGAGATCTTCGCCGCCGCGGCGGGCGCGCCGCCCGCCCGCCTGCTGATCGAGCTGGGCATGAGCAACGGCCGCTGCGGCGTGCGCTCGGCGAGCGAAGGTCTGGCCCTTGGCCGCCTGGTCCACGCCCTGCCGGGCGTCGAGCTGCACGGCGTCGAGGGCTATGAGGGCCTGGTCTTCAGCGACCACGCCGTGCAGGACGCGACGCAGGTCGACGCCTATCTCGACGGCCTGATCGGCCTGCACCACGCCCTGCGCGCCGAAAGCCTCTACGCCCCGGACGAGGTGGTGCTGACCGCCGGCGGTTCGGCCTATTACGACCTGGTGGCCCGGGCCCTGGCCGGCGAGGCGCCGGGCGCCGTGATCGTGCTGCGCAGCGGCTGTTACGTCACCCACGACAGCGGCTTCTATCGCGAGCTGCTGAGCCGCATGGACGCCCGCGAGGCCGTCGGCGCCCCTCCGCGCCTGAAGCCGGCGCTGGAGGTCTGGACCCGGGTGATCTCGCGCCCGCAGCCGGACATGGCCATCGTCATGATGGGCAAGCGCGACGTCTCGTTCGACATCCACCTGCCGACGGCCCGCCGCTGGTTCCGCCCCGGCCTGCACCAGCAGGCGCAGAGCATCGACGGCGTCGTCACCGCCAAGCTGGCCGACCAGCACGGCTTCCTCACGATCGCCCCCGACGCCGACCTGGCGGTCGGCGACCTGCTGGGCTTCGAGATCTCCCACCCCTGCACGACCTTCGACAAGTGGTCGGTGCTGCTGGAGGTCGACGAGACCTACGGCGTGCTGGGCGGCCTGAAGACCTTTTTCTGAAGCGAGCGTTCCTTGAGCAGCCCGACTAACGACATGGCCCTGACCGCCGCCGACATCGTCCTGAAGGGCGGCACGGTCATAGACGGCAGCGGCGCTCCGGCTTTCATCGCCGACGTCGCCCTGGCCGGCGACACGATCGTCGCCGTCGGCCCAGCACTGGCGGCCGGCGAGGCCCGGGTGATCGACGTCTCGGGCCTGGTGGTGGCGCCAGGCTTCATCGACGTGCACACCCACGACGACCTCGTCTGCATCACCCAGCCCGACATGCTGCCCAAGCTCAGCCAGGGCGTGACGACGGTGATCGCCGGCAACTGCGGGATCTCGGCCCCGATGCTGCGCTTCGACGAGGCGGTGGCCGAGCCGTTCAACCTCCTGGGCGCGCGCGAGGACTTCGCCTACGCCGCCTTCGCCGACTATCGCCGCGCCATCGAGGCGGCCGGCCCCCGCGTCAACGTCGCGGCCCTGGTCGGCCACTCGACCCTGCGCGTGCTGTGCATGGACGACCTGGAGCGCCCCGCCACACCGGCCGAGCGCGAGGCGATGGACGCCCTGCTGCGCGAAGCGCTCTCGGAAGGCGCCCTGGGCATGAGCTCGGGCGTGTTCTACGCGCCGGCCTGGGCGGCCGACATGGAAGAGCTTCAGGCGCTAGCCCGCACGGTGGCGCAGGCCGGCGGCGTCTACACCGCCCACATCCGCGACGAGCGCGAGGGCATCATCGAGGCCCTGAAGGAGGCCTTCGCCGTGGCCGCGCCCAGCGGCGCGCCGCTGATCCTGTCGCACCACAAGTGCGCCGGCGTGCGCAACTGGGGCCGGGCGGCTGAGACCCTGGGCCTGATCGACAAGACCCGCCAGAGCCAGCCGGTGCACCTGGACTGCTATCCCTACACCGCCGGCTCGACGATCATCCGCCCCGACCTGGCCGACGGCGAGGTCGAGATCCTGGTCAACTGGTCCGAGCCGCATCCGGAAATGGCCGGCCGCACCCTGGCGGCGATCGCCGCCGACTGGGGGCTGTCGCAACCAGAGGCGGCCGAGCGGCTGATGCCCGGCGGCGCCAGCTACTTCCAGATGGCCGAGGCCGACATGCGCTCGATCCTGGCCCACCCCTGCTGCATGGTCGGCTCCGACGGCCTGCCCCACGACAAGCGCCCTCACCCGCGCCTATGGGGCGCGTTCCCGCGCGTGCTGGGCCACTACGCTCGCGACGAGAAGCTGATCAGCCTGGAAGCCGCCGTGCACAAGATGACCGGCCTGGCCGCCGACACCTTCCGCCTGGCCTGCCGAGGCCGCGTGGCCGTAGGCATGAAAGCCGACCTGACCGTGTTCGACGCCGGGGCGATCATCGACCAGGCCACCTACGAGGCCCCGACCCGGCCGGCCAAGGGGATCGAGCAGGTGTTCGTTAACGGCGCCCTGACCTGGAGCGGCGGAGCCGTCGTCGGCGATCGCGCCGGCCGCTTCCTGCGCTCGGCCGCCTGACGCCGAGGAGACACCCACAAGAGAGATTCATGGCGCGGAAAGCGGAGGTTGCGCCGCCTGCGCCAGCCCCTAAGCTCCTGCCGATTTCAGCTTCTGGGGCTTTCTCATATGACAACTCAAGAACCCGTCGGCGGAACGTTCGACTTCGGGCGGGTGATCCAGCGCACCTTCACGGTAATCACCGCCAACGCGATGCTGTTCGGCGTCGGCGCCCTGGTGCTGGTAAGCGCGCCGGTTCTGCTCGGCGCCCTGATCGGCCTGCCGTCGCTGGGCGATCCGCGCTACATCGGCTGGATCGCTGCGGGCTCGATCCTGTCGGTGATCGGCAATCTGGTGCTGCAGGGCATGGTGGCCCGGGCCGCCGTCGGGACGCTGAACGGCGCGTCGGTCGCGCCCGGCGAAGCCTTCTCCTCCGGCCTGCGCGTGCTGCTGCCGCTGATCGGCCTGGCCATTGTCTCGGCCCTCGGGATCTGGCTGGGCTTCCTGCTTCTGATCGTGCCCGGCATCATCGTCAGCATCATGTGGTCGGTGGCCGCGCCGTCGCTGGTGGTCGAGAAGAAGGGCGTGTTCGCCAGTCTGCAACGCAGCCGAGACCTGACCCGCGGACACCGCTGGGCGATCTTCGGCCTGTTCATCGTCTACATGATCCTCAGCCTGATCCTGAGCGTGGTCACCCAGGCCATCGGCGCCCCGCTGGGCGTGGCCTCGGGGAACATGTTCGGCATCCAGGGCCTGAACATGTCGGCCGGCCTGATCGTCTTCGTGGTGGTCTCGGCGGTGATGAACGGCGTCCAGGCCGTCGTCGGCTCCGCCGGCGTCGCGGCGCTGTACTACGAACTGCGCACCACCAAGGAAGGCGCCGCGCCCGACGAGACGGCGGCGATCTTCGACTGATGCATCAACGTGCGACGTCGTGCTTGTCGCGGCGTCGCACGCCCATCAGCAGGCGCGCCTCGAGCCGCTTGCGCAGGGCCGCGTAGTAGGCGCTGAGGAAGTCGTAGTCGTCTTCACCGTCCAGGCGGGCCCAGCCGATCTTGCCGGCGATGCGGTCGGCCACGGCCCGCATGGTCTTGCGGTCGCGCTGACGCAGTACGTCCTCCAGGACATGCAGTTCCTTGGCGCCGTAGGCCTCGATCTGCTCCAGGGTGAAGGCGTAGCGCTGAAGCCTCTCAGCCCCCTCGTCGGCCATGTCGCGCACCAGCTTGCGCTTGGGCGCGCGCACCACCCACGTGCCGCCGATAAGGTCGCCCGCACGCAGCCGATCCTTGTTGAACAGCGGGAACAGCGCGAAAATCCCAGCCCAGGTGATCCCCAGCAGGTACATCCAGCCCTCGACGCCGCCTTCGGCGCCGGTCGGCGCGAACAGCATGCTGATCGGGATGAAGACCTCGAGCTCGCGCATGGCGTTGCGCGCGAAGATCGCGCCCGGGCGCAGGCGGCCGCCGTCACGGGCCGCCACGCGCAGGCCCATGACCCGCTTGCCCGGCGTCGCGGCCGCGGCGCTGAGCTCGAAGCCGATGAAGTAGAAGTTGCGCAGCAGGAAGAAGCCGAGCAGCCACAGCACGGCCATGACCTCGGCGCCCTTCATGCCGGCGGCGGTCCAGGCCCCGATGCCGATCAGCCCGATCAGGATCGACACGACGATGAGCACGGCCATCATGATCGCCGCGTCCAGAAGGAAGGCGCCCGCGCGCTGACCTGCGTCGCCCAGTTGCAGCCGCAGGTCGACGCCCTCGGGCGTGATGAAGGACCGGGTCAGCTTGAGAGCGGCCGTGTCGCTCATGCTCTCGCCCTCCGGCGCGGGCCGTAGAAGTAGAGGCCCCAGATCACCGCCGTCAGCGCCGCCACGCCATAGCGCGCCGGCGTCGCCACGATCAGCTGGCGGCCGAAGCCCTCCAGCAGGCCGGCGAAGAACAGCATGACCACGACCCCGCCCATCACTGTGGCGGCATGGCGTCCGGCGGCGGAGGCGGCGTCGAGGCGGCTGCGCTCGCCAGGAAAGGCCACCGACCAGCCGATACGCAGGCCCGCCGCCCCCGCCAGGCAAACGGCGAACAGCTCGGTCACCCCGTGGATCGCCAGCCAGCCTCCAGCGTCGACGCCGAGCCCGCGGCTGGCGAACAGCGAGAAGAACACGCCCAGGATCACGCCGTTGTAGATCACCAGCATGGCGGTCGGCACGCACAGGGCAAAGCCGAGCGCGAAGGCCAGCAGGGCCACCTGGGCGTTGTGGGTGAACAGGAAGGTGGCGAACATCGACAGGCCATCGGCCGACTTCTCACCGGCCAGGGTCGAGCGCAGCATGTCGGTGGTGGCGGCCGGATCGCGACCGCCGGCCATCTCCTTGGGCATGAAGGCGTAGTACCACTCGGCGTCCTGGCCGAAGAGCCAGGCCCCGACCAGAGCGCCCACCACCATCAGCCCGACGCTGACCAGGGTCTCTCGCCACAGGCCGCGCACGGCCGCAGGCCAGCCGCCGGCGAAAAAGGCGGCCAACTGGCTGCGCAAGGTCTCGCGCGAGCCGTAGACGAAGAAGTAGGCCCGGGCGCAGAGCATCTCCAGATAGTCGATCATGCCCCGGTCGAGCGAGGTGGCGCGAGCCACCGACAGCGACGACAGGGCCGAGCGATAGAGCACGGGCGCCGCCAGGATCTCCTCCTCGGAGAGACTGGCCATCGAGCCCTTCTCGACCTTCTCCATCAGCCGTTCCAGGCGCTGCCAATCGGCCTCGCGTTCCTGACGGAAGCGCTGGCTCTTCAGGCGGCCGTCGACCTTGACGTCGATCACAGGAGGTCCCTCCGCTTGAGGTCCACATAGGCGTTGATCAGGTCCGGGCCGATGCGGGCGGCCGGCGCCTCGACGATATGGGCGCCCATGCGGCGCAGGCGGGCGACGACGGCCTCGCGCTCGCGCAGAAGGCCGGCCGAGACGACCGCGCGGGACACATCGGCGGGCTCGAACGGCTCGGCGGCGGCCATGGTCTCCAGTTCCTCGTCCTGCATGACCACGAACAGCACCAGGTGGCGGCGCAGCAGGTGCGCGCTGGCCTCGATCATCAGCTCAGCGGCGGTGGGATCTGTGAAGTCGGTGAACACCACCACCAGCGAACGCCGCCGCAGCTTCGTGGCCAGGGTGTTGAGGGCAAGGGTGTAGTTGGTTTCCTCGGCCGAATAGTCGATGCGGCCCGCAGCGTGCTGCAACTGGCGGAAGGCGTCGAGGCCGCTGACCACGCCGGTGAGCAGGCGGGGCGCGGAGTCGAACGAATAGAAACCCGCGCGGTCGCCGGCGCGCAGGCAGGCATAGGCCAGCAGCAGGCCGGCGTTGATGGCGCGATCGACCTTGGGCGCGCCGCCGATCGGTTCGCACATGGCCCGGCCGCCGTCGATGGCCAGGATGACGTGGTGATTGCGCTCGGTGCGGAATTCCTTGGCCAGCAGGTGCAGGTGGCGCGCCGACTGCTTCCAGTCGATGGCCCGCGGGTCCATGCCGGTCTGGAACTCCTTGAGCGCCTCGAACTCGGAACCTTCGCCGCGATCGACCTGAGTCTTGCTGCCGATCAGGGCGTCGCGGGCCAGCATCTGCACAGCCTCCTCGCGCACGCCTTGAAGATCCGTGCCGGTCGGGGCGTCGATCTCGAGGGCGAAGGCCTGCTGCTTCCAGACCAGGCCCAGCGGACCGGTCCAGCGCACCCAGAGCCGGTGCAGCCGCCCCTCCCCGCGGCGCTCCGGCGTCAGCGAGAAGTCGAAGGTCGCCGTGCGCTCCTCCACACCGCTGCGGGCGAAACGCGGCTGCAGGCCCAGACGGTCGTCGGCGTCCAGAGCGGCCTCCGCCCGGCCGGGGACCGGCCCCTTGCCGAAGCGCGTGGTGAAGGCGATGCGGCTGGTGCGGGCGACCGACAGGAACGGCCGCCGCGTCTCGTCCAGGACGAGGCGCGAGCGCGAGCCGCCCGACAGGGCGTCGGCCGCCATGGCCAGCAGCATGACGCCGATCCAGATCGGTCCGGCCAGCCAGCCGGCCGGCGCGAGCACGCCGACGACCAGCGCCGCCGGCATTCCGGCTGCGACGGCGACGACGGCGCGGCGCGTGGGATAGATCACCGGGGAGCCGCCACCCGCTCGACCAAGCCCGAAAGCACGTGGTCTACCTTGCGCCCCTCGATCTCGGCCGCGGCCGAGAGGATCAGGCGATGACGCAGGGCCGGCGCAGCCAGGGATTTGACGTCATCGGGGATAACGTAGTCGCGACCGTCCAGCGCGGCGCGGGCCCGGGAGGCGACGGCCAGCATGGCCCCGGCGCGCGGGCTGGCGCCGGTCTCGATATCGGTGGACTCGCGGGTGGCGCGGACGAGGTCGACGATGTAGCCGACCACCTCATCGTTCAGCCGCACCTTGGCCACGGTCTCGATGGCCGCATCGATGGCCGCGCGCTCGGCGACGGCCTCGACGCCGAAGCTCTTGGGATCCATCTGGCCGGTGCGCGAGCCGTGGCCGACGATGATCGCCCGCTCCTGCTGGGCGCTGGGATAGTCGAACACGTGCTTGAACAGGAAGCGGTCCAGTTGGGCTTCCGGCAGCGGATAGGTGCCCTGCTGCTCGATCGGGTTCTGGGTGGCCACCACGGTGAAACGCGGGCTGAGCGGATGCGACTTGCCGTCGATGGTGACGTGGCGCTCCTGCATGGCTTCCAGCAGAGCGGCCTGGGTCTTGGGCGGGGTGCGGTTGATCTCGTCGGCCAGCAGCAGCTCGCAGAACACCGGACCGCGCGTGAGGCTGAAGGTCGAGGTCTGGAAGTTGAACAGGTTGGCGCCGATCACGTCGCCAGGCATCAGGTCCGGCGTGAACTGGATGCGGCCGTAATCCAACGCGACGCTGCGAGCGAAGCTTTGGGCCAAAAGCGTCTTGGCCGTGCCGGGCGGGCCTTCCAGCAGCACGTGGCCGCCGGCGAACAGCGCCGTCAGCAGCAGGTTGACGGCGCCGTCCTGGCCGACGACGGCCTTGCCGATCTCCGAGCGGATCCGCGCGGCGAGCGCCCCGACTTCACTGACGTCCACGGATGAGCTCCTGCTTCCAAGTATGAAGATCGCGCGCCACGGCCATCAGGTCGGACGGCGTCGCCGTCAGCGCCCGCTCGGCCAGGGCCGAATAGGTGTGGGTCGCGCCGACGATGCGGCTGACGCGATCGAGAAAGTCGATGAGATCCTGGCCGTCGAGACCGCGCGGCGCGCCGATGGCGCGCGCGGCCGAAGCTTGGATCAGGCGGGCGTAAAGCGGCGCCATGCGGTGCTCGCGGCGCGCCAGTCGCACCAGGCCGGCGGTGTTGTCGGCCAGGGCCGCCTTGCCCAGGGCAACCGCGCGGCGCGAGCGCAGCGGCGGTCCGAAGCGCGCGAAGGCCTGGGCGCCGGCGAGCAACGCCAGCGCGGCGGCCACCAGGGTCGCGCCCAGTAGCGGCGGCTCCAGCACCAGGCGCATCAGGCTGCGCGTGCGCTTGAAACCGTGCAGGGTCACGTCGAAGATCACCGGCGAGTCCTCGTCGCGGATCAGGTCCAGCATCGCGACGGCGGTAAGCGCGCCCTCGGCGGTCTTCAGCCCCTGGGTGTTGAGATAGTCAGGATCGGCCAGCACGTAGGTCCGGCTGTCCTCGCGCATGGCCATGACCACGCCGCCATCCTGATCGAGCAGTACGGGGATCCAGCCCGAACCGACCAGGGTGCGGGCCCTTTGGACGGCCACGGGCGCGCCTAAGGTCTCGCCGGCGGGGCGACGCAGGCGAACGGTGCGCCGGCCCTCGGCCACCTTGAGCTTGAGATCCTTGCGCAGGTTCGGCGGCAGGACGTTCAGCGCCTGACCAGGTTCGTTGCCGCCGAAGGTCGTGACCCACCCCCGGTGCTTCGGATCGGGCGCGGTCGCCCATTTGGGCAGCACCACCAGCGTCGGGCCGATATGGTCGTTGCGTTCCAGCGGTATCGGCGACATGCCCGCCGACGGGGTCAGGACCAGCAGCCCTTCCTCGGCCGAGGCCGGAAGATCGCCGCGGCTGGTCAGCACCGGCTCTCCCATCAGGCCCAGAAGGCGGGCGATGGCGCCGAAGCCCGACGACGAGCGCGACAGGGCGTGCCCTCCCCCGTCGTCACCCTTGCGCAGCTCGGGCGCGTAGGCCGACAGCACGGCCAGGCCCGTGAACGAGAGCACGCCGACGAGGACCAGCACCAGCACGGTCATCGGCGAGAACATGCCGGCGGACTTGCCGGAAGACGGGGTCGCGTTCATCCGCGCCATCCATCGGGCAGGGCGAAGGCCTCGTAGGCCGCGCGGCACTCGGCGAAGTCGGCCGCGCCGACCGGACGCCCGCCGAACAGGCCGCGCTCGACCAGGCGGGCGATGCCGACGAAGGCTGGGCGGGCCGCCTCCGGAATAGCCGGCAGGGCAGCGATCTCGCGTGCTGTCAGCGAGATCCTGACCGCGCGGGGGCGACGCTTTTCGATGTCCTGCACGCTGCGCAGCAGGATCAGGTGGGCGGCTTCGACGAACAGGCCCTTTGCCGCCAGTTCATCGGCGGCGGCCAGCAGGTCACGCGCGTCGGCGGCGTCGGGACGCCAGCCGGCCTCCTCGACCACCAGCGGCTTCAACGCCCGCGGCGCCGGGGCCCAGATCCTGAGAAGCTCGCGGACGATGGCGTAGAGGATGAGGGCCGCGAGCGCGGCCAGCGCGATCCAGAAAATCCACTTCAGGTAAGGCGCGAGGGCTTCCAGGAGCTTGCCGACGAGGCGCAGCCACTCGGGGACCTTGGGCGGAACGAACGCCGCCTGGTCAAACTGAAACCCGGCGTCTTTCGCCAGCCGTGCGTGCGCCGCGACGACTGCGTCGTCCGACGCCCCTCTCGAAACTGTCACGCGCCGGAAACCCGCATCCGCCCCCTTCGCCGCCGGGACATCACCCGGCCGCGAACACTAGACTCAACTCTACAGCGTGAGGCCGACTTGGCTAGCCGTAACCGGTGACTATCAACGGGTCCGACCATTCCGCACGGCGCCTTCGCTTCAATCGACGAAGAACTCGACGGGCACGAGCACCTCGACCGGCTCGCCCGCCACATCGGCGGGCGGTGGCGGCATCGGCGAGGCCCGGCGGACCGTGGCCAGGGCCTCGTCGTCGAGCAGCGGATAGCCCGAGCCCTTGGCGATCCGGGCGTTCAGCACCCTACCCGTCCGGTCGACCGTGAAGGCGACATGCACCACGCCTTCCTGCCCGGCGCTCTGCGCGCGGCGGGGATAGCGCTTGTAGGCCTTCAGCCGCCCCAGGATCAGGCCGCGCCAGTTGACCGCCACGTCGCGGGCGCTGGCGGACGAGGTGCGCGGCGCGGCCATGGCCGGCGCGGGCGGCGCGGGCACGGCCGGCGGCGCAGAGGCCTCACGCGGGGTCGAGGGCCGCGTCTGGGCGTCCGCCTCCTTAGCCTCAGCGGCGGAACGCTGCTGGGGCGGCAGGACACCGCGTGGATCGGGCGGCCGGTCGGTGGCCTTGGGCGGCGCCGGCGCAGCGACGGCGGCCGGACTGGGCCTGGCTTCCGGCCCGGGCGGGCGCTCGTCCTTGGGGCGCGGCGGAGCTACGGGCTCGACGGCGAACTCCACGGAAATGGCCTCGATCGGCGCAGCCGGCGGCATCTCGGGCCGGGCGAGCTTCAGATAGGCGCCCAGCAGCAAGGCCACGTGCAGCACCACCGCCCCCGACAGCGCCAGAGTCCAGCGCCGCTTGCGCCCCGCGGCGGCGAGCGGCTCGTACGGGATTTCCAGCACCGTCATGGGCAAGGCCTGCAGCATCAGAACACCCGCTCCAGCTTCAGGCTGGCGGCCGTCTTCTCGTAGGAGAACAGCCAGTCGATACTGCTGGCGACCTTGGCGTACTGCACGGTCAGGCTGGGGGTGAAACCGCCCGGCGTCTTCCAGCGCGGCGCGCGCACAATGGCGGTGAAGGTCTGCTCGTCATCGCGGCGACGCGCTTCCAGCGTCTCGTTGACGGCGTCCCAGCGCTTGCGGCGGGCCGAGGCGAACAGCGTCCCGTTGAAGCCCTTCATCGTCGGCGTCGCCGCGCCCAGCCGCAGTCCGACCTGGCGATAGGCGTTGACCGCGCGGTCGGCGTCCTTGCCCAGCAGGTCCGCGCCGCCGAACACCGTCCAGCCGCCGGCCAGGCCGCGCCAGGCCGTCAGGAACAGCGAGGCCTGACCGCCGTCCAGCGGGGCGAACGAGGCCTGGCGATAGCGCATCGCCTTGTAGTCGCCTTCCAGCTTGACCAGGGTCGAGGCGCCGACCACGCGGCTGACCTCAGCGTGCAGGCCGGGGGCCTCGTACAGCCGCTCGGCGCCCAGGGTCCCGACGTCAAGCGAAGGCGCGACGGCGAAGGACAATTTTGCTGAGCGACGGTCGAAGCCGGCCTGGGCGACGAAGGTGGCCTGGTTGTAGCGCCCCTCCTCCGGATAGAGCTCGCCATAGGCAATGCCGCGAAAGGTCAGGCCGCCCGAGCCCCGCAGCGGCAGGCGGCGGTTGAGCACGGTTTCGAAGCTGACCGTCGCCGCCCCCAGCGGATCTGGCGTCTTGCGGTCGAAGAAACAGATGCCCTCCGGTCCCGGCAGCAGGCAGGCATAGCTGCCCGAGGCCTGGTTGATGTTGGAGCTCCAGCCGGGCCCCATCGCGAACTGGCCGGTCCAGGCGCGGCGGCGCTTCAGGGCGGCGAGAAAGGTTCCGACGCTGCGACGCACGCCCGCCGCGCGGGGGTCGGCCTCGGGCAGATCGGCGAGGATCGCGCGGAAGGCCGCCTCGGCCTCGCGGTCGCGCTGGTTCTCGAACAATACCCGGGCCAGCTCCAGGCGCCCCGGCTGAAAGTCCGGCTGCAAGGCCAGCAGTTGGCGGAAGCTGCGTTCGGCCGCGCGCAGGTCGCCGTCCTGCCGGGCCAGCTGGCCCTGGGCGTAGTGGACCAGCATTGGATCGCGCTCGGGCAGCGCCAGATAGGCCTTGAGGAACCGGCGGGCGTCGGCCCACTGGCGGCGGGCCAGGGACAGGTAGAGGGCCTTGCCGACATCGTCGGCGCCGGGCCCCACCGTGTAGGCCTGGCCGTCGATGACCAGCACATCGGGCGCGGTCTCCTGCCGTGTCCTGGCCTCGCGCTCGGCGGCGCGGCGCGACAGGTCCTGGTCGAGGCGCAGACGGGTGTCGTCGTCGACCTGGGCGCGGGCGGCGCCGGCCAGGGCCAGAACGACGAAAGCCGCGCAGCCGGCGGCGGCGCGGAACGGAAAACGCGGGGGAACGGACGACCTGGCCATCACGGGGGCTTGGGGCGAGGGCCAGCCGACCCCCGCCCCTCGCGTCCTCAGTTCTTCGTACCGCCGAAGGCGGTGTCGTAGACGCTGTTGCCGCCGAAGGTGACCACACCGGCCAGGGCCGCGGCGTTGGCGCCGAAGAACTTGCCGCTGACCTCGCCGCCCGAGGCCAGGGTGGTCGCCCCTTGGGTCGCCGTGGCGTTGGCCGCGGTGCTGGCGATGTTCAGGCCCGAGATGCCCACCGAGCCGATATCGACCTTGTAGCCGGTCGAGGCGCTCTGGACGAAGCCGCTGAGCGTGCTGCCGGTGAAGTCGGCGTTGAAGGTCCCTTCGAGGATGCCGTTGGTGGCGTAGTCGCTGAGGCCCTTCACCGTATAGCTGGCCGTGCCCGTGCCCGCCGTCGCGCCGGTGTCGTCGCCGACGTAGTAGACGGTGTGGGTGCCGTCATTGGCGTTGGCGGTGTCGGACCATTCGCCGAACCAGATGTCGCCGGTGCTGACCTTGGCGAAGTTGAACACGCCCATGCCGTTGTGGCTGCCCGGCGCGGTCGACGGGCTGTTGATCGTGCTGACGCCGCCCGACGACGGCGAGACGGCTTGCAGGCCCTGGAAGTCGACGAAGGCCGACAGGCCGATGGACTTCACAGAGACCCCGGACTTGCCCGCGGTGTGCGGCCCGGCGTTGATCGTGCTCACCCCCACTTGAAGGACGCTGGGGTCGGTGGACTCGCCGACGATGCCGGCATGGGCGACGCCAGCCAGGGCGACGGCCGTGACGGAGGCCAGGATCAGCGTCTTGAAGGTCGAACGGGACATCTCGTCTTCTCCGATGCTTTGCTTGATGGACCTCGATCGAGGCCCGGGCTCATCCAGCAGCCGCCGCCGCGCCGGTAGGGAGCCGACGCGCCGAAAGCCGTGAATTGGGGGATCAGTAGCGGGCGGTCATGCTGAGCTTCAGCGTGCGCCCTGGGGCCGGCTGGGCCGTGCGGGTCAGGGGATCGGTGTAGTAGCGATCGTTGAGATTGGTCCCGACCAGCTCGAACCGGACCTTCTCGTTGAGCTTGAAGTTGGCGTAGGCGTCGACCGTGACGATGTCGTCCCAGAGATAGGGCGTGTTCAGCGCCCAACCATCGACGCGAGGCCCCGAGCCGCCCACGAAGCGGTCGAGTTCGGGATTGTCGTAGCCGCTGTAGTAGACGCCACGCACGCCCACCTCGAGCCGCCGTTGCAGGAAGCGGGCTCCCAGCGAAAGATTGGCCGAGTTCTCCGGCGTGGCCTGGGTCAGCAGGTAGCCGCCGACGAAGCCGAAGTTCACGCAGTCGGGCACGATGCCGGTGGTGGGCGCCTTGAGGATCGCCTGCTGGCGGTCGCAGACCTTGTTCTTGAAGTTGTGGGCGGCGGAAAAGTCGGCGAACAGCCGGCCGTTGTCATAGCGGGCCTGCAGCTCAAGCCCCTCAATGATCTGCTTTTCCATGTTGGACAGCTGCAACTGCGTGCCGCGCTCGATGACGTTGCTGGTGCGGTTGCGGAACCAGGTCAACTTGACGTCGGCGCGCTGGCCTTCCGGCAGCGACAACAGGGCCGACAGGTCGTGGACATAGGCCGCCTCCCAGGTGCGGGCGTGCTCGGGCTTCAGCGGCCGGGTCGGATCGATCGCGGCCGAGAAGCCGATCGTGCTCTCGAACAGGCTGGGGAAGCGATAGGCCTCGACGTAGCGGACATAGGCCCGGGCGTTGGGCGTGAAGTTGAAGGTCGCCGAAACCGCCGGCGTCCAGCCGTCGCCGCGCTGGGTTCGGGCGACGGCGTTGACCGGCGCCTGATTGACCGTGGTTATGCAGTAGCCCGTCGCGCCGGCCACGGTGTTGAGGAAGCCGTTGACGCAGGAGTTGGTGGCGCGGGTCAGCTTGCCGGTGCTGTCACGCTCCCAGGGAATGCGGGTGGTGACGGTACGACCGTTGACCAGAGCGCGATAGGTCACCGTGGCGTCGGTGAAGACATAGTTGGTGAACACCACGCCCTTGGCCAGTTGCTCGGCCAGGAAGTCGTCGAACGCCCAGTAGTGCGAATAACGCGCCCCGGCCGTGACGGTCAGTTCGCTGACAGGCCGCCATTCAAGGTTGGCGTGGACGTTGTATTCCTCGCGCCGGCCGGCCCGGGGATACTGGCGCCAGCCGTCGAACGTGCCGCCCCAGACGTCGGGCGAGGTCAGCTTCTCGTGCTGCCAGTCGCCGGCGATCACCAGGTCGAGGGTCGGGGCCAGGCGCATCTTGTTGCTGAGCGAAAGGCCGTAGCGGTCGTTCTTGGCGTTGGCCAGCGCGGTGTTCTTGATGATCGGGTTGGCGGCGTTCTGGGCCCAGTTGGGGAAGCCACCGGCGCTGTAGGTGTGACTGTTGGTGCGGGTCAGCCACAGCGAGGTCTTCAGGTCCACCCAACGGCCGCCGGGCTTGAGCCGATAGTCGACGTTCCAGGCCGTGGCGTGGACCTCGCTGAGCGGCCACTGCACCTTGCCCATGCCGTTGTTGGCCACGGTGATGATCCGCGAGGGCATGACCTCGCCATAGGTCGAGACGGTGTCGCGCACGCCGAATTTCAGCTGCTGGGTGTCGCTGATCTTCCAGACCAGCTTGCCCAGCCACGAACTCATCTCGCTGGAGGTATTGGGGACCTCGTTGCCGGGCTGGTAGTTGAACGCCAGGCGCTTGATCAGGTCCTGCGGGCCCGACGGCGTCGGCAGATTGGTCTGCTGATAGTAGTCGGCCTCGCTCTCGCCGGCGAAATAGTTACCCCGCTCGCGCCAGGCGTAGGCGGCCAGCCACTCGAAGTCGTCGCTGCGGCCCGCGATGGCCAGCCGCGCGGCGCGGTCGCCAAGCGACAGGGTGTCGTTGTCGGACGAGGTGCGCGGCGTCACCTGCACATAGGGATCGTTGTAGGGGCTGCCCGGAAAGCCCGTGGTTCCGGTCGAGCCGGGAAAGCCCGGAACATTGCGGTAGTCCTGGCCCGTCAACAGGGTCGGCAGGCGCGGCTTGGTGGAATTGTTGCCGCCCTCGATGCGGACCTCGGCGCCGTAGGTCTCGCCCTCGCGCAGGATGTCGCGCGGCGCCAGGGTGTCGATCACCACCGCCCCGCCGACCGAGGTGTGCACGCCGGCCGTCAGGGACGGACCTTTCAGCACTTGCACCCCGCCGACCAGGCTGGGGTCGATGTAGCTGCGGTTGTTGGCGCCGTTGTAGCCGCGCCAGACGGTCAGGGCCTGCTCGCCGCCGTCGATGATCACCGGCACCCGGCCGGGGCCTTCGACACCGCGGACGCTGGGATCCAGCGCGCCGCTGTTGCGGGCGTCGCCGCTGAACACCCCGACCATGCCCTTGAGCACGTCGGCCGGGCTGACGCCCTTGTAGCGCTCGACCTCGCTCTTGCCGGCATAGGTGGAGGCGCCGTCGAGGTCGTAGACCCCGTCATAGCCGAGAGCGTCGCGGGCGCTGAGCGTCTCGCCGCCGCCAGCAGCGCCCTCGACCCGCAGGGCGTCGGTGACCACCGCGCCCTTGGCGCTGGGCGCGGCTTCCAGGGTGACGACGCCGGGACGCACCTCGCGCCAGTTGACGCCGCTGCCGGCCAGCAGGCGCGACAGGATCTCGCCCTGGCTGAAACGGCCGCGCACGGCGGGCGCGCGGCGACCGTAAGGCGCCTCGACGGCGTAGACGATCTGGACCTTGGTCTGCAGCGAGAACTGGCTCAGCGCCTGGGGCAGCGGCTGGGCGGGGATGTCGACCGTGTAGGCCGAGGCTTTCTGGGCGGCGGCGGGAAGCGCGGCCAAGGCCAGCGGGCTGGCCGAGGCCAGGGCCAGGCACAACGACAGCCGGCGGATACGGGGCAGCAGGCCGGGGCGGGTAACGGGCGTCGTCATGTCTTCGGTCGGTCTCGTCTCGTGGATCGCCCACTGTTGCGAGCGACACTCAATTGCATCTTATGATGGTGAGACGAAACCCGGCGGCGAGATCCCCTAGCGACCTCGGAGATTTTTTTGCGAAGACGTTATGCGGCGGTCAGTAGAGCAGCACGATACCGCCCAGGCGGGCCGTACGAAGGTCCAGCGAGGCGGCCAGGGCGTCGATGGCGGCGTCGGGCCTGGCGACGTCGAACACGCCCGAGACCGGCCGGGCGGCCAGGGCCTGGCCGCGCACCAAGACCTTGCCGCGGCGGTAGCGGCTGATCTCGTCGACCACTTCGGACAGCGGCCGGTGATAGACGACAAGGCGTCCCTGCCGCCAGGCGTCGACCGCGGCCGGATCCTCCAGCGCCAGGGCCTTGGGCGCCGCATCGTCGAGCCAGGCGCCCTGCCCGGCCCGCAGCACCGCCGCCCCCTCGCCGTGCGCCGGCGCGACCCGAACCGCGCCGCGCAGTACGCTGACCTTGGCGCGGTCGCCCTGCAAGCGCACGTCGAAGGCCGTGCCCAGCACCCGGGCGCTGCCGGCGCGGCTCTCGACCACGAACGGCCGCGAGGGATCGTGGACCACGTCGAAGAAGGCTTCGCCCTTCACCAGGCGCACGCGGCGGCCTTCGGGTCCGTAACGGACGTCGAGCACGGCGCCGGTGTTCAGCGTTACCGCGCTGCCGTCAGCCAGCACCTGCCGGCGCACCTCGCCGACCTCGGCGACCAGATGGTTCGGATTGGCGGGCGCGAGAGTCTTGAGGGCGACGCCCGTGCCGAGCGCCAGCACCAGGCACGCCGCCACGGCCGCCGGGATCTTCCAGGTCCGCCGACGCGGGCTGGCGACAGCGGCGGCGGCGCGGCGGCGGCGCGGCTGGAACGCCGCATCGGCCTGGGTCGCCGTGGCCGCGCCGATGAGCGAAAGAATGTGGTCGGCCTCGGCCATCGCCTCGGCGCGTTCCGGCCCAGCGGCCAGCCAGGCGGCGTGCTCGGCCGGGTCGGCGCCGTCGCGCAGGCGCAGCGAACGGCGCGCCGCCGCGTCGAACAGCGCCTCGTCCCCGCCCGTGCTTTTGTCCTTGTCGCTCATGTGGGCTTTTGGTCCTCCCGAAGGACAGGACGAACCGGCGCCCGCGCTTCCCCTAGTCTCATCCATCGCCGCGCGCTTCCTTCAGCCGGCGACGGCAATGGCTCATGGCCCTGGCCAGGTGGTTCTCGACCGTGCGCGGCGAGATCCCCAGGCGGTCGGCGACCTGCTGCATGGTCAGGTCGTGGCCGCGATAGAGCAGGATCACCTGCCGGCACTTGTCGGGCAATTCGGCGATGGCGGCCTGGACGATGGCGATCTCCTGGCGGCCGGCCAGCACCTGGAAGGCCGAAGGCGCGTCGCTGCTCGCTTCGAGCGGCAACTCGCCCGGCGAGATCCGTCTGGCCTGGGCCGCCGCCTGGCGCTGGCGGTCGACCACGAGGTTGGCGATGATCCGCCGCAGGTAGCTGAGCGGATTGCGCACCGCCGCGCCGTCGAAGCCCGGCGCGCGGGCGAGGTCCGACAGCTTCAGCCAGGCGTCCTGCATGACGTCGTCGGCCAGGCTGGCCGAGCGGGCCTTGCGGGCGGCGAAGCGGCGGAGGTCCTCGTAGTGGGCTTCCAGCAGGCCGGTCAGGTCGGAAGCCGTTCCCCTCTGGCCAGATCGCATCACGCCACCCCGAATGAGAACGATTCTCATTACCGCGCCATGATCTAGCGATCCCGTCGCCGCCCGTCAAAGGCGACCGCGCGGGAACGACCGACATTCGCCGGACAGGCATCCCCAAATCCGCTGATCCCCGCGAAGGCGGGGACCCAAGCTGATTTTCAGAACGCGGCTCGGCCGTGGATCACTCCAGCCTCGGCTTGGATCCCCGCCTTCGCGGGGAAGCACGGAGAAATTGGCCCAAGCATATGAATGTCGATCCGACCTTAAGGCAGCGGAACCCCTCGGCTGGCGGTCAGGATGGCGTACCACTGGGCGCGGGTCATGTGGACGTGCAGGGCGTCGGCTGCGGCCTTGATGCGCTCGGGCGTCTGGGAGCCGACGATCGGGATCGGCCGCGACGGGTGGGCCATGATCCAGGCCAGGGCGACGGCGGCGCGGTCGACGTGCTGCGGACGGGCCACGGCGTCGAGTGCGTCGATCACCGCCCGGCCGCGATCGTCGATCCCCTCGCCCGTCAGGCGGCCGCCACCGAGGGGCGACCAGGCCAGCACGGCCATGTCGCGTTCGAACGCCTGGTCGAGCACGCCGTCCGACAGCGGCTCGATGGCCAGGGGCGAGAACTCCGGCTGGATGCTGGCCAGCGGGAACGGCAGGTGCGCCTGCAAGGCCGCGACCTGGCTGGGCAGGTAGTTGGAGACGCCCACGGCGTCGATCTTGCCCTGCTCGCGCAGCTTGACCAGCGCCGCGGCGACCTCGGCCGGATGGGCCAGCACGTCGGGGCGGTGGATCTGGTAGAGGTCGATCTTCTCGACGCCCAGGCGCTGCAGCGAGGCCTCGCAGGCGGTGACCAGATAGTCGGCGCTGGAGTTGTAGGGCACGCCCAGGATGATGCCGCCCTTGGAGGCCAGGACGAACTTCTCGCGCAGGTGCGGGGCGTCGTGCAGCACCTTGCCCAGCAACACCTCGGCCGAGCCGAAGCCGTAGGGCGTGTCGGCGCCGTAGATGTCGGCGGTGTCGAGCAGGGTGATGCCGCTCTCCAGCGCGGTCTCGACCAGATGGCGGGCGTCGGCGACGGATTCGCCCTTGAAGCGCCACATGCCCCAGGCCAGCGGCGATACGACCAGGCCGCTCTTGCCGAGCGGGCGGTCTTCGTGGGGCTTGCGGTCGTCGAGCATGGAAACGCACTCACGGCTGATCGGGACGCCGACATGACCGACGGGGCGGGTCTCGCGCAAGCTTCACCGGCGGCAATATCCTCCTTGAGAACACCGCGCTGGCCGCCCCGGCGGGCTCCGTGAGCGCTTTTCGGGCGGCTATGCGGGCGGCCGGGCGGAATTCCGGTTGAGAAAATCCCGCCAAGCCACTGGCTTAGCGGGCTTTTTGATCATTCGGCTGCGACGCGCAGACCTGCCGAAGCGACCAGGGCCTGGTCTAGGTCGGCAAGGATGTCGTCGATATGCTCCAGGCCGATCGACAGGCGCACATAGCCCTCGGAGACACCGGTGGCGGCCTGGTCCTCGGCGCTGAGCTGGGAGTGTGTGGTCGAGGCCGGATGGATGGCCAGGCTGCGGGCGTCGCCGATATTGGCCACGTGGTAGAACAGCTTGAGCGCGTCGATGAACCGCTTGCCGGTCTTGCGTCCGCCAGCCAGCTCGAAGCCCACGAGACCGCCGTAGCCGCCCGAGAGATAGCGATCGGCCCGCTCGCGGCGCAGGCCGTCCTGGGCGGTGGGATAGATCACCTGGATCACCTCCGGGCGCCCCGCCAGAAAGTCGACCACGGCTTGCGCGTTCTGCGAATGGCGGGCGATGCGCAGCGGCAGGGTCTCCAGCCCCTGCAGGATCTGGAAGGCGTTGAACGGCGACAGGGCCGCGCCCAGGTCGCGCAGCAGCACCGTGCGGGCCCGCAGGATGTAGGCGATGGGGCCGAGCGGCTTGGCCGCCTGCGCCCAGACCGCGCCGTGATAGCTGGGGTCGGGCGTGTTGAGCGACGGCTGGCGGTCGGGATGGGCCTCCCAGTTGAAATTGCCGCCGTCGATGATGACGCCGCCGATCGAGGTGCCGTGGCCTCCGATGTACTTGGTGGTCGAATAGACGACGATCGCCGCACCATGCTCCAGCGGCCGGGCCAGCAGGGGCGCGGCGGTGTTGTCGACGATCAGCGGGATCCCATGGGCGCGGCCGATGGCGGCCACCTCGGCGATCGGGAAGACGGTCAGCTTCGGATTGGGCAGGGTCTCGGCGTAATAGGCGCGCGTACGCTCGTCGGTGGCGCGGGCGAAGGCCTGTGGGTCTTCCGGATCGACGAAGCGGACCTCGATCCCCTGGTCGCGCAGGGTGTTGGCGAACAGGTTCCAGGTGCCGCCGTAGAGGTCGGTGGAGCTGACGATGTTGTCGCCGGCCCGAGCCAGGTTCTGGATGGCGAAGGCCGAGGCCGCCTGCCCCGAGGCCACGGCCAGGGCCGCGGCCCCGCCCTCCAGCGCAGCCAGGCGCTGCTCCAGGATGTCGATCGTGAGGTTGCCGATGCGGGTGTAGATGTTGCCCAGCTGGCGCAGGGCGAAGAGGTCGGCCGCGTGCTCGGCGCTTTGGAACTGGTAGGACGTGGTCTGGTAGATGGGCGGCGCCACGGCCCCCGTGGTCGGATCAGCCCGCCAGCCGGCGTGCAGGGCCAGGGTCTCGGGATGCAGCTTGCGGTCGGACATCGGCTTCTCCTGAAGCTTTTTACGTCGATGTCGAAAACCTGACCCGTCCCGCCCTCCTCCGCACGACCGATATTCTCGCCGCGCGGGCAGAAAAACTCACCCCAGGATTGCGCGGCCGGACCCTGGAGCCCGGCCGCTTTCAGTTCCTAGTTCTGGCGCTCGACCTGGGAGACGTCGCGCACCGCGCCGCGAGCGGCGTTGGTGGTCATGGCCGCATAGGCGCGCAGGGCGGGCGAAACCTCGCGCTTGCGATCCTTGGGCTTCCAGGCGTCCTTGCCGCGCGCCAGCTGGGCGGCGTGGCGCTGGGCCAGCACCGCGTCGGAGACTTCCAGGTTGATGCCGCGGCCCGGGATATCGATCAGGATGCTGTCGCCGGTCTCGACCAGGGCGATCAGGCCGCCCTCGCCGGCTTCGGGCGAGACGTGGCCGATCGACAGGCCGGACGTGCCGCCCGAGAAACGGCCGTCGGTGATCAGGGCGCAGGCCGCGCCCAGGCCCTTCGATTTCAGATAGGTGGTCGGGTACAGCATCTCCTGCATGCCCGGGCCGCCCTTGGGACCTTCGTAGCGGATGACCACGACCTCGCCGGCCGTGACCTTGCCGCCCAGGATGCCGCTGACGGCGTCTTCCTGGCTTTCGAACACGCGGGCCGTGCCACGGAAGGTCAGGATCGACTCGTCGACCCCGGCCGTCTTCACGATGCAGCCTTCCGGCGCGAGGTTGCCGAACAGCACCGCCAGGCCGCCGTCCTTGGAGAACGGGTGCTCGACCGAGCGGATGACGCCCTTCTCGCGATCCAGGTCCAGTTCCTCCCAACGGGCGGCCTGGCTGAAGGCGACCTGGGTCGGCTTGCCGCCCGGGGCGGCGCGGAAGAACTCCTGGGCCGTGCCGCTGTTGGTGCGGCCGATGTCCCAGCGGGCCAGGGACTCGGCCATGGTGGCGGCGTGGACGGTGGGCTGGCTGGCGTCGATCAGGCCGCCCTTCTCCAGCTCGCCCAGGATGGCGGGCACGCCGCCGGCGCGGTGGACGTCTTCCATGTGCACGTCGGCCTTGGCGGGCGCGACCTTCGACAGGCAGGGCACGCGGCGCGACAGGCGGTCGATGTCGGCCATCGAGAACTCGACGCCGCCCTCGCTGGCGGCGGCCAGGAGGTGCAGCACGGTGTTGGTCGAGCCGCCCATGGCGATATCGAGGCTCATGGCGTTCTCGAACGCCTCGCGGGTGGCGATGCCGCGCGGCAGGGCCGTGGCGTCCTCCTGCTCGTACCAGCGCTGGCACAGGTCGACGATCAGGCGGCCGGCTTCCTTGAACAGGGCCTCGCGGTCGGCGTGGGTGGCCAGGACCGAGCCGTTGCCGGGCAGCGACAGGCCGAGCGCTTCGGTCAGGCAGTTCATCGAGTTGGCGGTGAACATCCCCGAGCACGAGCCGCAGGTCGGGCACGCGGCCTTCTCGATCGCCTCGACCTCTTCGTCGGTGTACTTGTCGTCGGCGGCGACGACCATGGCGTCGACCAGATCGAGCGAGCGGATCGCGCCCTTGATCTGCACCTTGCCGGCCTCCATCGGACCGCCCGAGACGAACACCACCGGGATGTTGAGACGCATGGCGGCCATCAGCATGCCGGGCGTGATCTTGTCGCAGTTGGAGATGCAGACGATCGCGTCGGCGCAGTGGGCGTTGACCATGTACTCGACCGCGTCGGCGATCAGTTCGCGGCTGGGCAGCGAATACAGCATGCCGCCATGGCCCATGGCGATGCCGTCATCGACGGCGATGGTGTTGAATTCCTTGGCCACGCCGCCGGCGGCCTCGATCTCGCGGGCGACCAGTTGGCCCAGGTCCTTCAGGTGCACGTGACCCGGGACGAACTGGGTGAAACTATTCGCGACAGCGATGATCGGCTTGCCGAAGTCGCTGTCCTTCATGCCGGTGGCGCGCCACAGGCCGCGGGCGCCGGCCATGTTGCGGCCATGGGTGGAGGTGCGTGAGCGATAGGGAGGCATGGGAAAATCTCAGTGTCGGCTGTGGGGTTATTACCGCCGCTGACCACGCGAGCAAAATATATTAAAAGACGATCATTAGGTCGCACGAGATATCAAATGGACGTCCGGCAGTTCCGCCATTTCGCCGCCGTGGCCGAGACCCTGCACTTCGGTCGGGCCGCCGAGCGGCTGCGCATGACCCAGCCGCCGCTCAGCCAGTCGATCATGGCGCTGGAGAAGGAACTGGGGGCGGCGCTGTTCGTGCGCACCAAGCGCAACGTGCGGCTGACGGCGCTGGGCGAGCAGTGGCTGCCGCAGGTTCTAGAAGCCCTGGCGGCGCTGGACGCCCTGCCCGCCACGGCGCAACGGATGCGCGACGGCCAGAGCGGCTATCTGGCCCTGTCGTTCGTCAGCACCGCCGACTACAGCGTGCTGCCGTCGCTGGTGCGGCGCTACTCGCAGGCCTATCCCGAGGTGGAGATCCGGCTGTTCGAGGCCACCAGCGACGTGCAGTTGCCGGCCCTGGTCGAGGGCGAGCGGCATGCGGGCATCGTCATTCCCCCGACCGACCAGCCCCTGCCCGCCGCCCTCGCCTATCGTCGGCTGCTGCGCGAACCGCTGGTGGCGGCCGTGCCCAGCGCCTGGATCGACGAGGGGCGCATCGCCAGCGACGCGGTGCTGTCGGCGCAGGAACTGCTGGCCTCGCCGCTGATCCTGTTTCCAAAGCATGTGGCGCCCAACTTCCACGACCTGGTCACCGGCCACTATCGCGCGCTGGGCGGCGAAGCGCGCATCGCCCAGGAAGCCATCCAGATGCAGACGATCATCAGCCTGGTGTCGAGCGGCCTGGGCGTGGCGCTCGTCCCCGCCTCGCTGCGCAACCTGGCGCGCACGGGCGTCACCTATGTGCCGCTGGCCGGAACCGCCCCCGAGCTGGAGACGGGCCTGGCCTGGCGCAAGGGCGAGATCAGCCCGACCCTGGCCAACTTCCTGAAGCTGACCGAGCCGGGCTGACCCCTTAGTCTCTTAGAACTTCGCGCGGACGCCGAAGAAGACGCGCGAGCCGAAGGTCTCGTTGCCGATGCGGCGGACGGCGTTGTTGTTCTCGATCCGCACTTCGTCGGTCAGGTTCACGCCCTCGAGGAAGACCGTGAAGTTGTCGTTGATGTTGTAGCTGGCCGAGGCGTCCAGCGAACCGTAGGCCTCGTTGAACTCCGGCAGGCTGCCGCGGCCAGCGGCCGTGATCAGCCACTGGTCGCGCCAGTTGTACGAGGCGCGGGCGCTGAACTTGTCGTTCTCGTAGTAGAGCGAGACGTTGTAGCTCTTACGCGACAGGCCCGGGAACGGCAGGATCTCGCCGGTCAGCAGGTTCGTGCCCTTGAAGCCCTCGTCCTTCTGATAGGTGTAGTTGGCCAGGACCCCGAAGCCGTCGAACGGCTTGGGCAGGAAGTCGAAGGCGTACTGGCCGCCGATTTCCAGGCCGTTGATCGTCACGGCGTCCGTGCCGTTGACCGGACGAGTGATGTTGTAGGTCGTGCCGTCGATCACCTCGGCCGAGGCCTGGTTGATGATGAACGACGAGATCTCCTTGCGGAAGTAGGTCGCCGAAATGAAGCTCTCGCGGGCGAAGTACCATTCCAGACCAGCGTCGTAGGCGGTGGCCTCGAACGGTTGCAGGTCGGGGTTGCCGCGCGAGCCGGTCAGGCCGACGACGTCGATGCTGCGGCGCAGGGCCAGCTGGGCCGGGGCGGCGCGGGCCATCACCTTGCTGGCGGTGGCGCGGCCGATCAGCTTGCCGGGAATGAACTCGAACCGCAGGTTCAGCGACGGCAGGGTCTTGGTGTAGCCGCCGTCCTGCGAGGCCTGCACGAAGTTCACCGCGCTGCCGCTCTGCACCCGGTTGTAACCGGTCGAGGTGGTCTGGGTGTCGACGACGCGCACGCCGAGCGAGCCACTGACGCGGACCGGAAGGTCCTGGAAGTCGAAATTGGCCTGGACGTAGCCGCTCTTGGTCTTCTCCTCCACCGACCAGGTGTCGAGGAAGGCCTGGAAGCTGCCAGGACCGCCCGCGGTCTGGGCGGTGTTGGCGTTCGGATTGACCGCGTAGACGTCGTTGACCAGGCCCGCCGTCGCCAGGGTGGCGGCATAGGTGGCCATGGTGTTGTCGTTCCACTGGCGGATGCCGCCCGAATAGCCCAGGTCGCCGGTCTTAAAGAACGGGATGCTGTTGACCACCGAGTTGGTGTTGACGATCGTCTCGAGGGTCGAGCACGGGGCGGCCACGGCGATGATCGCGCCGCTGCTGGTGTCGCCGCGGCAGGTCAGACGCGTGGTGCGCTGGTAGAGGATCTGGTCGGTCTCGAACTGACGGCCCTGGATGCCGGCCTTGATCGAGGTCAGCCAGGCGATGTTCGGCTTGTAGGTGATGTTGAACTGCTGGGCCGTCTCTTCCGAGGTGTTGTTCCGCGGATTGAACAGCGCGTCGATGCGGTTGACGCCCTGGCCGGTGGTGACGTCCAGGCCCGGGAACGAGAAGTTCGGGGCGCGCTGGCCGCCGGTGTAGTCGACGACGGCGCGCGGCACGCCGAACACCGTGGCGGTCGAGTTGATCTCGTTGTTCTGGACCTCGGCGTTCGAGTAGTCGAGACGGGCGTCGAAGACCCACTGCCCGACCTTCCACTCACCGCCCAGGGCCGTGGTGTACTGGGTGCGCTCAAGATCGCCCAGGATGTTGCGATAGGCCAGGTCCATCGGGAAGGCCGCGCTGCTGGTCAGCTCGATGTGGTTGACCGTGTTGTCGGCGCCCAGCGTGGTCTTGCTGTAGTCGATCAGGCCGCCCGAGGCCCCCAGTTGCAGGAAGGAGCTGTTCACCTCTTCCTTGGCGGTGGCGTAGGTGGCGTCGAAATAGGCCTTGAAGTCGTCGTTCGGACGCCATTCGACCACGCTGCTCAGCGCTTTGCGCTCGGTCTCGCGGCGGTCGATGATCAAGCGCGGGATCTCGGGGATCCAGTCCAGCGTGCCGTCGCCATTGACGTCGGTGCTGCGCCCCGGGGTCGCGCCGGCGCCGGTGGCCGTGGCGGCCCGACGAATCCAGCCGGTGGTGCGGGCGTTGTTACTGTTGAGGTGGCGGTTCTCCCAGGTGCCCGACAGCAGGACGCCCAGGGTGTCGTTGAAGAAGGTGCGGCTGCCGATCAGGGCGAACTTGGGGTCGTACTCCTTGGCGAGGTTCGAATAGACGCCCTGCACCGAGCCGGCGACGAAGGGCTTCTTGCTGTCGAACGGACGGCGGGTGATGACCCGCACGGTGCCGCCGATGCCGCCTTCGGCCATGTCGGCCGTCGGCGACTTGACCACGTCCAGGCGCGAGACGAATTCGACGGGGATGTCGCGGAAGTCGACCGCGCGGTCGCCGCCGCCGACGGTCAGGGACAGGGCCGAAGAGCCGTTGATCTCGACGCGGTTGAGGCTGGGATCGGCGCCGCGGATGCTGACGCCGCGGCCTTCGCCGTCCTGGCGGCTGATCTGCACGCCGGTCACCCGTTGCAGGGCTTCGGAGAGGTTCTTGTCGGGGAAGTCGCCGATGTCTTCGGCGGAAATGCTGTCGACCACCTGCAAGGAGTTGCGCTTGACGTCCATGGCGCTGCGCAGCGAGGCGCGGATGCCCGTGACGACGATCTCCTCGACGGCGTCGGGCTCGACGGTCTGGCCGGCGGCGGGCGCGGCCTGGGCATGGGCGATGGCGGGGGCCGAAAGCAGGACGGCCGCGACAGCGAGGCGCGAGGCGCTGGAGCGCAGGTGGGCGCTGATGGTGGTCTTCATGTTTCCTCTCCAGTTGCGACTTGTCGTTGCTCAGGGCCATCGGATGACGCCAAGGTCGACAATTTTCATATTATGGGATTAATTCCCTATAATCGGGACGATAACCGCGAAAATGTGCGCATGTCGAGCGCCACACAGTGTTTCATGCAAGAAATGCCCGCCACCGTGTCCTTGCGGCGACGCTCGCCCCGGTTCGTTGACAAAGCCGCGACCGATCGCGATGATCCCAATAATTAGAAAATCGTTCTGATATATGGGAGTTGACGCCGATGAATCCGCTTTTGGGCGTTTTCTTCCATTGGCTGGGCGGCCTGGCCTCGGCCAGCTTCTATGTGCCCTTCCGCGGCGTGCGGCGCTGGTCGTGGGAGATCTATTGGCTGACCGGGGGCGTGTTCTCCTGGCTCTTCGCGCCGTGGTTCTTCGCCTCTCTCCAGACTCGCGACCTGCTGGGTGTGATGGGCCAGGTTCCCCCGCACATCGCCGGCCTGTGCATCCTGTTCGGCGTGCTGTGGGGTTTCGGCGGCCTGACCTATGGCCTGACCATGCGCTATCTGGGTTTGTCCTTGGGCATGGCCGTGGTGCTGGGCCTGTGCACCGTGTTCGGCACTCTGATCCCGCCGCTGGCGCGCGGAACCTTCGCCGACGCCCTGCTGAGCTCGACTTCAGGCCGGATCATCCTGCTGGGCCTCCTGATGACCGTGGCCGGCATCGTCGTGGTGGCCTGGGCCGGCGCCAAGAAGGACGGCGACCTGTCGCCCGAGGAAAAGCGCGCGGCCGTCGCCGAGTTCGACTTCAAGAAGGGCCTGGCCGTGGCGATCTTCTCAGGCGTCATGAGCGCCTGCTTCGCCTTCGGCCTGGCCGCGGGCGAGCCGATCAAGGACATCTCGGCAGCCGCCGGCACCGGCCCGCTGTGGACCGGCCTGCCGGTGCTGTGCCTGGTGATGTTCGGCGGCCTGATCACCAACGGCGTCTGGTGCGCCTTCCTGATCGTCAAGAACCGCAGCGCCGGCCAGTGGATCGGCCGCGCGTCGAGCGGCAAGGAAGCCGCCGACAAGCCGCCCCTGCTGGCCAACTACCTGCTCAGCGCCCTGGCGGGCGTGGCCTGGTACTTCCAGTTCTTCTTCTACACCATGGGCGAGAGCCAGATGGGCAAGTTCGGCTTCTCCAGCTGGACCCTGCACATGGCCAGCATCATCATCTTCGGCACCCTGTGGGGCTTCGCCTTCAAGGAGTGGAAGGACGCCCGCCCCGCCGTGCGCAACATGGTCTGGGCCGGCGTGGCCCTGCTGGTCGGCGCCACCGTGGTGATCGGCTATGGCAACATGCTGGGGGCGTAAGCCCCCTCGCCTCGCCCGACGTCGCCCGGCGCCGTCTGACGCCTTGACCGGGCTTGCCGTTACGCACGAATTTGCGCGCGCCCGATCGACCGCTCAGGACCGCCCGTGCCCGTAAGCTTGTCCCTCCCCTCCGCAACGCCCACGACTTCACGTCAGGAGCCGGGCGCGTGACGAGGTTGAGGCGCCGCGGCCTGGCCTCGATCAATTCCGAGGTCCGCGACGGCATCCTGCCCGCCGCCGACGGCGTAACCCGGATGCCCGGCCCGCCCGAGCAGGAGCTGGTCAAGCGGCCGCCCTACCGCCTGGTCGCCGTGATCATCGCCTGCGCCCTGTTTATGGAGCAGATGGACGCCACGGTGCTGGCCACGGCCCTGCCGACCATGGCCCGCGACTTCGGCGTGCCGGCCACCAGTCTGAGCTCCGCCCTGACCGCCTATCTGCTGGCCCTTGCGATCTTCATTCCCGCCAGCGGACGCCTGGCCGACCGCTTCGGCTCCAAGACCGTGTTCCGCCTGGCCATCGCCGTCTTCGTCGGCGGTTCGGTGCTGTGCGGCCAGGCGACCAACCTGCCCTTCCTGATCTTCGCCCGCTTCCTGCAAGGCGTGGGCGGAGCGATGATGATCCCGATCGGACGACTGGTGCTGCTGCGCTCGGTAGCTAAGCAGGACATGGTTTCGGCGATGTCGTGGCTGATCATCCCGGCGCTGATCGGCCCGATCCTGGGACCGCCGATCGGCGGCTTCATCGTCACCTACCTGGACTGGCGCTGGATCTTCTACCTGAACATCCCGATCGGGGTGCTGGGGATCGTGCTGGTCACCCTGTTCATCGACGAGGTGCGCGGCGAGGCGCCGGTGCGCGCCGATCCGGTCGGCTTCCTGCTGTCGGGCGTGTCGCTGGGCTGCCTGCTGTTCGGCTTCGAGATGACCAGCCGCGACGGCGAGCTGCCCATGGCCCTGGCGCTGATCGCCGTGGGCCTGGTCGCGGGCGGCCTCTACCTGCGCCACGCCCGGCGCCGCGCCGACCCGATCCTTGACCTGTCGCTGATGGCCGTGCCGTCGTTCAGATTGTCGGTGATCGGCGGTTCTCTGACCCGCATCACCCAGGGCGCCCAGCCCTTTCTGCTGCCGCTGATGCTGCAGCTGGGCTTTGGCATGACCGCAGCGGCCAGCGGCACGATCACCATCGCCGGGGCCATCGGCTCGCTGGCGATGAAGAGCCTTGCGCCGCGCATCCTGCGCCGGTTCGGCTTCCGCAACAGCATGATCGTCGGCGGCCTGGCGGCCAGCGCCGGTTACGCCGTCTGCGGCCTGTTCAGGCCCGGCTGGCCGACCTGGCTGATCTTCCTGACCCTGATGATCAGCGGGTTCTGCATGTCGTTCCAGTTCACCGCCTACAACACCATCGCCTATGACGAGATCCCGCCCGAGCGGATGAGCGCGGCGACCAGCTTCTACGCCACCTTTCAGCAGCTGATGCTGTCGCTGGGCGTGTGCGCCGGGGCCCTGGCGCTGCATGTCGGCATGCTGGCGGGCGACCACGCCACGCCCAGGCTGGCCGACTTCACCCTGGCCTTCCTGATCGTCACTGCGATCTCGGCCTCAGCGACGATCTGGAACCGGCGGTTCGCGCCTGACGCCGGCGCCGACCTGAGCGGCCGACGCCGGGACGACGACTAATCGCAGGCCTGGCAGGCGGCGTCTGGACGCGGCGCGCGGAAGAGCGTTGAATCCTCCGCGCTCGCCATGCGTTGGATGTTCGGAGGAAACGCCATGTTCGAGACCCGTACCTTCCGCGTCCATGCGCTGCACGACAGCTGCGACCATGCCCACGGCGTCGACGCCGAGACGTTCGAAGCCGCCGCCCTCGCCTTCATGGAGACCTGGCGCCCGGAGGTGGATTCCTACGGCCAGGCCTCGATCGTGGTCCGCGACGTCGAGACCGGCGTCGAGCACTGCTTCCGCGTCGACTTCGAAAGCGGCGAAACCTCGGCCTGCCAATAGAACCTGCGCCGCGAGTTGGCGCGTTAGACGGTCATGGAAATGTTCATGACCGACCCGATCGCACCGCCACACCCCGATCCCACGCCGGGCAGGCCTCCGCTCGAGATTCCGCCTGACGGTCCGCCGCCGGAGATCGACGATCCCGTCGTCCCCTTCGAAGATCCGCCCGAGCCGCCGCCGCTCGATCCGGGCGACCCACGCCCCTACGATACGCCGCTGCGCCAGTAGCCTGTCAGTAGCCCGTCAGTCGGTCTCGTCCTTGGAGTCGGGAGCTTGGCTCCAGTCGTAGTCCTGGCCGAGCACACGCTTGCTGAACCAGTCCATCTGGACGTTCACCTGGAACAGGCGGTGACGCAGCTCGCGGAAGTTATGCGGCTCGCGCGGGGCCAGGTAGAGCTCGGTCTCGACGCCCAGCGCCTTCAGCGCCCGATGCAGCATCACCGACTGGGTCCAGGGCACGCGCTCGTCCTCGGCGCCGGCCAGGATCAGGGTCGGTGTCCTGACCTTGTCGAGCTGGCTGAGCGGGGAGTTGTCGACATAGAGATCGCGGCGGGCCTCGGAGCCGTAGGGCGGGGTCACGAACCACTCGCTGCGCTGCCAGCGGGTGTCCGACGTCAGGTACATCGACGGCCAGTCGACCGCGCCAGCGCCCGAGGACGCAGCCTTGAAGCGGTCGGTGACGGTGATCAGGCGGTTGGTCATATGGCCGCCGGCGCTCCAGCCCATCACGCCCAGCCGGTCGGGATCCGCCATGCCCTTGGCGATCAGGGTGTCGACGCCCGACAGCACGTCCTTGTCGGCGTGGCGGAAATAGCCGGCGTTCATGCCCTGCAGGAACGCGTCGCCATAGCCGGTGCCGCCCCGATAGTTGACGCTTAGCGTCATCACGCCCTTGGCCGCCAGCAGCGGATTGAAGCGGCCATAGGCGAAGATGTTGAAGACGTCGGACGAGCGCGGCCCGCCGTGGCTTTGCACGATCAGCGGGTAGCGACGCCCCGGCTGGTAATCGAGCGGATAGGTGACGAGGCCTTCCAGCGCCTGGCCGTCGGGCGCGGTCCACTGGATCGCCTCCTGGCGCGGCAGGCGGAAGCGCTGCGCGATGTCGTCGTTCAGGTGGGTCACCTGCACCGGCGCCGGGCGGGCCGGATCGAGCTTGAACACCTCGCCCGGCGAGGTCGCCGAGGCCTTGAAGAACACCATGGCCTTGCCGTCCCGGGTCAGGGTGACGTCGCCGGCGGCGTGGTCTCCCCGGGCCAAGGGGCGCACGACCTCGCTTTTGACGTCGACGGCGAAGAGTTCGCGGCGCACGCCGGTGGTGGCCGTGATGTAGATCTCGCGGCCGTCGGCCGACCAGATCGCATCCTCGATCTCGTAAGGCAGGCCGTGGGCCAGCTCGCGCGGCGCGCCGCCGGCGACCGGCGCCACGAAGAGGTTGGGGTTGACCGTGCCGTAGCGACCGTTCTCCGCAGTGGCCAGGAACAGCAGCGAGCGGCCGTCCGGCGACAGGCGCGGCGTGCTTTCCTGGAAGTCATTGTCGGTCAGGCGGCGATCAGGCCCCTTCCCTTCCTTGAGCCAAAGCTCTGACTTGGGATTGTCGTCCAGCAGGTCGGACGGCGCGCGGCGATAGAGGATGGTCTTGCCGTCGGCCGACAGGTCGAAGGCCTCGACCTCGAACTCGCCTTCGATCACCGGCTCGGCCTTGCCGTCGGCCAGGCTGATCCGCCACAGCCGGCCGCGCCCCTGCGGGGTCTCGAACGACAGCATGTCGTCCTTCTCGCGCTTGCGCTTGGCCAGCGGCTTGCCGTCGGGCGCGGCGGCCAGGAAGTAGATCGCCGAGCCGTCCGGCGACCAGCGCAGAGAGGACGGGCTGGTGCGGACCTTGCCCAGGCGCCTGGGCTCGCCGCCGTCGATCGGCGAGACGTAGATCTGGCGCGAGGCGTCGCCGTCGCGCTTGGCGACAAAGGCGAAACGCTTGCCGTCGGGGGCCCAGGCGGCGCCCGCGGCGGGCCCCTCGACCATGCGGCGGGGATCAGAGCCGTCGAGACCGACGCGCCACAGATCGCTCTGGACCACATTGGCTTTCCAGTCGACGCGCCCGACCGAATAGAGCACGAACCGGCCGTCGGGCGAGACCAGGGGATCGGAGAGCTTCTCCAGACCCACCAGATCAACGGCGGTCATGACGCGCGGCGCGGACCAGGCCGGCGACGCGGCGAGCGCGAGCAGGCCACCGACGGCGAGGGCCGCCAGGCGGGAAAGGGTCATGGGAAGCTCCGGAAGAAGAGATCGCCGGCGCCCGAAGGGCGCCGGCGATGGGCGTCAGAACGCCAGTTGCAGGCCCAGGGTGAAGGACCGGCCGGTGACGCCGTAGACGGCGCTGTAGTTGTAGTCGTTGCCCGATTCCGTGCCGCTGGGCAGGAACGGACCTTCATTGTCGAACACGTTCCGCACGGTGCCGAACACGCGCAGGTCCTTGTTCTTCGGATCGGGCGAGAACCGCACCGACAGGTCGTGGCGCCAGAAGGCGGCGACGTTGGAGAACAGTGGCGTGCCCAGGCCCGCTTCGGCATAGGCGGCGGCCAGGTCGTTGTCGTCCACGGCCTTACCGATGTAGGTCGCCGTCCACTGGAGGTTCCAGTGGCTGTTGCGCCAGGCGAGGCTGGCCTTGCCCTCGTGCTCGGAAGAGCCGACTTCGCCCAGGTCATCGTTGAGGATCGTGCCGTCGATGCCCTGGTAGCGCGTTTCCAGCTTCAGGCGGCGGCTGTAGTTGGCCCGGAAGGTGAAGTCGCCGGGCACGTTCCAGCGGTCGAGGTCGAAGCGATAGCGCGCGGCCACGTCGACGCCGCTGGCGCGCAGGTCGTCCAGGTTCTCCTCGAGGTTCAGGATGCGGGTGATCTGCCCCTCGGCGTCACGGGTGATGACGTTGCAGAAGCGGTTGTCCGTGCCGCCGGTCGAGCCGTAGCACTCGGCCATCAGTTGAGCGTTCGACAGCGACGAGATCGCGTCCGAGATCTTGATGTCGTAGTAGTCGAGGCTGAGGTCGAAGCCGCGCAGGAACGTCGGCTGCAGCACGAAGCCCACCGTCAGGGTGTCGGCGGTCTCTTCCTTCAGGTCGACATTGCCGCCGTTAGGCGCGTTGACGCTGGTGACCTCCGAGGTGAACACGCCGTTGGCCGCGATGGCCGCCGCTATGCCCGGATTGGCGCGGCAGTTTTGCGCCACCGTGCCCGAGCTGTTGGCCCGAACGCCCGAGCAGATGTCGACGATCGAGTCGAAGTCGTCGCGCGGCGGCGAATAGAGCTCGGTGGTGTCGGGCGCGCGCTGGGCCCGGCTCCAGGCCGTGCGGAAGCGCAGGCTCTTGACCGGCGCCCACTGCACGCCGGCGCGATAGCTCAGCGTCGTGCCGACGTTCTGCAGGTTGTAGTCGGCGACGCGCACGGCGCCGTCGATTTCCAGGCGGTGAACGAACGGCAGGTCCTTCACCAGCGGCGCCGAGGCCTCGACGAAGGCTTCCTTGGTCTTCACCACACCGCTGTATTCGGGGATGTAGGCGAAGTTGGTAAGGCCGTTCTGGGTCAGCTCGTCGGTGGTGGTGCGGGTCTTGTCACGACGCAGCTCGAAGCCGAACGCGGTCTGGACCGGACCGGCCGGCAGCTGGAACAGCTCGCCGGTCATGTGACCCTCGACGGTGTCCTGGCGGTTCTGCGGCCGATACCAGACGTTGGCCCGGATGTAGTTCGCCATCTCCGGCGTGATCGACCCGACCCCGAACAGGTTCAGGGCTACGCAGCCGTCGGCGCGGGCCGCGGCGTCCTTGCACTGGACCACGCCGGCCGAGGTGCGTTCGGCGTTCAGCGCGTTCTTGACGTTGGCCATGTTCAGGCCGTTGCGGCGGACCTGATAGCCATCGTACTCGCCGTAGCCGTAGGTCAGGCCCCAGTCCCAGTCACCGAACGCCTTGCCCTCGGCGCCGGCCCAGCCGCGCAGAGTGGTGCGGCGGTTGTAGATCTCGAGCTCGCCGACCTCGGTCATCCGGCGACGGAAGTTGATCGTGGTGGTCGCCGCCGAATAGATCGCGGCGGGCACGAACGGGTTGGACCGCGAGATGTTGCCGATCGTGAACTCGTCATTCACGCCGTAGGTCGTCGAATTGTAGAGGCCGTAGGGCTCGCGCACCGAATTGGTGGTCACGCGCGAGGCCTGGAACTGGGCCCAGATCTTCAGGTCGGGCGTCACGTCATAGGCGATCTTCAGCGCGCCGGACGAACGCTTGGCCGGGGTGATCAGGGTGCCGTTGGTGCGGGTCTCGTAGCCGTTCACCGCGGTGACGAAGTTCTGCTTCAGGCCGCCTTCGTCATAGTAGAAGGCGTTGGTGCGGAAGCGACCGCCGGGCGTGTAGGTCGACAGGTCCGGACCCGAGACCGTGTTGGTGTCGGGATCATAGACCACCGACTGAAGCGCCCACTTGCGGTCGGTCGCGTTGAGAGCGTCCTGCTTCTCGAAGGTGCCGCCGGCCATGACGAACAGCTTGTCGTCCAGGAACCGCTTGCCGGCCGCGATCGAATACTCGGTGCTGCTGCCGCCGCCGTCGTCGGTGGCGCCGGCCACGACGCGGGCCTTCACGCCGTCCATCTTGGAGGTCGTGATGATGTTGACGACGCCCGAGATCGCGTCCGAGCCGTAGACCGCCGAGGCGCCGCCAGTGCTGATCTCGACGCGGTCGACGAAGAACTGCGGGATGGAGCTGAGGCTCACCGCATTCATGTTGCCTGCGTTGGACACCGTGCGGTGGCCGTCGATCAGAGTCAGGGTGCGGTTCTGGCCCAGGCCCCGCAGGCTGACGGTCGACAGGCCGTTGTCCTGGACGGCCGATTGGCTGGTCGACAGGTTCACGCCGATGTCGACGCCCGGCATGTCGGTCAGCGCTTCGGCGATGTCGACGTAGCCGCTTTCCAGCAGGTCCTCGCGCTCGATCTCGACGACGGGCGACGGGCTGTCGAAGGTGGTGCGACGCAGGCGCGAGCCGGTCACCACGACCTCTTCAACCTCGACAGAAGGGCTTTGATCTACAGCCTGGAACGAGGCCGGCTGCAGGGTGGCGGCGGGGGCTGCGCCCGGCGCGCGGACGATCAGGGCGCCGGCGCCGTCCTCGACCACTTCCAGGCCGGCCGAACCGGCCATGCGGCGAGCCGCTTCCAGCGGGGTGTACTTGCCGACCACGGCGGCCGAACGGCGGCCCGAGACGGTCTTGGGCGAGAACAGGATGTTGGCGCCCGTCTCCTTGCCCAGTTCCCGCAGCGCCTTGTCCAGCGACTGCGCCTGCACGTCCACGGTCACGGCCTGACCGAAAGCCGCCCCGGCCGTCAGCAGCACGCCCACGGCGGCCGATCCGGCCAGCATGCGGCGCAGGCGGCCGTCTTTCCCCATCGTCATGAAATTCCAGTCCCCTCTCGGCCCGACGCTCTCGGGCTTCAGAGGCCTGACGACGGAGGTCGATTTTTCCTCAGCAACTTTTTTCGAGCGGTCTTGGCGACCGGTTCATGCCCCGCCGCGGGGCTCTATCAGCAGGCCGCCGCCGCTGGCGCGGACATCAAGGTCGAGCAGGGTCGCCACCGAGCGGGCGAAAGCCTCGTTATCGCCGGCCTTGTACACGCCGCTGATCCGCAGGCTTTCGAGCGCCGGGTCCGACAATTCGATGCGCCGGCGGCTATAGCGGTTCATCTCGGCCAGGGCCTCGACCAGCGTCTGGTCGTCGAAGACCGCCTGGCCGAACCGCCAGGCCGTGGCCGACTGCACGTCGGCGGTCTCGCGGCGGGCGGGCCCCTGCCCCGTTGCGAGCACCCGCTGTCCGGCCGAGGCGGTGATGCGCCCCGAAGGCTGGCCCGGCGTCATCACCAGCACCTGCCCCTCGACGGCGACCACCGACACCGTCTGCGACAGCACCGAAACGCCGAACGCGTCGCCGCCCTCGCCGATGATCTCGCGGCCGTCGGCGGCCACCACGAACGGACGGGCCGGGTCGCGCGCGGCGCGGAAGAAGGCCCTGCCCTTGTCGAGCCCGGCCCGGCGCTGGCGGCCGTCGATGCGCACGCTGAGCCGGCTGTCGGCGTCGAGCAGCACCGACGAGCCGTCGTCCAGATGCAGGGTCCGCGTCTCGCCCACGCCGGTGGCGTAGACCTCCGGCGCGAAGGCCAGCCAGCCCAGGCCGATCGCCGAGACGCCGACACCGGCCAGCACAGCGCGGCGAGCCAGGGGCGCCGGCGGCTTGGGTTTCGCGGCGATCGCGATCTGCGAATCGTGGCGTAGGGCTCCGGCCAATTCCCAGGTCGAGGTCAGGGCGTCGAAGGTCGTGCGATGGTGCTCGGAGCGATCCAGCCAGGCCTTGAAGCCGGCTTCGTCGCCCTGCGTGCGAGAATCGCTGCGCAGGCGCGCCAGCCAGTCGGCCGCTTGCCGGCGAACGGCTTCTAGATCGCGCTCCGGCTTCACCACGTCTCGGTCCATTTCGTCAGGAAGAGGGCCGCCTTGGCCACGTGCTTCTCCACCGCACTGACCGTGATGCCCAGGCGTTCGGCGATCTCCCGATACTTCAGCCCTTCCAGCCGGTGAAGCAAAAAGACTTCGCGGGTGCGCGGGCTGAGACGCGCCAAGCCGAGCTTGAGGCGCGCCAGGCGCTCCCGCGCCCGCAATACCTCGTCCTGCAGCGGCCCGGTGTCGGCAAGAACGTCCTCGACGAAATCCAGTGCGTCCTCAGGGCGGCGTGCGCGCTGGCGTCGTTCGTCGATGGCCAGGTTGACCGCGGCGCGCGCCACGAAGCCTTCCGGATTGGCAAGCGTGTTGCCCCGCCGATACTCCAGCATGCGCACCATCGCCGACTGCACGACATCCTCGGCGCCCGCGGGATCACGGGTGATCCGCGTGATCCGGCGCACAAGCCCGCGCCACCCCTCGTCCTTCAAAGCCGCTCGCCTCTGCCCGCCCTCGGAGGCGCGCTTCTTCTGGTCCGTCGCGCCGTGCCGTCAACGGCCTAGCTCTGCAAGCGGACGCTCCGCGCGTCAACTGCCCGTCGCGCAGGCGCCGAAATAGCCTCGCCACAACAAGGCGCAGAGGCCGGCGCAACTCCAGATGAAGGCCGCATCGCATTGCAACACGCGCGAGCCCGGGCCAACCTCGACCTCGTTCAGTAAGGAGTGCGCCGATGCCTCATCCCGTACGCTCGATCCTGGTGGCCACCGACCTTGCGCCACGCAGCGACAGGGCCGTCGACCGGGCGCTCGAACTGGGACGCGAATGGAACGCCGACGTCCATGTGGTGCACGCCATCGACCGCGACGCTCCGACCACCGCGCTGGACGTCCGTCGCGCCCTGCCCGATCCGGGCGCCAAGGCCAGCGTCAGCCTGCCTTACGGACCGGCCCCCAAGGCCATTACCGACACGGCGCGCGAGATGGCGGCAGACCTGCTGGTCACCGGTGTCGCGCGCTACAACCATCTTGGCGACTACCTGCTGGGAACCGCCGTCGACCATGTGGTGCGAAACGCCCCCTGCCCCGTCCTGGTGGTCAAGCAGAGGCCGCACGGTCCATACCGGCGCCCGCTGATCGCCAGCGACTTCTCGCGAGGAGCCAAGGCCGCGCTTCTCGCGGCGGCGGCGCTGTTCCCCGAAGCCCCGCTTCATCTGGTCCATGCCTATCACGTGCCGTTCGAGAACCGGGTGAAGTCGGAGGACATTCGTGACATCGCCCGCGCCGAAGCGCAGGACAAGTTGAACGCCCTGCTGGCGGATTTACCCGAAGAGGTCCGCAGCCGCGTCAAGCCTCACCTGGCCGTCGGCGAGCCGGGCGGAGTGCTGGAGCAGGTCGCCGGCAAGGTCTGGCCCGACCTGGTGGTGATCGGCGCACGCGGGATCAGCGGCCTTATGCAGGCGGCCCTCGGCAGCGTCGCCTCGTCGCTGCTGGAACGCGTCCATGCCGACACACTGGTCGTCAAGGACGGCTAGACCGGATCAAGGTTCGGGCGAGGTTTTCGGCTCATGTGTCGAATGCTGGTCCGCCCTAGGGTCTGGACTCAATTGAGCCAGTAGGCGCAGAGGGCGGCGATGAGGACGCCGGAGAGGTAGTTCCTGGCCAGCTTGTCGTAGCGAGTGGCCACGCGTCGGAAGTCCTTGAGCCTGCACCACATGCGCTCGACGCGGTTTCGATCCTTGTAGGCCTGGGCGTCGTAGGGGATGGGGACCTTGCGCGAGGTGGTCGAGGGGATGACCGCCTCGGCGCCGCGCTCGGCCAGTCTCTGGCGGAAGTGGTTGGCGTCGTAGGCGCGGTCGGCGAGCAGACGACGGAATGGCCCAGCGGCCTGGATCAGGGCAGCCGCCATGCTGATATCGTTGATGTTCCCCGCGCTGAGCAGCAGCACCCGCGGCTTACCGCGCTCATCGACCAGGCCGTGAACCTTGGTGGTGCGACCGCCGCGTGAACGGCCTATGGCTTGGAGGAAGGCCCCCCTTTTGCGCCGGCCGCCGAGCGGTGAGCCTTGATGTGGGTGGCGTCGATCGCCGCCCCGTAGATGCCCGTGTGCCCTGTCAGGGCCTCGAACATCTGCAGCCACAGGCCCTGGCGGCTCCAGCGGTTGAAGCGGTTGTAGACCGTCGTGTAGGGGCCGAACTCCGGCGGGCAGTCGCGCCAGCGCGCCCCGCTCTTGAGCATGTGGACGATGCCCGAGACCACGCGGCGATCGTCCACGCGATGCGCGCCCTTGCGTCCGCGCGGCAGCAGCGGCTCGATCCGAGCCCACTCCTCGTCGCTAAGCCACTGAACCTGCCTGGCCATCTCAAGGCTCCTTTTCAGAAGCCTTGAATCAGCAACCTCGGACTACCGCCAGCGCTTATTGAGTACGGACCCTAGGCGTCACCCGCCGTCTCGTCTCGCCCTCGCTCGGTGCGGTCGCGGAACAGCGCCGCGCGCGCCAGCAGGATCAGGGTCACCGGCGTGGTCACGGTCAGGAACACGCCGATCAGCAGCTCACGCGGCATGAAGCGGCCCTCTACGAAGGTGAAGAACAGGACCGAGGCGACGACGATCAGGGCCATGCCCAGGGTCGCGCCCAAGGTCGGGGCGTGGACACGCTCGTAAAAGGTCCGGAAGCTGCACAGGCCCACGGCGCCGAGGAAGGACAGGCCCGCCCCAGCTAGCGCCAGCAGGCCCACGGCCACCGCGGCCCAGGCGGGCAGATCAACGGACGTCATTCGATCACCTCCCCGCGCATCAGAAACTTGGCCAGGGCTACGGTGGCGGCGAAGCCGAGCATGCCGATGATCAAGGCCGCATAGAAATAGATCGAGCTGCCGGTGCGCACGCCGAACACCAGCAGGAACAGCATGCCGTTGAGGTAGACAGTGTCGAGACCCAGCACGCGGTCCTGGGCCCGCGGCCCGCGAACGACGCGCCAGGCGGCCAGCGCCATCGCCGCCGCCAGCAGCGCCTGGGCGCCGGTCAGGCACCAGAGCAGGATGGCCTGGCTCATTCGAAGATCTCCATCAGGCGACGCTCGTACCGGGTCTTGATCAGGTGGACCCACTCGTCCTCCTCGATCAGGTCCAGCACATGAAGCAGCAGCCGACCGGTGGCGCTGTCGTACTCGACCCAGAGCGTGCCCGGGGTCGCCGTCAGGATCACGGCCAGCACCGCCAGTGCGTAGCGATCCTTCAGATCGAGCGGCACGTGGATGAAGCCCGACCGACGCTGCTGCTTGCGCCGCCCCAGGATGATCGCCGACACTGCCCAGTTGGAACGCAGCACGTCGACCAGAACCAGGCCCGCCAGGCTGAGGACCGCCTTGGGCGAACGTATGCGGATGGTCTGGGCGTCCAGCGCCCGCATCACCTGGGGCGTGGCCAGGGCCAGTACGGCGGCCAGGGCGATGGACGGCGGCTCGACCGAGCCGCTCATCAGCAGCGAGGTCGCGAACAGGCCCAGCGCCAGGACGGGATGAGGAAACAGCGCGCGGATCATGGCGAGGTCCCCAGCACGGCGCGGATATAGGCGTCGGGACGCCCCAGCCAGTCAGCGGTGTGGTCGGCGAAGCTCAGCCCCACCCCGCCGAAGATCGCCAGCAGCACGCAGGCCGCCAGGAGGCCGCCCATACCCGCCAGCTCGGCGGCGCCCACCACCAGTTCGGGAGCGTCCTCGTCGCGCGCCCACAGCGCGCCGACGCCCAGCCGCGTCAAGCCGATCAAGCCCCCGAGGCTGGACAGCGACAGGCCCGCCATCACCGCGATGCTGGCCGGACCGAGCGTGCGCGCCAGACCGTCCAGCATGGCCAGCTTGCCGATGAAGCCCGATAGCGGCGGCAGGCCGGCGACCATCAGGGTGCAGATCAGGAACGCCCCGCCCAGGGCGGCGACGGCGGCGGGAATGATCAGACCGGGCTTGTTGCGCTCGTCGTCGTCGAAGGGGTCGCGGTACTCGTCGTCAAACACGGCCCGCTCGCGCTGGGCGCCGGAATCCACGCCGCGCTGCAGCACCTCGGCCAGCAGGAACAGCGCCCCGCAGGCCAGGGTCGAGCCGATCAGGTAGAAGAGCGCCCCGCCCAGCACCGCCCTGTCGCCGGTTCCGATCACGGCCAGGATGGTGCCAGACGAGATCATCACCGCGTAGGCGGACGCGCGCGACAGGTCCCGGGCGGCCACCAGGCCGAGCGTGCCGAACGCCAGGGTCGCCAGGCCGGCGACCAGCAGCCAGTGCTGTCCGAAGTGGGCCGAGGCGCCGGCTTGGTCGCCGAACGCCAGCAGACTGAGACGCAGCACCACATAGACCCCGACCTTGGACAGGATCGCGAAGGCGGCGGCGGCCGGCGCGCTGGCCGCCGTGTATGTCGGCGCCAGCCAGAAGCCCAGCGGCCAGGCCGCGCACTTGATCAGGAACGCCGTACCGAGGATGGCCGCGCCGACGTGCAGCAGGCCCAGGTTCTCCGGCGCGATCGTGCGCACCTTGAGGGCGAACTCGGCCATGTTCAGCGTGCCGGTCACGCCATAGAGCACCGACACCCCGATCAGGAACAGCAGCGAGGCCGTCAGGTTGATGGCGATATAGGTCAGGCCCGCCCGGATCCGAGCCTCGCCCGAGCCGTGCAGGGCCAGGCCGTAGGAGGCCGCCAGCATGATCTCGAAGAAGACGAACAGGTTGAACAGGTCGCCGGTCAGGAAGGCGCCGTTGACGCCCATGATCAGGAACAGGAACAGGGCGTGGAAACGCGGCCCTGCCCGGTCCCAGCGGGCCAGGGCGAAGGCCAGCACGCCCGCGCCCAGCACGCTGGTCAGCGCCACCATCATCGCCGACAGGCGGTCGGCGACGAGCACGATGCCGAACGGCGCGTCCCAGTCACCTAGGCGGTAGATCCGCGCGGTGTCGCCGCCGTCGGCCGCGCCGGTGACGCTTTCGTGCAGCAGGGTCAGGGCGACCAGCAGGATGGCCGCCATCGCCGTCAAGCTGATGACGCTCTTCAGCCGCCGGCGACGCTCGTCGAACAGCAGCATGGCCGAAGCCATGACCATCGGCAGCAGGATCGGCAGCAGGACGAGATGATGGTCCCAGAGGCTCATTCGGCCGGCTCCCGTCCATCGACGTGGTCGCTGCCCGTCGCGCCGCGCGAGGCCAGCAGCACCACCAGGAACAGGGCGGTCAGGGCAAAGCTGATGACGATGGCCGTCAGCACCAGAGCCTGGGGCGTGGGGTCGGCGTACAGCTCCGGCCGCTCGGCGCCCTTGGCCGTCACCGGCGCCATGCCCGAACGCAGGCGCCCCATGGAGAAGATGAACAGGTTCACCGCATAGGACAGCAGCGACAACCCCATGATGACCTGGAAGGTGCGGGGCCTCAGCAGCAGCCAGGTTCCGGCGGCGGACAGCACGCCGATGGCGGCCGCGAGCACGAACTCGGTCATGCGCCCTCCTCCGCTTGCGAATGTTCGCCGTCGTCCTTGGCGCGACGCAGCGACTGGTGCGCCAGGGCCACGAGCATGAGCACGGTGGCGCCCACCACCAGCAGCACGACTCCCAAATCGAACACCACTGCGCTAGCCAGGGGCACGCGCCCCAGAAGCGGCAGATGCACGTACTGGAAGGCCGAGGTCAGGAACGGCCGGTTGAAGCCGATGGCCACCAAGCCGCAGCCGGCGGCGATGGTCAGGCCCCAGCCGATCCAGAGAATCGGGCGCAGCAGCAGCCGCTCCTCCACCCAGCGCGCGCCGTTGGCCATGTACTGCAGCAGCACGGCGATCGACAGCGCCACCCCGGCGGCGAAGCCGCCGCCCGGCAGGTCGTGGCCGCGCAGGAACAGATGGACCGCCAGCACGATGACGAACGGGAACATCCAGCGCATGACAACACGCGGGATCAGCATGGTGTCTCGCAGCGCGTCGCCCGCCTTGCGACCTTCGGCGACCGGCCCCGCACGTTCCCTCGCCTGCTTCTGGTCGGGGGCCGGCAAGCTGTCGCTGGCGGGACGGAAGCGGCGCAGCAGGGCCAGGACGGTCAGGCCGACAATGCCAAGGACGGTGATCTCGCCGAAGGTGTCGAAGGCCCGGAAGTCGACCAGGATCACGTTGACGACGTTGCGCCCGCCGCCTTCGCTATAGGCGCGCTCGACGAAGAAGCGCGATACGCCCTCGACCATCGGCCGGCTCATCACGGCGTAGGAGACGAAGGCCAGGGCCAGGCCGACGACCGCCGCGACGACGAGATCCACACGACGGCGGCGGCGCGAGCGCGAGAGCTCGGCCGGCGCCACCTTGATGTCCTCCAGCCGCTTGGGCAGCCAGCGCAGGCCCAGCAGCAGCAGGACGGTGGTGACCACCTCGACCAGCAGCTGGGTCAGGGCCAGGTCCGGCGCCGACAGCCAGACGAAGGTGATGCAGCTGACGAGGCCCGCCCCGCCCATCAGCACCACCGCGGCAAGGCGGTGATACTTGGCCTGCCAGGCGGCCGCGACGGCGCAGCCGCCGCCGGTCAGCCAGAGCGCCGCGAAGACGAACTCCGACGCGCCGGGCGCGGACCAGGAGGGCCGGATCGCCACGCCCCCCGCGAAGGCCGCGGCCGCACCGGCCGCCAGGGCGGCCAGAACGACGAGGCGCAGCTGCGGCTGCATCCGCTCGGTTCCCAAGCGGCTCTCGGCCCAGCGCGCGCCCTTGACGACGCCCGTCATGGCCTTCTCGAACAGGTAGCCGCCGTTCAGGCGCTTCAGGCCCCACGGGCCGCCGCGCGGATTGGTGTTCAGCTTCTGGCCGAAGAGCCCATAGGCCAGCACCCCGCCGGCGAGGGCCAGCACGCTGAGCAGCAGCGGCAGGTTGAAGCCATGCCAAAGGGCCAGGCTGTAATAAGGCAGGTCATCGAAGCCCAGCACCGCGACGGCGGCGCTGCGCAGGAACGGACCAACCGTGATCGCCGGCAGCACCCCGACCAGCAGGCAGAGCGCGACCAGGATCTCGACCGGGCGGCGCATCCAGGCCGGCGGCTCGTGCGGGACCTTGTCGAGCGCCGTGGGCGGCGGGCCGAAGAAGGTCGCCAGGATGAAACGCAGCGAATAGAGCACGCCGAACGCGCTGGCCAAGGTCGCCAGCACCGGCAGGGCCTTGTTCAGGGCGTGGCCGTCGCTGCCGGCCACCACCTCGGCCAGGAACATCTCCTTGGAGAGAAAGCCGTTCAGCAGCGGCACCCCGGCCATGGCCGCGGCCGCGACGATGGCCAGCGTGCCGGTGATGGGCATGAACCTGTAGAGGCCGCTCAGCTTGCGCATGTCGCGCGTGCCGGCCTCGTGGTCGATGATGCCGGCGGCCATGAACAGCGACGCCTTGAAGGTGGCGTGGTTGACCGTGTGGAAGATCGCCGCGATCGCGCCGAGCGGCGAGCCCAGGCCCAGCAGCAGCACGATCAGGCCCAGATGGCTGATGGTCGAATAGGCCAGGAGGCCCTTGAGATCGTGCTGGAAGATGGCGCACCAGGCGCCGATCAGCAGCGTGGCCACCCCCGCCCCGGCCACCACGAAGTACCAGAGCTCGGTCTGGCCGAAGATCGGCCACATGCGCAGCAGCAGGAAGATCCCGGCCTTCACCATCGTCGCCGAGTGCAGATAGGCGCTGACCGGCGTCGGCGCGGCCATGGCGCGCGGCAGCCAGAAGTGGAACGGGAACTGGGCGCTCTTGGTCAGGGCGCCCATCAGCACCAGCGCCAGGGCCACCACGGACCGGGGATCGGCGAGAATGACGCTCTTGGCGGCCAGGACGTCGTCGAGGTCGTAGCTGCCGGCTATCGACCCAATCAGGATCATGCCGACCAGCAGGCACAGCCCGCCCAGCGCCGTGACCGTCAGCGCCATGCGCGCGCCCTCGCGGGCCGAGGGGTTCTGGTGCCAGTAGCCGATCAGCAGGAAGGAAAAGAGACTGGTCAGCTCCCAGAAGACCGCCAGCTGGATCAGGTTTCCCGACAGCACCACGCCCTGCATCGCGCCCATGAAGGCCAGCAGGAACGAGAAGAACCGGGGCACCGGGTCCTTCGGCGACATGTAGTAGCGGGCGTAGAGCACAACCAGCGCCCCGATCCCCAGGATCAGGGCGGCGAAAATCCACGACAGCCCGTCGAGCCTCAGAACCAGGGTGACGCCCAGCGACGGCAGCCAAGGGATCGCCAACCGCAACACTTCTCCATCGGCGAACATCGGCCAGAGCGCGGCCAGGCTCACCAGGCAGACCAGCGACACCAGCCAGGAAAGAATCGCCGCCGCCGTGCGGGCGTGACGCGGAAGGCCGGCGGCGACGGCCGCGCCCAGGAACGGCGCCGCCAGGATCAGGAGAAGGAGCAGGTTGTAGGACAAAACGGTGGGGGGCCTCCTGCCACGGAACGGGTCTAGCCGGGGTCCGACGCCTTACAGGCCTCGGGGGTCAGCATAGGAAGACCGTTTCCATGCGTCAAAGCGACGGTTTCCAAAGTCACGCTTCGTCACATATGCCGGTGTTATTGATATCGATATCATAATGATTGATGCTGTCGCGATCCTAGGGAGGAAACATGAGCCGACAGAAGAACCCGGCCCGCCGCGCCGCCACGGCGCTTGCCGCCATGTTGCTGGGGGGCGTGGCCGCTCCTGCGCTGGCCGACACGCTGCTGACCTATCCGGTCCCGCCGCAGCTGATGTACGCGGCGCACAACGACGACTTCACCGTGCGGGTGCGCAACCCCGGCGGCGAGTGGCGCGATCTCTACGAGTACCGGGTGCAGGTCGACACCGACACCAAGCAGAACGCCTCGCTGGTCTATTTCGACTTCGACGGGACGGTCGAGCTGGAGGTGATGAAGAACAACGGCCGCTTCTCCGAGGTCTCGGTCGCGCCGCTGTCCAGCGCAGTGAAGCCTCAGCGCCAGGGCTCGATCCTGCGCATGACTCTGGACAAGCCCGAGCGCTTCTCGCTGCAGTTCGACGACGACCGCCTGCGCAACCTGCACATCGTGGCCGCCCCCCCGCCCCCTGCCCGGCCGACCGGGACCGACGTCGTCTATTTCGGACCCGGGCTCCACGTCCCGCCGGCGGGCCTCGACCACTTCCCGGTCAAGTCGGGTCAGCGCGTCTACATGGACGGCGGCGCGGTGCTGAAGGGCGCCTTCGACCTGAACGGCGTCAGCGACGTGAAGATCAGCGGCCGCGGCCTGCTGTGGGACCCCGGCCGGGCGATCGACATGGAAAAGGCCCGGAACGTCGAGGTCTCGGACCTGATCATCGTCAACAGCGACCGCAAGGACGCGGCCCGGGTGATGAACATCCGCAATTCGGAAAACGTCACAGTCAGCCAGCTGACCGGCTTCACCTCCGGCAAGTGGTCGGACGGGATCAACATCTCGACCTCGCGCCACGTGAAGGTGCGCGACGGCTACCTGCGGGTCTCGGACGACGCCGTGGTGGTCTACGCCGTGGCCGACTGCCCGATCTGCCGCCAGAAAGCCGCCCAGACCGGGATCCCCGACACCAACCCGCCGGGCGACACCTTCGACATCCAGGTCTCGAACATGCGCCTGTGGGTCGACGTCGCCCACGCCCTCTATATCGGCCACTTCGGCGACAACGCCGATCCGCGCACGATCCGCGACGTGACCTTCGACAACATCGACGTCGCCAACCTGGACGAGGACGATCCCGACTGGGAGGGCGTGATCGCCGCCTACTCCGGCGACAGCACGCTGATCCGCGACATCACCTTCAGCAACGTGCGGGTCGACCGTATCGAGGAGGGCAAGCTGATCAACATCGTGGCCGGGAACAACCCGCGCTACAACAAGGCGCCCGGGCGCGGGATCGACGGCCTGAGGATCCAGAACGTCGCCTACACCGGCCAGGGCATGCCCGGCCTGTCGATCATCCGGGGCCTGTCGCCGCAGACGGCGGTCAAGAACGTGACGATCGAGAACCTGACCATCGGCGGCAAGCCGGTGAAGTCGGCCAAGGACGGCGACGTCGCGGTCAGCGGAGAGGTTTCCGCCCTCTCCTTCCGCTGAACGCAAAAAAGAAGGGCGCCGTCGTCGACGGCGCCCCAAGGCGGGACTTGATGCGACGGCGGTCAGCCGCCGAACTTGTAACGCAGGCTGATCCCGTAGACCCGGCCGTTCATGAAGTACTGGCGCAGGATGTCGGTGTCGTAGCCGCCGTCCGGCTCGCCGACGTAGCGGATCGGCGCCTTGTTGGTCAGGTTCGAGGCCGTCAGCGACAGGGTCAGGTCGTCGCGCAGATTGAGGTTCACCGAGGCGTCGAGCAGGCCGTAGCCCTTCAGGTAGCGGCCATCGATCGGATTGGGCGAGATGCCGAACAGCACGTAGTCAGAACGATAGGTGTAGACGAGGCGCGCCGAGACCTTCTTGTTCTCGTAGAGACCGGCCAGGCTCCAGTTCTGGTCGGACTGGAACGGCTGGCGCACCTTGACGACCTGGCCGCCGATCACGATCGGAAGCTCGGTCTTGACCCAGGTGTACGAGCCCTGGACCCCGAAATCGTGCAGGACCTCGGGCAGGAAGTCGTAGTCGAAGAAGGTCTGGGCGGCGAGCTCGACGCCCTTGGCGAAGCCCGGGTCGGCGTTCTGGGTCTGGGTGATGCGGAACTGGCCGGTCGGGCAGTTGTTGGGCGTAACCCCGCTGTAGGGCTGCGAGGTCGCCACCGTCTGGCAGCTCTCTACCCCGATCGGGAAACCGTCGACCTTCTTGTAGAAGGCCGCGGCGGAGACATAGCTGGTCGGGCCGAAATACTTCTCCAGCGACAGGTCGTAGCTGTAGGCCCGCAGCGGCTGCAGGTTGGCGTTGCCCTGGCTGCCGGTTCCGCTGGTCAGGTTGACCGTCACGGTCGGGTTGATGTCGCCAACGCTGGGCCGCGTCATGCCCTTGCCGAAGCCGAAGCGCAGCAGCAGGTCGTCCTGGATGTAACCCGTCAGGTTCAGGGTCGGTAGCACGTCGGTGTAGCTGTTGCCCTGGCTGCGGGCGACGATCACCGGCGTTCCGCCCGTGGTGTCGGTGACCCGCGCCTCGGCGTCCAGATTGGTGCGCACCACCCGCACGCCGGCGTTGCCGCGAATGCGGTCGTTCAGGAAGGCGAAGTCGACGACGCCGTAGCCGGCCAGGGTCTCTTCCACCGCCTTGCGGCGCGACAGCAGCACTTCAGGCAGCGAGTCCTCGGCGGGGATGCCGGCCAGGGCGAAGCGGTTGCGGACGTTGTCGCCCAGCAGGACGTCGGGCGAGAAGGTCAGGAAGCCGCCCGAATAGCCCGCCTCGCCGTCGAACCAGTTGGTGTGCGAGCCGGCGACCAGATCCTGCACGGTCGACGCGAGGATCCCGTTCGACTGGCTGGCCGTCAGGGCCAGGCCGTCTGTCGTCAGGTTCTTGCCGCTGAAGGAGTAGTTGTAGAACCTCGACTTCTTTCGGTAGTAGCGCGCACCGAACTTCACGGCCTTGATGAAGCTGTCGTTGATACGCAGCTTGCCGTCGAACTGGGCGGCCAGGCCGGCGTCGTCATAGACGTTGTTGGTGCCGTTGGCGTAGTTCAGCAGCACCCAGTTGGCGGGGTTCGACAGGTCAGGCCCGCTGATCGACAGGCGTTGGGGCGTTCCGACCGTGCGGGTCACATCCCAGGCCAGGCCCGCGCGCGGGGTCATGGTCACCGAGCGGTTGTCCTGGTGCTGGTCGGCCTTGACGTAGGAGAGGTCGGCCTTGAGGTCGAGGTTGTCGGTCGGCGACCACTTGGCGCCGCCGGCCAGGATCCAGGTCTTGTAGATGCGGTGCTCGTCGCCGCCGATCGACGAGAAGCCCGAACCCAGGAACGTGCCGCTGTCGAAGCGCTGACCGGCCAGCACCTCGTCCTCGCCGCCGTTGGCGTTGCGGTTGGCCAGGCCCTCGGTGGTGCTAAACGGGGTGGTCGTCAGCCCCTGGACGTAGCGGCTGTCAGCGCCGTTCAGGAAGCGATAGCCCTGATGGTAGAGATAGGAGTTGTAATTGCCGTCGACATAGAACTCGAGGCCCGGGCGGACCTTCCACTGGAAGGCGCCGGCGAAGCCCTCGCGGGTGCGCTGGATGTCCTCCTCGTTCACGTTGATCTGCACGCCGGCCATGTTGACCAGGTTGGCGCGGTCGGCGGCGCTGAGGGCCAGCGGATTGGTCACGTCGGCCAGGAAGGCGACGTCGCTGCGGCCGGCATAGGCCTGGTTGTAGGCGCTGTTGCCGATGTACTCGGCGCTGTTCGCGCGCACCACGCGGCGCAGATTGGTCCCGCCGGGACCGGGCGCGTTGTCGGACCGGTTCCAGCTCTTCTGGTAGTTGGCGCCCAGCAGCAGGCCCATCTCGCCGTCGCCGACGTCCCACTTGTGCGAGACGAGGCCGAAGTATTCCGGCTGCATCTGCTTGACCATGTCGTTGTAGCGGCCGGAGATCGCCACACTGCCCGACATCTTCGGCAGATCGAGCGGGCGGCGGGTCTTGATGTCCACCAGGCCGCCGATGCCGCCCTCGATGTGCTCGGCCGAGGGGTTCTTGTAGACGTCCAGGCCCGCGATCATGCCGGGGATAGCGGCCTCGATGTTGAACTCGCTGCCGCCGGCGGTGAAGTACGAGCGGCCGTCGACCTGCGAGGCGGTCTGGCCCGACAGGCCGCGGATCGTCAGCCCCGAACCGGCGCCGACCGGCGAGGCGCCCTCCCCGCCGTAGCGATAGCCCTGCACGCCCGGAATGCGGGTCAGGGTCTCGGCGACGTTGGGGTCGGGCAGCTTGCCGATGTCCTCGGCGCGGATGGAGTCGACGACCTCCATGGTGTTCTTCTTGACCTGCACGGCCGACTGCAGGCTCTGGCGGATGCCGGTGACGACCACCTCCTCCACCGCTTCGTCGGCGGCCGGCGCCGGCGCGGTCTGGGCGTGGGCGGCGCCGAACGCGCCCAGCGCGACGGCCAGCGTCGAGGCGGTCAGAAACAGACGCGATTGAACTTCGGACTTCATGGCTTCCCCTCCTGCGGAGCCTACGCCCGATAAGCCGGCGCGGCCCGTCAGATCCCGCGCGAGGCGGGCTTTCCCTGTTGGCTCGGGCGCTTGGCGCGCCCGCTCTGTTTCACTCCCGGGTCGGGGCGTCGCCTGGGCGGCGATCTTCTCCAACCACATAATCTTGTTATCGATATCATAAATCGCTGGCAAGAGCTTTTGTCAGACAAATGCGATGATTGCGCTTCAGTTGGAAGAGGACGATCGACGGGCCAGCGCCACGTCGCCGGAGCAGGCCTTGGAGACGCCATCGACCTTGATCGCGCGCGCGCCGTCGCAGGCCAGGCGAATGGCGTAGGTCGGCTGCCCCTGGATGCTGGCCTCGACGCCCCGCCCCGCCTTGTCCCTGACCACGAAGGCCTTGGACAGGCTGTCGAGCTCGACGCGGCCGTCGCGGCGAAGATAGCTGCCATCGGCGACGAACCAGCGTCGCGGCCTGGCGGCGCTGCCGCCCTCCGGATAGGTCAGCGCCAGGATGTAGGCGTCGGTCTGCCAGCCGCCGAGCTCGGCGTTGGCGTTGCGGTGGCGGATGCGGCCGTCGGCCAACAGGTTGAAATAGACCTCGGTGACCTCGCCCTTCTGGTGCACGCGCACCATCAGCCAGTCCTTGGTCTCGACCTTCTCGATCCTGGGCGCGGGATTGGCGCCGTTCGGCGTCAGGGCGACCACGAACTTGGTCCGGTCGGTCACGCCCGGCGCCTGCAGGCGCAGATAGGGCTGAGCCTCGTCGGGCGCGTGATCCTTCAGGCCCTTGCCCTCGGCCATCCGCATCAGCTCGGGATAGTCGGTGAACAGGCCTGCGTCCGGCAGGGTCTCGGGGAACAGCGGCCGCACCGCCACTTCGGCCTCGCCGTTCTTGACGGTGATCACCTGCCCCTGGCGCTTGGCCTCGCCCTCGTAGTGCATCAGCCACTCGAACTGGCCCGGCGCCCAGCCCTTGAGGTCGTCGATGACCAGGATCACGTCGCCGATCCACATGAAGCTGCGGTACTTGCGCTCGAAGGTCCGGGCGTTGGGGCCCGTGGCGTCGGCCCAGACGAAGCGCAGATCGCCGGCGTCGACCAGATGGTCCACCCGGCCCACGAAATGCGAGCCGTTGTAGGTGTTGCTTTCCGGCTCGGCCTTGCCGTCCAGGGTGACGACGTTGTGGGCCACGCTCTGGCGGTAATAGCCGTCGTATTCGGGCCGGGCGTAGCTGCTGTTGCCGGAGTCGATCAGCAGTTGCTTGCCCTTGTGCCAGAGGATGAAGCTGCCGGCGTCGGCGTGGTTGTGGTTCCAGGTGAAACCCGAGCGCAGCGCCAGGAAGGTGGCGTCCGGCGTCCAGGACGAGCGCAGCGTCGCCGCGCCCAGGTCACTGTCGATCCAGCTGGTCGGCAGGCCAGGCTCCTTGCCCACCGAAGCGCGGGCCTTGGCCGAGGGCCACTGGACCATGTTCTCCGGCTCGGCGAACACGTCCTGCTTGGGGTCGGGGCGCACCGTGTTGAGGTACCAGAGATAGCGCGACTGCTGGTCGCCGCTGGCCCACAGGTTGGCGATGGCGCTGCCCCCGCTGGAGGTCGGATTGCCGTCGCCAAAGTTGGTCGACAGGAAGCCGCCGGTGGTCGGGTAGAGGTTCTGGATGAAGTAGTCGCCCAGCCCCGCCAGGCGCGGCGTCGCGGCCGGCTTTTCCTTGAAGGCGTCCAGCCAGGCGCGCTTGAAGCGCAGATAGCCCTCGGCGGCGAAGTCGGCGTAGTTGATGCTCTCGACGAAAGCCCCGTTGGACGCGAAGTGCGCCGGCTTGGTCTCGATGGCGCTGCCGTCGTAGTTGGCCCACTCCTCGGCGGCCTCGTCGATGCGGCGGATCCAAGCGTCGGCCTGGGGCTCCTCGGTCTTGATGGCAATCGCCGCCACACCGGCGCCGAAGACGATGTGGCTGAACCAGTTGTGGCCCATGGTGTCGAGGCTGTGGATGCGCTCCTTGCCGTCGATCCAGTCGTTCAGGGTCGGGCGGATCGCGCCCTTGACCAGGGCCTTGGCCAGGCGGTCGCGCTCGGCAGGGGTCAGGGCGTCGTGGATGGCGTCGAAGGTCAGGCCGAAGGTGTATGCGCTGGTCCCCATGCCGAGGTCGGAGTTCCAGACCGGGCTGCGGGCCAGCAGCGGCTTGTCGGTCACCCAGTTGGCGCGGCCGGCATAGATATCGAGCAGGGCCTTGGCGCGGTCGGCGTACTTGCGCTCGCCGGTCATGCGGTAGGTCAGCGAAAGGCCCATCAGCGCCGCGTTCAGCTCGCGGTCATTGGCCGGCTTGCGGGTCAGGGCCGCGTCGGCGTCGGCGCGAGCCTTGGTCCAGGCGGCCTTGGCGTCGGGATCCTCGGCCACGCGGGCCTTGAACTGCGAGACGTGGGCGTCGCTGAAGGTCAGGTACGGATGGCCCGACTTCAGGGTCTGGGCGCCAGCCGCCCCGGCCACGAGGCAGGTCGCCAGGGCCAGGCCCGAAACCATCCGCTTTGCTTGGCTCTTCACGCGCTTCTCCCCGTACGCTTCTTCTGACTTCAGATTATGATATCGATATCATTTATTGGCGCAAGCGGCTCCAAGCCGCCCGGCTCAGGACAGGGCGAGATTGATCGCCATCGACCGCCGCACGCCCTGACTGCGGAACGGGTAGACGCAGTGCAGCATCCACGAGGGCCACAGGTAGAAGTCGCCGACCACGGGTTTGACCGTGAACAGGTTCTTCACGCCCACGGCGCTGCGGCTGTCGATGAACTGCAGGCAGCCGGCGGTGTTCTGCCTTGCCTTGTCGGACGCGAACTCGGCGTCGTACCCCGGCGGCACGCGCAGGAAGCCGACGCTGGAATAGAGGCAGCCCTGGTGGAAATGGGCTGGGTTGTAGTCGCCGGCGACCATGTCGTTGATCCAGCCCTCCTTGATCTCGATCCGCAGCTTTTTCGCCTCGAGCTCCTCGGTGCGCTCGTAGTCGGAGAAATGCATCAGCGCGTTCTCGCACCGGTAGGTGTAGGTGCGGGCCACGTCGAACAAGAAGTCGGTGAGCTCCGACGTCTCGCGGATCACGTCGGTGAAGCGGATTTCCGTGCTGACCGCGCCCGCCAGATGGGCCGACCAGTCGCGGGCGGCGACCTCGTCCCGGCGGGCGACTATCTCGTCAATCCGGGCGTTGAGGCGCTGGACCAAGCCCTGCGGCATGGCAGCCTTGATGATCGTCGGGCTGAATGGCGCAACCAGCCGCAGGTCGTGATCGTGGCTCACCGCCGCCCCCTGACTAGCGCGACGGCGCGTAGATCACCGCCGTCTGTCCCGGCGCCAGGCTCAGGCTGGCCGCGCCCGCCGCCAGCTTGCGCTTGGTGACAAGGTCGACCCGCTCGCCGGCCGCCTTGGGCAATGTGACGCTCATCGCCTTGTCGGCGCTGGCGTTCATGGCGATCAGATACGGCCCGTAGGTCGCCTCGTAATAGTAGCCGCGGCCGGCATAGGGGTTGTCCTGGTCCTTGTAGCGCGCCTCGGGCGGTCCCTTGGCCACCGGCAAAACCTCGCCCTCAAGTGCGGCCGGCGCCTCGCCCGGATAGGCGACGATCGGGATCGAGCCGGCCGAGATGTGCGGCGTCGCCCGGCGCACGCAGGTCTTGCCGCTGGGCTCGAAGTCGACCCGGGCAGCGACGGTGGCGATGCGGTCCACCGTCGGCGTCTGGTAGTGGAACCGCGCCAGCCGGTTCACCCCGCAATTGGCCCGCCAGTAGAGCGAGGCGTAGAGCACCTCGTCGCCGTTCTTGATCGCCACCACCCCGTCCTCGGGATCGGCGAAGACGAAGTCGGGCTGGCCCAGCGTCATCGGCAGCTTCACGTCGGATTTCGGCCAGGCCTTCACGGCCAGCCATTCGTCATAGGCGTCGAGCAGACCAATCGTCGTGCGCTGGTTCTTGTCCTTCAGCCGGTCGCGCAGCACGGCGTAGTACTGGCCGTCGTCGAGGGCCTGGCGGGCGATCGCCATCAGTTGCGGGTCGCGCGTGGCGACGGCGACGTTGAAGGGCGTGTTGTCCCAGCCGGACTTCTGCACATAGGTCGTCGCGCCCGGATAGACCGGGTCGCGCCAGCCGATCGGCGCCTCCAGCAGCATGGTGCGGGCGCCCTCGGCGTCGATCCCCGGATAGCGGAACGCCATCCGAGCCCTGGCCATCTTCAGCAGTTGGTCACGCAGGACAGGATCGCCCTGCCCGCCCGGCGTGGCGGCCGTGGCCTGGTAGATGCTGGTCGCCCAGTCGAGGATCTCGCCGTAGCTGCCGACGAAGCCCAGCTCCTTGGAGAGGCCAGCCTTGGTGAAGAGCCTGTAGTCGTCGGCCGAGCGGAAGCTGCCGGTGTCGGCGGCGGCGCTGGAATAGGTCGGCTTGCCGGCCTCGTCGAGGCTGCCGGTCCAGGGCGCAAGACCCATGGACTCGTAGAAGAACCGCCGCATCGCCGGCTCGGGCCGAGCCAGGGGGCTGCCCAGCGACCGCAGGCCCTCGTTGCTCCAGTAGATGCCTAGATCCACGATCATCGACTGGTTGGTATAGAGCCGGCGATGGGTCTGGATGTAGCCGAGCCCCGCGTCGAGCATGCGGGCATAGGCTTCGCGACGCGCCGGAGCTCCCTCCACGCCCGCGACCGGCGCGTCGAGATAGGGCGCGACATTGGCCTGCAGCAGGCGCAGCGCCTTGCCCAGCGGCCCCATGGCGTCCCAGTCGGCGTTGGTGCGGCTGGCGTCGACATAGACGCTCTTCGGATCGGCCAGGAAGCGGGCGTAGAAGGCGTCGCCGCTCTCGATCACCTTGCGGGCCACGGCCGGATTGGCGTGAGCCTTGGTCCATTCGAGGCCGGCGGCTCGGGCCAGGAACTGAACCTCCAGCACGTTCAGCGGACCGGGTTGGGCCAGCTTGCGATCGATCTCGCGGTTCACCCGGGCCTTGAGGTCGTCGAGCACCTCGGGACCGGCCGAGGGCGCGGCCGCCAGCGGCGGCGCGACGCCGGCCGGGTCGCCGCTGTCCAGAAACGGATCGGCGTGGACATAGAGCCCATAGACCGGCCGCGAGGCCTGGCTCATCGGCTTCTGGAAGCTCTCGAACTGCTGGGTGTAGACGGCGTAGGGCCCGCTGGCGCGGATCACGCAATCCAGCGCCTTCTTTCCCCTGGTCAGGGTGATCGGCAGCGGGAAGGTGCGATAGGTGAAGCGCCCCGCGAACGGCGGCGCCTGGGTTCCGATGTCGAGAATCTCGACGTCGCCCAGGTGGCGATAGCCGACCTGCCTGCCCTCGCAGAACAGGGTCAGCTTGCCATCATTGACGTCGCCGCCCCACAGGCGGATCGAGGCGTAGTTCTGGATCGCCGGATCGACGGCCAGCCGAAACTTCAAGTCGCCGCTGAACCGCGCGCCGGGTTCGCTCGGCGCCAGGCGTCGCGCCGCCAGCCCCAAGCCGCCTTCGACGCGCTCGGACGCGGAGGCGTCCACCGCATGCGCGACCTCGGAAGCCGCGTCGCCGAACACAACCTTGTCGATGAGCGGCGTGGCCGCGCCGGCCTGCGTCGCCATAAGGCCGAGCAGAGCGCTGGCGCCGAGGATCAGCCGATGGCGGGTCATGCGCCCCTCGTTCGTGATGCTTTGGGATAGGGCCGACGAGCGAGGACGCGACACCCTCGCCCGCCGGGCATTCTTTGGTTCCGGCAGCCGCCTAGAACTCCTTGCGGACGGTCAGCCACACCGACCGCGGCGCATTGCGCTTGATCAGGAAGCCGGACTCCGGCAGCTGCTCGACGACGTCATAGACCTGCACGCCGGACGGCAGATTGCTGCTGATCATCGGGTCGTAGGCCGAGATGTAGGCCTTATCGAGCGCATTGCGGACGTCAAGCGTGACCTGGGTGTTCTTCAGGCCGCTGTACTGGACCGAGACGTCGAGATTGTCCTGGGCCGGCAGGAAGCGACGGTCGAGCGAGTTGGTGTTCAACTTGCGCTCGTCCATCCAGCGGTGGCGGATGTTGAAACGGAAGTCGCCGTAGCGATAGGACACGGTGTTGCTCAGCGTCCACTTCGGCGAGCGCGCCAGGAGGCCGGCGTCGATGCGCAACACGTCGTCGTCCGCGCCGTTGCCGTTCGCGCCGGTGTTCAGCCAGATATAGGCCTCGGTGGTCTTGCCGTTCAGGAAGGTCACCGACGGGCTCCATTCGAGGTTCTTGGTGACCCGCCACTTGGCCCAGGACTCGACGCCGCGCGTGAAGTACTTGTTGAAGTTGTCGGGCAGCAGGTAGGTCGAGACGTTGTCCTTGTCGATCGCGGTCGGGTAATCGTTCACCGCGAAGTTCTGGTAGAAGTAGGTGATCTGGCCGTTGAAGCGGCGATCGCCGAAGGTGTAGGCGAACTCGTGGCCCTTGATGTAGGCCGTCGGACCTAGCGGACGCACCAGGGTGGCCGCGGTCGAGTAGCGGTTGATCACGCCCGACGACGGCTGCTTGGCGTCGGTATAGCGGTAATAGATCTTGTGCTTGTCGTTGAAGTTGTAGCCCAAGGCCACGCTGTAATCGACGAGGCTGAGATCCTTGTCGGCGCCGATCATCTTCGACGCGGTCCTGGTCATGTAGACGTTGTCGTAGACGGTCAGCGGGTCTCCATCCAGGCCGCCGTTGGTCAGAGAGGCCGCGCCGGGATTACGGGTGTCCCACGTCTCCGAATAGGTTCGGGCGTGGAAGTACTGGTACTTGATACTGGCGTTGAAGTCCCAATGCTTGGTCGGCGACCAGGCAAAGCCCGCATAGGGCGACAGCTCCATGATCCGCGCCCGCTGCGAGACGGTGGTGAACAGGCCGCTGCCGTATGAGCCCCAGCCGCCGGCGTCGGTCAGCTGGTAGTTCGTGCCGTTCTGGGTGACGTACTTGACGTTCAGGTTCTGCACCTGGTCGTCGGCCCAGGCCGATACGCCCAGGCCGTTGGCCCAGTTGTCGTTCACCTGCTCGGAGCGCGACAGGTAGAGGCCGCCGTTCACGCTCCAGGTCTCGCCGCGATAGGTGGCGGTGAAGTTGCCCATGTAGTCGACGGATTCACGGTAGTTGTCCTCGGCGCGGGTCAGCAGCACGAGGTCCTGCGTGGCGCTTTCCGCCGGCAGGGTGACGCCGTTGACCACGCCGCCCCGCATGTCGATGTTGCGATTGGGCAAGGTGTTGCCGACGATGCAGAGGCTGTTGCTCTGCCAGGTGGCCGCCGTGACCCGCGGACAGGCCGCGCCGGTGCGGTAGTTGGCCCCCAGCTGCGAGCCGGCGACATTGTTGGCGACGCGGGCCACTTCCTGGCCGGCGGCGTTGGTGAAGACGTAGTAGCCCGGCGTGCGGTCCAGGTTGTTGATGTTGAGACCGAAGCGCTCGCGCGTCGCCGCCGCCGAGGCCAGAGAGGCCAGCTGCTGAGGCTTGTAGGACTGGCCGCGATAGGTCGACTTCTGGATCCGCGCCGCGCCGGTGAAGGTCAGGCGCTCGCCGATGTCGTGGTTCCAGCGCAGCGACAGGGCGTCCTGCTTGTAGCGGTAGCCGTCCGACGGATCGAGCGTGTGACTGCCCGGCTTGAAGTAGTTCGGAACGGTCTGCTTGCCGCCGTTCATGAACAGGTTCACGTCGCGACCGAAGCCCGGGATCTCCTCGGGGTTCTGATAGCCGTAGGTCGGCTGCTGGAACGTGGTCAGTTCGGCGTTGGTGTCGTCCAGGTGCTTGTAGACCAGATTGAACGAGCCGCCGCCGTTGTCGGTGTTGTAGTCCTTGTAGAGGTTCACCCGGAACTGGCCGCCGCGGTTCAGGTCGAAGCCCGGATCCACCTGGCCGCTGGACCGGCGATAGAAGCCGCTGACGCCGACGCCCATGTCGCCCGCCTCGTTGACCCAGCCATAGGCGCCGTCGACCTGCTTCCACGACAGGTGCAGGTCCTCGCCCTCGAAGCCGATGCGGGTCTGGATCATGGCGCCCGGCTTCACCTTGCCGGTGATGTAGTTGAAGGTCGCGCCCACCGAGGTGGTGACGCCGGTGGCCGACGAGCCGCCGCGCACCGACTCCACCCGGCTGGTCGAGATGTCGGCGCGATAGAAGTAGCCGTCCTGGAAGCCGCTGAACTTGAACGGCACGACCGGCAGGCCGTCCTCCAGGATCGTGGTCCAGAAATAGCCCGAGGTGTTGGCCCCGGTGCCGATGGTCATGCCGCGGGTGAAGACCTCGTTGCGGGCCACGCCGTCATTGGACTCGACCACCACGCCGGGCATGTCGCGCAGCATGTCGTCGGCGCTGATCGGCGTGAACTTGCTCATGTCGTCCTCGTTCAGCACCGAGAACGAGACGTTGGCCTTCTTGGCGGCGGTGCCGACCATCACGCCGGTGACGATCACCTCGTCGACGGCCGTGCTCTCGACCGTGACCGGCTTGTCGGCCGCCGGCGTCGCGGTCGCCTGGGCGTAAGCGGCGGTCGCCGACATCGCGCCGGCGCCCGCGGCCAGAGCCAGCACCATGTGAGAAACCTGCAGGGCGCGACAACGGCCGCGCTGAGGGTTGAGACCACCCATCCTATCCTCCCCTTTCGGACTTTGGTCCGATCTCGTTCTGCGCCGGAACCTCGTCCCGGCTGGCCGATCGCTTTGTCGTTCTCGAGCGCGCTGCGCAGCGCTCCGACCGGCCTGTTGTTATCGATACCAGCGCATTTCAAAGTCTGTCAACGGGATTCGCAACGTTGATTTCCGAAGCATTGGGCTCGGCCTTTACTGGCGACGCGCCACCTCATGTCGGCGCACAAAGCACCCGCGCCTGAACAACAGCGACTTGGGATCACGCCAAAGCACAAGCCTCGGATGCAACCACCCAAGGATGCATTTTCAACGCGCCGCCGCAGCCAGGCGCCGGTGACCGATTACATGAGCGGGCCAGATTTCACGGCAACCTCGACCAAACGATCTCGCACGACCGTCCCATGTCGCCGACGGCGAGAGATCAGCCCTTCGGCCGCCAGCAGGTCCAGCGCCGCCCGGACGGTGATCCGCGCCACCGTGAAGCCGCTGGCCAACTCGCGCTCGGTCGGCAGGCGGCGCTCGCCGTCGAGGATCGCCGCGCGCAATCGATCGGCGAGCTGGCGATAGAGCGCCATGCGGCCGGTGCGCTTCAGCGGCGCCCAGCAGACACCCGAGGCGGATGGTTGAACCATGCCGCTACGCCCTCCCCTCTATTTGAAGCTCACGCCTTCGACGTTTGGCCCGATTTCGATCACCGCGGGATCGGCCGCCTTCAGGCGCTTGCCCCCGACCGTCACGTTCTCGAAGCTGATATTGCGGACCGGCCGATCGGGGCCGAAGCCCGAGATCGTCGACGGGCTCGGCCAGCCGGCGCCGGAGAAGCGGATGTTCCTGAACCGCACGCCATCGACCAGCAGGCCCGGGCTCGTGCCGTACTTGGCGTTGAACACCGTGCGCACGTTGACGAGCTTGCCCTCCTCGATCTGCTCGACGCGGATGTCGTCGAACAGCACGTCGCGGACGGAGTTGTCGTCGCCGGCGCTGATCGCCAGCGCGCCCTGATATTCGGGGTCATCCTCGTCGAGACCCAGGATGTCGATGTTCTCGAAGCGCAGGTCCTCCAGCACGTTGCGCGCCTTGGTGTCGCCGTGCAGGCCGATGAACACCGCGTGCGCCACGTCCGGCCAGAAGATCGAGTCACGCACCCTCACCCGCCGGGTGTCGCCGACGCCCGACTTGCGCGTGGCGTAGACCGCAACGCTGTCGTCGGAAGTGCGGATAAAGGCGCGCTCGACGGTCACATCGCTGCAAGCAAAAACGTTGACCCCATCCGACCACGAACCATTGCTCAAGGTCTTGATATCCTTGAAGGTCACGTTGCTGGACGAGGCGCAGGCGATGGTGCCGTGCTTGGGCGTCAGGAAAGTCAGCCCCTCGACCGTGACGTTCCTGGAATCCTGCACGACCAGCTGGTCGGCGGGCCGGTCGACGACCCCCCGGCCGATGATGCGGACGTTCTCGACCTTCTCGGGCTTGAACACGCCCTGCAGGATCGCCCCGCCGGCGACGTAGATCGTCTGGCCCGACTTGACCGGGAACACCCCGCCGGGCGGGGCGTGCAGCCCCGGCTCGTAGAACACCACGTCCGGCCCCGGCGCGGGCCTGGCGATCGGCGCGCCGGCGAAGATGTGCAGGTTGTGCAGGCGATCGCCGTCGAACTCGACCGACAGGTTCTGCGGGCGGTCGAGGGTGAACAGTACGACGCCGTTCTCGACCTTGTGCCTGATCGCCTTGCTGGCGGGCCGCACCTCGACGCGCTTGAAGTCGCCGTTGTTCTTGCGCACGCCGATCTCGACCATCCCCTCGAAGTCGAACTGCACGACCGAGACATCGCTGGGCCCGTCGGAATCGACCTTGGCGTTGTATTCGTAGAGGTCGCGCCAAGGCCCGCCCGGCTTGCGCACCCGCACGGTGAAGGTGTCGTTGTGCATGCTGTAGAACAGGCCGCCCGGCGGCAGCGGATGGATGTGCAGGCCCGAGACGTCGGCCTGGTCGGCCGCGTGAGCCGATCCGGCCAGCCCGACGAACGCCGCGGCGCCGGCAAGTCCTGCCAAGGACGCTTTTCGCGTTGTGAATCCCATCGTGAACTCCTCCCCGGGCGACGCTCTGCCCGCTCGGCGGCGTCGTTGTTTTCGGCATCGAGCGCCGGATCGACGCCGGGGCGTCGAAAAGCCTTGCGGATCGCTCGAACACGAATATTGATATCGATATCATATCGCTCATGCAAGCCCCGGCCCAGCGAGCGAGAACGACGCCGAAAGAACTTGGTATCGTTATCAGATCAGTCTATGACCGAAGGGTCGGACCAGTCGCGCCACGCAGCGCGGCCGGCGCGGGAGGGTGTCGCATGGCCATCAGGAAGAACTACGCGCTGCTGAGCGCCTTCCTCTTCTTCTATTTCTTCGCCCAGGCCATGAGCATCTCGCTGCTGGCTCTGTGGCTGAAGCGGACCCTGGGCCTTTCCGGCGCCGAGACCGGCGTGGTGTTCGCCGCCAACTTCATCTTCGCGATGATCTCCCAGCCCCTGTACGGCTTCGTTTCCGACAAGGTGGGCCTGCGCAAGCATATCCTGTGGCTGATCAGCGGCCTGGTCGTGCTGTCGGGGGCCTTCTTCGCCTTTGTCTACGGCCCGCTACTGAAGACCAACCTGCTGCTGGGCGCGATCGCCGGCGGGGCCTATCTGGGCGTCACCTTCATCGCCGGCAGCTACGCCCTGGAGTCGTTCGTCGACCGCGTGGGCCGCAAGTACGGCTTCGAGTACAGCCGCGCCCGCCTGTGGGGGTCGCTGGGTTTCGCGGCGGCCGCCTTCTTCTCGGGCCGGCTGTTCAATCTCGACCCGCTCTACAACTTCGCCCTGGCCTCGTGCGCGGGCCTCATCCTGCTGCCGCTGCTGGCCTTCGCCAAGATCGAGCCCAGCGCCGACGAGCGTGAGAGCTCCAGCGCCCTCAAGCCCGCCGACGCCATGGCGATCTTCAAGCTGCCGAAGTTCTGGGGCTTCATGGTGCTGATCCTGGGCGTGACGAACCTCTATCTCGTCTACGACCAGCAGTTCCCGGCCTTCTACGCCTCGCACTTCGCCGACCCGAAGCAGGGCGCCGCCATGTTCGGCTACCTGAACTCGGCCCAGATCTTCCTGGAAGCCGGCATGCTGTTCGTGGCGCCGTTCGTCGTGAACAGGATCGGAGCCAAGAACGGCCTCTTGCTGGCCGCGGCGATCATGATCGTGCGCATCGCGGGTTCGGGCCTGGTGCACGGCCCTGTGCCGATCTCGGCGATGAAGATGCTGCACTCGCTGGAACTGCCGATCCTGGTGGTGTCGATCTTCCGCTACATCGCCTTCCACTTCGAAAGCCGCCTGGCCTCGACCCTCTATCTGGTCGGCGTCAGCTTCGGCCATTCGCTGGGCCTTGCGGTCCTGTCGCCGATCGTCGGCAAGAGCTACGACCTGATCGGCTTCCCCAGCACCTACCTGCTGATCGCTCTGTTCGCCGCCGCCTTCTGGGTGGCTTCGGTGTTCGCCCTCTCCCCCACCCCGCGTGAAATCCCGCCTGCCAAGGACGCCGAGCCCGATCCGGCGCTGGCGCAAGCCGACCTAGGCGGCGCCGACGTGGCCAAGGTCAACTGACGATGTCCCAATTCGCTTCCCCGCGCGAACCGCTGATCCGCGCAGCCGAGATCCTCGGCCGTCCACGCCCTGACCGGGTCAAGCTCGACGCCATCCTTGCGGCCGTCCTGGCCCGCATCGACGCCAGCCTCGACCTGTTCACCGACGCCTTCCCTAAGCCCTCCAGCGAGGGCGGTGTCTATGCGCCGATGGACAACACCGAGTGGACCAACGGCTTCTGGACCGGGATGCTGTGGCTGGCCTTCGAGGCCAGCGGCGAAGCCCGCTATCGGCACGCCGCCGAGCGCCAGGTCGAAAGCTTCCGCGACCGGATCGAGCGCGAGATCAATGTCGACCACCACGACCTGGGCTTCCTCTATTCGCTGTCGTGCGTGGCGGCCTGGAAACTGACGGGCAGCCTGAGCGGCCGCGAGGCGGCCCTGGCCGCCGCCCGCCGGCTGATGACCCGCTACCTCCCGGCCGCCGGCATCATCCAGGCCTGGGGCGATCTTTCCGATCCCGAGCAGGCCGGTCGGATGATCATCGACTGCAACCTCAACCTCCCCCTGCTCTATTGGGCGAGCGAGGAGACAGGCGATCCGACCTTCAGGATCGCGGCCGACAGCCATATCGCCCAGGCCGCCAGGCACATCGTGCGGCCCGACGCTTCGACCTTCCATACCTTCTACATGAACCCCAGGACCGGCGAGCCGGTCGGCGGCAAGACCCACCAGGGCTTCAGCGACACCTCCTGCTGGGCGCGCGGCCAGGCCTGGGGCGTGTCGGGCTTCCCGCTGGTGCACCGCTACAAGGCCGATCCCGGCCTGATCGACCTGGCGGCGCGGCTGGCCAACTACTTCCTCAATCGCCTGCCCGACGACCTGGTCTGCTGCTGGGACCTGGTGTTTACCGACGCCGAGCGCGACAGCTCGGCCGCGGCCATCGCCGCCTGCGGCCTGCTGGAACTGGCCCGCGCCCTGCCGCTGGCCGACCCCGACCGCGAAGCCTACGAGGCCGCCGCCCTGGCCATGGTCGAGACTTTGGGCGAGCGCTACCTGCTGCCGCTGGGCCAGCCAGGGACCGGGATCCTCGCCCACGGCGTCTATCACATGCCCAACCGCGTCGGCGTCGATGAGGCCTGCATCTGGGGCGACTACTTCTTCCTCGAGGCGCTGGTGCGCCTCACCCGGGTTTGGGAGCCCTACTGGTGATTCAGATCGGCGTGGATTTCGGCGGCACCAAGGTGGAGGCCGCCGCCCTGGACGCCAGCGGCAAGCTGCTGGCCAAGGCCCGCGTTCCCAACCCGGGCGACTATGACAAGGCGCTGGTCGCCGTCCGCGACCTGGTGACAGGCCTGGAACACAAGCTGGGCGCGCGCGGCACCCTGGGCGTCGGCGCACCGGGTTCGATCTCGCCGGCCACTGGCGTGATGCGTAACGCCAACTCGCTGTACCTAAACGGCCGCCGCTTCCGCGAGGACCTGTCCGAGGCCCTGCAGCGCCCGGTCCGCCTGGCCAACGACGCCAACTGCCTGGCCTTGTCGGAAGCCGTCGACGGCGCGGGCGCGGGGGCCAGGGTGGTGTTCGCCATCATCCTGGGCACCGGCTGCGGCGGGGGCCTTGTCATCGACGGCAGGCTGATCGAGGGCGAGAACGGCATCGCCGGCGAATGGGGCCACATGCCCCTGCCCTGGCCTACCGTCGAGGAGCGCGAAGGCCCGCGCTGCTGGTGCGGCCAGAACGGCTGCCTGGAGATGTGGGTTTCGGGCACGGGCCTGCGGCGCGACTTCGAGGCGACGACGGGCAAGGCCCTGAGCGGCGAAGAGATCATCGCCGCCTGGCGGGCCGGAGATCCGGCGGCGACCACCGCCTTCGACCAGCTGATGGACCGCCTGGGCCGCTCGGTGGCGGTGCTGTGCAACATCCTGGACCCCGACGCCATCGTCGTCGGCGGCGGGCTGTCGAACGTGCCCGAGGTATGCGAGCGCCTGCCCGACCTTGTTTCGCGACATGTCTTCGCCGACCGCTGGAGCACGCGCATCAAGCCGGCCGTCTGGGGCGACGCCTCGGGCGTGCGCGGCGCGGCGCGGCTGTGGAGCCTGGACGAGGCCCGTCAGATCCTGGCCGAACCGGCCGCCTAAGGCGGCGCTGGCCCCGACGAGTCCCGGTCCATCAGCGTGAACGGCAGCAGGTGATGGACCGGGGCCGGATCGCCTCCGCCCTTCCTGGCGCGGATCTCCTCGACGATCAGCCGCACGGCGGCGCGGCCCATCTCGGCGATGGGCTGGTGGATCGTCGTCACCTCGGGCCAGACCGTGGAGGCGACAGCGGTGTCGTCGAAGCCGCAGATCGTCAGGTCGCGCGGCACCGCGATCTGGCGGCCGTGGGCCACGGCCAGAGCAGCGGCCGCCATGTCGTCGTTGCTGGCGAAGATCGCGCTGGGACGCAGCCGCGCCTCGAACAGCTTCTCCGCCGCCGACAGCCCCGAGCGATAGGTGAAGAGACCCTGCGCCACCCACTCCGGCCGCACGGTCAGTCCCGCCTCGGACATGCCGGCCAGGAAGCCCTCGTAGCGCAGCTCGGTCGGGGTGTGCTGGGGATCGCCCTTGATGAAGGCGATGTCGCGGTGCCCCAGGGCGATCAGGTGGCGGGTCATGGCCAGCGCGCCCTCGAAGTCGTCGATGCGCACGCTGGAGACGTCGATCATCGGCCGCGCGGTGGCCAGGGCCAGCACGGTGACGCCCTCGGCCCGCAGCATGTTGATGGTCTGGCGGGAGTCGCACAGCGGCGGCGGCAGGATCACCCCGTCGACGCCGGCAGCCAGCAGGCGTTTGACCGCCTGCTTCTGCCCAGCGAGGCCCTCGCAGCGCTCCAGGATCAGATGGCTGGCCAGCCGCGAGCTCTGCTCCAAGCCGCCGACCATGATCTCGCTGAGATAGGAGGCGCTGGGATTGCTGTAGAGGATCCCCACCCGCGCGGCGGCCGAGCGCGAGCGCGTGGCGCGGGCGGCGACATTGACCTGGTAGTTCAGGGCGCGAACGGAGGCCTCGACCTTCTCGCGCATGCCGACGCTGACATTGCCCGCCCCGCGGATCACCCGCGACACGGTCATCGAGCCGACGCCGGCGTGGCGGGCCACGTCGTGGATGGTGATCGTCTTGGGGCCAGGCCTCACGGCAGGCGCCGGGCCACGCGCGGAAGACGGCTCGGCCGCCTTGGCTTTGCGGGGACTCTTCAACGACGCACCACCATTGTTCACGATACCAACGCATCCTAGCGGCGCGCGCGGTCCACGCCAGCGCAAAAACGGATGTTTGGCCTGCAACCGCATATCGAGCGGCGGCGTGCTCTCGCTTGGACTTATCAGGCCGGTCTTCGCTAGACTGCGCGCCGACCCGTAGAGAGTCGTATTGAGGCGAGGACTCCTTGAGCACGCAGAGGCGACAGGCGCCGACCATCCATGACGTGGCGCAGCACGCCGGCGTGTCGTCCATGACCGCCTCTCGTGTGGTCAATGGCTATCCGCACGTGCGCCCTGCTGTGCGCGAGAAGGTCGAGGAAGCCATCAAGGCCTTGGGCTATCGGCCCAACTCGCTGGCCCGGGCCACCCGCACCGGCGTCTCGCAGATCGGCATGCTCTATTCGAACGCCAGCTCGTCGAACCTGTCGAACTACCTGATGGGCGCTTTCCGGCAAGCGAGCCTCAGCGGCTGCCAGCTTCTGATCGAGCCCAGCCAGGCCCATCCGACGCCCGCCCAGGCGGTGCAGAAGCTGGTCGACGCCGGTGTGGGCGCGGTGATCCTGCCGCCGCCGCTGTGCGACGACGCCGCGATCCTGGAGTCGCTGGAAAAGGCCGGGGTCGGGGCCGTCAGCTTCGCCACGGCCCGCCCCCGTGAAGGCGCGCCCGCCGTGTTCATCGACGACTTCGAAGGCGCCCGGATGATGACCCAGCACCTTCTGGATCTCGGCCACGTGGACATCGCCTTCGTGCGCGGCGATCCGGCCCACTCCACGGCCCAGCTGCGCGAGAAGGGCTTCCGCGAAACCATGGCGGCCGCAGGCCTGACCGTGGACGAGACCTATGTCGCCGACGGTGGCTTCAGCTATCGCGGCGGCCTCGACGCGGCCCGCCACCTACTGGGCCTGCGCCGTCGCCCGTCGGCGATCTTCGCGGCCAATGACGACATGGCCGCCGCCATCAGCGCGGTCGCCCACGGCCTTGGCCTGTCGATCCCGGCCGATCTCAGCATCGCCGGCTTCGACGACACATCGGTGGCGACCACGGTCTGGCCCGAGCTGACCACCATCCGCCAGCCGATCGCCGACATGGCCGCCTCGGCCGTGTTGCTGGCCATGGATCTGGCCCGCCCCAGCGCCGAGCCCGGCGGGCACGTACGCGCCGAACTGCAGCTGATCGAGCGCGCCTCGACCGCCCCGCCGCCGGCCTGACCGACCTTGCCAAAACCCCGCCCCATGTTACTGGTAACGATATCATAACAAGGGATGGAAACACGGATGGCTGGCTTTAGTCGTGGGTATCTAGGGCTTGGATTGGTCGCGGCCGCGGCCTTGCTGGCGACCACCGCCTCGGCGGCTGACGCCCCCAAGACCGAGCGGGCCTGGCTGCCCGACCAAGGCGACGGGACCTACAGAAACCCGGTGCTGGCCGGCGACTATTCCGACCCAGACGCCATCCGGGTGGGCGACGCCTACTACCTGGTCTCGTCCTCGTTCACCAACGTTCCGGGCCTGCCGATCCTGAAGTCGACCGATCTGGTCAACTGGACGATCATCGGCCACGCCCTGACCGCCAACACGCCGCAGGCCCACCACGCCACGCCCCGTCGCGGCGGCGGCGTCTGGGCGCCGGCCATCCGGCATCGCAACGGCGAGTTCCTGATCTACTATCCCGACCCCGACTTCGGCGTGTTCCTGGTCAAGGCCAAGGATCCGACAGGGCCTTGGTCCAAGCCCGTGCTAGTCGACGATCGCCGCGGCGTCATCGACCCCGCGCCCTTCTGGGACGACGACGGTCAGGGCTGGCTGGTCACCGCCTTCGCCCGCAGCCGCGCCGGCATCGCCAACATCATCACCGCCCGCCGCCTGAACAAGGCCGGCGATCAGACTGTCGGCGAGGCGATCACCCTGGTCGAAGGCGACAAGCAGCCCAAGGTCGCCACCTCGCGCGGCCCGTTCCCATGGATGACCACCGAGGGACCCAAGCTCTACAAGCGAGACGGCTGGTATTACCTGTTCGTGCCCAGCGGTAGCGTGAAGGGCGGCTGGCAGGGCGTGTTCCGCTCGCGCAAGCTGGAAGGCCCCTACGAGGGCCGCAACGTCCTCGACCAGGGCAAGACTGAGATCAACGGCCCCCACCAGGGCGCCTGGGTGACCACCCCGACGGGCGAGGACTGGTTCCTGCACTTCCAGGACGCCGACTCCTACGGTCGCCGCGTGTGGCTGGAACCCATGGCCTGGAAGGACGGCTGGCCGGTCATCGGCGAGGACAAGGACGGCGACGGCGTCGGCCAACCGGTGCTGGTCCATCGCAAGCCGGCGTCCAAGACCCCATCCCCGCGCCTTGCGCCGCAGGACAGCGACGACTTCGATGGCGCGCTGTCCCTGGCCTGGCAGTGGAACGCCAACCCGGCCGACGACTGGGGCGACCTGAAGGCCGCGCCGGGCAAGCTGCGCCTGAAGTCGATCTCCTCGCCGGAGAACCTCTGGGAGACCGGCGCCCTGCTGACCCAGAAGCTTCCGGCCGAGCGGTTCACGGCGACCACTCGCCTTGAGTTCGCTCCCAAGTCCGTGGGCGAGCGCGGGGGCCTGGTGATGTTCGGCTCGGACTATGCCTGGATCGGCCTGCAGAACACGGCGAACGGGCCGGCCCTGGTGCGCGTCGATCGCACCGGCGCCGACAAGTTCCAGCCCGAGCGCGTCGAGGTGATCGAGGCCAAGGCGCCTGCCGCCCTCTGGCTAAGGATGACCGCCGAACCAGTGGTCGTGGCCGATCCGGCGCCGGACTTCTCGCCCTACTGGTCCTCGATGCTGCGCTCGATGCACGCCAAGGTGACGCTGAGCTACAGCACCGACGGCAAGACCTTCACCAGCGTCGGCGCGCCCTTCGTCAGCCGCCCGGGCCGATGGGTGGGCAGCCAGGTCGGCATCTTCGCCCAGGCGCCGGCAGGCACGCCGTCCAACAGTTCTACCCGCATCGGCTGGACCGACTTCGACGGCTTCTGGGTGACCCCCTAGAAGCCGTCGCGAGCACGCTCGACGAACGCCGATCGCTTGACTTCGCGCCCAATCTTGATATCGATATCAAACCTTCGGCGGCGTCCTGCGACGCCTGGATCTACTTCCTCCAGAACTCCCAAGGCGGGCGCCCTCTGCAGGCGCCCTTTTTTTTTCGTGGGTGTAGCGCCTCAGGCCGGCTCGAACCGGATGGCCTGGCCGCCGGCGGCGTTGAGCTGGAGGCGCAGGCGGGTCTTGGCGTCGACGGTCTGGCGCTCGATCACCACGCGGGTGCGGTTGGCGGGCCGCGCCAGGTCGCCATCCTTGTAGCGAACGGCCGTCCAGCGCCCCTGCCCCAGGAAGTCCAGGTCGAGGTCCAGCCGCCGCTCCATCTCGTTGGTCAGCGCGCCCAGGTACCAGGCGCGCCCCTTGCGACGGGCGATGATCACGTATTCGCCAAGCTCGCCGGCAATGGCCCGTGTCTCGTCCCAGGTCGTCGGGCAGGCGTCGAACCATTCCAGCTCGGGCCAGGCCTTGTCCTCGTACTTCTCGGGCTTGTCGTACCAGTAGAGCAGCGTCAGCGGGCTGTAGCACGTCACCGCCAGCGCCAGCTGGTGGGCGTTGGTGGTCTGGTTGCGCTCCTGGGCGTAGCAGACGGTGTAGTCGATCGGCCCGGCGATCGGCCGCGTGAAGGCCAGGTTCACGTGATGGCGCGCGGCTGGGAACTGCTCGTTGCCCTTCACGCCCTCCAGCGTCAGGTAGTTGGGCAGGGTCCGCTCCAGGCCGGCGGGCCGCAGGTTGTCGTGCAGGTTCACGACCATGCCGTGCTCGCCGAAGACCCTCACCACCTTGGTGATGAAATCGACGTCGGACTGGCGGCCTTCCCACATGAAGCCAAGCTTTACGCCGGCCAGGCCCCAGCGCTGGTAGAGGCGGCACATCTCGGCCAGCGCCTTGGTCACCGCCACCCGGTCGATATAGACCAGCACGCCGATATTGCGGGCCTTGGCGTAGTCGATCACCCGTTGCAGGTCCAAGGCGGCGATCGGCGCGGTGGGGTCCGAGGCGTCGGTCCCGTCCCCGTACCAGTGGGCGTCGAACAGCACATAGGCGATGTTGCGCTTCTGGGCGAAGTCCACCGCCCTCAGCGAAGCCTGCGTCGAATAGGGCTTCATGATCCGAAAGGCGTGGCCGGGCCTGACCCACGAGACGTCGCCCAGCTGGTTCGGGGTCGCCAGGGTCGGAACCACATGGTGCAGCTCGATCAGGCCCTTGGCGCTGTCCGCCGCCAGCAGGATGCGCCAGGGCGTCTTCTGGCCGACCTCGATCTGGAAGATCGGCTCCTCCGGCGTATCGTCCTCGCCGCCCCAACCGGTGGCTCGCCCGGGATAGCGCATGAGGTAGGTGACGAGCCCGCCCTGCTCGTGGGCGCGGACCATGCAGCGCGGATAATGCAGCCGGTCGGACTCGGCCATGAAGCCGAAGACGCCGTTGCCCAGGTCGACGGTGACCGGCAGGTCGGCGAAGGGGCCCTTGTCGGACGAGCCCGTCAGGTCCGGATGCTCCAGCGGCGCCAGGGCCGCCTGGGTCGACGCATGGATGTCGCCCTCGTCACGGCTGGCGTAGAGCCGCGCGGTGTCGGGAAAGCGATAGCGGGTCCGCTCGCCCGTCAAGGCCAGCCTGTCGCCCTGGGACAGGCCCGTCAGAACGTAGCGCACCGCGGCTGCGCCGTTCAGCACCCGCAGGACGATGTCGAAGCGAACGCCGCCCTTGGCGTCGACCATGTGCAAGGTGATCTGTCGTCCGGACTGGTCATGGCGGGAGGACTGCCCGAAGACAGGCGTCCATTCGCCTTCGAAGACTTCAGGCGTCGCGCCGACCACCTTGGCCCGCTCGCTCAGCAGCCGCCCGTCGGCCAGCCACAGACCCAGCTCCGACGGCAGCAGCAGCGGCTTGCCGTCATAGGTCGCGCTCCACTTCGGCGCCATGCCCGACGCATCCAGGCTCGCCTTCAGGCGGCCATCCGGCGAGGCGACGACGTAGCTTTGCGCGGCCTGAGCCGCGGCGGCGTTCCTTCCAGCGCCCGCCGTGGCGCTCGACGCCATCGCCAGCGCGACCATGTCTCGACGTGTGGGCTTCATGGCGTCGCCTCCCCTTGGACTGCCTTATCGATTTGGGGGCAGGCTACACATAATGATATCGATATCAATACATGTATGCGATGGCGGGCGCCGAGATCAGAGCCAGGCCGAAGGCGCCAGGGAATGGCGAAGAACAGGCTGCTCGGCAGCAGCCGTTGGGCGCCCAGCCGGCACTTGCGATAGGCCGGATCGTCGGCCAGCAGGACCACCCGGGTCCCGCTGCTGGACGGTTTCTTCCTGCTGCCGGCGGCCCAATGTTGCGCCGTCGTGCGCCGGTAGGCGCCTAGGCAGAGACCCTTCTTACCCCCGAGCCGCGCTGATCGCGACGCCCTCCCAGCCGCCGTGGACATGCGCGTCGCGCCGAAAGGAACAGCGAGACAGATCAAGCTTAGCCTTAGCTTCACTCAAGGTGACTTTTCATTTTGGCTTGCCACGCCAGTCGCATCGGGTAAGACTTCTACCCACAGTAGCATTCCAGATTATTTAAGCGGTCTCGGACCAGGGCTGGATTCGTCCGGCAGCGGCGAGGCGCGCCTGGACGTCACCTGAATACTTGTGCCGAGTCATCGCGTACGCGCAGACATCTGGCCTGCGCGCATTTTCGATTTCCGAAGCTCATGGATCGACGCTTCCGCGCCACGCGCGAGAGCGAGCCCGTTGTCGTGGCCAGGAGGCTTGCCCATGCCCGTATCCCCCACCTATCCCGGCGTCTACATCGAGGAACTGCCCAGCGCGGTGCGCACCGTGGCCGGCGTTCCCACCGCGGTCACCGCCTTTGTGGGCTATACGGCGCGCGGCCGCGACCAGCGGGCCACGACGATCTTCAATTTCGGCGATTTCGAGCGGAAGTTCGGCGGCCTGGCCGCCGACAGCCTGCTGGGCTACGCGGTGCACCAGTTCTTCCAGAACGGCGGCGGCCAGGCTGTCATCGTGCGGACGCCCAAGAAGGACGCCGTGGCCGCGGCCATCACCCTGCGCGACGGCGTCAACGGGCCGGCCAAGGACTCCGTCACCCTGACGGCGCTCAGCCGCGGCGCCTGGGCCAACGCCGTGGTGGCCGATGTCGACCATGCCGGCGCCAACGACGCCAGCAGCTTCAACCTGACCCTCACCGACCTGGCGACGGGCGACAGCGAGCGGTTCGCCAATCTCAGCATCGACAAGGCCTCACCCCGCTTCGTCGAGACCGTGATCAACGACGAGGCCAACGGCTCGGCCATGGTCAAGGCCAAGGTTCCCGCCGCCAACGCCGGCGGGCGACCGGTGGCGACCGGCCTCGTGGGCGCGGACTTCACCTTCAACGCCGGGGCCATCCAGGGCCTGCTCAACGACAAGGACTATTCGCTCAAGCTCAGCGCCAGCCGCCCCGCCGGCAAGATCGCCGACCGGGTGGTGACGATCATCAAGAGCGGCGAGGCCCTGCCGACCTCCATCGTCGCGCTGTCGCGCCTGGTCGAGCGGCGACTGAACGAAGACCTGGGCAAGGCCCTGCCCGGCGCAGCGGTCAGGGTGGGACTGTCCCCATCGGGCGCGGGCCTGGCGATCACCCCGGACTTCTCCTACGAGCTGGCCCCCGACGGCCTGGACACCCAGCTGACCGTCGCCGACCAGGTGGCCGGCACCCTGGCCATGCTGAAACTGGGCTCGCCGGTCTCCAACAATGTCGGGCGCTATCGCCTGGGCAAGGGCGCGACCCAGGCCGGCCAGAAGGCGGCCGTACTGGGCCTCGACGGCGTGCAACTGCCCCAGAGCGCCGAACTGATCGGCAGCGAGGCGGCCTTCGAAGGCCTCTACGCCCTCGAGAAGACCGACATCTTCAACCTGCTGTGCATCCCCGACGCCACCCGCGCCCAACCGGGCGATCCGACAGCCCTGGACACGGGCCTGGACCCCAACGCCATCTACGCGGCCGCACTGGCCTATTGCGAACGGCGACGGGCCCTTCTGCTGGTGGATCCGCCGCCCAGCGTGCGCGACGCGGAAAAGGCGGTCGAGTGGATCTCGGGCGGCCTGGCCGTGAAGGGCGCCAACGCGGCCAGCTACTTCCCCCGGGTGCGCCTGCCCGACCCGCTCGACAACTTCAACCTGCGCACCTTTCCGCCGTCGGGCGCCGTGGCCGGGCTCTTCGCCCGCACCGACGCCGAACGCGGCGTGTGGAAGGCGCCCGCCGGTACCGACGCCCAGCTGCGCGGGGTTCGCGGCCTGACCTACAAGCTCAGCGACGGCGAGAACGGGCTGCTCAATCCGCTGGGGCTGAACTGCATTCGCGCCCTGCCGATCTACGGCACGCTGTCCTGGGGCGCGCGTACCCTGGTCGGCGCCGACGCCCAGGCCAGCCAATGGAAATACGTGCCGGTGCGACGCCTGGCCCTGATGATCGAGGAAAGCCTGTTCCGGGGCACCCAGTGGGTGGTGTTCGAGCCCAATGACGAGCCCCTGTGGTCCCAGATCCGGCTGAACCTTACCACCTTCATGCACGGGCTCTTCCGTCAGGGCGCCTTCCAGGGCGCGACCCCGCGCGAGGCCTATCTAGTCAAGTGCGACAAGGAAACGACCACCCAGGCCGACATCGACCGGGGCGTGGTCAACATCGTGGTCGGGTTCGCGCCGCTGAAGCCCGCCGAATTCGTGATCATCAAGATCCAGCAGCTCGCCAACCAGTCGGCGACGTGAGGAGGGGCGCGAGATGGCGCAGTTCACGGTCAATTCCCAACGCTTCGACCCCTACAAGAACTTCAAGTTCCGTGTGAAATGGGACGGCAAGTTCGTCGCCGGCGTCAGCAAGGTCAGCGCCCTGAAGCGCACCACCGAGGTCGTCAAGCATCGCGAGGGCGGCGACCCCAGCAGCAGCCGCAAGTCGCCGGGACGAACCGAATTCGAGGCGATCACCCTCGAGCGCGGGGTCACCCACGACAAGGACTTCGAGCAGTGGGCCAACAGTGTCTGGAACCACGGCTCGGGCCTGGGCGCGGAGGTCTCGCTGGCCGGGTTCCGCAAGAACATCACCATCGAGGTCTATAACGAGGCCGGCCAGCTGGCCATCGCCTACAACCTCTTCCGCTGCTGGGTCTCGGAGTTCCAGTCCCTGCCGGACCTGGACGCCAACGCCAACGCGGTGGCCATCCAGCACCTGAAGCTCGAGAACGAGGGCTGGGAGCGCGACGTCAACGTGGTCGAGCCCGCCGAACCGGCCTTAGTCGACCCGGCCTGACGACCATGTCCCGGGCGGAAACACTCCTGCGGCTGTGGGAGGCCGGATGCGGCTGCGCGCCGGTGGAGCGCCCCCTGCGCCTGCTGGCCCAGACCCATGGCGAGGAGCCCGCCGATCTGGCGGGCCTCAGCCTCGGCGCGCGCGACCGCCGCCTGATCGGCCTGCGCGAGACGCTGTTCGGACGCGAGATGGCCTGCGTCGCCCCCTGCCCGGCCTGCGGCTCGGTCAACGAGTTCGCCCTGGACGCACGCGCCCTCGACGCCATGGGCGATCGTGATCAGCCCGACGCGCCGCTGGCCGCGCCCGGCCCGGACGGACCCGTGCCCCTGCGGCTGCTGACCACCGCCGATCTGATCGCCGTGGCCGGACTTCCGCCTGACCAGATGCGCGCCGGCCTGGTCGCCCGCGCTATGGACGCCGAGCCCGCCGACGAAGCCACGATCGAGGCGGCGGCCCGCCTGCTCGAAGCGGCCGACCCTCTCGCCGCCCTCAGCCTGGACCTGGCCTGCGCCGGCTGCGGACAGGACTTCGAGGTCGGGCTGGATCCGGCCGAGCATCTCTGGACCGAACTCGTCGCGGCGGTGCGCCGCCTTCTGGCCGAGGTCCATCGCCTGGCCGCCGCCTACGGCTGGAGCGAGACGGCGATCCTCGCCCTGAGCCCCGCGCGCCGCGCCGCCTATCTCGACATGGTGGGCGCATGAGCGCGCTGTTCGACAGGCTGGCCCGGCGCGTGGCCGGAACCGAGGCGACCGCCCGCCCCCGGCTAGCCGCCGTGTTCGAAGAGCCGGCCACGGTGGAACCGCCGCTGTTCGAGACGCCGCCCGCGCCCCGCCGATCCGCCGCGCCGGAGCCGACGGCCCAGGTCGCGCCTCATCCCTTCGCTCCCACGCCCTCGACACCAGAGCCCGCGTCGATCGCGCCGCCGGCGGCTCGCACTTTGGAAACATCCGCCGTTGAGACACCCCGCGAAGTCCACGGCGAACGCGACGAAGCGCCGCCAATCCGGATCATCGTCGAGGAGACCGTCTCGCCCGCGCAGCCGACGGTTCGACAGCCACCGATGACCGCGCAGGGGCCGGCCGCCGCAAAGCCTCGCACATCAGCTCTCCAGGCGTCGCCGTCGGCGGAACTGCACACGATCCGTGAGCGGACGATAATCCGGCAAGAGGCGCCGAACCGGCCGCCGGGCGTGGTCCGCGTCGAGGCCGAACCGGTTCCACCCCCGGCGCCGGGGGCGATCGAAATCGCCGAGCCCGCCCTCGCCGCGCCATCCAAGGCCGCCGAAGCGGCGGCGCCGGCGGCGCCCGTCGTGCCCGCCGCCTCGCCGCTTTCCCCGCCGACGCTGGTTTCGCGACCGCCCCCCGAGCGCGCGCCGCCCTCGGCCGTCGCCCCGCCCGAGCCCGCCCCCGTCGTCGTGCGCATCGACCGCATCGACGTGCGGGTCGCCGCGCCCCCGCAACGCCCCGCGCCTTCGCCGGAGGCCCGTCGCAGCGCGCCGCGCCTCGAGGATTTCCTGGCCGCCCCCGATGGAGGCCGCCGGTGAGCAACGGCTACGCCATCGCCGCGGTGACCGCCGTCCTGCGCCGGCGGATCGACGAGGGGCTCTCGGCCGACAAGGTCGGCGACATCGTCGGCTCGATCACCGTCTCGGCCCTGCCGCCCGACCGCATCGTCAAGGCCAACCAGGCCGACCCCATCCAGGTGAACCTGTTCCTGCACCAGGTGACCCTCAACGCCGGCTGGCGCAACGTCGAGCTGCCCTCGCGCAACAGCGACGGCGAGGTCGTGCGCGCCCCGCCCGTGGCGGTGAACCTGCATTACCTGGTCACGGCCTATGGCCCCCAGCCCTACGTGCCCGAGATCCTGCTGGGCCACACGGTGCGGATCCTAGCCCAGAGCGCCACCCTCGAGCGCGAGGCCATCCGCCAGGCCCTGACGCCGGCCGCTCCCGACCCGGTGCTCAGCGCCCTGCTCGCCTCGAACCTGGCCGAGCAGGTCGAGCTGATCAAGGTGACGCCCGAGGCGGTGAACACCGAGGAGATGTCGCGCCTGTGGTCGGCCTTCCAGACCCACTATCGCCCGACGCTTGCCTACCAGGCCTCGGTGGTGCTGATCGAGGGACGCGGCCGCGCCCGGCCCGCCCTGCCGATCCGTCGGCGCGGGGTCTATGGCGACACCCTGGCCAGCCCCGAGATCCTGGCGATCGAGGCCGCCGACGGCGCCCAGGAGCCAATCACCACCGAAAGCCTTGTCGTCATCCGCGGCCGCCGCCTGCTAAGCCCCGACGGCGTGCAGGCCAGTTTCGGAAGCACGGTCCTGACCCCGGCCGAGGTCACCGCCACGACGATCGGCGTCGACCTGAAGACCGCGCCTCGCCCCCTGGCTGGGGTGACCGGCGTGTCGGTCACCCATCCGCTGAACCTGGGCCAGCCGGCCGTTCCTCACGACGGCTATGTCTCCAACACCGTCGCGGCGATCATCCGTCCGGTGGTGACGGCCACCAGCCGCAACAACGCCTCGACCGAGACGATCGACGGGGTCGACTACGCCACCGGCCAGTTCAGTGTCACCGCCGGCCGGCCGATCGGTCGCGACCAGAAGGTCGAGATCCTGCTCAACGAGATCGTCGATCCGCCGACCCGTCCGCCGCGCGGCTATGTCCTGGCCGTTCCGCCGGGCAACGGCGTGGTCGATCCGGCCGTGGAGATCGCCACCGTCGCGGCCCCCTATGTTCGCCTGGCGCGCGGCGACTATCTGGTGCGCCTGCGGGTGGACGGCGCCGACAGCCTGCTGGACGTCGACGGCGACGGCCGGTTCAGCACGCCGCGGAGGACCGTCTGATGACCGGTGGCGAGCGGCTGTCGCTGGAACTGGCGCGGATCGCGGCCCTGCTGGGCGTCGCGGTCGCCCGCCGTTCCGACAAGGCCGAAGCCGTGGAAGAGGCCCTGCGCGGCCTGGAAGAGGCCAAGGCCGCCCTCGCCGCCGATCCGGGCGCCGACGCCGGCGGCGCGGGCCTGGCCAGGCGCCTGGGCCTGACGTCGTTCGAGACCGACGTCGTGCTGCTGGCGGCCGGCGCCCAGATGACGGCGGCCATTCCCCGCCTGTGCGCCCTGGCGGCGGGAGATCCCCGCGCCGCCTACCCGACCCTGGCCGTGGCGTTGGAAACGCTGGCCGAGCCGGCCTGGAGCGCCTTCGCCCCCGACGCGCCGCTGCGTAGGCTGCGCCTGATCACCCTGGCCACGCCAAGCCATCCGACCGCCTCGGAACTGACGATCGACGAGCGGGTGCTGCACGCCCTGCTGGGGGTTGCGACCCTGGACGCCGATCTTGCGCCGCGCCTGCAACCGGTGGGCCCGGTGGCCGCCCTGCCCGCCAGCCTGTCCGACGCGGCCGAGACCGTGACCCGGGCCTGGCGCGCCGCCGCCCCGCCTCCGGTCGCCATCCTGCAGCGCGCCGACATGGGCGACGCCCGCGCCGTCGCCGCCCAGGCCTGCGCACGCCTCGGGCTGCCGCTGTGGCGGCTGAACGCCATCGACGCCCCCGCCTCGCCGGTCGAGCGCCACCAGATGCTGGCGCTATGGGAACGCGAGGCGCGCCTGACCGGCGCGGCCCTGCTGATCGAGGCGCCCGATGACCTCCCGCCCGAGCTGAACCAGAGGCTGAGCGCCCTGGTCGAACGGATCGCCGGCCCAGTGCTGGTCAGCACCCGGGAGGCGGTCGAGCTGGAACGCCCGCACCTGCTGCTGCCGCTGTCGCGCCCGACGCGTCCCGAACAGGGCGGCCTGTGGCAGGGCGGGCTGGGCGCGGCGGGACGGCGGCTGAACGGCGGCCTCGACCGCCTGGTCCAGCAGTTCGACCTCAGCGCCACCGACATCGGCGCGGTCTCGGGCCGGGTGCTGGCCGATCCGGGGCGAGACACCGAGGGCCTGCTCTGGCGCGAGTGCCGCGACCTCACACGCCGGCGGCTGGGCGATCTGGCCCAGAGGCTGGAACCCAAGGTCGGCTGGGACGACCTGATCCTGCCGGCCATGCAGGGCAAGGTGCTGCGCGACCTCGCCGCCCAAGTGCGCCATCGCCACGTGGTCTATCAGAACTGGGGCTTCTCGGCGGGATCCAGCCGGGGCCTGGGCGTCTCGGCCCTGTTCGCCGGCCCCAGCGGCACCGGCAAGACCATGGCCGCCGAGGTGATCGCCGGCGAGCTGGGCCTGGACCTGTTCCGCATCGACCTGGCCGGCACGGTCAGCAAGTACATCGGCGAGACCGAGAAGAACCTGCGCCGCATCTTCGACGCGGCCGAGGGCAGCGGCGCGATCCTGCTGTTCGACGAGGCCGACGCCCTGTTCGGAAAGCGCAGCGACGTCTCCGACGCCCACGACCGCTACGCCAACATCGAGGTCAGCTATCTGCTCCAGCGGATGGAGGCCTATTCCGGCCTGGCCATACTGACCACGAACAAGCGCGACGCGCTGGACGAGGCCTTCCTGCGCCGCATCCGCTTCGTGGTCGCCTTCCCCTTCCCCGACGAGGCCCAGCGGCGCGAGGTCTGGGGCCGGTCGTTCCCGTCGGCGGCGCGGACCAGCGGGATCGACCTAGACAAGCTGGCGCGGCTGGGCGTGCCGCCAGGCAACATCCGCAACATCGCCCTCAACGCCGCCTTCCTGGCCGCCGGCGAAGGCGCGGCGATCGGCATGGGGCACCTGCGGCAGGCGGCCATGGCCGAATGCGCCAAGATCGAGAAGTCGCCCACCCCGAGCGAGATCGGAGGCTGGTCGTGACCGCCCCGCCCGTCCGCCTCGAAATCGGTCAGATGACTTTCCAGGGCCTGTCGCGTCCGGCCGCCCTGCGCGCCGCCGCCGCCTTCGAGGGTGAGCTGGCGCGATTGATTACGGCGGGCGCGCCGCCGCTCGCCATCGCCGGCCCAGGCCCGGTCACCCTGGCCTGGCGGGCGCAGCCCGAGGGCCTGGGCCGCGCCCTGGCCGCCGAGATCTACGGAAGGATCCCGCGGTGAGCGCCGCCGCGGCCAAGGCTCCAGCCCCGCCCGCCAAGGCGGCCTTCGACGTGCTCGTCACCGACGCAGATCCCGAACGCGCAGCGGCGACGGCGGAGGTCCTGCGGGGCCTGGCCGACATACTGGGAATGGATCGCGCCAGCATCGACGTGCGCGTCGACGCCGACTCCGCCCGACTGGTGCGCCCCCACATGGCGCGCGGCGCGCTGATGGACGGGGTCGTCCGGCTTGATCCCGCCGGCTTCGACCCGCGCGGCGCCGGCCGCTACGTCCTTGCCCACGAGCTGACCCACCTGGCCCAGGCGGCGAACGCGCGCCCGGTCGCCGCGCCGACGCTGGCCGCCAGCGAGGCCGAAGCGCACGCCGTCGCTCTGTCCATCCTGGGCGGCGCGCGACAGGCCCGCGTACGTGAGGGCCTGCCTGCCGGCCGGGCCGCCTTCGACGTCGGCGCCGCCCTGGCCAATCCCGCCGCCCGACGCTCCGAAGCCGGCGCCGAGCCCGCGCCGCCGACCCTGAACCAGGCCGTCCACGCCAACTACCAGCGCGAACTGGCGGCGATCCGGCGGCTGCTGGACCACTGGATCATCACCGACGGCCGTGTCGAACAGATCCTGCGGATCCTCCAGCCCCTGGCCTTCGAGACCGCGACCACCCTGATCGGCCAGCTGAACAGCGTCGAGCGCGGCCACTACATCGGCAACATCAACGCTCCGCACCAGCGGCTGTATCGCCGCGAGGTCCTGGCCAGCTACGACGCCCTCCAACCCAGCGAGCTGCTGCGCTTCGACCAGGAGCTGTTCGAGGAAATGCCGCTGACGCCGGGGTCGTTGACCCTGCCGGAGGCCCACGCCGCGGTGCGTGCGCTGCGCGGCCTGCCTGTGCCGGCCCTTGAGGCGCTGGACCGCAGCCGCAACGGCCCCGACATCCGCGCCCTGCGCACTTCGGCGCTCGCCCCTTACGACGCCGACGCCGCCCGCCTGGCGCAGGCCGCGATCGAGAACAGTCGCACCGCGGCGCTCGATCGGGCCAGAGGGAACGCGGAGGTGCGCGGCCTGTTGGAGCGGCTGCGCCCCCTGCTGGCGGCCGGCGGAAGCGACAACATTCGGCAGGCGCTCGACGAGCTGTCCGGGCAGCGTTTCAGCCCCGAACGCGACCCGCGCTTCGCCGCGCCGGTGAGCGCCCCGACCGCGACCTCATCAACGCACGAGCCGCCGCCCCTGCCGCCGCTGGCGCTCGACCTGATCATCGCCCAGCTCGACGGCGAGGGACTGGTCGAACGTCTGATTCGGGGCCTGCCGGAGGCCGATCGCTATGCGCCGCGCTACCGCAACACCTTCCTGATGGTGCTGGCGCACCGCCGCCCCGACCTGAACCTGAACCTGGCCCGCGACCTGCTGTCGACGGGATTCTTCAACTGGGTCTGGGACGACGAAGCCAAGCTGGCCTACGACATCCTCGTCCAGCTGCCCCTGGCCGAGCAGGACCGCTTCCGCCGACTGGAAGACGGCGAACTGTTCGAACGGCTCTACAACGAGCTGCCGGAAGACTTCCGCAACGGCCCGCTGTTCCACGGCCTGGAAGTGGCCCGCGACGCCAACGGCCGCCTGATCGACGCCGCGGCCCGCTACAACAGCATGTTCCGCCTGCAGGCGAGGTACAGCCAGGCGGTCCGCGATCTGGTGGCCGATTTCGAGCGCGGCGTGACCCGCGACAACGCCCTTGGGCTGTTCAATCGCCTCGTGGCCCTAGGCCGGCCCGCCGCCGAGCGCCCCGACGAGCCGTGCCTGGACCTGACGGCCGACGAGCGTCTTCGCCCCGTTGTGCGCCACCTCGACGGCCGGGGCCTGCTGCAACCGATGCTCGACGGCCTGGGCGACGGGGTGCTGCAGGATCGCCGCTACTGGAACGACCTGAACGCCGTGCTGGCTTCCCGCGACCCGGCCATGAACACCCGCCGGATCCGCGAACTGCTGCACAGCTCGTTCTTCGACGCGGTGCATCACGAAGAGGCACTGCTGGCCTTTCAGATCTTCCGCGCCCTTCCCGAGGGCGAGCGCGCCGAGCTGGCGGCGGCGGAAGACGGCGCGCTGTGGGGACGGCTCACCCGCGGCCTCTCGCGCGCGATGCTGCAGGAGCTGGGGATGGCCTACGGCCGGACCCGCACCGACGCCTCGGGCGAGAACGCCTTGCGCCGACGACTGTCCGATCCGCGGGTCTGGACGGCCGCGACCGTCCGCGAGCTGAACCTGCTGATCGCCATGGAGGTTTCGGCCGGAGACTTCGACTGGGTGTTCTGGCAGTCGCGGGCGCAGAACGCCTGGCGTGACCGGGAGCTGGCCGGCGTGATCGAGCGGTTCCAGCTCTATGACGAACGGGCCGGCCGGCTGTTTCCGCATCCGCACATCGCCAGCGCCGCCCGCGACAGCGGCAGCTGGTTCTGCGCCCTGTTCGGCACCCGTGCCTACGAGCTGGACTTCTCGAGCCGCGCCGTCCCCGGCGCCGATCCGTTCACCGGCGAGAGCACGACCTGGAGCGAACTGGAGGGCGCGCGCCTCACCGTCGACCTGGAGCAGTTGGAAGATACAGCCGGCGGTCCGCTGATCAGCGCCTATGAACTGCGGCGCAGCGGCGGCGAGCGCATCCGCATCGGCGGCGACAACCGCGAACAGGCCCTGGCCCAGCCCAATGTGGTCGACGTCGAGCTTTCGGCCAATCGCGGCATGGCCCGCATCCGCGCCAGCCGCATCAACCTGTCGCGCCTGGCCCACATCGCGCCGTCCTGGACCGTACGCACCGGTGCGGTGACGATCGAGAACCTGGACATGGAGGTGCGGTTCGCCGACACCGACCTGCGCCAGCCCAATGGCGCCCGGCTGGACGCGGGCCTAGCCCGCGCCGACGAGGTGGTCGCCACCATGGGCGAGGCCGTCTACGGCGCCCAGTCGATCAGCCTGTCGGACCCGCATATCGACGGTGCGTTCGACGTCAGGCCCCTGCCCGACTCGCCGTTCCTGGGCGTGGTGTTCGGCCTGGCCTGGAACCTGATCTACGAACGGGCCGAGACCACCAGCCGCGGCATGGGCCTGCGCTCGCTGGTCATCAGCTTCTCCGACCTGCGGATCGAGGGCTTGCAGACGAGCGGCGGACTTTCGGTGGCCGCCGTCTCGATGGAGGGCGCAGCCGTCGCCCTTGGCGGCAACCGCGCCGCCTATCAGCGCCAGTTGCGCATGGCGCTGGCCCAGCGCCGGGCCCGCGCCCAGGCCGCGGGCGATGCGGCCACGGTCGCCAGCCTGACCAGCCGCATGGCCGACATCGACGCCGCCCTGCCCGAACTGGAGGCGCGCGAGACGGAACTCCTGGCCCTGATCCAGCGGATGAACCAGGCCGGCGGGGTCTTGCCACCGCAGGACGAACAGCGCCTGCTGGAGCTGCAGGCCGCCGACCGGGTGGGCGGACGCGGCGGGCTGGTCGCCGATATCGGATCGCTGAGCGTCGAGGGCGTCGACGGGCCCGTCCGCCTGCGCCGCGCGGCGGTCCGCGACATCCGGGGCGAAGGCGAGACCGCCGCCCTGGCCTTCCGCCAGCTCACCGACCGGCAGGCGATCGAGGCGTTCGTTCGCGACGGGCCGCCCAGAACCTCGCGCATGGCGACCGCCCGCGCCGACGCCGGCGTCCGGATCGGCATGGGCGACATCGTGCTGGACGATCTGGTCCTGCCCTCGGCCATTCCGTCCTCGGCCGACCTGACCGCGCGGCTGGACGGGCTGAACCAGCCGCCCATCGGCGGCGATCCGAACTACGGTCCGCTGCGCCGCCAGCTGACCGACGCCCTGGCCCTGGTCAGCGAGTACGAACGCCTGCGCGGCGGCGGCCTGACGCCCGACGCGAACGGCCACTTCGACCGCACGCCGGCCGAGCGGCGGCGGCTGAACGAGCTGTCGAGCCAGTTGCAGGAACTGTTCGGCCTGAGGGTGACCAACGTTACCGTCAACGGCCCGCACCTGCGCATCGGCCCCGACGCCAGCGAGCCCGACGGCGGCAATTTCGGCTTCGGCGCCGATGTGATCACCGCCACGGGCATCACCCGCCTGGGACTGAGCATCGACCGGGTCGAGGCCACCGGCCTGCGTGGCGGGATCAGCTTCGACCAGCCCGCCATCAATGCGCTCCGCGAACCGACGCGCAGCCTGGTGCGCGCCAGCGGACACGCCGACAGCCTGACCGTCAGCGGCCTGCGCACCGGTTCCGGCGGACGCATGGACCGGCTGCACATGCTGGACCTGAACGGCGCCATCGCCGTGCAGTCGGACGGCATCCTGTTCAGCGGCCTGCGCATCGAGCGCATCGAGGTGACGGGGCTGGACATGCCCAGCACCACCAGCCGCCTGTGGTCGATCGGAACCACAGTGCTCAGCGGCCTGACCGCCAACGTGCTGGTTCCCTTCACGCCCCTGGCCGCGGACGCCGCGCCCGATACGGCGCGCGGCCTGATGGACGCCGACTTCACGACCTTCCGCATCCATTCGCTGCACATCACGGCCATCGACGCCAACCAGATGGGCTACGAAGCCCTGAGCTCGGGTCCAGGCAGCCTTGCCAAGTATCGGGTCGCCGTCGAAAGCGGCCGGATCGGCGACATCCAGCTGACCGAGTTCAACATCGCGATGCCGGACGGCGCCCCGATGCGCATGGACGGATCGCTGGACATCGGGTCCTTCACCAAGACCCGGTTCGCCGCCGCCTATCAGCAGACGCTGAACGCCTCGGGCACGCTGGACCGCGCCGCCGGCCCGACCCCGGCCGTTCATGTCGGCTTCGCCCAGAGCGGCTCGATGATCGTCAACCTGAACCGGCTGGAGTTCAGCGCGACGGACATCGACCTGCCCGACCGGCGCTCGGGCCGCGGCGTGACCATCACCCGCACAGACCTTTCGGCCGGGCTGAGCATCGACGACGGCACGATCGGCATAACCGGCCTGCACGTCGGCCGCATGGAGCTGAGCCGCATCGACTGGCGCACGGAGTCTGGGGCCAGCATCACGGCCCACGGAACCACGGTGCTGGAGAACGTCGACTTCTCCGGCTCGGTCAACACCCTGTCGGAAACGCGCTCGGAGTATCAGATCAGGGAACTGACCGTCGGGCGGATCACCGCGACCAACCTCGTCTATGACGACCCGCCCGTGCGGGTAACGCTTCGCCCCCAGGACGCCGCCGATCCCAACGCCATGGAGATCCGCGATATCGTGGTCAGCAACCTGCTGATCAGCCGCGACGGCGACCGCACCACCGTGGGTCCGACCGCCGGTCACCGCGAGGCGACCATCGGCGTCGCCAGCTCGCGCTTCGATTTCGTCGCTGATTACGCCCGCACGCTCAACGTCACCGGCCGGCTGAACGCCAATCGCATCGATGTGGGGCTGGGACCGCGCGGCGTGGTCACCGCCCGCTCGCGCGACCTGCGGCTGGAGGCCGACGCGACCTATGGCTCGGGAGCGACCAGCGGCGGCGGCCATGTCAGCATCGGCAGCTTCGATACGGGCGACATCCGCTACGGCGACGGCACGCTGTCGATCGGGGCCGACGGCAGCGACGGCCTGCACATCCCCAGCATCGAAACCAGCGCCCTGCACTTCGAGGACACCGACTACAAGGTCGAGGCCGCCGCGAGCGGCGGCAGCGGCCGTCTCGCCCTGCGCGGCATCAATGTCGCCCTGGACCTGAACCTGCACCGCAGCGAGACCGAGCGTCAGACCGCCGGCACGCCGTTCCGCAGCCTGGTCATGCGGCGGTTCGACATCCAGCGCGTCACCGCCACCGATCTACACGTCACGCTCAAGAGCAGGGGCATCCACCTGGTGCTGCCGGCCGAGCGGGAGTCGAGCGTCGGTCCCATCTCCCTGCTCTCCCCGACAGAGGAAGGCCTCACCGGCCAGCCCTTCACCGTCACGCCCGTGCGCGAGACCGTGCCGGCGTCCGGCGCGACCCCCGCCACGGAACGGGTGCGCTACCAACTCACCGGCCTGGTGGACATCCGCAACCTGGCCCTCGTCCGGGCCCAGGCGCAGCTGGCCTCGGCGTTCAATGTCTGCACAGACCTGGGAGCCCAGCGCATCAGGCTGGGCTTCCTGTCGACCGGGGCGCTCAACGTCGACCTCGACAACTGGACCGCCGCACAGATCGCCGGGTACGTGGCGGGCGATCCCACCCAAGCCATCAGGATCATGGGCCTGGGCGGCGAGGCGATCCACTACGACAGCGTCACCGGGATCATCCGCGGTACGGGCACACGGATCGACGAGGCCCGATATGTGAATCCGGGCGCGGGTTCCCGTCGCATCACCCTGAGCGGCCACACCGACGAGGACGGCGCGGCGCTGCCCGGCCTGTCGCTGCCGGGCTTCTCCTACAACCTCGCGACCGAGCAGCTGGACCTGGAGGGTATGGTCCTCAACGGCCTGCGCTACCAGGACAACAGCTTCGGCGGCACCCAGATCGACATCCGCCGGATTTCGGCCGAGGACAGCCGGGCCATTGCGATCCAGATGGCCGCGGCCGGCGGCGGACAGGACATCGTCATCCCGAGGGTGCGGATCGACGACGCCACCTTCCGGATGAACAACCTGAGCGGGGCCGTCCATACGCCGCCGCCGGCGCCGCGGATGGCCCCGCCGACAATGGCCGCGCCGCCGCCGATCATGCCGCCGCGCGCGCCGGCCCCGATCCGCGGCGAAAGCGCCGCGCCGCCCTCGGCGGAAGCGACGCCGACCCCCGCCGCGCCGGCGCCGACCACGGCCCCGCCGGTCACGGGGACGGCCGCGACCGACACGCCGGCGGCCGGCGACGCCACGCCCTTCATCGGCGCGAATGCGGCGGACTGGATCGCGCGGAACACCAACCTGTTCCAGGCCCTGACCGGAAATCTGCACGTCGAAGGCAATATCCCGGAACTGAACATCGACTGGAGCCCCGACTTCGATTTCGGCGACTTCGACATCGATCTGCCGATCACCAACGGCGAGATCAGCTACGCCGACCTGGAAGACCAGCTTCTGGACGACCTGGGTCGCCCCTTCGTCGGCGCCGCCGACTTCCGCGTGGATCCGTTCAGCCCCCGCCTTCGCCTGGGCGTGGGCGTGCGCGCGCCCATCATCCCTGACCCGGAGGACCCCCATCCCGATCCGGACGTCCCCGACTTCAACGACTTCTACTACTGGCTGGTCGAATGGGATCTGCCCGGCAACGAACTGCAACGGGCCAACGCCGCCGAGGTGATGCAACTGCACCGCCTGGTCCGCGCCCATTCGCCGACGCCGGTCGAGCCCTCCAGCGGCCCCAACCAGACTGTGGAGTCGCTGGGCCGGGAACTGCAGATCAACAATCTCGACCTGTCCCTCAACACGACCTCGACCTCGGACCTGCCGATCCGCATCGACGCCAACACCTCGATGGTTCTGGCCGGCGACGGGCTGCGCGCGTTCCACCTGACGGGCGCCCTGCAACCCGCCAGCGACGGCTTCGGCCTCCATCGCGCGGACAGGCCCGGCCAACTGCAGGTCGGGCTGGGCAGCCTCGGGGTGCGCAGCTTCCATCACACCCACGCGCTGGATGGCGGCGGGTCGGCGGTGGTCAACACCGGCGCGATCACCATCACCGGCGTCGACCAGACCACCATCGACTTCATCGGCTGGAGCCCCACCCTGATCAAGGGTCACATCGCGTCGGCCGAGGCCCGTGACATCCACATCACGGTGCCGCACCGGCCGCCGGCGGCGCCCGGGGCGCCGGTCCCGTACGCCCCGCTCGACCTTGAGGGCAATCCGATCACGAGGGGCGCGCGATGAAGGCTCCCCCGGTCGCCAGGTCCGACACGCCTCCGCCGGCCCGCCATGCCGCCCTGGAGCGCGGTGCGCGCGACACCGCCGCCCGCGGGACGGCCGCGCCCGGCCTGCTGGGCTCTCGTCCGGCCGGTCCGCGCGCCCTGCCGCGCAGCAATCTCGCCCCGCTGGGATCGGCTTCCGGGCTGCCGCCCGCCTTGCAGCGCAGCTACGAGCGGCGGCTCGGCGTCGATCTCGACGGCGTGCGGCTGCATCGCGGCGCGGCCGCCGCCGAGGCGGCCCAAGGCGCGGGGGCGGACGCCCTGGCGGTGGGCGACGACATCATGCTGGGCGCCGGCAAGGGCCGTCCCGACAGCGCCGAAGGCCGCGAACTGCTGCTGCACGAACTGGCCCACGTGGCCCAGCATCGCACCGGCCAGGCCAACGGCGAGACCCTGCGCGACGGTCCGCTCAAGCAAGGCATCGGCCGCGCCCCGCCCGAAGGCGAGTTCTATCGGGAAGAAGGCGCGGGACCGGAAACGCAGCACGTGCTGTTCGAGCACGACGGGGCAAGCCTCGACGCGGCCGACATGAACACCCTGCGCGACCTCGCCGCCAGCCAGACGGGCGCGGTGATCATCGACGTCTACGGCTATTCCAGCGCCGAGGGCGACCCGGAATACAATATGAACCTGTCGGCCCATCGCGCCATGCGGGTCAAGCAGGCGCTAGAAAGCCTGCTGCCGCCGACGACGGTGTTCTCGGTCCACGCCCGCGGCCAGGCCTCATCGTTCGGCCCACCCCTCCAGAACCGCCGCGTCGGGATCAATGTCCGTCCTTCCACAGTGCAGATGGGCGCCATCGGCCTGCTGGGCCATCTGGGGCGCCGCCCCAGCCTGCTCGGCGGCGATCTCAGGTTTCGCCTCGACCCGACCCTGCTGCTGCCGCCGACCCTGAGCGAGCCGGAACCCAGGCCCTACACCCTCGATCCCAGCGGCCCGGCCGTCAGACCCGCACATGTTCCCAGCCCCTTCGCCATAACCGGCATAGGCGGCGCGCCGCCACTAGGCGCCGGAGCGGTCGCCATGGGGCCGGCCCCTGGACCCGTCTTCGCCTGGAACCCGGCCTTGATGTTCGTTCCCCAGCGCCCCCAGGGCGTGCGGGCCGACGACTTCGACATGGGTCCGCTGGCGCTGGCGGCCTCGTCGCGCGGCGTGACGCTGATGGACGGCTGGGGGGCGTCGGCCCGCCAACGCTTCCTGGAGCAGACCGACGGCCTGATGCGGCTGGGCTTTCCACCCTGGCTGGCCGGCTACCTGGCCCAGCGCTCGATCGAAAAGGCCTTCGAGTACCGCATGGCCGAAGAGCATCCGAACTTCATGGATCACATGCAGCGCGAGGACGAAATCCGGGGAACTGCGCCGCACACGCTCGAGATCGATCTGCTGAAGGTGCCCGACTACACGCGCCGTCTCATCGAATTCTTTCGCTAAGGGGAGCTTTTATGTCCACCTCGCCGATCACGATCAAGGTGCTCAAGGCCGGCCTTCTGCGGGTGGACGCCGAGACGGGGGCGGTGCTGAAGGTCGTGCCCCTGCAGTACAATCCCGACACCGTGACCCGCAGCTTCCAGCCGCGCGGTTCCGCGGGCGACGGCGACCGGGTCGAGGCGCTGCGCCTGACCGGCCCGCCGGTCGAGACCGTCACGCTCGAAGCCGAACTCGACGCCACCGACGCGCTGGAGGAGGCGACCGCGCGCGACGAGGTGCTGGCCTCGGGACTGGGCGCCCAACTGGCCGTGCTGGAGACCATGCTCTATCCCAGCCTGACGGCCCTGCGCGAAGCCAACGCCCAGGCCTCGCTGGGCATGATCGAGGTGCTGCCGGCGCCGCAGCCCCTGACCGTCTTCGTCTGGAGCCGGCATCGCGTCACCCCGGTGCGCATCACCGACCTGTCGGTGACCGAGGAAGCTTTCGACCCCAAGCTGAACCCCATCCGCGCCAAGATCAGCCTGACCCTGCGCATCCTCAGCGTCGACGACCTGGGCTTCGCCGGTCGCGGCGGCGGCCTCTACCTCGCCTACCAGCAGCAGAAGGAAACACTCGCCGGCCTGGGCGCGGCCGGAACCCTGCAGGACCTAGGCCTGGACGCCCTGCCATGACCGTCATCCCCTCCCCCGGCTTCTTCGCCCGCGAGGAAACCAGCGCCAACCTGCCGGCCACCAGCCGCTACGCCGCCGCGGCGACGGCGCGCCTGACGCTGCCCGACGGCCGCACGGCGGTCTATCTGCGTCGCCGCTTCATCCCCGACCCGGCCAGTCTTTCGGAAATCGGAGCCGTGACCGTAGCGGAGGGCGACCGGCTGGACCTGATCGCCGCCCGCGTCTACGGCCAGGCCGAACTGCACTGGCGCCTGGCCGACGCCAACGCCGCCTTCGACCCGCTGGACCTGACCTCCGCCCCGGGGCGGCGCCTGCGCGTCACCCTGCCCGGCGCCAATGAGCGGGGCGGATCCAATGCTTAGGGGCGCACAGCTTTCCATCAAGTCGGGCTTCTTCACCTTCGAGGCCGCGCCCAAGGCGGTGATCGACGCGGTGACCGAGCTGCAGGTCACCCAGCAGTCGGGCCAGCGGGGCGGCTTCCAGCTGCACCTGACCTACGGCAAGGGCGGCCAGATCGAGCGCGAACTGCTGCCCGGCGGCTTCTTCTCGCCGGCCACGCGCTTCATCTTCTCGCTGACCATCGACGGCGTCTCGGACGTGCTGATGGACGGCTTCGTTTCGCGGGTCGACGTCAGCCAGAGCAACCAGCCGGGCAAATCGACCCTGTCGATCACCGGCTCGGACGCCAGCCAGATGATGGATCAGCTGGACCTGACCGGCCTGCCGATGCCGGCAATGCCCTACATGGCCCAGGTGGCCTTCATCCTGGCCCGCTACACCCCGCTGGGCGTCATCCCGGTGATCCTGCCGCCGATCACCTGGTCGGTCGACAATCCCTTGCGCAAGTATCGCGCCCAGCAGGGCACCGACTACGCCCACGTGATGATGCTGGCGCGCGATGTCGGCTACGCCTTCTACGTCGAGCCCACGCCCCAGGAGGGCGTCTGCACGGCCTATTGGGGTCCGGATGTCGCCGGCTTTTCCCCCGGCGGGGCCATCGACGGCCTGGAGATCCAGCCGGCCCTGACCGTCAACATGGATCAGGCCAGCAACGTGGAGTCGCTGAACTTCAATTTCGACGGCCTGTCGAAGACCCTCTACTACACCATCTACCGCAACAGTCAGAGCGGGGTCGCCGTGCCGATCCCCATTCCGGACATCGCCCTCAATCCGCCGCTGGGCCCGGAATTCCTGATGTACGCCAAGAATAAGGCGCTCAGCTACACGCGGTCCAACGACACCCCGGCCGGCATGGCCCGCGAGGACGTGGCGGTGCTGATCTCGCGCGGGCTGGGGCTGGCCGCCAATTCGGCGAACGTGGTCGGCGCTTCCGGCGCGCTGGACGTGGCGCGCTACGGCCGGCTGCTGAAGCCGCGACGGCTGGTGGCCGTGCGCGGGGCCGGCCCCCATCACGACGGCCACTACTACGTGCGCAACGTCACCACCAAGCTCAAGCGCGGCGAGATCAAGCAGACCTTCTCGCTGACGCGCAACGCCCTGGGATCATGGTCGGAGAGAGTAGCCTGATGAGCGAGGAACGACGCTATTTCGGCAAGTATCGCGGGACGGTGATCAACAACATCGACCTGATGAAGGAAGGCCGCATCCTGGCCCAGGTGCCCGACGTCACCGGGCTCGTGCCCGGCACCTGGGCCATGCCGTGCTTCCCCGCCGGCGGCAAGCAGATGGGCTCGTACGCCGTCCCCCAGATCGGGGCCAACGTCTGGATCGAGTTCGAGCAGGGCGACCTGGACCATCCGATCTGGACGGGCTGCTTCTTCAACACCATGGCCGAGGTGCCAGCCCTGGTGACCGCCACGCCCCCGGGGACGGACGTCTTCATGCTGCAGACGACGCTGCAGACGACGCTGATGATCAGCGACGCCCCCGGGCCCACGGGCGGCATCCTGCTGAAGACCAAGACCGGCGCGATGATCGCCATCAACGAGACCGGCATCACCATCAGTAACGGCCAGGGGGCCACCATTCTGATGAACGGTCCCAGCGTCTCGATCAACGCCCCCGCCCTGGTGGTCACCTGACGGAACGAAGGGAGGAAACGCCATGCCCGGACCCATACTCCACGTCGGCCTGGTGGCGACCTGCCCCCACGGCGCGCCCATGTCTGTGGCGCCGGGCGAGCCGCGGGTCATGCTGTCGGGGCAGCCGGCCGCGACCATGGCCGACCTCTATACGATCGGCGGCTGCCCGTTCCAGGTGCCGGCCGGGCCGTCCACCAAGCCCCAGCCCTGCGTCAAGGTGCAGTACACCGGCCCCGCTGCCCGGGTGCTGGCCAACGGCAAGCCGGTGATGCTGGGGACCAGCATCGGCATCAGCCAGAGCATCGAACAGATCCCCGCCGGACCGCCGACCGTCTCGGTGTTCCAGACACGGGTGGTCGCCTCATGACCCAGGTCGCCTTCCCCTTCCGCTTCGACGGCGGCGGCGTGACCGCCCGGGCCGATGGTCCCGCCCATGTGCGCGACCTGATCGAGCAGGTGCTGTTCACCGGCCCCGGAGAGCGGGTCATGCGCCCCGACTTCGGCAGCGGCGTGCGCCAGCTGGTCTTCGCTCCGGACGGCCAGCCCCTGGCCATCGCCGTCCAGATGAGCGTCCAGGCGGCCATCAACACCTGGCTGGGCGACCTGGTCGAGGCCGCCGAAGTCGCCGTCACGGCCAGGGAGGAGACCCTGCAGATCCTCGTCCGCTACGCCCTGCGGGGCGACGGCGGCACGGTGATCGAGCGCTTCGAAAGGCCGCTGCGATGACCCGCTACGCCTGCCGCTCGCCCGGACGCGTCGCCGCCGTGCTGGAATCGACCACGCTGAACGGCATCGACTATCTGGAGGTGGCCAACCCCGACCAGACCGAACTCGAGGTCGTCTTCGTCCACGCCCTTCCCGGCCAGCCGGACGGGATCCCCGCCGCCGGAACGCTGACCGTCGCCAACTGGCGGCTGGAGGGCGGCGACCGCATCCGCGACATCCAGGTGATCGCCTTGGCCCCCTCGGGCGCCGACCGTCTTCGGCTGACCGTCGACCAAGCCGGCGATTTCTCGCTCTACACCCTGCGGCTGGTGGCGGCCGCCGGCGAGACCGCCCCGCCCGCCGGCTTCGACCCCCGGCTGGCGGCCGTGGAGTTCTCGTTCAAGGCCGGCTGCCCCAGCCCCTTCGACTGCCGCACCGACGAGACCTGCGCGCCGCAGACTGAAGCAGCGCCCGAAATCGACTATCTGGTGAAGGACTATGACGGCTTCCGCCGGCTGATGCTCGACCGGCTAGGCGCCCTGATGCCCGACTGGACCGAGCGCAGTCCGGCCGATCCCTATGTGGCCGTGGTCGAGACCCTGGCCGCGACCGCCGATCGTCTCAGCTACCTGCAGGACGCCGTCGCCACCGAGGCCTATCTCGGCACGGCCCGCAGCCGGGTGTCGCTGCGCCGGCACGCTCGCCTGATCGACTATCCGGTGCACGACGGCTGCAACGCCCTGACCTTCGCCGCCTTCCAGGTAGCCAAGGGCGGCGACGCCGACCAGAGGGTCCTGACGGCCGGCGCGCCGGTGACCACCCGCGTCGCCGGCCTGCCGACAGTGCTGTCCCCCGTCGATTTCCGCGAGGCGGTGCGCCAGGGCGCAAGGGTCTTCGCCACCCTGTACGACCTTGCTTTGAACTCGGCGCACAACGAGATCGCCTTCTACACCTGGTCCGACGCCGACTGCTGCCTGCCGGTAGGCGCCACCTCGGCGACTCTGACCGACGAGCCGCCCCTGACCCTGGCGCCCGGCTTCTTCCTCTCGCTGGAGCAGGTCGCAGGTCCGGAGACCGGCGAGGCCGCCGACGCCGATCCCTCCCGCCGGCATGTCGTGCAAGTGACGGCCATCACCCGCGTGACCGACCCTCTGACTGGCGCCAAGCTGGCCGAGATCGAGTGGGACGCCCGCGACGCCCTGCCCTTCTCGCTTCCGCTGACCGTGGTGCGTGGCGGCGGGGAAACCACCGCCAAACCCGCCGCAGTGGCGCGCGGCAACATCGTGCCCGCCGACCATGGGCTTTGGATCGAGGACGGCGTGCTGATCCCCGACCAGGCTCCGGACGAGGGCGCCTATCGCCCGCTGCTGGGCCGCAACGACATCCTCAGCGTCCCCGACCTGCCGCAGGAGCCGCTCGGCATTTCCGCCCAGGCCCTGCTCAACCGCGACCCGCGCGCCTGCGCGCCGGCCATCCGCCTGCGTGACGAGGACGAGGCCTGGCGCGTGCGTCCGGACGTGCTGGCCAGCGACCGCTTCGCCGCCGACGTCGTCGCCGAGCGCGACCACGATGGCTCAACCACCCTGCGGTTCGGCGACGGGATCAACGGCCGGCGTCCTGCCGCCGGATCGCGCTTCTCCGTCTCCTACCGGGTCGGCGCGGCCCAGGACGGCGCGATCGGCGCACGGGCCCTGGCCCATGTGCTGACCGCCGGGCACGGCGGCTGGACCGGCCTGGACGGAGTGGGCAACCCCCTGCCCGCCGTCGGCGCACGCGCCCCCGAAACCGCCCAGGAGATCCGCGCCTTCGCCCCTGCCTCGATCAAGCGCCAGGCCCGCGCGGTAACCGAGGCGGACTACGCGGCGGCGGCCCAGGAACACCCCGAGGTGCAGCGCGCGGCGGCCCGCATCCGCTGGACCGGCAGCTGGTTCACCGTCTTCATCACGCTGGACCGTCGGGGCCGCCTGTCGGCGGCCCAGGACCCGGCCTTCCGCGAGCGGATCTTCCGGCATCTGGATCGGGTGCGGATGGCCGGCTACGATCTGGAACTGCGCGACCCGGCCTACCTGCCGCTGGACCTGCGCCTTCGGATCTGCGTCACGCCCGGCTACTTCCAGGCCGACGTCAAGCTGGCCCTGCTCGAAGCCTTCGGCCGCGACCTGCGGTCCGACGGGCGGCCGGCCTTCTTCCATCCCGACAACTTCTCGTTCGGCGATCCTCTGTACGCCAGCCGCGTGCACGCCGCGGCCATGGCCGTGCGGGGCGTCTCGTCGCTCACCCTGACCGGGTTCGAACGCTGGGGCGCCGGACCACAGGGCGAGATCGCCGCCGGGGTCATCGTCCCGGCCGCTCACGAGATCATCCAGTTGGACAACGACCCGAACTACCCCGAGCGCGGGCGGTTCGACGTGGCGATGGTGGGCGGCCTATGAGCGCATCGGACCAAACCTGCGACTGCTGCGGCGGCGCTCCGCATCCCGGCGACGCCCTGTCGCCGGCCCCGCGCCAGGCGGCCCTTGCCTATCGCGTGCTCGATCACGGACGCGCCCGCCGGACCATGATCCAGGACCTGCCGCGCCAGGCAGCCCTGGCCGGGCTGACCACCCGCGCGCCCTCCGACCCGGCGATCGCCCTGCTGGACGCCTGGGCCGTGGGCCTGGACGTCCTGACCTTCTACCAGGACCGCATCGCCAACGAAGGCTTCCTGCGAACCGCCACCGAGCGCCGCTCGCTGCTGGAGCTGGCTCGGACCATCGCCTACGAACTCGCGCCCGGCGTGGCGGCGGGAACCTTCCTGGCCATCGCCTGCGACGAGGTCCCAGGCTCGCCCGCCACGGTCGCGATCCCCGCCGGCACCAAGGTGCAGAGCGTGCCGGCCGGCGACGAGCTGCCCCAGACCTTCGAAGTCACCGCCCCGCTGGTCGCCTTGCCGCAGTTCAGCGACATGCGGGTCGAAACCGCCCGCTTCCATGCGCCGGCCGCCGGCGACACCAAGCTTTGGCTGGACGGGCTGGCCACGCGCCTGAAGCCAGGCGACCCGATCGTCCTGATCGGCAACGAGCGTCGCAACTCGGCGACCAGCACCGTCTGGCAGCTGCGCAAGGTGGCGGCCATGACCCTGGTCTCGGCCGACGTCGAGAACCGGGTCGACGCCCACACCCTGATCCAGCTGGAAGCGCCCCTGGGCGCCGACGCGGCCATTCCCAAGCAGAGCCCGCGCGCCTTCGCCCTGCGCCAGCGCACCAACCTGTTCGGCTTCAACGCCCCGCACTGGGACACCCTGCCCCAGTTCATGCGCACCGCCGAACTGCGCCCCGAGCTGTCGGCGGCCGCCCTGTTCAACAGCGGCCAGTCGGCCCAGTACGCCGTCGACGTCCAGCCGCTGATGATGAACTCCGGCACGAACACCGGCATCGCGGCGGCGATGCAGGGCATCGCCCTCAACGATCTCAACCTCGGGGTCAGCCTGGACCTGATCGCCGAAAGCCCGCTGATCAAGGGCCTCTACGCCGATCGCAAGTCGAGCTGGGCCGAGGCGACCTTTCCCAGCGATCGCGACTATCTCGACCTGGATCAGGTGCATGACGGCTTCGTGGGCGGCGGCTGGGTCGCCGTCCGCAACGCCACCACGACGCGCCTGTACGGCGTCACCTCGGCCGTGGAGGTCGGCGTGACCGACTTCACCTTGGCGCAGAGGGTGACCCGCCTGACGATCAGCGGCCCCGAACTGACGCCGTTCTCGCCGCGCAACGCCACCGTCTTCGGCATCAGCGAACCGCTGGCCTGGGGCCGTCGCCCGATCACCACCTCCGTCCAGGGCGACACCGTGGTGTTGATGACGGCCCGCCCGGAGCTGACGCCCGGCCGGCTGGTGGCCGTCACCGGCCAGGACGCCGTCACCGGCGAACCCGTGGCCCGGGTGCTGGAGGTGGCCGCCGTCAGCGCCGTCACGGCCGGCGGCTCGGCTCAGATGCAGGACGTCGCCGTCGTCACGACCCAGGTGCGGTTCACCACCGAGATCGATCGCCCCCTGGTCGCCCGCACCGTGCGGCTGAACGCCAACGTCGTTCGCGCCACGCACGGCGAAAGCCAGGATCACGTCATCGGCAGCGGCGACGGCGCAGCCGCCTTCCAGGCCTTCCGCCTGCCGCAGAAGGGCCTGACCTACGTCTCGGCCGCCACCCCTTCCGGACGCCGCACCACCCTGGAGATCCGGGTGAACGGGGTACTGTGGAGCGAGCTCGACGATCTGCTGGGGGCCGGCGCCAACGACCGGGTCTATGTCACCCGCCGGGCCGACGACGGATCGGTGTCGGTGCAGTTCGGCGACGGGATCACCGGCGCCCGCCTGCCCACCGGCCGGGGCAACGTCCGCGCCCGCTACCGCATCGGCTCGGGCCGCGCGGGCCTGCTGGCCGCGGGCCAGTTGAGCCAGCCCCTGACACGCCCGCTGGGACTAAAGGCGGTCACCAATCCGATGCCGACCACCGGCGCCAAGGACCCGGAGACCCTCGCCGACGCCCAGGTCAACGCGCCCCTGACCGTCCGCACCCTGGGGCGCATCGTCTCCCTGGCCGACATCGAGGACTTCGCCCGCGGCTTCGCAGGGCTTGGCAAGGCGCACGTCGACATCATCTGGAACGGTTTCGAGCGGGTGGTGCAGTTGACCGTGGCCGGCGCCGACGGCGCGGTGCTGACGCCGCTGGACCCGCTGCACCTCAACCTCCTGGCCGCCATGGACCTGGTGCGACACGCGGACCGGCCGATCCGCGTCGACGGCCACCAGGAGCGCCGGTTCTCGCTGCGCGCCCGGCTGAAGATCGACAAGGCCCACATCGCCGCCGACGTGCTGACGGCGGCGAAGACGGCCCTGATCGCCGCCTTCGCCTTCGACCGCCGCGCCTTCGCCCAGCCTGTCAGCGCCAGCGAGGTGCTGGCCGTGCTGCACGGGGTGGACGGCGTGACGGCGGTGTTCCTCGAGCGGCTTCAGCGCACCGACGATCCGACCACCGCCTTCAGCTCGATCCTGGCCGCCAAGCCGGCGCGGTTCGAGGCCGGGGTGTTCCGCAAGGCCGAGCTGCTGCTGATCGACGCCGCGGGCGTCGACCTGACGGAGGCGAGCACATGAGACTGACCGCCGACCAGATGTTCGAGCTGCTGCCGGCCCACATGCGGCTGCGCGACGGCGAGGCCGGCGGCGCCTTGCGCGCCCTCTTCGAAGTGCTGGCCGGCCAGGCCCAGCTCGTCCAGGACGACATGTTCGCCCTGCTGGACAGCTGGTTCATCGAGACCTGCCCGGACTGGGCCCTGCCCTATGTGGGCGATCTGCTTGACGTGCGCGGGCGCTACGACTCCGGCGCCGCCGACGGCTACAGCCCGCGCGCCTGGATCGCCAACACGGTGGGCTTCCGCCGGCGCAAGGGCACGCTGGCCATGCTCGAGACCCTGGCCCACGACGCCACCGGCTGGAGCGCCCGCGCGGTCGAGATGATGCACCTGCTGAACGTCAGCCAGCAGATGAACCATGTTCGCATGCACGAGCCCGGCACGGCCGACGTCTGGAACGCCGACGCCCTGGCCCTTGAGGGCGGCGCCTTCGACACCGCGCCCCATACCGCCGACGTCCGGTCGATCGCCCTGGGCCAGGGCCGCTACAACGTGCCGAACATCGGTGTCTTCCTGTGGCGGCTGCAGGCCTATCCGATGGCCGAGGCCGACGCCGCCCCGGCAGGCCCCGGCCGGTTCCACTTCGATCCGCTCGGTCGGGACCAGCCGCTCTTCAACCCACCCAAGACCGAGATCTCGGGCGATCACCTGGCCGAGGACGTCAACGTTCCCGGCGCCCTCGCCTATCGACCGCTCTATCGCGAACTGGAGGCCCGGCGCGCCGCCCTGGCGCTGGGACGCACGCCGCCCGCCCGCTGGTTCGACGCCACCCCGCCCCTGCAAGTCTGGCTGCAGGCCGCCGACGGCGATCCCTTCGTCAGGCTGGACCCGGAAGCCGTCACCATCTGCGACGTTCACGACACGGGCGGTGGAACCGAGTGGCGGCGACCGCCGGCCCAGAAGTCCTATCCCGATCCGGACGGGAACCCGCTGGCCGTCGACCTGCGCGCCGGCGTCGACCCGGTGCGCGGGCGCCTGGCCCTGCCGGCCGGCGTCGAAGCCGCCGGCGCACGCGTCTCCTTCGCCTACGCCGCGCCCGGCGACCTGGGGGGCGGCCCCTACGATCGCCGCGACAGTCTCGACGCCCTGCTGACCCGGCGGGTGACCTGGCAGGCGGGCGTCACGCGCCGCGAACCCGACGCGCCGGGCCGGATCTTCGCGAGCCTGGCCGAGGCGGTCGGCGAATGGAACGCTCAGCCGGCCGGAACCGTCGGTGTGATCGCCATCCTCGAGAACGAAACCTTCGCCGAGGCCCTGATCGGCGCAAACAGCATCCAGATCCCGGAAGGCTCCATGCTGGTGCTGACCAGCGCCGCCTGGCCCTTCAGCCTCGCCCAGGGCGGCGGACAGGAGCGCGTCACCGGCAAGCTGACGCCGCAGGAGCGTCGCGCGACCATTCGCGGCGACATCGAGATCGACGCCACCGCGCCCCTGGGCAGCCTTGCCCCGGGCGAGCTGGCGATCGACGGGCTGCTGGTCGACGGCCAGGTGCGGGTGCTTGGGTCCGAACCGGCCAATCTGGGCCGCCTAACCCTCAGCCATGCGACCGTCAGCCCCGGCGCCCTGCCCGGCGACGCCAGGGGCGTGCTGGTCGAGGGCCGGCACGAGGCGCTGACCATATCGCTGATCCGGGCGATCACCGGTCCGATCCTCATGCTCCAGCCCGGCCCCGCCCTGAAGGCGACGGAGTCGATCATCGACGCCGGCGGCAAAGTCGCCGTCGACGCCCCCGAAACCGACCTCGACCTCGATGGCGTGACGGTGCTGGGCTCGACCACCGCCAAGTCGCTGTCGGCCACCGACAGCCTGTTCACAGGCCCAGCCGTCGCCGCGCGGCGTCAGGCCGGCTGCGTGCGGTTCTCCTATCTGGCGGCCGGCTCGGCCACCGCGCGGCGCTACCGCTGCCAGCCCGACCTGGCCGTCGAGGCCGCAACGGCCGGCGAGGACCTGGACGCGCTGCGGGCGCGGCTGGTCCCGCTGTTCGACAGCGAGCGCCACGGCGAGCCGGCCTATGGCCGTCTGGCGCAGGGCTGCGCGCGCGCCCTGCGGGAAGGCGGCGAGAATGGCGGCGCCATGGGCGCCTGGAGGTTCCTGAACGAGCATCGCCGACAGGCCAACCTTTCGGCGGGGCTGGACGAATATCTGCACCTGGATCTCGCCGCAGGCGGGATCCGGGAAAACTGAGGGGCGCATCATGAACGGCGATTTCTCGCGGCTGACCTTCGTTCCCGGAAAGCACTACGACGCGGTGCTGACCCAGCAGGGACGCGTGACCCTGGACGCCGACCTCAACGAGCAGTGGGCGATCGGCGACCACAGACTGCGGCGAACGGGGGCGGACATCATCGGTCCGGCCGGCGGTCCGCTGCATAGCGCGGGCTTCGCCATCACGCCCGGCGGCGGCACGCTGCAGATCGGGGCCGGGATCTATTATGTCGACGGCCTGCGGGTGGTGAACGAGGCCGCCGTCGCGCTCAACGCCCAGCCGGACCTGCCGGCCGGCTCGCCCGTGTTCCTGAACCCGCCCGCGGCGCCCGCCGCAGCGCCGATCTCGGGCCGGTACCTGGCCTTCCTGGACGTCTGGCGCCGCCACATCACCGCGCTTGAGGACCCGTCGCTGCGCGAGACGGCGCTGACCGCCGACACCGCCACCCGCCTCAAGACCGTCTGGCAGGTGCGCTGCCTGCGCCTGGGCGCGGTCGGCGCTGCGGCCTTCACCTGCGATGCGGACCTGCCGCCCTGGCAGACCTACACCGCAGCCCCCACCGGCCGGCTCAGCGCCCGGGCCAAGGCCGCCGCGCAGGCCAGCGATCCGTGCAGCATGCCCGAGAACGCCGGCTATCGGCGGCTGGAGAACCATCTCTATCGAATCGAGGTGCATCGCGCCGGGACGGCGGGCGGCGGCGCGACCTTCAAGTGGTCGCGCGACAACGCCACGCTGGCGGTGCGCTGGCTGGCCGGCGACGGCGAAAACCTGACCGTTTCGAACACGGGCCGCGACCGCTACTCCGGCTTCCAGAACGGCCAGTGGATCGAGCTGACCGATGACGACCGCGAACGGCGCGGCGAACCGGGCGTGTTGGTGCGGATCAAGACCGTGCGGGGAACGACCATCGCCGTCGACACCCTGACGGCCGAGGGCCCCATCGCCATCGCCGGCTTCGGCTCCAATCCCAAGATCCGCGGCTGGGACGGCGCCGGCGCGGCGCCGATCGTCGTCCCCGGCGACAATGACGGCTTCCTGGCCATCGAGAGCGGGCTGGAGATCGGCTTTTCGGCAGGAACCTATCGCAGCGGCGACTACTGGCTGGCGGCCGCCCGCAGCGGCGTCGGGATCGAATGGCCCCAGAACGGCGGCGTCCCCGTCGCCCAGGCGCCGCACGGTATCGCCCATGCCTACGCCAAGCTGGCGATCCTGGATTTCGACGGCGCGAACTGGACGCCCGTCGGAGACTGCCGCGACCTCTTCCCACCGCTCACCGAACTGGTCGACTTCGTCTATCTCGGCGGCGACGGGCAATCGGCCATGCCCGACCCCACCTCGCCCGCCATCCGCATCGCCTTGGGCGAAAGCCTGCTCACCGGCGTGCGCCGCGGCGAGGTTCCGGTCCAGAACGCGCGGGTGCGCTACCGCATCGCCGCCGGTTCGGGGCGGCTGACCGGCGGTGTGACCGAACTGATCGTGCCGACCAACGCCCAGGGCGTGGCGGCGGCCCAATGGTCGCTCGACGGCGTCACCCAGAACCAGCAGGTGACCGCCGAACTGCTGAACTCGGCCAATGTCGCCGTCGGTGCGGCCATTCGCTTCGCCGCCAGCCTGTCGCGGGCGGCCGTGGTCTCGTTTGATCCGGTCAATACGCCCGAGATTTCCAGCGCCAAGACGGTGCAGGCCGCCATCGAGGCGCTCTACAACCGCAACAACGGCGGCGGCTGCGCGACCTACGTGCTCAGCCCCGAGAGCGACTGGGTGAAGATCCTGACCGAACTGCCCAAGGGCGAGGACGCGGTGATCTGCTTCCGTCAGGGCGATTACCGCTCAGACCAGACGGTCAAGCTGGAGGGCCTGGGCCACGTCAGCCTGCACGGCGGCGGCGAGGCCACCCGCATCGGCGTGGCCAAGGCCGAGGCGGCCCTGGAATTCATCGGCTGCGAGAGCGTCACCGTGCGCGACCTCCATGTCGAGGCCAACGAGACCGGCGGCGAATGGAGCCCGGTCAAACATCTGAACGGCGTCCTCACCCTGACCGACTGCGCCAATGTCGAGGTCAGCGGCTGCGTGCTGCGCTGTGGAGCCTCGATCCGCAACGAGCGCACCTGCCTGACCGTTCGCATCTCGCCACCCGAAGAGGAAAAGCCTCGCGTCCCGGTGCGCTCGGCGCGGATCGTCGCCAACCGCTTCATCGTCGGCTACGGCCAGACAGGCGTTCTGGTCACCGACTGCCTGGTCAGCCAAATCCGCGACAACCAGTTCGATGCTCAGGCCCGGCCGGCGGCCCTGACCTTCGAACGCCTCGCCGCCGAACCCAAGCGCCGGGCCCTTCTGGCCAAGCAACTGATCGGACGGGTGACCAGCGCCGGCCGCGCGGCGGGGGCGCGGGTGATCTCGGTGGGCCGCTACAAGGTCGAGCTGAACTCACCCGTCGCTGAGGCCGAATGGCGCGCCCTGACCAAGGCCAATCCACCCAAGGGCCGTGAAGCCACCACGCCAGAGGGCGTGCGCACCTACATGACCCGGGTCGCCGAGACGGGACTGAACAGCGCCGCGCCCACAGGTTCGATGGGGCGCTACGTGACGGCGATGCGGCGAGCCATGGGCGAGAACGCCTTCAACAGCCTGGCCAAGGAGGCCCGCTCGGGCATGATCCTCGGCGACGTCACCGTCACCGACACCCGTGACGTCCCCGGAACGACGGCCGTGCTGTCCTTCGACCAGGTCAACATGGCCTTCAACTCGCCGGTGGGACAGCATGAATGGGACGCCATGGTGCGCGCCGCCCCGCCGTCCAAAGCCCCGGCCGACGATAGGAGCGCCGCCCGCTACATCCGCGACCTGGCCCAGAAGGCCGTCGCCGACCCCGATTTCCGCCGGCGCTTCACGGGAATCAACACCTGGCTGGCGGGGTTCAAGCTGAACAATCCGTCCGTGGGCCAGCAGGCGATCGTCTGTGCCGGCTCGCTGAGCCGCGAGGTGCAGATCACCGGCAACACGATCCAGAGCTTCTACGAAGGCATCCGCGTGGCCGTCAGCGATCGCGGCGAGAAGGGCGCCCGCTTTTCGACCCTCAAGAGCGTGACCATCGCCGACAACAGCCTGCACCTGCGCGTACCGTTCGAGTACGAGGTCGGGCGCCTGGGCATGCTGGTGGGCAACGCCGAGAGGATCCGGGTCAGCGGCAACAACCTCGCCTTCGCCGAACCGCGGGCTTCAGACAAGGGTTATGGCGAGGGCATCCGGATCTGGGGCCATCTGGGACCAATCATGATCCTGCGCGAGAACCACGTTTCGGTGGGACGCACCGGCATGCAGGTGACCCATGTCGGCCCGCTGTCCCAGCGCGGCTCCCAGCAATGGCTGGCCACCGACAACATGGTCGATTCAGGCGGCGTCGTACTCGACGCCCCGCCCCAGGTTCAGGATCGTAACAATGCGGTGTTGTGAGCCGGATCGCTCTTGCCAAACGCGACGCTCGCATTCAGTGTATGTATGCTTTGGCAATAACTTACGGTAGCAGCCTGTCGGCGAGGACTTCTCGTTGTGGCTGGGGGTTCGAGTCCCCGTTGGAGCAGAGACGAGGCGGACACGGCTCGTCTCACCTCCCCTTTTCTCTATCCTCTCCAGAACCCAGGCGCCGCCCGCGCCCAGATCGACGGAGCGGCCTATACCGGTGAAGCCGGGCAGGCCCGCTCGATCGTTCCCAACCCGCTGCGCACCACGACCCGCCGCGATGCAGCGTCGCCGCCCAGACCCAGCAAAGTCAGGTCCTGGCCGGCCATCCGGAACGAGAAGCTGAGAAGGTCCCGGCCGCCAGGCGCGCTGGCCGCCGGCGGCGGATCGAGACGAGACGGTCCCAAACAGCCGGCGACGTAGAACTCGACACCCTGGCACGGCTCTTCATCCACGCCCGCCACGTGCTGGACCGCGCCGTCGGGGAACACGCGATAGACTCCCTCGCCCTCGACGCGAACGTCCATCGAGCCGCCGTCAAGGCTGAGCCCCGTGATCGGCCTGTCGGCGACGACCCTCACCCAGCCGCCGCAGGCCGCCTCATCGCTGGTCAGACAGTCGGACGAGGCGAAGGCGGCTTCGTTCGCACGCCCCTTGAAGGGTCCACGCTCGGCGATCTCTCCACTGCGGAACACCGCCACCAGTCTACCGTCCTCGGACTCCACATACTGGTTCTGATCGCAGATCTCTTCGAAGCCGGCCTGGAGGTGCAGGCGCAGCGGCCAGGCGCCCTCGGCGGAGGACAGGCCGCAGAGCGCCGGCCAGGCGCAGGCCGCGCTCAGGGCGCCGAGCCGCAAGGCCTTTCGAGAAACCGCTCCGGCGACTGCGCGGCCGCTTCGTCTCTTGCCCCACATCATCCCGGATCCTTCCGCCTGCGTTCGCATGTTCGTCTCGTCAGCCGGCCGCACGGCCCGCCCTCTTGCGGTTCACGACCGCCGGGCGGCGCTGAACGCTGCCAGTCGCCGATCCTCGATGCGGCTCCAGGCCGCGTCGTACTCGTGAAAGAAACGCATGGTCTTCAGCCGGTCCTGCGCCTCTTCATGCACCTCCGGCCGCGCCGTCTTGATGTCTCGGAAGTAGGCCAGGCTCTGCAGGCGATAATGGTTGTTGACCATCGCGAACTCTTCCAGCCGCGCCTCCTCCAGCATGACGTAAAGGTCGTCACCGAAGGGCTGGCCGTTCGACAGCACCTTGTTCCCACGTCGGGTGACGGGGTTGTGCTGCGAGAACACCTCGATCTCTTCAGGCTTGGAAAAGGCCTTGAGGAACGCCCGGCTGACGGCGGCGTCGCCCCGGCGGGTGAAGCCCTCGACCACCGAGGCAGGCTGATCCAGATGGCCGCTGGAGCCGAAGCTCAGCCATGGCGCCAGGATCGCGTCCCTGTCCCTATGCGCCGCCAGGGCGGCGGGGATCGGAGCGCCGTCCAGCGGATAGATGAACTCGTCCAGATCGAACACGCCCACCCATTCGGTTTCGCGCCGAAGCCTCGGCAGCATCTCGGTATAGGCGCCGATCTGGTAGGCGTCCCGCCCGCAGATGAACAGGTCCACCACCCCGTCGTCGATATGCCGCTGCAGCGCCGGCCGGTAGGCGTCGGTGCTGTTGTTGTCGATCAGGTAGAAATGCTCGACTCCAAAGGCCCGATAGTGCTCGACCCATTCGTCGATGACGTGGGCTTCGTTGCGGAAGATCGCCATCACCGACAGGTGGAAGCGGGCGTCGGAACGCTGGGGGCCGGCTTCCGGCGTGACGTGACCGAGGTCAGCCATTGGCCGCGACCGGCTCTCGCCGCCGCCAGAGCACCGACTTGTCGCGCGACGGCAGGGCGTCGTAGTGGCCGATCAGCAGGCGGATGCAGTCCGATTGCAGGTCCTGGGCCGACTTCAGGTGACCCGAGAGCGTGTAGTACTCGTCGTCCCCGAACGGGTAGCAGGAGGTGAAGATGTACTTCACGCCCTGCGCGATGCAGGCGCGGATTGGAACCAGCGGATCCTCCAGGTGCTCCAGCACCTCGCCAAACACCACCAGATCCTTGCCCTTCATCAGCAGGTCGCCTTCGGTCGGCAGGGTGTGGATCTCGACATCGAAGCCCTCGCGGGCGAGGCGATAGGCGGGGAACTTCACGGCTTCGACGTCGTCATAGATCGCCACCTTCGCGCCCAGCCGCGCGAACATCACGGCGTAGTCGGCCACCAGACACCCGAAATCGAGCATCGACAGCCGCGAGATATCCTCCCCTGCCTGACGCAGCAGGTAGGCCACGTCCTCGGCCTGAGGGTAGCGGCTGTAGTCGAGCATCGTGCGCACCACGTAGGGGCAGACGCCGTGATCCTTGCAGAGCGGCTTGCGCTCGGGCTGCCCCAGCCGCGCGATCTCGCGCATCACGGCCTCGGGCACGCCGTAATAGTCGAGCACGACCTCAAAACGGTCTTCACTGATATTCAACGCGGAACTCCTGAACGCAGTCTTGGGCGAGGCGCCTTACCTGGGCTCGACCGGCACGGGCGCGGCCTCGGTGAGCATGGCGGGAGCGAGCGCGCCGACGGGTCCGTGCAGGGCGTTCAGGCGGGCATAGAGGCCGCCCTCGGCGAGCAGGGCCTCGTGCGAACCGCTTTCGACCAGCTCGCCCTCCTCCAGCACGTGGATCACATCGGCCTCGCGCACGGTCGACAGCCTGTGGGCCGCCACGATCGTCGTCCGCCCCGCCATCAGCCGACGCAGCGCCGCCTGGATGTCGCGCTCGGACTGCGCGTCCTGGGCGCTGGTGGCCTCGTCCAGCAGCAGGATCGGTGCGTCCTTCAGCAGCGCCCGGGCGATGGCCACCCTCTGGCGCTGGCCGCCCGACAGGCCCGTTCCCTGCTCGCCCACGCGCGTCTCCAGCCCATCGGGCAAGGCGGCGGCGAAATCCAGCACCCCGGCGGCCAGGGCCGCGTCGGCCACCTCCTCGGGACTGGCCTCCAGGCGTCCCAGCCGGATGTTGTCGGCGATCGTGCCGTCGAACAGCGTCGCCTCCTGGCTGACCACCGCCACCGCATCGCGCAGCGAGGCCAGGTTGACCGTGCGCACGTCCGCGCCATTGACCAGCACCCTGCCCTCGTCCGGGTCGTGGAAGCGCAGGATCAGGTTCAGCAGCGTGCTCTTGCCCGTGCCCGTGCGTCCCACCAATGCGGTGACCTTGCCCGCCGGCGCGACCAGATCGACGTCGCGCAGCACCCTGGCTCCGTCCTCGCCGTAGCTGAAGCCGACACCTTCGAACCGCACGGCCCCCGAGATCCTCGGCAAGGCCGGCGCCGCTTCAGACGACAGTTGCCGCACCGGACGGTCCATCAGCGCGAACACCCGCTCGGCCGCCGCAAGCCCCGTCTGGAGGTCGATGTTGACGCGCGCCAGCGAGCGCAGCGGCTGATAGGCGCCGTAGACCGCGCCGATGAACACCAGCAGCGTGCCGGGCGTCATGGACTGGGCCACGACCTGCGCACCGCCGTAGACGATCATCGCCGCCATGGCCAAGCCGCCTAGACCGTCGAAGATCGGCAGGACTGAGGCCTCGATCCGCGTGGTCTCGGTCAGCAGCCCGGCCACCGATCGCGCGCGGGTCTCGACGCCCGCCGCATTGACCGCTTCCAGCCTGTAGGCGCGGATCAGGCGTACGCCCTGCAGCGCCTGGGTGACGAAGGCCGTCAGGTCGCCGATCTGCTCCTGGCAGACCAGCGACACGCCCCGTAGCTTGCGGCCCAGACGGACCAGCAGCAGCAGCGACAGCGGCGCGGCGGCGATGCTGAAGATCGCCATGCGCCAGTCCGTGGCGAACATCAGCGTCAGCATGCCGCCCACGGTGAGGCAGTCCTTGCCGACGCGCTGGAAGAAGTTGCAGATCGTCACACGCAGCAGGTTGACGTCGTAGATGAAGGCCCCGACGAGCGTGCCGGAGGCGCGCGCTTCAAACAGGTCCATGTCGTGGTGCAGCAACTTTCCGAACAGGCGCTTTTGCGTATCCAGGACGATGTTCTGTCCGAGCATGGTCAGCAGCACGCCCTGGACGTAGCTGGCCAGGCTGCGCAGCACGAAGATGGCGACCACCGAACCGCCCAAAACCCAAAGCAGGGCGGCGTCCTTGGCGATGAACACCCGGTCGACCAGCGGCCCCATGAGATAGGTATAGGCCGTGGCCATGCTGGCGATCACGCCCATGCAGCCCAGCGACAGCGCCAGCAGCAGCAACTGGCGGTGCAGCGTTTCGCGATAGAGGCGCGTGATCAGGGCCCACGAAGAGCGTCGGCGCGCGCGCGGCATTGAAGTCTCGCCGAAGGCCATATCTAGCATCGTCCTGGCTTGGCTTTGCGAAGGTTCAGTTGGTGAGCATGGCGGGAGCGAGCGCGCCGGCGGGTCCGTGCAGGGCGTTCAGGCGGGCATAGAGGCCGCCCTCGGCGAGCAGGGCCTCGTGCGAACCGCTTTCGACCAGCTCGCCCTCCTCCAGCACGTGGATCACATCGGCCTCGCGCACGGTCGACAGCCTGTGGGCCGCCACGATCGTCGTCCGTCCCGCCATCAGCCGACGCAGCGCCGCCTGGATGTCGCGCTCGGACTGCGCGTCCTGGGCGCTGGTGGCCTCGTCCAGCAGCAGGATCGGTGCGTCCTTCAGCAGCGCCCGGGCGATGGCCACCCTCTGGCGCTGGCCGCCCGACAGGCCCGTTCCCTGCTCGCCCACGCGCGTCTCCAGCCCATCGGGCAAGGCGGCGGCGAAATCCAGCACCCCGGCGGCCAGGGCCGCGTCGGCCACCTCCTCGGCACTGGCCTCCAGGCGTCCCAGCCGGATGTTGTCGGCGATCGTGCCGTCGAACAGCGTCGCCTCCTGGCTGACCACCGCCACGGCATCGCGCAGCGAGGCCAGGTTGACCGTGCGTACGTCCGCGCCATTGACCAGCACCCTGCCCTCGTCCGGGTCGTGGAAGCGCAGGATCAGGTTCAGCAGCGTGCTCTTGCCCGCGCCCGTGCGTCCCACCAGTGCGGTGACCTTGCCCGCCGGCGCGACCAGATCGACGTCGCGCAGCACCCTGGCTCCGTCCTCGCCGTAGCTGAAGCCGACACCTTCGAACCGCACGGCCCCCGAGATCCTCGGCAAGGCCGGCGCCGCTTCAGACGACAGTTGCCGCACCGGACGGTCCGTCAGCGCGAACACCCGCTCGGCCGCCGCAAGCCCCGTCTGGAGCGTGACGTTCACCTTCGACAGCGACGGGATCGGCGCATAGGCGCCGACGATAGCGCCGATGAACACCACCAGCTCTCCGGGCGTCATGGCGCCGGCGATCACCTGGCCGCCGCCGAACAGGATCACCAGGGCGACCGCAAGACCGCCCAGGCCGTCGACGACCGGCAGGATGGCGCCTCCCACCCAGGCGTTCCTGGTCACCAGCCGGGCCAACGACGTCATTCGCGCGTCGGCCTCGGCCTGCAGGCGACCTTCGAGATTGTAGGCCTTCACCGTCCGCACGCCCTGGACGGCGCCGGTCAGCGCCTCGGTCAGCATGCCAGTCTCGACCTGGGTGCGCAGCGAGATCTGGCGGACCTTGCGCCCCAGATAACGCATCGGCGCGATCGCCATCACCGGCAGCGCCAGACACATCAGCGCCATGCGCCAATCGGTGAAGAACATCAGGCCGATCATGGTGATGATCGTCAGCGAGTCCTTCCCGGCCGTCAGGAAGACGTCACAGACCGCCGCCCGGACCATGTTGGCGTCGTAGATGAAGGCCGAGGTCAGCGCGCCGGTCGAACGAGAGCGGAAGTCGTCCAGATCATGTTCCATCACCTTGCGGAACAGGCGGGCCTGAAGGTTGGCGACGATCTTCTGGCCGACGGCGACCAGCAGGACTTCCTGAAGGTATCGCGCCAGGCTCCTGACCGCGAAGATCACCAGGATGCCGGCCGCGATGGCCCACAGCATCCGTCCATCGCGAGCGACGAACACCCGGTCGATCAGCGGCCCCATGAGATAGGTCTGGGACGAACTGGCGATCGCCACCGCGATCATGCACGACAGCGCGGCCAGCAGAGCGCCCCAGTGGCGCCCGAGCTCCTCGCGCCACAGACGCGAGAAGATGCGCCACGATCGGCGGTCCCGCTCACGAGGCGCCGCAGTCGGATCGTCGGTGGTAGAAGATACTGACACTGTGGAAACCGGTATCAATTGAGCCGCGCCCGGGCGGTGTGAGACCACACGCCCATACGGCGCAGCCAGGCTGCTGAGGATTGAGGTCTTGGCGGGCTATGGCGCTTGCCAAGCGCGGATCGCGCTCGGCGCCTGGAGCGATCGTCCGCCTACGCCGGCGACGCCAAGCGCGGCAGATGAGCGGATAGCCGATCCCGACGGAACACCTCGGATGGACCCGCCCCTACCGCCATCTACGCCCCCAACATCCGGTGGACTAACGCAATGCGTCGCCACACTCATAACGCGATACAGCGTTAAATAGAATCTCTAGCAACGCAACCCTTCAGGGCTGTTTCCGGTCAAGTTTCCACGGACGAAAACGTCAGCGGCAGGCGTCGCCCCCACGGGTCAGTTCGCGAAGTTCGCGGAGCGCCGCGTCGAGCAGCACGCGCAGCGTCTCGGCCGTGCTCCCGCGGGCGGGCTCGCCCGCCGACGCGACGTCGACGGCCAGCAGGTAGCCGCGCCCCGGCACGGTCTTGAGCAGCTCACGGTCATCGCCGAGCGCCTTTCGCAGGGCCGAGACCTGGACACGCAGATTGCTCTCTTCCACCGTGGTAGTCGGCCAGACGCGGCGCATGATCTCGGCCCGCTCGACGACTTTGCCCCTCGAACGAAGCAGGACATGCAGCAGGTCGAAAGCCCGGCTGCCGATCTCGACCGCCTGGCCGTCACGCAGCAGGATGCGGGCCGCAGGCAACAGGCTGAAGTCGCGGAAACAAAGAGGCTCGCTCCCGAAGGCCGTCACGACGCCGATCGTCCCCGCGCCCTCGCGGTCGGCGGAAAAATCGCTTCGATCGAGCCCGGCCCTCGTCGATGCAGCATCCATGTCCAGCTCCTCGTCCAGTCCGATGACGAGGTCGCGCGGCGCGAAAAAAACCGCACCCGATCCGACGAAAAAACTTCAGCGCACCGCGACGATCTCCCATTCGTCGGGCCCGCGCCGCACCAGGCGCACCGGGTGCAGCAGCGCCAGCGAGCGGCCGAAGCGCGGCAGGTCACCGGTCTTGAACCGGCCCCGAATGCGCAGGGCGGCCACGGCCGGATCGCGAACGGTAAGCCGGCCAGCGCCGTGCAGGCTGAGTTCACGGGCGGCCTCGGCCAGCGTCACGTCGTCGAACACCACGAAGGTCTGCCGCCAGGCGACGGCCTCCCCGACATCGGCCGGCGACACGCGGGCGGGCCGGCCGTCGCGGGCGACCAACTGTTCGCCCTGCGCCAGCAACGCCGCCTGGCCCGCCGCACCGACCGGGCGGACGGAGACCTTCCCTTCCAGCAGCACGACCCGCAATTCTCCCGACGCCAGCAGCACGTCGAAGCGGGTGCCCAGGGCCAAAATCTCCTGGCCCTGGGCCTGGACAGCGAAGGGCCGCCTGGCGTCATGGGCCACGTCGAAGAACGCCCGCCCCCGCGCCAGGCGAACATCGCGCCGGCCCTCGGCCAGGGTTACGTCCGCGGCGGCGCCGGCCGCCAGGGTCATGCGTGTGCCGTCGTTCAACTGGAAGACTTGCGGTCCGTCGCCCGTCGCCGCGTAGGCTCGAACGTCGCGACGCGCGTCCGGCGCCTGGGCGATGATCGGGGTCCCGGGATTTCCACGCTTCACGCCCTCCTGGAGCCACAAGCCGAGCCCGCCGCCAGCGGCCAGCACGACTACCGCCGCCGCAACCGCCGCCCGAGGCGCCCAGCTGGCGCGTCGCGGGCGCGCGCTGCGGGCCTGCGCTCTCAGCGCCGCCAGGATCTCGTCGTCCACGCCGTCGTCGAAATCGGACCACGCGGCCAGAGCCTGGATCCACGCCGTCTGGTGAGCCGGATCAAGCGCCAGCCAGTCGGCCAGCACCGCCGCATCGATATCTCCGCCGCCGTCCTCGCGCCGATAGAGCAGCAGGGCCGCCGCCTCCGACGGATCCATCGCCTTAAGGCGACCAAGGGTCAGGAGCTCGCGCATCAGACCGACCTCTTTCGAACGCTGCTCAGGTGCTGAATCGCTCGAACCATGTGCTTTTCGACGGCGCTGACCGAAATCCCGAGCTGGGCGGCGACCTCGCGCGACTTGCGGCCTTCCAGCCTGTGCAGAATGAAAATCTCGCGAGTGCGGAACGGCAGGTCCAGCAGGGCCAGGGTCGCCGCCCGCAGCGCCTCCTTGCCCGCGAGTATCCTGTGGGGATCGAAGTCTTCCTCGGCGTGGCGATCGGGATCGAAAGCGACGTGATCGTCGGCCTTGCGTGCGAAACGCCGGCGCCCCCTGTCGGCCAGGACGTTGGAGGCGATCTGGAATACGAAACCGCTCAGGTGCCCCACCGGCTCGGCGCTGTCGCGCGCGGCGATGCGCGTGAACACCTCCTGCACCAGGTCGTCGACTTCCGCCGGGTCGGGCACGCGGTTGCGGAAATAGCGGGCGAGAGCCTGGCGCAACGGCCCGGCCTGCTGGACGAGCGGATCCTGGCTCACGCGTTGCGGCGCGACCGCGCCCAGGACGTCGGTCGCCCCGCGTTCGCTCGCTTCCCAATCGTCCGTCGGCGCCAGCTCCATGACCGTGAGGTCGCGGCGGCGCGCCAAACCCGCATCACTTTTCCGCTCCCCGTCCGCTTGATCGCTCGCCGCGAGCTTGTGTTCCCCACGCGACATATAACCCAAGGTCCGCGGCGCGTCTGGAGGGGGCGTTCACGCCGGCTTCACCGCGCTTCACGGGCTTTCACGATCCAGAACGGGCCGTCTTCGACGGGGGCGTCTAGCGTGACGCGATCATGCACATAAGGACGCCAGCCATGCCTCCCAGCCCCCTACGCCTTGCGCCCCTGGCGCTGGCGGGACTGCTCGCCCTTGCTCCCCTCAGCCAGGCGTACGCCTCCGGAGACGCCCCGATGACCGCCCAACCGCCCCCCGCGCTAGAAGCCCGCAACCGCGCCCTCGTCGAGGAAGCCTTCGCCAGATGGAGCGCCGGCGCCGGCGGCCCCTACGACCTGCTGGCCGACGATGTGTCATGGACGATCGTCGGCCGCTCCGACGCCTCGCGCGCCTATCCGAGCCGCGAGGCGTTCATGTCCGAGGTGATCAGGCCGTTCAACGCCCGCATGAGCCAGGGGCTGAAGCCGACGATCCGGCAGATCACCACCGACGGCGACAAGGTGATCATCTTCTTCGACGCCGCCGGCGTGGCCAAGGACGGCCAGCCCTACCAGAACACCTACGCCTGGTTCTGGGAGCTGCGCGACGGGCGGGTGGTTCGGGCGCACGCCTTCTATGACGCCATCGCCTTCAACGACCTGTGGCGACGGGTGAAACCCTAGCCACGCCCTCTTGCCGACAATCACGACCCGAAGACGCCGGCCGGCTCGCCTCGGCCGGCGTCCTGCGTTTCGGGCACAGCCCGCCCCGCCCCGCTTACAAGCCTTTACGCCGTTTAGCGGCGCTGAACGTGCGGCCAGGCCGGTCAGCGGCGAATGATCCCTCAGGTCACCAACGAGGATCTCGCCGCCATGCCGCTCAACTCCAGCAACGCCCAGGCCGTCATCGACGGCGCCGAGGCCAAGGCCCGTGAACTGGGCCTGCCCGTCATCGTCGCCGTGCTCGACGACGGCGGCCACCTCAAGGCCTTCAAGCGCATGGACGGCGCAGTGCTCGGCTCGATCGACATCGCCACCCGCAAGGCCAGGACCGCGGTGCTGTTCGGCGCCGAAAGCCAGGCGGTGTGGGACTACTGCAAGCCGGGCGCGCCCGCCCCGGGGCTGGAGCTGACCAACGGCGGCCTGGCGCCCTACGGCGGCGGGATCCCGCTGCGCGACGTCGGCGGCGTGCTGATCGGCGCCCTGGGCGTTTCCGGCGGCTCGATCGACCAGGACGTCGCCGTCGCCCAGGCCGGCTTCGCGGCCTTCGCCGCCCAGGCCCTCTGAACTTCCCTCCAAGCATGAACCGAGAAGGACGTTACTCATGAGCAAGAAGACCATTCTCGTCACCGGCGCCGCCACGGGCTTCGGCAAGGGCGCGGCCATCGGCATGGCCAGGAACGGCCACGACGTCATCGCCACCGCGCACGTGGCCTCACAGGTGACGCCCCTGCGCGAAGAGGTCGAGAAGCTGGGGCTGGCCGATCGCATCAAGGTCTATCGCCTCGACCTGAGCGACCCCTACGACATCCGGCAGGCCGTCGGCCTGGACTTCGACGTGCTGTGGAACAACGCCGGCATGGGCGAGGCCGGACCGGTCTGGGAGATCCCGGTCGACCTGGTCCGCAGGAACTTCGAGGTCAACGTCTTCCTTCCGCTGACCCTGACCCAGGGCGTGGTCCAGAAGTGGGTTCGCGAGGGCAAGAGCCAGGGCAAGAAGGTGGTGTTCACCTCGTCGATGGGCGGCCTCTTCACCCCGGCCAACTGGGGCACCTACGTCTCGACCAAACACGCCCTGGAGTCGATCGCCGAAGCGCTCCAGCAGGAGCTGGCGGCCTACGGCGTCAAGATCCAGACCATCAATCCGGGCGCCTACTACACCGGCTACAACGAGACCATGGCCGACAACCCGTTCCGCTGGCTGGACGACGACAAGAACTTCACCAAACGGGCCGATCTGCGAAAGGGCTTCGACGACTTCTTCGCCACCCCGGAAGGCAAGATGGACGCCGAGGAGATGATCGACCGGATGATCGAGATCGTCCCGGCCGACACCGGCAAGTTCCGCAACGTGGTGCCCAAGGTCATCGAGGACATGCTGAAGAACCATCAGCTGGCCGCCTGGGAAAACCAGATCTAGGCCGCGAGACAGGGACGGGTTCGCCCGTCCCTCGCCTGGACCGGCCCCCTCCCCGCTAGCCCGGCCGGTCCAGGCCCCTTCCAATTTTCTGCTGGAGATCGCCATGGACGCCCCGCGCCCGCCCCTGCCCCCGTTCAACCTGGACGCCGCCATCGAGAAGGTCCGTCTGGCCGAGGACGGCTGGAACAGCCGCGACCCGGCCCGCGTGGCCCTGGCCTACACGCCGGGCAGCGTCTGGCGTAACCGCTCGGAATTCCTGCAGGGGCGCGAGGCGATCATCGCCTTCCTGACGCGCAAATGGACCCGCGAGCTCGACTATCGCCTCATCAAGGAGCTCTGGGCCTTCAACGACAACCGGATCGCCGTCCGCTTCGCCTATGAATGGCGCGACGACAGCGGCAACTGGTTCCGTTCCTACGGCAACGAGAACTGGGAGTTCGGCCCGGACGGCCTGATGCGCTGGCGGCTGGCCTGCATCAACGACGCCCCGATCGCCGAGTCCGAACGCCGCTTTCACTGGCCGCTGGGCCGCCGTCCCGATGACCATGCCGGCCTCAGCGACCTGGGCTTCTGAGTGCGCGGGCGTCGGCGGCGCCATGCGGGCCATCGACGCGCTCGCCGACGGCCGCGGCGTCTCCCCGCGCGCCTTGCGCCGCGGCGGCCTGCCAGGCTGGCGACTGCAAAAGGCCCTGCGCCACATGGAAGCGCACTATGGCGGCGACCTCGCCCTGGAGGCCCTGGCCGCCGAGGTGGCGCTCAGCCGCTGCCACTTCTGCACCGCCTTTCGCCAGACCACGGGCTTCACCCCGGGCGAATGGCTGACCGCGCTGCGTCTTAGGCGTGCGCGCCAGCTGATCCGCAGCACGCCCCTGCGCATCACCGAAATCGCCCTGGCCGTCGGCTATCAGACTCCATCGGCCTTCACCCATGCCTTCCGCCGGGTCTTCCGTGAGACCCCCAGCCGGTTTCGGCTCGCGACGAACGCCGGCGACCACCCGAAAACCCTGTGCGATTGAAATCGCCGCCCAGTGGTGGCCCATCGACGCAAAGCAAGGCCGTCAACACGCGGTTTTACCTTTCTTCCCACCGCTTAATGCGACAACCGCCCGTCCGCGGGCCAAGCTTTCGCATTCTCCATGCTGAACGCCCCGGAGGCCGCCGTGCAGCAGCAACACCTCATGGTCGACGTCGACCTGGCCGAGGCCGGCTCCGAAGCCGTGCGCGCCGAAATGTTCAGCCTGGCCCGCGCCGTGATGGCTCTTGCCGACGAGCTGGGCCGCCCCAGCCCTGCGGTGAAGGCCGTACTCGACCGCGCCCGGTTCGTGCTGGGCCAGCAGGACTGCGTTCCCTCCGGAGACTCGCCCCTGGCGCCGTGGCAGCTGCGCCGGGTGCTCGCCCACGTGGAGCGTCACATCGATCGGGCCATAACCATTCCGGAACTGGCGCGGCAGGCGAACCTGTCGACCAGCTATTTCTCGCGCGCCTTCCGCCAAAGCCAGGGCGTCACGGCCGGCGCCTATGTCCGCAATCGCCGGATCGAGCACGCCAAGCAGATGCTGCGTGACTCGTCGACCAGCCTGGCGCAGATCTCCGGCGCCTGCGGGTTTTCCGATCAGGCCCACTTCACCCGGGTGTTCAGCGCCCTCGTCGGCCTGCCGCCGCATCGCTGGCGACGCAGCGGACGCGGTGCGCACCTGTCCTGATCCGCCGGACGGCGGGCGCGCGTCAGTGCACCTGCATCCGAAGCTGCAGCGCCATCAGCCGGCGGGCGCAGCGGCTTTCCAGTACGAACATGGTCAGTGCGGCCAGCAGGGCCAGAACCCCGACGCCGCCGACGCCCGCGACGAGTCCCACCGGCACGTCCATGCCGGCGGGGGCAGCGGCGAGGATGGCGCCGGCCAAGCCCATTAGGGCCGATGCGCCGAACAGGCCGGCGGCCGCATAGAGCAGGTCCAGGCCGAGCAGCAGTCGCCGGATGCGCCGAGCCGCCAGATGCTGGGCGGCCTGGCCGTCGGCGAAATGCCGGCTGATCAGGTCGTCGCTGGCGACGATCGAGGCGCGGAACTCGCGCCACTGGGCGATGGCCAGGCTGTAGCGGATGGTGGCGCTGTTCTGCATGGTCGCGCAGGCGTTGGTCAGGATCGCTGGGCCGCCTATCAGGCTCAACAGCATGAATGGGTTCTCGTCCATGGCGCCAGCCTAGCGGCAGGACGCCCCCGTGCGCTGTCGCCTGCGTTCGGTGATCGACCAGCCTGCCGCTGCGAAGCGCTCAATCTGGGCATCTGCGATCGGTGAGGCGGCCGACACAAAAAGCTACCCTATCGCAGACCAGCGTTACATTACCCGTTTTTAGAGCGTAATAATGTTGGGTTGAGTGAGCGGTGTCGCGCTCGCAGGCCGGAGGGGTGGGGCTTGAAAATCCTGGTTACGATGCCGCGCGCCGTCATGGGCGCGAGCGCGGCTGCATGTCTGAGCGCGGCGCTGCTGGCGCCGTCCCCTGCGGCCGCCCAGGTCGCCCTGCCCTCCCGTCAACAGCTCGACCCGGCCAACGCGGCGCCGATCGCGGCCGCGCCGCGCGGCGACCTGTTCAAGGGCGTACAGGCCGGCCCCTGCGCCTTCCGCGACAGCCCCATCAAGATCACGCTCAAGGCCGTGGATTTCCAGGGTGGGACCACCACGCCGCTGGCGCTGTCGGACCAGGCCCTGGCCTCGACCTACGCCGAGTTCATCGGCCGCGAAGCCCCGCTCAGCGTAGCCTGCGACATCCGCGACCGCGTCGCGGCCCTGTATCTGCGGCGCGGCGTGCTGGCCAACGTGGTCATTCCCGAACAGCGGATAGCCGACGGCCGCCTGACCCTGGCCGTGGTCGAGGCGCGGATCGTTTCGGTCAACTATCACGGCGACGCGGGCCCGGCCCAAAAGCAGGTCGTACGGTTCCTCGACCATCTGCGCGGCATGGCGCCGTTCGACCTCGACGTCGCCCAGCGCTACCTGCTGCTGGCGTCGGACGTGCCGGGCGTGCGTATCCAGTCGGCGCTCAAGCCCTCGCCGCACGGCCAGGGCGCGATGGACCTGGAGGTCGCCATCAGTCGCGACGCCGTCGACGGGTCGGTGGCCTCCCAGAACTACGGCTCCAAGACCGTGGGACGCGACCTGACCCTGGCCCGTCTGGACCTCAACGGCTTCACGCCGCTGGGCGAGCGCACGTCGATCCTCGGCTACGGCACGCTGTCGAGCGACGAGCAGCGGGTCATCCAGGTGGCCGAGCGGTTCTTCATCGGCGGCGACGGCCTGACGGCCGACCTGTCGGGCGCCTGGGGCTGGACCAAGCCGGGCGACATCCTCAAGCCGCTGGACCTGGAAGGCGAATCCTTCGCCGGCAACGTCCGCCTGACCTATCCGCTGGTTCGCCACCGCAACCGCAACCTCAACATCGGCGTCGGCCTCGACTGGATCGATCAGAAGGTGGAGTTCGGCGGCGGCCTGGCCACCCTGACCGAGGACCACCTGCGGGTGTTCTTCCTGCGCCTGGACGGCCACTACGCGCCGGCCAGCCTGGCCGCTCATTCGGTGGCCATGACCGGCGTTTTCGAACTGCGCCAAGGCAGCAACGGCCTGGGCGCCAGCCGCTATGGCGACCTATCGGCCTCACGCTTCCTGGGCAAGCCGAAAGCCACCGTGATGCGCACCGAGGGCGAGATCGGCGGACGCCTGGCCGGACCTGTGATCGGCAAGCTGAACGTCCTGTGGCAACACACGGACGACCCGCTGCTGTCCTACGAAGAATACGGTATCGGCAACCTTACGATCGGACGCGGCTACGACCCGTCGGCGGCGGCCGGCGACCGGGCCCTGGCGGCCTCGCTGGAGCTCAGCACGGTCCCCCTGCCTATCCGGGGCGGCCGCGCGGCCTGGCGTCCCTACGCCTTCTACGATCTCGCCGAGCTGACCAATCTGGGGATCGGCGCCGGCAAGCTCGACCTGACCTCGGCCGGGGTCGGGGTCCGCGCCCAGCTGACCTCGCGCGTTGCGGTCGACCTCACCTGGGCCAAGCCGTTCGACAGCCCCTTCGGCGTCGGCGATGCGCCGTCCTCGCGCGTGCTCGTCTCGCTGTCCGCCGCCCTTTTCTAGTTCGCTGAAGTCTCCGGAGCGTTCTCCATGACCCAGTCCCCGACCCTTCCCCGCACCGCCTCGCGTCCCCAGCGTCGGACGAAACTGCTGGCGGCCTCGGCCCTGTGCGGCGTCGCCGCCATGCTGGTCGAGCCAGCTCTCGCCCAGACCCTGCCGACCATTCCCGGGGCCGGTGACATCACGGTCTCCTCGGGCGGCTCGCAGCCGGTGATCAGCTATCCCGACGCCATCACCCTGCAGATTCAGCTGAATGCGTCCCGGACGGTGATCAACTGGTCCAGCCTGCACGTCAGCAACGGCGACACGATGGACTTCCTGTTCAACGCCGCCAGCGACATCGTGCTGAACAAGACCACCAGCCAGATCGCCATCGACAACGGCGGCACGGTGACCGGCAAGGTCGGCGCGGCGACCGGCGGGAACATCTGGTTCTATTCACCGCAGGGCGTGATCGTCTCGCCGGGCGCCACCATGAGCGCCGGCGGGTTCGTATTCGCCGGCGGCACAGGCCTGATCGACGCCAACTTCGTCAACGCCGCAGATCCGACCGCCGTCCTGCGCGCCGCGTCGAACGCCATGATCCGAATGAACACGCTGAGTTCTGCGACCAGCGCCTCGATCGATGCGGCCGGCAACGTCCTGCTCAGCGCAAGCAGCGGCGCCCTCAGCGTGCAGACGGTGTATGGCGCGACGGCTCTGGTGAGCACGACGTCCGGCTCGATCACCGCCTCTGAGGTAACCACCACCAGCGGCGCGGCTACGGTCACCGCCGGCGGCCCCGGCGCGACCGTGACCCAGATCACCGGCGCGACCGGCGTCACGGTCTCTTCGGCAAACAACAGTTCGGTCGGCGCGGCCACCACCACGACCTCCGGCGACATCCTGATCACCAGCAACGGATCGGCCTCGCTGACGCTCGGCGATTCGGCGGGCGACCTCACGCTGAGCGCGCCGCAGGTGTTCCTGAGCACCGTCGACGCGATCGGCAGCGTCTACGTCACCGGCACGACCCAGGCCTATGTGACCAACCGGATCTTCGCCGGCGACGACGTCGAGATCACCGCCGACGGCAACGTCACGGCCGGCGGGGCCTACATCAAGACCAGCGGCACGGGCGCCGACGACAGCCACATCCTGATCCGCTCGACCAACGGCTCGGCTTCGGGCGGCACGCTGCTGACCCAGGGGACCGGCTCCAAGGCCGGCGACATCACGGTCAGCGGCGCGACCTCGGCGACCCTGACCACCGGCGTCTCCAGTCGCGACCTGACGATGAGCGGCGCGAGCATCGGCGTGAACAACGCGACCGCCGCCCGCGACATCACCCTGACGGCCTCCAACGGCTCGGCCACGATCACCACCTCGGCCACGGCAGGCGACGACCTGGAAGTCACCGCCACCGGCGGCGACGTGCTGGCTTCGGCCGCCACCTTGAAATCGACCGGCGTGGGCGCCGCAGATGACGCCCATGTCACGGCCAGATCGACGACCGGCGCGGTAACTGTCGGCTCGGCCGTCACCCAGGGCGGGGGCGGCACGGCCGGCGACATCCTGATCGAGGGAAGCACCGGCGCGACGCTGGGCTCGGCTTCCTCGACCCGGAACCTCACCTGGACGGGCGGCGGCGATCTGGCGCTGACCGGGAACTACAGCGCTGCCGGCGCGGCTTCACTGACGTCGGCCACCGGCGAGGTGAACCAGACCGCCGGCGTGGTCACCGCCAGCTCGCTGACCGCCAACGCCGCCATGGGCGTCAGCCTGGGCGGCGACAACATGATCGACCAGGCCGGCAACGTTCAGACGCTCACCGGCGACGTGTTGCTGAACAACGCCAAGGCCCTGACCGTCGCCGGCGATGTCGCTGGGCGGGACATCACCGTCACCACCACGGCCGGCGACTTGACCGTGAACGCCTCGACCCAAGTCGTCGCGACGCGCAACCTTGTTCTGACAGGCGAGACCGGCCTGATCGCCAACACCGGCGCTGGCGGGCTCCTCTCCGCCGGCGGCGACGCCACCCTGACGGCGACCACGGGCGACGTCGCGGCCATTTCCCTGTCGTCCGGCGGATCGGCCCTCGTCCAGGCGCTGTCCGGCAGAGCGACCCTGCGCAGCGCCTCGATGACGGGCGGCGGAGACCTCACGATCTCGGCCACGGGAGCGGCGATCCTGGGCGCCGACACCCCGTTGAGCATCGGCGCTTCCGATCGCGTCAGCCGCACGGGCGGCGTCGGGACAATCAACGTCGCCTCATCGGGCGGCGACGCCGTGGTGTTCCTGGATAGCCTGACCGGCGGCGGCCTGACCTCGGTGACCGCCAGCAACACGGTCGGCACGGCCTGGATCCGCGTCGATGGCGGCTTCGACGTCGGCGTCATCGAGGGCTTCAGCGCCTACCTCGACGCGACGAACGGCACGATCAACGCCACCAACGTCACCCTGGGCGGCGGCGACTACACCGCTCAGGCGCGAGACTGGGCGGGCGCGGCGCTGAACCCCAGCGGAACGATCCGCAACCTGACGATCATCGACACCGACGGCGGCCTGGTGCTGGGCAGCGCCCTCACCGCCACGGGCAATCTGCGGCTGGAGTCCTACGACATCCTGACCAGCGCCTACGACCTGACCGCCGGCGGCGACGTCACGGTAATGGCGGCGGGCGACATCGATCTCGCCTCGGCGGCGGCCGGCGACGACATCACCATGCAATCCTCCGGCGGCCAGGCCATCCTGCGCAAGGCCGACCTGACCGGCGTGGGTTCGGGCCGCGACCTCAGCATCACCGCCGCCGGCGACGCCGTGCTGGGTGACCCCGACTATCTTGCGATCACCAGCGACAACCTATTCACCCGCTCGGGCGGCGGCACGGGGACGGCCCAGATCAAGTCGATCAACGGCGAAGCCATGGCTCATCTCGATGCGAGCGCCGCGATCGACCTTCTCGAAGGCGAGTCCGCGTCCGCGCGGATCATGAGCGGCCCGGCAACCTTCGGTACGATCACGGCCCGAACGGGCGATGCGACCATCGAGGTGCTTGGCGGCGCGATGACCATCGGAACAGCCACCGCCGCCAACGGCTATCTGGACCTCTACGGCGAAGGCGGCGACCTGACGATCACCGGCTCCGCGCACGGCGCAAGCGGGGTCACCATCCAGACCGACGGCCTGTTGGACGGCAGTCTGGCCAGCCTGATCTCAAGCGACGGTGATCTCGACCTGATCGGCGACGCGGTGAATGTAGGCGAGCTCACAGCCGCCCAGGCCCTCACCGTTGGCGCGCTCAACGGCGACGCGACGGTGCGATTGGCCAAGGCTGGATCGACCGTGCAGGTGATCTCGCTCTACGGCGACGCCGCCCTGCGCGGCGCCGAGGCCCCCGACGGCGTCGCCGTTGTCGCCGCCGGCGCAGGGACCGCCACCTTCGGGGCCGACGACAAGGCCTCGATCACCACCGCCAACTATGTCGACACCAACGCCGCCAGCGGCGGCCTGGGTGGGCTGAATGTCATTTCCTACGACGGCGACGCCGTGGTGAACATCAACTCGGCCACCAATGGCGTCGCACTCGTCGGCGCGGCGATCGACGGCAGCGCCACCGTCGTGCAGAAGACCGGCGACCTGAAGATCGGCGAGATCGCCGCCTACAACATCTCGATCGAAGCCATGGGCGGCACACTGGAAACCGGTTCCACGGTCACCAGCGGCGGCGACTACACGATCACCGCCCAGGGTTTCCTGGGCGACGCCCTGACCCCGACCCTGTTCAACGGCGTGATCCGCGATGTGACGATCACCGACACGCTCGGCGACCTCGACCTGGGCGTGGCAGCGATCCACGCCGATCGCAAGCTGACCATCGCCGCCCAGGACGGCGCGGTGCTCGGCCAGGCCCAACTCAGCGCCGGCGCTGGCCTGGGCGACGGCGACATCAGCGTGATCGGCCAGGCCATCGCCCTCGACACGGTCGTCGGCGACGGCTCGGTGACCCTGGACGGCGGAACCGGTCTGGTGAACGTGGCCACCAGCGTCACGGTCGGCGGCGACTACGTTCTCAGCGGCGGCGGTTTCTCGGCCGCGGCTCTGACGCCGCTGGGCGCCAAGGCCGGCGCCTGGACGATCGACGACAAGGCCGGCGCCTTCGATTTCACCGGCACGCCCCTCGCCTACGGCGGCGACATCACCATCACGGCCGTGGGCGACGTCACCGGCGGCGACATCACCAGCGACAGCGGCGACATTCGCGTCACCGCCGCCAGCGGCCAGTTGGGCGCCCTGAACGCCGCTTCCGGCCAGGTCCGGGCGAACGCCAGCGCCGGCGGCATGAACGTCGCCTCGGCCAAGGCGGCCGACCTGATCGAGGTCACGGCCACGACGGGCGCGGCAAGGCTGGGTGCGGCAGTCCTGACCGGAACCGGCGCCAACAGCCTGCTTGTGCGGTCCACGGGCGGCGACGCCAGCCTCGGCGCGACGACACCCGGCGCCGCCACCTCGGCCAATCTCGTCGCCTCGGCAGGCTCGAGCACCATCGTCGAGGTCGGGAGCACGACCGGCGACGTCGACGTCAACCTGGACCGCACCGATACGGCCCTCACGACCGTCACGGCTCGGAACGCGGCCAGGGTGACGGTCGCCAGCGGCGCTCTGACGATCGGCCAGTTGACGGCGGGCGCCCCGTCCACGGTCAAGGGCGGCGGCGAAACGCGACTGGTGTCGGCCGATGTCAGCGGCGACCTGTGGGTCGGTTCGACGTCCGGCGCCCTGCGCCTGGGCGACGCCACGCCCGGCCGGGTGATCAGCGCCACTGGCGCGCTGTCCCTGAACGCCGCCGCGGGGATCACACAGCAGGGCGTGCTGCGCGGCAACACCCTGGGCGTCGTTTCGGGCGCGGGCGTCGTCCTGCTCGGCGCCAACGACGTGGCCCATCTGGACACGGTCAGCGTCGCCGCCGGCGGCTTCGCGTTCAACGACATCCGCGGCTTCGATATCCGCGGCCCCGTCACCGCCACCGGCCAGACGGTAGACCTGCGGTCCGGCGGCGCCATCGCCCAGACCTCGGCGGGGGTCATCACCGCTGGACGACTGACCGGCTCGTCGGTCGGCGGCGCGGACTTCGGCGCGGCGAACCAGGTGGCCCAGCTCGGCGACTTCACCAACACGGGCGGCCTGTTCAAGCTGGTCGACAATCGCGCCCTGGCGATCGACGGCCTGGTCCGAAGCACCGGAACCGTCTCCCTGGCCTCCCACGGCGGCATGAGCTTCACGGCCAATGGCAGGGTCGTGGCCGACGGCGCGGGCGACGCGGTGATCCTGGCCTCGGACGGGGTGTTCACCAACGCCCGCGGTGCCGACGCCGTCAGCGCAACCAACACCGCCGGCCGCTGGCTGATCTACACCCAGGCGCAGGGCTCCCCGACGGCCTCGACGGCCGGCAACAGCTTCAACGGCCTGGCAGGCAAGTCCTACTACGGTTCGGCCTACGACTTCTCGACCGGAACCTTCGCCCTGGCGCCCAACGCCGGAAACCGCTTCGTCTACGCCTATCAGCCGACCCTGTCGGTGACGCCGGTCAGCCTGGTCGTGACCTATAACGGCGGCGTTCCGTCGATCTCGACGGCGATCACCGGCCTGATCAACGGCGACGCCGCCGCCGACGCCTGGTCGGGCTCGGCGCTGGCCTCGGGCGCCACCAGCGCCAACGCCGGGACCTACGCGCTGTCCGCGAGCGGGAACCTGACCTCGGACCTCAACTACCGCTTCGCCTACAGCTCAGGTTCGCTGCGCATCGATCCCCGGCAGGTGACCGTCACGGCCGACCTTGGCTCCAAGCCGTTCGGTCAGCCTGACCCCATCTTCGGCTATCGCATCACGGCGGGCGCGCTGGTCGCCGGCGACGCGTTCACCGGAGCGCTCACCCGCGCCAGCGGAGAAACGCCCGGTGGCTATGCGATCACGCGGGGAACCCTTGCGCTGTCGGCGAACTACGAGCTGACCTTCGCCGGCGCAGTGTTCACGATCCAGGGCGTGCCGTCGATCGAGCAGGAAGGCTCGGTCATGCTCAAGCACGTCACGCAGTCGCCGGACTTCACGCTCGACTGGGATCCGGAGTTCAACCTGGAAACCCAGGGCCAGCCCTGCATCGGCGAGGGATGTCCGGCGCAGAGCGGCTCGACCGCAAGCGGCAAGGTCGTCGCCGCCCTGCCCTAGCGCCTGGACGCGGCGAGCACCTGGGGCCGGCCGGCGTTCCAGGCCAGGGCGTCCTCACGCGCCTTGGCCAGCGCCGCGGCGGTCTGCACCAGAACCGGCCCGCCGCAATAGAGCAGGCGCTGATGGAAGACGCCTCGGAAGGTGTTCGGCTCCAGGCTTTTCAGCGCCGGATGCGAGATCACGCGATCGGCCCAGCTGGGCGCGCCCTCCCACCGCGATCCGGCCAGCAGCACGGTCGGCGGATCGGCCAGCAGCGCCTCCAGCGAGACGTTGCCCCACTTCTTGAGCCCGTAGTGGCTGGCGTAATTGTCGAAGCCGCAGCGCTCCAGCATGTCGCCCACCAGGGTGCCGCGTCCGGCCACCAGCCCGCCCGGCTGGTAGATCAGGGCGCTCAGGCGCGGCTGGTCGGGCCTGGGCGCGGCGGCGGCGATGGCGGCCCGCACCCGGGCGACGACGGCTTCTCCGCGATCAGGCCGGCCGACCAGGGCGGCGATCTGATGGATCTGGTCGAGGCTGTCCTCGACCTTGTTGGGAACGTCGAACTCCTCGACCCGCAGGCCCCGGGCCTTCAGCGCGGTGCGCGTGTAGAGCCCCGAGCGCTTGCTGGCCAGCACCAGGTCGGGATCCAGCGCCACGACCTCCTCGGCGCCCTCGCGGGTGAACGGGAAGGTGCGGGCCCGCGCCGCCATGATCGAGACGTCGGGATCGCGGGAAAAGTGGCTCAGCGCGGCGACCTGGCGGCGATCGGCCACCTCCATGAGGATCAGGTCGAGGCATGAGCCGATCGAGACCACCCGTTGCGCGGCTCCGTCCAGCGACGGTCGCACCGGCAAGGCGGCTGCGGTCAGCGACAGCAGACCGGCGGTCGCGGCGCGGCGGGTGATCGCGTCAGTCACGGACGACCTTGCCGGCCGGCGGCACGCGGACGATGAAATGGCCCTTCACGCCCTCGGGCCACTGACGGTAGGGCACGACGCCCTCCTCGCTGGCCATGTAGGCGATCGCATAGTCGAGAATGGCCCGCGCCGCCTCGCCCGTCGGCTCGAACCGGCCCAGCACGTAACCGATCTTGTCGGCAGCCCGCAGGTGGATCGAGCAGTGCTGGCCGCAGTTGAACAGGCACGGCATCTCTTCGATGGACAGACCGTCCAGCCGGGCGTCCGCCGCCTTTTCCGCCAGCAGCGCCTGGGCCAGGCGCGCGCCGCCGCGCACGCCCTCGGCGTCCTCCCGCTCCTCGGCCGAGAACCGGCAGGTGTTGCAGACGACGAGACAGGGTCCGTCGGCGGCGTCGCGCAGCAGGGTCAAAATTCGATCCCCGCCTGGGCCTTCACGCCGGAACGGAATGGGTGCTTGACCAGCGTCATCTCGGTGACGAGGTCGGCGGCGTCGATCAGCGCCTGGGGCGCATTGCGGCCGGTGACGATCACGTGCTTGCCCTCGGGCCGGTTGACGATCGCCTCGACCACCTCCTCGACCGGCAGGTACTCGTAGCGCAGGACGATGTTGAGCTCGTCGGCCACGACCATGTCGACCTCGGGATCGGCGATCCGCGCCTTGACCACGTCCCAGGCCTCGCGGGCCACCATGATGTCGCGGGCGCGGTCCTGGGTGTCCCAAGTGAACCCCTCGCCCATCGGCCTGAACTCGACCTGGTCGGGGAAGGCGTCGAAGACCACCTTCTCACCGGTCTTCAGCGCGCCCTTGACGAACTGGATGACCGCGACCTTCTGGCCGTGCCCGACGGCGCGGCAGACCATGCCCAAGGCGGCCGTGGTCTTGCCCTTGCCGGTCCCGGTGTTGACGATCAGCAGGCCCTTCTCGATCTGGCGTTCGGCCATCATCTTGGCGCGGGCGGTCTGGATCTTGGCCATCTTGGCGTTGTGGCGGGCGTTGACGTCGTGCTCGGCGGTGGCGCCGTCTGAAATCGCGTCGCTCATGCGGCGGTCTCCTGGATCTTTGCGAGGTAGGCCAGGCGCACGGCGGCGCTGTTGGACCTGGGACGCCAGAGGCCGCGCTCGACGGCCTCCAGCAGGCGTTCGGCGGCTTCGCGCAAGGCGTCGGGATTGGCGTCGCGCATGAAGTCGGCGACCTGCTCGTCGGCGAGCAGGGCCTCGTAGGCGAGGTCGAAATGGTGGTCGCGCACGGCGCCCGTCGTGGCCGCGAAGGCGAACAGGTAGTCGAGGCTGGCGGCGATCTCGAACGCGCCCTTGTAGCCATGCCGCATGACCCCGGCGATCCACTTGGGGTTCACGAGGCGCGCGCGCACGACGCGGGCGATCTCGTCCTCCAGCGTGCGCACGACGGGCCGTTCGGGACGGGAATGGTCATTGTGATAGATGCGCGGCCCCTCGCCCTTCAGGTGCGTGACCGTCGCGGCGAGCCCGCCTTCGAACTGGTAGTAGTCGTCACTGTCCAGCAGGTCGTGCTCGCGGTTGTCCTGATTGTGGATCACCGCGTCGACTCCCGCCAGCCGCCGCTCCAACAGCGGCCGGGCCGCCTGCCCTTCCCCGCCCGCGCCGTAGGCGTAGCCGCCCCAGACCAGGAAGGCCTCGGCCAGGTCGGCCCGGTCCTTCCAGAGCTTTTCGTCGAACATCGCCTGCAACCCCGCGCCATAGGCGCCGGGCTTCGAGCCGAACACCCGCGCCCCGGCCGCCGCGTCGCCGCCCTCGGCCTGGAAGCGGGCGGCGGCGGGATTGTCCTTGGCGCTTTCGTCCAGCGCCATCACCGCGCGGGCCGCGCTGTCCAGCAGATCGATCTGCTGGCCGAAGGCGTCGCGGAAGAAGCCCGAGATCCGCAGGGTGACGTCGACGCGAGGACGTCCCAGCACCGCCAGCGGCAGGATTTCGAAGCCCGTCACCCGTCCCGTCGACGCCTCCCAGGTCGGGCGGCAGCCCATCAGGGCCAGGGCCTGGGCGACGTCGTCGCCGCCCGTTCTCATGTTGGCCGTGCCCCAGGCCGACAAGGCGACGGCCTTGGGATAGTCGCCCACCTGCTGCAGATGGTCCTCGACCAGCAGCTGGGCCGAGGCCCATCCCAGGCGCCAGGCCGTGGGGGTCGGCACGGCGCGCGTGTCGACCGAGTAGAAGTTGCGCCCGGTCGGCAATACGTCGGGACGGCCGCGCGTGGGCGCGCCCGACGGCCCCGGTGCGACGAAGCGGCCGGCAAGGCCCGTCAGCAGCGCCGCCATCTCGGCTTCGCCGCAGGCGTCGACGCGCGGCCCCAGGCGCTCGCGAACTTCTTCCAGCACCGCGGCGGCGCGGACCCATGCCGGATCGGCGTCGTCCCCGGCGACCAGGCTCGAAGCCAGCAGCTCCAGGCGCTCCACCGTGTCGCCTGTCGTTCGCCAGGCGTCGGACGACAGGCTCGCCAGGGCCTGGGGCCTGCTTCCCGTCCAGGCCTCGCCCAGCCGGGCGTCCAGCGGATCGAAGGCCAGACCCAGGTCGTCGGCCAGCGCCCGCAGCAGCGAGCCCTCGCGCCCCTTGCCCAGCCCGCGCGGCGTACGGGCCAGCGCCACGATCAGATCATCGCGCAGACGCCCGCCGGGAGAGATACCGAAGACGTGCAGGCCGTCGCGGATCTGCATCTCCTTCAGGTCGCACAGATAGTTGTCGAGCGCGGACAGGGCCTGGTCGGCGTCGGCCAGATCCATGCCGCAGTCGACGTCCAGCCCCTGGCTGGCCGCCAGCGCCAGGATCTCCTCCCGCAAGGGCTTGAGGCGGCGCGGATCCAGGCCCGCGGCCTCGTAGTACTCGTCGACCAGCGCTTCGAGCGCCTTCAGCGGGCCATAGCTCTCGGCCCGGGTCAGCGGCGGGGTCAGGTGGTCGACGATCACCGCGCCGATCCGGCGCTTGGCCTGCGTGCCCTCGCCCGGATCGTTGACGATGAACGGATAGAGCTGAGGGACCGGCCCGGCGATCGCCTGGGGGAAACAGGCCTCAGACAGAGCCAAAGCCTTGCCGGGCAGCCATTCGAGATTGCCGTGCTTGCCGACATGAACCACCGCGTGGGCGGCGAACACGGTCCGCAGCCAAGCGTAGAAGGCCAGATAGTTGTGCGGCGGAACAAGGTCGGGGTCGTGATAGGTCGACTTCGGATCGATGTTGTAGCCGCGCGCCGGCTGCACCCCGACCACGACCTGGCCGAACACGTGCAGCGGCAGCTCGAAACCACCGTCGACAAAGGCCGGGTCCTGCTCGGGGCCGCCCCAACGCGCCGTGACCGCCGCACGGACCGTCTCCGGCAAGGTCGAGAAGAAGGCGGCGTACTGGGTCAGCGACAGCTTCGGCCCGGCGGTCCGACCGGCGACGGCGGCGTTGGTGACCCCGGCCCGCAGCCGGTCCATCAGCGCCGCGCTCGTCTCTGGCGCCCCCTCCAGGCCATAGCCCGCCGCCGCCATGGCCTCCAGGATCGCCGTGACGCTGGCGGGCGTGTCCAGGCCCACGCCGTTGCCCAGGCGCGAGTCCCGGTTGGGATAGTTGGCCATCACCAGGGCGACGCGTCGCTCGCTGGTCGGCGCCCGGCGCAGGTCGGCCCAGCCTCGCGCCAGGTCGGCGGCGAAAGCGATGCGATCGTGCGCTGGCGCGTGACTGACCACGTCGCACTCGGTGCGGGGGTCGTGGCGCAGGGCCGCCTTGAAGGCCGTGGCGCCGGCCAGGACTCGGCCGTCCAGCTCCGGCAGCGCGACATTCATGGCCAGGTCCCGCGCGCCCAGGCCACGCGGGCTGTCCTCCCAGGCCGCGCGATCGAGGCCGGCGAACACCAGTTGCAGAACGACCGCCTGTCCGGTCTCCAGCGGGCTGGCCCGGCGGTCGTCGCCGGGATTGGACACCGCGAAGGCCGTGGCGTTCAGCACCACGTCAGGCGCGATCGCCGCGAAGGTCTCGCCGACCAGACCCGCCGCGAAGGCGTTCTTCAGGCTCTGGACGAAGATCGGGGCCACGTCGAAGCCGCGGGCGACCAGGGCCTCGATATGGGCGTCGACGGTCTGGGTCGTGCCCGCCGCCACCAGGGCTCGATAGAAGACCAGAGCGGCCTTGGGCCGCTGCGGCGACCAGTCCGCGCGAAGGCCCGCCAGATCCGTCACTCTTCGGCCCGGCCAGTAGAAGCCGGCGTCCAGCAGCGGCGCGGGCTCGCTCCAGGCCCCGTGCGGCCGTCCGATCATATCGGCGGCGTAGAGCAGCAGGTTGCGGGCGTTGACCACGCCGCCCTGGCGCAGATAGGCGAAGATCCGCTCGCACACCTCCGGCGGCGCGACCGAGGCCGCCCGCCCCTCGCCGCCCGCCGCTCCGGGCGCTTCCTCGTCGAGCAGGGCCACGAAGAGCGTTCCGCGTCGGCGGCACGCGGCGGCGATCTCATCCAGGCCGTAGGGCCAGTAGGCCCGTCCGCCGACCAGACGCGCGACCACGATCCGCGCTTTTTCGACCACGCTCTCCACATAGAGGTCGACCGACAGCGGATGCTTGAGGCGTAGCAGGTTGGCCAGGCGGACGGTCGGGAAGTCGTCGGGCAGTCCGGCCAGGGCCTGGGACAGGCATGCCAGGTCGCTGTCGGCGGCCGACAGGACGACGATCTCGCCGGGGCTCTGCCCCAGGTCGACCGCCTCCTCGCCGTCGAGGACCTGCCCCGGCTGGACCGCAAGCAGATGCATCAGGCCAGCGCCGCCTCGACCATCGGGGTGATGGCGTCGCGATCGATGCCCTTCTCGCCGATGACCACCAGCGACGAGGCCCGAGCCTCGCCCTCGCGCCAGGGCCGGTCGAAATAGGTCTGGATGCGCGGGCCGACCGCCTGGACGATCAGGCGCGCCGGCTTGCCCTCGACGGCGACCACGCCCTTCAGGCGCAGGATGTCGTGGCTGACCAGGGCGGTGGTCAGGCCCGCCGCCAGGGCGTCGACGTCGCCGACCGGGCCGCCGCGCACGACGAAGCTGTCGAAGTCGTCGTGATCGTGGTCGTCCTCGCCGTCGTGATGCGAGACGCGGCTGTCGAGATCATCCTCTGCGGCGACGCCCAGGCCCAGCAGAATGGCCGGGTCCAGCGCGCCCTGGGCCGCGTGGACGATCTTGACGCCCGGGCGCAGGTGCTCGCGCAGCTCGCTCTCGACCCGCGCCAGGGCCGGCGCATCGACGAGGTCGGTCTTGTTGAGGATCACCAGGTCGGCGCAGCCCAGCTGGTCTTCGAACAGCTCTTCCAGCGGCGTGTCGTGGTCCAGCGTCGGATCGGCCTCGCGGGCCTTGGCCAGGGCGGCCTCGTCGTGAGCGAAGCGGCCGGCGGCCACCGCGTCGGCGTCGATCATGGCGATCACCCCGTCGACCGTGGCGCGGGTGCGCACCTCCGGCCAGGTGAAGGCCTTCACCAGCGGCTTGGGCAAGGCCAGGCCCGAGGTCTCGATGAGGATGTGCTCGGGCGGGTTGGGGCGGTCGATCAGCTTCTGCAGCGTGGGCAGGAAGTCGTCGGCCACGGTGCAGCAGATGCAGCCGTTGGCCAGCTCCAGGATGTCCTCGTCGGCGCAGCCCTCGACGCCGCAGCCGCGCAGGATCTCGCCGTCGATGCCGACGTCGCCGAACTCATTGACGACCACGGCGAGGCGCCGTCCGCCGGCGTTCTCCAGAAGGTGGCGGATCAGGGTGGTCTTGCCCGCTCCAAGGAAGCCGGTCACCACGGTCGTCGGAATTCTGGCCATCTTGTCGTCCCTGCCTCGGTTCGAGGACCGGGCGGGGAACGTGACGGCGCGCAGAGCTGGGGCGGCGAGCCGTCCAGATCGTGCTCAGCCGCACCGGTGCACCCCGCCCGGCCTGCATCAATGTCTCGCGAAGGCCGGTCTCCTGGCTTACGCCCTCCCATCGCAGCGCCTTCCCAGGCCGTCCCCTTGTCGAGGACCTCCCAGTGGCGTCAGGCCGCGATGATCGCCGGACGATCACAGTTGCGGGGGCAGCCGTGGATTGGGCGACCAGGGCCGCTTCACCACATTCCCGGAGGCTTTCGCCTCCATGCCTTCACAGGACGTGGCGTAGGCCGCGCCCCGTTCCGGGTCAAGCGATCAGGCGTCGGGCGCGCCGGCCTCCAGGCCCTGCAACCGCCAGACCCCGTTGAACGACAAGGTCAGCCTCGCCAGGGGCGCGACGTCAATTCGAAACGCTGTGGCGTCCGGCCCGCCCAGGACGTGGGCCAGGGCCGCGCGCAGGACGCTGGGATAGGTCACCGCCAGGATCCGCGCATCGCTGGCGGCCAGATCATCCATCCACGCGGAAACCCGCCGTCGGACGGCCTCGAAGGGTTCCCCGCCCGGAACGCCAGCCGCTGGGTTCTTCATCCACGCCGCCAGAGCCGCCGGATCCTCCTCCTGAATGTCCATCAGCCCCCGACCTCGCCAACCGCCCCAGTCCATGTCGGCGAGCGACGGCTCAATGCTTCCGGACAAGCCGAGAGCTTGGGCCGTCTGGCCCGCGGCCGGACCCGGACCGATGTAGACGCGCTGCGGCGCCGGTCGCAGGGAAACCGCCCCAGCCTTGCTCCGGCCGGCCTCGTCGATCTCTTCCGAGAGGCGGGAAAACGCCCCCTCGCGCATGGCTCGCGTGGCGGCGTGACACAGTAAAACAAGACGCGTGGCCAGGACGAAAGCTCCAACTAGGCCTTGACGAGGCGGGACGCCGGCCCCTAGCTCCGGGCGACTTGGAAAGGAAGCCGGTGAGAACCCGGCGCGGTCGCGCCACTGTTATCGACGGGCGGTTTTACGCTGTCGAGAGCCAGACCCTTTCCAGGCCGACACAGTGGACTTCGGGACGCGGACATCCCGAGAGGAGCAAGCAATGGCTATCGCCTACGGCGTTTCCGACGACGTCTTCATTCCGGTCGAGGGTGAAGCCGTCATTCCGGTCAAGGATATCGCGCCCTGGGCGGCGTTCGGCCTGCTGCTGGCCCTGATCTGCCTCTATTTCGTCAGCACCGAACAAGGCGCCCTGTCGCTGTTCAAGGGCATGTACGTCCACGAGTTCGTGCACGACGGCCGCCACCTGACGGGCTTTCCCTGCCACTAGACGGCAGGACCGCTCGCCCCATGACTCCCCGTCTTCTCTGGCGCGGCATGCTGGCCGGCGTCATCGCCGCCCTGCTCGCCTTCGTCTTCGCCCGCTTCCTGGCCGAGCCCCAGATCGATCTGGCCATCGCCTACGAGGCCGCGCACGCCCGGGCCGGGGCGCCCGCTCACCCGGGCATGGCCCACGCACCCGAGCCTGAGCTGGTCAGCCGCGCCACCCAGAAGGGTCTGGGCTTGCTGACCGCTCTCGCCCTCTACGGCGCCGCGACCGGCGGGATCTTCGCCCTGGTTTTCGCCTACGCCTACGGACGCTGGGCCAAGCTCAGCCCCAGGGCGCTGGCCCTGGTCTTGGCTGGCGCGGCGTTCGTGGTCATCGCGCTGGTTCCGGCGCTGAAATATCCGCCTACCCCACCGGCGGTCGGCCAGCACGAGACCGTGGTCCTGCGCACCATCGCCTTCTTTCTGATGATCGCCCTCTCGGTGATCGGCGCCCTTGTCGCCCACAGCCTGGGACGCCGGTTGAGGCCCCGCCTGGGCGCCCTCAACGCCGCCCTGATCGGAGCGGCCGCCTATCTCGTGCTGATCGCGCTCGCCCAGGTCCTGCTGCCGGCGATTAACGAGACGCCCGCCGACTTCCCGGCCGTGGTGCTGTGGAACTATCGCGTCGCCTCGATCGGCATGCAGGCCGTCCTTTGGCTGGTGGTCGGCCTGGTGTTCGGAAGCCTGGCCAAACGGACCCTGTCTCATGGCCGGGCCTGATCCGGACCGGCTGGGCCGCCGCTCGCTTCTGACTGGACTGGCCCTCCTGCCGCTCGCGGCCGCGGGGCTCGCCGGCTGCTCACCACGCGAACGGACAGCCTCCCAGACCTCGGCGCGAACCCTGAGCTTCACCGACGACGTCCGGCGCGAGGTGACGCTGAAGCTGCCCGTCCGCCGGGCGGTCGTGTTCAACCGCTACACCACCGAGTTCGTCCGCGCCGTCGCGGGCACGGACGTGCTGGTCGGCGTCGACATCAAGGCGGGCTCTGCCTACTGGCCCACGATCACGCCGCAGATGTTCGCCGGACAGGGCCAGACCAACCCCAATTTCGAGGCTATCGTCGCGCTAAGGCCCGACGTGGTGTTCTTTCCCCGCAACAGCGACTGGCGGGGCGCGGCCGACACCCTCGCCCCCTTCGGCATTCCCGTGGTGGTGCTGACCTGCTGGGACGTGCTCAAGCACGAAGAGAACGCCGCCCTGATCGGCCGCATCTTCGAACAGCCGGCCAGGGCCGAGAAGCTCGGCGCCTTCTATCGAAACTATCGGAACCTGCTCGCCGAACGGCTCGAAGGCGTGACGCGCAAGCGGGTCTATCTGGAGGAGGTCGGCGACTACAAGACCCTGCTCAAGGGCTCGGGCTGGCACGACATGATCGAACAGGGCGGCGGCCTGAACGTGTTCGGCGACGTCAGCATCCTCGGCCAGCCGGCCGCGCGGGGCACGGTACAGGGCTTTCAGGTCGATCCCGAGGAAATCCTGGCCCGGCGGCCGGAGGTCATCATCAAGCTTCAGAAGGGCCAGTACGAACCGCACGCGGAAGCCGCCTCGCGGGACATACTGGAACGGCTCGTGGCCCGCCCCGGCTTCGCTCAGCTGCCCGCCGTGCGCGACGGGCGCGTCTATCACCTGAGCTATTACCACGCGAGCGCCAGCTCGAAGATCGTCGGCGCCCTGCAGATCGCCAAGTGGCTCTATCCGGATCGCTTCGCCGATGTCGAACCGGAGGCGGCGATGAAGACGTGGCTCGAGCAGTTCCAGGGCGTGCCCTACCCCAGCACGGGGCGGTACTGGACCTCTCTGCCGATCCTGCACGGCGCGAAACCATGAGCGTCGAAGCCCGCGCCGCGCTGGAACAGGCCTTCAAGCGCCATCGACTGAAGCGCTGGCTGGTCCTGGCCGGCGGCCTTTGCGTGCTAGCCATCGCGATCGCCGCGTCGACCGGCCTGGGCGTGCAGTCGCTGACCTTCGGCCAGAGCCTCCGCGCCCTGCTCGCCCCGATCCTCCCTTCGGCCTGGCTGGGAGATCTTACGACGCTGCAGATCGACGTCGTGCAGAAGCTGAGGGCGCCGCGCACCCTGCTGGCGGCCATAGGCGGCGCCAGCCTGGCCCTAGCCGGCGGCGCGCTGCAAGGGGTCACCCGCAACCCACTGGTCAGCCCCTTCACGCTGGGCGTCTCGTCGGCGGCCGCGTTCGGCGCATCGCTGGCGATCCTGGCCGGCTGGGGCGAGCTGGCCCGCTCCGGCCCCTATTGGACCGTCGTGGCCGCCTTTTCCTGCGCCCTCGCCTGCGCGGCGCTGGTGCTCGGCTTCTCCGCCATGCGGGGGGTCACCGCCATGATGCTGATCCTCGGCGGCGTCGGCTTGAACTACCTCTTCAGCGCGGCCACCACCACGGTCCAGTTCGTGGCTACCGAACAGCAGCTGGCCGCCATCATCCAGTGGTCGTTCGGCTCGCTGAACGGCGCGGCCTGGATCGAGGTGATCATCGTCGGGACCATCCTGCTGGTCGTCGCCCCGATCCTGCTGGCGCACGCCTGGGCGCTGAACGCCTTCGCCGCCGGCGGCGACGAGGTCGCGGCCTCTCTGGGGTTCTCGGTAACCCGTACCCGGGCCGTCGTCACGGTGGGCGCGGTGCTGCTGACGGCCGGCATCGTCAGCTTCGCCGGCGTCATCGGCTTCGTGGGCCTGGTCGCCCCGCACATCGCCCGACTGCTGATCGGCGGCGACCACCGGGCCTTCCTGCCGTTCGCGGCGGTCACCGGCGCGGTGCTGGTGGTGACCGCCGACCTCATCGGCCGCCTGGCGTTCGCGCCGGTCATCATCCCCGTGGGCATCGTCGTCGCCTATCTGGGCGTGCCGCTGTTCCTGCACCTGCTCCTGGCGCGCCGTCGCGAGATGCTGCTGTGAAGCTGAGCGTCCGGAACCTCTGGCGCCGCTATGGCGAAGCCGACGTTCTTCGCGGCGTCGACTTCGATGTCGCCCCGGGCGAGATCGCCTGCCTCGTGGGCCCTAACGGAGCGGGCAAGAGCACCGTGCTCAAATGCGTCAACCGTATCCTCGCGCCGAGCAAGGGCGAGGTGCTGCTGGACGAACGACCGGTCTCGGCCTTTGGCCGCCGCGCGCTGGCCCAGGCCGTCGCCTACGTGCCCCAACAGGCGGGACAGGCCATGTCGCTGCCGGTGATCGAGATGGTCGGCCTGGGACGCGCGCCGCACCGGGGCCTGGGCACGGCCGCGCATGACCGCGCCGTCGTCATGGACGCGATACAGCGCCTGCGGCTTGAGCCCCTCGCCATGCGCCAGTACGGCGAACTCAGCGGCGGTGAACGCCATCGCGTGCTGATCGCCCGCGCCCTGGCCCAGGAAGGCAAGGTGATGCTGCTGGACGAGCCCACCAGCGACCTGGACCTGCGCTTCCAGCTGGAGATCATGACCGCGCTGCGCCGGCTGGCCGACGAGCACCGGGTGGCTATCCTGGTCGCCATCCACGACCTGGCCCTGGCCAGCCGCTTCTCCGACCAGGTGATCATGCTTTCGCAGGGGCGCGTGTTCGCCAAGGGAGGCTGGCGCGAGGTGGTGACGCCGTCGAACCTGTCTTCGGTCTACGGCGTCGGCGCCCTGACCGGCGCCGACAGCGGCCTGCCCTACGTCATCCCGACGGAGATCGACGGCTAGGCGTCGCGCACGGCGGGAAGCACCGTGTCGGCAAACAGCCTCATGCCGGCCAGGGCGGCGTCGTTGCCGAGCACGCCGTTGCCGTTGAAGACGCAGCGCAGCTCGCCCACGCCCACGGATTCACGCAGCGCATGGATCTGGCGGGCGCACTGGTCGGGATCTCCCCAGACCACCTGCTCGGCTAGGACCTTTTGGCGATCCAGCGGAACGCCGGGCGCGCCCCTGGCCCGCGCGGCGGCGTCGCGCGCCACCTGCCGGCGCGAGAGCAGGTCGTCGACCGCGGCCTCCGCGTCGGCCATGTCGCGTCCGACGCAGACGTAGCGGCATAGCGACGAGCGGGCGATGGCGCTCGCGCCGCCGGTCTGCGCCAGGGCGTCGGCATAGTTGGCCAGCTGGCGCAGCTCCGGCGGCTCCAGGCTGAGCAACAGCGGCAAGCCCCGCCGGGCCGCAAAGGCCATGGTCTCCGTCGTGGTCCCGGCGACATAGATCGGCGGGTGCGGCTGCTGCAGGGGCGGCGCGCTGGCGCGGTGACTGTCCGACAGCGGCTCGGTCCACACCCGCACCATGGCGTCGTAGGCCGTCTCGAACCGCTCGCGGGCCTGGCCGTGATCGATGCCCAGGGTCGCGAAGGTCTCCGGGTTCGTGCCTCGCCCGATGCCGACGTCGAGCCGTCCGCCGCCCTGCCAATCGAGCTGGGCGACGGCTTCGGCCAGCAGCAGCGGATCGTGCAGCGGCAGGACCAGGATCGATGTCCCGACCCGGATCCGTTCGGTCCGAGCGAACAGCGCCGCGGCCAGCAGCAGGGTCGAGGGATAGGGCTGGGGCGGATCCTGGAAGTGGAACTCGTTGAACCAGACCGCGTCGAAGCCCAGCCGGTCGGCCTCTTCGAACAGGGAGAGGAAATCGCGATGGTCGCCCCGCGTGGCGTCGCGAGTCCAGCCGTAGAGGTCGATGCGCATGGGGGGCTCTCGCACTGCCGAAGGGGTCGAGGGAAACGGCCGCCGTCATAGCGCCCGGCCCCTAGAAGTCGGCCTGAACCGACAGCATGAGCGTCCTGGGCATCGACAGGCCGAACGTCGTGGAGCCCCCTCGCCCCATCCAGTAGCTCTGGTTGGTCGCGTTGAAGACCATGGCGCTCAGGCGGATCGGGCGGGACGCGACGGTGGCGCGGTAGTTGGCGCCGACGTCGAACGCCACGAACGACGGGATTTCCGTGCGGCCGTTCGTGCCGGAGTCGATGAAGGCCTCGCCGTTATAGACGGCGCGCCCGACCAGACCCACGGCGTCGATAAGCCGATATTCCAGCCCCGCCGTGCCGCTCCACTTCGAGGCCCCGTTGACGAACTTGCCGTCCGCCGCGCCGCCGTTGGTCTTCTCGCGCTCGGCGTCGAGATAGAGCCCGCCGACCGTGACCGTCACGCGGTCGGTCAGTCGTCCCACCGTCGAGACCTCGGCGCCGCGATAGCGGTTCTTGCCGTCGGCCTCGCGCCTGAAGGTGGTCGGGCTGACCACCACGTCGATCAGGTTCTGCTGGTCCATGTCAAAGACGGCCAGGGTCGTGAGCATGCCTCCGCGCATCACCTTGAGCCCGACCTCGTCCTGGGTCGCCTTCATCGGCGCCAGCACCAGGCCGCGATTGACGTAGCGGGCGTCGTTGCCGACCATCGCACCGCGCGAGAAGCTCTCGGTGTGACCGGCATAGATCGAGATCGTCGGCGAGACCCTGTAGGTCACGCCATAGGTTGGCAGGATGTTGTCGTTCTCGATCCGCTGGCCGTTCAGCGCGTTGAGGAAGTTCTCGTTCTTCTGCGAGGCCGCGAGCAGGACATCGACCTTGCCGAGCGAGACGACGTCGCTCAGCGTCACGCCGGTGTTCTTCTCGTTCCATTGCAACACCGCCGCGCGCCGCGCCGGCAGCGGATAGAACCGCGCGCCGTAGGCCACGCCGCTGTAAAGGCCGCCGCCGATCAGGCCCGTGGCGCTGTTGTTGGTGTCGTTCCAGTACTTGGCCAACGAATAGTCCACGGCCAAGGCGACGCTATGCTTCACCGGACCCGTGTCGAACCGCCCCCGCAGGCCGATCTGCGCGTACTGGTTCTCGGTGGCCTCCACCTGGGCGTTGGAGACGTTGGAGGTCACGAAGGCGCCGGCGTCGTTGAAGCGCAGGGCCGAGCTGGAATTGTACTTGTAGCCCTGCTTCTCCATCGCCCCGTAGTTAGCGAACAGCGACCATCTGTCGGTCAGGCGCTGCTCGTGATTGAGGGCGACGACATAGCCGTACATGAGCTTGGTCGTTTCCGGGAAATCGTAGTTCGTCTTGGCGTCCGGCGCCGTCGGCAGCTTGGCGCCCGTGCCGCTGAACGTGAACCAGCGCTGCCCGCCGTTGATCCGCAGGTCGAAATAGCCGGCGAACAGGTTGGTGGCGCTGCGTTCGCTGCGATGATCCAGGTTGGCGAACAGGTTGACGCTGTTGTTCTCGGCGCCCGGCAGCGAAAGTTCGCCCTTCAGGTGCTCGCCATTGACCCGCAGCCCCCAGGCCTTGTCCTCGCCGAACCGGCGGGCGACGTCGACATAGGCGCCGACATTGCCCCGGCCCGAGAACGTGCCGGTGACGCGATTGACGTCCACGTTCGGGGCCGACTTGGTGACGACGTTGATCGTGCCTGGCGCGGGGGTCGCGCCGCTGTCGGTGCCGTTGTTGGACATGCTGACGCCGTTCACCCCGGCGTTGGGACCAGAGGTGATGTCGATCCGCTCGATGACGTGCGACGGCGGCGTCGTGAACTGCGAGAACAAGCTCGGGATGCCGTTCAGCATCATGTGGTTGCCGTTCATGTTCACGCCGCGCACGCTGAAGTCGCTGTACATCGGCGAGCTGGTGCTCGAACGGATCGACGGATTGTTCTGCAGGACGTTGCCGAGCGGCAGGCTCGGATCGTGGAACAGCTCCAGCGTCTTGGCGGTAAGGCTCATCTGCGAATAGGGGATGTCCATCACGGACCTGTCGCCCTGGATCCCGAGCTTGGCCTTACCGTTCAACAGCTCGCCCGGAAGCGCCTCGGCCGCGCTCAGCACGACCACGCTGTCGACCTCGACCGGCGCGGTCCTGACGGCTTCGCCCCCCTCTTCGGCGAAAACCGCCGCCGGCGATGAAAGAAGAAGCGCCGCTGCGCCGGCGCTGAAAAGAAGACCCCTGGACATCCAAGCCCCCGTACTCGCGTGCGAACGACCATGCGAAGAGCCTCCCGCGCGGCCATGGCCACGCGAGACGACGGCCGCGGCAGGCGCACGCGAGCGCCCGGCCAGGCCGGTCGAAACGGCTCTCCACCGTTTCCTGTTCGTCGCTCAGACGGAGTTCCGTGCCGCGGATTCACACTGATCCGAAGGCGCGAGCGACGCACACCGACCGGTTTCCTGGCTCGCGGGTCGCCGCGTCACGGGCCGCCTTCCCAGGGCCAGAAGGCCCCAGTGGCTGGAAAAGCGGACTAGCCGCCTCGCCGAGGTCCGTGCGCTCACCGCTTACAGTTGCAGGGACAGCTGCGGCTTTGGGGGACCCCCGCACCGCATTCCCGATTAAGCCCGAAGGCTTCGGCGCGCTATTTCGCCCTAGGGTTACAGACCCGCAGGCGAGCGCGTTCTGTCGATATTCTGCTCCGATGTCCAGGCGTTACGAAACCGCCTCGCCCTCCGCGGGTGGCGCGTCGGGGGCTTGGCCATTAAGGTCGGACGATGCTGACCACCAAGATGAACCCTCGTGTGTTCTGGGGCGCCAGCCTGATCATCGGGCTGCTTCTCGTCTTCGCCGTCGCCGCTCCGGAGTTTTCCGACCGCGTCTTCAAATCCGCCCAGGCCTGGGTAATCGACACCTTCAGCTGGTTCTACGTCGCCGCCGTCGCCGGCTTTCTGGGCCTGGTTCTCTTCCTGGCGCTGGGCCCCACGGGCGCGCTGAAGCTGGGTCCCGACGATTCCGAGCCGGACTTCCCGTACGTCTCATGGCTGGCCATGCTCTTCGCGGCCGGCATGGGGATCGGCCTGATGTATTTCGGCGTCGCCGAGCCGATCCAGCACTACATCAATCCGCCCGAGGTCCAGCCCCGCAGCTTCGAGGCCGCGCGCGAGGCGATGGTCATCACCTTCACCCACTACGGCGTCCACGCCTGGGCGATCTATGCGGTCGTGGGACTGAGCCTGGCCTTCTTCGCCCACCGCAAGGGCCTGCCGCTGACCCTGCGCTCGGGCCTCTCACCGCTGCTGGGCAGCCGCATCAACGGGCCGATCGGCGACGCCGTCGACATCTTCGCCATCTGGGGCACGGCCTTCGGCATCGCCACCTCGCTGGGCTTCGGCGTGGCGCAGATGAACAGCGGCCTGAACTACCTCCTGGGCGTGCCCAACACCGCCTGGGTGCAGGTCATACTGATCGCCGTGGTTATGGGCGCGGCGACGGCGTCGATGATGAGCGGCGTCGGCAAGGGCGTCCGACGGCTGTCCGAACTGAACCTCGTGCTGGCGATCCTGCTGATGCTGTTCGTACTGGTCATCGGCCCGACCGGCTTCCTGCTGAAGGCCCTGGTGCAGAACTTCGGGGCCTATCTCGACCACTTCATCCGGCGCACCTTCACCCTCTACGCCTACGAGCCGCGCGCCTGGATGGCCGACTGGACGCTGTTCTACTGGGCCTGGTGGATCGCCTGGTCGCCGTTCGTGGGCATGTTCATCGCCCGCATCTCGCGCGGCCGCACCGTGCGTGAGTTCGTGCTCAACGTCCTGCTGGTTCCGGCGGGCTTCACCTTTCTCTGGATGACGGTCTTCGGCAACACCGCCATCAGCCTCGACATGGGCCAGGCCGCCGGGGCCATTTCGCGGGCCGTGACCGCCGACCTGTCGACCGCCCTCTTCCACTTCTTCGAGGAACTGCCGGGCGCGACCTTCACCTCGAGCCTGGCGATCCTGCTGGTGGCGGTGTTCTTCGTCACCTCCGCCGACTCCGGCGCACTGGTCATCGACACCATCGCCTCGGGCGGCGCGGACGACACGCCCCGCTGGCAGCGCATGTACTGGTGCGTTCTGCTGGGGCTGGTGGCCGCCGCGCTGCTGCTGGCCGGCGGTCTGGGCGCGTTGCAGGCAGCAACCCTTCTGGCCGCCCTGCCCTTCACCGTGATCATGATCCTGCTCTCAGTCGGCCTCGTGCGGCAGATGAACGCCGACGTGGCCGGTCGCACGATAGAGACAGAAACCGCGCCGCTGGCCGAACAGCTGAAACGGATCCTGTCGCCCGCCAGCCGGCGCGAGATCCGCAGACAGATCGACCGCGCGGGCGTGGCCGCGCTGGAAGGCGTGCGCGCCGGCCTCGAGGCCGAGGGCCTGAACGCCGCCGTGACCCGCGATGACGACAGCCTGGCCCTGACCGCCCAGGTCGGCGAAGGCGGCAAGCTGTTCCACTATCGCCTGACCGCCCGCGCCCGGCCTCGACCGGCCCTCACGGCGCTGGACGCTCCCGAAGGCCGCCGTGCGATGGAGTGGCGCCTGATGGCCCATTCCGACGACGTCGCGCGGCACAGGGACGTGACGGGCTTCACGCAGGACCAACTCGTGGCCGACGTCCTGGATCATCTTCAGCGCTGGCGAATGGCGTAGGGCCGGCGGCTCGTCAGGACAGGCGGTCGCGGAACTCGGCGTAGTCGAACTGGCGCACCAGGGTCAGTGCGTCGGTCTGGCTGTTCCACAGCGCGATCGCGGGCAGCGGCACGCCGTTGAAGGTGTTGGTCTTGACCATCGAGTAATGGGCCTGGTCCAGGAACGCGATGCGCGTTCCCGGCCCCGGGCGCTCGGCGAAGACGTAGTCGCCGATGATGTCGCCGGCCAGGCACGACGGACCGCCCAGCCGCACGGCGACGCCTTCAGCCGGCTCCTTGAGCATGGCGGGGCGATACGGGGCCTCGATCACGTCGGGCATGTGGCAGGTGGCCGAGATGTCGGTGATGGCGATGGGCATGCCGTTGTCGAACACGTCCAGCACTTCGCCGACCAGGATGCCGGCGTCCAGCGCCACGGCCTCGCCCGGCTCCAGGTAGACCTGCACGCCGTGACGCTGGGCCACGTCGTTGAGGAACGCGACCAACCGGTCGGTCTGGTAGTCGGCTCGGGTCACGTGGTGGCCGCCGCCCAGGTTCAGCCACTTCACTCCGCCCAGCAGCGGCGCGAGCTTGGGCGCCACCGCCGCCCAGATGCGGGCCAGCGGCTCAAAGTCCTGCTCGCACAGGGCGTGGATGTGCAGACCATCGACGCCCTGCATGTGCTCGGGCCGCAGTTGCGACACCGGGAAGCCCAGGCGCGAACAGGGCTGGGCCGGATCGTACTTGGCGACCTCGCCCTCGGAATGCTCGGGGTTCAGCCGCAGGCCGATCTCGAACACCTCGCCTTCGGCGCGGGCCTTGGCGATCAGACCTTCGAAACGCGCCACCTGGTCGGGCGAGTTGAAGATCACGTGGTCGGACAGCCGCAGGATCTCGGGCAGGTCCTGCGCCTTGTAGGCCGGCGAATAGGTGGTCAGCTCGCCCTTGTAGAACTCGCGGGCCAGCCGAGCCTCCCACAGACCGGAGGCGCAGACGCCGTCGAGATACTCCCCGACGACGTCCGCCAGAGACCACATGGAAAAGGCCTTGAGGGCCAGCAGGACCCGGGCGTTTCCACGGTCCCGCACGTCCTTGAGGACGGCCAGATTGCGCCGCACCGCAACCTCGTCCACCACGAAGGCGGGCGAAGCGACGCGGTTCAGATCGAAATGCGCGAAGGCGCCCGGATCACCAGCCCTGGTTTCCATGGGGTCTCGTTCTTAGTCCTTAGAAGTCCAGCGGAGCCGCCAGGTCTTCGACCGTCCACGGCAGGCCGTGGTGGTTCAGCATGTCCATGAACGGATCGGGATCGAGCTGCTCCATGTTGAACACGCCCGCGCCCTGCCACTTGCCGGTCAGCATCATGGCCGCGCCGATCATGGCCGGAACGCCGGTCGTGTAGCTGACGGCCTGGTTGCCGGTCTCGGCGTAGGCTTCCTCGTGATCGCAGATGTTCTTGACGTAGACCGTGCGGGCCTTGCCGTCCTTCTCGCCGGTGGCGATCGTGCCGATGTTGGTCTTGCCCTTGGTGAGCGGCCCCAGCGACGACGGCTCGGGCAGCAGCGCCTTGAGCAGCTCCATCGGGATGATCTCGCGGCCCTGGAACATCATCGGCTCGATGCTGGTCATGCCGACATTGCCCAGCACTTCCAGGTGCTTGAGGTAGCTGTCGCCGAAGGTCATCCAGAAGCGGATGCGCTTGATCTCGGGATAGAACTTGGCCAGCGACTCCAGTTCCTCATGGTACATGAGGTACATGTTCTTGGGGCCGACGCCCTCGAAGTCGAAGACCTGCTTGTGGCTGAGCGCGGGGCCCTCGATCCACTGGCCGTTTTCCCAGTGACGCGACGGCGCGGTTACTTCGCGCAGGTTGATCTCGGGATTGAAGTTGGTGGCGAACGGCAGGCCGGTGTCGCCGCCGTTGCAGTCCAGGATGTCGAGCGTGTCGATCCGGTCCAGCAGGTGCTTCTTGGTGTAGGTCGTGAACACCGAGGTCACGCCCGGGTCGAAGCCGCTGCCCAGCAGCGCCATCAGGCCGGCTTCCTTGAAGCGGTCCTGGTAGGCCCACTGCCAGCTGTATTCGAACTTGGCCTCGTCACGCGGCTCGTAATTGGCCGTGTCGAGATAGTTCACGCCCGACGCCAGGCAGGCGTCCATGATCGCCAGGTCCTGGTAAGGCAGGGCCAGATTGACGACCAGAGCCGGCTGCACCGACTTGATCAGCGCGGTCGTGGCGGCGACATCGTCGGCGTCGATCGCGGCCGTGTCGATGGTCACGCCCGTGCGCTCCAGCACCGACTTGGCGATGGCGTCGCATTTGGACTTCGTCCGGCTCGCCAAGGTGATGTGCGAGAAAATATCCTTGTTCATCGCCATCTTATGGACGGCGACAGACCCAACGCCACCCGCGCCAATAACAAGCACCCGGCTCATTCTGGGTTCTCCTACGTCTAACGACCCCCTCGCTGATTCAGGGGGGCGGCCTCTTATCACGCGGATCGCGTCTTCGCTAACAACCTCGCCCCCCTCAGCACTAGAAAACCATATAACGAGGTCGAGGCCGGCTGGATGCCGAACCTCTATACGAGCTTGATGACGAGTGCGCTGCGACGCGCTCGCGAGGGCCGGCCTCAAGGCTGCCGCCGGGTTAGCGCGCCTTCCAAGCGCACGTGAACTTCGCTCAATCAGAGCAACAAGTAACGCTATGCGACAACTTCGCAACAACGCTCGACGGAACGTTACAGCACAGCTACAGGACCCGCTTACGTAGTGTGTTCTGGGGGCGAGTTTCCGGTGGTAGAGTCGATTGGCTTCGAGCGTTCCAAGCGTAAGCGTCTGTTGGGCGCCAGCATCATCGCCCTGACGATGGGCGTGGGCGGTAGCGCCTTGGCGGCATGCCTGCCAGATCCGCCGCCTCTCTACAACACGGCCCCGATCAACTGTTCCGGCGTCAGCAATGACGGCCTGACGGTCACGCGCTCGATCACCACCAACATCCTTTCGGGCGCCGTCCTGGCGCCGGGAGCGGGCGACGACGCGGCCTTCGTCGCGACGATCGATGCGGCCTCGCTCTACAGCGAGTCCTATACGCTGAACGTGAACGGCCGCATTGACGGCGGCGCGGACGTCGGCGTGCTCGCCAGCTCCCTGCCCTCGCCGAACACCAACTACGTGACCCTGAACATCACGGTCGGCGCGGCAGGCGAAATTACCGGCTCGACGGCGATCCAGGCGCAGGCCCCCAACTTCTGGGCCACCGCGACGATATCGCTGGACAACAGCGGCCAGGTCACCGCGACCTCGGGACCCGCCCTGCAGGCCGGCGACTATGCCGGCTTCAGCACGGTCAGGAACCGGCAGGGCGGCTTCATCGGCGGTATCGACGCGGCCGTCGCCAACCTGATCAACGACGGCGTCATCGACGGCGGCTCGCTCAGCGCCTACCGCAGCGGCACGGCCAACTCCCGCCCCTACGCCGGTCCGATCACCAACAGCGGCCTGATGCAGTCGAACGGGACCGCCGCGACCATCGCCTTGGAGTTCACCGGCGGCTCCATCGCCAACACCGGCCAGATCATCAATCTGGGCGCGGGCCCGGCGATCAGCTCGGCCTATTACCTGTCGATACAGAACGAAGCCGGCGGCGTAATCTCGTCCGCGGGGCCGATCGCCATCCAGGCGAGCAACTACTCGCTGTGGATGAAGAACCGCGGGACGATCATCGGCTCGGTGGTCAGTTCCGGCGCTGGCTACGGCTCGGGCTCCAGCAACCAGTTCGACAACCTCGGCGGAACGATCCAGGGCGACGTCCTGCTGGGATCCAGCGACGACACCCTGATCACAAACATCGACCTGGCCACCGGCGCCATCCTGGGCATCACCGGACGCATCGACGGCGGCGGCGGCAACAACATCCTGATGATGGACCTATCGCAGGATGCGGTTCTCGACGGCCTGGACGGACGCATCGCGCTGCCGACCAACTTCCAGAGCCTGCAGGTCCGCCTCGCCTCCAACGCGACCGCGACGTTCAACAACGCCTCGCTCAACGGCTTCACGTTCCTGGGCACGGGCAAGGTGGTGTCGAACACCAATTTCGCCTCGACGACCCAGGGCCTGAACCTCAGGAAGCCCTTCAACTCCTCCCCCAGGATCGAGTTCGTCAACAACGGCGACATCAACTTCGTCCGCGACCCCTCCTCGCCGGGCTACAGCTTGTCAAATGACTACGCCCTCGTCGTCGATGGCCCGACCGCCTTCACCAACAACGGCGACATCTTCGCCACCAACGGCGGCAAGGGCCTGGCGCTTCGGAATGGAGAGGTGAAAGCCTTCGTCAACAACGGCCTGATCGACGCCGACGACTGGGGCGTGTCTTCGTCCGGCGGGTTCCAGAACAACGGCGTGATCCGGTCACGCACGATCGGCGTATCCCAAAGCTACGGCAACTACATGGGCGGCCTGGTGAACACCGGAACGATTACGGGCGTCACCGCCGGCGTGAGCGTGAGCTCGCTCACCTCGGTCACCAACAGCGGCGTGATCACCTCGACCGGCGGCGTAGCCGTACTCATGTCCGGTGGATCGGTCGACAACCTGGCCGGCGGCGTCATCACCGGCCCTGTCGCCATCAAATCCAGCTGGATGACCAGCAGCAACCAGGTCGCGAACGCGGGCGTGATCAACGGCGACGTCGACTTCACCCAGACCCCAACCTACGCTCCATCACAAGACTCCTATACCGACAACGGCGGCACGCTGAACGGCAGCCTATTGCTCAGCGAAGGCGACGACGTCTTCGTCACCGACCTGACCCGCTACGTCGACGGCCGTTTCCTGGGCGTGACCGGCAAGGTCGACGCCGGCGCCGGCATTGACCGCCTGGTGCTGCGCATCGGCGCGGACACCACCACCAACATCGCCCTGCCGACCGGCTTCGAGGGGCTGGGTCTGATCCTGCAGAACAACGCCCAGGCCAAGGTGACCACCGGTCCGCTGACCTCGACCCTGAAAGTCACCGGCGAAGGCGCGCTCGACCTGACGGCCGACATCACCACCAACTGGTCCAGTGTCATCGGCCTCTATGGCGACTATGGCCAGCCCAGCAACACCGTGGCGCCGCAGTCAATCATCAGCCGCGGCGCACTGACCTTCACCCAGTCGGGCGATTGGCCGTCCTCGGGCACGACGAACAACGCCGTCGGCCTGCACCAATTGGCCAAGTTCGAGAACACCGGAAAGATCTCGGTCAGCGGCGCCAACTCTACGTTCAATACGGTGAGCGCCATCATCGGCGGCGCGTCGGTCACCAACTCGGGCTCAATCTCGCTAAGCGGCGCCGTGGGCGTGAACGGCGTCGGCGCCCTCGTCAACACCGGGACGATCTCCCAGGTCAGCGGCGGCGCGGCGGCGGTGGGCGCCAGGAACGTCTCGCAGATCGACAACAGCGGCAGCATCGTCACCGCCGGCCATGCCGTTCACGCCGTTTATGACTATCCCTACAGCGTTGGCCCTTACACTGTCACCAACACCGGCGTCATCAAGAGCACCGGCGCCGACGCGATCCGGATCGACAGCGCCGCCACCCTGTCCGTCGTCAACAAGACCGGCGGCGAGATCACCAGCACCACCGGCAAAGCCATCGCCATCGCCGCCTACACGGCCACGACCATCCGCAACGACGGCGTCATCAACGGCGACATCGACCTGCGTTGGGGCGAAGACCGCATCGAGAACTACGGCGTGATCAACGGTGCGGTAAACCTGGGCGACGGCAACGACACCTTCGTCCAATGGGTCGGCGGCAAGATGAACGGCACGGTAGACGGCGGCCTCGGCCTCGACGCCCTGATCATCGACTCCACCGGCGGCGGCACGGTCTCGACCTCGCAGTTCGTGAACTTCGAGAGCTTCAAGCAGATCGGCGGCGGCAGCATAAACTATGTCGGCGCGTTCGGGGCCGGCCCCATCCTGCTGGAGAACGCCTCGGCGGTCGTGCTGGCCGGCGACCGCGTGAGCACTACCGGCGCCCTCACCTTCAGCGGCGGCGCAGGCTCGGAACACCTGCGGGTCGAAGGCTCGATCTCCGGCGGGGTGTCGCTCGGCGACGGCGTCGACAGCGCGGTGAACCGCGGGACGATCGGCGGTTCGGTCCAGCTCGGCGCGGGCGACGACAGCTTCACCGAAGGCTGGGGCTCGTCCGTCACCGGCACGATCAACGGCGGCGCGGGCAACGACACCTACATCGTCGAGCTGGCCGGAAACCGAACGGGCCTGCGCAGCCGCACCGGCTTTGAGAACCTGGGCGTCACCGGCGCGGGCAACCTGACGCTGACCCTCGACCAGAACTGGGACGCCGTCAGCCTGGCGGGCGCCAATCTCTACCTGACGTCCGGCGGCTACACCGTCCGTCGCCTGACGGGCGGGGCCGACAACGAGGCCGTCCGGCTGGATACCGAGATCGCTCTGGTCGATCTGGGCGCGGGCGACGACAACCTGCAGCTCGAGTTCGCCGCCCTGACCGGCGTCTATGCCGGCGGCGCCGGGGCGGACACCGTCCGCTTCACGACGACGGCCCCCGTGACCATCGCCGGGTCCCTGAGCGGCTTCGAGACCATCGCCCTCGACGGCGGCCAGATGTCCGTCTCCGGAACCCTGGGCACGGCTGGCGACACCTCGCGCTTCAGCGGCGACGGCGCTCAGTCTCTGTCGATCCTCTCAGGCGGCGTCCTGAACGGCGTGTTCGACCTGGGCGCAGGCGACGACCTGTTCGAGATGGCGGCCGGCGGCCGGCTGCTGGGCACGGTGCTGGGCGGTGCGGGCAACGACCGCGTCAACATCGACCTGACCTCGGACCTGTCGCTGCGCGGCGAACAGCTCCAGCAGTTCGAGACCCTTCAGGTCACCGGCACGGGTGCGCTGAACTTCACCGGCGGCGCGGCCAGGTTCGAGCGTCTGATCACCAGCAGCAAGGACCTGACCCTGGCGGCCGGTGCGACGCTGGACGCCGGCGCCCTCGCCCTGGGAGGCGACGCCAACACGGTGAAGCTGGCCGGCGCCTTCTCGGGCGTGCTGGATCTGGGCGCCGGCGACGACGTCCTGCGGCTGACGACGGGCGCGACGTTCACGGGCTCCGCCCTGGGCGGCGGTGGTCGCGATCGCCTCGAACTGGCGCTGGGCGGAACCGAAACCGCGCCGATCGCTCTGGGCGATACGCGGTTCGACGGTTTCGAAACCCTCAGCGTGCAGTCGGGCGTGATCAGCATGTCCGGCGACTACGGCTTCGACAGCATCGAGGTGCAGAACGGCCGCCTGATCGGCTTGGCCGGGTCTCGCCTGTCGGCCGCCCGCATCTCGGTGGCCCAGGGCTCGACCTTCGGTTCGGCGGGCGCGGTGACCGGCGACGTCGCCGTGTCCGGCACGCTGAGCCCCGGCGCTTCCCCCGGCACGATGACCGTTACCGGGAACGTGGCGCTCGCCTCGGGCTCGACGGCGCTGTTCGAGATCACGCCCACGGTGGCCGACAAGCTGCTGGTCTCGGGCAAGCTCACAATCGCCCAGGGATCCACCCTGAAGCTGGTCGGCGCGGCGTCGCTGGCGCCCGGCCGTCGCATCGACCTGATCGTCGCCAACGGCGGCATCGAGGGCGCCTTCTCCACTGTCGACGGCATGCAAGGTCAGAACCTTCACCTCGACCAGTCGGCCAACCGCCTGCAGGCGCTCGGTCTGTTCTCGACCGACACGGCCTTCGGCTCGCAGATCTCGACCCTGGTCGGCCAGCTGAACAGCGCGCTCATCGACAACAAGGTGGGCGCGTCGCTGTCGGACGCCATGTCGGCCCTGGCCGACCCCACCACCAACCGGAGCAACCCGCGCGCCCTCGCCCGGATGACGCCCGAGGCCTATGCCTCGGCCTCGCAACTGGCGGTCGAGAACGGCCTGACGATGGTGGACGCCTCACGCGCCCAGAGCCGGTTCGCGCCGACCACGCCGGGCATGTTCGGCTTCGGCCAGGCCATCACCAGCAACCGCAAGCTGGACGGCGACGCGGCCGTGGGGATTTCCAGCGGCCGGATCGAAACCACAGGCGGCCTGCTCGGCGTCGGCTATGGCGTGCAGAAGGCCTGGGCCGGCGTGTTCGTGGGCTACCTCGACGGCCGCCAGCGCGTCCGCGACCTGGATGCCCGCACCAACGCCGACAGCTTCGTCGTCGGCGCGCAGGGCCAGGTTCGCCTGGGAAGCCTGCATCTGACGGCGATGGCCGCGCACGACGCCGCCGACGCCGACACCCGTCGTGTCGCGCCGGGCGGCGCTTCAGTGTCGACCGACTACGCCCTGAAAAGCTGGGTCGCCGACGTCAACCTGGCCTACCGCGCCAAACTCAGTGCCGACTGGCTCGTCCAGCCCCGCCTCGGCGCCAGCTATGTCCGGACCAGCCGCGAGGCGATCGCCGAACAGGGCGGCGGCGCGTTCGCCCTGGCTATCCAGGGACGAAAGGAGTCGACCTGGTTCGTCGACGGCCAGGTTGAGCTGATCGGCGGCCAGGACGCCGGCGCTCGCCTGCACCCGTTCGCCTCGCTGGGCTTCCGATCCATGGTCGGCGGCGGTGAAAGCTCGGCCTCGGCCACGCTGGAAGGCCTGCCGACGGTGATCACCGCCAGGGGCCTCGGCCGGGCCGACACCCTGGCCACCGCCGGCGCCGGCTTCGCCTACGACCTCCGCAAGGGGCTGACCATCTCGGCCAGCTATGCGGGCGAGTTCGGCGACGGCGGACGTCAGGCCGGCCTCGTCGGCCTGAACTGGAAGTTCTGACCAGAGCAGGAGATCCGCGATCCGCGCGGATCTCCTGCCTCATGAATGTCCAACCCCTAGGCCAGATGACGTCCCAGGAAGTCGCGGATGTAGTCGGCGATCTCGCGGCCGTGGGTCTCCAGGGCGAAATGCCCGGCATCGACGAGATGCACCTCGGCCTTTGGCAGGTCTCGGAGAAAGGCCTCCGCTCCCGCCGGCAGGAAGAACGGATCCCTGGCGCCCCACACCGCCAGCAGCGGCGGCTGGCGATCACGGAAATAGGCCTGGATGCGCGGATAGAGCGCGACATTCCCGGCATAGTCGGCGATCAGCCCTAGCTGGATCTCGTCATTGCCTGGTCGCGACATAAGGGCGTAGTCCAGCCAGTAGGCCTCCGGCGCCACCTGGGTCTCGTCCGGCGCGCCGTGGGTGTACTGCCAGCGGGTGGTCTCCAGGCTCAGCATGCCGCGCATCGCCTCGCGATTGGCCGGCGACGGATCGGCCCAGTAGGCGCGGGTCGGGCCCCAACCGTCGCTGAGACCTTCCTCGTAGGCGTTGCCGTTCTGGGAGACGATGGCCGTAATGGCGTCGGGCCTCGCCAACGCCAGGCGCAAGCCGACCGGCGCCCCGTAGTCGAAGATGTAGATCGCATGGCGCGCGAGGCCGATGGCGTCGGTGAAGCCGGCCATCGTCTCAGCCAGGCGCGCGAAACTGTAGTCGAAGCTCTCGGGCGCGGTGGTGAAGCCGAAGCCCGGCAGGTCCGGTGCGACCACGTGATAGAGGTCGGCAAGGCGCGGAATCAGATCGCGGAACTGGTGAGACGAGGTCGGAAAGCCATGCAGCAGCAGGATCGCCGGATTCCGGGGATCCCCCGCCTCGCGGTAGAAGACGGAAACCCCGTCGACCTCGGCGCGACGCAGGACGGTCTGGGAACGGACAGGGTCTGGCGCCATCACGGCCTCCTGCTCTGCATGGCAAGTTTCGAACGGGGGGCGGCGACCGTCCCGAGCTCGGGATCGGCCGCCACGCGTCTCTAGGCGCCGGCCCTGGCGACGGCCTGAGCCTTCTGGAAGCTTTCCATGACCGCGGCGTAGTTGGGGGCCGCCAGGCCGTAGAGCTTGGCCAGTTCCGTGGCCTCCGGCCGCGCCCAGGTGCGATGCAGCTCGCTCAGCAGCGCATTGGTCGAGGTCGGCTTGACCCCGCCCTGGACGAAGCGCGCCAGGCTGGTGCGAGAAGCCATCTCGCTCGGATCGCCCGAGGCGTCGACCACCGCATAGACTTCGTAGCCGGCCGCGCGCGCGTCCAGCGCGGGGAACATCACGCACACGCTGGTCCAGACGCCCGCCATGATCAGGGTCCTGCGGCCGGTGGCCCTCACCTGGTCGACGAAATCCGCGTTGTCCCAGGCGTTCACCTCGCCCTTGCGCGGCACGTAGACCGCGTGGGGGGCAAGCTCGTGGATTTCGGGCATCAGCGGGCCGTTCGAACCAGCCGGCTCCGAGGCGGTCGTGATCACCGGAATGTTCAGCAGGGTGGCGAGCCGGGCGACCATCTCGACGTTTCGCCGAAGGTCGGCCACGGAGATGTCCTTCACCGTCTGGAACAGACCCGACTGGTGATCCAGCAGCAGGATCACCGCATCGGCGGGATCGAGCAGAGCCGCGCCGCCGCCCGTGGGCAGGACGCTCGTTTTCTGGTTCGGCGACGTCGTCATGGGATTTCCTTCGAATGGTCCGCCGGAACCGGCCTCCTTCAGGACGCCCCGGGCAAATCGACAATCCGTCGCCGCGTCGAGGCGAGCCAGTAAAGCCCGGTAAAATGCCGTACGGGCCTGATCTCTCGGCCGATTCGACGACACATTGCTTTTTGCAAAGGAGCCGTTCGGAGCGCTCCCAGCGCGCCAACACTCGCGCCTGCCGAACCTTGACGATGCTTTACCACGCCTAACACCACGACGACCTCCCTGGGGACTAATCCTGTCGACCGACGCCCGCCCCGGGCTCTGTCGCCCCCATGGAGAACACGATGAAGCGCGCCCTAGCTGGAATGATCGCGGCCATGACCGTCGTCGCGCCCGTCGGCGCGGCCGTCGCCGCCGAGAAGCCGGTGTCCATCGTCCTGGTCCACGGGGCCTTCGTCGACGCCTCAGGCTGGCGGCCGGTCTACGACCTGCTGTCGAACAAGGGCTTCGAGGTTCTCGTCGTCCAGAACCCGACCATCACGCTGGATGGCGACGCCGAGGCGACCCGGCAGGTCATCGCCCAGGCCAGGCATCCCGTCATACTGGTCGGCCACTCCTACGGCGGCGCGGTGATCACCCAGGTCGGCGCCGATCCCAAGGTCAGGAGCCTGGTCTATCTGGCCGCCTTCGCACCCGACGCGGGCGAATCCGTCCTGCAGTTGGCCAGCACGCCGGTGCCCGGAGCGCCTCCCGCGCCGCTACTGCCGCCCAAGGACGGCTTCATCCAGGTCGATCCAGGGAAGTTCCCCGCGGCCTTCGCCGCCGACGTCGATCCGGCGGCGACCCGCTTCATGGCGGTCTCGCAGGTCCCGTGGGGCCTGGGCGCGGTCGGCGGCAAGATCACCGCGCCGGCCTGGAAGGCCAAGCCCAGCTACTACCTGCTGGCCACCCAGGACCTGATGATCCCGCCCGCGGCGCAGCGCGCGATGGCGGTGCGCGCCAAGGCCACCCTGGCCGAAACGCCGAGCAGCCACGCCGTGATGCTCTCCCGGCCCGGCGAGGTCGCCGACTTCATCGCGATGGCGGCCGACGCGAGCAAGTAGTCGGCCCGCCGGACGATCTCGCCGCGCCACGGCGCGCGGCGTGTCCACCTTCCTCCCCAGAGATCCAAGGAGATATCGATGACCCGACTGTTCATGTCGGCGGCGCTGGCCGCCGTCGCCTTCGCCGCCGCGACCCTGACCGCCGCGCCCCCTGCCCTCGCCGCGCCGGCGCCGAGCGCGCCCGCCCGCCCGGCGCCCCCGGTCATTCACTACCGCACCGCCACCGTCGACGGCGTGAAGGTGTTCTACCGCGAGGCGGGTCCGGCGGACGGCCCGGTGGTGCTGCTGCTGCACGGCTTTCCGACCTCGTCGCACATGTTCCGCAACCTGATCCCGCTGCTGGCCGACAAGTACCGGGTCATCGCGCCCGACTACCCGGGCTATGGCCAGAGTGACGCACCGGATCACACGAAGTTTTCCTATACCTTCGCCAACCAGGCCGACATCGTCGACAAGCTGGTCACCCAGCTCGGCGCCAAGCGCTACACCATGTACGTCATGGATTACGGCGCCCCGATCGGCTACCGGCTGGCGCTGAAGCATCCCGAGCGCGTCAGCGGCCTGATCGTCCAGAACGGCAACGCCTATGACGAGGGCCTGCAATCGCCCTTCTGGGACCCGATCAAGGTCTACTGGAAGGACCGCTCGCAGAAGAACCGCGACGCCCTGAACGGCCTGGTCACCCTGGACATCACCAAGTTCCAGTACACCGACGGCATGGGCGACGTGGGCCGCATCAGCCCCGACAACTGGGTGCACGACCAGGCGCTGCTCGACCGTCCGGGTAACCGCGATGTCCAGCTGGACATGTTGGGCGACTACGGCTCCAACGTGCCGTTCTATCCCGACTTCCAGAAGTTCTTCCGCGATCGCCAGCCGCCGACGCTGATCGTCTGGGGCAAGAATGACAAGATCTTCCCGGAGGCCGGCGCCCATCCCTATCTGCGGGACCTGCCCAAGGCCGAGATCCACATCCTCGACAGCGGCCACTTCGCCCTGGAGGACCGTCTCGACGTGATGGCGCCGCTGATCCGCGACTTCCTCGACCGCAAGGTCGGGAAATAACGCCTCCTGCTGCTCGAAACGTCCGCGGCGCTCACGGCGTCGCGGACACCGCCTGCCTGCGCTGGGCGAACATGTCTTCGATCCAGGCCTCGTCCCGCGCCGTCAACTCGATGAACAGGACCCTGCGCAGCGCCGTAGCCGGCTCGCCGGCTACGGCCTCTCGCGGCAGGTCGATCACCGTCGAGCGCATGGTCTGGGCGAGCAGCGCGACGATATCCTGGAACTCCGGGGGCGCGGGAGGCGCGTCGCCGACCTCGCCCCCGGGAAGCTTCGACTGTCCCCCAGCGCCGACGGCGGCGCCTGCGCCGCTCGCCACGACGGGCGCGATGAACCGATAGCCCCGACCGTTCACGGTGGCGATGTATGTGGCGAAATCCGCATCATCATCGAGCGCGCGACGCAGGGCCGCGATGTGCACCTTCAGATTTCCCTCGACGACCGTCGTGCTGGGCCAGGCCTCTTCCAGCAGTTGGCGCTTGCTGAGCATTTCGCCGGGACGCCGGACAAAGGCCTCCAGCAGGTCGAGGGCCCTGCAGCCGATCCGAACGGGCTGGCCGTCCTTCAGCAGCAGCTGCCGACGGGGAATGAACAGATAGTCGCCGAAGGCAAAGGAAGGTGCGTTGGTCATCGGCGCGCGGCCTCGACCGGCGTATCCAGGCCATCCGCATCGCGCGACCGGCGGGCGATCCTCGAAAGTTTCGGCACGCTGCCCTCCTTTTGCTGACACCGTGACGCTAGCGCTCGCCGTCGTGGGCCTTCAATTCGTCGATGGTCGCGCGTCTATCTCCGCTGGACATGCCGCGCTCGACCTTGGTCTAGCCGGCGCCGGCGTCTTTGCGAGCCTCGTCCGGCGCAAGGCCCGCTGCGGCTGCGACTTCGCGAACCGCCCGCCAACAGGGCGCGCCTGAGGTCAGCCTCCGTCTGACGGCCTCCGTGCAGCTAGCCGAAGGTCGAGCCGGCTTCGACCTTGGTGAGATGGCAGCCGCGACGCCCGCGCGCTAGGTTGGGGTTGCGTCGGAGAGACAACACGAAGGACGTCCCGTGATCTCTCCGCACGTCATCTCATCGCCGAGCGAAGGTCAGGCCCTGGAACAACTTCAACGCGATATCGAGCGCCTGAGCCTTCTGCCGGAGGCCTGGAAGGGGCTCGACCCAACCTCCATCGCCGAAAGCGTGCTCGACACCCTGCTCGAGATGCTCGCTCTGGACTTCGTCGGCCTGCGCTTCAACGACACAACGCACGTCTTCCTGCGCGTCGCCCCGGCCTTCAACGCGAACTGCCCGGACGAAGAGATCCGCGAAGCGCTGGAAAGCTGGCCCGCCGGCGAGGCCTCCGCAATCATGCCCATGCTCGGCGGCGAGCGCGTGTCGACGATCCAATGCCCGCTTGGCCAGACCGCCGGGGTCGGCGTGATCCTGGCGGGCGCGCGCCGAGCGGGCTTTCCCGATCGGATTGAGCTTTCGAAGCTCAAGCTCGCCGCGGCGCAGGCGGGCCTGGCGTGCCGCGAGGTGCGCCAGCTCAGCGAACGCCAGCCGCCCGTCGACCCGCGCGACAAGCCCCTTTCCGCCGAGGCCCTGGCGCAGAGCGAGTGGCGGCTGCACCTGACCATCAACACTATCCCGGCCATGGCCTGGTCGACGACGCCGGACGGGCTGATCGACTTCTGCAACCAGACCTTCGTCGACTACGTCGGATGGACCGCCGAGGAGATCAGCGGCCAGGGCTTCTGGCCGATCTTCCATCCCGACGACACCGCCCACCTGCTGGCCGCCTGGCAGGAGATCATGGCCACCAAGCAGCCGCGCGACGTCGAAGGCCGCATGCGTCGAGCCGATGGCGAATACCGCTGGTTCGTCCTTCGCCAGAACCCGCTGTTCGACGCCGACGGCGACGTCATCAAGTGGTACGGAGCCGGGGCCGACATCGAGGATCGCAAGCGCGCCGAAACCGCGCTCGAGGAGGCGCGTGCCGCCCTGCTGGCCAGCGAGCAGAACCTCAACCTGATCATCAATTCGCTGCCGGTGCTGGTCTGGTCGGCCCGCCCCGACGGCAGCGCCGACTTCATCAACGACAGCTGGCGCGACTATGCCGGCGAGCCTGCCGACAAGATCCTGGAGTGGGGCTTCCTCGACCTCTACCACCCCGACGACGTGCCGGGCATGATGGAGATCTGGACACGGGACATCACCTATAACGACCAGACCGCCCTCAAGGGCCGGATCCGAGGTGCGGACGGCCAGTACCGCTGGTTCTACTTCGCGGGCCGCAAGCTGACGGACGCCAACGGCGTGGTCCGCTGGTTCGGATGCAATGTCGACATCGAGGACCTGCAGCGCGCCGAAGACGCGCTTCGGGCCAGCGAAGCGGCGCTGCGCGAAAGCCAGCGCACGCTGAGCCTGATGCTCGACACCATCCCCGGCATGGCCTGGTCGACAACCGCCGATGGCCAGGCCGACCAGTTCAACAAGAGCATGCTCGACTTCCTCGGCCGCCCGCTGGAGGAGTTGATCGGAACAGGCTTCCTGTCGCAATTCCACCCGGACGACGTCGAGCGCATGTTCGCCGAGTGGCAGGCGATGATGGCGTCGGGCGTCGGCGGCGATATCGAGGGTCGCTCGCGGCGCGCCGATGGCGAGTACCGCTGGCTGATCTGCCGTTGCAGCCCCTTGCGGAACGCAGCGGGCGAGATCATCCGCTGGTATGGCGTCAATCTGGACATCGAGGACCGCAAGCGCGCTGAGGCCGCCGTGCTCGCCAGCGAGCGTAACGTCAGCCTCATCCTCAATTCACTGCCAGTGCTGATCTGGTCGGCCAAGGCCGGTGGCAGCGCCGATTTCGTGAACCAGAGATATCTGGACTACGTCGGCCTGCCCGCCGAAACGATCCTGGATTTCGGCTTCGCCGACGTGATCCACCCTGACGATGTGGACGGCCTGCTGGAAGCCTGGCGCCTGGCCCAGGACAGGGACACCTCGCTCGCGCAGGCTCGGATCCGGCGCTTCGACGGCGAGTATCGCTGGTTCTACTTCGCCGGACAGAAGTTTCATGACGCGAACGGAACGGTGCGATGGTTTGGCGTCGATCTCGACATCGAGGAGCTCAAGCGGACCGAAGAGGCCCTCAAGGCCAGCGAGGCGGCGTTGCGGCAAAGCGAGCGATCGCTGAGCCTTACGATCAGCACCATCCCGGCGATGGTCTGGTCGACGAAGCCGGACGGCATGCTGGATTCGTGGAACCAGACATTCCTGGACTTCGCGGGCGTCGCCTTTGAAGAGGTCGAGGGCGATGGCTTCTATCGGCTTTTCCATCCCGATGACCTGGAGCGCCTGCGCTCGACCTGGAACGAGGTCGTCGGCTCGACGCGCCCCCAGGAGACGGAAGGCCGCATGAGGGGCCGCGACGGCGAATACAGATGGTTCGCCTTTCGCCAGCAACCTTTGCTGGACGGCGATGGCAGCGTTCTCAAATGGTACGGCATCGTCGTCGACATCGAGGACAGAAAGCGGGCGGAAGAGGCGCTGCGGGCCAGTGAGACGGCGCTTCGCGGCCAACAGCGCAGGCTGGAGCACATCATCAACGCCGTGCCAGGTCTCGTCTGGTCGGCGACCGCCGACGGCGCCGTCACGTTCCTCAGCCAGCAGTATCTGGACTATATCGGACTGGACGCGGAACTGGCCCTGGCCGGCGCGTGGGAAGACGCCCTCCATCCTGAAGACGCCGACGCGCTTCTGGCGGCGTGGGCCCGGGCCATTTCAGAGGGTCGTGCGACCGAACATGAAGCACGTTTGAGAAGGGCGGACGGCGGGTACCGCTGGATGCTGTTCCGCGCGAGCCCTTCCTACAACGAGGCCGGACAGGTCGTGGAATGGTTCGGCGTCAACATCGACATCGAGGACCGCAAGGACGCGCAGGATGCGTTCAAGGCCAGCGAAACGGCGCTGCGCGACAGCGAACGCCAGTTGCAGCAGATCGTCTCGTCCATCCCTGGCCTGACCTGGGCGTCCGACGCGCATGGCGCCACGACCTTCTGGAGCCAGCAGTATCTGGACTATGCCGGCGCCCGGCTCGAAGACGTGCTGGGCTTCGGTTTCGCCAATTACATCCATCCCGACGACCGCGGCCCCATCATCGAGATGTGGGAGCGGGTGATCGCTTCGGGACTGCCGGGCGAAGCCGAGCTGCGCCTTCTCCGTGCGGACGGAGCCTATCGCTGGTTCCTGATCCGGGCGTGCCCGTTCTTCGACGGCGACGGCAACCTCACCCAGTGGTTCGGCGTCAATGTGGACATTGAGAACCGCAAGCGCGCCGAGGAAGACCTGCGTCAAAGCCAGAACGAACTGGCGCACGCGACGCGCATGACGACCATGGGCGAGCTGGCCGTCTCGATCGCCCATGAAGTCAACCAGCCACTGATGGCGGTCGTCACCAACGCCGGCGCCTGCCTGCGCTGGCTGAATGGCGAAGAGCCGGATCTGGCCATGGCGCGGCAGGCCGCCGAACGCATCGTGCGCGACGGCCACCGGGCCGGCGACATTATTACCAGCCTGCGCAACCTGGCCCGCAAGTCCACGCCGCGCCAGGACCGGGTGCTACTAGACCGGGTGATCCCCGTGGTGCTCGAACTGCTGGAAGGCGAACTCAGGCGCCACCACATCGTCGCCAGAGCCGAGCTGGGCGATTGCAGGATCGCCATCCGGGGCGATGGCACCCAGTTGCAGCAGGTCGTCCTCAACCTCGTCATGAATGCGATCGAGGCGATGGCTAGCGCGACCACAGGCCAGCGCCGCCTCACGGTGAGCGCCGAAGTTCTCGACAGCGACGCCTTGGTGAGCGTCGCCGACACGGGGCCGGGGCTCGGGGCCGAAGATCCCGATCGGCTGTTCGAGGCCTTCTTCAGCACCAAGGCCGAAGGGATCGGCATGGGCCTTTCGATCTGTCGCTCGATCATCGAAGCCCACGGCGGCAGGATCTGGGCGTGCAACAACGAGACGCGCGGCGGGGTATTCAGCTTCACCCTGCCCTTGGCGGAAGGATACGGCGTTGATGTTTCCAAAGGCTAAGGGCGACGAGAACGAGCGCGTCGTCGCCGTCATCGACGACGACGAAAGCGTTCGCGAAGCCCTGCGCGGGCTTTTCCAGTCGGTGGGACTGGTGACCGAAATCTATGGCTCGGTGCAGGCGTTTCTCGATGCCGGCCGGCTTCGACGCGCGGGATGCATCGTCCTGGACATTCGGCTGCCCGGACGCAGCGGCCTGGAGTTCCAGGAGGCCTTGGCCAGAAGCGGCGTATCGCAGTCGGTGGTGCTCATCAGCGGCCACGTCGACGTCCAGATGGCGGTTCGCGCGATGAAGGCCGGCGCCGTCGACGTGCTCACCAAGCCGGTGCGCGAGCAGGACCTTCTGGAAGCGGTTAACCGGGCCCTGGCCGCCGACCAGAAACGCCGTGAGGACGCCAAGGGCGACGAGGCGCTCCGTGCGCGCTACCAGATCCTCTCCGAGCGCGAGCGTCAGGTCTTCGCCCTGGTCGCGGCCGGCCTTCTGAACAAGCAGATCGCCGAGCGCGTCGCCATAACCGAAGCGACGGTCAAGCTTCACCGCGGCCAGGTGATGAAGAAGATGGAAGCGGAGTCCCTGCCCGACCTGGTCCGCATGGCCGACCGGCTGGCCAAGGCCGAGACGGGACCGGAACTCTGAACCGGCAGCCTGGCCGGCGAGCATCGCCCCATCGCCGGCGGCCCGGCGTCAGGCCTCGTTGAGAAAGTCCCGCAGCAGAGCGACATACCGCGCCGGCTGCTCGTTCATCGTCAGGTGCGAGCACCCCGTCATCACCGCCAGCCTGGCCGGACCGGCGATCCCGTCGCGAAGGGTCTCGTGGCAGTCGAGGGTTATCTCGTCGAACTGGCCGGTGGTGATCAGGGTCTTCTGGGTGATCGCCTTGAGATCCTTGCGGCGATCCCAGTCCTTGATCTTGCCGATGATCGTGAACTCGTTGGGACCGTTGAGCACGCGATAGGCCGGCGACCTGGCCAGCGCCTCCAGGGTCGCCAGCACCTCGGGGCTGGGCGGCGCCCGCAGGACGAAGGCGTCGTAGAACCTCTGGACCAGTTCGGCGTATTCAGGCGCGCCGGTCTTACCCGCCTTCTCCAGGGCATGGATCTTCTCGCCCCAGCCGTCAGGCATGGTGGCGAACAGACGCTCGAAACCGGCCACCACCTGGGGAATGCTGGCCATGGCGCCGCTTAGGATCAGGCGATCCACGCCCTCGCCCCGCCCCTGGCACAGATACTCGACGGCGAGCAGCGCGCCCCAGGAATGGCCCAGCAGCGCGACCCGCTCCAGGCCCAACGCCGCCCGCACGGCGTCGACCTCCTCGACCGAGCGCTGGATCGAATAGACGCCGTCCTCTTCCGGCGCGTCCGCCCGGCCGCAGCCGAGCTGGTCGTAGAGGATCACCGGGCGTTCATCGGCCAGCGCCTGCAGCGGCAGCAGATAGCTGTGAGACGCGCCCGGCCCGCCATGCAGGGCGAGCAACGGCGTCTTGTCGCCGCTTCCGAACCGCCGCCAGTAGATCCTGCCGCCGGGAACCGCGGCATAGCCCTCCTCCGAGACGATGCCGGCGCCGGCCGGGCCGCCGCACCCCGCAACGCCGAACAGCGCGGCCAGCGACGCCGCGCCCTGCCAGGCTTCGCGGCGCGTCCATTCCATGTTCCTGCTCATGTCTGCTCCCTGGTCTGGATACGGCCCGGCCTAATGGCCCGAGACGAGCGCCGCGGTGCGGCGCGGCGGCGGCTGCAGGTCGCGATCGGTGATCTGGCGACGCCATTTCCCCGGAGCGCCACCCGTGAGGTTGGTGAAGGCGCGGGTGAAGTGCGCCTGGTCGGCGAAACCGCAAGCCAGCGCGATCTGGCCCAGGCTCATGGGACTGGTCACCATCAGTTGCTGGGCCCGCTCGATGCGCTTTTGCATGACGAACTTGGCGAACGGCGCGCCGAAGCTGCGGCGAAAGCACCGGGAGAAGTAGCTCGGGCTCAGGCGGACCTGCTCGGCCACGGCCTTGAGCGTGATCCGATCATCGAGCTGATGGTCGAGATACCTGCCTACGCGCTTTATCTGCCACGCCAGCAGCCCGCCGGCCGGGAACGGATCGCGCGGCATGAGCAGGCGCTCGGCGGCCGCCAGGCACAGGCGGGCCGCGCCCGGATCGTGTTCGAGGTGCTCTAGTCCTTCACGGACCAGGACGGTGATCGTCGCAAGGTCCGGCGGGCGCCCACCAAGCTGCTCCCGCACCACGGCCTGCACCGGCATGGGCTCGCGCATCCGCCTCACTCCCTCGACAATCTCATCGAGGAGTCTACGGCCTTGGGTCGCCGAGGCGGCATTAAGCGCGGTTAAGGCCGGTAGCTTTGCGCCACAGGGACAGTCCGCTACGGACCGCGAGCCGGCATCGTCGCCCCAGGCCCCATTGGCGGGGCCCGGGGGATCCAAATGATCAGGCGCCCAAAGGGTCGCCATCAGCCTCCGCCGGCGTCAAGCGTGTCCGAGGCTTCGGCTTGGCGTTCAGCAGCGACCCCGCGATCGCGATCCCCGCCAGACCGGCCAGGCTGGCGACATAGGCCAGCGCCGTCAGGAAACCGATCCAGTCTAGCTGCAAACGGGCGAACGCCTTGACCAGCAGCAGGGCCACGCTGCCGACATAACCGCTGGCGTCGGCGACGTAGATCAGGAAGCCGGCCGTGCCCACCGTCCCGGTGGCGGCGATCATCCGGTCGAACAGCATGCCGTTGAAAGGCGTGTAGGCCATGTAGAGCCCCGCCCCGCTGGCGGCCATCCAGCCGACCGGCCCCAGCAGCCCGGTCTGGTGCAGCAGCGTCGAGGCGCCCAGCAGCGCCAGTCCGCCGCCGATGAAGGCCAAGTTGAAGCCGACGGCGCGCCGATTGTCCCGGACACGGATCAGCGCCGCCATGCCGACCAGCACGACCACGGCGATCGGCAGTTCGGAGACGCTGAACATGGCCGCGGCGTCCTTGAAGCCCAGCTCGGCCCAGATCTCGGCCGAGAAGTTGTCGCGGAAGTCGCGCACCGCCGTCAGCAGCACGTAGACGGCGACCAGAACCGTCAGCACCGGTCCGTGCGCGGCCAGCAGGGCGGCGCGGTCGCGGGCCGACATCGGCGCGCGGCGCACCCGCTCGGCCTCGTCGGCGGCGTCCGGCGGCGGCATCTGGGCGAGCCCCGCGACGGCCACGAACAGCAGCGGCGCAAACAGCAGGCCCGTCAGGGCCGGCATCCAGCGCTCGTCGACGCCGAGCAACAGCAAGGTCTTGCCCGCCGACTTCACGACGCCCGAGGCCAGGATGAAGCTGGCGCAGAGCATGGCCCCGAGCGCCTCGGACAGGCGTCGCCCCTCCAGGAAGCCGAACACCAGCCCCCAGATCATGCCAAGGCCCAGACCGTTGGCGAACAGGGCCAGCGGCGCCAGCGCCGGCGGCAGGACGCCCAGCAGCACCAGGGCCAGCTCGGCCCCGCCGACCAGCGCCAGGATCATGACCGCCCTTCGCGCCGGCGGGGTCTCGGACACCACCTTGACCCCGATCACCTTCGAAAGCGCGTAACCGGCGACCTGGGCGATCACCAGGGCGATCTTGAAGTCGATGGCGAAGGGCCAGCCGGCGACGTCGCCCCAGTCGGCGGCGGCGAAAGGCTTGCGATAGGCGTACATCGAGAAGTAGGCGGCGAAGGCGGCAAGGCCCCCATAGGCCGCGAACGCCCAGGCCGGCGCGCGCGACAGCCAGCGGCCGACCGGCCCCTGCGCCGCGCCGCTCACCGGGGCGCCTCGCCGGCCGCGATGCGGGCCTCGATGTCGGACAGCACGCCGGGCAGGTCGGCTACGCTCTCGATCACGTAGTGCGCGCCGGCCTGGCGGAGGGCGGCGGCCGAGGCCTCGATGCGGGCGGCGCGCTCGGCGGCGGGCAGCGCGGCCAGGTCTTCGGCGCTCAGGCCGACGCCGTTGCCCGAGGCCGACAGGCCGACGGTCCAGGCGCCGACCTTGAGGCCCTCGCCGATCCCGACCACCGCGTCGTCGACCTTGACGCAGGCCCGCGCCGGCCAGGCGCCCAGCTCGACCAGGGCCTTCCACATCATCAGCGGCGAAGGTCGCCCCGCGGCCGTCTCGCCGGCGCAGACCACGACCTGTGGCGCATAGCCCTGCCCCGCCGCCAGCGGCAGGATGTCGGCCATCATCGGCCGGGTGTAGCCGGTGGTGGAGCCGATCCGCACGCCGCGCGCCGCGAGATCGGCGGCGACCTCCGCGGCGCCTGGGATCAGGGCGGCGCAGGTCCGGGCGGCCTCGCGCATGCGAGGCTCCACCGCGTCGTGCAGGCGATCGACGTCGGCCTCGGTCGAGGCCGCGCCATGACGCTCTCGCCACAGGTCGGCGATGCGCGGCATGGCCAGCAGCGCCCGCACGTGATCCCGCTTGGCCTTGCCCATGTCCGCCCGCGCCTCGGCTTCGGAGATCTCGACCCCCGCCTGGCCGAACACATCGCGCAGAGCCACGACAGGCGCGCGACAGCCGAAGTCGATCATGGTGCCGGCCCAGTCGAAGACGACGGCCTGGATAAGAGACTGGCTCATGCGGCGGCTCCTTGCTGGGGCAGGTCGTAGAGGCCGGCGATCACCTCTTCGGCGAGGCCGAAGGCGGTGGAGGCGCCGGTGCCGCTGGTCACGGTCACCAGGCGCACGCGCGGCATGGGGGCCTCGACCAGGCTGTGGCCCGACGCCGAGGCGTAGGTGCCCGTCCAGCGCTCGAGCACCGCCGGCGGCGCCTGGCCGAATACCTTGGCGAACTCGTCGAGGATCAGGGCGTCGACGTCGTCGCGGGCGAAGGGATCGGGCGTGGCGGCGTAGTGATGACTGTCGCCGACCACCAGCGAGCCGTCGGCGCTCTGCACCACGATCAGGTGGACGCCGTGCTCGAGATGCTGGGCCTGCTCGGCCTCCAGCCGCGCCCGCAAGGCGGCCGCTTCGGGCAGGTCGGCATAGCCGAGATAGCGAACGAGACCGAGGTCGGACATCACCGGCGCCGGCAGGCGCCAGCCCGGATCGGCCAGGCGCAGCATCTGCAGTTTGCAGCGGGTGACCTCGGCCTTGGCGAAATGGTCGGGGAACAGGGTGACGAGGTCGTCACCCGGACAGACGACGATGCTGTCGGCCCGCACGGTTCCGGCCGAGGTCTCCAGCCGCCCCGTCTCGACCCCGCGGACCGCCGCGCCGCGCAGGAAGGTGACGCCTTGCGCGGCTTCCAGCCAGGCGGCCAGGCGGGGAATGGCGGTACGGGACTCCACCCGCAGGTCCACCGAACTGGTCAGCGCCCCTTGCGCCTCGCCGCCGCCGGGCAGCAGGCCGGCCAGGTCGCCGGCCTCGCGCCAGGCGCAGCCCTCGGCCATCTCTGTCTCGAGAAAGGCTTCCAGAACGGCCCGGGCTTCCGGACGGCGGGCGATCATCGTCAGGCCGCGCTGCAGCACCTCGATCCCGGCGGGACCTGCGACCTCGTCCCAGACCTGGGCCGAGCGGCGCGCCCGTCGCCAGACCGCGCCGCGCGCCTGACCCGTGACCGTCACGAAGCCGAAATTGCGCACCGAGGCGCCGTTGGCCTGGGCGTCGCGGTCGACGACCACCACCCGCTTGCCGAGCCGGGCGGCCGCCAGGGCGTGGGCCAGGCCCACGACGCCCGCGCCGACCACGGCCAGATCGAATTGCTGTTCCAAGTTGGTCATTCCGAAAGTCAGGGAAAGGACGGCCGCGCGGGCGGCGAGGATCGATGCGGCCCGCGCGGCCTCAGGCGACCTAGAAGCTGAAGTTCAGGCCGACCGAGACGGTGCGCGGCGCGCCGCGCGTGTAGCGCTGGGTGAATTCGTCCAGCATGCCGCCGATGTATTTCTCGCCCAGCAGGTTGGTGACGTTGAGCTGCAGGTCGACGGCGCGGCCGTTCTCCAGCGGCAGGCGGTAACCCGCCGACAGGTCGACGATCGTGTAGGCCGGCAGGTAGAGGCTGGGCGTGTTGGGCGCGTCGCCGGCGGTCTTGCCGGTGTACTTGCCGCGCAGGCCGGCCCGGAAGTTGTCGCGGCTGTAGTCCAGGCCCAGCGACACCAGGGTCGAAGGCGCGCCGGGCACGTCATTGCCCTTGGCCACCGGCTTGACCGCGCCGGCGTTGGCCGTGCCGCCGGTGAAGCCCTCCTGGTAGACGGAGTCGTTCAGCGTCAGCGCCGCGCTGGCCGTGAAAGCGTCGGACAGCTCGTAGACCAGGCTGGCCTCGACGCCCTTGCTCTCGATGCCCTTGCCGGTATTGGCGTAGGCGCCCGAGGTGCCGGCCGTGTAGTTGATGCCGCCGTTGCTGCCGGTCGGCCCGCCGGTGATGAAGTCGGCCGAGTAGAAGGTGATCGCGTTCTTGTAGTCGATGTAATAGGCCGTCACCTGGGCCGAGAAACGGGGGCCGTGGAAACGCAGACCCGCCTCGAAGTCGTCGGCGACCGAGGACTTCAGCTTGCTGGTGTCGGTCTGGGTCTTCTCCAGCGCCCAGTCGCCCACCGCGCCGTAGTTCTGCGAGAAGCCGGCGAAGGCTTCCAGGCCGGGGTTGACCCGATAGAGCGCGCCCAGGCTGAACAGCACGTCGGAGTCGGCGTTCAGCGCGGTCTTCAGCGGCGCGGTCGACTTGCCGTAGGCGTCCCAGCCCTCGGTCTGGCCTTCGATGTCGATCAGGTACTTCTGGATTCCGCCCGTCAGGGTCAGGTCGCCCAGGGTCCAGGTATCTTCCGCGTACAGCTTCCACTGGTCGGTGGTGAAGTGCTGCATGAAGTCGATCAGCTGCGGCGCCTTATAGTAGTCAGGGCCCTTGCGGACATCGACGATCTGCCGCCAGGCGCGGCCGAAGTCGCGGTCGAGCTTCTCGTACCAGACGCCCGCCTCGATCTTGTGCTGGCCGAAGGCGAACTTGCCCTTCGAGGTGAAGCCGTAGCGGTCGTGGCCATAGAGGCTGGTGCGGTAGGTCTGCAGCGGCGTGCACGAAGCCGAGACCGCGCCGCCGGCGCCGTAGCACAGTGACGAGGAGATCCGGGTCCCGTCGACGTCGGTGTAGTCGACGCCCTGGACGACCGCCCGCTGGCCGCCCGAGGCGTCGGTCCAGCCATAATAGGCGCGCTTGCGGCTGGAGCCCGGGGCCGTGCCGCCGGCGATGGTGCGCACGCCGTTGGGGTCGATGGCGATCTGCTGGTACGGCGGGGCCCAGTCCCCCTGCCCTTTCTGGTGATGGTAGTAGGGCGCGACCTCGAACTGGATCGCGTCGCTGAAGGCGTAGTCGAACTTGACGTAGGCCAGGGTGTTCTTGCGGTGCGCCGACCAGGCATGGGCCCAGTTCTCGTTCACGCCGGCCGGCGTGCTGGTCCAGTTGGGCACGGAGGCGTCACCGGCCGTCGTGCCGTCGAGGAACGACCGCGAGGCCTCGATCAGCGGGTCGTCGACGGCGTCGTCATAGGAGGCCCGCGCGGTGATGGTCAGCTTGCCCAGCTCGGTGACTGACTTGGCTTCCGCGTGCCACTCGTCGAAGCCGCTGCCGTCGCTGCAGCCATAGACCCAGCGGCAGGCGGTAAAGCGGGCCAGGCCCACATAGGCGCGGGTGGTGTCGCCCAGCACGCGGCCGGTGTCGTAGACTCCGGCGTAGCGGCGGGCCTCGTTGTCGCCCAGGGTGACCGAGATCAGGCCGCCGGCCTCTTCCTTGGGATCGCGGGTAACATAGGCGATGGTGCCGCCCAGGGCCGAGGCCGAGGCCGAACCGACGCTGGTCGTGCCCTGGTCGATCTGGATGCGCGCGACGTTCTCGCTCATCAGGTACTTCTGGGCCGGCGCGCCGCCCAGATAGTACGAGGCGTTGTAGGCCGGCATGTCGTCGATGGTCTGGCCGATCTTCGACGAGCGCAGGTTGACGTCGAAGCCGCGGATGTTGACGCCGTAGGTCCAGGGATCGGCGTTGAAGGCGTCGGAGCCGCGGATGGCCACGCCCGGCACGTCCTGGATGGCGTTGATGATGTTCATGGCCGCCGGCTGGGCGGCGATGGCGTCAGCGGTGACGATGGCGTTGCCGCGGGCCACCGGCGCGGCGGTAACCACCACGGTGTCGACAGTGTCGACCGCATCGGCGGCGGGCTCTTCGGCCGCCCAAGCCTGGCCGGCGGTCAGCGCGATCGCGGCCGCGCCGCAGCTCAGCAGCGTCCTGAACTGGATCTTCATCGGTGTCCCCTGGTCTCCGGTGAGCGGGGACGTCCTGCCGTCCCGGCGGCCGCTTCATGGGGCGCCGGGCGGCGGCGAGGCCAAGCGTTTGGTTGGATGGGGGGCATAGGTCGCGCCTATGCCCGCCGTTCGTGACGTTTCGAACCGTCGCGCCGTCGTCACATCCCGCGCCTATGGAAACCCTCCGCCATGGCCGCCAACTACCAGCATCTGCGCGCCTTCCACGCGATCGCGCTCGAAGGCAGCGTCACCCAGGCCGCACGCCGCCTGAACGTCGCCCAGCCCACGCTTTCCCAACAGCTGAAGGCCCTGGAAGAACGCCATGGCGTGGGCCTGTTCGAAAGCCGCCGCTCGCCGCTGAAGCTGACCAGCGCGGGCCGCGATCTCTTCGCCCTGACCGAGCGGCTGTTCTCGGCCGCCGCCGATGTCGACGACATGCTGGGCGAAGCGGTCAGCCTGAACGGCGGATCCTTGCGCATCGGCGGCGACTGTCCGCCCCAGGTGGCCCGGGTGGTGGCGCGCTTTCGCGCCCGCAATCCCGGCGCCCACGTGCAGGTGCGCATGGGCAACGCCCGCGAGACGATCCGCTGGCTCAGCGCGGCCGAGATCGACGTGGCCATCGCCAGCGACCCGCCCGCCGACGGCCAGTTCATCTATGACCCGCTCTACACCGATCATCTCGCCGTCGCCCTGCCGGTCGGCCATCCGCTGGCTGCGCTGGAGACGACGCCGATCCAGAGCCTGGCCGGCGAGACCCTGCTGATCCGCGAGCCCCAGTCCAAGACCCGCGCCTTCACCGAGCAGGCCCTGGGCGCCGCCGAGGTCGAGGTGTGCGAGACACTCGAGTTGCAGAGCCGGGAAACCATCCGCGAAGCCGTGGCCCTGGGCCTGGGCGTCAGCGTCTTCTTCTCCTCGGAGTGCCCGCCCGACCCCCGCATCGCCTACCGCACGCTTTCGGGACAGGTCCGCGAGCAGCCGCTGCGCGGTTATCTGGTCTGCCAGCAGGATCGCCGACGCAGCGCACTCATTCGAGCCCTGCGCGCCATAGCCAGCGAACTCTCGGATGCAGGCGTCGGCTAGCGCCCCCTACTGATGAAGAGGTCCGGCGCACGCCTGGATGCGCATGCATCTATGGATTGCTTGCTGCTCGTGGGCCTGGCGCTGCACGGCGCCCACGAATCCAAGCGCAGGCTTGGCGCGCCCTGCAGGATTCGAACCTGCGACCGTTCGCTTAGAAGGCGAATGCTCTATCCAACTGAGCTAAGGGCGCGCGTCGCCGGCCTAGCCGTTTGGACCCGTCAGTGGGTCCAGGGCTGCTTGCGGTTGGTCGCGAAGTTGTCGGCGTAGGCCTTGATGATGCGCTTGGGAACCTTGGGCTCGAACAGCTGGAACGAGATCTCGTGCCGCTGGGCGTAGCCGATGGCTTCATCGCGGGTTTCGAAGGTGAGGCGCACCTGACCGTTCATGTCGCTCGACTGGGTCCAGCCCATCAGCGGATCAGGCTTGCGGGCCGAGGCGGGTTCGAACTCCAGCACCCAGTCCTTGGTCTTGGCCTTGCCCGACTGCATGGCGTTCTTGGCGGGACGATAGATGCGGGCGAGCATGGGCCTCTCCAAACGGCTCTGCTGATGGTCGGAGCGGCAGGATTTGAACCTGCGACCCTCTGCTCCCAAAACAGATGCGCTACCAGGCTGCGCTACGCTCCGGACATCAGCAAGGGGTTGCTCCTACTCGGCTTTGGGGTCGAAACGCAAGCCTGCGCGGCCGGGTTTTTCGATGCGGTTCAGCCCTTGGGGAAGATGCGGTGACGCACGCGGTCGCCAGGCAGCACACCCAACTGGGCCGCCCTGCCCCCGGCGATCTCCAGCACGCCCAGAACCGGCCCGCCTGACGGAAGCGGCATCTCGTCATGCGGACGGGCGTTGCGAACCATCGACAGGATCCTTCCGTCCGGCCCGATATAGAGAATATCGAGCGGGATCAGGGTGTTCTTCATCCAGAAGGCCGCGCGCCGCGGCTTGCCGTAGACGAACAGCATGCCGCGATCGGGCGCCAGCGACTTGCGGAACATCAACCCCTTGCGCTGCTCGGCCTCGGTGGCGGCGATCTCGACCTGGAATCGGACGACGCCGCGCCCCGTAACGAGCTCCAGCGGCTCAAGACGCGGGCCAGCCGCGAGGGCCGTCCCCGGAAGGCCGAAGGCCGGAACGGCGCCCGCCAGCAGCCGCAGCGCGTCGCGCCGACGCGGATCGTCGAGAAGGGCCAAGAACGCCTCGCCGGAACGGTGAAAACGGAAAGAACCCTACCCGCCCCTCGCCGCCCGGAAAAGCCGCCTCCCAAACCCTCTCAGGCGGCGGTGATCTCGGCGACGACCAGGCCCTTGGGCCCCTGGGCGAAACGGACCATCACGTCGTCGCCCGGCTGGAGGTCTTCCAGCCCGCCGCGACGCAGGGTCTCGATATGCACGAAGATGTCGCCGGGCGCCTCGTCGCGGACGACGAAGCCATAGCCCTTGGTGCGATTGAACCACTTGACCTTGGCTCGTTCGGGCGGACCGGCGGGAGCCAGCGACTGGCGTGCGGCGCCGCCGAAACCACGCAGGCCGTCGCGGCGCGGCGCAGCCTCGTCGAAGGTGCGGCGGGGACGCTCCAAGGGCGCCGGCGCTGAGGTCTCGTCGAGATCGACGACCTCGCTGACCTGCCAGCCCTTGGGCCGCTTGACCACGTCGCAGACGATGGCCGAGCCCTCGAGCGCCGACTCGCGACCGCAGTTGCGCAGGGAGGTGACGTGCAGCAGGACGTCTTTCAGGCCCGTCTGGCCGGGATCGTCTGGAACAATGAAGCCGTAACCCTTGCCGACGTCGAACCATTTGACGCGGCCGCTGATACGCACGAGGTCCTCGTGCGCGCCCGATGCATCCAAGTCGTAACCAGACATTCCGCCCCTCTGGCTCGCCCAAACAGCCCAAAGGAGCGAGCGCCACAAGAATAACACTGTTCTCGGGGAGGGATGGCCGTCAATGGCCAAATGATGCGAAGTGCGCGCAATACGAAAGGCGCGACGTTTAGTCGCGCCTTCTGTGTCGTATGGGAAACTCTGAACTCTGCGGTTGGCAGTCCCTAGGGGAGTCGAACCCCTCTCTCCAGATTGAAAATCTGGCGTCCTAACCGATAGACGAAGGGACCACTAAGCTTCACAGAAGCAAGGTAATCCGCAGTAGTTCAAAGTAGACGCCTCGCGACTGGCAGTCCCTAGGGGAGTCGAACCCCTCTCTCCAGATTGAAAATCTGGCGTCCTAACCGATAGACGAAGGGACCGCGTCGCCGCGAGGAGCCGGGGATATACAAAGGCTCCCCGGAGAGCGCAAGCGGTCAGATGCGATTTTTTTAATCCGTCCACATGCGCGGGTCGGCCGCGTCCTCGATCTCGAGCTGAACCCCTTCCCGGCCCATGTAATCATCGGGTTTCAGGCGGCCGACGACGTGCAGCGCGCCGCCTCCGGCCAGCAGGCGACGACCAAGATCGGTCTCCGCCGAGCGCCAGGACACGGCCTTGATGCGGTCGCCGGTGGGGCCGACCAGGTCGACTCGCACGTGCCCACCGCGCAACGCCATCACCCGTTCGGGGCGCACGCCGGCCAGGGCGAAGGTCGGCTCGACATTGCCGGGCCCGAACGGGGCCATCTGCTGAAACTCGCTCCAGAGGCCGCGATTGGCGGCGCGCGGCTGCACCAGGGCGTCGATCTCGACCGACTCGGCCCCCACCGCCTCCATCTCGCCGGCCAGGGCCTCCTCCAGGAAGGCGCGCAGCTCGGGAATCGAATCCGGCCGCACCGTCAGTCCCGCCGCCATGGCGTGGCCGCCGCCGGCCATCAGCATGCCCGCCTCGAAAGCCGCCTGCACGGCCCGGCCGAGATTCACGCCGGGCTGCGAGCGGCCTGAGCCCTTGGCGATTCCCGCCGCCCGGTCGATGCCGATCACCAGGGTGGGCTTGCGATAGCGCTCGCGCAGACGGCTGGCGACGATGCCGACCACGCCCGGATGCCAGTCCTCGCCAGCCACGACGATCACCGGCGCTTCGGGGTTGAAGTTGCTGCTGCGCTCGAGAATCGCCACTGCCTCCTCGACCACGGCGGCCTCGACGGCCTTGCGCTCGGTGTTGAGGGCGTCGAGCTCCTCGGCCAGAGCCCGAGCCTCGATCGGATCGTCCGTCGAGAGCAGGCGTGCGCCGAGATCGGAACGGCCGATGCGGCCGCCGGCGTTGATTCGCGGTCCCAGGATGAAGCCGGCGTGGAAGACGCTAGCTGCCCCCTGCCCCTTGGCGACGTCCAGCAGGGCCTTCAGGCCCGGATTGGCCCAGTTGGACATCACCCGCAGGCCAGTGGCCGTCAGCGAGCGGTTGAAGCCGACCAGCTGGGTGACGTCGCAGACCTCGCCCAGAGCGGTCAGATCCAGCCACTGGCGTAGATCGGGCTCGGGGCGATCCTCGCTGAACAGGCCGCGCTTGCGGGCCTCGCGGTTGAGGGCCACCAGCAGGATGAAGGTGACGCCGGCCGCGGCCAGCACCCCCTGCCCGCTCTGGCAGCCCGGCCGGTTAGGATTGACCACGGCGGCGGCCGCCGGCGGGTCCTCGCGCATCAGGTGGTGGTCGATGACCACGACCTCCAGGCCGATCGTGGCGGCGCTGGCGAGGGCGTCGTAGGCGGCCGCCCCGCAGTCGAGGGTGACGACGAGTTCGGCGCCCGAGTCGCGAATGGTCTTGAAGGCGGCGGGGCTGGGCCCGTAGCCCTCCTTCAGGCGATCGGGAATGTAGATCGGCAGCTCGACGCCCATGTGCCGGAACCAGCGGACCAGCTGGGCGGCGCTGGTGGCGCCGTCGACGTCATAGTCGGCGAACACCATGGTCGGCCGCCCCTGCTCCAGGGCGTCGATCAGAATCTCGGCGGCCCGATCCATGTCGGTGAAGCTGGACGGATCGGGAAACAGCGACTTCAGGGTCGGTTGCAGATAGTCGCGGGCGCCGTCCAGCCCGATCCCCCGGGCCGCCAGCGCGCGGGCCAAGGGCTCGGACAGGCCGTGCAGGCGAGCGATGTCGCGGGCGATCGAGGCGTCTGCGGCGCGCTCGCGCCAGGCGCGTCCGGACAGCGAGCGCTCGACGCCCAGGAAGGCCTCGGCGGCGGCGGGTACGGCGTGACCGTCGGCGGCCATGGGCTAAACCAGCCTGAAATCAGCGTCTTGGGGCATGGGACGACCCTATCGCCTTTACGGGATTCGATCCATGACACGCCGCTGCGGCGAAAACGGACGTGCGGCCTGATCGTGTGGCGGCGAGTTCGCTCGCGAGAGACGCCAGAGGCGACGCCAGGACTACCTTCAACGCCCTATAGAGACAGCGAATCGGACGGAGCGCCCTCGTGATCACCCTCGTGTTCTGGCTGATGGCGGCGGGCATGCTGGCCGCCAGCGTCTATGCGGCCTCGCTTCGCATCTGGCCGCTGACCATCATCATCCTGGCCCTGTGCTGGGACAACGCCATCGTCGCCGCCGGGGCCCTGGTCGGCGCCGGTGACCTGCTCGTCGGCCTGTCGGTGCCGCGCTACGTGGCGCACGGCCTGCTGACGCCGCTGCTGATCCCGATCGTGTTCTGGATCGCAAGGCTCCGCCTGCGCGCCTGGGTGTGGATCCTGACCGCCGCGCTGGTAACCCTCGGCGCCTATACCGAGATCTTCAACCTGAACCTCGTGCTCAAGGAATATCATGGCACGCTGCGCTACGCTCACGCGGCCGCCAGCCCGCCTATCCCGTCGATCGTGACGGTGCTGGTGCTGATCGGCGTCGGCGTGCTGCTGTGGCGACGTCAGGGCGTGCCGTGGCTGTGCCTGGGCGCCCTGGCCATGTTCGGCAGCGCCGCCAGCGGCGTGTTCTGGCTTGGCAACGCCGGCGAGCTGGTTCTGATCGGCTCGATCCTGGCGACCGCAACCGCCCTGCGCTCGAAAGCCGCCCTCGCCCGCTGACGGGCGCGCCCTCCCCTCGCGGAGAGGGCGCCAGCCATCATCAGCCGGCCGCCGTTTCCCTGGCGACCTGGTCGACTTCGTTGGCCGAACCCAGCACCACCGGCACGCGCTGGTGCAGCTTGCTGGGCGCCAGGTCGAGGATGGGCGTGACGCCGTCGGTGGCCTTGCCCCCGGCGCGCTCGACGATCAGGGCCATCGGATTGGCCTCGTACATCAGGCGCAGCTTTCCCGGCTTGCCCGGCTCGCGAGCGTCCCACGGGTACATGAAGATCCCGCCGCGCATCAGGATGCGGTGCACGTCGGCGACCATCGACGCCACCCAGCGCATGTTGAAGTTCTTGGCTCTGGGGCCTTCCTTGCCGGCCAGGCAGCCGTCGACATAGCGACGGATCGGCGGGGCCCAGTGACGCTGGTTCGACATGTTGATGGCGAACTCGGCGGTGTCGGCCGGGATGGTCGACGAAGCATGGGTCAGCAGCCACTTGTCGTCGGCCGACAGGGTGAAGCCCACCACGCCCGAGGTCAGGGTCAGCACCAGCATGGTCTGCGGGCCGTAGACGGCATAACCGGCGCCGACCTGGTGGCGACCGGGTTGCAGGAAGTCGGCCTCTTCAGGTTCGCGGCCTTCCGGGGCCGGCAGGATCGAGAAGATGGTGCCGACCGAGACGTTGACGTCGATGTTGCTGGAGCCGTCGAGCGGATCGAAGGTGACCAGATAGCCGCCCTGGCGACCGGTGGTTTCGACGTGCTCGAGTTCTTCCGAAGCGATGCCGGCGACGGGATCGCAGGCCTTGAGCGCGTCGCTCAGCAGGTCGTTGGTCAGGATGTCGAGCTTCTTCTGCTCCTCGTCCTGGACGTTGGTGATCCCGGCCGCGCCGAGATTGCCGAGAATGGCCCCGCCGGCCACCACGCGGCTGATGCGGGCGCAGGCGGCGGCGATTTCGGTGACGACGGTCTTGACCGCGGGGCTGGAGGGATCGCCGGCGAGATGGCTGGCGAGATCGATCAGGGCGGTCATGGAAAGGGCCTCGAACTATACGGGGCGGCGATCAGTCGCCGCGGCGCGAGCGACTCGCAGACTAGTACGACAATATTACGGGCGGCAGCGGGCCGACGGCGACCGTCGGCCCCAGAAAACCTAGACCCGGCGCTTCATGCGCACTTCGCGCACGGCCCCGGTCGAGGAATTCATCACAAGGCTATGGGTGTGGACGAAGCCATCCTTGAATCCCACCCCGTCCAGCAGCGCGCCGGAGGTGACGCCAGTAGCGGCGAAGATGGCGTCGGACCGCACGATCTCGTGCAGGTCGTACTTCTTGTCGAACTCGGTGACGCCCCAGCGCGCGGCGCGGGCGCGCTCGTCGGCGTTGCGGAAGATCAGTCGTCCCTGGAACTGGCCGCCAACGCACTTCAGGGCCGCGCAGGCCAGCACGCCCTCGGGCGCGCCGCCGGAGCCGAGATAGAGGTCGATGCCCGTCGAGGGGTCGGCGGTGTTGATGACGCCCGCGACGTCGCCATCGGTGATCAGGTTGACGCGCGCGCCCACCGAACGGACCGAGGCGATGATCTCGGCGTGGCGCGGGCGATCCAGCACGCAGACGGTGATCTGCGAGGGCTCGACGCCCTTGGCGGCGGCCAGCGCCTTGACGTTGTCGGCCGGCGACTTGTCGAGGTCGATCACGCCGGCCGGATAGCCCGGGCCGCAGGCGATCTTGTCCATGTAGGTGTCGGGCGCGTTCAGCAGCGTGCCCTTGGGCGCCCAGGCCATGACGGCCAGCGCGTTGGGCATGGCCTTGGCCGTCAGCGTCGTGCCTTCCAGCGGATCCAGCGCGATATCGACCGTCGGACCGCCACGGCCCACCTTCTCGCCGATGTAGAGCATCGGCGCCTCGTCGCGCTCGCCCTCGCCGATGACGATCTCGCCGTCGATGTTGAGATCGTTCAGCGCATTGCGCATGGCGTCGACCGCAGCCTGGTCGGCGGCCATTTCGTCACCCCGGCCGACCATGGTCCACGACGCGATGGCGGCGGCTTCGGTCACGCGGACCGCATCCAGGACCAGAGAGCGGTCCAGGGTGTTCGAACTCATCAGTGTCTCCCAGCCCGTGGCGAGGCTAATTTCCCAATGCCTTCAGCACCTGGACCGCTCTAATCGGCGGTCTCTAGTTGCGCGCGACGCGCAGAAGACGGGGACGCTCTAGCACGGCCTGCAGCTTTTCGATGCGGCTAATCGCGTCGAGCAGCTTGGATTCGGGAGTAGCGTGGGTGACGAGCACGATCGGCACGCCGCCCGCCCCTTCGACAGGCTTCTGCAGGAAAGCGTCGATCGACACGCCGCATTCGGCCAGGGTCTCGGAGATCGCGGCGATGGCGCCGGGCACGTCGCGGACCATGATCCGCAGATAGGCCTTGCCCACCGACTTGGCCGGATCGACGGTCACGAACGGCTTCAGCGCGCCGGCCGGGGCCTGGAACACCGGACGCACGGCCTTGGTCATTACGTCGGCGATGTCGGCGGCGACGGCGGCGGCCGTCGGACCCGCGCCCGCGCCCGGCCCCTGGATGAAGATGCGGCCGATGCGCGTACCCTCGATGAACAGCGCGTTCAGGGCGCCGCCGGCCTGGGCCAGCGGATGCTCCAGCGGGATCAGGGTCGGATGGACCTTCACGGCCACGCCGTCGTCGGTCTTGGAGGTGCCGGCGATCAGCTTGATCCGGTAGCCCAGGTCCTTGGCCAGCTTGATGTCGAGCAGCTCGACCTCGCTGACGCCCTCGATCTCGGCGGCCTCGTAGTTGGGGGCGCAGCCGAAGGCCAGGGCGGCCAGGATGGTGATCTTGTGGCCGGCGTCGAAGCCACCGACGTCCATGGTCGGATCGGCCTCGGCGTAGCCCAGGGCCTGGGCCTCGCGCAGCACGTCGGCGAAGTCGCGGCCGGTCTTTTCCATCTCGGACAGGATGTAGTTGCAGGTGCCGTTGAGGATGCCGGCCACCGAGACGACGTCGTCGCCGACCATGGCCTCGCGCAGCATCTTCACCGCCGGCGTGCCGCCCATGACGGCGGCCTCGAACAGCAGCGGAACGTCGTTGGCCTCGGCCAGGGCGGCAAGTTCGGCGCCATGCTCGGCGATCAGGGCCTTGTTGGCGGTGACCACCGGCTTGCCCAGTTTCAGGGCCGCCTCGACCGCAGCCTTGGCCGGACCGTCGCTGCCGCCGACCAGCTCCACGAAGAGATCGACGTTGGGCGAGCTGGCCAGGGCGACCGGATCGTCGAACCATTCCAGGCCCGAGATGTCGACCGTGCGCGGACGCGACTTCGACCGCGCCGACACGGCGACCACCTCGGCGCGATCGCCGGCCGGCGCGAAATCGGGACGCTGGGCGAGGAACTGCAGGAGACCGCCGCCGACGGTGCCGAGGCCCGCGACGCCGACGCGCCAGGTTTTCTGAGTCATGGTGCGGTTCCTCGTGGTCGGGTGGCCCTAGCGGGGCCGCCCTCCTCCTTCGACAAGCTCAGGATGAGGGCTATTGCAGGCTTTAGCGGTCGAAATCCTCACCTGAGCCTGTCGAAGGGCGAGGATTTCGCGGAGGGATCAGGCTTGTTCGAGGCTGGTGTGGGCCTTGGCCAGGATCTGGTCGGCGTTGGCGATGAACTTCTTCACGTTGCGCGCGGCCTGCTTGATCCGGTGCTCGTTCTCCACGAGGCCGATGCGGACATAGCCTTCGCCGTATTCGCCAAAGCCGATGCCCGGGGCGACGGCGACGCCGGCCTCCTCGATCAGCAGACGCGAGAACAGCATCGAGCCGGCGGCCTCGAACTGCGGGGGGATCTTGGCCCAGGCGAACATCGAGGCGGGCGGGTTGGGGATGTCCCAGCCGGCGCGCTTCATCGACGAGACCAGGGTGTCGCGGCGACCCTTGTAGATGCCGCGGATCTCCTCGACGCAGTCCTGCGGACCGTTCAGCGCGGCGGCGGCGGCCACCTGCACCGGCGTGTAGGCGCCGTAGTCGAGATAGGACTTCACCCGGGCCAGGGCCGCGCAGATGCGGGCGTTGCCGACGACCATGCCCACGCGCCAGCCGGCCATGGCGTAGGTCTTCGACAGCGAGTTGACCTCGACGGCGATGTCCTTGGCGCCTTCGACCTGGAGGATCGACGGCGGCGGGTTGTCCTCGAAATAGATCTCGCCATAGGCCACGTCGCTGATGACCAGCAGGTCGTGCTTCTTCGCCAGAGCGACCGCGTCCTTGTAGAAGTCGAGGTCGACGGTCTGGGCCGTGGGGTTGGACGGATAGGAAAGGATCAGCACGCTGGGCGGCGGCACCGAGTGCTTCACCGCGCGGCTGATGTTGGACAGGTACTGCTCGGGGCTCAGCGCCGGCACGTGACGGATGACGCCGCCGGCCATGATGAAGCCGAAGGCGTGGATCGGATAGGCCGGGTTCGGGCAGATGATGACGTCGCCCGGAGCCGTCAGGGCCTGGGCGAGGTTGGCGAAGCCTTCCTTCGAGCCCAGGGTCGAGATCACTTCGGTGTCGGGGTTCAGCTTCACCCCGAAGCGGCGGTCGTAATAGCCGGCCATGGCCTTGCGCAGGCCCGGGATGCCCTTGGACGCCGAGTAGCGGCCGGCGCGCGGATCGCGCGAGGTCTCGATCAGCTTGTCGACGATGTGCTTGGGCGTCGGCATGTCCGGATTGCCCATGCCGAAGTCGATGATGTCGACGCCCTGGCCGCGCAGGCGGGCCTTGATGCGGTTGACCTCTTCGAAGACGTAGGGCGGCAGGCGGCGGATACGGTGAAAGTCGGCGGTCATGATGGCTCGTGCGCCCTCTGGCGCTGCAGGAGCGAAAAGTCGGGCATGGATAGACCCCAAGCGAGGCCTAGCCAAGCCAGTTCAAGGAAAATTATGCCTCCGTCGCCCTATTGGGGCTTGGACGGAGGCGGGGTAGCTCGGCCACGAGCAGCCTTGGCGAAGGCTTCGGTCTCGGCGCGATCGGCGACGGTGGGGATTTCCGACGGCGGCACGCGGCCGGCGCGCTGAGCGCGGGCGGCGAAACCTTCGGTGTCGGTCAGGGCGAAGGTCTCCGGCGCGGTGTCGCGACGGAGCTGAGCGGCGGCTGCCTGCTCGGCCTGGACCTGGGCCTTGTACTCGCCCGGCGACGGAATGTCGGTCGGGACGGTCGGGATGGCGGCCAGGCTGGGCATCTTGCCCCGCTCCTTGCCGGCGGCCTCGGCGGCGGCGGCCACCGGCGAGGTGGCGTCGACCGGCGGAGGCGTGAACGGCGACGAGGCGCAAGCCGACAGCACGGCCGCGAGGACCGAGAGCGAGGCGCCGAAACGTACGATTTTACCGGTTTGGCCGTTCATCTTGTCTCAGGTCTTATGCGATGATCGCGGCGAGCGGAAGGCGCCGAACGAGAATCGGCGGTCGATAAGCGACATTCAGGCGGAAGGAACGCGCATGGCCAAGGGCGACGGCAAGGACGCGGGCAAGAGCGTCAAGGCGGCGGGCAAGCCCCGCAAGCCTTCCACGCCCCGCAAGACGGCCGCCGCGGCGCCGAAGCCCCCTCCCCCGCCACCCGAACCGGATCCCAAGCCCGAATCAGCCCAGCCCGCCGGCGCGCCCGACTTCGCCTCGCTGCTGACCGAGGAGCAGCGGCGGATGATGGAGGCCCTATCGGCCAACCTGGCCCGCGCGGCGGTCACCGCCCAGGGCGCGATCGCCGAGGCCGCCCTGCGCCAGGCCGACCGGCCCGCCGCCCTGTCGCCCGACCCGTTCCACGTCGCCCCCGCCCTCAACGAGGTGATCGGCAGCCTGGCCGCGCAGCCGGACCGTCTCCTGCGGGCCCAGGCCGACCTCTTCAGCGGCTACATGGAGCTGTGGCAGTCCGCCGCCCGCCGCGCGGCCGGAGAGGAGACCAAGCCGGTCGTCGCGCCGGCTCATGGCGACAAGCGTTTCGCCGACCCCGACTGGTCGTCCAACCCCGTGTTCGACATGATGAAGCAGTCCTACCTGCTGACGTCGAACTGGCTGAACGGCCTGGTGGCCCAGGCGGAGAACGTAGACCCGCAGTCCAAGCGCCGCGTTGAGTTCTTCACCAAGATGCTGACCGACGCCTTCTCGCCGTCGAACTTCCTGATCTCCAACCCCGCGGCCCTGCGCGAGGTGATGCACACCAACGGCGAGAGCCTGAAGCGCGGCATGGAGAACTTCGCCGCCGACCTGGAGCGCGGCGGCGGCCAGCTGGCCATCAGCCAGACCGACCTGGCCAAGTTCAAGGTCGGCGAGAACGTCGCCACCGCCCCCGGCAAGGTGGTCTACCAGAACGACATCCTGCAGTTGATCCAGTTCGACCCGACCACGGAACAGCAGCACGAGATCCCGCTGCTGATCTTCCCGCCCTGGATCAACAAGTTCTACATTCTCGACCTGCGCCCGGAGAACTCGATGATCCGCTGGCTGACCGGCCAGGGCTTCACGGTGTTCGTCGCCTCGTGGGTCAATCCCGACACCCGCCTGGCCGCCAAGACCTTCGAGGACTACATGCTCGAGGGGATCTACGACGCCAGCCAGCAGGTCATGACCCAGTGCGGCGTCGATCGGGTCAACACCGTCGGCTACTGCATCGGCGGCACGCTGCTGTCGTGCGCCCTGGCCCACATGGCCGCCAGGGGCGACAAGCGCATCAACTCGGCCACCTTCTTCGCCGCCCAGCAGGACTTCGCCGAGGCCGGCGACCTCCTGCTCTTCACCGACGAGGCCTGGCTGAAGGAGATCGAGGCGCGGATGGACCAGCAGGGCGGCTTCCTGCCCAGCCAGTCGATGGCCGACACCTTCAACGCCCTGCGCGGCAACGACCTGATCTGGTCGTTCTTCATCAACAACTACCTGATGGGCAAGGAACCGCGCCCGTTCGACCTGCTGTTCTGGAACGCCGACCAGACGCGGATGCCCAAATCGCTGCACCTGTTCTATCTGCGCAACTTCTACAAGGACAACAACCTCACCCGCGGCCTGCTCAGCCTGGGCGGCGAGCAGCTCGACCTCTCGAAGGTGAAGACGCCGATCTACGTGCAGTCGTCGAAGGATGACCACATCGCGCCCTATCGCAGCGTCTATCGCGGCGCGCGGGCCTTCGGCGGCCCAGTGACCTTCACCATGGCCGGTTCGGGCCATATCGCCGGCGTGATCAACCACCCCGACGCCAGGAAGTACCAGCACTGGACCAACGAGCACCTGCCCGGCTCGGTCGACGGCTGGATCGCCGGCGCGACCGAGCACCCGGGCTCGTGGTGGCCGCACTGGGCGGAATGGCTGAAGGCCAAGTCGGGCAAGCTGGTCCCGGCCCGCGATCCGTCCAAGGGTCCGCTCAAGGCCTTCGAGGACGCCCCGGGCAGCTTCGTGCGGGTGCGCTCGAACGCGGAAGCGGCTTAAGCGAACCTCCTCCTTTGGGGGAGGTTTTTCACACCATTCCCACCGCATAGGCCTCGGAAAACACACCCGCCTCTGATTTCTCGATCAGCGGACGCACGCGGGCCATGTGCTCGGTGAAGCGCGGGTCCTCCCGGAAGGCCTCGGCGTCTTCGGGCGTATCGAACACAGAGATCAGCACCAGCCCCTCGCCCGAGCGAAACAGGCGGGCGCCGCGCAGGCCCTTCACCTGGCCGCGGAGCCTGCGGTGCTGGGCCAGTTGCAGCTCCAGAAAGGCCTCGAACTGCCCGTCCTTTGGCCGGATGACGCTGATGTTGATCACCGGTTCGGGCCGCGCGGGCCGCAGCGCGAGCGGGGCGGCCAGGGCGGCGGCTGCGACGGCGGTCGTGGCGGCGGCGAATGTCATGGGGAGGCGCTCCAGTAAGGGCGTTGCCGGTTGCGGAGCTCCCCCTGTAAAACCTCAAGCAAACTTGAGGTCAAGCGCCGATGCCGGATTCCTGCCCCGCCTTCCAGACCCTCAGCGTCGGCGAACTGGCCAAGCGGGCCGGCGTGGCGGTCTCGACGCTGCACTTCTACGAAGCCAAGGGGCTGATCCACAGCCTGCGCACCGAAGGCAACCAGCGGCGCTATCCGCGCGGCGTGCTGCGGCGGGTGGCGGTGATCAAGGTGGCCCAGCGCACCGGCATGCCGCTGACCGAGATCAAGCAGGCGCTGAGCGCCCTGCCCGATGATCGCGCGCCCAGCCAGCAAAACTGGCAGGACATGTCGGCGGCGTGGCGCGACGACCTCGACGCCCGCATCCGCCGCCTGACCCAGCTGCGCGACCAGTTGGACGGCTGCATCGGCTGCGGCTGCCTGTCACTGACCATCTGCCCGCTGCGCAATCCCGACGACTCGCTGGCCGCCCAGGGACCGGGACCTCGCCTTCTGGATGAAATTTGACGCCGGCAAGATCGCCGTTCGCCCAAAACTCGCCCCGATCACGGCGGAGCTTGCAGCCCATGCTCGATCTTTCCCGTCGCACAGCGCTGAGCCTGCTGGCCGCCGCCCCCTGGCTGGGCGCGGCCGCGCGCGGCGACGGCCTGAAGCTGGCCCAGGCGGCGCGCACCCAGATCGGCGTGACCCTCGACTATGATCCCAGCTATCGCGCGATCAGCTATCCGCGCGGCGACGTGCTGCGCTCGACCGGCGTCTGCGCCGACGTGCTGGTGCGCGCGGCCCGCGACGCCTGGAACGTGGACCTGCAGGAGCGCATCCACGCCGACATGACCCGCGCCTTCTCGGCCTATCCGGCCAGGCGCGCCTGGGGCCAGAAGAGCGCCGACGCCAATATCGACCACCGACGGGTGCTGAACCTGGAGACCTACCTGAACCGCCAGGGCGCGAAGCTGCGCGCCAGCCAGGACGCACGCTCGGGCGACGATTTCGCAGACCCCCTGCCCGGCGACGTGCTGACCTGGCGCCTGTTCGGCAACGGCCGCCCTCACATCGGCGTGGTCGTGCAGGGCCCAGACAAGGTGCGGGTAGTGCACAACATCGGCGCCGGCGCTCGCGAGGAGGCCCTGTGGATCTTCAAGCTGCACAAGCCGGTCGGGCACTATCGCTGGCGGGTGTGACCCCCGGCCCGTCTCAAATGACTGCGTGAAGCCAGATCCCCACCGACCAGCAACTGCGCTCGTCTCCCTCTATGGGGCCTTCAGTCCACACGCGAAGTTCGCGGACACGCGGAGCGCTTTCAAAGAGCGCCAGCGGACAATCGCCTTCTCCGTAGAAGTGGAGGTCAGGGCTGGCGCGGGTCGCCTCGGCCGTATCCGACACAGCAGCGACGGTCTCCAGGCCGACGCTCAACGGCGGGGCCAACCTCAGCCTGACCCAGCCGTACGCGCCATCGAAATGCGCCTCGGCCTCGCCGACCATCGGATGGTCGCGCCAGTAGCCCACCTCGTGCGGCCACGCTCCGAAGATCAGATCGTACATCGGAGCGCTGCGCCCGCCCTACAGCCCGGCCTTCTCGTCCAGGCCGAGGGCCAGGTTGAGGTTCTGCACGGCCGCGCCCGAGGCGCCCTTGCCCAGGTTATCGAGCAGGGCCACCAGGCGGGCCTGGCCGCTGGTGTCCGAGCCGAACACGAAGAGCTTCAGGCGGTTGGTGCCGTTCAGGCCTTCCGGATCAAGGGTGGTCAGGCTCTTGGCCTCGTCCAGCGAGGCCACCTCGACGAAGCTCTCGCCCTTGTAGTGGGCGGCGAGCGCGGCGTGGATGTCACCCAGCGAGCACGAGCCTTCCAGCAGGCCAAGGTGCAGCGGCAGCTCGACCAGCATGCCTTGCGCGTAGCGACCAACGGCCGGAGTGAAGATCGGGCGCGACAGCAGGCCGCCGTGCTTCTGGATCTCGGGCACGTGCTTGTGGGTCAGCGACAGGCCATAGATGCGGTAGGCGACCTTGGTGTAGTTGGGCGAGGTCTCGTCCTCGAACTCGGCGATCATCGCCTTGCCGCCGCCGGTGTAGCCCGAGACGGCGTTGAACGAGACCGGCAGGTCGGACGACAGCAGGCCGGCCGAGACCAGCGGCCGGGTCAGCGCGATGGCGCCGGTGGCATAGCAGCCCGGGTTCGAGATCCGCTTCGAAGCCGCGATCTTCTTGCGCTGTTCCTTGTCCAGTTCGGGGAAGCCGTAGATCCAGTCTGCGTTGGTGCGATAGGCGGTCGAGGCGTCGATCACCTTGACCAGCGGGTTCTCGATCAGGCCGACGGCTTCCTTGGCCGCATCGTCGGGCAGGCACAGGATCACAGCGTCGGCGGCGTTCAGCATCTCGGCGCGAGCGACCGGGTCCTTGCGCTTGTCGGGATCGATCGAGATCAGCTGCAGGTCGGTGCGGCCGATCAGGCGCTCGCGGATCTGCAGGCCGGTCGTGCCGACTTCGCCGTCGATGAAGACCTTGGGGGTGTTCGCCATGATGCCAACTCCTGGCCCGGACCGCGCTCGGACGGGACCCAGTCTTGCAGCGCCGTATGACCGGCGCATGCGTTCGGGCGCTGTCCGGCCCGATCGGAAGTCACAAGAAAAAGGGCGCTTCGGATAACCGAAGCGCCCTCTTCCAAAACGCGTGCGACGACGCGCTTAGCGCTTCGAGAACTGGAAGCTGCGGCGGGCCTTGGCCTTGCCGTACTTCTTACGCTCGACGACGCGGCTGTCGCGGGTCAGGAAGCCGTGCGGCTTCAGGACCGGGCGCAGGGCCGGTTCGTAGTAGGTCAGGGCCTTGGACAGGCCGTGACGGATGGCGCCGGCTTGACCCGACAGGCCCGAACCCTGGACGGTGACGTCCACGTCGAACTGGCCGAGACGCTCGGTCACTTGCAGCGGCTGAGCGATCATCATGCGCAGAACCGGACGAGCGAAGTAGACTTCCTGGTCACGGCCGTTGACGGTGATCTTGCCGGTGCCCGGCTTGATCCACACGCGCGCGATGGCGTTCTTGCGCTTGCCGGTCGCGTACGAGCGGCCTTGGGCGTCGATCTTCGGTTCGGCCGGGGCGGCCGCTTCCGGGTTGCTGGACAGGCTGGCCAGCGCGTCAAAACCTTGAGCTTCGGACATGACTTAGAGGCTCCGGGTGTTCTTGACGTTGCGCGCGGCGAAGTCGATGACTTCCGGGCTTTGCGCTTGGTGCGGGTGCTCGGCGCCGGCGTAGACCAGCAGGTGCGTCAGCTGCTTGCGAGCCAGCGGGCTCTCCTTCGGCAGCATGCGCTCGACGGCCTTGTTCAGGACGCGCTCGGGGAATTGACCGCCCAGCACCTTGCGCGGGGTGGTTTCCTTGATGCCGCCCGGGTGACCGGTGTGACGGTAGTAAACCTTGTCGTCCAGCTTCTTGCCGGTGAACTTCACCTTGTCGGCGTTGATCACGACGACGAAGTCGCCGCAGTCGACGTGCGGGGTGTAGTCGGGACGGTGCTTGCCGCGAAGACGCATGGCGATGAACGTCGCCAGACGGCCGACAACGGCGTCCTTGGCGTCGACCACGATCCACTTCTTCTCGACCTCGGCGGGCTTCAGGGAAGCCGTGGTCTTTTGCATGGGATTGATCCGTAATTCCTGTGCCTCGGGAGCCAAGGAAGCAGCTCCGTCCGCGTGAGGGGCGGCTGATACCCAAGGCTTCGCCGCCTGTCAACATTACGCACGCAGGAAAGTCGGAAAGCCTTGTGGCGTAAGGGGTTGAGTGATGTGGTATCTAAATACCGCATCGCTTGTTTGTCATGGCCCCGTCACCGACCGCGCGCATAGCCGCTCCAGGTCCCCCTGTATCAACGGACACCGCCATGACCTTCTCGCGCCGCGCCTTCGTCGCCTCCGCCGCCACCAGCCTGGCCTTCGCCGGCTTTTCCGCCCGCGCGGCGCAGCAAGGCGAAGCCAGGCCCGAGTCCTACCTCAACGAAGTAGAGGGCTACGGCGCGCTGATCCCCGACCCCAAGCGTATCCTCGACCTGCCGGCCGGCTTCACCTACCGCGTCATCAGCCAGGCCGGCGAGACGATGGACGACGGCTTCCGCGTGCCTGGCGCCTTTGACGGCATGGGCTGCTTCGACCTCGGCGAGGGCAAGGTGGCGCTGGTGCGCAATCACGAATTGACGCTGGAGATGTTCGACCACGGGCCGTTCGGCTACGGCGGCCGCCTGCTCGACAAGCTGCCCAAGGACGGCGCCTACGACTTCTACGGCGACGGCCGTCCGCTGGTCGGCGGCACGACCACCCTGGTCTACGACACCAAGAGCGGCCGCACGCTCGGCCAGCACCTGTCGCTGACCGGCACGGCGGTAAACTGCGCCGGCGGCGTGACGCCGTGGGGGTCGTGGCTGACCTGCGAGGAGACGGTGCTGGACGCCAAGGACGGGGTCGGCAAGTCTCACGGCTGGGTCTTCGAGGTTCCGCACGCCCACAAGGGACTGGTGCAGCCGGTTCCGCTGACGGCGATGGGCCGGTTCAAGCACGAGGCCGCCTGCATCGATCCGCGCACCGGCGTGGTTTACATGACCGAGGACGTGCAGGACGGCCTCTTCTACCGCTTCCTGCCGAACGACCGGCACAAGCTGTCGGCCGGCGGCCGCCTGCAAGCCCTGGCGTTGAGCGGCGCGGCCCAGGGCGCGGACCTGCGCAATCAGGAGGCCGGCGAGGCCTTCGCGGCGCTCGCCTGGTCGGACGTGCGCTGGATCGACCTGGATGGCGTCGACAATCCGCACGACGACCTGCGCAAGCGCGGCCACGCTCTTGGCGCGACCCGCTTCGCCCGCGGCGAGGGCGTGCACTGGGGCGACGGCGAGCTCTATTTCACCGCCACCTCCGGCGGCGCGCTCAAGGCCGGCCAGATCTTCCGCTACCGGCCCAGCGCCCACGAGGGCCAGGCCGGCGAGTCCGACCAGCCGGGCCGCCTGCAGCTATTCGTCGAAAGCCGCGACCAGCGGGTGATGGACTATGCCGACAACATCGTGGTCTCGCCGCTGGGTCACATCCTGATCTGCGAGGACCGCTATTCGGCCACCAAGCCCAACCACCTGCGCGGCGTGACGCCGGACGGCAAGGTCTACACGCTGGGCCGCAACGTCTTCGAGGGCAACGGCGAGTTCTGCGGCGCCTGCTTCTCACCTGACGGCCGGACACTGTTCGTCAACGTGCAGTGGCCGGGCTTCACCCTGGCCATCACCGGCCCCTGGGCGGCGCTCAAGACCGCCTAGGGCCGGCGGACGCGCCAGGCGAAGGCGGTGGCGACGCCCAGCAGAACGGCCGCGCCGGCCTGGTGCAGCACGCCGAGGCCGAGCGGCACGGCGGCCATCAAGGTCCAGACACCAAGGCCCGCCTGCAGGGTCACCACGCCCAGCAGGACATAGGCGAGGATCTTGGCGTCATGCGGCAGGCGACGGGCGCGAGCCGCGCCGGCGGCGATGACGATCGCGGCGGCGAACACGGCGTAGGCCATCAGGCGGTGATGCAACTGCACCGCCCCCTGGCTATGAGCCAGCGTGCCCCACAGGCCGAGGCCGGCGTACTGATCGGGCAGAAACGCGCCGTTCATCAGCGGCCAGTCATTGTAGACGAGGCCGGCGTCGTTGCCGGCCACCAGCGCGCCCAGAAGGCTCTGGAAAAACACCGCGCCCAGGAAGGCCAGCGCCCAGCCGCGCCAGTCGCTGCGCTCCTCGACGCGCGGCGCGCCGTTCCAGGCGTCGAGCGCCGTCCAGATCAGCAGCACGAACAGCGCAAGCGCCAGGCCCAGATGGACCATCAGCCGCTCGGGCGCGACCGACACCCGCTCGGACAGACCGGACGAGACCATCCACCAGCCGACAAGCCCCTGCAGGCCGCCCAGGACCAGCATGGCCCCGCAGCGCAGGATCAGGCGGCGCGGCAGCATGCGGCGCACCAGGAAGAAGGCGAACGGCAGGGCGAAGACCGCCCCCACCACCCGGCCCAGCAGCCGGTGCGCCCACTCCCACCAGAAGATGCCCTTATAGGCCTCCAGCGTCATGTCGGGGTTCACCAGGTGATACTGGGGGATCTGCTTGTAGAGCTCGAAATTGGCCCGCCAGGCCTCCTCCGACATCGGCGGCAGCGCGCCCATGATCGGCTTCCACTGGGTGATCGAAAGACCCGAGTCGGTCAGGCGCGTGGCGCCGCCGACCACGACCATGGCGAAGACCAGCACCGCCACGACGAACAGCCAGATGGCCACGGGGCCGGAACGGTCGGAACGCAGGAAGGAAGTCATGAAGCCGAAAAAACGCCTGTTCTGGGCCTAAATGGGGCGGCTAGACCCCTACCCCCGCCACAGCGTTGCTGTCCATGGCCCGCCGGTGCTTAAGGGAGCCCATGACGCGGCCGAACGCGCGTGGCATGGTGGCGCCGCTGCGGGGGCGCGGCGCGTTCCAGGGGGAAGTGCAATGAGCGGCGTGGGCGTGTTCAGCGCCGTGGTGATCGGCATACTGGCCGGCTGGATCGCGGATCTGGCCCTGGCCCGCCGCCACAGCCTGTTCATCAAGCTGCTGATCGGGGTGATCGGCTCGTTCATCGGCGCCTTCATCGCCCAGCGCCTGCACCTGGCGATTCCCGGCTTCCTCGGCAGCCTGGTGGTCTCGGCCGTCGGCGCCACCCTGTTCCTGGCCATCCTCGGCCTCTTCCGGAGATCCGCGTGAGCGCTCCCCTCATTCCGGCGCGCCTGCGCAAGCTGATCGGTTCGCTCGGCGTGGTCGCGATCCTGCTCGGTTGGATCTGGGCCTTCACCAGCCTCTACGACCACCTGCCCATGAACCGCGCGGTGCACCTGATCTACTTCGTGGCGCTGGGCATGGGCTGGGTCCTGCCGGTCATCCCGTTGATCACCTGGATGGGCAAGGCCGACAAGCCGCTGGACGTCGGGCAGCGATAGTTCAGAGCCAGCGCCGATCAGGAAACGAAAAAGGCCGCCCCGAAGGGCGGCCTTTGCGTTTCTTCCGCGATCTTCTCTCCAGAGAGAGAATGGTCGGAGCGACAGGATTCGAACCTGCGACCCCTTGACCCCCAGTCAAGTGCGCTACCAGGCTGCGCCACGCTCCGACGCGGAAGGAGCGCCCTTATAGGCGCCGCTCTTCGCCTCGGCAATCGGAAATCTAACGGTTTTCCACAGTCCTCAAGAACGCGTCAAAAGCCCGTCCAGCCGGGCCTTGATGATGGTGAGGTCGTCCAGCGCCTCGGCCAGGCGCCGACGCTGTTCGGGACTGGGCGCCGTCGGCCCGGTCGAATCGTCGAAGTCGTCGATGATGGGCGAATCGAGGAAGGCCGCGCCGTTCTGGCCCAGCCCCGCGGCGATGACGTGCGACACGCCCTGCTCGCGGTGCAGTTTCTGGACGCCCTTGATGGTGTAGCCCTCGGCGTGCAGCAGCGCGCGCACGCCGTTCAGAACGGCGATGTCCTGCGGACGGTAGAACCGTCGGCCGCCGGCCCGCTTCATCGGCCGGATGAAAGAGAACTTGGTCTCCCAGAATCGCAGGACGTGCTGGGGAACGCCGAGCTCCTCGGCGGCCTCGGAAATCGTGCGGAAGGCGTTCGGCCCCTTCGCCACCGCACGGACTCCTTAGTCGTCCAAGGCGCTGTCGATGCGCGCCTTCATGACCTGCGACGCCCTGAAACCGATGACGCGGCGCGGCTCGATCTCGGCCGGCTCGCCCGTCTTGGGATTGCGCCCCATGCGGGCCCGCTTCTCGCGAACCTGGAAGACGCCAAATCCCGAAAGCTTGACCGTCTCACCCTTCTCGAGCGCCTCGGCCACGAGATCCAGGGTGCGCTCGACGAGACCGGCGCAGTCCTGACGAGTCAGGCCTACCTCCTCGTGGACCGCCTCGCAGAGGTCAGCCCGGGTCAAAGTCGAACCCTTCATAACGCCCCCTTACGCATATGCGCGAACTCAGCACAGTTCGCGCCAATCAGTCTCATCTTCGCGAAAGCGGGCGCACGAAAAGCCCCGATCTCGCTCTACAAGACCTCGTCAACTTGAGACTGCATGCCGCGAATACCGCATGAAGTCAAAGGGTCAAGCCGGATACCTCATATGCCGAGGCAGGCCCTGCCCGACTCGAGGCCAAGCTTGTCCCGTGATCATCAAAGGCGCAGGACGCAGGCGCCCCAGGTCAGGCCCCCGCCCATGGCTTCCAGCAGCAGCAGGTCGCCCGGCTTGATCCGGCCATCAGCGACGCCGTGCGCGAAAGCCAGGGGAATCGAGGCGGCCGAGGTGTTGGCGTGCAGCGCCACCGTCGAGATCACCTTGTCCTCGTCGATGCCGCAGCGATTGGCCACGCCCTGCAGGATTCGCTGGTTGGCCTGGTGCGGGATGAACCAGTCGACCTCGGGCACCGTCACCCCGGCCTTCTCGGCCGCGGCGTGGATGGCCTCGGAAATGTTGATCACCGCGTGCTTGAAGACCTGGTTGCCCAGCATCCGCAGCTTGCCGACCGTGCCCGTGGTCGACGGACCCCCGTCGACATAGAGCAGGTCCTGCTTGGTCCCATCGGCGCGCAGGGCGAAACCCAGCATGCCGCGATCGGCCGTGGTCCCCTCGCCTTGCCCCGGCTCCAGCACGACCGCGCCGGCGCCGTCGCCGAACAGCACGCAGGTGCCGCGGTCGCTCCAGTCCATCAGGCGGGTCATGGCCTCGGCGCCGATGACCAGCGCGCACTTGGCGTTGCCGCGGGCGATGAAGCCGTCGGCCACCGACAGGGCATAAACGAAGCCCGAGCACACGGCCTGGACGTCGAAGGCGATGCCGACGCCCGCGCCCAGCTTGCGCTGCACGATTGCGGCGGTGGCCGGGAAGGTCAGATCGGGCGTCGTCGTGGCCACGATGATCAGGTCGACGTCGGCGGCGGTCTTGCCTGCACGCTCCAGCGCCTGCTTGGCCGCTTCCACGGCCAGATCGGACACGGCCTGGTCGTCGGCGGCCTTGTGGCGCTGGCGGATGCCGGTACGCTCGATGATCCACTCGTCGGAGGTGTCGACAATCTTCGACAGGTCTTCGTTGGTGACGATCTGCGGCGGCAGGTAGGCCCCGACGCCGGTCACCACGCTGCGGACTACGCTCACTCGGCGGCTCCCTGGGTTTCGGCGCTGCCTGCGCCGTCGTCCTTGGCCGCTTGGTCTTTTTCCGCGGTCAGACGCTTCAGATTACGATCGATTTCGGCGGTAAAGTCGCTGCGCGCGAGATCCACCGCCACGCGCACGGCCGAGGCGAAACCGTTGGCGTCGGCGCCGCCGTGGCTCTTGACCACGATGCCATTGAGGCCCAGCAGCGGCCCGCCATTGACCCGGCCGGGATCCAGGCGCTGCTTCATCTTCTTCAGCGAACCCGAGGCGATCAGCGCGCCCAGCATGGCCAGCGGGCCGGCCGTCAGGGTCTGCTTGATCTCGTTGCCGAAGAAGCGCGCCAAGCCCTCGGCGGTCTTCAGGGCGACATTGCCGGTGAAGCCGTCGGTGACCACCACGTCCACCGTGCCGTAGGCGATATCGGTGCCCTCGACGAAGCCGCGATAGTCGAAGTCGAAATGCGGGCTGTCCTGCAGGATGCGGTGCGCCTCGCGCACCTCCTCGTGGCCCTTCTGCTCCTCGGAGCCGACGTTCAGAAGGCCCACGGTCGGACGGGTCGAGCCGTGGACGGCGTGGTGGAAGGCCGCGCCCATGATCGCGAACTCGACCAGCTGCTCGGCGTCGCTCTCGACATTGGCGCCCACGTCCAGCACCGCCGAGATCCCCTTCATGGTCGGCCACGAGGCGACGATGGCCGGACGCTCGAGGTCAGCGCTCATGCGCAGGATCAGCTTGGAAATCGCCATCAAGGCGCCGGTGTTGCCGGCCGAGACGCAGGCCGCAGCCTCGCCCGAACGGATCGCCTCGACGGCGTTCCACAGGCTGGAGCCCTTGCCCCGGCGCATGGCCTGGGCGGGCTTCTCGTCCATGGCGATGGACTTATCGGTGTGAACGACGGTGCAGATCGCCCGCGCGGCCGGCGCCTTGGCCAGCTCGGCGTTCAGCGCGACCTCGTCGCCGTGCACCAGGAAGCGCACGTCGGGCAGGGTCTTGGCCGCGATCTCCAGCGCCGGCACGACCACGGGCGGACCGTGATCTCCGCCCATGGCGTCGATCGAGATGACTACAGGCTTGGGCACGAGGCGCTATCGACTCCTTAGACGGTCGCGACGCGGCCGCTGATTCCCCGGCGTGATATCACGCCGAGAGGCGTAAGGGCCAACTCAGCCCTCGTCGCCCTTGGTTTTCAGCCCCTTCAGGGCCGCGAACGGAGAAAGCTCAACAGGCTCGGGCGGTTGCACGAAAACCGCGCCCGGCTTGCGGGGGAACGGATCCAGCTCCAGGGCCAGGTGCTCGATGACGTATTCGGAGACGTCGATGGTCTCGCCTTCCAGCACGTCCGGCGGATCATCGCCCTCCGGGTCCAGGCCCAGCTCGCCGCCTTCGTCCTGCGGGGCGTGCTCGCTGTTGGCCGGCAGCACGCGCAGGCTGAAGCGGGCGTCGATCGGGGTCTCGAAGTCGTCGCTGGTGACGCCGCAGGTCTGGACGACGCGGGCGCGCAGCACGCCGGACACTTCGGCGCCGTCCATCCACGAGCGCAGATAAACGTCGGCCTTCAGCTCATGCAGCGACACCAGGCCCAGTTGCTTGGCGATCGCCTTCAGCACGGTTTCGTCGGGGGCCAGCTTCAGGTCCACCCCGCCGCGATCGACGCGGGCCAGGGTGACGGTGCTGGGCCAGGGATCGATCAGACGTTCGGCCATTGCACCTCTCCGTTCAGCAGCGCGTCGAGCGACTGGCCTGCCAGAGCTTCGCGCGCCGACCGCACATAGGCGCTAACCGTCGCCACGTCACCCTCGCCGCGCTCCTCGAAGATGGTGCGGGCCAGCGCCGCATCCAGTTCGGCGGTGTCGGGCAGCGTCGCGAACGCCTCGTCATAGGTCTTCAGCCGGCCGTAGAAGGCCCCGGCCAGCTTCTTCATCTTCTTGCCGACCGCCGTGTCGGACACGCCGATCTCGCGGAAGGCGTCATCGAGCCCGCGCACATAGGAATCGAACACCGACTGGGAGGTCTCGGCCGCAGCCTCGCCCTGCCCTTTCAGCCGCTCGATCACCAGCACGACATGCAGGGTGAAGAGCTCGAACCGGCCCTCCATCGAGTCGCGAACGCCGAATTCGGCGTAGAATCGCGGAGAGCGGGCCTGGGCGACCGCCGAGGCATAGAGCTTTTCCCCCGCCAGCTTCGCGGGCCTGGGCTTGAGTAGCCGTTCCAGAAACATTCCACGCCTCTATTTCGCCGCGAGCCGCCTCTAGATCGCCTGAGCATCCACGCGGGCCATTGAACTAAGCCCGCGCGGGCGATAGGTCAAAGTCCAGCCTTCTTCCGGTTCCGGAGCCTCAATGTCTCGCCCCGCCGTTTTCGCCGCCGCCGTCATCGGCCTCGCCGCCGTCGCCGGAGGCTGCACGCCGCTGACGAGCTATTCGGGCTTCCAGGCCATCGAGGCCAAGCCGACCGACATGAAGGTGGGCGAGGACAGCAAGTCGACCGTCCGTGAAAAGCTGGGCTCGCCGTCGGCGGTGTCCACCTTCGACAGCAACGCCTGGTACTACATCTCGCAGACCACCGACCGCGTGGCCTTCTACAAGCCGCGCGTGATCAAGCGCGACGTGGTGGCGATCAAGTTCGACGCCGCCGACGAGAAGGTCGCCTCGGTCGACACCTTCACCCTGAAGGACGGCAAGGTCATCGCCTACAACGGTCGCGAAACCCCGACCCGCGGTCGCGAGATGACCGTGCTGGAGCAGTTGCTCGGCACCGTCGGTCGCGGTGGCATGCTGCCCCAGGACGACGAGGGCGTGCCCGGCACCCGCCCCGGCGACCGTCGCTAGGCTGACGATTAAGTCGGTTAACCGACACTTCAACCTTACCGAAGCTTGACCATAAGCGCGTGATTTCGTGCGACTTTTTGTCGCCGCATCAACGTTTCCTCAAGCACGCCCGTCACAACCTTTCCGTCTGGTCGACGCTGGGGCCCCAACCCTGGCGCTGATTGCTCTGGGGGAGAAGGTCGTGAGCGCGCTCGATCTGCGGGCGTTGACGATGCTTATCGTCGACGACAACGCCAACATGCGCGGCATTCTGTCCGCGATCCTGAAGTCCGCCGGCGTGCGGCGCATCCTCGAGGCCGGCGACGGCGTCGAGGGACTGAAGCTGTTTTCCGAGCGCGAGGTCGACATCGTGTTCACCGACCTGATGATGCAGCCGGTGGACGGACTGTCGTTCGTGCACTGGATCCGCAACTCGCAGGCCAGCCCGAACCCGTACGCGCCGATCATCATGATGACCGGCCACGCCACCCGCCGCAGCCTGGATGAAGCCAGGATGGCCGGGGTGACCGAGTTCCTGGCCAAGCCGCTGAACGCGCGCGGGGTGATGCACCGCATCAACGAGGTCATCAACAATCCGCGGGATTTCGTCCGCACGCAGGCCTATTTCGGCCCCTGCCGCCGTCGACGTATCGACCACGACTTCACCGGCGACGAGCGCCGCGGCGCCCAGCCCACGCCGACTCTGCTGGGCGGCGAGGCCGACACGGCCTACGACTTCGATCCCGAAGAGGTCTACTGATCCTTCCGCGACGAAAAACGCCCCGGAGCATAAGCTCCGGGGCGTTCTCGTTCAGACCGGTATCAAGATCAGCCGTGGGCCAGCACCGCCAGGAGCAGCAGGGCCACGATGTTGGTGATCTTGATCATCGGGTTCACGGCAGGACCCGAGGTGTCCTTGTAGGGGTCGCCGACGGTGTCGCCGGTGACGGCCGCCTTGTGGGTGTCGCCGCCCTTCTTGTGCAAGACGCCGTCCTTGTCGGTGAAGCCCTCCTCGATCACCTTCTTGGCGTTGTCCCAGGCGCCGCCGCCGCTGGTCATCGAGACCGCGACGAACAGGCCGGTGACGATCACCCCCATCAGCATGGCGCCGAGACAGGCGAAGGCGTCGACCTTGCCGGCGATGGCGTTGATGACGAAGAACAGCGCCACCGGCGAAACCACCGGCAGCAGGGACGGCACGATCATCTCGCGGATGGCCGCCTTAGTCAGGATGTCGACCGCCTTGCCGTATTCGGGCTTGGTCTCGTAGGTCATGATGCCCGGGTTGTCGCGGAACTGGCGACGGACCTCGGCCACCACCGACTCGGCCGCGCGGCCGACGGCGGTCATCGACAGGCCGCCGAACAGGAACGGCAGCAGACCCCCGAACAGCAGGCCGACCACGACATAGGGGTTGGACAGGTCGAAGCTAACCGCCCCCATGCCGTCGAAGAAGCTGCCCGGCGCGGCGTTCTCGGAGAAGAACTTCAGGTCTTCCGTATAGGCCGCGAACAGCACCAGAGCCCCCAGGCCGGCCGAGCCGATGGCATAGCCCTTGGTGACGGCCTTGGTGGTGTTGCCGACCGCGTCGAGAGCGTCGGTGGTGACGCGGACTTCCGGCGGCAGGCCGGCCATTTCGGCGATGCCGCCGGCGTTGTCGGTGACGGGACCGAAGGCGTCCAGCGCGACGATGAAGCCGGCCAGGGACAGCATGGTGGTGGTGGCGATGGCGATGCCGAACAGGCCCGCCAGGTTATAGGTCACCACGATGCCGACGATGATGGTCAGGGCCGGCAGGGCCGTGGACTCCAGCGACATCGCCAGGCCCTGGATGACATTGGTGCCGTGGCCGGACACGCTGGCCTGCGCCACCGACTTCACCGGACGGAAGCCCGTGCCGGTGTAGTACTCGGTGATCACCACGATCAGAGCCGTCACCACCAGGCCCGCGAGGCCGCAGTAGAACAGGTTGTCGGCGGTGAACATCCGGCCGTCGAGCTCGATCGCGGTCGGAACCAGCTGGTGGATCACCCACCACACGGCCGGCACCGACAGCACGCCGGTGACGATCAGGCCCTGGTAGAGGGCGCCCATGATGTTGTTCTTCTTGCCCAGCCGGACGAAGAACGCGCCGATGATCGAGGTGGCGATGCACACCGCGCAGATCGCAAGCGGCAGCAGCATCATCGAACCGACGACGTCGGTGCCGGTGAAGAAGATCGCCGCCAGCACCATGGTGGCGACCGTGGTCACCGCATAGGTCTCGAACAGGTCGGCGGCCATGCCGGCGCAGTCGCCGACGTTGTCGCCCACATTGTCGGCGATGGTCGCGGCGTTGCGGGGGTCGTCCTCGGGAATGCCCGCCTCGACCTTGCCGACGAGGTCGCCGCCCACGTCGGCGCCCTTGGTGAAGATACCCCCGCCCAGGCGGGCGAAGATCGAGATCAAGCTGGCGCCGAAGCCCAGCGCCACCAGCGAGTCGATGACGACACGGTCGGTGCCCTCATGTCCGACCGACAGCAGCAGGGCGAAGTAGCCCGCGACGCCGATCAGGGCGAAGCCGGCCACCAACATGCCGGTGACGGCGCCCGAGGTGAAGGCCATCGACAGGCCCTTGCCCAGCCCCTCGGACGAGGCCTGGGCGGTGCGGACGTTGGCGCGAACCGAGATCAGCATGCCGGCGAAGCCCGCCAGGCCCGAGAGGATCGCGCCCAGCGCGAAACCGACGGGCTGCTCCCAGCCCTTGAAGAAGAATGCGAGCAAAGCCACGACCACGACGCCGACGATGGCGATGGTCGTGTACTGACGGTTCAGATAGGCCTGAGCGCCTTCCTGAATGGCCGCGGCGATCTCCTGCATCTTCGCATCGCCCGGCGAGGCCTTCAAAAGCCTGGCGGTCTGAACCGCGCCATACAGCACCGCCAGAAGCCCGGCGCCGATGGCTACGTAAAGCCAAGAACTCATGGGTGTTGTGCCCCTTCGTGTTTCAATCACGAGGGGTCGCGGTTCCCGGCATGGAGGATCGACGAGCGCCCCAGGCCAGGAGCGGCGGGCGGGCCTTAGGGCCTCATTCCCCCTCGAAGCTCCCTGATCTGGCCCCGACATCGGCGCCAGGGGGAAACACTGACATTCACAAGCCTAGCGCGCAACCGCTTGCGAGAACGGCGTTCGCGAAGCTTCAGGGGATGATCGGGGCCGAATCGACGGGCGCCGGTGCCGGCTTGACGGCGGCCTTCGGCGCGGGCTTGGGCGGCGGCACGAAGTTGCGCGGGGTCTGCTTGCCGATGGTCACCGCGGCGACCTTGCCCTTGCCGACCAGCGCGACGGCCTCGCGCATGACGATCGCCTTCACCTTGCCCTCGTCGAGCAGGACGTAGCTGCCCGGCTTGTTCAGCGGCTGCTTGTGGGCCGCGCGCACCAGGGCGTCGCGCAGCAGCGGCTCCTTGCCGGCGAAGGCGGTGACGTCCCCGGCCGGCGGCAGGGTCAGGGAGAGTTCAACGAAGATGTAGTTGATCAGGCGTCCCTCGACGACGATCGGCAGGGCCATCGACCCCAGCTTGATCACCGGATCTTCCTTTTCCTTCTCGCCCTCCCCGCCTTCCTTCTTCTTCTCCTTGCCGGAGGCGAAAGCGGGCGCGGCGCACAGCACCAGCGGCGCGGTGAATGCGAGCACGGCGCGGCGAGACAGGATGGCACGGGTCATGCCCGAGCCATTAACCGAGAAGGCTTGAGGTTTCGCTACCGGGCGGGACGGGGCCCGCCTCAGCCGTGCAGCCAGCCTAGCCGCTGGGGCGTGATGTCCTTGCCCTTGAACAGGGCGGCCACGCCCTCCCCTTCCACGAACTCGCCGATGTCGCGCACCGGCAGGCCGGCGGCGAAGGCGGCGGCCTGGAAGGCCGCGACGTCGGCGGCGGGAACGGCGCAGACAACCTCGTAGTCGTCGCCGCCCGAAGCCAGCGACATGCGGGCCTCGCCGCGCTCGGGCTGTGCTTCCAGCCACTTGCGGGCGCCGGTCGACAGCGGCAGACGGTCGAGGTCGACCTTGACCTGCAGGCCGCTGGCCTTGGCGATGTGGCCGGCGTCGGCCAGCAGGCCGTCGGAGACGTCGGCGGCGGCGTGGGCGAACTGGCGCAGGGCCTCGCGCAGCGCCAGGCGCGGCGCAGGCGTGCGATAGCGGCGCACGAGGCCGCCATCGGGATCCTCGACCTCGCCCCAGTGCGCCAGCAAGCCAAGCCAGCCGTCGCCGATGCTGCCGGACACCATCAGCCGGTCGCCCGCCTTGGCGCCGCGACGCAGGACGGCCGCCCCTTGCGGGACCCAGCCCAGCAGTGTCGCAGAAACGACCATGGCTCCGGAGGTGGTGACCGTGTCGCCGCCCAGAAGATTGACGCCAAAAGCCTGGCCGTCCTCGGCCAAACCGCGAGCGAAGGTCTCGCGATCCTCGACCGTCGTGCCCGAGGGCCAGCCGACGGCCAGGAAGTAGCCGTAGGGCTCCGCGCCCTTGGCGGCGAGGTCCGAGAGATTGGTGCGCAGCAAACGACGGGCGACGATGTCGAGATCCTCGCCGGCCAGGAAGTGCACGCCGGCGACCATGGCGTCCTTGGTGATCACCAGGTCGTAGCCAGGGCGCGAGGGCAGCACCGCCGCGTCGTCGAGCAGGTCGAGCGCGACGGGATCACCGTTGGTCAGCGGACGCAGATGGGTCGCGATCAGCTCGAACTCGTCCGGACCCGACGGCGCGGCCGCGGGAGGGACGTCGTCGAACCATGACTCATCGTCCTCCGCCGCCGGCGCGGCGGCCGGGGCGGGATCGTCGAACCAGTCGTCGTCAGACTCGGGCGTCACGCGCGATGGCGTCCAGGGCGCCGTTGATGAAGCCGGCTTCCGGCCCCTCGAAGAACGACTTGGCGATCTCGACATACTCGTCGATCACCACCTCGGTCGGAACGTCCGGGCGGTTCATCAGCTCGTAGGCCCCGGCGCGCAGCACGGCGCGGGCGGTGGCGTCCAGGCGCTCGAGCTTCCAGCCCGAGGCCAGGCGGCGCACGATGGCCGGATCGATGATCGCCTGCTTGGAGACGACGCCCTTCACCAGGTCGGCGAAGAAGCTCTCGTCGGCCTGGGCCAATTGCGCGCCTTCGGTGTCTTCGACGGCGCGGTCGAAGCGGTGCTCGGAAAACTCGCGCACGACGGCGTCGACGCCGGCGCCGGAGACTTCCATCTGATAGAGGGCCTGAACGGCCGCCAGACGGGAAACGGAACGGGGCTGGATGCGCTTGCTCATCGCGCTTGTCCCGACAGCTGACGCTTCAAACCCACGATCTCCAGGCATTCCCGAGCGGCTTGGCCCCCGCGGTCGCCCTGCGAGAGGCGCGCGCGATTCCAGGCCTGATCCTCGTCATCAACCGTCAACACGCCGTAACCAATGGCCAACCTTTTTCCGACGGCCAGATCCTGCAAGCCACGGGCGGTCTCGTTGGACACGATCTCGAAGTGGTAGGTCTCGCCGCGCACAACGGCGCCCAGCGCGATATAGCCGTCGTAGCGCACACCCGACGGGCCCTTGCCAGCCTCTTCGGCGATGGCGATGGCGGCGGGGATCTGCATGGCGTCCGAGACCGTGACGACCTCGTACTCCGCGCCCTGGGCCTCGATCGCCTGCACGGCGCCGGCCAGCAGCGCGTCCGACAGGCCCGAATAACGGCGCCCCTCGACGATCAGCAGACGAATCCTGTCTTCCACCATATGCCTCTGAACTCCTGGGCGGACGGGAGGCCTCATTGGGCCGTCACACGCCGACCCGAAAAAACGAATCGTAGAATGCGCCTATAGCTCGTCTTCGGCGACGTCGCTCAAGCCTTCTTCGCCCAAAAACTTCGCGAAATCACTGGTCTCCCGGAAATCGCGATAAACCGAGGCGTAGCGGACATAGGCCACGTCATCGAGCGACTTGAGAGCCTTCATCACCATTTCGCCCACGACCGACGACTGAAGCTCGGTCTCGCCCTGGCTTTCCAGCTGGCGAACGATGCCGTTGACCATCCGCTCGACCCGCTCGCCCTCGATCGGCCGCTTGCGGGTGGCCAGCGAGATCGAACGCATCAGCTTGTCGCGGTCGAACGGCGAGCGACGGCCCGACCGCTTGACGATGATCAGTTCACGGAGCTGGACGCGCTCGAAGGTGGTGAAGCGGCCGCCGCATTCCGGGCAGAGGCGGCGACGGCGGATGGCCGCGCCGTCTTCCGACGGGCGGCTGTCCTTCACCTGGCTTTCGGCGTGGCCGCAGAATGGGCAGCGCATGATCTTGGGCCCTCCCCTGCGGCCTTAGGCCATTAGTTGTAGATCGGGAACCGGGCCGTCAAGGCCAGGACTTCCTCGCGCACCTTGGCCTCGACCGCGGCGTTGCCTTCCGGACCGTTGGCGGCCAGGCCGTTGACGACCTCGCCGATCAGCTCGCCCACGCGGGTGAACTCGGCTTCCTTGAAGCCGCGGGTGGTGCCGGCCGGCGTGCCCAGGCGGATGCCCGAAGTGATCGTGAACGGCGCGGTGTCGAACGGCACGCCGTTCTTGTTGCAGGTCATGTGGGCGCGCTCGAGGCTGTGCTCGGCGTCGCGGCCGGTCACGCCCTTGGGACGCAGGTCGACCAGCATCAGGTGGCTGTCGGTGCCGCCCGAGACGATGTTGACGCCCGACTTGCCCAGCGCTTCGGCCAGGGCCTTGGCGTTGGCGATGATCTGCTTTGCGTAGTCCTTGAAGGCCGGCTGCAATGCTTCCCCGAACGCCACGGCCTTGGCGGCGATGACGTGCTCGAGCGGGCCGCCTTGCAGGCCGGGGAACACGGCCGAGTTGACCTTCTTGATGATGGCTTCGTCGTTGGTCAGCACCATGCCGCCGCGCGGGCCGCGCAGGGTCTTGTGGGTGGTGGTGGTGACGACGTGGGCGTGCGGGACGGGGTTGGGGAACACGCCGCCGGCCACCAGGCCCGCGAAGTGGGCCATGTCGACCATCAGGTAGGCGCCGACGCTGTCGGCGATCTCGCGGAAGCGGGCGAAGTCGATCTCGCGGCTGTAGGCGCTGCCGCCGGCGATGATCAGCTTGGGCTTCTCGCGCTGGGCGACCTCGGCGACGTTGTCATAGTCGATCAGCTGGTCCTGCTGGCGCACGGTGTAGGACACCGGCTTGAACCACTTGCCCGACTGGTTGGCGGGCGAGCCGTGGGTCAGGTGGCCGCCAGCGGCCAGGTCCATGCCCATGAAGGTGTCGCCCGGCTGCAGCAGCGACATGAACACCGACTGGTTGGCCTGCGAGCCCGAGTGCGGCTGGACGTTGGCGAAGGCCGCGCCGAACAGCTGCTTGGCGCGCTCGATGGCGATGGTCTCGATCTCGTCGACCCATTCGCAGCCGCCGTAGTAGCGCTTGCCCGGATAGCCCTCGGCATACTTGTTGGTCAGGATCGAGCCCTGGGCCTCGAGCACCGCCTTCGAGACGATGTTTTCCGAGGCGATCAGCTCGATCTGGTTCTGCTGACGGCCCAGCTCCCGACCAATGCGATCGAAGATGTCGCGGTCGGCGGTCGCGAGATCGGCGCCGAAGAACTTGGTCAGGTCGGTGGAAGTCGTCATCAGGCGCTCCTTGGGACAGGCGGCGGGCTTCTAGGCGGCGCGCTCCCGCGACGGGGAGTCGACGGCGCTCTCTTTAGCGTCCTTCGCGCCGCGATCAATGACGGAACCGCGACGGTAACCATGCGTTGCTCAGAACTCCGGCGGGGTGTGGCAACCGCGCCGGATGTTTTCGAGTGCAACGAACAGAAATGGGCGGGTTTGCGTATGGCGGTTTCTCACGGCGAAACGGGGTCGGAATTTTCGGACGACACCGATCTGCTGGCGCTGAGCGCGAGCATCGTCGCGGCCTATGTCGGACAGAACAAGATCCCCCAAACCGCCGTGCCCGACCTGATCCGCACGGTCCACGGCGCGCTGCAGAGCCTGAACGGCGAACCGGTGGCGGCCAAGCCCGCCGAGAAGCAGAAGCCGGCCGTGCCCGTCTCCCGCTCGGTGCAGCACGACTACATCGTCTGCCTCGAGGACGGTAAGAAGCTGAAGATGCTCAAGCGCTACCTGCGCTCGCACTACGACATGAGCCCCGAGGACTACCGCCGCAAATGGGGCCTGCCTTCCGACTATCCCATGGTCGCCCCGGCCTATGCCGCGCGTCGCTCGGACTTCGCCAAGCAGATCGGCCTGGGCAAGGGCGTGCGCCGAAGGGCGTGAGCCCTCCCCGTCTTACGCCGCCGAGAAGATGTCGCGCTTCTTGAAGCCGGCGGTCATGAACCGGCCCATGGCCTTGGGCATGGTTAGCCAGCGCACCGGCGCGGCCGTGGCCTCGCCCTTCAGCACGCCCTCGGCGATGAACGGTGCGACGGTTTCCACCCGGTCGCCCAGGATGTTGTAGAGCTTCATCGACTTGGCGCGGTCGGCGTCCGAGGCGTCGCGCATCTCCGACTGCAGAAGGTCGGTGGCCACGATGCCGGGGCTGATCGTGCCCATGCGGACGCTGGTGCCATCCAGCTCCTTGCCCATCGACTTGGTGAAATAGGTCACGGCTCGCTTCGTGGCGCCGTAGAGCGTCAGGCCCGAGGCGGTCATGCCGTCGCTGCCGAAGCCCTCGAAATTGTAGATCGCCCCGCCGCCGGGCTGGGCCAGCATGCGGATCATCGCCAGCTTGGAAGCCTTGATCACGCCGAGCAGGTTGGTGGCGACCACCGCGTCGATCTCGGCCTCTTCCACCTGGTCGAGGCGCACGCGCGGCGACACCGAGCCGGCGTTGTTGATCCAGATGTCGACCGAGCCGAACCGTTCGACGGCGGTGTTCCACAGCGCTTCCAGGTCGGCCACCATGCTGACGTCGCAGGCCTTGGCGGCGACCGCGCCGCCCGTGGCTTCCAGCTTGGCCAGGGCCTCGGCGAGCACCCGCTCGTTGCGGCCGGAGATCACCACCTGGCAGCCGCGTTCGAGGAAGGCTTCGGCCAGGCCGAAGCCGATGCCGCGGCTGCTGCCGGTGATCACGATGGTCTTCACGGTGCGACTCTCCCCTCGCAGGACGCCGCATCTAGAGACCAAGAGCGGCCGTCCTGTCGCCATGACGTGACGGGAAACCGCCACGCGGAGAGGCGTCAGCCCCCTTCCCGCTCCAGCCAACCGCTGGCTTCTGACCGGGCCCAGGCGATCTGAGGGCCCAGGTCGAAGCGCGCATCTTCGTCGGCCAGGGACAACAGGTCCTCGGCTTCGTCCAGCGCCAGTAGATCGCCAGCAGCCTCGCCCAGATAGGCGTCGGGCAACTCGTGCTGGTGGAAGGCGATGTCGGCGAGAATGGCGCGGACCAGATCGACGCGAGCGGGCACGCACAGCGGGTCACGGGCCAGGGCCTCGCGCAGGAAGGGCGCTGGCGGCGCATGCCAGGTCGAGCCGCCGCTCGACAGGCGGGCCTGCCAGACCAGCGGCCAGGGATCGGCCGGCTTGGCTTGCGCCCACTCTTCCAAGGTCGGGCGGACCAGCAGGCGAAACAGCGGCACGGGCAGCACGGCTTCAGGCTGCCCGCGATAGGCCAGGCGCTTTTTGCCAATCCAGGCGGCGAAGGCGACGCGGTCGGCCAGCGGCCAACTCACCGCCCCGGCGATAAAGGCGTCGAGGGCTTCCAGCGCTTCGCGGCGCAGGCCCTGGTGGCGAAGACGGAAATAATCGGCCGCGCCGGACCAGCCGGGGTGCTCGGACGCATCCTCGGCCAGTTCGCGCAGGTAGCCCAGATCGAAACCCAAGACGGGTGCTTTAAGCCGCGTGGCCGCCCATGCGGGCGACGTTGCAGTGCGCCCAGAGCTTTTCCATCGCCCCGACCAGCTTGCGCATCATGTCGTCGGTGTGGAACGGCGTGGGCGTGAAGCGCAGGCGCTCGGTGCCGCGCGGCACGGTCGGATAGTTGATCGGCTGCACATAGACGCCGTGATCGGCCAGCAGCATGTCGCTGATCAGCTTGGTGTGGACCGGATCGCCGACCAGCACCGGCACGATGTGGCTGTCGTTCTCCATCACCGGCAGGCCCGCGTCCTGGAACATCTTCTTCAGGGTGGCGGCGCGCTCCTGGTGAGCGTCGCGCACTTCCGGGTGCTGCTTGAGCCACTTCACGCTGGCCAGCGCGCCGGCGGTCAGGGCCGGCGGCAGCGAGGTGGTGAAGATGAAGCCCGAGGCCATCAGGCGCACGGCGTCGATCACCTCGGCATCGCCGGTGATGTAGCCGCCCATGACGCCGAACGCCTTGCCCAGCGTGCCTTCGATGATGTCGATCTGGTCCATCACGCCGTCGCGCTCGGCGACGCCGCCGCCGCGCTGGCCGTACATGCCGACCGCGTGGACCTCGTCGAGATAGGTCATCGCGCCGTACTTCTTGGCCAGGGCCGCCGTGGCGCCGATGTCGGCGATGTCGCCGTCCATCGAATAGACGCTTTCAAACGCCACCAGCTTGGGCGCGTCGGCCGGAGCGGCCGCCAGCAGTTCTTCCAGATGCGCCAGGTCGTTGTGGCGGAAGATGTGACGCGGGCCGCCGCCGTTGCGGATGCCGGCGATCATCGAGGCGTGGTTCTGGGCGTCGGAGAAGATGATCAGGCCCGGCAGGATCTTCTGCAGGACGCTGAGCGTGGCCTCGTTGGAGACGTAGCCCGAGGTGAACAGCAGCGCGGCCTGCTTGCCGTGCAGGTCGGCCAACTCGGCTTCCAGCTCCACGTGATGGTGGTTGGTGCCCGAGATGTTGCGGGTGCCGCCCGAGCCCGAGCCGTGGTCGTCGATCGCCTGGTGCATGGCGTCCAGCACGACGGGGTTCTGGCCCTGGCCGAGATAGTCGTTCGAGCACCAGACCACGACTTCGCTCTCGCCGCCGTCGGCGCGCGTCCAGGTGGCGCGCGGGAAGGCGCCGCGGTGGCGCTTCAGGTCGGCGAAGACCCGATAGCGACCCTCGTCGCGGATTTGGGAGACAGCGGCGGTGAACGCGGCTTTGTAGTCCATGCTGGTCTCTACCCGTCGAACCGAAGCTCTACGGTCCTTTTCTTCTGGCACGGCTTTTCGCACCACGTAGGCACAGTGTCCACCTAAGGGCCTCTACCTACAAATTGGAATTGGGCGTGGTGTCGCATCGATTGGTTCTATAATCGCCGATCGCAACCCTGCCTTGTTCAAACCAGCTCAGCAATACGGCCGCGCAGCAGTTGCAGGACGGCCGAGAAATCCTTGCCGCCGAAGCCGTTGGCGTCGAACAGGGCGTATAGAGCCTCGGCCTGCGCCCCCATCGGGGTGCTGGCGCCGGCGCGGGCAGCCGCTTCCTGAGCCAGCTTCAGGTCCTTGAGCATCATCGCCGTGGCGAATCCGCCCTCGTAGCCGCGATCGGCCGGTGTGCTGGGGCCGACGCCGGGCACGGGGCAGTAGGTAGAGACCGACCAGCACTGGCCCGACGACTGGCTGGCGATCTCGAAGAAGCGGTCGGCGGCCAGGCCCAGCTTCTCGGCCAGGGCGAAGGCCTCGCAGGTTCCCAGCATCGACACGCCCAGCAACATGTTGTTGCAGATCTTGGCCGCCTGCCCCGCTCCGTGCCCGCCGGCGTGGATCACCGCCCGCGCCATCGGCTTCAGCGCCGCCTCGACAGCGGCGAAGTCGGCGTCGTCGCAGCCGACCATGAAGGCCAGGCTGCCGGCCTCGGCGGCCATGATCCCACCCGACACCGGCGCGTCGGCGAACCGGAAACCCGCCGCCCTCGCCTGCTCCGCCACGGCCCGGGCGCTGTCGACGTCGATGGTCGAGCAGTCGATCAGCAGCGCGGATTTCGGCGCATTGGCCAGCACCTGCTCGCCATAGACGGCGCGCACGTGGGGCCCGGCGGGCAGCATGGTGATGACGATCTCAGCGTCCTTCACAGCCTCGGCCACCGAACCGGCCGCGACGCAGCCCGCGCCGACGGCCTTCTCCAAGGCCTTGGCCGAAAGGTCGAAGGCCGCCACGGCGTGGCCGGCCTTTGCCTGGTTGGCGGCCATGCCGCCGCCCATGTTGCCCAGGCCGATGAAGGCGATGCGGGTCATTGGTGTCTCCTCCGTACGCAGGGCCGTTCGGCCTCTAGTTCTTCCTGGACAGCTCGAGATGCAGGTGGTCGTCGTGCCGCGCCGCCCTGCATCCCTGGAAGCGGATCATATCGACGTCCGGCGCCCAGCGCGCCTTCAGATGAGGTTCGAGCAGGATCTTCTTCACGCCGAGCGCCCGCCCCTCGTGGCTCAGCCAACGCAGCATCTCGGCCGTGCGAACAGCGTCCGCCCGGCGTGTCGCCAGCGGTTGCAGGGCGTCGAAGTCCCAGCGCAGGTTGGCGCGGCGATAGCTGGCGCAGGGCCTTGCCTCGCCGGCCTTCGGCCGTTCATAGGCCCAGTAGCCGATAGGGCTCGCGGTTCCGTCGTCGATGACCGCTCCGGATCCCTCGCGATAGAAGTAGGCCAGATCCACCTTCAGGCCGTCGCGGTGCGACAGATGTGGCGGCAGTGGAAAGCCGTCGAAGAACGGAAAGCCCGCGTCGAGATAGCGGGTGACGGTTCCCGGATAGGCCTGGGCCATGTGGCCCGCCAGGGCGGCGACCGTCGTTCGAACCTCCACCCGCGCATAGTTGCGGTTGAGGACGCAGAGCAGCGGACTGGCCGCGCCAAGGGGCTCATTCACCCCTACGACGCACGGAAGGCGCTCTCTCCCGCCAAGCTTGGCGAGCGGCGGAACGGCCAGGAAGGAAACAGCGCCGTAAACCGCCACAAAGCCGAGAACCGACAGCCATGCGGGCCACCGTCGCAGTTTGGCGATCCAGGCCGTGATCAGCAGCGCCAAGCCGCCGACCTGGGTCAGGATGGTCAGGGCGAGCGCGCCTCCCAGCAGCGCGACGAGCTTGGCGCCGCGCCGCCAGGAGGACGCCATCAACGCGCCCCGGCCGGCTTGCGGAACTTGTAGATGAACTGGTCGGTCTTGCCGCGGATCGACGGGTCGAAGACCGAGGCGTTGCGCTTGTCGGCGGCGTCGCGGAGCACGCGGCTCTCGCCCTCGAAGATGAAGCCGGCGGCGGTGACCTCGGCCTTCACGGTCTCGGGATCGATGCGATGCAGCTTCTCGGCGTCGCGCAGGCCCGAGCCGGGCTGGGCCGAGTGGTCGAGCACCAGGTAGACGCCGCCCGGCTTCAGCGACTGGAAGACCTTGCGGTTGACCACCGCCATGTCGGGCTTGCCCATCAGCGGGGTGTGCATGTCGTGATAGTTCTGGGCGGTGAACACCAGGTCCAGCTTCTCCGGCGCGCCGAAATTGGGCAGCAGGTTCAGGATCACCGAGACGTTCTTGTAGGCCGGGTCGGCGGCGATGGCGTTCACGGCCGGCTCTCGGTTGGCCAGCTTGGTCAACTCGTCGGGCACATAGGCGTAGACGTGGCCGCGCGGGCCAACGGCCTTCGACAGGATGCGGGTGAAGTAGCCGGTGCCGGGAATCAGGTCCGCGACCTTGGCCCCGTTGCGTACGCCGGCGAAGGCCAGCACCTGGGCCGGCAGGCGATCGGCGTCGCGCTTGCTGTCGACCTCGGGACGCAGCGGGTTGTCGACCGCGGCGATGATGTTGGCCGGAATGGAAACCGGAGCGTCGGCGGGCGGCGGAGGCGGCGGCTCGGCGGGCCCCATCGGGGTCGTGGCGCACGCGGTCACGGCGAGCGCGGCGACGAGGCTGAGAAGCGGCTTACGCATGGTCTTCCTTCCGGCGGACTTTCTTCTTTGGCTGGCGGCAAGCTAGCGAGGCCAAGCGACACCTTCAATGCCGCTACGGCATAACGCCGTCAGGCGTCCGCGAGAGGCGTCCACTCCTCCTCGGGCGGAAGAGGCGCGAAGATCGCCTGGATATCGGCGTCATTCACCGCCTCGATGCTCGGCGGATCCCAGCGCGGGGCGTTGTCCTTGTCGACGATCACCGCCCGCACGCCCTCGATGAAGTCGTGCTTGCGCACCACGCGCGAGCCGATCCGATATTCCATGGCCATGTTGTCGGCGAAGTCGGTCATGGCCTCGCCGCGCTTCAGCTGCTCGAAGGCGACCTTCAGGGTCTGGGGCGACTTGGTCTTCAGGACGGCCAGCTGGGCCTTGCCCCAGTCGCAGGAGTCGGCCTCCAGGAACTCGAAGATCTCTTCGACGCTGTCGCCGACGAACAGGCGGTTGAGGTCCTGCTCGAAGCCGACCAGCGGCGCCTTGCCGGCGTCTGCGCGGTACTTGCGCAGGGTCTCGTCGATGCGGCGATGGTCGGCGAGGATCGCCTTCTTCAGCCCCTCGACCGCGCCGAACTCGACGAAGTGGGTGGCGATGCCCAGGCGCATGCAGTCCGAGCCCTTGATCCGCGCGCCGGTCAGGGCCAGCCACAGCCCCGCCTTGCCCGGCAGCCGCGGCAGGTACCAGCCGCCGCCGACGTCGGGGAACAGGCCGATGCCGGTCTCGGGCATGGCGAAGGTCGTGCGCTCGGTGGCGATCCGATAGTGAGCGGGCATCGAGATGCCGACGCCGCCGCCCATCACCACCCCGTCCATGATCGCCACGATCGGCCGGTCATAGTGGAACAGCAGATGGTTCAGCCGGTATTCGGTGCGGAAGAACTTCCGCGCCTCGACGCCGTCGCCCGCCCCGCTCTCGGCGAGCATGCGGATGTCGCCGCCGGCGCAGAAGCCCCGCTCGCCCGAGTGGTCGATCATGACCATGTCGATCTCGGGATCGGCCTGCCACGCCAGCAGGGTCTCGATCATCGTCTCGCACATGGAAAGCGTCAGGGCGTGCAGCGCCTTGGGCCGGTTCAGGGTGATCCGGCCGACGTTCTTCTTGACGCTGACGAGGACTTCGGGGGCCTGCTTGGGGGGAGCTTCGGTCATCAAGGTTCTCAAGCGAGTTCAGGGTCTTCGACGGGCGCACAGTCGAAGCGGTCGATCTGGCCGGCCAGCAGGCGGTAGACCGCGTCCTGCGGAACCTCCTGGGCCAGGGTGTCGGCGCGCGACAGGCCGGCGTAGGCGCCGCGCAGCAGACGGCCGGCGACGCCGTGGCTGACCACGATCAGGCGCCGCTGGCCTTCCGGGGCCTGGTCGGCCAGCCAGCCGGCGACGCGCGCGGTGACATCCTCGAAGGTCTCGCCGCCCGGCGCGCGGAAGGCCCACTCATAGCTGGCGAACAGTTCCGGATTGTCGCGGCGGATATCCTCGCGCAGGCGGCCCGACCACTCGCCGACGCTGATTTCCAGCAGGCGGTCGTCGAAGGTCAGCGGCAGGCCCGTGCGCTCGGCGATGGCTTCGGCCGTGTTCCGCGCACGGCGCAGCGGACTGGCGACGATCCGCCAGGCGTCGGATGGCTCGCGCGCGACGAGGTCGGCCAGCAGCTCGCCCATGGCCCGCGCTTGGGCGCGACCGAGGGCCGTGAGGTCCGACTCGGTCTGCCCCTGAAAACGCCCCTCGCGGTTGAACTGGGTCTGGCCGTGGCGGCAGAGATAGATCATGGGCCCCTGGAACTCCGCTTCGCTTGCGCGAGCGTCGTATAGACCAGGGCGGCGAAAAGACACGATAGCGCCGTCCCCGCCACCTCCAGCCAGTTGGGCAGATAGGTCCAGGCCGAAGGCTGGAACGGGATCAGGTTCGACGCCCCCTCCATGCCGGCCGACACAGCCATCAGAACCTTCACGGCGATCACCAGCAGGGTCGGCGGGGCCGCGACGAAGAAACCGAACGCGAGGCGGCCGCCGCCCCAGCGACGGTTCAGCCACCACCCAAGCGCCATCACCGGAACGCCGAACAGAAGCGCCAGCATGAGCGCGCCCGCCAGGAGCTCAGAGAACGGCGCGGACGCCGTCGCCGCGATCGTGTCGCCGTCCAGCCCCTGCCGGAACGGCGCGATGGCCAGGACCATCAGAACAATGCAACCGCCGTAGGTCGCCGCCGACGCGGCCAAGGCGGGCCAGGACCAGGCCGGCTCCCCGGCCCTTTTGCTCCCTGTCTCGGGAACGGCCGTCACTGCCGGAACATCTCGCGGGCGATGATGACGCGCATGATCTCGTTGGTGCCTTCCAGGATCTGGTGCACCCGCAGGTCGCGGACGATGCGTTCCAGCGGGTAGTCCTGCAGGTAGCCGTAGCCGCCGTGCAGTTGCAAGGCGTCGTTGGCGACCTGGAAGCCGGCGTCGGTGGCGAAGCGCTTGGCCATGGCGCAGAGCTTGGTGGCCTGGGGATCGCGGTTGTCGAGGGCATGGGCGGCGCGGCGCACCATCAGCCGAGCGGCTTCCAGCTCGGTGGCCATGTCGGCCAGCTTGAACTGCAGGGCCTGGAAGTCCTTCAGCGGCCGGCCGAACTGATTGCGCTGTTCCAAGTAGACCTTGGCGGTGTCGAGCGCGAACTGGGCGCCGCCTAGCGAGCACGAGGCGATGTTCAGGCGCCCCCCATCAAGGCCCATCATGGCGAAGCGGAAACCCTCGCCCTCACCGCCGATGCGGTTGGCCAACGGCACGCGGCAGTCGTCGAAATTGACCTGGGCTGTGGGCTGGGCGTTCCAGCCCATCTTGCGCTCGTTGGCGCCGAAGGTCAGGCCCGGCGTCCCCTTCTCGACCACGAAGGCCGAGACGCCCTTGGGGCCTTCGCCGCCGGTGCGGGCCATGACCACATAGACGTCCGACACCCCGCCGCCGGAGATGAAGGCCTTGCCGCCGTTCAGCACGTAATGGTCGCCCTCCAGGCGGGCGGTGGTGCGCATGCCCGCCGCGTCGGAACCCGAGCCCGGCTCGGTCAGGCAATAGCTGGCGATCAGTTCCATGGTGGTCAGGCGCGGCAGGTAACGCTGGCGCAGTTCGGCCGAGCCGAACCGGTCGATCATCCACGAGGCCATGTTGTGGATGGTCAGATAGGCCGCCACTGGTACGTCGCCGTAGCTAAGGGCCTCGAAGATGATCGAGGCGTCGAGGCGCGACAGGCCGCTGCCGCCCACATCGTCATTGACGTAGATGCCCGCGAAACCAAGGCTCGCGGCCTCGCGCAGGACGTCGACGGGGAAGTGCTTGTTCTCGTCCCAGGCGGACGAATGAGGGGCAAGCCGTTCCGCGGCGAAGCCCGAGGCCATATCCTGAATGGCGCGTTGATCGTCGTTCAGCGCGAAATCCATGCGCCATTTCCTCCCGTGCGGGGCATGTCCGCCCTCACCTTCTTGACCGCTGACCTGCCCTGAGCAGCCAAGTGTGTCAATCATATCTCAGTTGGCGAATTTGCTTGCGGCGCCGCAGCGAAAATGGGTGCGAAAGGTCGCACCTCCCTTGATCCGACACCTCGTCGGTATCAGATCACGCCCATCGGAGGCGTCGTCTCGGTTCCCATGTCCAAGTTCTTTACCGCTCTGGCCGCGGTCGCGGCCCTGTTCACGTTCGTGTCTGCGCCGGCTCACGCCGAGAATCTCGGCGTGTGGCGCAACCCGAAGGACAACATCCGCCTGCACATCACCGACTGCGGTCCGAGCATGTGCGGTTGGGTCGTCTATGCCAGCCGCAAGGCCGAGGCTGACGCCAAGAAGAGCGGCTACGACACCCTGGTGGGCCAGCAGGTGCTGCGCGACTTCGCGCCCACCGGCAATGGAAACATGAAGGGCAAGGTTTTCGTTCCGACCCTGAAGGTCACCCTCTCGGGCACTGCCGAGTTCGTCGACGCCCGCACCATGCGCGCCAAGGGCTGCGTGCTGGGCGGCCTGTTCTGCAAGTCGCAGGTCTGGACCCGCGTCGACGGCGGCGTGCAGCAGGTTCGCGTCACCAAGGCCGGCGAATAGCCCCTTAAGGGCCTTCCGGCCTTGCCTCGACCGGCGGCGCGCGCGAAACCCTTCGCATGACCGTTCCGCCGCTCGCCCCCTACCCCGCCACCCGCCTGCGCCGCCTGCGTCAGGCCGACTGGACCCGCCGCCTCGTGCGCGAGACGGAAGTCCGTCCGTCCGACCTGATCTGGTCGATGGTGGTGCACGAGGGCGAAGGAACCGTCCCTGTCGCCTCCATGCCCGGCGTCGAGCGCCTCAGCGTCAAGGAGGCCGCCAAGGCCGCCGTCCGCGCCCGCGACCTCGGCATTCCCGCCATCGCCATCTTCCCGCACATCGATCCGTCTCGAAAGGACGCGACCGGCTCGATCGCCGCCGATCCCGACGGCGTCATCCCGCGCGCCGTGAAGGCCATGAAGGACGCTGCCCCCGAGGTCGGCATCATGTGCGACGTGGCGCTGGACCCCTTCACCGACCATGGCCACGACGGCGTGGTCGAAGGCGGCAGGATCCTCAACGACGCCACTATCGAGCGGCTGATCGAGCAAGGCCTGATGCAGGCCGCCGCCGGCGCCGACATCCTGGCGCCGTCCGACATGATGGACGGCCGCATCGGCCGCCTGCGCGGCGCGCTCGAGGCCGACGGCCGGCAGGACACGATGATCATGTCCTATGCCGCCAAGTACGCTTCGGCCTTCTACGGCCCGTACCGCGACGCCATCGGCTCGGCAAAGCTCAGCGCAGGCCAGGGCGACAAGAAGACCTACCAGATGGACCCCTCCAACACCGAGGAAGCCATCCGCGAAGTCGCCCTCGACATCGCCGAGGGCGCCGACATGGTCATGGTCAAGCCGGGCCTGCCGTACCTGGATATCCTGCGCCGACTGGTCGACGAGTTCCGCATGCCCACCTACGCCTTCCAGGTGTCGGGCGAGTACGCGATGATCAAGGCGGCCGGCGCCAACGGCTGGATCGACGAGGACCGCGCGATCCTCGAAAGCCTGGCGGCCTTCAAGCGCGCCGGCGCCGCCGGGATCATCACCTATTTCGCGCCCTGGGCGGCCGAAAAGCTGGGCTGACATGGCCGCGCCGAGAACCGCCTTCGCACCCGGACGGTTCTACGGCGCGCCCACGATCGAGCGCCGGCTGCCGGGCGTGCGGCTAGCGCATCTGGCCGCCACGATGAGCGCCGAGCTCGTCGACGAACACAGCCACGACGACGCCCATTTCGTGCTGACCACGAAGGGCCGCTACGAGACCACGGCCTGGGGTCCGCGAACCGAGGGGCCAGTCCTCGTCTACAACCCGCCCGGCGTGGTCCACCGCGACCGGTTCGTCGAGACCGGCGGCTATTTCCTGGCGGTCAGCTTCGGCGCCGGCGACTGGCGCGAGCTCGCCGACGGCCGTGGGGCGATCGACGCCCTGCGCCTGACCGGTCCCGTCGCCCGCCGCGCCGCCCTGCGCCTCGCCCGCTCGCTGCTATCGGTCGACGCCGAGGCTCTGTCCCTGGAAGGGCTCAGCCTGGAACTGGCGGCGCAGGCCCTTCCCCCGGCGCGCGACAGCGACCATCCCCCGCCCTGGTTGGCTCTGGCCGAGACCTATCTGGCCGACGCCTTCGACCAGCCGATCGGCGTCGCCGACCTGGCCCGCGTCGCCGGCGTACATCCGGTTCACCTGGCGCGCGGCTACCGCCGCTGGCTCGGCGCGGCGCCGGGCGAGCGCCTGCGTACGCGGCGGCTGGACCGCGCCGCCGACCTGCTGATGGCCGGTCGTCTGTCGATCAGTGAGATCGCCCTGGCGTCGGGCTTCTGCGACCAGAGCCACCTCAACAGACAGTTCCGCCAGGCCTATGGCGTGACACCTGGAGAGTTCTCGCGCCTTTGCAGCCCCCGCCCCGCCAGATGGGCCGATGTTGCGGGCGTCCAAGACGAGACTGCGATCGCGCTCTAGCTTGGCGGCATACGCCGTCGGAGTGGCTTTTCGTGAAACGCTTCCTGTTCGCCGCCGCCCTGGCCCTGGCGCCGCTGTCGCCCGCCTCCGCCGCTGCCGACATGCCTTCCGCGGCGCCCGCCGCCGAACGGATGTCGGCGCCCCGGCTCGACGCCATGTCCGCCGCCATAAAGGCGGGCGAGTTCCAGAAGATCACCAGCGTGCTGATCGCCCGCCACGGCAAGCTGGTGTTCGAGGCCTATTACGACGAGGGCGGGCCCGACGGCGGCCCCGAGGCCCGCCGCAACACCCGCTCGGTGACCAAGACCGTCACCGCCATGCTGGCCGGCGCGGCCATCGATCGCGGCGCGATCCCCAGCGTCGACGCGCCGATCAAGCCCTATCTGAAGGGCCGACCTCCGGTCGCCGCGCCCGATCCTCGCAAGGACAAGGTCACGGTCGAGGACCTGCTGACCATGAGCTCGATCGCCGAATGCGACGACGACAACCAGTTCTCGCGCGGCAACGAAGAGCGGATGTACCTGATCGAGGACTGGGTCGGTTTCTATCTCGACCTGCCGGTGCGCGGCTTTCCCGACTGGGTGCAGAAGCCCGCCGACGCGCCATACGGCCGCAGCTTTTCCTACTGCACGGCAGGCGTTACGACCCTGGGCGCCATAGTCCAGGGGGCCGTGGGCAAGCCACTGCCCGTCTTCGCCCGCGAGGCGTTGTTCGGACCACTGGGCATCGAGGGCGAGCGCTGGCAGCTTTCGCCGCTCGGCCTGGCGCAGGGCGGCGGCGGCCTTGGCCTGCGCAGCCGTGACCTGCTGAAGCTGGGCCAGCTATATCTCGACGGCGGCAAGTGGAACGGCCGCCAGGTGCTGCCGGCGTCCTTCGTCGCGGCCGCCACCAGCCCGCACGCCAATGCGCGGCCCGACACCGACTACGGCTACCTGATCTGGCTGCAGACCCTCGGCGGCCACAAGGTCTGGGCGATGAGCGGCACGGGCGGAAACAAGGTGGTCATCGTCCCCGACCTCGGGATCGTCGCGGTGATCACCACGGTGAACTTCGGCGTCCGCCAGCCGCACGCCATCAGCGAACGCCTGCTGACCGAGCACATCCTGGCGGCCGTCGAGCCCTGACGGCCGCCGAATCCGCTAGGCTGGCGGGCATGAGCAAGGTCCTAGACATCGTCACCGCCGTCATCCGCGACGAGACCGGCCGCATGCTGCTGGTGCGCAAGCGCGGCACGGCGATCTTCATGAAGCCGGGCGGCAAGCGCGACGCGGGCGAGGATGACCTGACCGCCCTCGCCCGCGAACTCGACGAGGAGTTGGGCTGCCGGCTGATCTCGGCGACCTTGCTGGGCCGGTTCTCCGCTCCCGCGGCCAACGAGGCCGGGTTCACGGTGCAGTCGGCGACCTATCTGGCCGTCGTCGAGGGCGAGATCGCCGCCCAGGCCGAGATCGAGGAACTGGCCTGGGTCGACCCGGCCGCGCCGCCCGCGGGCCTGCCCCTGGCCCCGCTGCTGAAGGATGAAGTGATCCCCGCCCTTCTGGCCCTCGCCTGACCGGACCCAACCCGTGCTATAGGGCGGCCATGACGACGATCTACATCGACGCCGACGCCTGCCCCGTGAAGGACGAGACCTACAAGGTCGCGGCCCGCAACGGCCTGAAGACCTATGTCGTCTCCAACAGCTGGATCCGCGTGCCCACAACTCCGGCCATCGAGCAGATCGTGGTCGACGCCGGCCCCGACGTGGCCGACGACTGGATCGCCGAGCGCGCCGGTCCCGGCGACGTGGTGGTGACCAACGACATTCCCCTGGCCGACCGCGTGCTGAAGGCTGGCGGCCAGGCGATCGCGCCCAACGGCCGGGTGTTCACCAACGACATGATCGGCTCGGCTCTGGCCAGCCGCTCTATCGGCGAGCACCTGCGCTCGATGGGCGAGGTCACCAGCGGCCCCAAGGCCTTCGGCCCGCAGGACCGCAGCAAGTTCCTGCAGGCGCTGGATCAGGCCGTGGTCAAGGCCCGCCGCGTGGTCCCGCGATGATCGAGATCACCTCCTGGCTGCGCATCGACGAAGACGAACTGGTCGAGAAAGCCGCCCGCGCCTCGGGCCCCGGCGGCCAGCACGTCAACAAGACCTCGACGGCGATCGAGCTGCGCTTCGACGTGACGAACTCGCCGTCCCTGACCGACGACATCAAGGCCAGGCTGACCGCGCTGGGCGGCAGCCGCATGACCCAGGAAGGCGTGCTGGTGCTGTTCGCCCAGGGCCATCGCTCGCAGGAGCTGAACCGCCAGGACGCCCGCGAGCGGCTGGTCGAGCTGATCCGTCGGGCCACCGAAAAACCCAAGCCTCGCCGCCCGACCAAGCCGACCTATTCCAGCAAGCTCAAGCGGCTGGAGACCAAGTCGAAGCGATCGGGCGTGAAGACCATGCGTGGCCGCGTCCATCACGACGACTGACCGCTCAGAGGTCGTCAGACAGCGGCAGGATTGACGCCGACGCCCAGGCGCTTCCCGTCAGCCTGCTGCTGGACAAGGAAGACCTGTTCCTGGTCAAGCCAGGTGATCTGGTCGCCCACGATGGTCCCGGCGAGATTGGCCAGAACGATGTCGGCCGAGCCCTGGCCGCCATGCTGGACCATCGCCTCCCAGTGCATCATCCGATAGGTCGAGCCAGAGGCCTGCACGGCGAAGCCCGTGCCGCCGTCGGCGTAAGACTGGATGTGCTCGGCGACCTGTCTGACGTTCATGTGGTGAAGCTCCCCTCGCGCGCCCCTAGCGGCCGCAGAACTCCACCTTAAGACGCGCACGCCTTAACCGGAGATTGCAGCCGAGACGTCGCGAGCGTTTCTTCAGGCCAGGCGCGGGATCGGCGGGCCGAACGAGAGGATCTCGTCCTTCCAGTCCGGCTCCGGAATGAGGCCGCCCAGCATCTTCTTCAGATAGAAGGCCAGGGCCGACTGCTCGTCGGCGCTCAGCTCGGAACAGGCTTCCTGATGCAGCGGCGTCAGCTCGTCGCGAATGCGCTGCAGCAGGGCCGCTCCGGCGTCGGTGAGGCGCACGACCACCTTGCGACGATCGTTCGGCGCCCCGCCGCGCTCGACCAGGCCGTCGCGGATCAGGCCGTCGATCGACCGGGTAAGGGTCGTGCGGTCCGCCGCCGAAAGCTTGGCCAGCCGCGTCATCGAACACTCGCCGAACCGGGCCAGCGACAGCATCGCCACCCATTTCGGGAACGACAGACCGTGACGCGCAACATGGTCGGCCGCCAAGGCGCGCCGATGCTGCTCGGTCTGATACATCAAATAGCTCAAATAGCTGGGCAGGGGCATGGATTGCCCCTCCCTCAAGTCATGCTCTGGCATGGTGTCCCCCCGCGCCGTGCGCCTTGATCTCACAACCTCTGCTGTCGCGCAATCGCCACGAGGTCCCTAGCCAACGCAGCGTTCACCATGTCGCCAAACGCCTGTCTCGTCCGCACGTTCCGCAGGCGAGAAAGACCCCTCAGAGGCGAATTCAGCGCCGGGGCGCAGGCGGGGCCGGAGGCGCGGGCGGAGCCGGCGGCGCAGGCATGCCGCGGATGACCGTGATGCGCTTGACCCGATTCCCGCAGCTCTTCAGCGACAGACCCTGCGGCAGGCGGGCCTCGCCGCAGGCGTCGTCGAGCTGATCCTGGGTCAGGCCGCGGGCCCCGCTGAGATCGACGCCCTGGAAGCGAACGCCCCCAAAGTCCGCGCCCTTGAAGTCCGCGCCCGAGAAGCTGCCGCCGCGGAAGTGCGAGGCGCTCAGCGAGGCGTTGCGAAACTGCGCGCGATCGAACCGGCCGCCGCTGAGGTTGGAACCATTGATCTCGGCGTTGGAGAAATCGGCCCCGCGCGCGTTCACCGAGCTCAGGTTCGAGCCGTTCAGCTCGGCGTTGGACAGGCGCGCGTCGATCATGGTGGCGGCCTCGAAGTTGACGCCGTGCATCTCCGACGAGGTCAGGTCCGAGCGCGACAGGTTCGCGTTCTGGAAGTTGGCGCCGGCCGACTCCACGCCCGACAGGCGGGCGCCGTTGAAGTTCGCGCCCTGGAAATTGGCGGCCCGCATCTCGGCGCCGCGCAGGTCGGCGCGGGTCAGGTCGGCCGCCGCGAAGTTGGAGCCGTAGAACACCGCGCCGCGCAGGTCGGCGCCGATCAGGTTGGCCTTGGCGAAGTTGGCGCCATTGAACTTGGCGCCGGTCATCTTGCGGCCGGCCAGATCGCAGCTGACGCACACCCCGCCGAGCGACACCAGGCGCGCCACGTCCTTGTCCTCGATCGAGGCCTTGGCCTGGGCCTGGCCGGCCAGGGTCGTCAGACCCATGACCAGGGCGGCGGCGAGTGTCATGCCCATGCGGGCCATCGGCGGTCTCCGTGCGGTCGATAAGCGACCTTGCTTGGTAACGGTTTGAGCCCCGCACCGCCGCTAGACCACTTAAATCGCGGTAATGACGGGGATTCGGGACCCCCGTCGCCCGCCAAACGCTTGTTGGCCTTAGCCTTCCAGCGCCCGCCGCGTCAAACCGCCACGCCCCTCCCGGCTAGTAGAAAGTCACGTCGTCGAGCTCGAACCACAGCTTGGCGCCGGCCGGTCGTTCGCCCGCGACGCCGACCTGCAACAGGTCGGTTCCGGTGAAGGCGGCCTTTTCGCGCCCGGCAGGCTTGAACGCCGAGAATGGCAGTTCGACTGTCTTCCACCCCGGGCCGGCCTCGACCTTGGTCGTCCAGCGGCCAGCGGCCCCCACCAGACTGACGACATAGGCGCCGCCGTCGCCGCGCACAGCGAACTTGAGGCCCTTGAACGCGGTGGCGTCGGTGGGGACCACCGAGCCCCGGGTCAGCGGCAGCAGCACGCCGGCCGAGGCGTCGTCCTTGGCGGCCATGCGGGCGCCGACGAAAAGCACCTTGCCGCCGCCTTCGCGGTCGATGATCTGCGAGACCTCGAGGCTGCGGTCACGGCCGCCGTCGAAATCGTCCAGCCGCAGGGTGTCGAGGCTGGTGCGGCCGTCGGCGCGCTCGAAGTCGTCGATCAGGGCCTGAGCCTTCACCGCCGGCGGAGCGATGCGGTCGTTGGCGGCGGAACGCTTGGCGCCAGGGCCATAGGACAGCTTGCCGTCGATGAAGACGCGCTCGACCTTGCGGGCGTCGGAGATCGTCTCCCACGGCTTGCCCGCGACCATTACGAAGTCGGCGCGCTTGCCGGCTTCCAGCGTGCCGCGATCGGCCAGCTGGTTCATGGCCCTGGCGCTGCCGGCCGTGCCGATGGTCAGGGCCTGGCTCGGCGTCAGGCCGGCCTGGACCAGCAGTTCCAGCTCGCGCAGGGTCGAGGCGCCGTGCGGCGTGCCGGTCATGCCGGCGTCGGTGCCCAGGGCCAGCGGCACCCCGGCCTCGAACAGCGCCTTGGCGTTGGACAGGGCGTAGCCGAACTTCAGGCGGCTCTGGCGCGCGCGGGGGCTGTCGGGATCGGCCGGCGGCTTGGCGCCCGGCTTCACGGGTTCATAGACCGCCAGGGTCGGGGCGTAGAACAGGCCCGAGGCCTTGATGGACGCGATCGTATCCGCATCCAGCGGCGCGTCCTGCAGGCTGTGGGCGATGACATCGACGCCGCTGATCGCCGCGACCTTACCCTGCTCGACCGTGACCGTGTGGGTCAGAACCTTCAGCCCGTACTTGTGGGCCGTCTCGGTCAGGGCCTTCAGCGTCCAGGCGTCCATGGTGGTGTTGTCGGGCGCCGAACCATAGCGCCAACCGTCAGTGAAGGCCTTGATGGCGTCGGGCTTGTAGGCGGCGATCGCCTCGACGGCGGCGCGGGCGCCTTCCGGCGTATCGACCCAGCGGGTGGTGGCCTGATCAGCCCAGTCGGCGCCATGGCCGCCCGGCGTGCTGATCCGGGCTACGAAGTTGACGTGGGGCGCGGTCAGGGTTCCCAGCCACGCCCGGCGCGGCGCGAAGCTTTCGGGCTGCTGGTGGAAGTCGTTCACCGAGGTGACGCCCGCGGCCACATAGGCGTCGGCGATCCTGGGCGTGACGTCCGGAACCCCGTTGGGGGTCCAGTGGGTGTGAACGTCGAACAGGCCGGGGATCAGCGCCTCGCCCTTGGCGTCGATGACGGTCGCGCCCCTGGGGGCCTTCACCTTGGGGCCGACCGCCAGGATCCGCCCGCCATCGACCACCAGCGTCCCGCGATACGGCGCCGCGCCCGTGGCGTCGAAGATCTCGGCGTTGACGACCGCCAGCGGCTGGGCGGCCGCCAGGGACGTCGAGAGCGCGGCGGCGCAGAGGCCGCCAAGCAGGATGCGGGCGCGGGTCATGGGCGGTCGTTCCTCGTTCGAAGCGGGCGCTTTCAGATGCGCCCGTTCCTCATGACGAACCAGGCGCGCAAAACCAGCAGTCCTCCCCGCCGATCGGCATGCCCGGCGGCAAGGTTTCCACCGCGCCGGTGCGCGGAGCGGCCAGGGCCTTGCGGTCGCCGGAGGTCAGCAGACGCGAGATGCGGGCGGCCTGATCGGCCTCGGCCCCCTGCCCTTTCCAGCCGGCCAGGGTCTTGGCGTAGCGCAGAAGGCCCGCGTCAATCTGGGCGGCAGCGGTGGGCGACAGGGTCTTGTCGTCGAGTACCGCGACGAGATCGCCGACCAGGCGGGCGCGCACCCGGCGGCGCAGCTCGCCGGTGCGGCCGTCAGCTTGCGGCCCGCCCGGCGCCACGGCCGCCAGCAGGGCGTCGACCGTCTCGCTGACGTCCAGCTGGCCCGGATCGCGGCGCTTCTGCTCGACCAGGCGATTGAGGCGGGCGGGATCGAGCAGCAGCGACAGCGGCAGGTCCGCGGCGGTCTCGGCGGCGGTCGGCAGGTCGAACACCGACGCGCCCGAGGTCGGGAAGATCTCGATGGCGTAGGCCTTGTCGCGCGAGCCCGACATTCCCGACGACAGCACCGACAGCAGAGGATCGGGCAGATCCAGCGCCGCCGGATCCAGCGTGCGGACCAGGGCCGCCAAGGCGCGGCGCTGATCGGCAGCGGGCGTGGCGGGCGCGGCCTCGCGACCATCGCCGACCACCGCATAGCCGTAGTCGACCCCGCCGACGAACTTCACCGCCGCTTCGACCTGATAGCGATGGAAGAGATAGATCGGCACGAGCGCCCGGCGCAGGTCGGCGGCCGGCGAGCCGGCTGGAACGCTGTTCAGGCCAAAGCGCGACAGGGCGATACGGCGAACGGCCATGACGTTGTCCAGCTCGACCACCGGATCGGCGCCGTTGTCCCACAGGGCGCCATAGGGCTGGGCCGAGGCCGCGCCGCGGGCGTCGGCGTCGGAGACGTAGCGGTAGCCCCTGGCCTGGGCGTCGCGGGCCAGCTTGTCGAGACGCGCGGCCTCGTCGCTGCCCGGCGCGCCTTCCGAGTAGAGCCAGTCGATGGCGAAGGCGTCCCAGGCCCCCACGCCCTTGGCGTAGGCGTCCGACAGGTCGAGGCGATCGCCGTCGATCTTCACCAGCGGCGCGGGGTAGTCCATCACCGAGGCGCGGCCGTAGACGCTGCCGGCGAAATTGTGCGACAGGCCGATGGCGTGGCCGATCTCGTGCGCCGAGAGCTGGCGGATGCGGTCCAGCGCGATCTGGATCGGATCGTCCGGACCGCCCTTCCCGGTCTTGTCGGCGCCCAGCAGGCCCTCGAAGATCATGCGGTCCTGGCGGATGCGCAGAGACCCGAGCTGGACGACGCCGCGCACGATCTCGCCGGTGCGCGGATCGACCACGGTCGTGCCGGTCGACCAGCCCCGCGTCTGGCGGTGGATCCAGTTCACGACATTGTAGCGCGCGTCCATCGGATCCACGCCCTGCGGCAGCGGCTCCACGCGGAAGGCGTCGACATAGCCGGCCGCCTCGAAGGCCTGGTTCCACCAGCGGCCGCCCTCGACCAGGGCGCCGCGCACCGGCTCGGGCGCGCCGCGGTCGATGTAGAACACGATCGGCTTCTTCACCGGCGACTTCGCCGCCGACGGGTCGGTCTTCTCCAGGCGGAAGCGGCGCACCAGGCGCTGCACGGTCGGCTGGTCGAGCCCGACGGCGTAGTCGGCGAACAGCACTTGGGCGGACGTGCCTGTGCGCGGGTCGAAGGCGCGCGGCGTAAAGCCCGGCCCCGGCAGGCGGATGAAGCTGTGGTGGACGCCGAAGGTCACGGCCCGGGCGTCGGGGACGATGCCGGAAACCTCGCCGCCCGCGTCATCGGCGGTGAAGGTCTGGCGGGTTTCGAACTCCAGATTGTCGGGGAACACGCCGACATGACCGAAGTCGACATAGCTGAGCGTCGGCGCGGCCTTGAACGCGCCCTGCTTGGCCTCCTTCAGCGATCCGGTGATGTTGAAGGCGTCGCGCAGGAGGAAGCCGGCCAGGTCGACCGTGAACCCGCCGTCGGCGCCCTCGCCCGCCACTTCGCCCGACCAGACCACCGAGCCTGGAAAGCTGTCGCGCACCGTGCGCTGTTCCTCGACCGCCCCGCCCACGGCGCGGAAGCCGAAGTTCTCGAACTCGGCCAGCACGCGCTTGCCCACGCGGCGGAAGACCAAGACCTGGGTGTCGCCGGTGGCGGCGCGGTCTAGACCGACCGGCGTGGCGCCGAGACCGCCGCTGATGCTGGGCTGATAAAGGAAGCGACCCGAGATCCCGTCGGCGTCCGGCGCCGGCAGGGTGACCATCACCGCGCCCTTGGCGGCGTCGGTCTTGACCGCCAGCAGGCCCGGCGCGCTCGCGGGGGCGGCGGCAGGCGCGGGCGGAGCCGGGGCGGCCGAAACGGGACCAGCCGACAGCGACAGAGCGGCCAGAGCGCCCGCCGCCGCCAGGGCGCGCAGCGACGCGCCCGCGAGATCCGATTTCCTCATCCGCCCCTCCGATTCCCGCGCAAGTCGCGGCGAGCGACGGTTTCGCCCGGGGCCTGCGCAGGCAAGCCCCTTTTTGCCGGAAGACGCCCTAGCGGATCTCGCGGGCCAGGGCGCGGGCGACCAGTTCGCCGGCCTGCCTGCAACGATCCAGGGCCGGAGGCCGCGCCTCGACCGGTCGGGGTTCGGCGCGTCCGCGCTCGGGCGCGCACCGGGAGGAAAGCTGGATCATGAGCCTGCGGTGTCGAAGGCCTTGGCCTCCGCCTCGAATTCGGCGAGCGCGGCCTCGGCGGCGTCGGCCATCCGTTCCCAGCCGGCGAGCACGGCGTCGAGATCCGGCGCTCCCCCATCGGCGACCGAAAGACCCGCCTCCAGGTCGTCGAGCACCGCGTTCCAGTCGCCGCGCAGGCCACGCACTCCGGCGACGGTCGTCGCCAGATCCGCGGCCGGAGCGACCAGGTCGTGCAGGGCGATCTCACGGCGCGTACGCGGCGCCGGACTGAAGGCCCATTGCTGGGTGGACTGGCCGGTCTTCTCCCACAGGCGCAGGGGCGCGCCGGCCTGCACCTCGGCCACGTCGAGCGCGTGACCGGGGAACGCGACGTTTTCGAGCGTCGCCCCCTGGCGCGGCGGGACGCGGAAAAGATCGGCGCCGACCGGCAGCCCCTCCAGCGCGCCCACGCACGGCGGCGGCCCCTCGCTGACCAGCGGAAAGCCGAACGGCGTCGAGGCGTTGGCCAGGGTCCACAGCTTGTCGTCGGGTGTGATGTGCAGGTGCAGCGCCGCGTCAGCGGCCGAGCGCAGACGATGAGCGTCGGCGGTCTGGTCCAGTTGCAGCCGCCAGAACTGGCGGGCGGCCCCGCCCTTGACCGGTTCGAGCATGACGACGCCGTCGTCGTCATAGGCGAGGCAAAGCTCGGGCGCCTCGCGCAGGGAGATCCTCACGGCCGGATCGCGCTCGAAGGCGGCGAACGCGGCGGCGAACGCCCCGGCGCGCGTGGCGAAGCCGCGCATGGCCGCCGCCAGGGCCGTGGCGCGGTCGGCGCGCATGCGGACCTGCAGGCGCAAGGCCTCCAGCGCCGCCTGATGCTCGCCCGACAGCAGTTGGCCATAGAGCGACGGCGCGACATCGCGACCGTACGAGATGAGGTCGCGGGCGAAGGCGGCCAGACCCAGTTGCAGGTCCAGCCCCTGCCCTTCCAGAACGCAATCGAGGTCGGTCCAGGCGGCGATCAGGCGCTGGGCCTCAGCGCACAATTCTCCGGCTTCGACGGCGCGGACGCCCCGACGGGGCTCCAGGGCCGAGCCGACCACCTCGCCCAGGAAATCGACGATGTCGCGGCGCTGACGCGAGGCCCGAAGCGCAGTGCGGGTTTCGGCGGCGACACGGCCCAGGGCGGCGACGTCGCGCCAGCCGGCGAGGCCCAGGTCGAACAGGTTTCCGGATTGGGTGGAACGTCCGCTGGCGTCGCCGGCGAAGAGCAGAAGCCCGTTCATCGCCAGCCCCGCGGCTTTGGCCGTCGGTCCTCGATGCTTCGCAACGCCGCTACTCCACCCTGGGGTCGGCGATGGGCCGCTCGCGAGCGTCACGAGCGGCCCCCGCCCCGCATGCGAAGAGCCCCCCAAGACTTCCTCGCGCGCCAATGGCCTGGGAAACCCGGAGCCGTCATGGCGAGACGGCTCCGGGTCCCTTGATCGCCGACGTCCGCTCTGGAGGCTTTTCGGCCCGGCCGCCCGTGATCTGCGACAGAATGTCCCAAGCCCTACGGCCCCGCTGTGCAATTTGTCACAGGGGTTGCGACGAGTTCTCAGCGACGCGAAAGGTTGAAGATCGAGACCGGCGGAAAGCTCTTGCGGGGGGTCGTCCGGCCCACATAGCCGCAGCGGTAGAGGTCGGCGTGGCGCGTGGCGAGCACCCCCGCCATGGCCTCGCTGACATAGGCCGCGCCCGGCGCCACGTCAGGCTCGATGCGGGCGGCGACAACCACGTGGGCGCCGACCACCGCCTGGGCGCCGGTGATGGGGTTCACCCTCAGGTGCACCGGCCCGTAGTGGCCGCCGATGCGCAGGGCCAGGTGACGCGGCAGCCCCCGGGCCCGCAGGTTCAGGCCGCGATGGCTTTCCAGCAACGCAAGCGCCGCCTCGGCCGCGTCGCACGGCTGGTCGAACACCAGGAAGACGCCATCGCCCCAGGTCTCGACGTGCTCGGGCGGGGCGGCCAGGCCCGCGATGGCCTCGGCCATGCCGGCCATGATCACCTCGAAGAAGGCCGGCACCTGGGCGTCGTGCAGCGCGCCGAAGCCCCTCACGTCGATGAACAGCATGGCCTTGACCCCGCGCTCGTCCAGCCCCGCCGGAGGTGCGGCCGGCGACGCCGGCGCGGGCCGATCGAAGGGCAGGATCGCCTGCGGCCGTCCCGTCTCGCGCCAGTAGGCCACGTCGGCGGCGGCCCCCGCGGGTCCGGCGGCGGGACGCCCGTCCCAAACCGCGACCTGCACCGCCTGGGTCGACAGGCCCTCGGCCCGAAGGATGGCGCAGCCGACGGCGAAACGGCTGGCATAGGCGAAGACCTCGTCGTCTCCGGCGTAGGGATCGCGAGCGGCGAAGCGCACCGAGGTCGCCCTCGCCAGGCAGGCCTCGAACCGCCCGACCCAGCGCTCGCCGAACGGCCGCACGGAGGTCTCGACATAGGAAGCAAGGGCCAGCGGGGCTACGACGTGCAGTTCTCCCCCGGCCGCCAGCAAGGTCTCGGCCCAGAGAATGTCGGCCCCGGCCGCAAGGCCGCCGTAGCCGAAGCCGATCCGGCGGGCGCGCAACAGGTCGGCCATGCGGGCCTTCAGGACCGCTTCCTCGGCCGGCTCGCGGACGGCGAACATGTGTCCGGTGAAATGGGCCGTGGCCGGCGGCCGTAGAATCTCGAGCCAGGCGGTCGGCGCACCGATCTCGGCGGCGATCATCGACAACTGGCGCAGGGTGGAGGCGTGCGCCGAGAGACTGGCCGGGGCGCTGGCGACGGCGGCGGCCAGCATGTCCGCAGCCTCGTCCCGACGGCCGAGCAGGAACAGGGCCTCGGCTCGGCTGGCGCGATGGAAGTAGTCGGCGTCTCCCTGCCCGGCCGCCGCGCCGGCATCCAGGGCGGCCATGGCCAGGTCGGCGGTTCTGGCCGCCTCGCCCGCCAGCAGGCTCATGGTGGCGGCGTTGACGAGGCCATAGGGACCTCCGCCGTTGGCCGCCGCGGCGACATAGCCGCGCGCCGACGCTCGCGCAAAGGCCCGCCGACGCGCGCCATCGGCGGTCAGCGCCACGTCCTTCAGCAGGCGAGCGCCCAGTGAAAGCGCTTCGGGATCGTTGGAAGCCGAAAGGCCCAGCCGCACGAATTCGGCGCGGGCGAAATCGGTGGCGCCGGCCCGAGCCAGCGAAAGCACGGCCGCGTGGGCCAGAAGCAGGGAGCCATCCCCGTCGTCCAGCGCGCGTCGCGCCAGATCATAGGCGGAAAGGTGCTCGCCGCGCCGAAGCAGCGCGGCGAGCTCGTCGAAGGACGCCTCGGTGGTCAGCTTAGACGCCGACGCCGTTTTCGATCAGCGGATCCAGGTCGATCGCCTGGCCCAGGCCGTCGTGCATGAACAGGCTGTAGACGAAGATGCCCATGCGCTTGCACTCGTAGATCACCTTGAACTGCGCGTACGGCACCGCCTCGCTTGCGCCCGGCGGCGTGTAAGGGGTCCAGTAGTAGCTGGAGAAGTTCTGGCCCCAGTCGTTCTCGAACGAGATCGGGGTAGGCTGGAAGCCCCAGCCCTTGGCGAGCAGGTCGTCGCTGAGACGGAACTGGAGCACGCAGCGCTGCTTCAGGTCCAGGTCGAGCGGCTCGGGCGGGTTCTGCGCCAGGTCCATGAAGCTGAGGTTGCCGTCGAAGCCGACGACGACGTCGATGATCAGATCGGGTTCCGGGTTCGTACCGCTGTGGCTGAGCATAGAAAATTCCCCCTATAGGCGAGTTAACCTAAAGATGAATCGCGTGAAAACGCAACGAAGTCGGGTCTCGCATAACCATGTAAACGAAGTTTGTTCACTATGGCCGACGCCTCCGAAATTCTTCCCAGGCGGTGCAGGGCGCGGGCCAGCACGTCCAGCGCCTCGGGCGAAAGGCTCTCGCGACGCGGCCCCAGGGCGCCGACGACCTCGCCCGCCCGGCCTTGCGCCAGATAGGACATGCCCAGCAGCCAGAGCTCCATTTCCGCGTCGCCTTTCTTGCCGCTCCTGCCGGCCAGCGACTGTTCGATATCGCGCGCGGCCGCCCTGGCGGCCTCGGACTTGCCGTCGATTTCGGCGAGCCGGATCGCTTGCACCCGCAACTTCCCGCTCAGTCGCGCCATCCAGGCATAGACCTCCGGGTTGAGCGACCTCAGCCGCTCGATGCGGCGCGCCGCCTCCGCGTGGGCCGCGCGCGCCGCCGGGAGGTCGCCGCCGGCCATGGCGACGTCGACGGCGTCCAGCTCCACATTGGCGGCATAGTCCAGCCAGGTGGCGTTTTCGGGATCCAGGGCGGTCAGGTCGCGGAAGCCGCGCCTGGCCCCGTCGACCAGCCTGCGAGCCTCGTCAATGCGCCCCAGATCCAGGGCACGACGCGCCAGAGCCAACTGGCCGGCATAGAGCTTGGCGGCCATCGGCCGGTTCTCGGGGTTCTTCTTCAGAAGATCAGCGCAGATCGACTGCGCCGTCGCCCGCTGCTCGTAGGCCTGCGCCATATGACCCAATCGATAGTGGGTGTCCGACAGCCAGGCATGGGCGTCGGCCAGATCCTTCACCGGCTGGATCGCGCCGGGTGAAGCCTTGGCGGCCGCCTCGAACCGGGCACGGGCGTCCTCGAAGGCGACCAGAGCGTCTTGGCCCCGGCCCTCGTTCAGCAACAGGGTGCCGAGGTTGTTGCGCGCGTAGGCGACCTCCATCCGCCATTCGACATTGCCAGGATCGAGCCTCGTCAGCCGTTCGGCCAGTTCGCCATAGCGCCGAAACCCGGCCTCGGCGTCGGCGATCCGCGCCAGCCGCCAGTCGACATAGGCCAGCCAGAAGACGTTCTGGGCATGGTCATAGAGGCGCGCGCCGTCCTGCGGGTTGCGGTTCGATAGAGCCTCGGACGTCAAGGCCGCCTGCGAGAAGGCCTGCCGCGCGCCCTTCAGGTCGCCGCGCTTGTCGCGGATCTCTCCAAGCAGGGTCTGGGCCTTGGCCTGCTGCGACAGGTCCTCGTCGTCGAGGTCGCGGGCGTCGATGTGGGCGTAGTGGGCCAGGGCCCGGGCGCCGACGCCGTCGAGCACGTCGAGGCGCCCCACCGGCTCCAGTTTCTTGCGCAGGTCGCCCAGCATGTAGGCGACCAGGTCTTCGGCCTCGGCGCGCTGGGCCTCGGCCTCGCGACGAGCATCGAAAGCGACCACCGCCAGGGCCCCAGTGACCACGGCGACGCCGAGCGCGCCGGCCGTGGTGGCGGCCATCCAGCGCTGGCGCCGGCGAGCGTCGCGCTGGATCAGACTGTCGAGCCGCACCCCCAGCAGGGTGGAGGCCACCTTCAGGAAGGCCAGGCGCCGGCCGTCGCCGCCCGGACGCAGGTCGGCGGCCAGCGGCTCGCCTCCGGGCGGGAACGCCTCGCGCAGCACCGGCGGCAGGCAGTCGATCACCTCGCCACCGCCTTCCGGCGCATCGACCAGCACGCAGATCACCCGCTGGGGTCCGTGGGTCGAAAGGAAGTGGCGGATCTCTTCGCCGACCCATTTCGAGCCCCGCGACGCCTCAGAACAGACGACGATCAGGTGCTCTGAACGGTCCAGCGCCTCGCGAATCGCTCCGCCCAGATCGGCGGCGGCCGAGAGTTCGGCGCGATCGCGGAAGATCGGACGCAGCGGACGCGTCTCGGCCTGACCCACGCCCTTCGGCGGGCGATAGGCCTCCAGGCGCTTGTGCAGCCAATCGACCAGCTTGCCGTCGCCATGGCTGTAGCTGATGAAGGCCTTGTAGTTTAAGTCCCCCATTGCCCCCTCGACTCTCCCCTTACGCGAACTCAGGAGCGGCGATTATGGACTCTTCCGCGAGCGCCGCCACCGCTGGCGCTTCGAATGCGACGGGCTTCGGCGATCAGGCTTCCCGACTGCAAGCCCTGACGGGCTGCCGGCTGCTGCGCCACATGACGCCCGCCGAGATCGAAACCCTCGCCTCCCGCATCGAGATTCTGTCGGTGCGCCGGGGCGCGCGCCTGGTGCAGCGGCACGATCCGGGCGGCGCGATCTATGTCGTCGTCCAAGGCCTGTTGCTGGTGAACCAGTACGCGCGTTCGGGGCGCGAGGTCGGCTATCGCCGGCTGCAGCCGGGGTCCTATTTCGGCGAGATCGCCGCCATCGATCGCCTGCCGCGCTCGGCCAACGTCACCGCCCTGACCGAGGCCGTGGTGGGCCGCCTGCCCGAACCCCTGGTGGCCGAACTGATGGCCGGCTCGCCCAACTTCACCCGCGCGGTGATGGAAGATCTGGCGGCCATGGTCCGCGCACTGAGCAGTCGGGTTTTCGAGCTGAACGCCGTCTCGGCTCCGTGCCGCGTGCAGATGGAGTTGCTGCGCCTGGCCACCGATGTCGGCATCGAGGACAATCGCGCCGTGCTGGCCCGCGCCCCCACCCACGCCGAGATCGCCGTCCTGGCCGGCGCCCAGCGCGAGGCCGTGACGCGCGAGCTGAACCGCCTGGAAGCCCGCAACCTGATCGCCAAGCAGGGCCGCACCCTGACCATCCTCGATATCGACGGCCTGGTCGCCGAGATCGAGCGCCTGGGCGGCGACGAGCCGGAGCTCTAGTTCCCCGCGCTCTCCTGCAAGGCGCGGGTCACGCCGTTGGTCCACCCGAAGCCGTCCTGCAGCGGGTACTCCCCGCCCCCGCCGGCCTTGGCCTCCTCGACGTCGTACTTCTCCAGCATCTTGCCGCTGGCTTGGTACTCGCGCTCGACCGTCGCCAGCCATCGGCTTGAGATATCCGCCGCCAACTGGGTCTCGCCGTAGCGGCGCAGGCCGGAGACCGCCACCCATTGCAGCGGCGCCCAGCCGTTGGGCGTGTCCCATTGCTGGCCGGTGCGGTTGGTGGTGGTCCGCAGGCCGCCCGAGGCCAGCAACTGAGCGCGCGTCACGCCGGCCACCGCCTTGGCCTGCTCGGGCGACGCCGCACCGACGAACAACGGATAGAGGGTCGCGGCGCTGACGGTGTCGATCCGCTCGCCGCCGGTCCACAGATAGTCGAGATAGACCCCGCGCGCGGCGTCCCACAGAACCGCGTCCATGGCGGTCTTGCGGGCCTTGGCGCGACTGTCGAACTCGGCGACGCATGGAGCGTCGGCGATGCGGGCGCAGCCGGCGGAGATCGCGGTCTCCAGGCCGTACATCAGGCTGTTGAGGTCGACCGGAACGATGGCGGTCGTGCGGATGGTCTTCAGGTGCTTGCCGTCCGCCATCCAGCGCGAGGAGAAGTCCCAGCCGCTCTCGGCCCCGGCCCGCAGGTCGCGGAACACCTCGGCGGGTGGACGTCCCGTGGCCATGGAGGCCTCGCGGGCGGTCTCCAGGTCTTCGCGGTAGGACTCGTCGCGCGGCGTGACGCGGTCGTCGTAGTAGCGGTTCAGCACCGCCCCGCCCGGCAGGGCGACGACGCGGCGATACGCCTTGCCCGGCGTCACGGTCTTCTCGCCGTCCATCCAGAAAGCGTGCTCGCGCCGCATCAAGTCGACGCGCGCCTTGACCACCGCCGGATCGGTCGCCTCGGACAGCCCGACCATGGCGTAGAAGAACGGCGGCTGCGAGCGGCTGAGATAGTAGGTGCGTGCGCCGTTTGGGATGTGGCCATAGGCGTCGATCAGGCCGCCGAAGTCGTCGATCATGTTCTCGACCAGCTCCGCCCTGCCGTCGAGCTTCAGACCCAGCATCGTGAAGTAGCTGTCCCAGTAGTAGATCTCGCGGAAGCGGCCGCCGGGCACGACGAACGGCTTTTCCATCGCCAGGGCCGAGCCGCCGGCCACCGGCTTGACCGGATCGCGGGTCAGATGGGGCCACAGCTGGGCGACGTGGGCCTTCAGCGTGGTGCGCTCGGCGCTGAGCGCCGGCGTCGCCCCGGCCTCCGGCACGACGAAGTTGGCGCGCACGAAGCGCTTCAGCTCGGCGTCGGTGAAACGCGCCCTGGCGCGGTAGTCCTTGAGGATCGCGACGGGGTCACGCCGAGGCGTGGCGTCGACGAAGGTCTTGCCGTCGGGAAACAGCCGCCGGGTCTGCACCTGGTGGAACAGCTCCTGGTAAGTGTCCGCCGGCGTTGCGATTTCCGCTGCCGGCGTCTGGGCCAGGGCGAGCGGCGCGATGGCCGTCCAGGCCGCTGCGGAAACGACGGCGAGCAGGCGGGTGCGGATCATCGGGGCCTCACTGGAAGAAAAGGAACGCGGACCGGCAGGGAGGAAGCCGGCCCGCGCGCAGGAACCGTTGCAGGACAGAACCCGCGAAGGCCTCAGAAGTTGTAGCCGACGCTCAGGCGCACCGACCGACCCAGGATCGGCCGGGCGTTGGCTCCGCTGGTCGAGCGCGGGTCGCCTTCCGTCAGGCCGTGGCTGTCGGTGAGATTGTCGGCGGCGATCTGCACGTCGAACTGGGCGACGCGGAAGATCGCGCCCAGATCCAACTTCTCGTAGCCCTTCAGCACCTGGGTGTTAGCGTTGTCGCCATAGCGGTCGTCCACGGCGCTGAGCGTGCCGTAGAAGGTGGCGTCGACGGTTCCCAGCTGCACGTCCCAGCTGGGCGTGAAGCGGATCTGCCAGTCGGGCTGGCGCTGGGCGCTGTTGCCGGCGTTGGCCGGGATCGACGACTGCTTGATCTCGGTCTTCTGGAAGGTGCCGTTCAGCGCAAGCGACAGGCCGAAGTCCGACCGCCAGCGACCATCCAGCTCGATGCCGTGGGCCTTGTTGGTGTTGCTTTCCTGGATGCCGCCGACGTCGGCGAACTTTGCGCCCTTGAACTCGTTGGCGAAGCCCGTGGCGTAGAGCTCGAACGGCCCGCTGCGCAGCTTGTAGCCCAGCTCGTACTGGTCGACCTTCAGGGTGTCGGTCAGGTTTTCGCGGAAGTTGTCGAAGCTGGGGAACTTGTAGCCCCGCGAATAGCGCACGAAGACGCCCGAGACGTCATTGAGGTCGTAGTTGGCGCCCACCGTGTAGGACGTCTTGCTCTGGCTGTAGTCGGTGGTGCGGATGGCCAGGCCGTCGGGATAGCCGTTGCCGTCGTCGACCACGTAGTCGGTCTTGAACCGCTCGCGACGCACGCCCAGGTCGATGCGCAGGGCTTCGGTGGCCTGCCAAGCGTCGGCCAGGTACAGCGCGTCCACCCGTCCGTCGCCCGCCGAGACCAGGCCGTAGTTCCAGCAGCCCGTGCCGCTGCCGGCCGTGGCCAGGTTGGCGCAGCTGACGTTTGCGGCCAGGTAGTCGCCGTTGGCCTTGACCTGCATCGGACGGAAGTTGCCGATGGTCCAGAAGTCGTCGGACGAGAAGCTGGAGGCGTAGTAGCCGGCCGAAACCTCGTGGGTTCCGAAGGTCTTGGAGACGCTGAAGTCGTTGGTCAGCGCCTCGATCTCCTTCTCGACGATCCAGGCGCCCCAGGCCTGCACGTAGTCATTGGCGCCCAGCACGGTCCCGCCGCGCGTCGCCACCGGACCGCCGATGACGGTGGCGACGGACGCAGCCGTGACCGCCCCGCCGTCGGGCACCAAGCCGTAGGTGTTGGCGTCGCCCTTGGTGAAGCTGAAGCGATCGCGCACCGTCCAGCCGTCGCCGAACTCGTGCTCGAAGCTGCCGCCGGCGACATAGCCCTTCCAGCCGCGGCCGTCGGCTAGGTCGAAACTGCGGGTCGCGCCGTTGGCGTGCACCTGAAGGGCCTGGTGGCGCGAAAGCTCGCCCAGCTGGGTGTAGGTCCCCTTGTCGACACCGGGCACGTTGATCGCGAACGGCAGGTACCAGGCGCCGTGATCGTCGGTGGCGCGGGCGTAGAGGTTGATCTTGCCGTTCTCCAGCTTCTTGGTGAGGTTCACCGTGAACTGCTGGCCCTTCTCGCTGTCGAACTGGGTGTCACGGATGCCCGGCGAGCGGGCGACGTAGCCACCGACCATGAAGAAGAGGTCGTCGGCCAGCTTGCCGCTGACCACGCCGTCGATGCGGCGCAGGCCGTAGTCGGAGGTCGAGGCCTTCACCAGGCCCTTGGTCTCCTCGCCGCCCTCCTTGAGCATGAAGTTGGTCGTCAGGCCCGGCTGGCCGTTGGAGAAGATCGGGTTGGGACCGCCGCGCAGCGCCTCCATCCGCGAAATCGTCTCGTCGACGCGGAAGATCGACGAGTTCTCGAGGAACGACAGGGTCGACGGCGGATAGATCGGCGCGCCCTGCAGCTGGATGGTCAGGAACTCGGCGTCGCCGGTGGCTGGGAAACCGCGCACGAAGACATTGGCGCCCGCAACGCCGCCCGAGGTCTCGACCCAGACGCCGGGGACCAGGGCCAGCAGCTCGGCGCTCGACTTGGGCGAGGCCTTTGTGATGTCGGCGGCGTTGACGGTGCTCACCGCGAAGCTCGCCGACAGCTTGTCGATGCCGGCGCCGCCGGGGGTGCCGACGACGATGACCTCTTCCACTTCCGAAGGCGCCTCGGGCTGGGCCGGGGGCTCGGCGGCGACGGCCGGCGCGGCCTGGGCCGTGGCGCTGGCGGCGACCAGAAGGCTGCGGCCGCGGATGGCGTAGACGCCGCTGGCGGTGGGCTGGGCGACCATGTCGGAGCCGGCCAGCAGGCGCTTGAGGCCCTCTTCGGCCGAGTAGCCGCCCTTCAGGCCGCTGCTGCGCTTACCGCGCAGCTGGGTCTCGTCGAAGGCCAGCTGCTGGCCCGACACGCGACCGAAGGCGCGCAGGGCGCCGCCAAGGTCCTGGGCCGGAATGTCGAAGCTGTAGGTCGTCCGCGCCTGGGCGTAACCGGCGCTCGGCGCGATCAGGGTCGCCAGGACAGCGGCGGTGGTGGTGGAGCCCCAGACGAGGCGGCGGTCGAAGCTCTTGCGCATCACTTCCCTCCCTCGCGCCGATCATTGTTCTTTGGCGGCGCTTTGGTGAGTGAGACGCCTCACTCTGCGGAAGACTCACCAGCGCCGCTGATCTTTTTTTGCCCGCGGTTAATCCGCAGCACCGTCTCACCAGACGCGGGTTCGGCCCGCACCGGCAGCACGGCCGTGACGCCGTCGACGAAGGCGCGCGTGTCGCCCGAGGTGAAGACGCCGCTGATCTTCAGCCGGCCCACCGCCGGATCGGCTATCCGCAGCTTCTCGCGAGCGTAGCGGTTCACCCGCTCGACGGCGAGGTCCATGGGCTCGTCCTGGAACACCAGTTGGCCGCTCTCCCACGAGGCGGCGCGCGAGGGATCGGTGGCCGAGACCACGGTCGCGCCGGAAGTGGTCGAGGCGACCAGTTCGTGATCCGGCGTCAGCAGGCGCTCGGCCGGCGCGCCGTCGACCTTCAAGGACGGCGGCGGACGCCCCCGGGCGCCCTCCCCGTCCAGCACGGCCACATGGCCCTCGTAGAGCACCACGCGCATCTGGCCCGGCAGGCGCTCGACGCTGAACGTCGTGCCGGTGGCGACCACCAGCTTGCCGTCGGCGGCCACCGAGAAGGGCCGCAGCGGATCCTTGGCCACCGAGAACTTGGCGCGCCCTTCGTCCAGCCAAAGCCGGCGTCGGCCGCCGTCATAGCGCACGCGCAGCACGGTGGCCGCGTCCAGCGACGCGCGCGAACCGTCGGGCAGCTCGACGATGCGGCGCTCGCCCTCCGTGGTGCGATAGACGTCCGGCAGGCTGGCGCGCCAGACAAGCGCGCCGCCGGCCAGGGCCGCCACGAAGCAGGCGGCGATCGCGCCGCCGATCACGGCGCGACGTCCGGGCCTGCGCGACCACCGCGCCTGCTGGGCCCGACGCAGGTCTTCCAGGGCCTCGCCGCGCAGGGCGACCATGCCCGGGCTCATGGCCTGCTCGTCCACCGCGCGCCAAGCCGAGACGGCGTCGTCCAGCAGTTCGCGATGCTGCGGATCGGCGTCGAACCAGGCCTCGAGCTCGCGCTGCTCGGCCGGCGACAGCTCGCCCTCGGCCAGGCGAACGCACCAGGCGGCGGCCGCGTCCAGGGCCGCCTCGGCGGGTGTGTGGTTCATCTCGGGCCCGCTCATTCCCTGGCCCTCGTACGCTTGGTCAGGTGGCCCATGGCCTTGAGAATATGCTTCTGCACGCCGCTGGTGGTCATGCCGTAGAGTTCGGCCAACTCGGCCTGCTTCATGCCCTCCAGCCGAAACAGCAGGAAGATGGCGCGGGTGCGCTCGGGCAGTTCGCGCAAGGCGTCTGACACCTCGCCCAGGCGCTCGCGCCCCATCAGCACACGGGCGGGATCGAGAGGCTCTAGATCCAAGGGCTCGGCGCGGATGGCGGCGCTGTAGCTCGACCGCACGCGCTCGCGCCTCGCCCGGTCGCGCAGCAGGTTGGCGGCCATCTGGAAGATGTAGGCGTCGGCGTTGTCCATCGTCCGCTCGCCGTCGCTCAGGGCCAGCTTGGCGAACAGCTCCTGGGTCATGTCCTCGGCGTCGCTGTGGCTGGCGGCGCGGCGCATGAAGAACGCCATCAGCGCTGGCCGATAGCGCCGATCCAAGCTCCCCAGGTCCTGTTCACTCTTGGCCCGCACGGTCCGTCTCGACAGCTTTCCCGGAGTGCATGACGCACATCCTCGCCGGATGCACACCAGCGGGCGACGATTTTCTGGTCTCAGGTTCCGGTCAGTCGCTTCAGGCGGTTGCGCAGCGGGGTCTCCACCCAGCGCCAGGCGGCCCAGGAGGCCGTCGGCAGCACGAAGAAGGCCAGGACGCAGAACCACAGCGGCAGGTCGCGCTTCCAGCCGTTAGGATAGATCGAGATCATCACGTACCAGAACGCCCAGTGCAGGGCGTACAGGGGATAGGACACCCCGCCCAGCCGCTCGCACAGCCTGGCCAGCCGACCGCCGGGATCGTAGGCGCCCAGCAGCACCAGCACCGGGAAGAGCAAGGTCGAACAGGCGAAGTCGTAAAGGCCGTTGGCCACGCGGCTGGGCCACACCGGCAGGAACAGCACGACCAGCAGCAGCGCCGCCGGCAGCCAGGTCTTGCGGGCGGCGAAGGCGGCGCGGTGGCGCCAGCACATCCAGCCGATGGCGAACGGAAAGGCCGCCCGCAGCACGCCCAGGCCGAAGGTCGCCTGGTCCCAGCCGGTCTGCAATCCGCCCATGCCGATGGCCACGAACAGCAGGGCCGCGCCCGACATCAGGATGAACATGATCACCGCCATGTCCGGCGCGCGACGGAACGGATACCAGGCCAGGCTGACCAGCACCTCCAGGCAGAGCGACCAGGCCAGCGGATTGAACGGAAACAGCGACGGGAACGTCCCCGCCTCCATCGGCGCGAACTTGGGGATCAGCAGCAGGCCCTTGGCGAAGTCGATCCAGGTCTCGGCGTCGCCCTTGCCGGTCAAGAGCGCGCCGGCGACCGTGGCGATGGCCAACATCGGCCAGACCCGCACCCAGCGGGCGACGAGGTACTTGCCAAAGCCGATCCGCCGCTGCTCGAAGGCGTGGGCCAGAACGAAGCCGCTAAGGCAAAAGAAGAAATCGACCGCCAGGTAGCCGTGCGCGAAATGCCCGCGCCGGCCCGACCAGTCGGCGATGTGGTAGAGCAGCACGCCCAGAGCCGCGACGCCGCGCAGCCCGTCCAGGGCGGTGAACCGTCCTTCGTCTCTGGTCGCCGCGATCGCCACCACATGGTGGTGTCACGATGCGGGGGCGCGGGGCAACCCCTTACCCCAGCCGCTTGATCGCCGCCTTCAGGGGCCTTGCCGCCTCCGCATAGTCGGCCCAGGCCGTGCTCTTGCCGATCAGGCCCGGCGCGGTGCGGACCGTGAACCGCGTCGGATCCAGGCCCGCCTTCACCTGTGTCCAGTTCAGCGGCATCGAAACCGTCGCTCCCGGCCGCGCCCGCGCCGAAAGCGGGGCCACCGCCGTGCTGGTGCGGTCGTTGCGCAGATAGTCGAGGAAGATCCGGCCGGCCCTGGCCTTCTTGCTCATGGTGATCAGGTAGCGGTCGGGCTCGTCGGCGGCCATGCGGGCGCAGACCTCGCGGGCGAAGGCCTTGGCTTGGTCCCAGGGAACCTTGTCAGACAGCGGCGTGACCACGTGCAGCCCCTTGCCCCCGGTGGTCTTGCAGAACGAGACGAGGCCCATCTCCTCAAGCCGGTCGCGCATCTCGCGGGCGGCGGCGATGACGTCGTCGAAGGTCAGTTCCGGCGCGGGATCGAGGTCGAAGACCAGGCGGCCGGCGACCTCCGGATCGTTCGGCTGGCAGTTCCAGGGATGGATCTCGACGGCGGCGATCTGGGCGGCTGCGACCAGAGCCTCGCCCCGGTCGAACTTGATGTAGGGCTGGCGATCGCCTTTGACCGTCACGGTCTCGATCAGTGACGACATCCCGCGCATGGCGTGGCGCTGGAAGAAGGTCTCGCCGCCGACGCCGTCGGGCACGCGGATCACCGAGGCCGGGCGGCCCTTGATGTGCGGCAGCATCCACTCTCCCACCGCCGCGTAGTAGCGGGCCAGATCGAGCTTGGTCACGGGCTCGCCGTCGCCGGCGTCGGGCCACAGCGCCTTGTCGGATTTCGAGATCGCCACGCCCAGCACGACGCTGTCGGACCTGGCTCCCACTTTGGGTTTCGGCTCCGCCAGTTCCGCCTTGCTGGCCGGCACGGCGTCGGCCTCGACCTCGCTGGCGGGCTTGTCCTCGCGCAGGCCCTTGAAGGCGGCTTGGCGGATCGCGCCTTCGCCGGTGAAGCCGGCATATTCGATCTCGGCCACCAGCTTGGGCTTTACCCAATGGATATTGGCGGCGTCGCGCGGCGCGCCCTTGCCCTTGAACGGCGAGCGGTCGGTTTCCAGCGCCTTCAGCTTCGGCAGCAGCTTTGCGACCTTGTCCTTGCCGAAGCCTGTGCCGATGCGGCCCACATGCACCAGCTCGCCATCGCGCATTACCCCGGCGATCAGCGAACGGAAAGCGCTGCCTGTCGTTGTCCAGCCGCCGATCACCACCTCATGGCCGGCCCGACACTTGGCCTTGGTCCATGTCTCGCTGCGGCCCGAGCGATAGGGCGCGTCCAGGCGCTTGGAGATGATCCCCTCCAGCTCCAGCCTGCAGGCCGACAGCAGCACCGCGTCGCCCGCCGTCTCGAAGTGGTCGACATAGCGCAGGCGCGGTTCGTCATCGCCCAGCAGCGCCTTCAGCCGCGCCTTGCGCTCGCGCAGCGGCAGGGTCCGCAGATCCTCGCCGCCTTCGAACAGCAGGTCGAAGGCGAAGAAGATGATCTCGCCTTCACCGCCCTCGGCCAACGCCGCCTGGAGGGCCGCGAAGTCGGGCTGGCCGGCCTCGTCCAGCACCACCGCCTCGCCGTCGATGATCGCGTCGGGCAGGTCGGCGGCCGCCTCGGCAATCCCGGCGAACCTGTCGGTCCAGTCGAGGCCCTTGCGGGTTCGCAAGCTGGCGCGACCATCCTCTATGCGCAATTGCAGGCGATAGCCGTCGAACTTGATCTCGTGCGCCCAGCCTTCGCCGGCCGGCGGGCGATCAACCGACTTGCATAGCTGGGGCTCGACAAAGCGCGGCATGCCCTGGGGCTTTGCCCCGGCCGTCTTTTTCGCCGGCGCGAAACTCCGGAGCTCTACGGCCTCCTTGGCCAGGACCTCACGCTCGGCCTTGGTGCGGGATTTCCAAACCGCATCGGCCTTGCCCTTGGATTTCAAGATGAACGGCTTGGGCGGCTTGCCCTTGCCCGCCGCGATGTCGGCCATAGGGCGGTCCGAGGCGATGGAGCGATCCTCCTCCAGGATCGCCGCGCCCTTGCCCGGCCGCGCAGCCTCGTCGGCGTGCTTGATCAGCAGCCAGTTGCTGCGCTTTCCTTTCCCGTCCTTGGCGTTTCGGTCGTGCTTCATACGCACCAGCACCCAGCCGCCGTGCAGCCGCTCGCCTTCCAGCACGAACTTCAGTTCGCCCTTCTTCAGGGCCTTGCCGACATCCTCGAAGCCCGGCTCGGGCGCCCAGAAGCCGCGGTCCCACAGCTGCACCGTGCCGCCGCCGTACTGACCCTTGGGGATCACGCCCTCGAAGTCGCCGTAGTCGAGGGGGTGGTCCTCGACCTCGACCGACAGACGCTTGTCGGCTGGATCCAGCGACGGCCCCTTGGTCACCGCCCAGGATTTCAGAACCCCGTCGACCTCGAGCCGGAAGTCGTAGTGAAGGCGCGTGGCGTCGTGCTTCTGGATGACGAATCGCAGGTGCGGCGCGGCCGCCACGGCGCGCTCGCCGCTGGGCTCGGCGGTCTTTCCGAAGTCGCGCTTGCGGCGGTATTCGGTCAGTTGCGACTGCGCCATCGTCCCGATCCTTCTCTGAAAACAAGAGTCTCCGAGCGCATGAACGGTTCCCCTCCACGCCGGGACATGTTTAGGTGGACCAATTGTCAATGACACCGGTTTCCATTAGAGACGACGCAGGTCCGACGAACGGGCCAGTCATGAGTAATTCGAGGGAGGCTACGCGGCGTGACCGTTTCTGAGGCGCAAAGCGACCTATTCGCACCGGCGTCGATCGCCCCCCAATTCGTCGAAGCCCGCCAGAAGGGCGTTTCGGTTCCCGGCTATCCCGGCGGCGCCCTGCCCCAGTCGATGGCCGACGGCTATGCGGTGCAGGACATCGCCATCGACCTGTGGCCCGACGAACTGGTCGGCTGGAAGGTCGGCCTGGTTCCCCCGCAGCACCGCGAGCGCCTGGGCGTCGACCGCCTGGCCGGCTGCATCTTTGCGAAGAACGTCTGGGACGCCGGGGCCGAGCCGACGCCGTTCCGCGCCATCGCCGGCGGCTTCACCGCCGTCGAGGCCGAGTTCATCATTCGCCTCTCCAAGGACGCCCCCGAGGGCAAGACCGAGTGGACCGCGGAAGAAGCCGCCGACTATGTCGGCGAGCTGATCCTGGGCGTCGAGATCGCCGGCAGCCCGCTGAAGACCATCAACGAGCTGGGCCCGCCCATCGTGGTCTCCGACTTCGGCAACAACGACGGCCAGATCCTGGGTCCGGTCATCGAGAACTGGCGCGAGATCGGCTGGGAAGCCATGCCGGCCGAGACCTTCGTCAACGGGTTGAGCGTCGGCAAGGGCGGCGCGACCTCGATCCCGGGCTCGCCGCTGGCGGCCCTGGCCTTCCTGCTGGGCCACGTCGCCTCGCGCGGCCGCCCCCTCAAGAAGGGCATGATCGTCACCACCGGGGCCAGCACCGGCATCCACGATGTGGCCGCCGGCGACGAGTCGACCATAAGCTTCGGCCCGCTGGGCGAGGTCCGCTGCAGGGCGGTTCCCGCCTGACGGCGGGCAGCCCCAGAATAACGAACCAGAACAAAGACTAGGGTAAGGAAGACGAAGTCCATGGACGTATCCGCGGCCCCCGCGCCGTCTGAAAAGATCGGGCGCTATCGCTGGGTGATCGTCAGCCTGCTGTTCGCGGCGATGGTCATCAACTATGTGGACCGGCAGACCATCGGCTTGCTCAAGCCGAACCTCTCCAAGGAGTTCGGCTGGAGCGAGGGCGACTATGCCGACCTCGTCTTCTACTTCCAGCTCTCCTACGCCATCGCCTACCTGGCGTGGGGCAAGATCATGGACAAGATCGGGGCCCGCTGGGGCTTCGGCATCGCCTTCGCCATCTGGCAGATCGCCCACATCGCCCACGCCGGCGCGCGCGGCCTCTCCGGCTTCATCTTCGCCCGCATGGGCTTAGGGATCGGCGAGGCCGGCGGCTTCCCGGGCGGCATCAAGGCCGTGGCCGAATGGTTCCCCAAGAAGGAACGCGCCTTCGCCACCGGCATCTTCAACGCCGGCACCAACATCGGCGCCATTGTCACCCCGCTGGTCGTGCCGGGCATCACCCTGGCCTTCGGCTGGCAGATGGCCTTCATCGTCACCGGCGTCGCCGGCCTGATCTGGCTGCCGATCTGGCTGCTGGTCTACCGCCGCCCGCGTGAGCACAAGAAGCTGGGCGCGGCCGAACTGGCCCACATCGAGCAGGATCCGGCCGATCCGGTCGAGAAGATCGGCTGGGCCAAGCTGCTGACGAAGCGCGAAACCTGGGCCTACTCGCTGGGCAAGTTCCTGATCGACCCGATCTGGTGGATGTTCCTGTTCTGGCTGCCCGACTTCCTGGGCAAGCGCTACGGCCTGGACCTGAAGACCTTCGGACCGCCGTTGATCGCCATCTACCTGCTCAGCGACGTCGGCAGCGTCGGCGGCGGCTGGCTGTCGTCGAACCTGATGAAGCGCGGCTGGAGCATCAACGCCGCCCGCAAGACGACCATGCTGGTCTGCGCCCTTCTGGCCGTGCCGGTGATGTTCGCCTCGTTCGCCAGCAACGTCTGGCTGGCCGTGCTGATCATCGGCGTCGCGACCGCGGCCCACCAGGGCTTCTCGGCCAATCTCTACACCCTGCCCTCCGACGTCTTCCCGCGCGGCGCCGTCGGCTCGGTGGTCGGCATCGGCGGCATGCTGGGCGCCCTGGGCGGCATGGTGTTCTCGAAGTACATCGGCAAGGTGCTGGAGGACATCGGCACCTACACCCCGATCTTCGTGGTCGCCGGCACGGCCTATCTGGTCGCCCTGCTGGTGGTGCACCTGCTGACCCCCAAGATGGAGCCGGTGAAGATCTGATCTTCGCCTCTCCGCTGAAATCGAGCCCCCGGACGCAGCCGCGCCGGGGGCTTTTTCGTTGTGCATTTCCCTCGCCGGCGCCGTGACCTCGCCGCGATCACGGCCTAGATTGGATGCATGACAACGCTGTCTCCCACCACGACCGCCCCGCTGAACGTCGCCCTCGTGGGCTATGGCTATGTCGGAAAGACCTTCCACGCCCCGCTGATCAGCACCACGCCGGGCCTGGTGCTGCACACCGTGGTGTCGAGCGACCCGGCCAAGGTCGCCGCCGACCATCCCGAGGCCAAGGTCGTCGCCAGCCTCGACGAAGCCCTGGCCGATCCGGCGGTCGACCTGGTGGTCGTGGCCACGCCCAACGACCTGCACGCCCCGCTGGGCCAGGCGGCGCTGGCCGCCGGCAAGCACGTGGTGATCGACAAGCCGTTCACCGTCACCCTGGACGAGGCCCGCGCCCTGATCGCCTCGGCCGAGACCCACGACCGTCTGCTGTCGGTGTTCCACAACCGTCGCTGGGATGCCGATTTCCTGACGTTGAAGAGCCTTATCGCCGACGGCGCCCTGGGCGAGGTGACGCAGTACGAAAGCCACTTCGACCGCTTCCGCCCGGTGGTGCGCGACCGCTGGCGCGAGCGGGCCGGTCCGGGCGCCGGCGCCTGGTTCGACCTTGGCCCGCACCTGCTGGACCAGGCGCTGCAGCTGTTCGGCCAGCCGCTGGCGGTCAACGCCGACATCGGCGTGCAGCGCCAGGGCGCCGGGGCCGACGACTATTTCCACGTCACACTGCGCTATCCGAGCCTGCGGGTGATCCTGCACGGCAGCCTGCTGACCGCGGCGGCCGACCTGCGCCTGGCCGTGCACGGCACGAAGGGCAGCTTCGTCAAGCAGGGCCTCGACGCCCAGGAGGATGCGCTCAAGCGCGGCCTCACCCCCGCCGACGAGGGTTTCGGCCTGGATCCGCGCCCGGGGACCCTCACCCGCGCCGACGGCGACGCCCTGACGAGCGAAGTCGTTCAAGGCCTGCGCGGCGACTACGCAGCCTATTACGCCGGCGTCCGCGACGCGATCCTCACCGGTGCGGCCAACCCCGTGCCGGCGCGAGAAGCCTTGCAGGTCATGGAGCTGCTGGATCTGGCCGCCCGCTCGGCCGCCGAACGCCGCGAACTGCCGGTCGAGGCCGCCCGATGAACCACAAGGACGATATGGACCGCATCGCCGCCCAGGAGGCCAGCCTGGCCTTCCCGCGCTTCGATCTCGACGCCGCCTGGGCCCTGGGCGCGGGCCTGCGCGACGCGGCCCTGGCCCGCAAGGCGCCGCTGGCCATCGACATCTCGCTGCGCGACCGGCCGCTGTTCCACGCCGCCCTTCCCGGCTCGACCCACGAGAACGCCGACTGGCTGCGCCGCAAGCGCAACACCGTGCTGCACTTCGACCGCAGTTCCTACGGCATCGGCCTGTCCCTGGCGGCCAAGGGCGAGACGCTGGAGGCCAAGCACGGCCTGCCGACCCGCGACTACGCCGCCCACGGGGGCGGCTTTCCGCTGCTGGTGAAGGGCCTGGGCTGCATCGGCGCGGTGACCGTCTCGGGCCTGCCGCAACGCCAGGACCACGTGCTGGTGGTCGAGGCCCTGGCCCTGGTGCTGGGCAAGGAACTGGACGACCTGGCGCTGGGGTAGAGATCGAAGAACCTCCCCCTGTGGGGGAGGCGATCGCGAAGCGATCGGTGGGGGGAGTTGCTGGTTGACCAGCCGATGCCTCGAAAGCTGAAAACCTCCCCCCACCGGCCTATGGCCGCCTCCCCCAGAGGGGGAGGTTCCTGCTGTCTCCCCCACTTTTCGCGCACGGCCTAGCCTCCCTCGCCCGCCGCCCCTAGAAACGGACTCGCCGTTTTCGTGGGGACCTTGAGACATGCGCCGCCGCACCTTCTTCGCCGCCCTGCCCGCCGTCGCCTTCGCGGGGCAGGCCCTGGCGCAGTCGCAGATCATCACCGGCCCCAACCCGAACCGTAAGCGCCCCGACGTGCACGGCGGCGACCGGGTGGACGGCGCCACCTTCGCCTCGCGCTCTGCCGCCTGGGGCATCCACGGCGCGGCGGCCACCGCCCATCCCCTGGCCACCCAGGCCGCCATCGCGGTGCTCAAGAAGGGCGGCTCGGCGGCCGACGCGGCCGTGGCCGCCAACGCCATGCTGGGCCTGTGCGAGCCGATCGCCTGCGGCATCGGCGGCGACTGCTACGTCCTGCTGTGGGATCCCAAGACCCGCAAGGTGGTGGGCCTCAACGGCTCGGGCCGCTCGCCCAAGGGGCTGTCGCTGGAGACCGTTCGCGGCCGCGCCAAGGACGGCAAGATCCCCTCCTACGGCGCGGTCAGCGTCAGCGTGCCCGGCGCCGTCGACGCCTGGCGAGCCCTGCATGAGCGCTACGGCAAGCTGAAGTGGGCCGAACTGTTCGAGCCGGCGATCGCCACCGCCGAAGAAGGCCACCCGATCACCCAGAACGTCGCCTTCTACCTGGCCGGCAGCCACCGCCGCTTCACCAACCCCGCCTCCAACATCGAGGAGGTCGAGAACTTCAAGAAGGTCTGGGCCCCGAACGGCAAGACCCCCGTCGAGGGCGAGATCTTCAAGAACCCGGCGCTGGCCCGCACCTATCGCCTGATCGCCCAGGGCGGCGGCCGGGCTTTCTACGAGGGCGAGATCGCCACGACGATCGAGGCCTATTTCAAGCGCATCGGCGGCTGGATGACCAAGGCCGACCTGGCCGCCCACCGCTCGGTCTGGACCACGGTGCACACCACCGGCTACCGCGGCGTCGACGTCCATGCCCTGGGCGACAACACCCAAGGCCTGGCCACCCTGCAGATGCTCAATATCCTCGAGCAGTTCGACGTCGCGGGCATGGGCTTCCAGTCGGCCCAGGCCATCCACCACGCCGTCGAGGCCAAGCGCCTGGCCTATGAGGACCGCGCCCGCTTCTACGCCGACCAGGACTTCTACAAGTCGCCGATCGAGTGGCTGATCTCCAAGGACTACGCCAAGGAGCGCGCCAAACTCATCTCGCCCGGCAAGATCTGGACCCCGTCCTATCCGGGCACGGCGCCGAGCAAAGGCGACACCACCTATTTCACCACCGCCGACAAGGACGGGATGATGGTGTCGATCATCCAGTCGAACTATCGCGGCATGGGCTCGGGCCTGATGGCCGACGGCCTGGGCTTCATGTTCCAGGACCGCGGCGAGCTGTTCGCCCTGACCGACGGCCATCCCAACGTCTATGCGCCCGGCAAGCGGCCATTCCAGACGATCATCCCGGGCTTCGCCACGCGCAAGGGTGAGCCGTGGCTGAGCTTCGGGGTCATGGGCGGCGACATGCAGCCCCAGGGCCAGACCCAGATCATCAGCAACATGGTCGACTTCGGCCTGGGCGTGCAGGAAGCCGGCGACGCGCCGCGCTGGCACCATGGCGGCTCGCCCGAACCGACCGGCATCGCCGCCGAGGACATCGCCGCGCTCGACCTGGAAAGCGGCGTCCCGGCCGCCACGCGCAAGGCGCTGGAGGCCATCGGCTGGACCCTGAAGACCGACGCCGGCGGCTATGGCGGCTACCAGGCCATCGAACGCTGGCCGGGGCGCTATGCGGCCGCCACCGAGATGCGCAAGGACGGGGTGGCGCTGGGGTATTGAGAAAGATGCTCCCCCTGAAGGGGGAGCTGTCGCGGAGCGACTGAGGGGGAAGTTGCTGCGGCGTTGGCGGCTTCGTTGAAGTCAGCGGGAACTTCCCCCTCCGGCCCTTCGGGCCACCTCCCCCTTCAGGGCGAGGATCTTGATCGGCGAACCTCCCCCTCTGGGGGAGGTTCCTTGAGGCGCGACTTTGCAGTCTCCCGCGTTCACACGCGTTAGGTCGGGGAGGCGCGGAGCGGCCGGGCGGAGCCCGGAGACCGTGTGTTTGTTTAGCGTTTCGGCTTCGTCGACCGCTCC
>NZ_JARQWV010000040.1 GCF_029543245.1 Caulobacter endophyticus
ATGGTCGAGGCCAGGGCCGCGAAGATCGCCAGCGGGGCCAGCTTCATGACGAAGCCGGTGACCTTCAGCATGATCTGGGCGCACTGTTCGACCAGATGCAGCACCTGCGGGGCCTTGTCGTCCAGCGCCGCCACGGCGGTGCCGACGAACAGCGAGAACACCACGATCTGCAGGATCTCGTTCTTGGCCATGGCGTCGAAGATCGAGGTCGGCACCAGGTGGGTGATGAAGCCCTTGAGGGTGAAGGCCTCGGTGGTGGCGGCCGGCTTGGACGACACCGCCGCCTCGACCAGGTGCAGGCCATGGCCCGGGGCCAGCAGGTGAACCATCAAGAGGCCCAGCAGCAGCGAGATCGCCGAGGCGCCGATGAACCAGCCAAGCGTCTTGGCGCCGATGCGGCCCACCGCGGCGGCGTCCTCCATGTGGGCGATGCCGGCCACCAGGGTGGTGAACACCAGCGGGGCGATGATCATCTTGATCAGCCGCAGGAAGATGTCGGTGATCAGAGAAAGACCCGAGGCGGCCGACTTGGCGCCCTCGGCGTCCAGGAACTGGTTGCACCCCCAGCCGACGAGGATCCCCAGCACCATCGCGCCGACGATCAGATAGGCGAAGCGTTTGTTCATCAAGGAGCCTTTGCGCACGCGGCGAACGCGCCGGGCGCCGCAGGGGCGTCCGTGGTGCGCGTGGATTTTGGGAAAGGGGCAGGCAGCGGGCGCGGCTTGGCCGGTCCGGCGGTGTCGGGAGCGCTAGAGCGCGAAGATCAGGATGCGGCGGCCTTTTGCAGGCGCTCATAGCGGCTCAGCAGCCGCTCCCAGGTGACCCGCTTGATCGGCTCGCCCCGGCGCAGCTTGGTCCAGGTGGTCTCGCTGATGCCGTAGACGTTGTTGAGGTGCTCGCGGGTGATGGCGGGCAGGCGGCTCTTCAATCGCTCGAAATGTTCGGCGGGGATCTGGATCACGTCCGGCATGGCGGTCCCGTAGCTCTGTTCAGGAGGCCGACATGAGCGGCCCGCATCTATCAAGACGCAGGCCGCACGCGTTTCCTCACGTCCAAAAGCAAAAATTTTTCTCCTTACCAATCCGTGACTTGGCTCTGCGGCAAAAAGTTGTCGGGGAGGTGTGGGTTCGGAAACAGGCTGCGTCTTGAGGATCGGAAGCGCGAGGGGCGCGACCCAATCCAAAGGGGATGCAAGTATGCGATCGAGGACCTTGAAGCGGATGATGGCCGGCGGCTGCGCGTATGGCGCGCTGATGCTCGGCGTCGCCCACGCCCAGGAGGCCGCGGCCCCCGAAGAGCCCCAGGCCGTCGAGGCCGTCGTCGTCACCGGCTCGCGCATCGCCCGCCAGGACTATGTGGCCAACAGCCCGATCCAGACCGTCGGCGCCGCCGCCATCGAGGCCACCGGCCAGGTGACGGTCGAAAAGGCCCTGTCGCAGATGCCGCAGTTCACCGGCTCGTTCGGCCAGGGCAACACCGGCTCGACCAGCACGGGCCTCAACGGCGGCCAGTCCTACGCCAGCCTTCGGGGCCTGGGCGCCAAGCGCACCCTGATCCTGCTCGACGGCCGTCGCCTGCAACCGTCCAACCCCGACGGTTCGGTCGACCTCAATATCATCCCCGAAGCGCTGATCGAGAACGTCGAAGTGATCACCGGCGGCGCCTCGACCGCCTACGGCTCGGACGCCACCGCCGGCGTCGTCAACTTCAAGCTCAAGCGCAGCTTCAACGGCCTGACCGCCGACGCCCAGTACGGCATCTCGGAAAAGGGCGACGCCGAGTCGTTCCGCTTCTCGATCACGGGCGGCTCGGACTTCGCCGAGGGCAAGGGCCGGGCGGTGCTGTCGTTCGACTACACCAACCGTGACCGCGCCCTGCAAAGTGCGCGCGACTACTACATCTTCCGCACCTCGGCGCCGGGCCTGTCGACCATCCCGCAAGGCACGGTGCTGTTCGGCGCCAACCTGCCGACCCTGGCCTCGATCAACAACCTGTTCCAGGGCAGCTACGGCACCGCCGCCCTGACCGGCAACAGCGCCGGCCGCTATACCGGCCAGATCGGCTTCAACACCGACCAGACCCTGTTCTCGACCTCGGGCGTGCCGGTCCTGAACTTCCGCGACCCGCAGACCGACAACGCCTACATCGTCAACGCCAACGCCTCGGGCACCTCGCAGCAGGTCAACTTCGGCTACAACGGCAGCTCGATGCAGTCGGACCTCGACCGCTACGCCGTGTTCGCCAAGGTCGACTACGACCTGACCGACAATCTGAAGTTCTTCTCGCAGTTCACCTTCACCGACTACGTCTCGGTGGGCGTCTCGAACCCGACCCTGGCCTCGAACGTCTACGGCCTGACCGTGCCGGTCACCAACCCGTTCGTCCCGACCGACTTCCGTCCGATCCTGGCCTCGCGCCCGACCCCGAACGCCGCCTTCACCTTCTACAAGGCGCTGGATATCCTGGGTCCGCGCATCCAGAAGTACAGCTACGACGTCTTCCAGTTCACCAACGGCCTGTCGGGTGAAACCGGCTTCAAGGACTGGACCTGGGACGGCTACGTCTCGTTCAGCCGCGCCAAGTTCGACAACGAGCAGACCGGCGGCGCCAGCGCCAGCGCCATCTCGCGCCTGCTCAACAGCCCGACCGGCGGCACCGAATACTGCGCCGGCGGCTGGAACCCCTTCGGCAACCTGACGCCGTCGGCCGAGTGCGCCCGCTACATGTCGCGCCGCACCCTGAACCAGAACACCCTCGAGCAGCGCATGGTCGAGGTGAACGTCTCCGGTTCGCTGTTCGACCTGCCCGCCGGCACGGTGAAGTTCGCCGCCGGTACGGACTACCGCTCGAACGAATACACCTTCAAGCCCGACGCCCAGCTGAACCAGCCCGACGGCACCAGCGACATCCTGGGCTACAGCGTGCTGCGCGACGCCTCGGGTTCGGTGGACACCTATGAAGTCTACGGCGAACTGCTGGTGCCGGTGCTGAAGGACCTGCCGTTCATCGAGGAGTTCAATCTCGACCTCGGCTACCGCTACTCCGACTACAGCTCGGTCGGCGGCGTGCAGACCTACAAGGCCGACTTCGACTGGAAGATCGTCGAGCCGGTCCGCCTGCGCGGCGGCTACAACCGCGCCATCCGCGCCCCCAGCGTCGGCGAGCTCTACGCGCCGGTCTCGACGGGTTCGGTGGCCATCGGCACGGCCTCGTCGACCACCACCAACGGCGATCCCTGCGACGTGCGTTCGTCCTGGCGGACGGGCGCCAACGCCGCGGCGGTTCGCAGCCTCTGCCTGGCGCAGGGCGTGCCGACGGCGATCATCGACAGCTACCAGCTGGGCACGGCCCAGGTGTTCGCCCTCACCGGCGGCAACCCGGACCTGCAGGAAGAAACCGCCGACACCTATTCGTTCGGCGCCGTCCTGCGCTCGCCGTTCGAGCACCCGCTGCTCAGCCGCCTGACGGCCTCGGTCGACTGGTACGACATCAAGGTGAAGGACGCGATCGGCAGCCTGTCGATCGTCAACGCCTTCCAGTTCTGCTTCAATTCGGGCGGCTCCAACCCGACCTACGACCCGAGCAACTACTACTGCTCGCTGCTGACCCGTAACTCGGCCAGCGGCGTGCCGACCAACCCCGTCCAGCCGCTGCTGAACCTGGGCCAGTTCCAGACCACCGGCGTCGACGTGCAGGTCGACTGGAGCTTCGACTTCGCCGACAGCGCCCTGGACATGATCCCGGGCTCCTTCGCCCTGAACGTGGCCCTGGGCTACACCGACAAGTTCAAGATCCAGAACCTGCCGGGCGCGCCGGTCTACGACTATGTCGGCACCATCGGCACGGGCGTGGAAAGCACCGCCGGCACGGCTCACCCCAAGTGGAAGTCGGTCACCTCGGGCACCTACACCTGGGGTCCGGCCAGCCTGGGCCTGCGCTGGCGCTGGATCGAGGCCATGGAGAACTCGGCCAAGGTCGTCACCCCGACCAGCACCTCGCGCGGCGTGAAGGCCTACAACGCCTTCGACCTGAACGGCCGCGTCGAGCTGCCCTGGGACACCGCCCTGCGTTTCGGCGTCAACAACCTGTTCGACAAGGCTCCGCCGCAGGTGGGCGACACCGAGGGCAACTACGACCCGCAGAACTACGACGTGCTCGGCCGCTCCTACTACGTGGGCATCCGCAAGCGCTTCTAGTCGAAGCCTGAAGCTACCCGGGCGCGCTTCTCCCCCTTTGCGCGTCCGGCGCTCGCCGCCCAGTCAGCCCCGGCGGCGGCGAGGAAGGGCGCCGGTCTTGGCGGGCCGGCGCCCTTTTCGCGTTCAGTGGATCAGCAGGCCCGCCGCCGCCATCAGGCCGCCGGCCCCCAGGGCCAGCGCGCCGAGGATCGGCCAGGGCGAGACCGGCGCCGGCGGATCCCAGCTCGTGATCTCGGCGTCGACCGCGCGCACCGCCTCAAAGGCGTCGCGGCGGCGGGGGTGGGCCGCCCAGGTCTCGAACTCTTCCTGGTCGCCTTGCCCGGCTTCGGGCGAACGCAGGCGCTCCAGCCAGGCAGCGGCTTCGCGGAGGTCGTCTTCGGTTCGGGTCATGCGTACTTGCTCCTGACCGCGATCATGCGGGCTGGTGTTGCGTGCGTGTTTCCCGCGGGACGTCCCGGGATATCGCCCGGCGCCCGCGACCCTCTGCTCCCAAAACAGATGCGCCAAAAGACTGCGGTTGCGGTTTCGTCAAACCGCAACCTTGCCGCAACACTGGCGCAATCGAGAGCCGCCATGCCGCCGCTTCAGCTGGCTTAGTGCGCGGGCGTGCTCATGGATTTCGTGGAACAGACCCAGTTTCACAACCGCATCTGCGACGAGCTGGAGGCCGCCATGGCCGCCGGTCGCACCGTCGACGCCGCCGCCGTGCGGGCCGAGCGGACCTGCGCCGCCGGCCAGTGGCTGCATGGCGAGGGGCACAAGCGCATGCCCGGCAGCCACCTGCACCTGCACTGCCTGGAGGCGCACCGCGACTTCCACCGCATCGCGGGCCAGGTGGCCGACCAGATCAACCGCGGCGCGGTCGCCGACGCTCGCCGCGCGATCCGCAACGGCGGGGCCCTGGCCGGCGCCAAGTCGGAACTCGCCGCCGCCTTCCGCAAGCTGCGCGTGGCGATGGAAACGTCGGCGGGGTAGGGGCGAAAACCTCGTCCTTCGACAAGCTCAGGATGAGGTTTTTCATCGCCGGCGCCTGAATTGGTCCTCTTCCTGAGCTTGTCGAAGGACGAGGACCACCCGCGGCGTTCAGCTTCTATTTGCCCTCCAACCCCGTCCAGCCGCCGCCGATCGCCTGCACCAGGGCCACGGCCGCCGTCTGGCGCGAGACACGGGCCGAGGCCAGGTCGCGGCGGGCCGAGAGGGCCGTGGCCTGGGCGCTGACCACGTCGGTATAGGCCACCTGGCCGGCGCGATACTGGTTCAGCAGCATCTGCTCGGTCTGGTCGGCGGCCTTGGAGGCGGTCTCCAGGAGAGCGTACTGGCGCTCGAGCACCCGCACCGCCGTCAGCTGGTTCTCCACATCCTGGAAGGCGGTCAAAGCGGTCTGGCGGTAGTTTGCGGCCGCCGCGTCGTACGAGGCGCGGGCCTGGGCGACCTGGGCCTTCCGGGCGCCGGCGTCGAACAGGGTCTGGGCCGCCGACAGCCCCAGCGACCAGGTGTTGGCCGAGGCCGAGAAGAGGTCGCCCAAGACGCTGGCGGTCGAGCTGCCCGATCCGCTGATCGTGAAGGTGGGGAAGTAGGCCGCGCGGGCCACGCCGATCTGGGCGTTGGCGGCCGCCACGCGACGCTCGGCGGCGGCGACGTCGGGACGGCGCTCCAGCAGGGCCGAGGGCAGGCCGACGGGGATCTTCGGCACGCTCGCGGTCCAGTTCGGATCGGCGACGATGCGGAAGCCGCCGGCCGGCTGGCCGACCAGCACGGCGATGGCGTTCTCGTAGGTCGCGCGGGTCTGGGTCAGGCCCTCCAGGCTGGACTGGGCGTTGGCCAGGGTGGTCTGGGCCTGCAGCACGTCCGAGCGCGGGGCGATGCCGGCGTCGTAGCGGTTCTGGGTGATCTTCAGGCTGCGCTGGTAACCGTCGACCGTGGCCTGGACGAGGGCGATCTCGATGTCGCTCTGGCGCAGGCCCAGATAGCTTACCGCTAATTCTCCCTGGGCCGACAGCTGGGCGGCCGCCAGGTCGGCGGCGCTGGCCTGGGCGCTGGCGCTGGCGTTGCCGATCGAGGCGCGGATGCGGCCCCAGACGTCGGGCTCCCAGCTGGCGCCGATGCTGGCGGCGTAGCGCTTGGTGTCGCCCGAGCTGGTGGCCCCGCCGGCGCCCGGCGCGCTGCTGGTCCCGCCGCCCCCCGAGCGCGTGCCCGAGGCCGACAGGTCGATGCTGGGGAACAGCGAGGCGCGCTGCTCCTTCACCAGGGCGCGGGCCTGGCGATAGGCGGCCTCGGCGGCGGCGATGGTCTGGTTGTCCACCTTCACCCGCTCGGCCAGGGCGTTCAGCTGGGCGTCGCCCAGCAGGGTCCACCAGTCGCCGCGATCCAGATGGTCGGAGGGCGTGGCGGCCTTCCAGCCGTCCATCGCCTTCCACGTGGCGGGCGTCGGCGAGGCGAGCTTGGGCGTGTCGTAGGCCGGCGTCGTCGAGCAGGCGGCGACCAGAGCCAGAAGGGGCAGAGCGGTCAGGAGGCGGGCGGTCATCGGGCGAGCTCCGGCGCGGAGGGCATGTGGGTCAGGTCGCGCTCGTCGCGCCGCTTGCCGCGCAGGCGGTCGAGATAGACGTAGACCACGGGGGTGGTGATGAGGGTCAGAAGCTGGCTGGCGATCAGGCCGCCGATGATGGTGATGCCCAGCGGCCGGCGCAGCTCGGCGCCTTCGCCAAAGCCGATGGCCAGGGGCAGGGCGCCCAGGGCGGCGGCCAGCGTCGTCATCAGGATCGGACGGAAGCGCAGAAGGCTGGCTTCACGTACCGCCTCGATCGCCGTCAGGCCGCGGCCGCGCTGGGCCTCCAGGGCGAAGTCGATGATCAGGATGGCGTTCTTCTTGACGATGCCCAGCAGCAGGAACACCCCGATCAGGGCGATGATCGAGAACTCCATGCCGAACAGCAGCAGCGCCAGCACCGCCCCGACGCCGGCGGCCGGCAGGGTCGACAGCACCGTCACCGGGTGGACGTAGCTTTCGTAGAGGATGCCCAGCACGATGTAGATCGCCACGATGGCCGCCGCGATCAGGAACGGCTGCTGCTTCATCTGCTCGTTGTAGCTGCGGGCGCTGCCCTGGAAGCTGCCGCGCACGCTGGTCGGCAGGCCGATGTCGGCCTCGGCCTGGGTGATCGCCGCCTGGGCCTGCGACAGCGACACCCCGTCGGGCAGGTTGAACGACACGGTGGTCGCCAGCTCGCCGTTCTGGTGGTTGACGCTGGTCGGGGTGGCGTTCTGGCTGACGCTGGCGATGGCCGTCAGCGGAGTCATCGGCGTGGCCGAGGTGTTCAGCGTCGAACCCGTCGAGGCGTCGCGCTGCGAGGGATTGACCGACGCCCCGCTGGTGCTGGCCGCCGTGGTCGTCCCGCTGGTCGAGGTCGGTACATAGACGTCGTTCAGCGCCTCGGGACCCTGGGCGAACTTCTGGTCCCACTCCAGGATCACGCCGTACTGGTTGACGTCTTCGTAGATGGTCCCGACCTGGCGCTGGCCGAAGGCGTTGTAGAGCGCGTTGTCGACGGCGCGGGGCGTGACCCCCATGCGCGAGGCGCTGTCGCGGTCGATCGTCACCAGGGTCTCGACGCCGTTCTCCGACTGGTCGCTGTCGACGTCGGTCATGACGTCGGAATGGGTCTTCATCGCCTCGGCCAGCTTAGGCGCCCACTCCTTGAGGGCGGCGCTGGAGTCGCTGGTCAGGGTGTACTGGTAGGTCGAGTTGCTCGACCGGCCGCCCATGCGCACGTCCTGCACGGGGTTGAGGAAGATCGACAGGCCGGTGACCTTCTGCAACTGCGGTCGCAGGCGGGCGATGACGGCGCTGCCCTTCTCCTTGCGCTCCTTGATCGGCTTGAGATTGACAAACATGAAGCCGCCGCCCGCGCGATTGCCGCCGGTGAAGCCGACCACGGTGTCGACGGCGGGGTCCTTGCGGATGATGTCGACCACGGTCCGCAGCTTGGCCTGCATGGCCTTGGACGAGACGCTCTCGTCGGCGCGCATGCCGGCCATCAGCTGGCCGCTGTCCTGCTGCGGGAAGAAACCCTTGGGCACGGCGATGTAGAGCCAGACGGTCATGCCGATGACGGCGACCAGCATGACCATCACCAGCGGCTTGGCGTGCAGGGCCCAGTCCAGCGTGCGGGCGTAGATCGCCTGGATCCTGTCGAACATCCGCTCGAAGAAGCGGGCGACGGGTCCTTCCTTGTGGCCCTCAGGGCGGGCTTTCAGCATGTAGGCGCACATCATCGGCGTGGTCGTCAGGCTGATGACCAGCGAGATCAGCACCGCCGCCGACAGGGTGACGGCGAACTCGCGGAAGAGGCGCCCCACCTGGCCGCCCATGAACAGCAGCGGGATGAACACCGCCACCAGCGAGACGCTGATCGACAGCACGGTGAAGCCGACCTCGCGCGCGCCCAGAACGGCGGCCTTGAAGCGGTCCATGCCCGCCTCGATGTGGCGCTGGGTGTTCTCCAGCACCACGATGGCGTCGTCGACCACGAAGCCGGTGGCCACCGTGATGGCCATCAGGGACAGGTTGTTCAGCGAGAAGCCCATCAGGTACATCACGCCGAAGGTGCCCAGCAGCGAGACGATGGTCGCCGCCGTCGGGATGAAGGTCGCCCGGGCGCTGCGCAGGAAGGCGCTGACCACCAGCACCACCAGCACGATCGAGATCAGCAGGGTGACCTCGATCTCGTGCAGCGAGGCGCGGATCGAGTTGGTGCTGTCGCTGGCCACCTGCACCTTGATGTCGGCGGGCAGCTGCTCGCGCAGCTCCGGCAGGGCCGCGCGCACGCTGTCGACGGTCTGGATGATGTTGGCGCCCGGCTGGCGGGTGATCAGCACGATGATTGCCGGCTTGCCGTTGAAGAGACCCAGGGTGCGGGTGTCGGCGACGCTGTCGGTGACGCTGGCCACGTCCGACAGCTTGACCCCCGCGTCGCCCCGCCAGGCGACCAGCAGCCCGGCATAGTCGGCCGCCTTGCGGCCGCTGCTGGAGGTGTAGATCTGGAAGCGCTTGCCGTCGCCCTCGACCGCGCCCTTGGGGCGGTTGGCGTTGGCCGACTGGATGGCCGCGCGCACGTCCTCCAGGCTGACCCCGTACTTGTTGAGCAGGAACGGATTGACCGAGATCCGCACGGCCGGCAGCGAGCCGCCGCCGATCTCGACGTCGCCCACGCCCTGCACCTGCGAGACCCGCTGCGAGACGATGTTGGACACCGCGTCGTAGATCTGGCCGGGGGTCTTGGTGTCGGAGGTCAGGGCCAGGATGATCACCGGCGAGTCCGACGGGTTCATCTTGCGATAGGTGGGGTTGCTGCGCAGCGTGGCGGGCAGGTCGGCGCGGGCGGCGTTGATGGCCGCCTGCACTTCGCGGGCGGCGCCGTCGATCTTGCGGTTGAGGTCGAACTGCAAGGTCACCCGGGACGAGCCCGACGAGCTCTGCGAGGTCATCTCGTTGACGCCGGAGATGACGCCCAGGCGCCGTTCCAGCGGGGTGGCGACGCTGGAGGCCATGGTCTCGGGACTGGCCCCCGACAGGCTGGCCGACACCGAGATGGTCGGATAGTCCACCTGCGGCAGCGGCGAGACCGGCAGCACGAAGAAGGCGAAGATCCCGGCCAAAGCGAGGCCGATGGTCAGCAGGACCGTGGCCACCGGCCGGCGGATGAAGGGCGCCGACAGGTTCATGACGGCAGCCCCGGCAGCGGCTGGTCGACGCGATCCTCATCGGCGTCTTCGCGGCGCTTCTTGCCCGAGGGCGCGATGCGGTCGAAGGCGAGATAGACGACGGGCGTGGTGAACATGGTCAGGAGCTGGCTGACCAGCAGGCCGCCGAAGATGGCGATGCCCAGCGGGCGGCGCAGCTCGGCGCCTTCGCCAAAGCCCAGCATCAGCGGCACGGCGGCGAACAGGGCCGCCAGGGTGGTCATCAGGATCGGGCGGAAGCGCAGGATGGCGGCCTGGAAGATGGCCTCCTCCGGCGACTTGCCCTCGTTGCGCTCGGCCTCGATGGCGAAGTCGATCATCATGATCGCGTTCTTCTTGACGATGCCGATCAGCAGGATGATGCCGATGATCCCGATCACGCCGAGGTCATGGCCGGTCAGCCACAGGGCCAGCAGGGCCCCGACGCCGGCCGAGGGCAGGGTCGACAGGATGGTCAGCGGGTGGATGTAGCTCTCGTAGAGCACGCCCAGCACGATGTAGACGCAGACCACGGCCGCCAGGATCAGCCAAAGCTGGTTGCTCAGCGAGTTCTCATAGGCCCCGGCCGCGCCCAGGAAGGTGTGGGTCACCGACGAGGGCATGGCGATGTCCTTCATCGCCGCGCGGATCTCGTCGACGGCGTGGCCCAGCGAGACGCCCGGGGCGGTGTCGAAGCCGATCGTGGTGGCCGGGAACTGGGCCACGTGGGTCACCTGCAGCGGCGACTGCTGCTCCTTGATGGTCGAGAAGGCCGCCAGCGGCGCAGGCGAGCCGCCGCCCGTGCGCAGGTTCAGGTTCCCCAGCGAGGCCGGGTCGGTCAGCAGGCCCGGCTTGGCCTCCAGGATCACGCGGTACTGGTTGGTCTCGGTGAAGATGGTCGAGACGATCCGCTGGCCAAACGCGCTGTAGAGGGCGTCGTCGACGTCCGAGGCGGTGATCGAAAGCCTCGCTGCGGTGTCGCGGTCGATGTCGATATAGGCCGCCGCCCCCGTGGCCGAGGCGTCGCTGTAGATGTTGCGGACGGCCTTCACGGTCGCGAGCTTTTCGGAGAGCTTGCCGGCCCACTCCTTGACGGTGGCGGTGTCGGCGCCTTCCAGCGACAGGCGGTACTGGGTCGGGCCGCTCTCGGCGTCGATGGTCAGGTCCTGGGTCGGCTGGAGATAGAGGGTGACGCCGGGCACTTGCGCCACGCGCTCGCGCAGCCGCTGCATGATCTTCTCCTGCGAGCCCTTGCGGTCGCCCTTCAGGTTGATCTGCATCTGGCCGGTGTGGAGCATGCTGTTGTTGGCCCCGTCGACGCCGATGAACGACGCCACGCTGGCCACGGCCGGGTCCTCGAGGATCGCGGCGGCCGCCTGCTGTTGCAGGCCGGCCATGCGCTCGTACGACACCGACTGCTCGACCTCGGTGCGGGCCTGCAGCTGGCCGGTGTCCTGGGTGGGGAACAGGCCCTTGGGGATGACCATGTACAGCACGCCGGTCAGCACCAGGGTGGCGACGGCCACGACCAGGGTCGCCTTCTGGCGGGCCATGACCCAGGCCAGAGCCGTCTCGTAGCGGGCCTCGATCTTCTCGAAGACCTCCTGGGCCTTGCGGCCGACACGGCCGGGCTTGTCCTCCTCGTGGCTCTTCAGCCAGCGGGCCGACAGCATCGGCGTCAGGGTCAGCGACACCACGGCCGAGATCAGGATGGTGATGGCCAGGCTGACGGCGAACTCGCGGAACAGGCGCCCGACCACGTCGCCCATGAACAGCAGCGGGATCAGCACCGCGATCAGCGAGATGGTCAGCGAGATGATGGTGAAGCCGATCTCGCGCGCGCCCTTCAGCGCCGCCTGCATCGGCTTTTCGCCCTTCTCCATGTGGCGGATGATGTTCTCGATCATCACGATGGCGTCGTCGACGACGAAGCCCGTGGCGATGGTCAGGGCCATCAGGGAGAGATTGTTGAGGCTGTAGCCCAAGAGGTACATCACCCCGCACGAGCCGATCAGCGAGATCGGCACGGCCAGGCTGGCGATGATCGTCGCGCGCATGGAGTGCAGGAAGAAGAAGATCACCAGCACGACCATCACCACGGCCAGGATCAGCTCCATCTCGACATGGTGCACCGAGGCGCGGATGCCGGTGGTGCGGTCGGCCAGCACCTCGACCTTCAGCGTCGCCGGCAGGCCGGCTTGCAGCTCGGGCAGCTTGGCCTTGATGGCGTCGACGGTCTTGATGACGTTGGCGCCCGGCTGGCGCTGGACGTTGACGATGATCGCCGGGGTCTTGCCGGCCCAGGCGCCCAGGCGGGTGTTCTCGGCGCTCTGCACGACGGTGGCCACGTCGCGGATGCGGATCGGGGCCTCGTTCTTGTAGGTGACGATCAGGTTCAGATAGTCGTCGACCGTCAGCAGCTGGTCGTTGGCGTTGATGGTGTAGGTGCGGGTGGGGCCGTCGAAGCTGCCCTTGGCGCTATTGGCGTTGGAGTTGTCGATGGCGCTTTGCAGCTCGGCCAGGGTCAGGCCGTAGGAGGCCATGGCCTGGGTGTCGGCCTGGATGCGGATGGCCGGCTTCTGGCCGCCGCTCAGCGAGACCAGGCCCACGCCCGAGACCTGGCTGATCTTCTGGGCCAGGCGCGTATTGACCAGGTTCTGCACCTCGGTCAGCGGCAGGGTGTCAGACGTGATCGACAGGGTCAGCACCGGCGCGTCGGCCGGATTGACCTTGGCGTAGACCGGCGGGGCGGGCAGGTCGGCCGGCAGCAGCGAGTTGGCCGCGTTCATCGCCGCCTGCACTTCCTGCTCGGCGACGTCGAGGGTTTCACCCAGGTTGAACTGCAAGGTGATGACGCTGGCGCCGGCCGTGCTGACCGAGCTCATACGGGCCAGGCCCGACATCTCGCCCAGCTGGCGTTCCAGCGGGGCGGTGACGGTCTGGCTCATCACCTCGGGGCTGGCCCCCGGATAGAGGGTCTGCACCTGGATGGTGGGGTAGTCGACCTGCGGCAGGGCCGACAGCGGCAGCAGCCGAAAGCCGACCAGACCGGCCAGCACGATGGCCGCCATGAACAGGGCCGTGGCGACCGGCCGCTGGATGAAGGGGCGAGAGGGGTTCATCGGCTGGGCGTCCGATTATTCCGGACGCCGACGGCCTTCACCGCCGCCGGGAGGCGCGCCTTCCGGACGCTTGCCGCGCTGGCCCCTCTCGCCGCGTTGTCCGCCCTGGCGCTGAGCCGCCTGGCCCGGCAGCTGCACCTTGCCGCCCTCGGTCAGGCGGTCGCCGCCCTCGGTGATGACCTTGTCGCCGACGGCGAGGCCTTGGGTGATCGCCACCTGGGTGGTGGTCGACTGGCCGGTCGTGACCTTGGTCTTGGTGACGGTCTGGTCGCTCTTGAGCTTCCAGACGAAGGCGCCGTCCGAGCCCTGGCGCACGGCGGTGGCCGGCACGACCACGGCGTCCTTCAAGGTGTCGAGCTGGATGCGGACATTGACGAACTGGCTGGGGAACAGCTTGCCGCCGGTGTTGGGGAAGCGGGCCTTGCCCTTCACCGTGCCGGTGCCGGTGTCCACGAGGTTGTCCAAGGTCGAGAACGTGCCCTGATCGAGCGTGTTGGTGCGCGTGCGGTCCAGCACCGTGACCGGCAGGGTCGCGCCGCCGAACACCCGCTGCGAGATGCGCGGCACGTCGTCCTGCGGGACGGTGAACTCGACGTCGATCGGCGACAGGGTGGTGATCACCGCCACCCCGCTGGCGTCGCCCGAGGCGACGTAGTTGCCGACGTCGACGACGCGCAGGCCTACGCGCCCGCTGACCGGGGCGGTGATGCGCGAGAAGCCGACGTTCAGGCGAGCCGTGCCGACCGCGGCCCGGTCGGCCATCACCGTGCCTTCCAGCTGCTTGACGGTGGCGGCCTGGGTGTCGACCTCCTGGCGGGCGATGGAATCCTGCTCCAGCAGGGTCTGGTAGCGCTTGAGGGTCAGGCGGGCGACGGCCAGTTGGGCCTCGTCGCGGGTCAGGTTGCCCTGCGCCTCCATCAGCGCCATCTGGAACGGCCGCTGGTCGATCTGCACCAGGGTCTGGCCGGCCTGGACCATCTGGCCCTCGCGGAACAGCACCTGGGTGATGACGCCCGAGACCTGCGGCTTGACGGTGACGGTCGCCGCCGGCGTGACGGTGCCCAGCGCCTCGATCACCACCGGCAGGTCGGCCTTGGCCGCCGTGGCCACCGCCACGGTGCTGGCCGGACCGCCGCGACGGCCGCCGCCGCCAGGACCGCCTGGGCCACCGGGACCGCCAGGACCGCCTGGACCCGTGTCGCCGCCGCCGTTCAGCAGCGTCCAGGCCAGAACGCCCACGCCCGCCAGGGCGGCCAGGGCGACGGCGCCGCCGATGATCCGCGCCCGGCGGCTGGGCTTGCGGACGGCGAGGGACGGGCGGGGTTCGGTCATGGACGGCCTCTGGGCGCGGACGGTGCGGCGGCGAAGATGGTCGAAGACGCCGTCGTCCCTCAGGGACCCCGGCGGAAGCGTAAGCGATGCACGAAAAGTCGGGTCGCCGACCCTGGCGACCCGACGCTCAAGCTAAACTGCTAGAGGCGGCATTTGATCCATCGGCCACCCTGGCCGCGGTACGCGTCACGCTTGACGTCGTAGGAGCGATACTTGGCCTTGCAGGCGCGCACGTGGCGCTGTTGCTTGGTTTCCTTGCCCGGCTTGGCCTGCTCGTGGCGCGGGGCGGGGGTGTCGTGGCGGTCGTGACCCTGCGCGAGCACGGGGGTGGACAGGGCGAGGGCGCCAAGGGCAAGCGCGGTGACGACGACTTTCATGTCGATCTCCAGTGTATTGAGATCGACTGGCTAACAACGTCACGTCGCGACGATGTTGCGGCTTTGAAACGGCTTTCGGCGAACTTGCAACACGCCGTGGCGGGAGTTGGGCAGAGCGCCCGGAGCGCTTCAGCCGACCCAGGCCCGGAAGCCGAAACGGCCGCCCTCCGCGCTCGCCAGGCTGAGCATCTCGACGATGTCGCGTGTGGCCATCTCGATGCGCTGCGTCGAGGTCAGGGCCGGATCGTCGCCCTCCAGGCCATAGAGGCCAAGGTCGATCCGGGGATGCTCGAACACGCCCCGCAGTTCATAGGTCTCGACCCAGACGACCGCGTCGCCACGTGTCCTGGCATAGTCGACCAACCGCTCCAGTTCGACGGCGCAGAGCATTCGTGACCCTCCGCCCGTCTCGCTCTCGGCGAAGACATCGGCCGGGGAGAACGCACGTCTTTCACAGAGCAGGCTCCCAACGGGTTCGCCCACGACGCCTTCACGCCGGGCGGGGGAATTGGCCGGGAACCGAAAAAGTCGCGCCTCGGCCTGGCCGCTGTCACGCCACCAGTCGTCGGCCTCGGCGAACGCGAGGTGAAGGCCGGTGTCCTCATCGAGATTGGCGGCGGCGGGGGAGAGCAGCTGGACAACGAAGGGCGCGTCATCCGCCGCGCCGAGAATGGCGACAACGCGGGCCTCGAACGGCTCACCGCCGAAAACGCCGATCGCCGTCTCGCCGACGGGACGCAGAAGGACGGGGTCGCGGGTGGTCAGGCTGCGCCAGTGCATCTCGCTCACCCCGCTCCTCACCCCCGGATCAGCGCCTCGCGCTCGGCCGGCGTCAGCGGGCGCCAGCGGCCTTCGGGCAGGTCGCCCAGCTCGATCGGGCCGACGCGATGGCGGAACAGGTCGATGACGTCCAGTTCCACGAGGTCGCACATGCGGCGGATCTGGCGGTTGCGGCCCTCGGTCAGCACGAAGCGCAGGGTTTCCTGGCCCAGGCGGTCGACGACGGCGCGCTTGAGCTTGCGGCCGTCCAGCTCCAGGCCGTGGCGCAGCCAGTCGATCTTCTCGCGGGTCAGCTCGCCGCGAACCCGGACGCGGTATTCCTTTTCCAGCGTCGACTCCGGGCCGATCACGGCCTTGGCCACCACGCCGTCCTCGGACAGGATCAGCAGGCCGCGGGAGTCCATGTCCAGGCGACCGACCGGGGCCAGCTTGCTGTCGCGGCCGGGCACGGGGCCGGGCTGGCCGAACTGGGCGGCCTTGGTCAGCAGGCGCACGGCCGGGATCTGCTCGCCCTCGGGCTGGGACGAGACGATGCCGACAGGCTTGTGGATCATCACCGTCATGGCCGCGCCCAGCTTGGCGGTCGCGCCGTCGTTCAGCACCAGGGTCTGGCCGGGCAGGATCTTGCGGCCGGCGTCTTCCACCACCTCGCCGTCGATGGTCACCAGGCCCTGGCCGATCAGGGCCTCGGCCTCGCGGCGCGAGCAGACCCCGCTCTGGGCCAGCCACTTGTTGACGCGCTGAGGCTCGGCCTCGTCGTAGGTGCGGGTCCAGGCCATGGGATCAGTCGACTTTCGGGGGATAGGCGTGGGTCTGGCCGCGCGGGTCTTCCACCGCGCCGGCGTCTAGATAGGTGGGGCCGATCGGAACCTTGCCGTGGCCGTCGGGGATGTCGAGCACGTAGGTCGGCTGGCACAGGCCCGAATAGCGGCCGCGAATGGCCTTCATCAGCGCCTGGCCTTCCTCGACCGAGGTGCGCAGGTGGCTGGTGCCGGGGGCGAGATCCCCTTGGTGCAGGTAGTAGGGCTTCACCCGGGTCTCGACCAGCGCCCGCATCAGCGCGCCCAGGCTTTCGGGATCGTCGTTGACGCCCTTCAAGAGCACGGTCTGGCCGATCATCGGCACGCCCGCATCCACGAGGCGCGCGCAGGCGGCGCGGGCGGCGGGGGTCAGTTCGCGGGCATGGTTGGCGTGCAGGGCGACATAGACGGCCTTGGAGCCCCGCTTGAGCGCCGCCACCAATTCGGGGGTCACCGCCGCTGGATCCACGGAAGGAATACGCGTGTGAAAGCGCACGACCTTGACGTGCTCGATCGCTTCGAGCCGGTCCATCAGGTCGGCGATGCGGCGCGGCGACAGCACGAAGGGATCCCCGCCGGTGACGATCACCTCCCAGATCTGCGGGCGGGCGGCGACATAGGCGAAGGCCGCGTCCAGCTCGTCCGGCGACAGGGTCTTGAGGCCCTCGGGGCCGACCATCTCGCGCCGGAAGCAGAACCGGCAGTAGACCGCGCAGGTGTGGGTGGGCTTCAGCAGCACCCGGTCGGGATAGCGGTGGACGATCCCCTCGACCGGGCTGTGGGCGAAGTCGCCGATCGGGTCTTCGGACTCGGCGGGCAGGGTCGTCAGCTCGGCTTCGTCGGCCACGAACTGGCGCGCGATCGGGTCGAACGGATCGGCCTCGTCGATCAGTTGGGCCATGTCGGGCGTGATGGCCACCGCGTACTGGGCGGCCACGCGCTCCAGCGCCGGCAGGCGGTCGGCGGCGACGAGTCCGGCCTCGGCCAGGGCGCCGGCGCTGCGGAGGGTCTTCTTGGCGGCGATCATGATCGCTGCGGGATATGCGCCGAACGGGCGTGGTTGGCAAATCTGGGCGTGGGCGTGGCGGTCATTGTCGCTGCCCCCCTTGGCTCGTCATCCCGGGCGGAGGGCCGCGTAGCGGACCGCAGACCCGGGACCCAGGGGGCTGGGCGCGTGCGCCTGGATCAAGCGCCCCGGCGGTCGCCAGCGCACTGCAGTGACCCCTGGGTCCCGGCTCTCCGCTTCGCTCCGGCCGGGATGACGGCGGGGGGAGCGGCAACCTCACCGCGGGCTGTGGATCGGCACGCTGCCGGGCCAGGGCTCGGGGCTGAAGGGCGAGGAGGGGGCGCGGTCGAGCGCGGCCATCAGGGCGAGCGCCAGGGCGCCGCCGACGAGCAGCAGTTTCATCGTCTTGATCCTGTTAGATGCGGTGGTGGGGGAGGGCGGCCGCAAGGAGACAATCGCAAATGCCAGCTCGCTTTACGAACGATGGCTTCTGCGCCAGGTTGTGAGTCTGGCTAACGGAGACCGCCCGCGTTGCGCCTTCCGCCCTTCAGCTCGCTGGTCGCTCTTGAAGCGGCCTATCGTCATCGCGGCTACAGCCGCGCCGCCGACGAACTGCACGTCACCCACGGCGCCGTCAGCCAGCAGATCCGCAAGCTGGAGGAGGAGCTGGGCGCGGTCCTGTTCCGGCGCGAGGGCAACGACATGGTCCCCACGCCCACCGCCCGGCGCCTGGCCGAGCACGTGGCCGAGGCCCTTTCGATCCTCAAGGCCGGAGTGCAGACCGCGCGCCAGACCCTGGCTGGGCCGCTGGTGATCAGCGCGACCTCGGCCTTCGCCAGCCGATGGCTGGTGACGCGCCTGGCCCGTCTGGCCGCCGACACCGGCGAGGCCGACCTGCAACTGCGCATCGAGGACCGCAAGGCGGATTTGCGCACCGACGGCGTCGACATCGCCCTGCGCTTCGGGCGCGGGCCCTGGGAGGGGCTTGAGTCGATCCCGCTGCTTGGCGAGCGCCTCTTTCCCGTCTGCTCGCCGGGCTTTCTCGAGACCTATCCGATGAGCGGTCCGGCCGACCTTCTGACCGTGCCGCTGCTGCGTCACACCGGGGTGCACTGGGCCGTCTGGTTCCGGGGCATGGGCCTGGAGCCGCCGCAGATGATCACCGGCATCGCCTTCGACGACACCTCGGTGATGCTCGACGCCGCCGCGCAGGGCATCGGCGTCGCGCTTGCCCGCGAGGGCCTGTCCGATCGCGACCTGCGCGACGGCCGGCTGGTGCGGCCCTTCGCCGGCGAGGTCGAGGTCGAGACCGGCCACCACGTCGTTTGGCGCGCCGACGCGCCCCGCCTGTCGCGGATCCTCAAGGTGCGCGACTGGTTGCTGGCCGAGGTGGGGCGCGAGGTGTAGGCGTCTATCCCCACCATCGTCATCCCGGATAAGCCCTGCGGGCTTTCCGGGATGACGAACCTGGGGGGACGATAAAGTTACGTTCCCGGCGCCCAGTCCGCGCCCGGGATCGTATTGACCATCCACGGAATGCCGAACCGGTCGGTCAGGCTGCCATAGCCCGGCGACCAGAAGGTGGCCGCGAACGGCATCCCCACCTTGCCTCCCTCGGACAGGGCCTCGAACACCCGCCTGGCCTCGGCGGCGTCCTCGGTGTGGAAGGTGACGTCGAAGCCGTTCTTGGGCTTGTCGATATTGGGGGCGAACTCGGGCGGCATGTCGGCGCCCATCAGCGACTGGTCGCCGACGTCGAGCCAGGCGTGCATCAGCCAGTCCTTGTATTTCGGATCGACCGGCATGTCGGGCGGGCCCTCGCCGAACGAAAAGGCCGAGGTGACCTTGCCGCCCAGCACCTCGGCGTAGAAATCGAAGGCCTGGCGGCATTCGCCTTGGAAGCTCAGGCTGGTGACGATCTTCATGGCGGGTCTCCCATGTTCCGCTGCTGATATCCGAACCATAGGACGTGCGAGCCCGGCCGGAACCGACAATCCGCCTCAAAAAGGATCGCTCACACCTCCGCCACCGGAACCCACAGCACCTCGTCGATGCGTCGTGCGCCGGTGGCCAGCAGCACCAGGCGGTCGAAGCCCAGGGCCGAGCCCGCCGAGGCCGGCATGTGTTCCAGGGCGGCCAGGAAGTCGTCATCAATGGGGTAGCGCTCGCCGTAGACGCGCTGCTTCTCGTCCATCTCGGCCACGAACCGGCGGCGCTGCTCGGCCGCGTCGGTCAGTTCGCCGAAGGCGTTGGCCAGCTCCACCCCGCAGGCATAGAGCTCGAAGCGCTCGGCCACGCGCGGATCGCCCGGCTTGGGCCGCGCCAGCGCGGCTTCCGCCGTGGGGTACTCGCACAGCACGGTGGGGCGGCCGATGCCGAGGTTGGGCTCGACCTTCTCGACGATCACCCGGCTGAAGACGTCGGCCCAGGTGTCGTCGGCCGACACCCGGACGCCGGCCGCCGTGGCCGAGGCCGCCAGAACGTCGCGATCAGTCTGGCCGCCCTCGCCGAGGCTGGCCAGCAGGTCGACGCCGGCGTGGCGCATGAAGGCGTCGGCCACCGTCAGCCGTTCGGGCGCGGCGAAGGGATCGCACTCCAGGCCCCGGAAGCTGAACAGTTTCGTCCCCGCCGTCTCCGCCGCCAGGGCCAGCAGGGCGGCGCAGTCGTCCATAAGGGTCTCGTAGGGCTCGCCGACCCTGTACCACTCCAGCATCGTGAATTCCGGATGGTGCAGGGGGCCGCGCTCGCGGTTACGCCACACCTTGCCCAGGCTGAAGATCCGCTGCTCGCCCGCGGCCAGCAGCTTCTTGCAGGCGAATTCCGGGGAGGTGTGCAGGTGCATCTCGGCGCGCTGGCCCGACAGGCTGATCGCTTCCGTCGAAAAGGCGTGCAGGTGCGCTTCGTTGCCGGGCGAGACCTGGAGGCAGGCCGCGTCGATCTCCAGGAAGTCGCGCTGGGCGAACCAGTCGCGCACCGCCGCCGTGATCCGATTGCGGGCCAGCAGGAACGGACGGCGGTCCTGGTGCTTGCTCGGGGTCCACCAGGGAGAAGAGGAGGGGGCTGGCACTTGGGGTCTCGGCGGTTCGACACGACGGAAGGGCTGGCGATCTAGCCCCGTTCGCTATAGAGGGGCACACGGATTCATCTGCAATATACGCGCGCGCGGTCTACGCGCCGTCGCCCGATCTTCGAGGACTCTCACGTGAAGGTAGCCGCCAGCTCGCTCCGCAAGGGCGCCGTCGTCGACATGGATGGCAAGCTCTATGTCGTCCTGACCGTCGACAACATCCACCCGGGCAAGGGCACCCCGGTGACCCAGCTCAACATGCGCCGCATCAGCGACGGCGTGAAGGTGTCGGAACGCTACCGCACCACCGAGCAGGTCGAGCGCGCCTTCGTCGACCAGCGCAACCACACCTTCCTGTACCAGGACGGCGAGGGCTTCCACTTCATGAACCCGGAAAGCTACGACCAGCTCGTGGCCACCGAGGAAGTGATCGGCGACGCCGCGCCCTACCTGCAGGAGAACATGACGGTCCAGCTGTCGACCCACAACGACGTGCCGATCGCCATCGAACTGCCGCGCACCGTCGTTCTCGAGATCGTCGAGACCGAGCCGTCGGTGAAGGGCCAGACCGCTTCGTCGTCGTACAAGCCCGCCGTGCTCAGCAACGGCGTCAAGACCACCGTGCCGCCCTACATCACCGTGGGCACCCGCGTGATCATCCTGACGGAAGACAACAGCTATCAGGAACGCGCCAAGGACTGATCGTCCTTCGCGATCCGCAATTGAACAACCCCGGCGACCGAGAGGCCGCCGGGGTTTTTCTTGGTCGCTACTCCGCCGCCGCGACCTGGGGCGGGGCCAGGCGCGCCAGGGCCTCGGCAACGCCCGCGCCGTAGGCCGGGTCGGCCTTGGCGCAGTGGGCGATATGCCGTTGCTGCGCGTCGAGGTCGGCTCCGCCCAGCGAGCGGGCGGTGTTGTCGAACAGGGCCTGCTTCTGGACTTCGTCCATCAGGCGGAAGAGATCGCCCGGCTGCTGGTAGTGGTCGTCGTCGACGCGGTGGTCCCAGTGGGCGGCCGCGCCATCGAGGGCCAGCGGCGGCTCTGCCATGTGCGGATGGTCGATCCATTCGCCGCGGCTGTTGGGCCAGTAGGTCGGCGTCGCCCCCAGATTGCCGTCGACCCGCATCGCCCCATCGCGGTGATAGCTGTGATAGGGGCACTTGGGCGCGTTCACCGGGATGTGCACGTGGTTCACGCCCAGGCGATAGCGCTGGGCGTCGCCGTACGAAAAGAGGCGCGCCTGCAGCATCTTGTCGGGCGAGAAGCCGATCCCCGGCACGATGTTGGCCGGCGTGAACGCCGCCTGCTCGACCTCGGCGAAGACGTTCTGGGGATTGCGGTTCAGCTCCAGCACGCCGGCCTCGATCAGCGGGAACTCGCCCTTGGGCCAGACCTTGGTCAGGTCGAACGGATTGAAGCGGAAGGCCTTGGCCTGCGCGTCGGTCATGATCTGCACGTAGAGGGTCCAGCGCGGGAACTCGCCACGCTCGATGGCCTCGAACAGGTCGCGCTGGCTGCTCTCGCGGTCCTTGCCGACCAGGACCTCGGCCTCGCCGTCCGTCAGGTTCTCGATCGGCTGCTGGCTGCGGAAGTGGAACTTGACCCACACCCGCTCATTGGCCGCGTCGATGAAGCTGAAGGTGTGGCTGCCGAAGCCGTGCATGTGGCGATAGCCGCGCGGCAGGCCCCGGTCGCTCATCACGATCGTCACCTGGTGCAGGGCCTCGGGCAGCAGGGTCCAGAAGTCCCAGTTGTTCTGGGCGCTGCGCATGCCTGTGCGCGGGTCGCGCTTGACCGCGTGATTGAGGTCAGGAAAGCGCAGCGGATCGCGGAAGAAGAACACCGGGGTGTTGTTGCCCACCAGGTCCCAGTTGCCGTCCTCGGTATAGAACTTCACGGCGAAGCCGCGGATGTCGCGCTCGGCGTCGGCCGCCCCGCGCTCGCCGGCCACGGTCGAGAAGCGCAGGAACACCGGCGTCTCCTTGCCGACCTCGGAGAACAGCCTGGCCTTGGTGAAGCGGGTGATGTCGCCGGTCACCGTGAAGGTTCCATAGGCGCCCGAGCCCTTGGCGTGCATGCGCCGCTCGGGGATCACCTCGCGGTCGAAATGGGCCAGCTTCTCCAGCAGCCAGATGTCCTGCAGCAGGGCGGGACCGCGCGGGCCGGCGGTCTCGATGTTGACGTTGTCATGGACGGGCGCGCCGTTGGCGCGGGTGAAACGGGCGTCCGACATGGCGGCCTCCGGCGGTGTTGCGTGGCGGCGAGACTCGCCGATGGCGCCGGTTGCGGGCTTGAACGATCGCGTCGTTCAGAAGGTGCAAGTCGGGGCGAGGCGTAACGCTGCTACGGACAAAATTCGCAGAGCCGCCCTTGACCTGGTGTTATGTAATAACATTTAAGTCGCCTCGACCGTTCGCATCCGGAGTACCCCATGGCTCGCCACAACCACCTGCAACGGGGTCTCGACGGCGCTGCGATCGGCCTTTCGGGCCTGTGCCTGGTGCACTGCCTGGCCTTGCCGGCCATGGCCGCCCTGTTGCCGCTGGCCGCGAACCTGTCGCACGCCGAGTGGCTGCATCCGCTGTTCCTGGCCATGGCCGCGCCGATCTCGGTCTTCGCCCTGGCGCGCTCGGGCAACTGGAAGCGGCCCGGCATGGTGGCCCTGGCGGTCGCCGGCCTGTCGCTGATGGCGGCCGGCGCCTTCGTGCCGATGAACGACTGGGCCGAAGCCGCCCTGACCAGCCTGGGCGGCCTTGCTTTGGCCGGCGTCCACCTCCTCAACGCCCGGATCTGCTCCTGCGCCGAGCAGGCTGAACTCGAGCCGGCGGCTTAGTCACATGTCCGAACGCCTTCTGGACGTCGGGACGGCCTAGCTTTAGCGTCGTAACTTCGTTTGGGGGGATCATACATGAAGGGTCGTTTTGCTGTAGTTTTTGCGGGTCTGGCGCTTTTCGCATCGACCTCTGCATTCGCAGAAATCACCGTGCCGGAAGGTACTGAATTCGCGCTTCGCCTAGAGGAAGCAATATCCAGCGCCACGGCGACTGAAGGTGATCGATTTACGGTTAGCCTTGATGATGATGTCAAGCTGCCCGATGGAACTATACTGCGTGCTGGTTATCGCGGGGTTGGTGAAGTTGTCGAAGCTCGCGACAATGGAATGCTAGGCAAGAATGGAAAGCTGAACGTCCGCCTTGTGTATTTGAAGGTTGGTGACGACCGTATCCGACTTCGTGCAAACAAGGGCACCAAAGGGGAAACCCGAGTTGGAGCGACCGTAGCGACCGTCATTTTGTTTTGGCCGGCAGCACCTTTCATCAAGGGCAGGGATGTCTCCATAAAGAAGGGGACAATGATGACGGCATACGCTGACCAAGACACCAAGCTCTCAGCACTACCGCCGCCTCCTCCCGGAGGGGTCGACTGAGACCGGCTCATTCATCCAGGAACGCCGCCACCCAGAAGAACGGCGCGTTCCAGTTCACCGCCACCTCGTTCTGGGTGAAGGCGTCGATGCTGTCGGTCCAGCAGGTCTGGGCCGCGCACTTGCCTTCCATCGCCTTGGCCACGTCGTCGCTGAAGGCGGTGTTGTTGGGGCCGCCCGAGATCACCCCTGGCGGCGGGGCGGGGTACTTGCCCTTGCCCACCCAGAAGCGGTGGTGCGGATGCTTCATCGGCCGGGCGCCCCAGCCCGTCACATAGGACTGGTCCAGCGGGTTGCGGCCCAGCACGTAGTCCATGGCGTCGGCGGCGGCCTGGCGGTAGGCGGCCTTGCCGGTGAAGTCGTAGGCCAGGCCCAGCACCATGGCGCGGTTCATGACCACGCCGTTCGAGCCCCACACATAGCGCGTGCCCGCGTCCGGCAGGCGATAGCCGGCCTGGAGATCCTCGGCGGCGTACCTGTCGGCGGCGGCGACCATGCCCGCGCGAGCGGCGTCGCGGATCTGCGCCGGAACCTTGTCCGACAGGGCCAGCGAGATCACGCCCAGGGTTGAGGTCGAGCCCCAGCCCGGCGCCTCGGCCGGCTTGCCGGCGGCCGGCATGTGGGGCGAGCCCTGCACGACCTCGCCGTAGGACGCCTCGCCGGTGGTGGCCCACAGCTCGGCCGCGGCCCAGAACAGCTCGTCGCCCAGTTCGCCGTCTCCATAGCCGCCGCCACCGTTGAACTGGCTGTGGGCGTAGACTTCCGGATTGCGCCGCGCCGCGTCGAAGGCGCTGCGGGCGACCTTCAGGCAGCGGGCCGAGAACGCCGGGTCGATGGTCTTCCACACCCGCGCGCACTGGGCGGCGACGGCGGCCAGGTTCAGGGTCGCGCCGGTGGTGGGATGGTAGAGGTAGCGCGGCGCCGGATCCTCGTGCGGGGCGGTCGGCACGCCGGTCCAGTAGGCGTCGGTCAGCTTCTGGTGGGCCATGCCCGAGGCGTCGACCTGCGTGAGCGCCAGCTGTCCCTGCCCCTGCTTGCCGATCGGCAGGGCCATGCTTGTGCCCGGCGGTACCTGCATGCGCAGCAGGAACTCCAGCTCCCAGCGGGCCTCGTCCAGCAGGTCGGAGACGCCGTTGCCGGCCTCGGGAATGCGCTGGGCGCCGTCGGCGAAGTCGGGCGTCCTGCCCCGGGCGGCCAGGCGCTCGTGATAGTTCACCAGCGTCCAGACCGCGATGCCGCCGTTGACGACGTACTTGCCGTGGTCGCCGGCGTCGTACCAACCCTTGCTGGCGTTCAGCTCATAGCCGCAGCCGGCCCAGACCTGGCCGCGCTGGTCCTGGCCGTTGAAGCAGGTGGCGCGGTCGGGGGCGTGGGCGGCGGGACGCGCCAGCTTGGGATCGTCGCCGTTCCTGGCCTCGATCGCGATCCCGCTGCGGTTCTGGTAGAAAAAGGCCAGGGCGTCGCGCTTGAGCCGCGCATAGGGATGGGCGTCGATCGCGAACGGCCGGCTGGCCCGCTGGCCGACCTTCAGGCGATAGCCGTAGCCGGCCGGCGCGGCCGAGAAGTCGATCTGGTGCAGGCTTTCGCCCGACGCCGCGTCGGGGCCGACCACCCGGGTCTGGCCCTTGGCGACGATCCGGCCGTCCTTGTCTTCCAGCGTCCAGGCCAGGGGCGTCGTCGAGCTTTCCGGCAGCACCGCCAGCTTGCCCGCGCTTTCCAGCACCCCGACCTGGTTCAGGCGGATCGGCGCGATCGGTTCGGCCGCGAGGCTGGGCGAGGCGAGGGCGGCCAGGGCGGTCGCCGTCAGCAGGGCGAGCATCGAGCGGTGCGGCAAGGGCTTCCTCCGGGACGCGAAACAGATGGACGTCTTTTCGCGCCCCGGCGAGACCCTAGGCGATATCTGACAGCGTTGTCACGTGTCGGTGCGCGTCCGGCGCTGACCCTGGCCTGATCCCGCGCCGGACCGGTCGCCTAATAGCCGACGAACGGCAGCGAGGAGTGGTGAACGATGATCCGCAGTTGGCCCCGATCGTCCTTCTTGAACACCCAGGTCTTGTCGACCACGGTCGGATTGCCGTCCTTGTCGCGCAATTCCAGCCTGCCCATGGTGCTGGCCACCGCGCCGTTGATCTGGATGCCGACCGGCTTGTAGCTCACGCTGCGCCAGGGCAGCAGGGCGAAGCCGTCGTCATAGGGATAAGCTTTGTCGTGGCCGACGAAATAGGCCATGGCCCCGACCTTGGTCTTGCGGAAGGTCTGCGGTTCGCGGGTCAGGGTCGGCTTGAACAGCACCGGACCCAGGTCATAGCCGTAGGCCTTGTCGATGAAGGCGCTGGCCACGGCCTTGGCCTTTTCGAAATTGGCCTCGTTCTCGTCATAGGCCACCGAGATGGACACCAAGCCCTTGCCCCAGGCCTCGGTTGCGGCGATCACCTCGGCCTCCGAGATCCGCGGGGGGATGGCCTGCGCGGCGGCGGGCGCGGCCGAGCCGGCGAGGGCGGCCAGGGCGACGGCCGAGGCGATCAGCGAGCGGCGAGTGGTCGAGTTCATCGGGGTCGTATCTCCACGGAAAGGCGGCGGCCGACATGGGCCGCGCACGGTTGGCTGGACGCGGACGCTGACTGGTCACTGGGTCTTTCGAGCGCGAAGGACGTCTTCGAAGACCGGACGGCGCCATGGAGGGATGGCCGGAGACGCCCGTTCGAAAACGGGCGCGCTGACTCCGGCGCAGGTCTTGGTCGCCCCCCGAGACCCCGCCGGCACCTTTGGGAGAATTTGCCGATTTTGCAATCTATGAATGTATCGCGCGCATCCGCACGCAGCCAGGACCCTCGGGTCGAGGGACTGTCCGTCCGCGGCCGGCGCACGTCGGATCGCGCCCTCTAGACACCGGTGTCTTTCCCGCTACGACAGGGGCAACGAGACAAGAGGGAGGCGGCCGGATGATCGATCGTCGCGCGATGATGCTGCTGGCCGGCGCGAGCCTGGCCGCCGGTCCGGCCCTGGCCCAGTCGGGCGACGCGGCGCTGAAGGCTCTGCTGGACGGCTTCGCCAAGGGCGGAACCGCCGCCGACAGGCTGAAGACCCTGTCGGCCCTCGATCCCCAGGCCCTGTCGCCCAAGGCTCGCCTCGACTACGACGCCGTACGCATCGCCACGACGGCCGAGGCCGAGTTGGTGCGCCGCTTTGCCTTCGGCGCGGGCGTGGCCGGCCCCTATGTCGTCACCACTCGCTCCGGCGCCTGGCAGAAGGCCTCCGAGGCCTGGGGCGACGCCGCGCCGGCGATGGTCGCGCGCATCCAGGCCGAGACCGACCGGATCCGCCAGGACGCCGGGGCCGGCGTCGTGCCGCCTGCCTTCCTGATTGATCGCCTGGACAAGGCCCTGGTCGAGGCGCGGTCGAAGTCCTCGCCGTCGGTGGGTGGCGCGCTGAACGGCCAGCGAGAAGCCCTGCTGGCCCTCAAGCTCCGCGCCGGAACCGCCGCCGGGATGCGCTTCAAGGACCGCGAGGCCTACTACGCGGCGATGCTGAAAACCCAGCTGGGCGCCCCCATGACCCCGGTCGAGGCCCGCCGCCGGCTGGACGGGGCCATCAAGGACCTGCACGCCCGCGCCGACGTCCTGCTGAAGGCCCAGGGCCTGAGCCAGGGCGGGGTGGGCGAGCGCCTGCGGGCGCTGATGGCCGACGAGCGGTACCTGTATTCCGACGACGACGCCGGCCGCGACCGCGCCATCGCCGACATGGCGCCCTGGCTGGCCAAGGCCCGCGCGCGCCTGCCCCAGGCCTTCGGCGACCTGCCGGGCGCTGTCGACGCCGTCTCGGTGCGTCGGATGTCTCCCGCCGACGAGGCCGCAGGCCGCCAAGGCTATCGCGACCTGCCGTCGGCCGATGGGAAGAAGCCCGGCGCCTACTATGTGGACCTCAAACGCATCCGCGACCGGCCCAGTTGGAGCCTGCCGGCCGTGGTGCATCACGAGGTGCTGCCCGGCCACATGCTACAGATCCCCAAGGAGGAGCTGTCGGGCGCGCATCCCTACCGCTCGCGCGTGGCCTGTCCGGCGGCCATGGAGGGCTGGGCCGTCTATGCCGAGCATCTGGCCTGGGAGGCTGGCGCCTTCGACGGCGAGCCCTTGGCGCAGATCGGCGGCCTCTACTGGATCCTGTTCCGCGCCGCCCGCGCCCGCATGGACATCGGCATCCACCTGGAGGGCTGGACGCCGCAGCGGGCCATGGCCTTCCTGGCCGATGTGCAAGGCGCGCCGGTGATCTTCGCGCCCTTCGCCCAGGAGGTGGAACGCGCCGCCATCGCGCCCGGCGCGGCGGCGGGGCAGGGGATGTACTGGCTGGAACTGGCGCGCCTGCGCCGGGCGTGGGGCGGTACCCTGCGCGAGTTCCACGGCAAGGTGCTGGATCGCGGGACGCTGCCGCTGGCGATGATCGACTAGTCTCCTCCCCCGTGGAACGGGGGAGGGGGACCACGAAGTGGTGGAGGGGGCGAGACTGGGCTCAGTAGTGGCGGGGGGGGGGGGGGGGCGGCCCCCGGCCGCCCCCCCCCCCCCCCCCACCCCCCCCCCCCCCCCCCCCCACACACCAAAAGAACAAAC
>NZ_JARQWV010000041.1 GCF_029543245.1 Caulobacter endophyticus
GGGGGGGGTGGTCTTCTCCGCGCTGCTGGCTGCTCCCGCGCTATGGGGGTGTGGGGGACCACTAGGTGGGGTGGGGGCCGAGACTGGGCGCTGTGCCGGCGGTCGCCCCCTCCGTCACGTCGCCGATGGCGCCGCGCCACCTCCCCCGTTTCTCGGGGGAGGAGTAGGGAGCTGTCGCGAAGCGACTGAGGGGGAGGTTCCTTTAGGCGGTCGCCCGCTTCTCCTCGCCCCGCGCCGTCAGCCAGTACATCACCGGCGTGGCCACCCGCGACAGCACGGTCGAGGTCACCAGGCCGCCGATGATGGCGATGGCCAGGGGCGAGTAGAGGCCCGAGCGTTCCAGGGCCAGCGGCAGGAGGCCGCCGATCGCCGTGGCCGAGGTCAGCAGCACCGGCAGGAAGCGCACCTCGCCGGCCTTCTCGATGGCGTCGTGCAGGTTCATGCCTTCGCGGCGCAGCTGTTCGGTGAAGTCGACCAGCAGGATCGAGTTCTTGATCTCGATGCCGATGAGGGCGATCAGGCCGATGGTCGCGGTGAACGACAGGGAATTGCCGGTCAGCCACAGGGCCGCAGCCGCGCCGAAGATCCCGAACGGGATGATGCCGGCGACCACCAGGGCGGTCTTGAACTTGCGGAACTCCAGGACGAGCACCGCCAGTATGCCGAACACCGCCACCATCACCGCCGCTCCCAAGCCTGCAAAGCTCTCCGACTGGGCCTCGGCCTGGCCGCCGAGGCTGAGCGCGTAGCCGGGCGGCATGGGCAGTTCCTTCTGCAGCCGCGCCAGCACCTCCTTGGTGACGTTGTCGGTCAGGTAGCCGGTGCGGACGAAGGCGGTGACGGTGACCGTCCGCTCGCGGTCGAAGCGGTCGATGCGGGCGGGGCTGGACTTCAGGCTGGGGGTGGCGATGGCCGACAGGGGCGCGGCCTCGCCGTCGGCGGTGGGCACGTAGACGCCCGACAGGGCCGACAGGGCGTTGCGGTCGGCGCCGTCGACCTGGCTCATCGGCAGGCGCACCTTGACCGCATAGTCGTCGCCGTCGGCGTCGCGGAAGCGGCCGGTCTCCTCGCCCGACAGCGACAGACGGGCCACGCGGCGGGCCGCGCCGGCGGGCACGCCCAGGGCCGCGGCCTTGGCCTCGTCGACGCCGAGGTCGAGGTCGGTGCGGTCCAGCCGCACGGGATTGCCGACGTCGCGGGTTCCCGGCGTGCTCTTCAGGATCGCCTCGGCGCGCACGGCCAGGGCCTTGAGCACCTCGAGATTGCGGCCGGTGATGCGTACGGCCACGGGGGCCTCGATCGGCGGGCCGTTCTCGAACACCTCGACGCTGATCCGCGCGCCGGGATAGCGGGCGAAGTCGGCGCGCAGACGGTCGAGCAGTTGCTCGCTCTTGCCGGGCTCCCAGCGCTTGAGGCTGACGAACATCTCGCCATAGGTCACCGCGCTCTCGCGCTGGGACTGGTTGTAGAACACCTGCGGATTGCCGCGGCCCAGGTTGGCGGCGCGCCAGACGATGTCGGGCTCCCTGGCCAGGCGCTGGTCGACATAGCGCAGGGCCTCGTCGGTGCGGGCCAGGGACGAGCCGTCAGGCGTGGTGACGCGGACCAGGAACTGCGGCGTTTCGGCGGCGGGGAACAGGCTGGAGCCGGCCGCCTGAAGCATCGGAACCGCCGTGGCGCACAGCGCCAGCATCAGGGCCAGGGCCAGCCACGGCCGCGCCAGGGCGTGGTGCAGCACGGGGCGGTAGACGGTGTGGATCACCCGGTTGACCGCTTGCAGCAGGCGGTTTCCTTCCGGATCGGAGTGCTTGTCCAGCACCCGGCTGGCCAGGAACGGGATGATGGTCAGCGACACGAAGAGCGACGCGCCCACCGTGCACAGCACCGTCACCGGCAGCGAGCGGATGTAGGCGCCCGAGCCGGCCGGCAGGGCCATCAAGGGCAGGAAGGCCAGCATCAGGGTGGCCGTGCAGCCGATGACCGCCAGGGCGATCTGGCCCGAACCGTTGATCGCCGCGGCCGTGCGTTCTTCGCCCTCGCGGATCCGGCGGGCGATGTTCTCGGTGATGACGATGCTGTCGTCCACGAGCAGGCCCAGCGCCAGCACGAAGCCGGCGATCGACAGCTGGTTGAGGGTGAAGCCGAAGGCCTGGATCAAGGAGAGGCCGATCAGCAAGGAAAGCGGGATCGACACCATCACCACCAGCCCCGCGCGCGGGCCCAGCGGCAGCAGGGTGATCAGCACCAGCACCAAAGCCAGGCCGAAGTCGCGCAGCAGGTTCTGGAGGCGGTGCTCGACATTGCGGGCCTGCATGAAGCCGCGATCGAGCCTGACCCCGGCCGGCAGCACCTTCTCGTAGTCGTCGAGCACGGCCTCGACGCTTTTGGTGATCTTGCCGACGTCCTGGCCATCCTTCTGGGTGACGGCGATGAACACCGCGCGCTTGCCGTCGAAGCGGGTGACGTGGGTCGGTTCCTCCTGGGCCCAGGCCACGTCGGCGACGTCGCGCACCCGCACCACCTGGCCGCCGACCGAGCGGACGGGGGTGTCCTTGACGGCGTCCAGCGAGCGGAAGGCCCCGCCGGACTTGACGTTGAAGCGCCGGGCGCCGGCCTGGACCGCGCCGATCGGAGCCTCGGCCCCGGCCGCGCGCAGGGCGTCGGCGACGGCGGAGGCGGGCAGCTTCAGGGCCGACAGGCGGGCCATGTCCAGCGACACCCGCACCTCCGAGGCGGGGGCGCCGTAATAGCGGGTCTGGCGCACGCCGGGCACGCGGTCGAGGCGCTCGGACAGCCGGTCGGCGGCCTTTTCCAGGCGGCGCATCGGCAGACTGTCGCTGACCAGGGCGACCTGGACGATGGCCACCTCGGTGGTGCGCACGCGCTCGATGTCCAGTCGTTGCAGGCCGGCGGGCAGGCTGCCGCGGATGGCGTTCACCTCGCGCACCACCTGGTCGAACTTGCGCTCGGGATCGACGTCCCAGGTGAAGAACACCCGCACGATCGCCGCCCCGTCGAGGCTGGTGCTCTCGACCTTGTCGATATTGTCGAGGCCGTAGACGGCGGTCTCGATCGGGTCGGCGACCAACTGCTCCATCTCGGCCGGCTCGGCCCCGGGCAGGACGGCGCGGACGATGACGATGGGGATCGGGAAGTGCGGGTCCTCCGACCGGGGCACGGTCAGCAGGGCGTTGACCCCCAGCATCACCAGCAGGCCGAAGGCGACGATGGTGAACTGCCAGCGCTTTACGGCGAAGGCGGCGAGGTTGAGGTTCATTTGCCCGCCGCCCTGCGGACGGGGGCGGCCAGGGCCCGGGGATCGACCACGGCCACCTTCTCGCCGTCGGAGACGAAGCCGGCGCCCGCGGTGATCACCCGGGATCCGGCCGCGAGGCCCGCCACCAGGGCGTCGTCGCCGTCGAAGCCGCCGAAGCGGACGTTGACGCGCCGGGCCACGGCGCCGTCCAGCCGCAGCACGGCGGCCTTGTCGCCCGAGGCCTCCAGCAGGGCCTCGGCGGGGATGCGGACGAACTCGGCGCGGGCGGCGGCCTGGGCCGAGGCGGGGGCTTGCAGGCGGGCGGCGGCGATCTGGCCGCTCTTCAACTGCGGCGGGGCCTGGACCTCGATCTCGACGGTGACCGCGCCGGTGCGGGCGTCGGCGGCCTGGCCCAGGCGGGTGACGACGCCGGTCAGGGTCTGGCCGGGCAGCGCGTCGGCCGTGACCGACGCGCTGGAGCCCAGCGTCACCCGGCCTGCGTCGCGGGCCGGCAGCGGCAGGCGCAGGACGAGCGGGCTGGACAGGTCGGCGACCGTCAGCACGGTCTGGCCGGCGGCCACCACCTCGCCGGCCTGGGCCGTGCGGGCCAGCACCACGCCGGAGACGGGCGAGGACAGCGCGGCCCAGCGCCGGTCGAAGGCCGCGCCGGCGTGGGCGGCCTGGGCGGCCTTCAGCGCGCTTTCGGCGTCGTCCAGCCGGGCCTTGGCCACGAAGCCGGTGGAATAGAGCTTGCGGGCCCGGTCGGCGTCGCGGCGCGCGCGTTCCAGATCGGCGGCGGCCTGGGTCTGGCGGGCGTCGACGCCGGCCGGATCTATGGCGGCCAGGGCCTGGCCGGCCCGCACCGCGTCGCCGGCCTCGACGCTCATGCGGGTCAAGACGCCGGGAATGCGGAACGACAGCGCCATCTCGCGGCGGCGCTGCAGGGTTCCGGACGCGGTCAGCTCCGAGGCTCCTCCGGGCGAGCCCACGGTGACGGCCTCGACGGCCGGGGGCGGTGCGGCCTGGGGCGTGTCGGCCCTGCCGCCGCAGGCGACCAGCATCAGGCCCGAGCCGAGGGCCAGCGCCGTCAACAGCACGACGCCTCCGTAACCAGCACGCGCCCCGTCCATCGCCCTCGCCCTCATCATCGATCGGTGATAAGTTATCACTGATCGATTATTGTGGGTTGTCAAGACGGGCCGAACACGGAAAGGAGGGACGATGACCGCGCCGAAAGTCCGTTCCCCCCGCAAGCCCAAGGGCCAGGGCGCCGAGCGCCGTGAGGAGATCCTGGACGCGGCGCTGAAGCTGTTCAGCGCCAAGGGCCTGCACACCGTCTCGACCCGCCAGATCGCCGAGGCGGTCGGCATCTCGCAGCCGGCGCTCTATGCCTATTTCGCCACCAAGGACGACATCACCGCCGAACTGTGCATCCGCGCCTTCTCGATCCTGGTCGAGCGCATGGAGGCCGCCCGGGCCGACTTCACGCCGACGGCCGAGTGCTTCGAGAAGGCGCTGCGGGTTTATGTCGATTTCGGCCTTGAGAACCCCGACGCCTATCGCGTGGCCTTCATGGTCGAGAAGGGGCTGGACGGCACCTACAAGGAGCGGGTCGGCGACCGGCCGATGATGGCCGGCATCGGCGCCTTCCAGCGCTTCGCCGAGATCGTGGGCGAGGTGCGCGACGCAGGGCTGACCCATGACGACGACGTCCAGCGCATCACCCAGACCCTGTGGGCGGGCCTGCACGGCCTGGTCTCGCTGCTGATCGCCCGGGCGGATTTTCCGTGGGTCGAGCGCGAGGTGCTGATCGCCTGCCACATCTCGCTGCTGCGGCGGGGCGCCCTGAAGGGCGTTGCCTGAAGGACGCGCGTTGAACTGAAGGCTCCGGGAGCCTACATCCGCGCCTCGCATTCCCCAGACGAAAGACGCCGACCATGGCCAAGCTGCAGCCCCTGGAAACCTTCTCCCTGCAGGAAACCGAAGACGGCTACCGCCTGCTGGTCTCGGCGGTCGGCGGCGACAACATCTATGTTTCGATCACGTCCGAGCAGATGGACGAGATCATCGACAGCCTCGACACGGCGCTGACCGGCGAGGAAGAGACCTCGGGCGAAGACGCGTTCGACGACGCGGATTGACCAAACTTCCTTCTCCCCTTGCGGGAGAAGGTGTCATCCGAAGGATGACGGATGAGGGGTCTCTCTGACCTTCCGCGCCGCACTCGATCGTTCGGCCGCTGCGGCGGACCGGGCTTTCGACCCCTCACCCGACCCGCTTCGCGGGCCACCCTCTCCCGCAAGGGGAGAGGGCTCAGGCCGCCGCCTTCGCATTTGTCGGGCGGTAGCTGGCCGCGTCCGTCGTGAACTCGGCGTGACCGTAGCGCTTCAGCAGGCCGCGGATCCGGTGGACCATGGCCGCGTCGGCGACGTGGCGCAGCACCGGCAGGCGGTCGGCCAGGTCGAAGGCCTTCATCTGCAAGGTCACCAGCAGGGCCACGACGATGAAGGTCGCCTCGTCGGCTGGAGTGACCTCGATGCCCATGCTGGCCGCCCGCTTGCGGTCGCCGCGCATGAAGTGGCGCAGGAAGAAGGCCTTGGCGAAGCGGCGCTCGATGCGGTCGTGCAGGCGGTTGGCGGGGCTTTCGTCCGGCGGCAGGTAGGCGTCGAGGGTGGCGCGGATCAGCGCGCCGCAGGTCTCGTCGTCGAAGCCCCGGCGCAGCGTGCTGTCGCGGGCCGTCATCATCCGCACGATCCCCTCCGGCGTGTCGGCCAGCAGGTCCTGCGGCAGGCCCAGCAGGAAGCAGCGATAGCGGGCCAGTTCGACCTTGGCCCGCTCGGCCGGGGTGAAGCTGCGGCGGCCCTGGCGCAGCATCTGGAACGACATCAGGAAGATCGGAATCAGCCCGGCCGGCATCTGGTCGACCTGCGGGATCGGCACGCCGTAGACGGCGCTGTCCCAGCGGCCCGAACGCAGGGCGTTGAAGCGCACCATCGAGTGCATCAGCCGCACCATGGCCGCGGCCTTGAAGCCCTCGCCGTGGCGGTCCAGCGAGCCCGGCAGCAGGGTGGTGGTGAAGAAGGCGGCCGTCTCGTTGACTCGCTTGGCGGCGGTCTCGGCCCCCAGGGTTCCGGTCAGGGCCATGGGCAGGGCCGAATACTTGTTGAGGAAGGTGGCCACGAACGCGCCGCGGATGGCGAAGGGGCCAAGGTGGGCGGCGGCGTTGCGGTCGAGCCGCTGGCCCTCGCGCACCAGGTCCATGTCGATCCAGTCGGGCGTGGCTTCCATCTCGGCGATGAAGGCGGCGAGTTCCGGCGGCGCGTCCGGCACGGCGTCGATCCCGCGCTCGCAGGCGGTGACCAGCATGTCGATCAGCCGGCGGAAGCCGAACTGCGGGATCAGGGCCGCGTAGGCGTCGGCGACGATGTCGCCCAGCATGGTGTAGGCGCGCACGCGGTCCAGGTCGTCCTGGCTGACCGACACGCCGAGGGGATTGCGGTCGCGGGCGACGGCGAAGGCGGGGTCCTCGGTGAAGCGCTCGGGCGTGCGGTCGAAATCGATCTTGCCGTAGAAGCCCGGCAGCAGGGTCTTCTGCGAGGCGACGCGGGCGCGGACTTCGTCGATGGGACGGATCATCTGGGCTCCTTCCGGTCCGCTCCTGGGGGACGGACCTATTCTCGGCCTCAAGCGTATGTAAGCATTGCTCATGTTCCTACTCGCCTTGCCGTTCGGCGCGGCGGGCACATGGAGGACGGCGGCAAGTGGCTGAAAAGAAACGGCGATCCCCGAGTCAGGGGCGGGCGCAGGCCACGGTCGACGCCATTCTCGACGCGGCCTTTCAGCTTCTGGAGAGCGGCGGGCCCGAGCGGCTGACCACCAATCACGTGGCCGAGCGGGCCGGGGTCAGCGTCGGCACGGTCTATCAGTACTTCGCCGACAAGCAGGACATACTGGCGGCCCTGGCCCAGCGGCGGACCAGCGCGGTGCGCGACGCGATCGCCCAGACCCTGATCGAACGTCCGGACCTGGGCAGCGTGCGGCCGATCGTGCGGGCGCTGATGAACGGCTTCGAGGGCTCGCCGGCCACGCGCCAGGCCTTGCTGGGCGCCATGTTTCACAGGGGAGACGCGGTGCTTGAGGAGCACCACCAGGCTTTCCTCGCCTCGATCGCCGGGAAGGCCCGGCTGCAGATCGATCTGACCCCGGAGTCGGCCTTCGTCCTGACCCACGCCGCTGTCGGCCTGCTGCGCGCGGCCGCCGCCGAGCCGGGCCTGGCGCTGGATCCGCAGGCCCTGGAGGACGAGCTGGTGCGGCTGATGGAGGCCTACATCTCGGCGCTGGTGGCCCTACGTGGTCCTCGTCCTTCGACAAGCTCAGGATGAGGACCAAGGCTGGCGCTGCGGGTCATTCGAAAACCTCACCCTGAGCTCGTCGAAGGGCGGGGTTTTCGCGTCCCTCAAGGCCCTCACTTGCCACGCTTGCGCTCCGGGTCCAGACGGAAGGCGTCGTCGGCACGGCGACTCGTCAAAGGGCCTGGCGATGCATTCCGATCTCGACACCGACGCGGCCGCCGCGCGGGCGCTGTTCCAATCGCTGGAGGGCATGGAGGGGCTGAGCCGTCCCGAGCCGGCCCCGGTGCAGAAGGCCAAGGAGCGGTTTCCCGGCCAGGCGGCGCTGATCAAGCTCTATCCCGGCGTGCTGGTGGCCGGGACCATCGCCCTGGCCTCGACCTGGCTGTCGCAGCACTACGGCGCGCCGGTGATGCTGTTCGCCTTGCTGCTAGGCATGACCTTCCACTTCCTGCACCAGGAAGGCCGCTGCATCCCCGGCATCGAGTTCTCGTCCAAGGCCATACTGCGGTTCGGGGTCGCCCTGCTGGGCGCGCGGATCACGGCGGGGCAGATCCTGAGCCTGGGGATCACCCCGATCATCACGGTGGTGCTGGCGGTGGTGTCGACGATCCTGCTGGGGGCGTTCCTTTCGAAGCGGATGGGGCTGCGCCAGGGCTTCGGCGTGCTGTCGGGCGGGGCTGTCGGCATCTGCGGGGCCTCGGCGGCCCTGGCCATCGCCTCGGTGCTGCCGCGCGACAAGGACGGCGAGCGCGACACCATCCTGACGGTGGTGGTGGTCACGGCCCTGTCGACCATCGCCATGATCACCTATCCGCTGCTGACGGCGGCCCTGCACCTGGACCAGACCAAGGCCGGGGTGTTCCTGGGCGGCACGATCCACGACGTCGCCCAGGTGGTTGGGGCCGGCTACATGATCTCGCCGCACACCGGCGACGTGGCGACCTATGTGAAGCTGCTGCGGGTGTCGATGCTGCTGCCGGTGGTGTTCGCCATCGCCTTCCTGGCGGCGCGGATGCTGCCGGGCGGGAGCAGCGGGGCGAGGCCCCAGCTGCCGCTGTTTCTGCTCGCCTTCGCCGCCCTGGTGGCGGTCAACAGTTTCGGTTGGCTGCCCAAGGCCGGCGCCGACGCGGCCACGGAAGTCAGCCGCTGGTGCCTGGTCACCGCGATCGCGGGCCTGGGCATGAAGACCTCGTTCAAGGACGTGATGACCGCCGGCTGGCGGCCCGTGGCGCTGATGGTGGTCGAGACGGCCTGGATCGCGGGCGTGGTGCTGGTGGCGGTGGAGTGGTTTCTCTAGATCCTCCCCCTGAAGGGGGAGGTGGCCCGAAGGGTCGGAGGGGGAAGCGGCTGCTGACATGCCGCGATCACTTCCCCCTCAGTCGCGGAGTTTATCCTCGGGCCGGCCTTCGGCCGGACCCGGGGGCGACAGCTCCCCCTTCAGGGGGAGCATCTATCTGACCGCCACCTGCGTCGCCCGCGCCAGGGCCTGGACCACCACCGGCGCCAGGTTGGCCGCGATCACGCGGGCGCCCTCGGCGTTCGGGTGGATGCCGTCGCTCTGCATGTAGCGGCGCGAGCCGCCGATGCCGGCCAGCAGGTTGGGCAGCAGGGGGGCCGCGAAGTCGCGGGCCAGGTCGGTGTAGACGGCGTTGAAGCGGCGGGCGTAGTCGGCGCCGAGCAGGGCCGGGGCGTTGATGCCGGCGATGGCGGCGGGGATCCGGCGCTCGCGCAGGCGGGTCAGGATGGCGCGCAGGTTGGCCCGGGTGGCCTCGGGGCGCAGGCCCAGCAGCAGGTCGTTGCCGCCCAGGGCCACGACGCAGACGGCGGTGTCGGCGCCCAGCGCGCCTTCTAGACGCGAGAGGCCGCCGGCGCTGGTGTCGCCGTTGCGGCCGGCGGCGCGGACCTGGACATTGAGGCCGCGCGCGGCCAGCGCAGCTTGAAGGCGGGCCGGCATGGCCTCGCCCTGGCGCACGCCAAGGCCGGCGGTGATCGAGTCGCCGAGCACCGTGACCACGGGCGGACGCGGCGGGACGGCGACGCGCGGCGCGGCCAGGGCGGACCCGGCGGGGAGGGCGAGCAGGCCGGCCAGGATCTCGCGCCGGCCCCATTTCGAGTGTTTGGGAATGTGAGCGTCAGCGAACTTCATTCTTCCTAGGTAGTAAGCCTTTCAGGCCGGGTTGAGGCGTGGGCGCCCCCTGATCGAGCGGTTGTGATCCGTCTTGAGGAAGGCTTGAGATCGGCACGCCGGGCAGGGGCGGCTCGCCGGTCCACTCCCAGTGCCAGGGCTCGAACACGTAGTTGACGAAGCCGAAGCGGCCGGCGTTGCGCACCATCCAGCGATAGACGTCCGAGCGGGCCATGGCCCGGCGGTTGTCGTCGGCGCTGGAGTCGGGGCCGTGGCCGGGGGCGGCGGCGATGAAGACGTCCATGGCCAGGCCCGTGCGGTGGGCCGAGCAGATGGTGCGGGTGACGCCCTGGCAGTTGTTGTCGCGGGCGCAGCGGGCGGCGTCGGCGGCCGGGTCGCGGAAGGCCGAGAAGATGGTCAGCACGCGCGGATCGCGGTCGGAAACGACGCCGTCCTTCCGCGCGGCCTCGACCATCCGGCGATAGGCCTCGAGCGCGCCGGGGCGCAGCTGGATCGTCTTGCCGCCGTAGGACTCTTCGGTCTTGGCCGTCGACAGACTCGCCAGCGTAGGAGCGTTGGGACATTCGCCGCGGGCATTGATGGCCGCGAAGGGACGGGCCAGCGTCCAGCGGGTCTTCATGGCGTCGAAGGTGGGGGCGTCCAGCACGCCGGTCTGGGCCAAACCGTGGCCCGCCTGCCAGCGGGCGAGGGCGGCGGCGAAGCGGGTCGTGCCCGGTCCGCAGGCGGTGGCCAGTTCGGCGCCGATGCGCGGGGCGTAGATCACCCAGCCGGTCTCGGTTCGTCCGAACGGGGCCCAGGCAAGGGTGTTGAGGCCCTCGGCATTGGCCTCGGCGGCGCCGGCCGGGGCGGCGGCCTCGCAGGTCTCGTCGACCGGCAGGGGCGACAGCGGGGCCGAGGGCGGGTCGTTGGACGGCACATACTGCGCGGCGGGCTCGAACGGCGCCTCGTCGCCGGTGGGCGGGTCGGCGGGCGGCGGTCCCGCGCTCGGCCAGGCCAGCCAGACGCCGACCCCCGCACAGCCGGCCAGCAGCAGGACCAGCAGGGCCAGGCCCGCACGCCGGCCGCGCCGCCGCGCCTTCGTTCCCTTCCGCCATCGTGAAGCCAAGCGCACCCGCCTTTCGGAACTTCGCCATGGCTCAAGGCTTGAGAACGGCAAGACGTTCCTCGTGCGTGGAGTATGCGATGCCTTCGACCTTCCGTCTCGCGGCCCTGATGGCCGGATGCGCACTGGCCGCGGCCGCCTGCTCGAAGGGCGAGGACAAGGCCGAGACGCCGCCGGCGGCCGCCGGCGCGCCGCAGCCGAAGGCCGCCCCCGCCGCCAACGGTCGCTCTCCCCTGGCTCAGGCCGTGGAGGCGGCGGGACCGCAGGACGCCCCGCCGGCCGATCCGTCGATGATCGCACCGTCGCTCGTCAGGGTGCAGGTGCTGCTGGATCGCGCGCGGTTCTCGCCCGGCTCGATCGACGGGGTGACGGGCACGAACCTGCGGCTGGCCATCGAGGCCTTCCAGCAGGCGCGCGGCCTCACGGTCGACGGCCAGGTGACGCCCGACCTTTGGAAGGCGCTGATCGAGGCCGACGGCGGGCCGGTGCTGAGCGACTATGTGATCACGCCGGACGACGTGATGGGGCCGTACGTCAAGTCGATCCCCAAGGACGACTACGAGGCGATGGCGAAGCTGCCGGCGCTTTCCTACACCGGGCCGCTGGAGGCCCTGGCCGAACGCTTCCACATGGACGAGGCGCTGTTGCAGGCGCTGAACCCCGGGGCCGACTTCACCAAGGCCGGCACCCGCATCGCCGTGGCCGCCCTGGGGCCGGCCGAGCTGCCGGCGCGGGTGACGCGGATCGAGATCGACAAGACCATCGGCCAGGTGCGGGCCTTCGACGACCAGGACGTGCTGCAGGCGGTCTATCCGGCCACGGTCGGCAGCACAGAGCGTCCGGCCCCCAGCGGCGAACTGGCGGTCAACACCGTCGCGCCGCGGCCGACCTACACCTACGACCCCTCGCGCCTGACCTTCGGCAAGCCCAAGGGCAAGCTGACCATCAAGGCCGGGCCGAACAACCCGGTGGGCGGCACCTGGATCGACCTGACCAAGGACACCTACGGCATCCACGGTACGCCCGACCCCAAGCTGGTCAACAAGCGCGCCTCGCACGGCTGCGTGCGCCTGACCAACTGGGATGCGGCCCAACTGGGCAAGGCCGTCGAGAAAGGGGCCAAGGTGGTGTTCATGGGCGAGGAGGCGAGGGCGGCTTAAGAGATGCTCCCCCTGAAGGGGGAGCTGTCGGCGAAGCCGACTGAGGGGGAAGTCTTTGCGGCGTCTAAGGCTGTCGCCAGCTCGTCAGATACTTCCCCCTCCGGCCCTCCGGGCCACCTCCCCCTTCAGGGGGAGGGTGCTTCATGCGTTGTTGCGTCGCAGCATGTGGCCTTGATTTGACAACGTTGTCATCATATATGGCCGGCGTCGGGGCAATCCGGTCCCGGCGACGCAGATGACTGGATCTACCATGCTGAGCCTGATCGCTCTGGCCGTTTCGGCCTACAAGAACCGCGCCGCCCTGTAATTCGGCCGCGGTCGCCCCGGTTTCGGGGTCCCACGAGGAAATGGCCCGCGCGCTTCGGCTCGCGGGCCTTTCTTTTGGGTGCGATGCAGCAATCGATGTTCGCCGAAGATGCTTGCATAACGAGACTTATGGTCTAGGCTTCCTCCGCCAGCCTGGGGAGGACGGCATGAAGATCGCGCGCCAACCGTCGGTGAAGACCTCGCTTGGGGTCACCGACCATCCTTACATGACCGGCGCCTGGACGCCGCAGCACGAGGAACTCGACGCCGAGGACCTGATGGTGCTGGAGGGCGCGATCCCGCCGCAGCTGGACGGGGTCTATCTGCGCAACACCGAGAACCCGGCGCACGAGCCGCTGGGTCGCTACCATCCGTTCGACGGCGACGGCATGGTCCACCAGATCGAGTTCCGGGGCGGCCAGGCGCGGTATCGTAACCGGTTCATCCGCACGCGCGGCTTCGAGGCCGAGCAGGAGGCGGGCCAGAGCCTGTGGGGCGGGCTGGCCGACGGGCCGGGCGTGTCGCTGCGGCCGGGCTTCGGCGCGCATGGAGCGCTGAAGGACACCGCCAGCACCGACATCGTCGTCCATGCCGGCGAGGCGATCGCCACCTTCTACCAGTGCGGCGAGGCCTATCGGCTGGATCCGCTGACCCTGGAGACCCTGGGCCCCGCTTCGTGGGCGCCGCTCGACGGGGTGTCGGCCCACGCCAAGGTCGATCCGGCGACCGGCGAGCTTCTGTTCTTCAACTACTCCAAGCACGCGCCCTACATGCATTTCGGCGTCGTCGACGCGTCGGGCCGGCGGAGGCTGTACCAGCCCGTGCCGCTGCCGGGGCCGCGCCTGCCGCACGACATGGCGTTCAGCCAGAACTGGGCGATCCTCAACGACCTGCCGGTGTTCTGGGACGCTGGGCTTCTGGAGCGCGACATCCATGCGGTGCGGCTGCACAAGGGCCTGCCGTCGCGCTTTGCGCTGGTGCCCCGCAAGGGCGGGCAGCCGCGCTGGTTCGAGGCCGCGCCGACCTATGTGCTGCACTTCCTCAACGCCTACGAGGAGGGCGACGAGGTGGTGGTCGACGGCTACTTTCAGGAGAATCCGACGCCGCGCCCGCTGGCTGATGCGCCCGAGCAGTACGCCCACCTGATGGCCTATCTGGACGAGCACAGCTTCCGGCCCAAGCTGCATCGCTGGCGGTTCAACCTGGCGACCGGCGAGACGGTCGAGCAGCGGCTGGACGACCGGGTGCTGGAGTTCGGCATGTTCAACCAGGCCTGGGCCGGCAAGCCCTATCGCTACGCCTATTCCACGACGGCCAAGCCCGGCTGGTTCCTATTCGACGGCTTCGTCAAGCACGACCTGGTCACCGGCGAGAGCTGGAGTCTGAAGCTGCCCGAAGGCCGCTACGCCAGCGAGGCGCCGTTCGCAGGTCGACCGGGGGCGACCGACGAGGACGACGGCTGGCTGGTCAGCTTCATCATCGACGAGAACACCGGAACCTCGGAATGCCTGGTGGTGGACGCGCGGACGATGGACGTGACCTGCCGGATCGCTCTGCCGCACAAGATCAGCAGCGGGACGCACAGCGTGTGGGCGGGGCGGGGTGAGCTGAAACCTCTCCCATAGGGAGAGGGAGGGGCCCGTCGCGAAGCGACGGGAGGGTGAGGGGTTTCGCCTTCGCCGAACTGTTCTGGATCGTGCCGGCACGCCGGCTGACGGTGTAACCCCTCATCTTCCCACGCCTGCGGCGCGGGCCCCTCCTTCTCCCTATGGGAGAAGGGTTTTCAGCGGAGAGGGTTGGTTTTGGGAAACCACGGCACGAACCCCGAGGTCCGCGCCACATAGGCGGCGTAGTCCGGCCGGGTCTTCTTCAGGCGTCCCTCCGTGGTGGGCACGCCGCTCCAGCGGATCAGGGTGAAGGTCAGCAGGATCGGGCCGACGATCGAGGCTAGGCCCCAGGGCAGGGCCTCGGCGGCGATCAGGAAGAGGCCCCACCAGGTGCAGGCGTCGCCGAAATAGTTGGGGTGGCGGGTGTAGCGCCACAGGCCCCTGTCCATGACCTTGCCGGCGTTGGCCGGATCGGCCTTGAAGGCCACGAGCTGGGCGTCGCCGACCGTCTCGAAGACGATGCCGATGACGGCCAGGGTTGCGCCGGCGAAGGCCAGCGGGCCAAGCGGTCCGGGCGCCTGGCCCAACTGCACCGGCAGGGCGACGACGAACTGCATGACGTATTGCAGCGAGAAGACCAGCAGCAGCGAGGTCTTGGCGAAGCTCCAGCCGCGCTCCTTCTCGGCGTGGGCCAGCATGGCGACATAGCGGCGGTCGGCGCCGTGCTTGCGCCAGCGCCACAGGAGGTAGCCGCCCAGGCGCGCGGCCCACACCGAGCAGATGGTGGTCAGCAGCATGCCGCGCGGCGTCGGCGGGCCTTGCAGGAGGGCGGTCCAGGCGATCAGCGCCATGCCCAGCCCCCACCAGGCGTCGATGAAGCTGACGTCGCGGATCTTCAGCGAGATCAGCCATAGCACGAGGAAGGCGGCGGCCGAGACGGCGGCGTCGACCAGCAGGATCTGCAGCATGTCAGGTTCCGATCACCAGGCTGACCGTGGTGGTGGTCGAGCCGCCGATATTGAGGGTCTGGACGTTGCGGGCGCCCTCGACCTGATAGTCGCCCGCCGTTCCCGTGGTCTGCTTGAAGGCGTCCAGCACCATGCGCACGCCGGTGGCGCCGACGGGATGGCCCGCGCCGATCAGGCCGCCTGACGGATTGACCGGCAGCTTGCCGCCGATGGCGATGTCGCCGGCCTCGATCGCCTTCCAGGCCTCGCCCGGCGCGGTGAGGCCCAGATGGTCGATGGCCATGTATTCGGTGACGGCGAAGCAGTCGTGGGTCTCGACGGCGTGGATGTCGGCGAGCGACAGGCCGGCCCGGGCGCGGGCGTCGTCGATGGCCCGGCGCACCTGCGGGAAGACATGGCCGCCGTCCCGGCTGGCGGCCAGCTTGCGGTCGAGCGGGATCGGGGCCGAGCGGTGGCCCCAGCCCTTGATGCGCGGCAGGCTCTCCAGCGCGATCCCGCGAGCGTCGGCATAGGCTTTCGCGCGCTCGGGCGAGGCCAGGAAGATCACCGCCGTCCCGTCGGTGACCTGGCCGCAATCCTGCTTGCGGGTGCGGCCCTCGACCACCGGATTGGCCACGTCGTCGGCGGTGAAGGCCTCTGGCGCAAAGCGCCAGTCGCGGGTCTGGGCGTTGGGATTGCGGCGGGCGTTGGCGAAGTTCTGTTCCGAGATCGCCATCAGGTGCTCGTAGCGCAGGCCAAAGCGCTGGTCATAGACCTCGGCCAGGTCGGAGAAGGCGGCGGGCCACAGGAACCGGGCGTCCTGGAACTCGTGGCCGGTCCAGGCGGCGGCGCCCAGGTGTTCGGCGGCGGTCTGGCCGGGGACGTTGCGCATCTGCTCGATCCCGACCACGCAGGACAGGCCGTAGCGGCCGGCCTCGATCTCGGCGGCGGCGGCCAGGACGGCGCAGCTGCCCGAGGCGCAGGCGGCTTCGTGGCGCATGGTCGGCAGGCCGTCGAGGTCGGGATGGACCAGGCCGAAGAAGCCGCCCAGCAGGCCCTGGCCCGCGAACAACTCGCCGGCGAAGTTGCCGACATGGCCGGTCTCGATGTCGGAAGGGGCGAGGTCGGTGGCCGCAAGTCCCTGCGCCACCGCCTCGCCAAACGCGTCGGCCAGGCCCCAGCCCCGGCGCGACCAGTTCGCGGAGAAGTCGCTCTGCCATCCCCCCAGGATGTAGACCATGGCTGCCTCCGCGCCGGCGAGATTACCCATCCCCGCTCTTGTTAGTCTCGTTATAAAAGCTACTTGAAGGCGAGGCAATCGGCCAAGATTGACAGGCGGCCGCGAACGCTCGCACCAAGGGGAAGATGTCGCCCGAAAACCACAGTTTCCGCATGGTCAGGGCCAGCTCGGCGGCGCGGGCGCTGAACCTCATCGGCGATCGCTGGACGCTGCTGGCGCTGTATGCGGCGTTTCGGGGCGTCAGCCGGTTCGACGGCTTCGTGGCTCATACCGGCATGGCCCGCTCGCTGCTGACCGACCGGCTGGGGCGGCTGGAGACGGCCGGGCTGCTGGAGCGGCGGCCCTATCAGGAGCGGCCGGTCCGGTACGGCTATCACCTGACGGCCAAGGGGCTGGATCTGTTCGACGCGGCGCTGATGATCCTGCGCTGGGACCAGAAGCGCAGCGACGCGGCCGTCGATGGGCTGGGCGATCCGGCGCATCGCGTCATGCACAAGACCTGCGGCTGCGAGCTGGTGGCGCAGCTGTCCTGCAAGGCCTGCGGCGAGGCGGTGACCGCCCGCAACACGACCGTGGCGCCGGGCCCGGGGGCGGGCCTGGACCCCGCGCCGGGCCCGCGCGCCCAGCGGCGCTCGATCGTCGAGGGGGAGGGCGGGATCCCGCCGGTGGCCGAGCGGGCCATCGCCGTGCTGGGCGACCGCTGGACCTCGCACCTGGTGGCGGCGGCGTTCTACGGCCTGCGCCGTTTCGCTGACCTGCAGGCGGAGCTGGGCGTGGCCAGCAACATCCTGTCCGATCGCCTGGCGCGGCTGACGGCGTTGGGGGTGCTGGACCGCGTGCGCTACCAGGAGCGGCCCGAGCGCTGGGAGTATCGGCTGACGGCCGAGGGGCGCGAGCTGTTCCCGCTGATCGTGGCGCTGATGGCCTGGGGCGATCGCTGGCTGGCGGGACCTGAAGGGCCGCCGGAGGTGCTGACCCATGGGCCTTGCGGCCAGCGCCTGGAGGCGGTGGTCAGGTGCGCCGCGTGTGGCGGGGAGGCCGGGCCGGAGACGACGGCGCTGGCGTGATCCTTCTCCCCTTGCGGGAGAAGGTGTCGGCGATAGCCGACGGATGAGGGGTCTCTCAAACGGAAAACGCCGCGCCAGCGGTGAGGCTGACGCGGCGTTCAGGGCTGTGCGACCCCTCACCCGACCCCCACTCCGTGGGGGCCACCCTCTCCCGCAAGGGGAGAGGGATCAGAGTCTGTCCACCGGCGAGGCCGTGGTCCCAGGCGCCTCGCGCGGGGTGGTGATGCGCGAGAGCTTGGGCGTGATCCACTGCTCGAAGTCGTCGATCACTTCGTAGACCACCGGCACCAGCACCAGCGACAGGATGGTCGAGGTGATCAGGCCGCCGATCACGGCTACGGCCATGGGCTGGCGGAACTCCGAGCCTTGGCCGAGGCCGAGCGCGGTGGGCAGCATGCCGGCCATCATGGCCAGGGTGGTCATGACGATCGGACGGGCCCGCTCGTGGCAGGCGTCGATCAGGGCCTCGCGCTGGCTCATGCCGGCGCGCTCCTGTTCGATGGCGTACTCGACCAGCAGGATCGAGTTCTTGGCCGCCAGGCCCATCAGCATCAGGAAGCCGATCAGCGACGGCATCGACAGCGGCTGCCCGCAGACCACCAGGGCCACCAGGGCGCCGCTGATGGCCAGCGGCAGGGCCGAGATGATGGTGATCGGCTTGAAGAAGCTGCGGAACAGCAGCACCAGCACGCCGAACACCAGGCCGATCGCCGACAGGATGGCGACGGCGAAGCCGCTGAACAGCTCGGTGAACGCCTCCTGGTCGCCGGCCGAGGCCGGAGCGACGCCGGCCGGCATCTTCTTCATCGACGGCAGCTCGTTGATCTCGGCCAGGGCCTGACCCAGCTGGGCGCCGCCGTTGAGGTCGCCCTCGATGGTCAGCTGACGCTTGCGGCCAAAGCGGTCGATCTTGGCGGGACCGGCCTGGAAGTCGATGTCGGCGACGCTGTCGAGACGGGTGACGCCGCCGCTGGCGGTGGGCACCTGCAAGGCGCCGATCGCCGCCAGGTCCGAGCGCGCGCCGTCGGGCAGACGGATGCGGATCGGGATGCGGCGCTCGCCCTGGGTCATCTTGGCGACGTTGGCGTCGATGTCGCCCACCGTGGCCACGCGGGCGATGGCGGCGATGTCGGCCACCGAGACGCCCAGGCGGGCGGCCTCGTCGGCGCGCGGCCGGATGACGATCTCCGGGCCGCTGGGCGGCGAGGAGGGGCGCGGGTCGGCCACGGTCTTCAGCGAACGCATCTCGCGCTCGATCTGCAGGGCGGCCTTGTCGAGGGCCTCGCCGTCCTCGGAGGTCAGGATGTTCTGGATGTCGGCCGAGCCCCAGTCGCTCTGCAGGTTGACGCGAGCGTCGGGAATGTCGCGCAGGCCGGCGCGGATCTCCTGCTTGATCTCGGTGACGGTCAGCTTGCGATCGCCCTTGAGCACCACGGTGACAGTGCCGTCGCGGACGTCGGCGCCGCTCTGGCCGCCGAAGCCGCTGGCGATGTTGGAGCCGACCTGGACGAAGACGTGCTCGGTCTCGGGGCGGGCCTTGAACATCCTGGTCACGGCCTGGACGGTGCGGTCCATGTCGGTGACGGTCGCGCCGGGCGGGCCTTGCAGCTTGATGTAGTAGTAGTTGGCGTTGCCGGGCGGCTGGAAGCCGACGGCCAGCACGCCGATCGAGGCCAGGAAGCCGGCGCCGACCAGCGAGCCGACGGTCAGGACGCCGCCGAGGATGAAGCTGATGATCCGGTGGTCCAGCGCCCAGTCGAGGCTCTTGCGGTAGAGGCCCTCGAACGGCTTGCGCGGGTGGGGCTTCTTGGCCGGCTTGAGGAAGTAGGCGGCCAGCAGCGGGGTCAGCAGGCGGGCCACGACCAGCGAGAACAGCACCGAGACCGCGACGGTCAGGCCGAACTCCTTGAAGAACTGGCCGGGGATGCCGGGCATGTACGACACCGGCACGAACACCGCGACGATGGTGAAGGTGGTGGCCACGACCGCCAGGCCGATGGCGTCGGCGCCTTCCATGGCGGCCTGGTAGGGCCGTTCGCCCTTGGCCACGCGCTTTTCGATGTTTTCGATCTCGACGATGGCGTCGTCGACCAGGATGCCGATGACCAGCGTCAGGGCCAGCAGGGTGACGACGTTCAGCGAGAAGCCGACCATGCCCATGAAGGCGAAGGTCGGGATCAGCGACACCGGCATGGCGATGGCGGTGATCAGGGTGGCGCGCCATTCGCGCAGGAACAGGAACACCACCAGCGAGGCCAGCAGCATGCCTTCCAGCAGGGTGTGCTTGGTGGCCTCGAAGCTGGCGCGGGTCTCGTCGACCGTGGAGTAGATCTTAGTGAAGGCGACGCCGGCGCTTCTCTTCTCGAGGGCGACGATGGCCGCCTTCACGCGGTCCTCGACCTGGACGTCGCTGGACTCGCGGGTCTTCATCACCTGGAAGGCGACGACCGGCTTGCCGTCGAGGCGGGCGAAGCCGCGCTCCTCGCCGGCGCCCTGGCCGACGTCGGCGACGTCGGTCAGCTTCACGTAGCGCGAGCCGACCGGGATGGTGATCTGCTTGAGCTGGTCGAGCGTATTGGCCGCGCCCAGCACCCGCAGGGTCTGCTCGCGGCCGCCGACCGTGGCCCGGCCGCCGGGCGCGTCGAGGCTGAAATTGGCCAGGGCCTGGTTCAGCTGCGGGGCCGTGACGCCAAAGGCGGCCATGCGGGCCGGATCGATGATGACGTTGATCTCGCGCTCGGCGCCGCCGACGCGGGCCACCTGGGCCACGCCCTTTTCGCCCTGGAGGGCGCGGGTGACGGTGTCGTCGACGAACCACGACAGCTCGGCCGTGCTCATCGCCGGGGCCGAGACGGCGTAGGTGATGATCGGGGCGCTGTCGATCTCGAGCCGCTGGACGATCGGCTCGTCGATCTCCTTGGGCAGGCTGGCGCGGGCCTGGTCGACCTTGGAGCGGACCTCGTCGGTGACCTTCTGCAGGTCTTCGCCGAGCTCGAACTCGATGGTGGTGGTCGAGGCGCCCTGCGTCACCGACGAGCGGATCGTCTTGATGTTGGAGATGCCCGAGACCGCGTCCTCGATCGGGCGGGTGACCTGGGTCTCCAGCTCGCCGGGGGCCGCGCCGCTCTGGGTGACCGAGACGGTCACGGCCGGGAAGGTGACGTTCGGGAACTGCTTCACCGGCAGCGAGAAATAGGCTCCGACGCCGGCGATGATCAGGGCGATGAACAGGACCGCGACGGGGATCGGGTTCCGGATCGACCAGGCTGAGATGCGAAGTTCGGACATCAGTTGGCGGCCTTCTGGGCGGCCGTGGCGGGCTGGGGCTTGACCAGGTCGCCGTCGCCGGCGAAGGCGGCCGAGCCGATGATGACGCGCGTGCCGGCGGGCGGGCCCTGGACCAGTTCGACCCAGCCGCCGCCGCGGCGGCCGGTGCGGACGGGAACCTGCTTGGCGCGGTTGTTGGCGTCGACCGTGACCACCGACAGGCCCGAGGCGTCGTAGCGGATCGCGCTTTCGGGCACGGCCGTCACGGCCTGGCCCGAGGCGCCGAAGGTCGCCTTGCCGAAGCCGCCGGCCCGCAGGTCCTCGCGCACCGGCAGGCGGATGCGGACCTTGCCGAGGCGCGTGTCGGCGTTGACGCGGGGGCTGACCAGGCGGATGGCGCCGGAGACCTGCTGGCCGCCGGGCAGGGTGACGGTGGCCGGCTGGCCGACCGACAGGCCCGCCAGGTCCTGCTCGTTGACGTCGGCCTCCAGCTCGACCAGGCCGTCGCGGACGATCCGGAACCACGGCGTCGTGCCGCCGCCCGAGATCTCGCCCGGCTTGACGCCGCGCTCGATGACCCGGCCGCCGACGGGGGCGACGATGGTCATGCGGCTCTGGCGGGTCTTCAGTTCGTTCAGCGAGGCGGCCTGGGCCTTGGCGGTGTAGCGGCGGCTTTCGATCTGCTCCTGGCTGAGCACGCCCTGGCCGTCGAGGCCCGAGACGCGGGCGGCTTCGGCCTGGGCCTGGGCGGAGACGGCGGCCTGCTGGTCGATCTGGGCGCGCAGCAGGGTCGCGTCCAGCTGGACCAGCGGCTGGCCGGCGCGGACATAGTCGCCCTCGTCGGCATAGATGCGGGCGACGCGGTAGCCGGACAGCTCCGAGCCGACCACGGCCTCGTCGCGGGCCAGCAGCACGCCTGAGGCCTCGATGCCGCCGCCCAGGGGGCGGGTCTCGATCTGGCCGACGCTGACGGCGCGAGCCTGGCTGGCGGGAGCGGCCTTGTCGTCGTCCTTCTTGCCGCAGGCGGTCAGGGCCAGGGCGGACGCGGTCAGCATGGCGAGCGCGCGGGCGGAAATCATCGTCATGGGTCGGGTTCTCATCGCGAGGCGCGTTCGGAGGACGTGTCGGAGGGCTGGCCGGCGGCCCGGGGAGGCAGCGGCGCGGGCGAGTTCGGCGACCAGCCGCCGCCCAGCGCCTTGTAGGTCTGGACGGCGCGCAGCAGGGCCTGGGTCTGGGCCCCGGTCAGGGCGGTGCGGGCGCTGCGCCAGGTCTGCTCGTTCTGCAGGTTGGTCGTCTGGTCGGTAAGGCCGGCCGAATAGCCCTTGCGGCTAGCGGCGTAGGCGTTGGCGGCGCGCGCCTCGCCGGCCTTCAGCAGGGCGACGCGGCGCTGGTCGGAAGCCAGCTGGGCCATGGCGTTCTCGGCCTCGCCATAGGCGGTCTGGATCGCCTTTTCATAGGCGACGGCGGCCTGTTCGGTGCGGGCGTCCTGGGCGTCGATCTCGGCCAGCAGCTGGGGGATGTTGAGCAGCGGGATCGAGACGTTGCCGCCTAGCGTCCATGTGCCCGTGGTGGTCGAGACCGTGCCGCCGCCGGCGCCGCCCTGGCCGAAGTTGAAGGCCGGCGAGACGCTCTTGGCCCAGCCGACGCCGGGCGTCAGGGTGAAGGTGGGGTACAGGGCCTTCTGGTTGACCTTCAGGTTGCCGGCGGCCGAGGCCAGGCGCGCCTGGGCCTCGCGCACGTCGGGACGGCGGGCCAGCAGTTCGCCGGGCACGGCCGCGGGGATGGCCGGCGGCTGCGCCAGGGCGGCGTCGACGTCGAGGCTGGCCAGCGGGTCGATCCCGCGGCCGACGAGGATCAGCAGGCTGCGGCGGGCGGCCTGGAGCTGGCCCTCCAGGTCGGCGGCCTGCGCCTCGGACTGGGCGAGAGTGGCCGCGGCGCTGTCGGCCTCGGACCCCGCCGACAGGCCCCGGCGGGCCTTCTCGGCGGCCAGGTCGCCCAGGCCCTTGCTGATGCGGGCGCTCTGGCGGGCGTCTTCCAGCTGCACGGCCAGGCCCTTGGCCTCGAAATAGGACTGGGCGACGTTGGCGGCCAGGGCAGCGCGGGCGCCCTCATAGGCGAAGCGGGCGGCGGCCAGGTCGTTGTTCACCACCTGCAGCCCGGCCTTGCGGCGGCCCAGATAGTCGAGCTCCCACGAGACGTCGAAACCCAGGCTGTAGTTGTCGGTGTCGCCGCCGAGCGTGAAGCCCTGGCCGCTCTGATCGAGGATGTCGGTGTGCTGGCGGCTGGCGGCGCCCTTGATCTGGCCCGAGGGGATGAAAAGCTGGCGGATCTGGCCCTTGCGCACGGCGCGGGCCTCTTCCAGCACGGCCGCGGCGCTGCGGGCGTCGGGGCTCTTTTCCAGGGCCGTGGCGATCAGCGTGTTCAGCTGCGGGTCGTCGAACTGCGTCCACCACTGGTCGAGGGCGGCGGCGGGCAGGGGCGTTCCGGCCGGGGCCTCGAAAGCGGCCGGCAGGCTGGTGTCGGGCGTGCGCGGCGCGGCGGTGTTGCAGCCGGCCAGGGCCAGGACGGCCAAGCTGGCGCCCACCCCGAGCCCGATCCGCGCGATCAGGCGCGCGGGCGGGCGGCGATCAGCGGTCGCGTCGAAACTCATCAAGAAACTACCCCACTTCCGGACGACCGCCCCATAACGGACGAACTGGACCGTCGTTCGCTCAATTACGGCCACTACCCACAAGAAAAAAGCCCGCCTCGCCAAGACGTAGGCGGATTCTTCCATGCTTGCGGTCACTACGTACGGCCCCCGCGCTTTTGCTCGCACGGCGGCCACCCAAATCTGTCAGCAGGCTGGCAGCCGGAAGCGACGGTTTTTCGAGGCCGCGCGCCGGCTCGGCTCATTGCCTGGGGATTACGGGCGGTTGACGTTTTCGAAAAACATACCCAATCATCGAAACATTCGTTCGACTCTCGCCGGCGATGCGGTTCGCGGCGGTTTCGGGCCAGTGAAAAAGCTTTGCGTACAAAGTATCCGGCGAGAGGGGGATCCCAAGGTTGTCGGCTTCGAGGTTCGCATCTTCCAAATTCGAAAGGCGTGATCGGAACGCGGCGTGCAGCCGCATGCGAGCCCCACGCGTGAAGGATTTCGCCGAGACCTGAGAGAGATCCGCCCTCGCCCAAGCGCTCCGAAAAAGAAGAGAGACCGGGAGAGGGAAATGACCAGGAAGACCTATCTGCGCGCGGGCTCGGCCTGCGCGCTGGCGGCGGCGCTCGCCGCCGCGGCGGGAACGGCGGCCGCCCAGGAAAGCACGCAGGTCGAGGAGGTGGTGGTCACCGGCTCCTTCATTCGCGGCACGCCCGAGGACGCGGCCCTGCCGGTCGACGTGATCGGGGCCGAAGAGCTGCAGAAGCGCGGCTCGCCCTCGACCGTGGAGCTGATCAAGTCGCTGTCGGTCTCGGCCGGGGTGCTGGGCGACACCAACCAGTTCGACAGCCGCGCCCAGGGCTCGGAAGGCTCGGGCTCGGTCAATCTGCGCGGGCTGGGCTCGCAACGCACCCTGGTGCTGCTGAACGGCCGGCGCCTGGCGATCAACCCGCTGGCCACGGCCGGAGCCGGCATCGTCGACACCAACATCATCCCCGCCGCCGCCATCGGCCGCATAGAGGTGCTGAAGGACGGGGCGGCGGCCACCTACGGCTCGGACGCCATCGCCGGGGTTGTCAACTTCATCACCAAGCGCAATGTCGACGGGCTGGAACTGGGCGCCGACTACCGGGCGATCGACGGCTCGGACGGCGACTACGGCCTGAACCTGACCTACGGCAAGAAGTGGGACAGCGGCGACATGCTGGTCAGCGTCGGCTGGCAGCATCGCTCAAAGCTCAGCGTGGCCGAGCGCGACTGGGCCAGCAGCCCCTATCTGTCGAACCCCGAGGCCGGCTGGTCGGCGGCGGGCAGTCCCTCGACCTTCATCCCGGCGGCCAGCTCGGCCAACGCTTTGAGGGATCCGGCCTGCGCGGGCCTGGGCGGCTATCCCGGCTTCAGCGGCCTGACGCCGGTCTGCTACTGGCACTACACGCCGTTCGACAACCTGGTGGAAAAGTCCGACGCCGTTCAGGTCTATGGCGAAATCAACGCCCAGCTTTCGGAGACCACGAAGTTCCACGTCGAGGCGCTGTACGCCCATACCGACGTGCCCGACTGGAACACCTCGCCGTCCTATGCGGCCCTGGCCGTGCCGACCGCGGAGGTGGCGCCGACGCCCAGCCTGATCGGACGCTATTTCGTGCCCGCGACCAATCCCGGCCTGCTGAACTTCATCGCCACCAATCCGACCGTCACCCTGACCAACCTGGGCACCGGCGCGCAGACGACGGCGCCGGGCACGGTGTTCGCTTTCGGGGCCATCAACGCCGCCAACCGGCCGTTCGGCATCGGCGGCAACCCGGCCTTCGGCTACGGCCCCTCGATCGGCTCGCGATCGTTCGACGCCTATCGCGTCTCGGCCGACCTGAAGGGCGAGTTTAGCAACGGGATCGGCTGGGAGGCCGCGGTGACCTATTCGCAGGAGGTGGGGATCCGCACCGGCTACGACACTCTGGTCAACCGCTACGCCCTGGCCCTGCAAGGATTGGGCGGCCCCAGCTGCGACAGCAACCCCGCAGCCCCCGGCATCCAGGGCACGCCCGGCGTCGGCGGCTGCATGTACTTCAACCCCTTCGCCAGCGCCTTGCCCAGCAACGCCATCACCGGCGCAGCCAATCCCGCCTACGTCTCCAGCCTGGCCAACAGCAAGGCGTTGGTCGACTGGTTCTTCAAGAAGCTGTCGACCAAGCAGACCTCGCGACTGTTCGTGGCCGAGGCCGTGTTGAACGGCAAGACGACCATCACCCTGCCGGGCGGCGACATCGCCTGGGCGGCGGGGGTGCAGTACCGCCGCAGCTACTTCACCTCGACCTTCAACGACATCTCCAACGCCCTGATCAATCCGTGCGTCAACACGCCGGACTTCGGGGTGACCACCTGCACCGGTTCGGCGCGGAACGGGCCGTTCATGTTCCTGGGCGTCAACACCCCGGCCGACAACCAGAGCGACGTCGTGGCCGGGTTCGGCGAGCTCAGCCTGCCGATCACAGAGACGGTGCAGGCCCAGCTGGCGGCGCGCTACGAGGACTATGGCGGGGCGGTGGGTTCGACCTTCAATCCCAAGGCCTCGATCCGCTGGCAGGCGCTGCCGTGGATGGCGGTGCGGGCCTCGGCGGGCTCGACCTTCCGCGGGCCGCCCGACCCGCTGACCACGACCACCTCGGTGACGTCGCTCCAGGGCATTCTCGGGGTCTTCCGGGCGGTCGACATCTTCGGCAATCCGGACCTCAAGCCCGAGAAGGCCAACACCTATAACGCCGGCCTGCTGTTCAAGGCCGGGGCCTTCAAGGCCAGCATCGACTACTTCCGGTTCGACTTCAAAAACCCGATCGTCGCCGAGCCGGTGGCGGGGATCACCAACGCCATCTATCCGAACGGCGTCTCGGGGGCCAACAACTGCGGCGCCAGCGCCTATGCCGCCTTGCAGGCGCGGTTCACCTTCAACGGCGCGTGCGGCTCGCCCGCCAACATCGCGCGGCTGAAGACCTTCTATATCAACGGCGCGCCGGTCGAGAATTCCGGCTTCGACTTCTCGGCCGACTACAGCTTCGCCGGCGTGCTGGGCGGCGACCTCGCCGTCGGCGGCACGGCGACCTGGGTGCAGAAGTACGAGGTGGGAGCGACCACGGTCGAGGGTGTCGTCGTAGAGAAGGCCTTCGATGCGGTGGGCCTGCTGAACTACCAGACCACCGTCGTGCCGATCCCCGAATGGAAGGGCCAGGCCTTCGCCGAATGGAGCCGCGGGATCCACAATCTGCGCCTGACGGTGCACTACATCGGCAAATATACCGACCAGCGCACCGCGCCGTTCGCCACCGGGGCCTACAAGGACAGCACCGGCGCGGCGGTGACCGTGTCCAACGGCAAGACCATCGACGCCCAGGTGCTGACGGACCTGGCCTATCGGGTGCAACTGCCGCGCGCCATGAGCGCGACGGTGGCGGTGACCAACCTGTTCGACAAGGACCCGTCCTACGCCCGGCTCGACCTGGGCTATGACCCCTTCACCGGCGATCCGCTGGGCCGGACCTACAAGTTCAGCCTGCGCAAGACGTTCTAGGGATCCCCGCCTCGGGGAACTGACGGCGGCCGGCCATCCTCCTGCCGGTCGTCCTGGGCCGGAGCCAGCTTTGTCGCCGTTCGCGTCAGGCAGGCTTCGGCCTTTCTGTTGTCAAAGCTCCTCCCCCGCTTGCGGGGGAGGGGGACCACGAAGTGGTGGAGGGGGCGAGACGGGGCGCCGAGGAGGCGGGGGGGGCGGCCCGCCGCACACGCAAGGCACCCCTCCCCCCCCCCCCCCCCAAAACCCAGGGGCAAAAGGCGGCGAACAACGCACC
>NZ_JARQWV010000042.1 GCF_029543245.1 Caulobacter endophyticus
GCTGTAAACGCGGTTGGCCGGATCGCTGTCGGGATCAAGCACGGCCACATCGGCCAGCCGCGTCTCCACCGCCGTGTCCTCGGCCACCGCCTGGAGGTTGGTCACCGTCAGGCCCTGGGGAGCCTCGTCGACATCGGTGACGACGATCTCGAACGCCTCCAGGCGCTGTCCGCCGCGACTATCAACCGCTGTGACCTGCACCTGATAGACACCCGGGGTCAGCGGCTGGGCCAACAGCAGTTGGTCGCCCGCCACGGCGAACCGGGTCTCGTCGGCCGGCAATATATAGGAAAGTTGAGCCCGCGCGTCCTGCACCGAAGCGCTCAGGGCGCCGACCAGAGTTCCGGGCGCCGCGCCCTCCAGCACCGTGTTGGCGCTCAGGGCGACATCGGTGACGCTCGGCGCGAGCAGTTCGGCCAAGGTGAACACGCCGTCCGAAAACGCAAAGAGCTCAGCTTCGCTGACGGTATCGGTCCCATCGCGCCCGCCGATTGTGTCGGTCATCGTCAAGACAGAGCCGGCGAGGCTGGCCTGATAGTCTGCGCGACCGCCTGAAAAGCGAACCAAATCAGAACCGGCGCCGCCGATGAGCCGGTCGTCGCCGCCGGCGCCGGCCAAGATGTCGTCGCCGCCAGAGCCGTTTAGGGTGTCCGACAGGGTCCCACCGATCAGAGTGTCGGCTCCCGAGCCGGTGACGATGTCGACACGCTCGATATCGACGATGAACGAGCCGCCGCCGATCGCCTGAAGCAGCGAGGGGTCGGTCAGATCCAGGCGCATATTGGCTGTGGTGGTCAGGAAGTCAGCCACCAGACGATCGACGCCGGAGCCGCCGTCGAAGTAGTCAGGGCCGGTGCCGCGCTTGGTCTCCAGGACGTCGTCGCCGGCGCCGCCGTACATGCTGTCGTTGCCCGGGCCGCCGGAAAGCCGGTCGGCGCCATCGCCCCCCTGCAGGACATCCGCGCCAGAGCCGCCTTCCAAGGTGTCGGCGCCGGCGCTGCCGACCAGCGTGTCCGCACCGCTCGAACCGACGAGATAGACCCCGCCGGCGCTGCCAGCCCCGGCGGCGACGTTCTGGCCGACCGTCAGCTTGGAGAAGTCGGCCTTGACGCCCCGATTGACCAGCACCAGCTCGATTTCCGACAACGCGCCGGCCGCAAAGCTCGAGGCTCCGGTGACCACCAGCGTGTCGTAACCCGCCCCGCCGCGCACCAGCGCCGGAGCCGCCGAAATGATGATCTGATCCTGGCCTTCGCCGCCCAGCAGCGTATCGCCAGCCGCGCCCGTCAGAACATCGTCGCCGGCTCCGCCCGACAGCGAGTCGGCTCCGCCGCCGCCCGTCAGGGTGTCGGCAAAGGCCCCGCCCAAGACCGTGTCGGCCCCGTCGCCGCCCTGGAAGACGATCCGCTTGACCCCCGACAGCTGCGTGCCGTCCGCCAGGGTCTGCTCCTGAAGGCCAAGATCCACAAACAGCGCCGTCGCCGTACCCGACCGGTTCAGATCAAACGGCGCGGGGACGTCTTCAGCCATGGTACAAAAACCTTCATTTCAGTCCGCGGCGCAGTTAAGCTTGCGAGCGCGGGTTCTGTTCCATTGTGGATCGCGTACAGTGGGATCACGGCGGGGCGCGCAAGATCCGTGCAACCCAGGCCCTGCACTCACACGCTTGTCTGGGATTCCGCGGTCAACCCCACCGGCGGCGCCGTAGGGCGACGGCGCGGCCTAAACCTGTCCTTCAGCTTCAAGAACGGTTGCTCGTAGAACTTCCAAGACAGCGCACAAATAATCAGGCTGAGCGCTAGCGACGCCGGCCCCAGAACGATCTTCGGCTGCTCACCAAAGTATTTCACGATAATGTCCGGCACAAAATTGTGCGTCAGGTAGAGCCCGTAACTTATACGGCCAATGTACTGGACTACCGGATTGTCAAATATCCTGCCAATTACACCCCGGAAACCAATCGAAGCATTGATAATTATCCACACGAAAACGACAGCGCAGGTCATGTCGTTGAAGTAGTAGCGGTATGCTCCCTTGGTATGGACGAGATACCAAGCCACAGTGGCGTTGAGCAGCGCGATCAAGGCGACGACATTGAACCATCGTCGCGTGCTGCCAACGTACCAGGAAAAGTCGAAAGCCTTGCCTCGTCGCAAGCAGGACACCGCGAGCAGTCCCCCAAAGCCAAGCTCGGTCATGTTGCTAAACAGAAGCGTCTGGATGGCGTCGGAGGAAATTCCCGCCGCCGCCGCCGCCGCCTTGAAGGCCAGACTGCCGACGATGGTGGTCGCGATGATCGCGAGCGGCAGAACGCGTCGCGGAGTGAAGGCGATGACGAACGGCCACAGGACGTAGAACTGCTCCTCGACCGCCAGGCTCCAGAAGTCGAGCATGGGATTGCCCAAACTGTGCCAGACGTTGCTGAGATACGCCGCGTGCCAGGGCCAGGAAGAGGCCACCGGCTCAATGCCCAAAAGGACGAGCACCAGAATCCAGCCGTAATAGGCCGGCGCCAGGCGCAGCAGCCTGCGGACATAAAAGGAAAGCCACACCTGCCTGCGATCCAGGCTCTTGTCGCTGAACTCGGTCAGCAGCGACGACGTGATGAGAAAGCCGCTCAGGCAGAAGAACAGGCCGACGCCCACAGATCCGGCCCCCATCGGAAACAACCTGTTAAGCTCTCGGCCGCCATAGTGCTCGACGATCACCGCCCCGATGGCGAGCGCCCTTACGGCGTCAAGTTGTGAGATCCGCATCTTGCCCCGCCCCGCTCCGCCCCGTGGGTCGGAGGCGGCCCCATGCCCATAGTGTATCAGATCTTAACGCTCTGGCGATAAACCCAAAGCTGGCGAAAGAAAACGCCAGGCTGTGCTCAAGCTTTCAGTTTTCGCTTATCTTCGCGTCTGGGGCGAATTTGCCGAGCTCTTTTGCGCGCCAAACTTGCGCTTATGGTCGGCGTTGCGCTGCAAGTCGATCAAGAGGGGATAGTGGTCCGATCCCAGCCGGGGGCCGCGTACTAGGCGGATTAGGCGCCAGCGCTTACCCAAATATATTTGGTCGAGCGGCAGGAAGGCCGTCGACTTCGGCAAGCCTAGAAACCCCCGCGCTGGCCAAGTCGGCACGCCGCGCGTGACCCTGACGAGGTCAAGGTCCTGATCAATGCTCCGCAACAGGGCCGACCATGGCGTGGCGTTGAAATCTCCAACAAGGATGAGTTCGTCTTCAGGCAGGGACTTTATCTTGGCGATCAGAGCCTCTTGCCGTGCGCGACGCGCATCCACCGGATAGGGCCATGGAAGTTGCACCCCCATCACCCAGAGATCACCGGCGGGGGAAGCATAGCGCCCCCAGGCGGCTGCGAGAGGATCGGCCGCGCCCATCTTCAGATCACCGTGAGATCGAGGCGGGGTGCGCGTCAGGATGGTGGTGGAGCAGGACGCGCGGCCGGCGCACGAGACGCGATAGGGCAGTTCATGCCGAAGGCGGCGGACAAGAGGCAGGTTCTGAGAAAAGGCTTCCTGCAGGACAACGACATCGGGTGACTGGCGCACGATCCAGTCGGCGGTTCCATCCAGATCGGCGTTGTGCTTCCAGCTATTGAGCTGCACCAGGCGCAGCCGCTGGCCGCCGCGATCCGCGCGTCCGGAACGGTTGAGGAGGTCAGGCGCGGCAAGCATCCACGCCGACGCCGCCACCGCCGCGCCTGCAATCCAGATCGCGGGAAACACCGGCCCTTGCTTGTTGCGGACGACCAAGGCGCCCATCATCGGCGCGACTAGGCCCGTGACGCCCCAGACAGGCAGGAAGTGGGAGAAAAGGTCGAGGCGCGGATCGAGCCCCCCCATCAGCGAGGCTAGGGCGCACGCCAAGCTGATCAAGGTCACGGCGAAAAGACCGCCGGCCAGATCAGGCCGCGTTGATCGATCCGGGCGTGGGGCGGGGGAGGGGGCGTGGATCATGCGCGGCTCCTTAAACCCTTTCGCTCTGGACAATCAAAAGCGCCACGCATCGATTGGCGCGGCGGGTTGGGGATGAGCACTTCGTGGGCGCTAGCAAGCTTGAGCGATCACTGTTGCGCGGCGCCGATAGCCAGGGCCCGACAAGTAGGCTAAGCGACCCGCCAGACGCAGAGTTGAGGCGAGAGGCATGGACGAACATTCGGGCGCTCCGGAGGCCTCGCAAGACAGTCGTAAGCCTGCGGCCAAGGGCGCTCAGCTCAAGCCAATGTTGGCCAAAGCGTCGCTGTGGTCGCTGGTGGCCGCGCTAGGCACCCAAGGGTCGACGTTCGTCATTTTCGTCATCTTGGCGCGCCTGCTTCAACCTCGCGATTTTGGCATGGTCGCCTTTGCCGCGCTCTTCATCGACTTAAGTCGCGGGGTCATGCTTGGCGGTATTCCCGAAGCCCTTATCCAGCGAAAGATCTGGGATGACGCGGTCGCCAATACAGCCTTCTGGCTCAACATAATCGCGTCGATGGCGTTCGTTGTCGTCGCGGGCCTCATCGCTGGCGGAATCGTGCTGCAAAGCGGCCAACTGCTGTTTCCGATGGTGTTCTGGGCCTTGTCGGCGACGCTGCTTCTCGACGCTGTACGCTCGGTTCAAGAGGCGCGACTACGGCGAGACTTCCAGTACAAGGTGATGGCTGGACGCGCCATCATCGCGGCGCTGGTCGGGGGCGTGGTGGGGGTGGCGTGCGCCTTGGCTGGCCTGGGAGTTTGGGCGCTTGTCGTAAACCGCGTCGTCACCTCCCTGGTCCAAACGGTCGTGATCTGGAACGCGGCTCCGTTCAGACCTCGCTTCCACCTGACCAAGAGCGAAGTTCGCCCGCTTCTGGGATTTGGCGCCAGCGTCGTAGCAAGTCGCCTCGTCGGTCAGATGAACGGTCGTTTACCTGATTTTTTGATCGGTCTTGTTGCAGGCCCGGCGGCCTTGGGCATGTTCCGGGTCGGATCGCGCAGCCTGAACTTCCTGAGCCAAACGTTCATTGTGCCGGTCCAGAACATGACCCTCTCGGCCTTCTCTAGGATCGAGGGCCGAGAGGCCATGGCGCGAGCTTACCGGCGCTTCACCCAGCTATGCGGCCTTTTTACTTTCCCAGCATTCTTTGGCGGCGCGGTGATCGCCTCCGACTTCATCCGACTCTGCTTCGGCGAGAAGTGGAGCGAGAGCGCCAAGGTCATGTCGGTGCTCTCTCTTGCGGTCCTGGCCACGACCTTGATGCAGTTTTTCCAGCCCGCCATGCAAAGCGTCGGTAGGCCGCGCTCGGGCCTAAAGACCGAATTCATCAAGCTTGGCGCTGGCGCGATTCTGGTCGGAGGCCTGTCGTTGCTGGGGCCTTTCGCAGCGGCTTTCGGCGACACAGCCCGCCGCTATGTATCTCTGCCTGAATCATTTCGCATGCTGAAACGCGAGCTAGGATTGGACGCCAGAACGCTACTGGGAGGCGTCACGCTTCCCTTGGCTGCGGCGAGCTTCATGGCGCTGGTGCTCGTCGCGGTGCGCTTGCTGTTGTTACAGGATTGGACGCCGCTGGCGCGGCTGTGCTTGATGTGTCCGCTCGGCGGCCTGCTGTACGCGGGTTTTCTTCTTACGGCTGGCCGTCACTTTATGCGAGACATGGTCGCCAGCACTCGCAGCATGCTGCCTAAGCCGATTGTCAGAATCCTTGAGCGCCTGGTTGGCCCAAAGCAAATGAGGGCTTAGCCATGACTAGGACCAACCTCTTGGCTGCATCGAAGCATCATCAGAACGCGGCGCCGGGCGGTGTCGCGCTAACGACGGAACCGTGTGAATGGTGATCTCCCGCGCCAAGGTTTACGAGATCGCAGAGTACGTTTTCGTCATCCTGGCTCTCCTGTTGATTTCAGACGCGCTGACGCCGCTTCTGTACCCTCCCGGCCGTGACGCGCTCGAAGCGGGAGAAAGCAATCCAGGCCGGCTCTATTGCGCCATGGCGGTCTACGCCGTGTCGCTGGTGCTGCTGTTTTCGCGCCTGCGTACGGCTGGGCATTTGCTTGCGCGGCGCCCGGAGTTGGCAGCTCTGGTCGTGCTTTCCGTCCTGTCGGTGCTCTGGAGCGGCGATATCGGCCCGGTGTTTCGCCGGGCAGTAGCCCATACTCTGACGATCGTGTTCTGCCTCTACCTGGCGACACGATACACGGCTCACGAGTTCCTGAGCCGGCTGCTGGTGGCCTTCTGCATCGGCACCTGCGCCAGCGTTATCGTCTGTATCGTCGCACCCAACATCGGGGTGACCAACGGCTCTATCAACAACGGCGCTTGGTTTGGCGTTTATGGGCACAAGGCGGTGGCGGGCCGGGTGTGCGCGATCGCCGCTTTCGTGGCCCTTCTGCACAAGCCGACAAACTCGACCATGCGCTGGGTCAAACTCGCCGCCGTGGTCAGCACGGCCATTCTCTGCATCATGACCCAGTCGCGCGCTTCTTGGTTGCTGGTGATCTGGGGAGCGGCGTCAGCCTTGGCCGTCCGTTTCCTGCGCACTGAACGACTTTCGGTTTCCTTGCGCATCATGATCGTCCTGACCTTGGTCGTGCTCTTCGGCGCCGTGGGGGCCCTGACCTTCAACGAGCTCATGCTCGCTTTTGGCCGCGACGCCACGCTGTCTGGACGCACCAGTCTGTGGAGCGCCGCGATCCACGTCGCGGGCGATGAAAACCCCTGGTTCGGCTCGGGCTATCGCGCCTTCTGGCTTGGTCCCGACGTCGACAAGATCCGCGTCTATCTCACTGGCTGGGCGCGCATGCCCGCGCACGCCCACAACGGCTACCTCGACACATGGCTGGAGTTGGGCTGGGTCGGCCTGTGCCTGTTGGTCATCTTCATGCTGAGAACGGTTGCAGCACTCGCCGTGACGGCGCTGCGGGACGTCCGCGGCTATGTGTGGCCGGTGTTCATGGTTTGCGCCTTCGTGTTTATCGTCAACAACATGTCGGCCACGGTGGCGCTCAGGCATACTGACGCGGCGTGGGTGCTCTTCGTCTTGGCGTCGCTCTACACCGCAGACTTTGAACGTCGTTACGGTCATGCAAAGCGCCTCCGGGCCGCCGCCGGCTTCGGACAGCCCTCGATCCGCACACGCTCGACGCAGAGCGGCTCAATAGCGGGCGAGGGCCTGCGGCCCGCAGGGCGGAACATTGTTCGATGAATCAGCGCTCGGCGCCGTCAGGCGCGCGGGCAGGAGCCGTAAGGACGTTCTTCGGGCAAGAAGCCGTGAAATCCCTAACCTTAGGGTCTACGCGCCTGTAGGATGAAGACTGTTGCGCGTTGGTCGTCAGCCGAGGCTATCTTGCCCGCGGCGGCTTCGACGAGAGTGGTGGGACAGGTTGGTGCAATACAAAATCGGTTTTCCTTATGTCGGCGACCGCTTCGGCGGCAGCAACATGTCCTCGCTCATCATGGCTACCGCGTTGAGGGACCGCGGCCACGATGTGACCGTCTTTACCCATGGGCCCGGTCGCGCTCATGACGAGGCCGCCGCGCGTGGTCTGAAAACCGAGTTGTTGCCGGCCCTGTCGGATATCGGCGGCTACGAGAGGCCTGACCGCGCCCGCCCGGAGCAACTGGCGGCGTTCCCACATTGCTGGCGCTCGATCAAGCGCCACGGTCTGGACATCATCCATACTAACGATATGACGATGTTGAGAACCTGGGCTTTGCCGAGCCTGGCTTCAGGCAGCAAGCTGATCGCCCACTGGCGCACCTCTTCGAAGGCCAGCGCCTCCATCGCCGGCAGCCTTCTCCCGGCCAAGAAGATCATCTCTGTTTCCGGTTACTCCAAGGCCATTCTGCCTGGCTGGCTTCAGAAGAAGACCACGGTGGAGTTCAATGCGCTGGAAACCTTTTGGAGCGCCGAGCAACGCGCGCAAGCAAAGAAGGCGGTTCGCGAGCGCCTGAACCTGCCGGCCGACGCTGCGCTCGTCGGCGTGTTTGGCAATCTCACGCGTCGAAAGCGCGCTCACGTCCTTGCCGATATCCTGCACGCCTTGCCAGAACCCGTAGCGGGGCGCCCGGTCTACGGGCTGGCCTGCGGCGGGCCGGTAGAACCCCTCGACACCGAGTTTGATCTAAAGCGCCAAGCCTACGGGTTGATGGATCGCCTGATCGCGCCGGGTTTCGTACGCCCGGTCTATGAGTGGATGGCCGCGTGTGACGTGATCCTCGCCCCAGCCGAGCGCGAGCCCCTGGCGCGCAACATCCTCGAAGCCATGGCGCTGGGCGTCCCGGTCGTGGCCTCCACTGACGGCGGCCTGGTCGAAGTGCTGCGCGACGGCGAGAACGGATTTCTTCTGGCGCCTCGAGAGACAGACCGATGGATTGAGATTGTGCGCCGGCTGCTGAACGATGTTGTGCTGGCCGAACGGATCGCGCTCGCCGGCCAAAGGACGGCGGAAACCCTCTCCGTAGCCAACCACGCCCGCCGCATCGAAGATATTTACAGGGCGGCGATTTCTTGACGACCGGTACGCCCTCTCAATCGGCGACGCGCTGTCGTTATCGACGCCCTCAAGACCTGCGAGGCTTCCAATGCGCGTAATGGGCGTGGCCTCGTTCGCCCATAACGGCGGCGCTCAGGTGGCCCTGCAGCGCTTGGCGCGGAAACTGTCCCAGCGCGGCCACCAGGTTGAAGTGGTTTTCCTCTATGGCAAGAGAGAGGCTGCCGACCAGGATATCAATGCGCGCGTGCTGGTGGAGACGCAGACGCCCAGCGCATTGGATTATGGCCGTTGCCTGATCCGACTGATCTCCGTCGTGCGCGCTTACAAGCCCGACGCCATCCTAGGCTTTTTGCCTCTGGCGGCGGTGTTCTCAGCTGTCGCAGGCGCGATCTGCGGCGTGCGCGCCCGCATAGCCTCCCAACGCACGCCGGGGCCGACCTTCAGCGCTCTCATGCAGTTCTGCGATCGCTTAGCCGGAAGTACGGGACTTTATACGAAGATCGTCTGCGTTTCGCAGTCGGTCGCAGATTCGTTTTGGAACTATCCGCAGACCTACCGCCGCCGTCTTCGGGTGGTGAACAACGGTATCGAATGGTCGCCGCTACAGATGGATCGCGCTCTGGCCAGGCAGACCTTTGGCATTGAGGACGGCGAGCCGCTCTTCATCGCCGTCGGCCGCCTGGAACCGCAAAAGAACTATGAGTTCCTCATCCAGCGCTTTTGCAGCGTGGGCAAGGGCCGGCTCCTGATTGCCGGCGCCGGCCGCGAAGAAGCCAACCTGCGCACTTTGCTGAGCCAATGCGACCCTGAAGGGCGGGTGAGCCTGCTTGGCCATCTTGAGCGTGACAAGATCCGAGCGCTTCTTGGCGCCGCCGACGTTTTCCTCCAGGCCTCGTTCTATGAGGGCCAGAGCAATGCGCTGTTGGAGGCCATGCACGCTTCTCTGCCCTGTCTGGTGAGCAACATCTCCATGCAACGCGAGACGCTCACCGATGAATACAATCAGCCGTGCGGTCTGATGGCGGGGTTGCATGAAGCGACCGCGTGGGAACAGCACATCGCCGATCTAGCAGACGATCCCAGCTTGAGATCGCGACTTGGCGCGGCTGGCCAAGCCCTCGTCAACCGCCAGTTCTCCCTGACGCGCATGGTTGATAGCTTTGAGAAAGAACTTCTCGAGCCAGTGCGCGGCTCTGTTTTGGACATGGCCTGACCGACCCGTTCATATCCTATAAACCTTGAAAATAGGGCGGAATTTAACAGCGTCGACCTAGGGTCTACGTACGGTTTGACTGTGCGAGACAACGGGGATGGCGAGGAAGATTCCGCAACGCTTTGCCGTCGGCGCTGGCGCGCTTTTTCTTGGCGGCGTCCTTCTGACGGCGCCGGCATGGGCTGCGCCGGCGGGCTTCGCTCCGGCCAAATCGGCCATCATGCCGTCCTACGGGCAGGCGCCGCCCCCGGCCGGCTATCTGGCGTTTTGCGAGCGTTTGCCCGGACAGTGCGCCGGTCCGCTGACTGCGCCCTCAGCCGAAGAGGCCCAAGAGGCCGCCTTGAAGCCGCAGTCGCCCGACAGCGGGGGCCGTTTCGATTGGGCGATGGCCTTCGCGGCCAGCGGCAGGCCCGCCATGCCGTCACCCGACGCAAAGGCCGCGCCGAGCGGCCATGCGGTCAAGCTGACCGGCGGTTTGTGGGGTCGCATGCAGAAGATCAACCGGACGATCAACCGCAAGATCGTGCCGGCCACAGATCTGGAGGCGTTCGGCGCATCGGATTATTGGGCCTTGCCCATCACGGAGGGTCGCGCCGCTAGAGGCAATTGCAAGCACTACGTCGTCGAAAAGCGCGAGGCGCTTATCAAGGCGGGCATTCCAGCCGAGGCGCTGAACATCGCGGTGGCTCGCACCCCTTGGGGCGAAATACACGCTGTTCTGCTCGTCGAGACCGACGCGGGAGACTATGTGCTGGACAACCTTTCGCCCTGGGTCACGTTGTGGCATCAGACCGGCTACACGTGGTTGCAACGGCAGGTCGATGGGCAAGCAAGCCAGTGGGCTAAGGTCGCCTGACCAAACCGAGCCCGGCGCGGAAGGCCCGCAGCGTTCAGGCCCGAAGGGATTCAAACTCAAAGCGGCTTTCTGCTTAGCTGCGAGCATCTTCACCGTCTTGCTGAGCGCGACGCTGCTGTGGGTCCGTCTGCAGCCGACAGGGCCGTTTGCACGCGCCGCTGCGTTAATTCTGCCCTTGCCTCAAGTGCAAGGCGCGCTGGCGGATGAAGCCCTCGCCGGACAGCCGCCTGATTTTCGCAAGGCGTTGAGCGCCACGCGATCGGAGCTGGACCTGGCTCCGATGCACGTTGAAGCTTTGCTACGGCTGGCTTATCTGGAGGCGCCCGCCGCCGACGCCCCGTTGACGCCGGCGGCCAATGCGGCCCTGATCGAAGCTTTCAGGTTGGCGCCGGCCGACGCGAAATTCGCCAGCTGGCGGTTAAATTTCATTCTTGAGCGTTGGGACAGCGCAGTCCCCGCCGTTCGCGCCTACGCTATGAGTGAAATGGACGTTCTTTGGCGGGAAGCCGCATTTCGCCGGACAATGCGTAAGCGCTTGCTCAGTGTGGCCAACCCCGCCGGGCAAATGGCCCTAAGCCTGCGTATTCAAGGCTTGGATCATCGCATGTCCGCCGCGGGCCGAGACCGATGACCATGAAGACTGTTTGGCGACGCCTGGTGGGCGGCCTTCGTGGGGCGAGCGCTCCATCCCCTGTGACGGACGCGGACTGGCGGCCAAGCGCCCCGGGCGGCGAGGTCGTCTATGCGATCGGCGATGTCCACGGGCGGGCCGACCTTCTCGGATCGATGGTCAGCGCGATCTGGCACGACATTGACAGCCACGGGATCCGAAAACCGGTGATCGTGCCGCTTGGCGACTATATCGACCGCGGTCCCGAGACGCGACGCGTTCTGCAGATTCTTCTAGCTGTCCGCGATAGCGGCGAGGTTGAGTTTCGGCCGCTGATGGGCAATCACGAGCAGATCATGCTCGGTTTCCTAACCGATGATCCGATGGTGGGAGCCAAGTGGGTCAGGTTCGGCGGCGCTGAAACCCTACGCGCCTATGGCGTGCCGCCGCCCAGCCCAAGCGTCGAGGATCCGGAAATCTGGAGGCAGACCCAGGCAGCCTTCATCAAAGCGTTGCCTCAACGACATCTGGCCTTCCTTGAGGCGCTAGAGATCTGCCATGAGCGCGGCGACTATTTTTTCGCCCATGCAGGCGTGCGGCCCGGCGTCAGATTGGCTGATCAGGACGAGACAGATCTGCTCTGGATTAGGGCCCCGTTCTTGCAGCAGGCGAAAGAATTAGAAAAAATTGTCGTTCATGGGCACACTCCGGAGGAGATACCCATGTTCAAGGACTGCCGTATTGGTCTAGATACCGGCGCCTACGCCACGGGACGGCTGACGGCGATCCGACTTGAAGGGACCACGCGCAGGATCTTGCAAGCGCGTGCTAGGCCGTCAGGTCCACCCGAGATTGCCTGGTACGAAGAAGGGGAAGTTGGATGAGGGGTTTTGCTTGGGGCCGCGCCGGCTTGGCGATGGTCCTGGTCGTGGCGGGCCTGTGGATAACCGCCTGCGCCACCGCTCCTGCGGCCACGCCGGGTCCCGCAGGTCCCGTTCAGGCGGACCTGCCGCAGGATTATCGCCTTGGCGCGGGCGACAAGGTCCGCGTCATCACCTACAACGAGCCGACCCTTACTGGCGAGTTCGACGTCTCCAGCGCCGGATATGTCTCGTTGCCGCTGATCGGCGAGGTCAGGGCCAAGGGGCTTACAACTACGGAATTTCAAAACGCTGTCGCAGCGGCTCTGAAGGCCGGCTACTTGAAAGATCCCCGCGTCAGCGCCGAAGTTTTGACGTATAGGCCCTTCTACATCATGGGCGAGGTCAACAAGCCTGGAGAGTATCCCTACGCCCACGGCATGACTGTGCTCAAGGCCGTGGCGACGGCGAACGGCTTCACTTATCGGGCCGATACGCGACGGGTGTTTATCAAGCGCTCCGACCAGAGCGCAGAGAGCGAGCAAGTTCTCGGGCCAAACACGCTGGTGAATCCCGGCGACACTATCCGCATCGGTGAGCGGTTCTTCTAAAATGTCAGGGGCTTGTGGGAGGCATCAATGACCATATTCAACAAATCCGTGGCTGCGGCTTTCGTCGTCATGTTCACGGCTGCAACCGCGACATCGGCCGGCGCCTGGGCGCAGGCCCAGACTGCGTCCACCGCCGCGGCGACCGACGCGGCCGCTCTGACGGGCGTGCTGCAACAGGCGCTCGACGATACGGTCGCCCGGGCGTCTCAGCAAAGACTGGATTTCGATGCGGCTCAAACGCTGAGCTTTGAGGCCCTGCAATCGACGATCGTCGCTGCTGGCCTTAGCCCCCTGCAGGTCCAGCAGGCGCTGGCGGCTGTGCGCGCGACCACGCGTCCCTCCAATGCTGCGTTGGCGGCGTTGAAGGCCAGGGTGGATGCCACGGTCGTAGCTTGTTACACCCAATCGCAGATCGATGCTGCGCGAAAAGGCAAGGCGGAGATCCAGCGAGGCTCTTGCGCCGCCGGCCTGTCGGTGGCTGCAACCGGAGGCGACCCGGCGGCGTTGTCGCCTGCGCCTAGCTTTGCAGGCGCCAGTGGGGGGGCGGACTATCGACCCGGCTCGTAAGAAGCCGGCGACTGTCCAGCACACAACTTTATTTGTTTTTGAGACGGGGATCCGAAATGGTGACGGCTGCATCGTGCAAGAAAGCTTGGCTGGCTGCCGCGGCGCTGGTCGGTGTCGCAGCGCCGTCCCTGGCGAGCGCTCAGGTCGCCGCGTTTGACGAGACCGCCTATCGCGAGGGTCTGTTCTCGCGGCAACGCAATGTGAGCGTGCGGCAACGGCCACGCCCTGAATTCTCGCGCGTGCCCAAGGCCGTGGGCGGCTTCATGGTCTCTCCGACCTTGACCGGCGAGCTTGAGTTCAACGACAATATCTACGCGACCAACGCCAATGTCGTCGATGACACCATTGTGCGCATCCAGCCGTCGATCGTCGCGCGCTCCAACTGGGGTCGCCACGCGCTGAATGGCTTTGCGCGCGCCAATGTCGCCGAGTACCTCGACAACGACCAAGAGAGCGCCACAGATTGGATTGCAGGCGCGACCGCCCGCTACGACATCTTGCGCGGCGCCGGCGTCCAGGCGGGCGCGTCCTACGAGAAGACGACCGAGTCGCGCACGTCGTCGGGCGCGCGTTCCGACCTCTCCGGACCCAACCGCTTTGAGTCAGCCCGCGTGTTTGTCGGAGCCTCGCAGGCCTTTGCACGTCTGCGCCTCTCGGGCCAAGCCAACTATCGCACGCAGCGGTTCGACGATAACCGCGACCGGACCACGGGCGCGGTCGTTTCGCAGGGTTTCCGCGATCGTGACATTTACGTTGCCGCGGGCCGCGCTGAGTATGCGATAAGCCCCGATACTTCCGTATTCTTCACCGCTGCGGCGAACAAACGTGACGGCGCCGGAGCCTTGGCCGCCCAGCGTGACTCCACGGGCTACGATGTCGGCGTGGGGGCCAACTTTGACCTCGGCGGCCTTGCTCGCGGCGAATTCAGCATTGGCTATCTCGACCAAGACTACGACAATCAGTTTTCCTCGGTGAACGGCCTGTCGGCGCGCGGTCAGATCGAGTATTTCCCCACCCAGCTCATCAGCGTCACCGCCAGCGTCGAACGCGGGGTGGAAGACTCGCCCGTGACGGACGCGGCCGGTTTCCTCTCCACGTCAGCGCTCCTTCAGGTCGACTACGAGCTTCTGCGCAACCTCATCATCACTGGCAGCGCCAGTTGGGGCGATGATGATTATGCTGGCATTCAGCGTCAGGATAAGCGTTGGGGGGCGGCGCTCGCGGCCAACTACCTCCTTAGTCGCACGATTGGCTTGAATCTCCGCTATCAGCACTATGATCAGGAATCCGAAGGGGCGAACGCGGGACGAAGCTATGACGTCAACAGCGTCGTGCTCGGCCTGTCCTATCGATTCTAGCCTCTAGCTTCTCACAGGCTCCCAATGACTGACGAAACTCTGGCAGCGGCTTCCTCTCCGCGTTCGGAAGCTGCACTGGCTCCGCCCCTGCGTGACGAGCCGCTCGACGTACGGCAGGTGATTGCCGTGATCGTGCGCCGCGCGCCGCTGGTTGCGGTGATCATGGTCGCCGTCTTCGCCTTGGCCCTTGCAGCGCTGTTCACAACCAAGCCCACCTACACCGCCACCAGCCAGGTGGTCATCGAGGCCCGCGCTCAGAGGGTCATCGACATGGAGCAGGTCACCGGCGAGGTCGCCCGTGACAATCCGACCATCGACACAGAGGTCGAGGTCCTGCGTTCGCCGCTTCTGGCGCAGCGGGTCGTCAAGGCGCTCGAGCTGGACAAGGATCCCGAATTCAATCCCGCTCTGGAAAAGCCCGGCCTGCTGTCGGGCTTGAAGAAGCTCGTCTCGGGCGCTGGACCAACCGGCGCAACGCCGACCCGCGAACAGGTTCAAGCCGCCGTGGCCCGTAGACTCCTGGCCAACCTCCAGGCGCGCCGCGTGGGGCTGACCTACGCCATCAACATCTCGTTCAGCTCACGCTCGCCTGAGACCGCCGCCAAGGTCGCCAATGCTTTCGCCGAGCAGTATCTCGCCAATCAGCTGGACACCAAGTACGAGGCCACGCAGCGCGCCAGCGCCTGGCTAAACTCTCGACTTGCAGGCCTGCGCACGCAGGTTGAAACGGCCGAGGCTGCGGTTCAACACTACCGCGCGGCCAACGGCCTGTTGGCCAGCGCCCAGGGCGAGACGCTGACCCAGCAGCAGATTTCAGGCCTCAGCTCACAGTTGGCCAGCGCGCGCGCCGACCAGGCCGAGCAGGAGGCCCGTCTCAACGCCGCCCGACAACAGATGCGCGGGGGCCAGCTAGGCGAAGATCTCGGTGCGGCTCTCAGTTCGGCCGTGATTACGCGCCTGCGTGATCAACGCGCGCAAACCAGCCGAGAGGTCGTCGATCTGCAAGGTCGCTACGGCGAGCGCCACCCCGACCTGCAGCGGGCCCAACGCCAGCTGGCCGACATCGACTCGCAGATCCAAGGCGAGGTCCGTCGCATCATGTCAAACCTTGAAGCACAGGTGCAGATTTCCCGTCAGCGAACCGCTTCGATCGAGTCGAGCCTTGGCGCCCAACGCGGCACGCTCAGCGCAAATGCGACCGCGCAGGTAAGATTGAACGAACTGGAGCGAAACGCCGAGTCGGCCCGCACGCTCTATCAATCCTTCCTCGATCGTTTCAAACAAACGACTGCCCAGCAGGGCATCGAGCAATCCGACGCGCGCATCGGCGCGATGGCCGCCGCGCCGCGCGCGCCCAGCGCGCCCAAACCGGCGCTGTACATTGTCGGCGGCCTGATCGCCGCGGTGCTGGCCGCAGCCGTCGCCGTGATCATTGCTGAACTATTCGACAACGGCGTCACAAGCGAGGTCAACCTCGAACACCGCTTGAATGTCCCCTCGTTGGGCGCGATCGCCGACCTCGGCACGCTTCCCACCACTGAGCGGACGGGGATCGGCAAGCTCTCGCCGGCCAGCTTTGTGATGGAAAAGCCGCTATCGAGCTTCGCGGAGTCGTTCCGAAGCCTGGCGGCCAATCTGAAGTTCACGCAGGAAGGTCGTCCAGCTCAAGTGCTGGCGGTCAGCTCAGCATTGCCCGGCGAGGGCAAAACCACCACGGCGCTTTGCCTGGCGCGGAGCATCGCCCAATCGGGCGAGACGGTCATCCTCGTAGACTGCGACCTGCGCCGTCGGGCAAAGTCCGGCCAGCCGGAGAATGCGCCGACTGCCGGATTACGGGAGGTTCTGGAAGGCAAGGCTACGCTGCAGCAGGCCGTCGTAAAGGACGCCCACTCCAACGCCTATCGCCTCCCGCGATCGGCGGCAGACCGCGAAGTCGCCGCCGATCTTCTAGGCGGGACCGAGATGGACAAGGTCATCGAAGACCTGCGTCAGCATTTCTCGGTCATCATCCTGGACACCGCTCCGGTCCTGGCGATCGCCGAGACGCGTGTCCTGGCGACCAAGGTCGATGGCGTTCTGTTCCTGGTCCGGTGGCGGCGCACGCCTCATCAAGCCGCGGGGATCGCCCTTAAGAACCTGCAATCGGTCGGCGCCAATGTCATCGGCGCAGCCCTGACCCAGGTCGACATGCGCGAGCAGCGGCGGACCGCCTTTGGGGATGCGGGCTATTACTACGACAAGTACAGCTCCTACTACAGCTAGGCATCGGCGCCGACGTCTCGAACGACGGCGGGGAGGGGCTTGGGAATTCCTGGAAAGGCGAGCGCTCAGCGCGCTCGTCGTTCTGGTTTTCGTCGAGCATCTTCTGGTCGGAGTGGTCGCGCAGGGATTGGCGCTTGCCGCCGCTTCGCTTCATGGCTGCCTGCTGACTTTCTTCCTTGTCAGCCGGCGAGGCCAGGACGCCGCGACGCGTCTGCCGCTCAGCCGTGCGGTTGTTGCTGGTTTCACCCTGACAGTCGCGCTCTACGCGCTGTCTGCCGCGCCGGCCATCGGCTGGGCGATCGAGCCGGGCCTTGCGCTTGTCGAGACGGCAAAGTTACTTGGGCTGGCCTGCCTGTTTCTGGCCAGCGCGCTTTGGGTGAACTCGCGTCGACGGGCCCGTCTGTTCTTCGTGTTCGTTTCACGCGCGGGTTTAGCGTACCTGACGCTTACGCTGTCGCTCTACGCACTCGCGCCGACCGAGCTCTACGGCGCAGCCAAGTTCACGGCTCAATCGCGCTTTACCGCGAGCTTCATCAGCGCCAACACCGCCGGCGCTCTTTGTGGCTGCCTTGCTTTGATCAGCCTGGGACTGGTTCTCAGGCGGGTCCAGTCTCTACCTGACGGACCGCTCGAACGTACGCCGCTGTCACGTCAATGGCTGCTGAAGGCTTGGCCGGACGTTGCGACGCTGTTGGCCGCATCAAGCGCTCTCATTCTCACCGGCTCTAGAACGGCCTTCTTGATCGCCGTTCCCATGGCGATGCTTCTTCTCGCGCATGGCCTGGGTCGCGGCGCAAAGGGCCGTCGACGCTTGGCGCCCGTGGTCATCGGCGTCCTGCTGCTTGCCCTTTTTACCGTTGTTGCCGACCTGGGAGGTCTTGGACGACGCTTCGCCCGCGTCGCCACCGACGCCCCCCTCCGCGCCGAACTCTTCCGCGTCACGTGGGAGGCGTTCATGCGCTCGCCCCTGCTTGGCTTTGGACCCGGAAGCTTCGAGCCCCTGGCCAGAGCGGCTGTGTCGGAAAACAACATCGAACTGCTGCCGACGGTCGGCGCTGTACACAACCTCTATCTACAATGGCTGATGCAAGCGGGAATCTTAGGCGCCGCGGCCATGGGCCTGTGCTTGGCCGCCATTGGGCGCGAGATCGTCGGCGCCATGCGTCGCTGGGCCGGCCGATGGCTGGTCCTGATCTGTTTGGTTAGCGCCATACTGCTGCTTCACGGATGTACCGATTACGCGCTGGAGGTGCCCTCGATCGCCGCTTTCTGGTCGATGCTGCTGGGCGCTGGTCTAGGGATCGCCGCTACTGCCCGCGCTCACGCTCGACGCGTCGGAACGCGTCGGCGGCGACGCGCCAAGGAGGCGTCTTGAAGGTTCTTTTTCTTCACAACAACATGCCCGGCCAGTTCAAGCATCTGGCTCGCGCAATGGGCCAGGATCCGGAGCATGAGCCGATATTCGTTACACGTCGCGCTGATGTCGAGATCCCCGGCGTCCGCACGATCGTTTACGAACCGGTTCGCGAAACCACGGCCCAGACGCATTTCTACGTGCGCACGCTGGAAAACGCGGTCTTACGCGCTCAGCAGGTGACCCGGATCTGTCAGTCGCTGCGTCGCGCGGGGTTTATCCCCGATGTCGCTATCGTCCATCCGGGGTGGGGCGAGGGCCTTTTTCTCCGGGAGATCTTCCCTGAGACCGCTATACTCAATTACTGCGAGTACTATTATCGGTCTGAGGGTGGCGATATCGGCGTGGTGCGGCCCGCCGATCTAGACGATCTGTGCCGTCTGCGAACCCGCAATGCTCACCTGCTCTTGGCGCTTGAGGACTGCGATCTGGGCTGGTCGCCGACCCAATGGCAAAAAAGCCGTCACCCAGCCGCTCTGCAAGAGAGGATACGCGTCGTCCCGGACGGCGTCGACATAGCCGTTTGCCGGCCTCAACCCGATGCGGCGGTGCAATTGCCGTGCGGACGAGTGATCAAGCAAGGCCAGGAGGTGATCACCTTCGCGGCGCGACACCTTGAACCCTATCGCGGCTTCCACACCTTCATGCGTGCGCTGCCCGCCCTGCTGCAGGCCCGTCCCGATGCACAGGTGGTCATCGTCGGCGCCGAGACGGGGGGGTACGACACGCCGCCGGCAAACGGGCTGACCTGGCGCGAGACGCTAGAGTCTGAGATTTCCTATGATCGCGATCGAGTGCATTTTGTCGGTTGGCTGGAGTATAGAGCCTATCTGGCCTTACTGCAGCTATCGGCCGTGCATGTGTATCTGACGGTGCCTTTCGTGCTGTCATGGTCATTTCTCGAGGCGATGGCTTGCGGCGCGGTGCTCGTGGCGTCCGACACCCCGCCGGTTCGCGAAGTTCTCACCCATGGGCGGACCGGGTTCATGACCGAGTTCGCCGACCCCGATCGCGTCGCCAGGGATGTCGTGTCGGCTCTTGAAAGCCCGCGTCGACATGAAATCTCTCAAGCCGCAAGACGTCTGATCGTGGAGCGATACAACCTGGCAGACGCCCTCTCGGCGCAGTTTGCGCTGCTGGAGGAAGCGATCGAGCGCCGCCGGCGCGTCAGGGAAGACGATTTAGCCCAGGCGGGCTAGCCGGGGCCGATTGCGCAGCCAACGCGCATCGCGATGTGCGAACAAAGCAACTGATCCCGGCTGCGGCCAGGGACCGGCAGAAGCGTTCGGCCTCCCGCGTGTCTGCAAACCCTTCCGCCATGACCCGGAACGTCTGACCCAAGTTCGTTCGCGCCGGCTCGATCGTCCAGCCGGCTGGAGGCGCAGGCTCTAGCGCCTGCAGCCGATGACGCGCCTCCTCGGCGACTGAACGGGCGCCATAGGCCCCGACCTGCGCCGCGCACGCCAAGACGAGGCCGGATCGGGCAGGGGAGGGGGTGGGTTGCGTAGGCGGCGTTTCGGCCGCGCGCCCCGCCCGGGTGGGCAGCGCAGCCGCGCCAGACCCGCTCGCTGACGACGGCGAACCCTTTTGCAGCGCGGGCGAAGGCGTGGCGATGATCGTTGGCCCTCGCGCAGTGGCCATGGCGCGAGCGGCGGGGGGGGATGCCGCGGCTTCATTCCCGCGACTGGCCTGGTCCTCAGGACCGGGGGCTGCTGGCCTGACGCCCGAGGGCATGACGGCGGAGGCGCCGCGTGGGGCGGGCGCAAGCGCCAGGTAATCGCCGGCGCTCAGGGCGCCGGGCCTGATCGGCGCGGGGGATTGGCCGTCCAGACGCACGCCGAGCCTTTCGAGCGTAAGACCCCCGACGGCCTGCAGGAGATTGACCTTAGCGACATAGGCGTCTCGCTCGGCCGTGACCAGGGTGATCTGAGCGCTAAGGACATCCTGTTGCAGATCGAGAACATCGAAGGTCGAGCGCAGTCCAGCGTTGAGTTCATACTCGCCGCCCCGGTAGGCTACCTGCGCCGCGTTGACCTGTTGGCGCGAGCTTTCAATAATCGCATCGGCCGCGACCATTCGGCTCCAGGCGTTGGCTGCGCCCTCCTGGGCCTGTCTCAGTACGCTGTCCTCGGTAGCCATCGCCCCGCGTTCGGCCGCCTTGGCCTGCCGCACCCCGGCGCTGACCGCGCCCCCCTGAAACAGCGGCACGCGCAGGTTCAGCCTCAGTCCATAGCTATCCTGGCGTTGAAAGCTGTCGGCCAGGCCACCTGCGCCCGCAACGAGACGTTCGTCGCTCTTTCCGACCGTTGCGTCGAGGCTGACGTTGGGTGATCGTTCGGCTCGCGCCCGCCGAACAGCGGCCCTGGAGGCGGCTAACCGCAATTGGGCGGCGTGAACGCTGGGCGAGCGTTGTTCGGCAAGACGCTGAGCCTCGTCGGCCGATAGAGGCGTCTGCGGCAAGGCCGGGGCCGGCGCCAGTTCCCCGGGCGCCTGGCCGACAACCCGTTGGAAAGCCGCTCGGCTCACGGCGAGGTTTGCTCGGGCCGCTTCCACGCCCGAGCGGGCTTGCGCAAGGCGCGCTTCGGTCTGAGCAAGGTCGGTTTTCGTGACCTCTCCCTGTCGAAAGCGCGCCGAGACGCCGGCTGACTGCTTAAGCAGCGCCTCGACGTTCTGCTGCCGGGCCGCCAGCACTGCCGCGTCGCGTTGAACATCGACATACGCCGTAATAACTTGGCCGAGCACAACCTGTTCGGTCTGCTGCAGGTCGTAGCGCGTGGCTTGCTCGGCGGCTCTGGCTCGCCGAATGTCCTGTGCAATCCGCCCGCCGGCGAACAGTGTCTGGCTGACACCAAGCTGCAGGCTCGTGTCATCCTGCGTCTGATCGGGACTGTCGCTGTCGAGATCGAGGCGCGAGCGGCCCGCTGCGCCGTTAATCTGCGCTTGAGGCAAGCCTGGCGCGCGTGCTGACTGAACAAGCGCCTCGGCGCCCTCGACCTGGGCGCGCTGATAGACGAGGTCCGGATTGCTCCGGTAGGCCAGGAGGAGCGCGTCCTCAAGCGTCTGAGCGTCGGCTGTCGACGTGGCCAAAGCCAGCGTCACGACGCTCGCGAAGAAGTGCCTGATCATCGACCGCCCCGCCCACAGCGCGCCTTGAACTAACGCGTCACGGTAAATGGACGTTAAGTATCGGCCATGACTCGCAACTGAATGGTTACCGGGCCGTCGATCCGCAAGCAAGGGTTCCGCTCGCCCGGCGAGCGGAACCCTTCGGCGACTTACCCTCGGCCGATAGAAGCGTAGGTGAACCCGCTGCGCACCATCTCGTGCGGCTTGTAGACGTTGCGCAGATCAACGACGACCGGAGCCTTGAGCAGCGTCTTGAGGCGGTCGAGATCAAGAGCGCGGAACTGGTCCCATTCCGTCAGGATCAGCAGGACGTCGGCGCCATCGGCGGCCTCGTACGGACCGGCCGTGAAGGTGACCCCTTCGAGCAGCTTTTCAGCCTCGTGGCGCCCCTCGGGATCGAAGGCTACAACCTTGGCGCCCTTGGCCTGCAGGGCCGGCAGGATGTCGAGGCTCGGCGCGTCGCGCATGTCGTCGGTGTTGGGCTTGAAGGTCACGCCCAGCACGCCGACGGTCTTGCCGGCGAGGTCTTCGGTCCCCAGAACCGCAGCGACCTTCTCTGCCATGGCCTTCTTGCGCGCATCATTGACCGCCACAGTGGTCTCGATCAGCTTCGTCGGCGCGCCGTAATCGGCGGCCGTCTTGACCAGGGCGATGGTGTCTTTCGGGAAACAGGATCCGCCGTAGCCGGGGCCGGCGTTGAGGAACTTCGACCCGATCCGCTTGTCCAGGCCGATGCCCTTGGCCACCTGCTGCACGTCGGCCCCGACCTTTTCGCACAGGTCGGCCATCTCGTTGATGAAGGTGATCTTCATCGCCAGGAAGGCGTTGGCGGCGTACTTGATCAGCTCGCTGGTGCGGCGACCGGTGAAGACGAGCGGGGTCTCGTTGAGGGAAAGCGGGCGATAGAGTTCGCGCATGACAACCTGGGCGCGGTCGTCGTCGGTGCCGACAACCACGCGGTCGGGGCGCTTGAAGTCCTCGATGGCCGCGCCTTCGCGCAGGAACTCTGGATTGGACACCACGGCGAACTGGGCGTCGGGATTGACCCGCTTGATGATCGATTCGACCTCGTCGCCGGTGCCCACCGGCACGGTCGACTTGGTGACGACGACCGTGAAGCCCTCGATCAGGCCGGCGATCTCCTCGGCGGCGGCATAGACGTAGGACAGGTCGGCATGGCCGTCGCCGCGACGGGTCGGCGTGCCGACCGCGATGAACACCGCGTCGGCGTCCTTGATCGCCTGGGCGCCGTCCAACGTGAAGAAGAGCCGTCCCTCGCGCACGTTGCGGGCCACCAGGTCGTCCAGGCCAGGCTCGAAGATCGGTATCTCGCCCTTTTCGAGGCGCTCGATCTTAGATGGGTCTTTGTCGATGCATGTTACCACGTGACCGAAGTCAGCGAAGCATGCCCCCGACACAAGACCGACATAACCCGTTCCAATCATCGCAACGCGCATAGGTGTGACCACCGTTATTTGGTTTCGCCGCGGCTCTTCTAGCCGAGCAAACTTAGAATGGACATAGGCAAGATGCGCTGCGGGAGAGATTTCGCTGCGGCGCCGCATCAAGAGGCGCCGAGTTTTGCGCCAGACGAGGGCGCGGATTGTCGAGGCCCGAATTTTCTCCCTGCAATTCTAATGATTTATGACAGAAGGCGTTAAGGCTAAGCTTTGTTCGCCGCTGCGTCATGAGAAGTAGAGCCCCGAATCTCAATTCGGCTACAGGCCGGTCACGGTCAAATTCAGGCGAGCCGTGACCTCACGCTTTTCCATGCGACATAGATTTCGCACAACCCGTTTCAGTTGAAACGACCACTCCGGCGCCGAGTGCTAAATAGTGAAAACGGAGCCTATAAGCCGTCTATTGATCAAAAAGCATACGGCCGGCGCCGCGGTGAGGCGGGCCGGCCGTTGGCGATAGGCGATCGGGGCTTG
>NZ_JARQWV010000043.1 GCF_029543245.1 Caulobacter endophyticus
CTCCCCCTCAGTCGGCGGAGTTTATCCTCGGGCCGGCCTTTGGCCGGACCCGGGGGCGACAGCTCCCCCTTCAGGGGGAGTATCTGGGCTCTAGTGCGAAATGCTCTTCCACACCGCGCGCGCCGCTTCGACGAACGCCTTGGCCGCCGCGCTGTCCGGCGCCGCCAGCACCACCGGGCGACCGGCGTCGCCGGCCTCGCGCACGCTCATCTCGATCGGCACCTGGGCCAGCACCGGCGTGCCGATCGCTTCCGCCTCGGCCACGCCGCCGCCCGAGCCGAATATCGGGATCGGCGCGCCGGTCGCGGGGTCGGCGAAGAAGGCCATGTTCTCAATGAGGCCCAGGATCGGCGTCGCGGTCTTGGCGAACATCGCCGCCGCCCGGCGCGCGTCGATCAGGGCGATCTCCTGCGGCGTGGTGACCAGCACCACCCCGTCGATGCGCAGCTTCTGCACCAGGGTCAGGTGGATGTCGCCGGTGCCCGGCGGAAGGTCGACCACCAGCACGTCCAGCGGCTGCGCTTCGCTGCCCCAGGCCACGTCGTGGATCAGCTGGCGCACCGCCGACGAGGCCATCGGCCCGCGCCAGATCATCGCCCTGCCCTCGTCGACCATGAAGCCGATCGACATCAGCTTCACGCCGTGGGCTTCCATCGGCAGCAGCTTCTTGTCCTCGAAGGTCGGCTCGCCCTCGACGCCCATCATGCGCGGCGCCGAGGGGCCGTAGATGTCGGCGTCCAGCAAGCCGACCTTCAGGCCCAGGCCCGACAGGGCGCAGGCCAGGTTGGTCGACACGGTCGACTTGCCCACCCCGCCCTTGCCCGAGGCGACGGCGATGACGTGGCGCACGTGAGCGGGCTTTTCCGAGGCCGGCGGCGGGCCGACCTGGGCCTGCGGGTCGTCGGCGACGCGCGCGCCCTTGCGCACCCTCGTGGTCTCGGCCGGAGCCTGGGCGGTCAGCACCACCTGGGCGCGGGTGATCCCGGGCAGCGCGGCCAGGGCCTTTTCGGCCGCCTCGCGCACCGGCCCATAGCCCCCGACCCGGGCGGCCGGCACCTCCAGCACGAAGCCGGCCTTGCCTTCGCGCACGACCAGGCCTTGCACCAGGCCGGCCTTCACCAGGCCAAGACCCGAGGCCGGATCCTCGATGCGATCGAGGGCCTCGCGGGCGTCTTCGGGGGTCGCGGCGGGGTTGTCGAAAGGACTCGCGGTCACGTCTTTGTCTTGCCTTGTCGTGCGGGGGTCCTCATATCCGCAGGCGGGGGCTGTTTTACAACCCCGCCATCCGCAAGAACGAGCGACGGGAAGATAGCGCCGCCCATGCCCTGGAACGACAACGCCGGACCCGGCCCCTGGGGTTCTCCCCCGCCGGGCGACGACAAGAACGACGGTGGGCGGAACAAGTCCGACCCGGGCCGCCGCCCCTCCGGCCCGCCTGGCGTTCCGCCGCCTCCGATCGACGTCAGCGAACTGGTCGAACGCATCACCGAGCGCCTGCGCGGAACCTTCGGCGGCCCTGGCCGCGGCAAGGCCATCATGCTGGGCGCCGGCGCCGTCGTCGGCCTGTGGCTGCTGACCGGCGCCTATGTCGTCCAGCCCAACCAGCAGGGCGTGGTCACCACCTTCGGCGCCTATAGCCGCACCAGCAATCCCGGCCTGCGCTACCATCTGCCCTGGCCGTTCGAGGCCGTGCAGCGCGTGCCCGTCACCTCGATCCAGACTCTCGACATCGGCGGCACGCCGGGCGCCGAGATGCCCGCCGAACGCCTGATGCTGACCGGCGACGAGAACATCGTCGACCTGTCGTTCACGGTGCAGTGGCGCGTGTCCGACGCCGGCAAGTACGTGTTCAACGTCCGCGAGCCCAACGGCGTCCTCAAGGACGTCGCCGAGAGCGCCATGCGCGAGGTGGTCGGTAAGACCGCCCTCACCCCGATCCTCACCAACGGCCGCGGCCAGGTCGAGGCCCAGACCCGCGTCCTGATGCAGCAGGTGCTCGACCGCTACGACATCGGCATCTACATCGAGGGCGTCCGCATCCAGGTGGCCAACGCCCCCGCCCCGGTCGTCGACGCCTTCCGCGACGTGCAGCGCGCGGCCCAGAACGCCCAGTCGGCCGCCAACGTCGCCCGCGGCGAGGCCGCCCAGGTGATCCAGCAGGCCAAGGGCTATCGCGAACAGGTGGTGCGCGAGGCCTCGGGCGACGCGGCCCGCTTCAACCAGGTCTACGACCAGTACAAGCTGGCCCCGGCCGTGACGCGCGAGCGCCTCTATATCGAGACGATGCAGCGCGTTCTCGAGAAGTCCAACAAGGTGATCGTCGACAACAAGGGCGCCAACGCCCCGGTGATCCTGCCGTCCGACACCTTCCGCCCCAGGACCGCCGTCGCGCCCGCCGCCGTCGCTCCTGCCGCCACCGACGGAGTCGCCCGATGAGCCGCCCCGCCAATACGCCCCTGATCGCCGCCGGCGTCGCCGCGGTCGGCGCGCTGATCCTGGTCAGCACGACGGTCTACAAGGTCGACCAGCGCCAGCAGGCCCTGGTGGTGCGCTTCGGCGATCCCGTCGCCGTGGTCACCTCGCCCGGCCTGCACCTGAAGTCGCCGATCGACAATGTGCTGCGCTTCGACAAGCGCAACATCGACCTGGCCGCCAACCAGGAAGAAGTCACCGCCGCCGACCAGCAGAAGCTGGTGGTCGACGCCTTCGTCCGCTACCGGATCTCCGACACCCGCCAGTTCTTCCGCGCCCTGGGCAGCGAGACCGTGGCCAGGGACCGCCTGGACCGCATCGTCAACGCCGCCCTGCGCGAGCAGATCGGCCGCGCCGATTCCGGCGACGTCATCGCCGGCAAGCGCGCGCAGATCATGGCCGCGATCCGCACCGAAGTCGCCCGCCAGGTCGCGGCCTCGGACCTGGGCATCCAGATCATCGACGTGCGCATCAAGCGCGCCGACCTGCCCGAGCCCAACCAGCAGGCCGTCTACGAGCGGATGCAGACCGCCCGCAAGCAGGAGGCCGCCGAGCTGCGCGCCATCGGCGACCAGCAGCGCCGCGAGATCGTCGCCACCGCCTACGAGGAAGCCGAGAAGATCCGAGGCGAAGCCGACGCCCAGCGCGCCCAGCTGTTCGCCTCCAGCTTCGGCCGCGACCCGTCCTTCGCCGCCTTCTACCGCTCGATGCAGGCCTACGAGCAGTCGCTGGGCAAGGGCGACACGACGCTGGTGCTCTCGCCCGACAGCGCCTTCTTCAAATACTTCGAAAAGGGCCCGGCGGGGTAAGAACCTCCCCCTCTGGGGGAGGCTCCCTGGGCAGTCACCCCGCCCGCTTCAGCAGGTCCAGCACCACGTGCAGGCTGTCGGCGATGTGGACGCACTTCTCGTGCATCTCCTCGGTGGGATCGAGGATGTCGGGCACCATGATGGTCATCATCCCGGCCCCGTGCGCCGCGCGGACGCCGGGATGGGAATCCTCCAGCGCCAGGCAGGCCAGCGGGTCCACGCCCAGCCGCTGGGCGGCCAGCAGGTAGGGATCCGGATGCGGCTTGTGGCGGGTCACGTCGTGGTGGGCGACCACCGCATGGAACCGGGGAAGCAGGTCAAAGCGCCCCAGATACCGCTCCACCGCCGGCAGGCCGTTCGAAGTGGCGATGGCCCGCGGCAGGCCCAGGTGGTCCAGGTGATCCAGGATCTCCTGCACCCCGTCCTTCAGCCGGATCTCGGCCTCGAGCAGCAGCTCGACGTCGGCCCACAGCCGCTCGAAGAACGGCTTTACGGGAAAGTCCTCGCCATAGAGGTCGCGCAGCATCACCGCGCATTCCGGATTGGTCTTGCCGACCATCGAGGCGTAGGTCGCCGCCGTGACCGGCACGCCGAACGCCTGGCCGGCGTCGATCATCGCCGCGCGATAGACGGTCTCGGTGTCGAGCAGCAGGCCGTCCATGTCGAAGACCACGGCCTCGACACGGCGGGGGAAGCTCACTGCGCGAACTCCTCGAAGCGGTACCCCTGGAAGTACAGCAGCGCCGTCAGGTCGGCGTGATCGACCTTCGCATGGGCCTGGGCCGCCACGATCGGCTTGGCGCGATAGGCGACGCCCAGGCCGGCGGCCTCGATCATCGCCAGGTCGTTGGCGCCGTCGCCCACGGCCAGGGCGTCGGCCGGCGTGAGGCCAAGAGCGGCGGTCTCCTCGTTCAGGGCGGCCAGCTTGGCCTCCTTGCCGAGGATCGGATCGCCGACCTCGCCGGTCAGCGCCTCTTCCAGCTCGATCAGGGTGTTGGCGCGGTTCAGGTGGAAGCCGGCGGCCTGCGCCACCCGGCTGGTGAAGAAGGTGAAACCGCCCGAGACCAGGGCGCAGCGGGCGCCGTGGGCGGCCATGGTCCGCACCAGCGTCTCGGCGCCGGGATTGAGCCGCACGCGCTCGTCGAAGCAGGTCTGCAGCGCCGAGGTGGAAAGGCCCTTCAGCATGCCGACCCGCTCGCGCAGGGCGCCTTCGAAGGCCAGCTCGCCGCGCATTGCGCGCTCGGTGATCTCGGAGACCTGGGCCTTCACGCCCGCGAAGTCGGCCAGCTCGTCCAGGCATTCGACATTGATGATCGTCGAGTCCATGTCGGCGATCAGCAGGCGCTTGCGGCGGTTTTCGACGGGCTGGATCGCGAAGTCGACGGGCTTGTCGCCGATCGCGGCGATCACCTGCTCGCGGACCGGGGCGACGTCGCCCTCGAAGGTCACGTCGACGGCGTTCGGTCCGAGCGGAACGATCTGGCCCAGCGACAAAGCGGCGGCGAGAGTTTCGGCCTCCGGGCCGACGAGGGTCAGGACGTGCATGGCGGGGCGGCTAAGCCAGTCGCCCCCCGCCGTCAACCCGGATTAGTCCATCTGGATGCCGGTGCAGCGCTGCATCAGCGCCATCGCCGCGCGCCGGCCGCCCTGCTCGGCGGTCTCGCCCGCCACCGGCTGGGCGTTCTCGAACAGGAAGCTGAGGCCTTCCTCGTACACCTTGGACGGCTTGAGGCCGCGCTGGGCGCCGTCCTCGAAGGCCTCGTCCATCATCATCCGGCCCTTGGCGCCGAAGGCTTCCAGCACGAACTGGATGCCGCGTGCGTCCTGCCCCTGCTTGGCGAACAGCTGCGGATAGCTGGTCGAGACCTGCCCGAGGATCATCAGCACCGCACCGCAGCCGGCCTTCTCTTCGTTGGACAGCGTCTGGGCCGGCGCGGCCGGCGCGACAGGCGCGCGCGGAGGGGCCACGGGCGCCGAGGCCTTGGGCTTGGCGGTCTGGGTCGTCGAGGCCTGGGCGGATCCGACCGTCAGGAAGGCGACCATCGCCGCCGCGATCATGTATGTACGCTTCATGGACCGTGACGCCCCCAATGCAACCGTCGAAACGCCCTTCGCGCCCGACTCGCGCGTCTGGATGATCGCCGGGCCCACAGCCAGCGGCAAGTCGGCCCTCGCCCTGGACCTTGCCGAACGTACCGGCGCCGAGATCGTCAACGCCGACTCGATGCAGATTTACGCCGGACTGCGGGTGCTGACGGCCGCGCCGTCTTCCGAAGAGGAGGCCCGCGCCCCGCATCACCTGTTCGGCGTCGCCGACGCGGCCGAGGGCTGGTCGGTGGGTCGCTGGCAGACGGCCGCGGTCAGGGTTCTGCACGACATCGCCGCCCGCGGACGGCCGGCCATCGTCGTCGGCGGCACCGGCCTCTATTTCCGCGCCCTGACCCACGGCCTTGCCGACGTACCGCCTGTGCCCGAAAGCCAGCGCGAGATTTCCGGCCTGCTCTACGCGGCGCAGGGCGAGGCCGCCTTCCGCGACCTGCTGCGCCCGCTCGATCCGGCCGCCGAGGCCCGTATCGAAAGCGGCGACCGCCAGCGCCTCGTCCGCGCCCACGCCGTGGCCGTCGCCACCGGCCGGGCCCTCTCCGACTGGCAGGCCGACACCCGGCCGGCGCTGCAGCCCGGCGAGTGGAGCGGCGTGGTCCTGGATCCGCCCCGCGCCGAACTCTACGACCGCTGCGACGCGCGCTTGAGCGTCATGGTCGAGACCGGCGCGCTCGAGGAGGTGGCGGCGATGGAGGCTCGCAACCTGGATCCCGCCCTGCCCGCCCTCAAGGCCGTCGGCTATCGCGAACTGGCCGCCCACCTGCGCGGCGAAACCAGCCTGGACCAGGCTCTGGACGCCGCCCGCCAGGAGACCCGCCGCTACGCCAAGCGCCAGCTCACCTGGTTCCGGAACCAGACGCCGGACTGGTCGCGGGTCGTCCCCGCCTGAGCCATCGCAAGACCCAAGCGACGTCGGCGCTCGCTACCGGCCCGGCCCGTCGCGACAACTGTTCCCCGCCTTCCTGCCAGAGCTTGCACATGACCGAACTCGCCCGTCTCGCCGCCGCCGTCGGCCAACGCCTGATCGAACGGGAAGAAACCATCGCCGTGGCGGAATGCTCGGCCGGCGGCCTGATCTCGTCAGCGCTGTTGGCCGTGCCGGGCGCATCGAAGTTCTATGTCGGCGGAGCGGTCGTCTATACCGCTCGGGCGCGCCTCACCCTGCTGGACATCCCGCAGAAGGCGATGGACGGGCTTCGCTCCGCCAGCGAGCCCTATGCACTGCTGCTGGCTCGCGTGGCCGGCAAGAACCTCAAGGCGACCTGGGGCCTGTCGGAAACCGGTGCGGCCGGTCCCGAAGGCAATCGATATGGCGACGCCGCCGGCCATTGCTGCATCGCCGCGGTGAGCGCGGCGCACGAGGTCAGTATTACCATCGAGACGGGGATCGAGGACCGTGAGGCCAACATGCGACGCTTCGCCGAGCAAGCTCTTGCCTTGCTGCTGGAAACCTTGGGCTGAAAGCTGGCGCGCGGGCGCTCGTGGCCGCCGCGCCACGGGTCGTTTCTTGCGTCAAACCGCGCCTTGACGCCCCTCCGCGAGCATGGCATTCCCCAATCATCCATTTGGAGCAACACTCGTGCGCACCACCATGATCGTACTTATGGAGCGGCCGTTCACGGCGTGACCTCGAAGTCACGTTGATAGATCGGTCGCGCGCACAAAGGTCCTTCGGGGCCTTTTTTCTTTTCCGCCGCCTCCAAAGCCCAGCTTTCACGTCCATCCGGGACTTCCGCCATGACCGCCCATCAGACCATCGAGAGCAACGCTCCCGCAGACTCCGCGAACCGCGCCATGACCGGCGCCGAGATCGTGGTCCGCGGCCTCGTCGATCAAGGCGTCGAGGTGCTGTTCGGCTATCCGGGCGGCGCGGTCCTGCCGATCTATGACGCGCTGTTCCACGAGCCGCGCCTGCAGCACATCCTGGTCCGCCACGAGCAGGGCGCCACCCACGCCGCCGAAGGCTACGCCCGCAGCTCGGGCAAGCCGGGCGTCGTCCTGGTCACCTCGGGCCCGGGCGCGACCAACGCCATCACCGGCATCATGGACGCCCTGATGGACTCGATCCCGATGGTCGTCATCACCGGCCAGGTCCCGACCCACCTGATCGGCACCGACGCCTTCCAGGAAGCCGACACTGTCGGCATGACCCGCTCGTGCACCAAGCACAACTACCTGGTCAAAGACGTCCGCGACTTGCCCCAGATCATCCACGAGGCCTTCAAGATCGCCACCACCGGCCGTCCGGGCCCGGTGCTGATCGACATCCCCAAGGACGTCCAGTTCGCCAAGGGCGAATACTACGGCCCGACCGAGGTCGCCTCGAGCCACGCCTATTCGCCGCGCATCAAGGGCGACGCCGGCCGCATCGCCGAAGCGGCCAAGATGATCGCCGGCGCCCGCCGGCCGATCTTCTACACCGGCGGCGGCGTCATCAACGCCGGCCCCAAGGCCAGCCAGGCCCTGCGCGAGTTCGCCGCCCTGACCGGCGCGCCGGTCACCTCGACCCTGATGGGCCTGGGCGCCTTCCCGGCCGCCGATCCGGCGTGGCTGGGCATGCTGGGCATGCACGGCACGTTCGAAGCCAACAACGCCATGCACGACTGCGACGTGATGATCTGCGTCGGCGCCCGCTTCGACGACCGCGTCACCGGGCGCCTGGACGCCTTCTCGCCGGGCAGCAAGAAGATCCACATCGACATCGACGCCTCGTCGATCAACAAGAACGTCCGCGTCGACCTGCCGATCGTCGGCGACGCCGGCAGCGTCCTGGAAGACCTGATCGAGGCCTGGAAGACCGCCGGCCACCAGCCCAACAAGGCCGCCCTGACCGACTGGTGGGCCCAGATCGACGCGTGGCGCGCCCGCCAGTGCCTCGCCTACAAGCGCTCGGACACGGTCATCAAGCCGCAGTACGCCATCCAGCGCCTGTACGAGCTGAGCAAGGACAAGGACGTCTACATCACGACGGAAGTCGGCCAGCACCAGATGTGGGCCGCGCAGTTCTTCCGCTTCGAGGAGCCCAACCGCTGGATGACCTCCGGGGGCCTCGGCACCATGGGCTACGGCCTGCCCGCCGCCCTGGGCGTGCAGCTGGCCCACCCCAAGAGCCTGGTCGTCGACATCGCCGGCGAAGCCTCGATCCAGATGTGCATCCAGGAACTGTCGACGGCGATCCAGTTCGACCTGCCGGTCAAGATCTTCATCCTGAACAACGAATGGATGGGCATGGTCCGCCAGTGGCAGCAACTGCTGCATGGCGAGCGCTACAGCCACTCCTATTCCGACAGCCTGCCCGACTTCGTGAAGCTGGCCGAAGCCTATGGCGCGGTCGGCATCCGCTGCTCGGACCCGGCCGAGCTGGACGCCAAGATCCTGGAGATGATCAACAGCGACAAGCCGGTGATCTTCGACTGCCGCGTCGAAAAGCACGAGAACTGCCTGCCGATGATCCCCTCGGGCAAGGCACACAACGAGATGATCATGGGCGAGGTCGAGGACATCGGAAACGTCATCGGCGAGGACGGCGCGGGGCTGGTCTGATCGGCCTCGCCCTTCGCCTTACACTGTTCTAGGCTCCATTCATGACCGCAAACGTCCAACCCGCCCCCGCCTCGGCCTACGATCTCAGCCCTAACGAGCAGGCCGAGCAGACCGCGACCTTCGCCCTGCTGGTCGACAACGAGCCGGGGGTGCTGCACCGCGTGGTCGGCCTGTTCGCCGCGCGCGGCTACAACATCGAAAGCCTCACGGTGGCCGAGACCGACCGAAAGGCCCACACCAGCCGCATCACCGTGGTCACCCGCGGCACGCGCCAGGTGCTCGACCAGATCGAGGCCCAGTTGAACAAGGTGGTCAATGTCCGCCGCGTGCACGACGTCACCCGCGATCCGAACGGCGTCGAGCGCGAACTGGCCCTGGTCAAGGTGCGCGGCTCGGGCCCCGAACGCGTCGAGGCCCTGCGCATCGCCGACATCTTCCGCGCCAAGCCGGTGGACACCACGCTGGAGAGCTTCGTGTTCGAAATCTCGGGCGCGCCGTCGAAGATCGACAAGTTCCTCGACCTGATGCGTCCGCTGGGCCTGGTGGAACTTTCCCGCACGGGCGTCCTTTCCATCGAGCGGGGCTTCGAAGGGATGTAAGCCGCATGAGCGTGATCGGACCGGCCATTCTCGCGGGAGCCCTGGCGCTCGCGGCCCAGGCCCAGCCGGTCGCGCCCGTGGTTCCCGCCACCCCCGCGCCGCCGCCGGATCCGGCGGCCTGGTGGTCGAACGAAATCCCGCGCCCCTCCTCCGAAGTCGACCCGCTGGCCGGACGCCGACTGGGGCGCAAGGAACAGCCCGTCCCGATCGACAATGGCGTCGATCCCCTGCTCTATCGCCTGTGGGGCCTTCAGCCTCTTCAGACCCAACTCGTGCGCGGCGGCGAGCTCGTGCTCGAAGCCTGGGCCCGACCCGCACGCGGCGTACGCCAGGCGGTCGTCCGGGTCACGGTGCGCCGCGACGGCCGCGCCTTCGTCCAGGCCCGCGCGGGCCTCGGCTGCTGCACCCCCGAGATCGGCCGGCGCGTCGACATCAACGCCGAACTTCCGGACGACCGCATCGCCGCGCTCAAGGCCCTGGCCGGCGACGCCGCCTGGGGCCAGCCCCGCAGTGTCATCGTCGATTATGGCGGCGGCGCGGTCGAAGGGGTCTGTGTCGATGGCGTCTCCTGGGACGTGACCCTACTGGTCCCCGGCCAGGCCCGCCATCTGCGCCGCGCCTGCGACGACGCCGAGGTCGGCTCGATCGCCGGCGTCCTCTCGGCCGTGGTCGGCGCGGCGGCGGGCCGCGATCCCCTCTTCGACGCGGTGCTGCCGCGCGGCGGCGACTTCTCGCGCCAGGCCAAGGCCTATGCCGACCTCAAGGCCCAGGGCGGCCAGCTTAAGGCCGGAACCTCTAGCCGCCCGCAGCCGCCGGCCGTTCCGGTGGCCGAGGACGAGCCTGAGCCCGCCGAACCGCCGACGCCAATTCCCGTCACGTCCGAGCCCCGCTGACCGCAGATCCGTAGGATCGTGCAATCAACCCGGAGCATCGCTCTACCGGCTAGACAGCCGGTCGGGTCATATTGGCCTCGTTCCGCCGTAGCTCCCCTGCGGCGCTCCCCCAAACCAAAACCCCAAATCAAAGCCTGGCCATGACCCGCCACATGCCCCGTCGCGCGACGGCGGCGCCGCGCTGGTTCGCCGTCGCCCTCTGGGCCGGCGCCTGCGCGATGGCCGCCCTGCCCGCCCTGCTCTCGTCCGCTTCCGCCTGGAGGATCCTGCCATGATGATCGATCACCTCCCCGTCTCCGGCGTCTGGTCCTCGCCCGATGGACGCTTCAGCCTCGAACTGCGCCCCGACGGCCGCTTCGTCGAGGTCCATGCCGACCCCGACAGCGTGTTCACCGGCGCCTACGTCCTGGTCGGCGAAACCCTCAAGCTGTTCGAGGATCACGGCGCCGTCGTCACCGGTCGCCTGGCCGAAGGCCGCCTCAGCCTGGGGACGGTTTAGCCGCGCCCCTTCCCTCGCGTGGGACGAAGCCCTATATTGGGATTGTCCGGCTTCGGCCGAACTATGGGGATAAACGCGCACGTAATAAGCGGACTGGACCCGGGTGCGATTCCCGGCGGCTCCACCAAATCTCTCCCGAGTTATCACGGGACTGCATGGGGCCGATCAGCATCGACAGACGTGTAAAGGTGTTTGCTTTCTCTCGGCTTGGCCCACCGTTTCGGGCCATTAAACTAAATGCGAACGATAACTTCGCTGAAGAGTTCGCCGTCGCTGCGTAATGCGGTGCAGGTGAATTCGCCTCTTAAGTCCTAGGGGTTCAGATCCCTAGGCGGGGCCCGGAGGGAGCCTGGCAACAGAATCCCTCCACTTTCCAGATATCCAGATGGCTCTCGACAGCCCTTTCCGGGACGATTTAAGCGTGCTCGACGACGGAACGCCGTCGCTTTTGGACACCGTCGGCCACCCCCGAAAATTTGTACGCCGCTACCGTATACGGGCGCCTTTGCCGCAAGCCCGCGACAGGTTACGCTGGCGGCTGGATTATCGTTTTTGCTTAATCGAAGACCCATGGCCCGCACTCCTCCGACCGAAGACCTGATGCAGTACGAGGCCATGGCCCAGGACGCCCTGCGCGGCGTCGTGAAAGCCGCGCTGAAGAAGGCCGCCGCGCCCGGCGGCCTGCCCGAGCCGCACCATCTCTACATCACCTTCAAGACCCAGGCCGCCGGCGTCTCCGCCCCGCAGGACCTGCTCGGCAAGTATCCCGACGAGATGACGATCATCCTGCAGCACCAGTATTGGGACCTGGCGCCGGGCGAGACCTTCTTCTCGGTGACGCTGAAGTTCGGCGGCCAGCCCAAGCGCCTGTCGATCCCCTATGCCGCCGTGACCCGCTTCTACGATCCGTCGGTGCAGTTCGCCCTTCAGTTCGAGGCGCCCGAGATCGAGCCCGCGCCGGTCGAGCCCGAGCCGGACCCCACTCCGCCCCCCGCCGACGGCGACGAGGCCCCCAAGATCATCTCCCTCGACCAGTTCCGGAAGAAGTAGGCCTTGAGCGACATCGCCTCGGATGAGACCCAAACCCTCACCGACGAGGCGATCCTCGCGCGCTTCCACGCTTCCAAGAACCCGCCGCCCAGCGCTCGCACGCTGGGCTTTGCGCTGACCGCCGTCAGCCAGGCCGAGCGGCGGGTCGAGATCGCCTTCGACGCCCGCGCCGACCTGCTGGCCAACCCGATGGGCCAGGTCCAGGGCGGCTTCGTCTGCGCCATGCTGGACGAGTGCATGTCGGTGGCGGGCATGATCGCCTCGGGCATGACCCACGTAGTCCCGACCCTCGAGATGAAAACGAGCTTCCTGCGGCCGGCCATGCCCGGTCCGCTGCGGGGCGTCGGTCGCGTTGTGAAGTGGGGCCGCACCGTCTGCTTCATGGAGGGCGAACTCTACGACGCCGAGGGCCGATTGCTGGCCACGTCGACGGGAACTGCCCTTCCGACACCCTTCGCCAAGTTCAAGACCTAGGCGCGCCATGACCCGGACGGCGGGTTTCCTTATCAGTCTGCTTGTGGCCTGCCTGGCCACCGCGCCTGCTCATGCCGAAGGCCCGTTCGAGCGATGGGCCGCCGTCGTCGTGGCCGGCGACTTCCGCGCCCATTCCGGCGGCGCGACCGAAGCCTTCGACAATGCCCGCCGCGACGTCTCCAGAAGCCTGACGGCGCTGGGTTTTCCCGCCCCGGCCCAGTTCTCGACCCGCCCCAAGCGCTACCCGTCGCAGGGCGTGGCCGCTTCTGATCCCAAGTCGATCCAGGCCGGCCTGGCTTTAGCCGCCGAAACGTCTCCGGACGGCTGCTTCGTCTACATCACCTCGCACGGCGCGCCCGAAGGCGTGGTCATGGGCGAGAAGATACTGCGCCCCCAAAGGCTGGCGGCGATGGTCGACGCCGCCTGCCCCGGCCGGCCGTCGATCGTGGTGATCTCGGCCTGCTTCTCGGGCGTGTTCGTCCCAGCGCTGGAGCGCGACGACCGCATGATCCTGACCGCCGCCCGCCCCGACCGCACCTCGTTCGGCTGCGGCGAAAGCGATCGCTATCCCTATTTCGACGACTGCTTCCTGAGCGAGATCGGCAAGGCCCGCGACTTCGCCGCACTCGGCGGGGCGGTGCAGGCCTGTGTTGCCCGCAAGGAAGTCGAGACCGGCATGACCCCGCCGTCCGAGCCCCAGGTATGGATCGGCCCCGAGCTTCGGCCGCTGCTGCCGCTTTTCGCTTTCGCCAAGGCCCGAAAACCGGCGCCGGCGCCGGCGGCCCGGCCATCGCCGGCTGGAAACTGAACAGCCCGACTGACGCAGCGGCAGTTTTCTTCCCGGCGCCGGTGTCCCTCGTCGCGCGAATTGGCCTAAGAAGGCCTCGAGGGGCTCTATCGGCGAGGTGGGATACGTGACGTTGCGTTTGTCGTCCAAGGTCGCGCGGTGCGCGGCGGTCGTGGGGATCTGGCTGGCGGGCTCGAGCAGCGCCACGAGCCAAGGCACGGCGCCGACGACCGCGATATCGACTGCGCCCCGCGCATCGCTCCCCGCGCCGGCGACAACCACGCCGAGGACAGCGCAGCCCGTTCGCGCGACGCGCTCGCCCGCGCCGGCCGCCGCGACGCCTCCTGTCGCGCCCGCCCTCCCCGGCGTAACGCCTCTGCCCGCGCCCGAGCTGGAAGCCTTCGTCGACGGCTTCGTCCGCCGCTCGATGAACCAGGACCACATCGCCGGCGTGACGGTTTCGGTCGTCCAGAACGGACAGGTCGTGCTGAAGAAGGGCTATGGCGTCGCCAGCCTGTCGGGCGGTCGCCGGGTCGACCCGGACCGCACCCTGTTCCGCATCGGCTCGATCTCCAAGACCTTCACCTGGATCGCGTTGCAGAACGAGATCGACGCCGGCCGCATCCGCCCCGACACCCCGATCAACGTTTACCTGCCCGAGAAGCTTCAGGTACGCGACCAGGGCAAGAAGAACCCGGTGCGGGTGCGCGACCTCTACAACCACACCCCCGGCTTCGAGGACCGCGCGCTGGGCCAGTTGTTCGAGCGCGACGAGCGCCGCATCCGGCCGCTCGACGTCTATCTGCGCCAGGAACGCCCAAACCGGGTGCGCGAGCCGGGCGTGCTGCCGGCCTATTCCAACTACGGCGTCGCCCTGGTCGGCGCGGCCCTGGCCAACACCGGCGCCAAACCGTTCGAGGACCTGATCGCCGAGCGCGTGATCGTTCCCGCGGGTCTGGCCCGCACCACCTTCCGCGAGCCGCGCTCCTGGCGCGACGACCTGCCCGCGCCCATGGCCCCGGCGCTGGCCGCCGACATGGCCGAGGGCTATCGCTGGACGCCGCTGGGCCTGCAGGCCCAGCCGGTGGAGTTCATCGGCCAGATCGCCCCGGCCGGGTCGGCCTCGAGCACCGCCGCCGACATGGCGCGCTACATGACCTTGCTGCTGAACGGCGGCACGATCGACGGCCGCACCGTGTTTTCCGCCCGCGCCGCCCAGGCGTTCCGCACGCCCAGCTACCGCCCTGCGGCCGGCGCCGCGGGCTTCAACAGCGGCTTCCAGGACATCGCCCTGCCCGGCAATCGCCGCGGCTTCGGCCATGCCGGCGCGACCCTGTGGTTCCACTCCAACATGGTGATCGCGCCGGACCTGGGCCTGGGGGTCTTCGTCTCGGTCAACACCGACACCGGCCAGAGCCTGCCGGCGACCCTGCCCGCCGCAATCGTCGAGCGCTTCTACGCTCCGGCCCGAGCCGTGCCGACATTCACGCCGCTGAGCGCCGAGGCCATCGCCGCCTACGAGGGCGACTACCTGACCGACCGCCGCGCCTATAGCGGGCTGGAGGGCTTCATCAACCGGCTGATCGGCGTGGCCAAGGTGCGGGCCAGCACCCAGGGCGGCCTGGCGGTGACCACCGACCAACACACCCGGCTGTGGCTTCCCACCGACCGTCCGGATGTCTTCAAGGCCGCAGACGGCCCGGCCCTGATGGTTTTCCAGCGCCAGGACGGCACGCCCGTACGCTTCTTCGCCCCCAATGGCGGGGCCGCCTTCGAGCGCACCGGCCGACTGTTCAGCCTGGGCCTGCTGGTGGGCGTCGCGGCGCTGACCGCCCTGGCCTCGATCGCCACGCTCGGCGGCGTCTTCATCCGTAGCCGCCGCGACACCCGCCAGACCCCGAACCAGGCGCTCGCCAGCCTGCTTCAGACCACCCAGGCCGTACTCTGGCTGGGGGCGATGATCTGCACCGGCGTCTTCGCCGCAGGGTCCAGCGACGTGGCCTCCGTCGTCTTCGAATGGCCCAGCGGCTGGCTGCTGACGGCTTCGGCCCTGGCCGTGGTCGCCTCGGCGCTCAGCGTGGTGGCCGTGCCGATCATGTTCCTCACCTGGCGCGGCGGCCGCCGGGTGGACAGCTGGGGCGATCTTCGCAAGGTGTCCTTCGCGGTCACCGTGCTGATCTTCCTGTTGTTCTCCTTCCTGCTGTTCAGCTGGAGCTTCTGAAGCCGCTTCGGCATGCCGCGTGCAGGCTCCCCCGTCGTGGCGACGATGGGGGAGTTCGCGCGTGTCGAAACGGAACGTCTGTATCCTGGCGGGAGCGGGCCTCGGCGCCTGGCTGGCCGCCACGCTGTTCTACGGGGCCTTCGGCGCCGGCCTGATCGAACGGGCCTTCTGGTTCTACGCTCTAAACGCATTCCTGACCGCGGCGCTGGTCACCTTCGCCTTCCAGGCCACGGCGAGGTTGCTACGCATCCCTCGCGCCCGGCGTCTCTTTCCAGCCATGGCCTTCGCCCTGCCCGGCGTCGCGGCGGCGAACCTGATCCTGCTGGGCCTCGTGCCGCTGGCGCCCGGCGCAGAGCCATCCAGCCTGGGGCGATATCTGGCCTTCCTGATCGTGCTCTACATCTCGGTCGGCGCGTCAGTCTTCGAGCGTGCCCCGCAGAAAGCGCGACACTAGCTTCCGCACCACGATCACGATCCGCTCGCGCTCGCCCGGACGTCGCTCGACCAGCAGCCGGGCGACCTGGGCGTCATCATGGAAGGCGTAGCCCTTGATGGCGTCGAGCAGGGCCTTGGCCAGGTTGTCGAGGTCCAGCCACGGCGGCTCGCCGACGAACTCCATGCCGATCTCGACCGAGAATTCGCCCCAGGCCGGCCGCGAACCCCGCCAGCTCTTGCGGAAGAACTCATAGATCAGCGGCTTGTAGTACTTGGCCTGGGTGGTCAGGCCGTCGACCACGATGGTCAGCTCGCCCCCGGCCTCGCGGGCGCGGACCTTGCCGTGATGCGTCCAGTCGTCTTGCAAGCGCGAGGCCTCCGGGCCCGCCGGCGCGGCGGGCGTCGGAGCGCTGTCTACGCGCCCGGAGGCTAGAGGCGCAAATGGATCCCGCGCCGATGCAGCGGGATCAGGAGCGCCAGGATGAAGGCCAGCACCGCCAGGGCGCAGGCCAGGGACGCGGCCTTGGGCTCCGGGATCACCCGCAGGGCCAGATCATAGACCAGGCCCTGGGCCGAATGACCGCCCGGCAGCAGCGGCATCGAGCCGAAGATCCCCAGCAGCTGCGACAGGATGAAGGCCAGGATGGCGTTCCCGCCGAAGATGGTCAGCGGCGCAGCCAGCTTCAGCGCCGGCTTCACGTCCGCCAGCAGGTCGAGCACGAACAAGGCCGCCATCGACAGGCCGCTGCTCAGCAGGGCGAAGCTGGGCGTCCAGATCGACTTGTTGATCGGCATGACTCCGTCCAGCAGCAGACCGCCGGCGATCAGCGCGGCCGACAGCAGGGCCAGGGCGAAGCGGCTGGCCCCGCCCCTCGCCAGCAAGGCCGCGGCGATCGCGCCGATCAGCACGTTGACGGCGGCCGGCAGGGTCGAAAGCAGGCCCTCGGGATCGTAGGTGACGCCCACGCCTTCCGTGGTTCCATGCTTCCAGATGTGCGGGATGGTGATCACCGCCCGGTCGATGAAGGCCGGTAACGAGCCATGCGAGTCGAGACGCCCAGCCCCAAAGCCCGGGACCGGAACGAAGGCCAGCAGCGCCCAATAGATCGCCAGCAGCGCGAAGGCGGCCGCTCCCACGGCGACGAAGCTGAACTTCAGGCGGCTTCCGGCGCGCGGCGCGGCCAACACGCAGATCGCCACGCCCAGCGCGTAGCAGAGGCCGATGCGCTGCAGGATGCCCGGCAGGCGGAGATGGGCGAAATCGAACTTCGGCAGGGCGTTCAGCAGCAAACCGAGCAGGATCAGCATCGCCGTACGGCGCGCGACCTTGATCCAGAAGGCGGCCGAGCCGCGATCACCGGGCGTCAGCCGCGGAACCGACAGGCCGATCGCCATGCCCACGCAGAACAGGAAGGTCGGAAAGACCAGGTCGGCCGGCGTCCAGCCGTGCCAGGGCGCGTGAGCGAGCGGAGCATAGACCTGGCTCCAGGATCCCGGGCTGACCACGATGATCATTCCCGCCACCGCCAGGCCGCGCAGCAGATCCAGCGCGACGATCCGACCGCCGCCCTTGCTCGACGCCATGAACGCTTTCCCCCGAGTACTTTTCAGGGCCCGGAGGGTTCGCATGCTCTCGCCTGGTGTCAACCAGCCTCGCGAACGTTGCCCTGGCGGCCCTCAGGGTCTAGACCCCCGTCGACCGTTTTCCGGGAGACCCGCATGACCGCCACGCGCACCGAGACCGACACCTTCGGCCCCATCGAAGTCGCCGCCGACCGCTATTGGGGCGCGCAAGCCCAGCGCAGCCTCGGCAACTTCAAGATCGGCTGGGAAAAGCAGCCGCTGCCGGTCGTCCGGGCCCTGGGCGTCGTCAAGCGCGCCGCCGCCGAGACCAACCACAAGCTCGGCAAGCTGGACGCCGCTATCAAGGACGCCATCGTCCAGGCCGCCAACGAGGTGATCGAAGGCAAGCTGAACGACCACTTCCCGCTGGTCGTCTGGCAGACCGGCTCGGGCACCCAGTCGAACATGAACGCCAACGAGGTGATCTCGAACCGCGCGATCGAGATCCTGGGCGGCGAGATGGGCTCCAAGAAGCCCGTCCACCCGAACGACCACGTCAACATGAGCCAGTCGTCGAACGACACCTATCCGACGGCGATGCACGTGGCCTGCGCCGAGCAGATCGTCTCGGACCTGCTGCCGGCGCTGAAGCACCTGCACGCGGCCCTGAAGGCCAAGTCGGAAGCCTGGGCCGAGATCATCAAGATCGGCCGCACGCACACCCAGGACGCCACCCCGCTGACGCTGGGCCAGGAGTTCGGCGGCTACACCCAGCAGGTCGAGAACGGCATCGAGCGCATCGAGCAGACCCTGCCCAAGCTGATGCAACTGGCCCAGGGCGGCACCGCCGTCGGCACCGGCCTGAACGCGCCGATCGGCTTCGCCGAAGGCGTGGCCGAAGCCATCGCCGCCATCACCGGCCTGCCCTTCACCACCGCTCCGAACAAGTTCGAGGCCCTGGCCGCCCATGACGCCATGGTGTTCAGCCACGGCGCGATCAACACGGTCGCCGCCAGCCTGTTCAAGATCGCCAACGACATCCGCTTCCTGGGCTCGGGCCCGCGCGCGGGTCTGGGCGAACTGGCCCTGCCGGAAAACGAGCCGGGCTCGTCGATCATGCCGGGCAAGGTCAACCCCACCCAGTGCGAAGCGCTCACCCAGGTCTGCGTGCAGGTGTTCGGCAACCACGCCGCCCTGACCTTCGCCGGCAGCCAAGGTCACTTCGAACTGAACGTCTTCAACCCGGTGATGGCCTACAACTTCCTGCAGTCGGTGCGCCTGCTGGCCGACGCGGCGATCAGCTTCACCGACAACTGCGTGGTCGGCATCGAGCCGCGCATCGACAACATCCAGAAGGGCGTCGAGAACTCGCTGATGCTGGTCACGGCCCTGAACGGCCGCCTGGGCTACGACATCTGCGCCAAGATCGCCAAGACCGCCCACAAGAACGGCACCACCCTGCGCGAGGAAGCCGTCGGCGGCGGCTACCTGACGAACGAAGAGTTCGACCAGTACGTCCGTCCGGAAAAGATGGTCTCGCCGGGCTGAGGCTCGTCGCCATCGCGATGACGATGAAGGGGTCGCTTCGGCGGCCCCTTTTTCGTGTTAGGCTTCCTTCCATGGGCAAGCCTGAACTCGACATCGCGGCCGGACAGGGCGTCGATCCGGAACTGCTGGCGCAGGCGCAGCGGCTTGGGGTCTCTGTCGTTGGCATGAGCGAGACGCAGTTGCGCCTGCACCTTCAGAAGGTCGATCCCGCTGGTGCGGAGGAACGCGCCAGGCGCTGGGCGGAGGAGAACGCCGAGGCGATCACCGACCACAACGCGCGCGTGGCCCGGCGCGGCCTGATCTCGGACCATTTCCGGAAATGGTAGCTTGAGGCAGTTCGACGTCTATCGAAACCCGGTCCCTGCGGCGCGTGGCGTCGCGCCGTTCCTCGCCATCCTGTCATCCCATCACCTTCACGGCCTTACCGAGGTCGTCGTCGCACCAGTTGTGAACGATGTGCAGAGCGCTATCGCCGATCTTGAGATCCCCGTCGTCGTCGAGGATCAGGCTTTGACTTTGGTGGTGAGCGAACTCTTCAGCCTCGATGCCCATCAACTTCGCCAGCGCATCGCCTCGCTCGCCGCGCATGAGGACGCCATCCGCCGCGCCCTCGACCGGCTGTTCACCGGCTTCTAGCGGCGCACCACGGTGCGGCCGATCGGGGCCAGGGCGATGTAGGCCAGTTGCAGGTCCTTGATGGCGAACGGGATGCCGATGATGCTGATGGCCTCGGCTACGGCGATCAGCAGGTGGCTGAGCGCGATGTACCAGCCGCCCAGCACGAACCAGATCAGGTTCAGCAGGAAGCCCAGCGGACCGGTGCCGATGTCGCTGCGTCCGGTAACGATCTCGCGGCTGACGATCTCCTTGCCGAACGGCCAGAAGGCGAAGCCGGCGATGCGCCAGGCAGCGCCCGCATAGGGCAGGCCGACGATGGTGATGGCCAGCAGCAGGCCGCCCAGCAGCCACAGCAGGCCAGACAGCCAGCCGCCGAGGAAGAACCAGAGCAGGTTGAGGATGAAGCGGATCATCGCGGTCCTTTCGTCTCGGCCAAGACTTGGGATCTCGTCGGCGCGTTGTCGAGCTTTGCGGCGCGACCTTACGGCGAATTCACCGCGCCCCGCCTGACCGTCGCTTGACCGTCTGGCGTCAGGCCCGGCGGCTGACCGCGAAGTCGGCGAGGCTTTCGAGGCTTTCGCGCCAGTCATTGGCCGGGAACACCGCCAGGGCGGCCTTGGCCTTGTCGGCGTACTCGGCGGCCAGGTCCAGCGTGGCGTCCAGCGCTCCGGTGCCGATGATCAGCTCGCGGGCGCGGCGGAAATCGGCTTCGGTCTGTTCGCGGCGGCCGATGGCGCGCTCCCAGAAATCGGCCTCGCGCGGACCCGAGCGCGAAATGGCCAGCAGCAGCGGCAAGGTCGCCTTGCCTTCGCGGAAGTCGTCGCCGGCGTTCTTGCCGAGGGTCTCGGTGGCGCCGCCGTAGTCGAGGGCGTCGTCGGCCAGCTGGAAGGCCAGGCCAAGGCTCATGCCGTAGTCGCGCAGGGCCTTGGACTTTTCGGCGTCGACGCCGGCCGACACGGCGCCGGCCTCGGCGGCGGCGGCGAACAGCTCGGCGGTCTTGGCCGCGATGATTTCGAGATAGACCGCCTGCGACAGGTTGAGGTCATGGCTGCGCATCAGCTGCAGCACCTCGCCCTCGGCGATGACGCGGCTGGCCTGGGCCAGGATCTGGAGAGCGCGCATCGAGTCGGTCTCGACCATCAGCTCGAAGGCGCGGGCGAACAGGAAGTCGCCGACCAGCACGCTCTGGGCCGCGCCCCAGATCAGGTGCGCGGCGACCTTGCCACGGCGCAGCTGGCTGCCGTCGACCACGTCGTCATGCAGCAGGGTGGCGGTATGGATGAACTCGACGGCGGCGGCCAGCTTCAGACAGTGCTCGTTATCCGAACCGGCCAGGCGCGCGGCGGCCACGGTCAGCAGCGGGCGCAGGCGCTTGCCGCCGGCGGCGATCAGGTGCTCGGCCAGGGCCGGGATCACCGGAACATCGCTTTGCATGCGATCGGTGATCAGGCGGTCGACGCCGCCCATGTCGGCGGCGGCCAGGCGCACGAGACGATCCACCGATCCCGGCTGACGGGCGAGGGTCGCTGCAGCTGCGTCCAAGACCATGTACTCCTCAGGCGACGCCGCTCGTAGCGCCATGGGCGTTGCGAGCGACAATGGTGGCGGGATAGGTCAGGGTCAAGGCGAGCACAAGGCCCGAAACGTTGTCCGACCCCACCTCAGTTCCTTCCGTCACTGAAGACCGCGTCCTCGACGGGCGTGTGAAGCTTCGCCAATCGGCCGCCGGATACCGGGCCGGGCTTGATGCAGCCCTGCTGGCTGCGGCCTGCGACGCCGGCGCCGGAGAACGTGTTATCGAAGCCGGGTGCGGCGTCGGCGCGGCGCTGCTGGCCGCCGCGACACGCCGAACGGACGCGCGATTCGCCGGGCTGGAGCGCGATTCCGCCGCCGCCGCCCTGGCCCGCGAGAACGCCGCGCTGAACGGCCTGGCCGATCGCGTCGAGATCGTCGAGGGCGACGTGGCGGCCGGCTTCCGGGCGCTGGCCCTGCCCGTCTTCGACGCGATGATGAGCAACCCGCCGTTCTTCGACGATCCCAAGGCCCTGCGCGCGCCGGCGCCCGAGAAAACCGGCGCCTGGATGGCCGATGCGGGCCTCTCCGCCTGGACCGCCTTCGCCCTCAAGGCCGTGCGCGAGGGCGGGACGATCACCCTGATCCACCGCGCCGACCGCCTGGCCGACATTCTCGCCCTGCTGGCCCCCAAGGCCGGGTCGTTCCGCATCCGCCCGATCCAGCCCTTCGCCGACACGCCGGCCAAGCGGGTGCTGGTGCGGGCGGTGAAGACCGGCAAGGCGCCGTTGGTGCTGCTGCCGGCCCTGGTGCTGCACGAGCGCGGCGGGGGGCAACATTCGGTGGAAGCCGAGGCGATCCTGCGGGGAGAAGCGGCGCTGGCGTGGTGAGCGGGAACCTCTGTCTCCTGGGGGCGATCGCGTCAGTGATCGGTCGGGGCGTTCCGGCAGCTGCAAACGGCCCCTCCAGCCCTCCGCCCAAGATGCTACCCCTGAAGGGGGAGCTGTCGCGAAGCGACTGAGGGGGAAGGGATTGGGGCTTTGCTGGTGAACTGCCCTTATCAGACACTTCCCCCTCCGGCCCTTCGGGCCACCTCCCCCTTCAGGGGGAGGGTCTGGCTCTGCGAACCTCCCCCTCTGGGGGAGGTTCCTTGAGGCGCGACTTTGCAGTCTCCCGCGTTCACACGCGTTAGTTCGGGGAGGCGCGGAGCGGCCGGGCGGAGCCCGGAGACCGTGTGTTTGTTTAGC
>NZ_JARQWV010000044.1 GCF_029543245.1 Caulobacter endophyticus
CCAGCCCCCCCCCCCCCCCCCCACCCCCCCCCCCCCCCCCCCCCCCCCCCCCCCCCCCCCCCCCCCCCCCACCCCCCCCCCCCCCCCCCCCCCCCCCCCCCCCCCCCCCCCCCCCCCCCCCCCCCCCCCCCCCCCCCCCGCCCCCCCCCCCCCCCCCCCCCCCCCCCCCCCCCCCCCCCCCCCCCCCCCCCCCGGCCGGCACGGGGCCCAGTCTCGCCCCCTCCACCGCTTCGCGGTCCCCCCTCCCCCGCAAGCGGGGGAGGAACCTGTCCGTCGCCACACAGCCTTTCGGGCAAAACAAAACCCGCGCCGGTCGCCCGGCGCGGGTTTCGTCTGTTTTCGGGTGCGTTGAACGCGGAGGCGCGACGAGCCGCGCCTCGACGGCGCTCTTAACGCGAAGCCTTCTTCGGCATCGGCAGCAGGCCTTCGCGCTGAGCGCGCTTGCGGGCCAGCTTGCGGGCGCGCCGGACGGCTTCGGCCTTTTGACGGGCGCGCTTTTCCGAGGGCTTTTCATAGTGGACGTGGCGCTTCATCTCGCGGAACGAGCCTTCGCGCTGCATCTTCTTCTTGAGGGCCTTCAGGGCTTGATCGACGTTGTTGTCGCGGACGAAAATCTGGACCAGGGGTGACTCTCCATTCGACGGCCCGACCAATTTCCCAAGTCCCTCTTGAGGGGCCGGGCGGGCGAATAAAAACCTTACGCCCTGGAAGGGGTGCTTCCGGGCGACGAGGGGCGGCAGATAGCAGAGCGAAGGGCGCGTGTCCATGCGCGACGAGCGCTAAACACCGGTGTAGACTCGGATTCATGAGCCAGACCGCCGCCGAAGCAACGCAGGATTGGGCCGACAGGGCCGAACAACGGGTTTTGGACGAGGCCCTGCGCCTGTCGCCGCGCCTGGGCTGGAACGCCGGTCTGGTCCGCGCCGCCGCCGCCGCGGCCCAGTTGTCGCCGGGGGAAACCGACCTGCTGCTGCCCCAGGGCCCGCGGGATCTGGCCGCCGTCCTGGCCCGTCGCCACGACGCCAAGGCGATGGAATCGCTGGGCAAGTTCGATCCGGCGGCCCTCAAGATCCGCCAGAAGATCCGCGAGGGCGTCATCGCCCGCATCGACGCCGCCGCCCACGACAGCGAGGCCGTGCGACGCTGGGCCGCGTTCCTGGCCTTCCCGACCAACCTGCCGTTGGCGCTGTCGCTGCTGTGGGAAAGCGCCGACCAGCTGTGGCGCTGGGCCGGCGACACGGCCACCGACGAAAACCACTATTCCAAGCGCGCCATCCTGTCGGGAATCCTGGTCTCGACCCTGGCGGTCGACCTGGCCTCGGGCCGCGACTCGGCCCTCAAGCACCTGGACGCCCGCATCGAGGGCGTCATGGCCTTCGAGAAGTGGAAGGCCGGCGTGAAGGCCCCGAACCTGGCGGCGGAGTTCCTGAGCGCGCTGGCGAAGATGCGGTACGCGCGCAGCTGAGAGACCCTCTCCCTGTGGGAGAGGTGTCGCCGAAGGCGACGGAGAGGGGCGTGGCTGCGAAATCGGCCATCGCCTCGATAGCTGAAAACGCCCCCCTCCGGCCCTTCGGGCCACCTCCCCCTCAGGGGGAGGATCTTTACCCCAGCGCCCGGTCCACGGCCGCCAGCGCGTGCAGGGTCGTGGTGTCGAACACCGGCACGGGGCTGTCGGCCTGGCCGACCAGCAGCATGATCTCGGTGCAGCCCAGGATGATCCCTTCCGCGCCGGCCTCGACCAGCCGGGCGATCACCTCGCGATAGGCCTGGCGGGACGGCTCGCGCACCACCCCGGCCACCAGTTCCTCATAGATCACGCGATGGACCAGGGCGCGGTCGGCCTCGCCCGGAACGACCACCTCCAGCCCGAACCGCTCTTCCAGGCGGCCGCGATAGAAAGCGTGCTCCATGGTGAAGGCGGTGCCCAGCAAACCGACCTTGCGCAGGCCGGCGGCCGCGATCGCCTCGCCCGTGGGATCGGCGATGTGCAGCAGCGGCAGGTCTACGGCCGCCTGAAGCTCGCCGGCCAGGCGGTGCATGGTGTTGGTGCAAAGCACCAGGAAATCGGCGCCGCCCCGCTCCAGCGCCTTGCCGGCGTCGGCCAGGCGCTCGGCCAGCTCGCTCCAGGCGCCGGCGTGCTGCAGGGCCTCGATCTCAGAGAAATCGAACGACCACATCAGGCACTGGGCAGACGCCGTGGGCCCGCGCCGGGCGCGCACCGCCTCGTTGATCAGCCGATAGTAATGCGCCGAGCTTTCCCAGCTCATGCCGCCGATCAGGCCGATAGTGAGGGTCATGGGGTCTCGCTGGAGGTTGGAACACAGGCAACGACTCGTCGCCCCTAGCTCCGTCTTTCCCCGCGAAGGCCGGGGACCCAAGCCGAGCCCGCGGATGACCCACGACCTCGCCGCCTTCTGAGAGTCAGCTTGGATCCCCGCCTTCGCGGGGAAGCTCGGGGGAGAGTTGGATGGCGCTGGGCCCAATGCAGCGAAAACCTCGTCCTTCGACAAGCTCAGGATGAGGTTTTCGTCCCGACCGCCTTCGCATTCGTCCTCATCCTGAGCCTGTCGCCCTAAGGCGCGTCCCGAGGGGGGACGCCCCCCTCAGCCCTCCAGCGGCCGCAGGCGGTTGACGTGGCCCATCTTGCGGCCGAGGCGGGCTTCGCCCTTGCCGTAGAGGTGGATGCGGGTCTCGGGCTCGGCGGCCAGCTTCTTCCAGGCGTCGACCTCGGGGCCGAGCAGGTTGGTCATCTCGACGCGGGCCAGGGGCGCGGTGGGGCCCAGCGGCCAGCCGGCGACGGCGCGGATGTGCTGCTCGAACTGGTCGACCTCGCAACCGTCCTGCGTCCAGTGGCCGGTGTTGTGGACCCGGGGGGCGAACTCGTTGACCAGCAGCTTGCCGCCGGCCAGCTCGAACAGCTCCACCCCGATCACGCCCACATAGTCGAGCGCGGTGAGGATCTTGGCGGCGATGGCCTCGGCCTGGTCGCGCTCGGAGGGCGTGGCCTTGGCCGGGGCGATCGTGCGGCGCAGGACGCCGCCCTCGTGGTGGTTGTCCGACAGCGGATAGCAGACGATCTCGCCGTTGCGGCCGCGCGCGGCGATCACCGACAGTTCGCGGCCGAAATCGGCCGGAGCCTCGAGGATGGCCGGCTGGCGGCCGATCTTCTCGAAGGCGGCGATGGCGTCGCCCGGACGCTGGATCCAGGCCTGGCCCTTGCCGTCATAGCCCTCGCGGCGGGTCTTCAGGAGGCTGGGGGCGCCGATCCTGGCCACGGCGGCCAGCAGGCTTTCCTCGTCGTCGACCGGGGCGAAGGCCACGGTGGGCACGCCGATCTCGGCCAGGAAGGTCTTTTCGGCCACGCGGTCCTGGGCGGCGGCCAGGGCGCGGGCGCCGGGAGCGACCTCGCAGCCCAGGGCGGTCAGCTCGGCCACGGTGTCGGCCGGGACGTTCTCGAACTCATAGGTGACGACGTGGCAGGCCTCGGCCAGGCGCTTGAGGGCCCAGCGGTCGTCATAGGCGCCGACGATCTGGCGGGCGGCGACGCGGCCGGCCGGGCTGTTCTCCTCGGGATCGAGGATCACCACGTCGAAGCCGAGGCGCGAGGCGGCCTGGGCCAGCATCCGGCCCAGTTGCCCGCCGCCGAGGATCCCGAGAGTGGAGCCGGGGGGCAGAGGAAGAGCCGGAGAGGCGGTCATGGTCTTAGTCCTCGACGCTTTCGGCGACGCTGTCGGTCTGGGCCGCGCGCTGGGCGTCCAGGCGGGCGGCGAGCGCGGGGTCGGCCAGCGACAGGATCTGGGCGGCCAGCAGGCCGGCGTTCTTGGCCCCGGCCTCGCCGATGGCCAGGGTGGCCACCGGGATGCCGCCCGGCATCTGCACGATCGACAGCAGGGAATCGAGGCCGCTGAGGGCCTTGGACTGCACCGGCACGCCCAGCACCGGCAGCGGCGTCATCGACGCGACCATGCCCGGCAGGTGCGCGGCGCCGCCGGCGCCGGCGATGATCACCTGAAAGCCGGCCGCCTTGGCCGAGGTGGCGAACTCGAGGAGGCGCTGGGGCGTGCGGTGGGCCGAGACAACCTTGGCCTCGTAGGCGACGCCCAGCTCGTCGAGGGCGTCGGCCGCCTTCTTCATCGTCGGCCAGTCTGAGCGGCTGCCCATGACGATGGCGACAGGCGGCGTGGTCATCGGCGTCTTCCTCGAACGATGGAGGGTATACCAAGAAACCTGGGGCGGCCCCTTGAATCGCGCGCCTTATAGCGGGTCGCCCTTCCAGACCAAAGCCCGTTCTCGGACGTTTTCGCGCTGCCTTCGGCCTGCGCGCCCTCGCCCTCCACCTGCGGCTTATTGGCGCCGGGTTACCACCGGCATTGTCATGGTTAACGAGAAAACGCAGATTTCCTTTCCAGCTTGACCAGAAGTGATTCGCAGCACCTCCGATGAAGATCTCAGGCGCCCGCACCGAAACCTTCTCCGCGATCCGCCGCCGGGCGCTCGCCGACGCCGCCGGCGTCTCGGCAGCCCCGCGTGGAACCGTGCCCGTCGACAAGGCCGGGTTCCTGGGCCTGGAGCCCGCCGACCTGACGCCCAAGGTGCAGGCCGCCCTGCAGACCCTGATGTCGGAGGTCGAGGACCTGCGCACCGAGGTCTCGCGCCTGAAGTATCGCCTCAACGAGGCCGAGACCCTGGCCGACATGGACGTGCTGGCCCCGGTGCTGAACCGCCGCGCCTTCCTGCGCGAGGTCCGCCGCGTCTCGGCATTCGCCCAGCGCTACGGCTCGCCGGCCAGCCTGGTGTTCTTCGACCTCGACAACTTCAAGGCCGTCAACGACCGCTTCGGCCACGCGGCCGGCGACTCGGCGCTGAAGGCCGTGGCCGAGCGCCTGCTGGCCAATGTGCGCGAGAGCGACATCGTCGGCCGCATGGGGGGCGACGAGTTCGCCGTGCTGCTGGTCCAGGCCGACAAGGCCACCGCCGAGATGAAGGGCGAAAGCCTGGCCGGCGCCATCCGCGGCGTGCCGGTGCAGTTCGGCGAATGGAGCGCGCCCCTGCACGTCTCGTTCGGCGTGCGCGAGATCGAGGCCGGCGCCGAGCCGGAAGTCTCGCTGGCCGAGGCCGACGCGGCGATGTTCCTCAAGAAGCGAACGCGCGCGGCCGCGGGCTGAGAGCCCAGGCTTGCCGCTCCATACTCCGCCCAATCCCCGCGAAGGCGGGGACCCAAGCTGACCTTCATGGCCTGGCGCCGCCTTGGATCATCCGCCACCTCGGCTTGGATCCCCGCCTTCGCGGGGAAGCTCGGTGATAGGGTCGGCAAGGCGCATGCAAGTCGATCGCCCCAGGCTAGGCGCCGGCGCCCCGCGACAATCGGTCTCGCCCTCGCGCGCCACGAGAAACTTCAGCATTAACCGTTGTTAAACGGCGCCCGGGCTCTTGTGGCAGGCGAGCGGAGACGTCCGCGCCAGCCTTCCAGACCCCGGGGATTTCCTGATGACCGACCAAGCCGAACCGGCCCTCGAGCTGATCTCGTTCTGCATCGGCGAGCAGGAGTTCTGCATCGACGTGAAGACCGTCCGCGAGATCCGCGGCTGGACCCCGGCGACCCCGATCCCGCATGCGCCGGGCTTCCTCAAGGGCGTCATCAACCTGCGCGGCGCGATCATGCCGGTCATCGACCTGCGCAACCGCCTGGGCCTGGGCGTGACCATCCCCGAGACCCGCCACGTGATCGTCGTCGTCGAGTGCCACGACCGCCTGGCCGGCATTCTCGTGGACGCCGTCTCCGAGACCTTCACCATCACCCGCGACCACCTGCAGCCGGCCCCGGACATGGGCGCCGACGAGCTGCGCTTCGTGCAGGCCATCCTGTCGGTCGACACCCGCCTGATCACCTATCTGCGCATGGACGACGTGTTCCCGCCGCAGGTCAGCCAGGCGGCTTAATTCCCTTCTCCCCTTGCGGGAGAAGGTGGCGGCCGAAGGCCGACGGATGAGGGGTCTCTCAGAAATCAAACGCCGCGAAAGCTGATCGGCTTTCGCGGCGTTTTTCGTGGGTGCAACCCCTCACCCGACCCCGCTGCGCGGGGCCACCCTCTCCCGCAAGGGGAGAGGGATCAGGTGATCGCCGCCTGGGCCTTCAGCTTGCCCACCATGTCGGACGACAGATAGCCGTCGGCCGGCAGCTGGCGGCTCTGCTGCCAGGCGCGCAGGGCCTTGCGGGTGCCTGCGCCAACGACGCCGTCGGCGGGGCCGGGATCAAAGCCCAGGCGCGCCAGGGCGATCTGGGCGGCCATGCGGTCAGCCAGCGACAGCGGCTGCTCCACCGGCCAGGCCGCCACCAGCGGCCCGCCGCCGCCGAAGCGGTCAGCCAACAGGCCGATGCCCAGGGCATAGGACGTGGAGTTGTTGTACTTGCGGATGGCGAAGTGGTTGGGCAGGGCCAGGAAGGCCGGACCGGCCGCGCCGGCGGGCAGGATCAGCCCGGCCGGAGACGCGGCGTCGGCGGCCGTCCAGGGCAGGCCGTCGGCCCGCTTCACGCCCTTGGCTTCCCACCACGAGGGAACCTCGCGCGGGCCCTCGGCCAGGCTGTAGTCGAAGCCGGCCGGCAGGATCACTTCCTTGGCCCAGCCCACGCCCGGCTTCCAGCCGCCCTTGGCCAGCAGATTGGCGGCCGAAGCCAGGCTGTCGGCGTCGCTGCGCCAGATGTCGCGGCGGCCGTCGCCGTCGAAGTCGACGGCGGTCGACAGATAGTTGGACGGCAGGAACTGGGTCTGGCCCATGGCGCCCGCCCACGAGCCCTTCAGCTGGTCGCGGGTGTCCTCGCCCGAGGCGATGATCTTCAGGGCGGCGATCAGCTCGCCCTCGGCCCAGGCGCGGCGACGGCCGTCGGCTGCCAGGCTGGCCATCGAGCGCACGACGTCGAAGTCGCCCTGGATCTTGCCGAAGGCCGATTCCATCGCCCAGACGGCCAGCAGGATGTCGCGCGGCACGCCGTAGCGCTGCTCGACCGCCGGCAGGAACGGCAAGGCGTCGCGCTTGCCGCGACCCACGGCCACGCGGTCGTCGCTGATCACGCCCTTGATATAGTCGCCGACCGGCTTGGAGAATTCCGGCTGGCGGCCGTCCAGCGAGATGACGCGCGGATTGGGCGTCAGGCCGTTCAGCTCGCGGTCGACGACCGCCTGGGGCACGCCGGCGGCCACGGCCTTGGGCTTGAACTGCTCCAGCCAGGCGTTGAAGGCGGCGACCTGGCCGCCGGTTTCCACCGCCGTGACCGCCGAGGGCGGGGTCGGGGCGGCGGGCTTCGAGGCGACCGGCGGCGGGGCGACCGGAGTCGACGGCGCCAGCGGGGCGTTGACGGTCGTGTCGGCGCAACCGGCCAGCAGCAGAACGAGGAATACGCGTCTATCCATCGGGGCAGGCTACCGGGGTTCGTGCGAAAGCTTCAATCACAAGGACGCCAGGACGAAGTGAGTTCCCGGTTCGCATCGCCTCTCCACAGGCTTTGCTCTAATAGGCTGGAACCAAATCGAAGCCGCGACGAGAGGTTCGACGTGCATCTTCTCAAAGCCCGCCTCAACCGCGCCAGCTACTGGGTCATCGTGGGGGTGGCGATCGCCGCCATGCTGGTCGCCAGCCTGGTGTTCAGGAGGCAGCTGCCCTCCGCCCTGGTGGTGATGCTGATCGCCGCCATACCGCGCCTGCACGACCTGGGCCGCAGCGGCTGGTGGGCCGGCGGGGTGTTCATCGCCGTGATGGCGCTGATCTTCGGCGGACAGTACGTCCTGGCGCCCCAGGCCTTGCAGAACGCCCTGGGCGTGGTGGTGCTGGTGCTGCCGGGCCTGCTGATCGGCCTGGGCGCCCTGCCCGGCCAGAAGGCCGACAACGCCTTCGGCCCGCCGCCGCCCAAGGGTCTGTCGTTCAAGCCGGTGGTCTCGACCGCGCCCCAGACGGAGGCGTAAGCGCAACACGGCGCGGCGGCTGCGCGCAGCAGGGCCTTGGCCGATTGACTCATGGCCCCGTCTTGCCTATACGCACGCCCTCCGAAACATCCGGATGTTCCGGCGAGCTCTAAGGCGCGCCCGAACCTCTCCGCTGACAACAGAGACGGTCATGAAGGTTCGCAGCTCGCTGAAGTCGCTGAAGGGTCGCCACCGCGACTGCAAGATGGTGCGTCGCAAGGGCGTCATCTACATCATCAACAAGACCGACCCGCGCTTCAAGGCCAAGCAAGGCTGATGACGCGCGCCCGGGGCCTCGCCCCGGAGCGTCCGCGACGTTGAAGCCGCGGCCCGCCGGCCGCGCTCCACGCGAAGGTCTTCGAAAGAACCGGTCGATCTCGGCCGGTTCTTTTCGCATGTCTGGACCACAGGTTTTGAAAGCCTCGACGCGCTCGGCGCATCGGAATCGGCTTTCCCTCGGGGCGCGTCCGAACTAGTTTCCGCGCCTCCGGTTTTCAGCCCCTTTTCGCGAGAGATCTCCATGGCCGACGACGCCATCCCGCACGCCGACGTTCTGAACTCCACCGCCCAGGGCCAGCTGAAGTCGATCATCGAGCGCGTCGAGCGCCTCGAGGTCGAGAAGGCCGAGATCATGGAGCAGATCAAGGAAGTCTACCTCGAGGCCAAGGGCAACGGCTTCGACGTCAAGGTGCTCAAGAAGGTGGTCCGCCTGCGCAAGACCGACCGCGCCAAGCGCCAGGAAGAGGACGCCATCCTCGACCTCTACCTCTCGGCCATCGGCGAGATCTGATTTTGAAAAGGCCCTCTCCCCGGAGAGGGCCTTTTTGCTAGGCTGGTCGTCATGCGCGCCAAGCCGCCCGATCGCAAAGTCCCGGATCCGAGGGCCCAGGCCAGGAAAGCGGCGCTGAGCGCCCTCAAGAAGGCCAAGAGGATGGCCGACAAGGGCGGGATCGAGCTCTCCGACTGGGAAGGCGAGTTCCTAGGCTCGGTGGCCCAGCGCATCGAGACCTATGGCCGGGCCTTCGGCGACCCGGAAAAGGGCGGCGCCGGCCAGGCCCTGTCGGTCAACCAGACCATCAAGCTCAAGGAAATCACCGCCAAGGCCAAGGGCGAGCGCAAGCCGATGAAACGCGGCAAGGGCTTCGCGCGCAAGGGCCGGCCGGAGGCGGCGGTCGAAGAGGCCGAAGACGAGGGGTAGGCGCCAGCTTGACCCCTCTCTCTTCGAGAGAGGGAGGGGCCCGCCGCGCAGCGGCGGGAGGGTGAGAGGTTTCACCGCTAGCGGGAGAAATCCCCATTCCTTCCGTTGCACCGCTTTCGCGGCCGAGCCGACCCTGGCGCCATGGACAAGACCGCCAATGCCCGCAGGCTTCGCCAGAATCAGACCCTCGCGGAACGAGCGCTCTGGAAGCTCGTCCGCAACCGTCGCCTCGGCGGGTTCAGATTCCTGCGCCAGCTTCCAATCGACCGCTACTTCGCCGATTTCGTCTGCGAGGCTGGAAAGCTGATCGTCGAGCTGGACGGCGCCTCGCACGAAGGGCGCGAAGACCATGACGAGCACCGCACGCGGGTCCTGGAATTGTTCGGGTACATGGTCCTGAGGTTTCCCAACGAGCGGGTTCTCGCCGATCCCGGCGGCGTCACGGACGACATCCTGGCCGCGCTACGTTCTGGAAGGGCGTAACCTCTCACCCTCCCACCGCCTGCGGCGGCGGGCCCCTCCCTCTCTCAAAGAGAGAGGGACTTCTAAAACGCCCCGCCCTCGCGCAGGTTGATGCCGTACTCCAGATAGGCCTTCATCGCGGCCATCATGTGCATCCAGCCGCCGGCGTTGCCGTGCGAGGCCTTCAGGCCCTCGGGGCTGTGCGGCCAGCCGGACTCGCTGATCTTGACCATGGTGTTTTCAGCATCCAGCGCCACGAAGGTCATCACCACCCGGGTGTCGGGGTCGCCGGCGATCGCCGAGCCCCACTCCAGCACGATGCGCTCGGGCGCGACCACCTCGCGCACCACCACGGGGAAGCGCTCCTCGAACTCGGGAAACTGCCACAGCACCGTGGTTCCGGCGACCAGAGGGCCGCTGCCCTCGCGCAGGAAATAGCCGCTGAGCTTTTTCGGATCGACGACGGCGTCGAACACCTGCGCGGCGGGCTTGCGGATCTTCAGCTGCACCTCGAAGGCCAGCGGGGTCTCGTTGAGTTGGGCGTCGCTGGACATGGCGGTCCTCCCTTGGCGAACGCCGACATGTAAGGTTATAATTCTATAACATGTCAAGCGCCGCCCAAGACGACCTGCTGTTCAAGGCCCTGGCCGACTCCCGGCGGCGGCAGATGCTGGACCTGATGAAGACCGCCCCGCGCACCACGGGCGCGCTGTGCGAGCACTTCGCCGGCGCGCTCGACCGCTGCACCGTCATGCAGCACCTGGGCGTGCTGGAGCGGGCCGGGCTGATCGTCGTGCGGCGCGAGGGCCGGGTGCGCTGGAACCACCTGGACGCCGGCCCCTTCCAGGACATCCACGACCGCTGGATCGGCCCCTACGCCCTGGCCGCCGCCGACCTGCTCAACCGCCTCAAGCACGACCTCGAAGGCGGCTGATCGCCGAACGCCGGCCGGGCCGCCGTCTGGCCAGGCGCCATTAACAATCCGGGACCCCGGCTGACGCCTCAAGGCGCTCGACCGGTTCGCTCGCCCGCCGGGGCCAAGGCCAGTCCGCGCAAGGAACTTACGCCGTCGGAGACGATGCAATCTGACCGAGCATCTGTGGCGAAAGACACGAAAACAGTCTTTATTTCTTACCAAATACCGACGCTCGAAGATTCCGGTTAAGTTGCCATTAAGAATGATGCGACAAACTGTCGCCAGCGTAAATCATTACAATCATTGAACTAAGTGAGCGAAGCGGCCGAAAGGCGGCGTCGGAGGGGTCGGTGCGTGGAGACCGGCCTGGCGACCCGTTCACGGGAACGAGACGATGGCCAACACCTACGAATTTCTGCTGCGCCGGAAAGCCGACCTGGAAGTGCGCATGATCGAGGCCCAGCGCCGCGCGCAGGAGCCCTTCGAGGGCGAGCTGAAGGCGATCGGCGTGGCCCTGGGCGCCCTGGAGCGCGCCGGCCTGGCCGCACCCGGCGAACCGGCCAGCTTCGCCGCCCCTCCCCGCCGCGGCCGCAAGCCCCGCGCCGCCCGCGACATGATCCTGATGGTGCTGGGCCGCGAAGGCGCGGCGATGACCGCCCCTGAGATCGTCCGCCAGCTGGAGCGCCGCTGGAACCGCGCCCTGCCTCTGGCCGCCGTGCTGCTGGAACTGCAAGGCCTGGAGACCGACCATCGCGTTCGCCGCGACGGCCCCGGCTGGGTCGCCCTGGACGCGGAAGAGGCGGCCTAGGGCTCGAACAGGGCGAAGGAGGCGACCGTCCCGTCCGGCGCCAGGCGCAGCACGCCGATCAGCTTCATCTTCTCCCACGCGACCTCATACAGGCTGGCCCGCAGGCCGCCGATCTCGTCGTGGCGCAGCTGGACGAACGCCGTCGGCTCGCCGAGCGCCCGGAGACTGGCGCGGTAGTCGGCCAGGACCGCCCCGTCGAGATGGGCCGAAAGCTCAGGCGTCAGCCGGGTCCGGTCGAGCGTCCCGTCCGCCAGCTGCCTGCGCAGCGCCTTCGCCGTCGCCAGGGCCGCCTCGTCGATCGCCGGAGCGGCGGCGGGCGCAGGCGGCGGCGCGACGGCCGAGGCTGCGGCGCCGGCAGGCAGGAGGATCGCCTCGATCGCGTCGGCGACCTGACGGGGCGCGGCGCCGAAATCGGCATTGGCCAGCACCACGATCGCCGCGCCGTCGTCGGGATAGACCCTGTTCTCGGCCGCGAAGCCGGAGGTCAGGCCGTCATGGCGGATGCGCCGCCGCCCTCGCGCGGTGTCGACATAGACCCCCAGGCCATAGTCGGTGAGCGTTCCGTCGTTCAGCCGCGCCGGCGTGGCCAGCGCTGTCCAGGCGGCCGGCGTCAACAGACGTCCCTCCAGCATGGCCATGTCCCAGCGCGCCAGGTCCGAAGCGCTCATCGCCAGGCCGCCGGCCGCGAACTCCCACCCCCGCCCGATCGTCGGCGCCGCGCGCGGCGAAGCGGTGGCGATGCGGGCGTAGCCGACGGCGTCGGCGGGCCCCAGCGGCCGCTCGTAGGCCGCCCCGGCGCTGGTCATGCCCAGGGGCGCGAAGATCTCGTCGTCCAGCAAGGCCGGCAGCGACCGCCCCGAGGCCTGCTGCGCCACCAGCCCCGCCACGACATAGCCGGTGTTGCTGTAGGCCCACCGGTCGCCGGGCGCGAAGTCCAGCGGCGCGGCGCCCCATCGCCGGGCGATCTGGGACGGGTCGACCGGGCGCTCGCCCTCGGCCGGCATGAAGTCGAGCATGAAGTAGCTGTTGTAGCCGGCGGTGTGGTCCAGGGCCTGGCGCAGGGTGATGCGGTCGGCGCCGGACAGCCGGGCCACGTGGTCGGCGGCCTTGTCGTCGAGCGACAGCCGCCCCTGGTCGGCCAGTCGCAGCACGACCGCCGCCGTGAACTGCTTGGACACCGAGCCGATGTTGTAGCGCGCGTCGACCTCGGCCGGCGCGGGCGGATCCAGGCGCTTGAGGCCGTAGGCCTTGGCGAAGGCCAGGCGGCCGCCGCGCACCACGGCGACGGACAGCGAGGGCGTGGGGCTGTCGGCCAGCGCCTTGGCCGCGGCGGCGTCGACGGCGGCGATCTCGGCCGGACTCAGCGGCTGGGCCAAGACGCAGACGGGCGCCAGCGCCGCCAATGCGGCCGCCAGCGGCCCAAGGATCCTGATCATGCCCCCTCCACGCGATCATGGAGAGGCAGGAGATCAGTTTACCGATGTAAGTTCAATCACCGAAAGGCGAGGTCAGGAGGCTTCCTTGACGTCGACGTCGATGCCCTGCTCGCGGACCTTGCGGTAGAGGGTCGAACGGCCGATGCCGAGGCGGCGGGCGACCTCGCTCATGTGGCCGGCATAGACCTCGATGGCGTGCTGGATGAGGTCGCGCTCGATCTCCTCCAGGGTCCGCAGGTGGCCGTGGCCGTCGAGGATGCGCACCGGGGCCTCGCCCGCGGCGCCGGCCTCGGCCTGGACCGCGGCGGCGGCCTGGATCATCTCCGGCAGGGGCTCGATCGGCGACGGCTCCAGCGGCGGGGCCACGACGCCCGAGATGGCCGGGAAGTCGTAGGGCTGGAGGTAGGGCGCGTCGGCCAGCACGATGGCGCGATAGACCGCATTCTCCAGCTGGCGCACGTTGCCGGGCCAGTCGAAGGCGCAGAGGATCCGCAGGGTCTCGGGCGAGGCCCCGACCACGCGCTTGCCTTCCTCGACGTTGAAGCGGCGCACGAAGGCCTCGACCAGGGCCGGGATGTCCTCGCGGCGCTCGCGCAAGCTGGGCGCCTCCACCGGGAAGACGTTCAGGCGGTAATAGAGGTCCTCGCGGAACAGGCCTTGCGCCACCGCGGCCGACAGGTCGCGGTTGGTGGCCGAGACGATGCGCACGTCGATCTTGACCGAGCGCTTGGCGCCGATCGGGTCGATCTCGCCCTCTTGCAGCGCGCGCAGCAGCTTGACCTGGACGTCCAGCGGCAGCTCGCCCACCTCGTCGAGGAACAGGGTGCCTCCGTCGGCTTCCTTGAACTTGCCCAGGTGCTTGTCGGTGGCGCCGGTGAAGCTGCCCTTCTCGTGGCCGAACAGGATCGACTCCACGAGGTTTTCCGGGATGGCGCCGCAGTTGACGGCCACGAAGGGCTTGCCGGCGCGGTCGGACGAGCCGTGCACGGCGCGGGCGATCAGTTCCTTGCCGACCCCGCTTTCGCCGGTGATCAGCACGGGGATCGCGCTCTTTGCGGCGCGCTCGCCGATGCGCTTGACCATGGTCATGGCCGGCGAGGTTCCGATCAGGTCGGAGAAGGTGGTGCGGCCCGAGACTCGCTTGTTCAGGCGGTCGACCTCGCCCTTGAGGTCGCCCATGGAAAGCGCGTTGCGGATCGACACGGTGATCCGCTCCGGGCTGGCCGGCTTGATGAAGAAGTCGGTGGCGCCGGCCTGCATGGCCTTGACCACGGTGTCGACGCCGCCGCTGGCGGTCAGCACGATCACCGGCTGGGCGTAGCCGCGTGCGCGCATCTCCTTCAGCGCCTCCTGGCCCGGCATGCCCGGCATGACGAGGTCCAGCAGGACCACGTCGGCCGGCGCGCCGGCGGCCAGGTGCGCCATGGCCGCGTCACCGTTCTCGGCGTGGCAGACCGCGAAACCTTCGCGCTCCAGCACCGCCTGGATCAGTCGACGTTGGGTCGGATCGTCGTCGACGACGAGCACCGTCTTGGTCATTGAAGGCCATCCACCAGAACCGGCCGCACCCGCATGGAGCGCGGCTCTTGTTGGTTCAGAGTGATACAGGCAGGGGGTAAACACCGGCTTTCGGAGAGGTGTCGCAGACCTTAACAGTGAGCCTTAACAACGGTTTACGCTGTTTCAGGGAATGAGCGCCAAACGCTTGCCGTCCTTGGCCTCGAGCAGCAGCCGGCGGCCCTCGTAGCGATAGCTGTGCGCCGCCTCGATCGAGGCCAGAAGCGGGGCGTCGGCGGCGCAATGTTGGCCAGCCGACTGAAGCCTGCGAATCTCCAGCCGGCCGAACCGGCGGCTGTAGCGGCCCGAATAGACGTCGCAGGCGGTGCGCACTTCGAAGGGCTGGCCGCGTCCGTGGTTGCGCCGGCCGGTGAACCAGATCTCGGCGCCGCCCGGCGGCGCGAGCGCGCCTTCCAGCCGCTCGACCCGCCAGGTCTTCTCGAAGGCCACGTCCGAGATCAACCAGAAGGCCCAGCCGATCAGGGCGACCAGGATGGCGACGGTGGAAAAGGCGGCGCGGGTGCGGGCGGACATGGATCGAGCCTAGCGTCTTGCCGGTTGCGCCGCGCGGGAGAAAAGCGCCTCATTCGCGGCATGGTCGACGACAAGACCCTGCGCGCCCTGGCGACCGCCCTGCCCGACGTCGTGACCTCGACCGCGACGACCGGCCAGGTCGCCTACGAGGTGGCCGGCAAGGGTCTGGCCTGGAGCTATCTGGCCCGGCCCGCGCCCAAGGCCAAGCGCGTGCTCGTGCCCGGCGTGATCGCCGTGCGCTGCCTGATCGAGACCAAGCAGATGCTGATCGAGGCCGCGCCCGAGCGCTTCTTCGACGACGCCCACTATCGCGGCTATCCGGCGGTGCTGGTGCGGCTGGCGGTGATAGAGGCCGACGAGCTGGCGGGCCTTCTGCGCACCGCCTGGACGATCGTGGCCCCGAAGAGCCTGGTGAAGTCTCTGGGCGGAGCGGGCGGCCGAACGCCAGGGTTGAAGCTTGACCGTGACGCGCGCCTCCTGCGTTATCCGCTCATGTCCGCTTTTCCCGTGAAGACCGCCCTGGCGGCCCTGCTCATCCTGGCCGCCCCCGCCGACGCCGCACCCTCGCCTGAGGTTCCGTGGGGAGAGGCCTGCCCCCAGAAGCCGGCGGAGGCCTGGTCCCGGGCCGAGCGCGAGACGGCCTGGGCCACGCGGCAGGGCGCAGAGCCGCTGTGCCTGTTCATGGCCTCGGCGGCCTGGGCGAGCCACGACCCCGACAAGGCCGCCCTGCTCTACAGACTGGCGGCCACGCGCCGTGAGTACGACCGGCGCCGGTGCGTCGAGCCTCCGCGCGGGCAGATGTCTTCGGCGATGATGGCCATCCGCATGCAGGCCGGCGCCGCGTTGCAGGCGGCCGGGGCCAAGGCGGATCCGGCGCAGGTCGCGACCATCGGCCGGGATCCGGAGACCTATCGCTATCGCAGCGATCACCTGGAAACGATGTGCGACGGGCCGGTGCGGCCGGAGCGCGACTGGGACCGGCTGCGCGACGAGATGCGCCGCGAGATCGACGAGCCCTCGCCGCAGGACTAGGCGAGGCGCCGTTCAGCCGATGGCCATCCCCAAACCCGCCTTTCCCCGCGTTCGCTGGGATGCTCGGTGAGACGTGGCAAGAACGGCGGATGTGGATCCGACCTAGCCGGAGGGACGGCGTCCGCCCCTCCGGGTCTTGCTAGTAAGGCAGTTCCGGCGCCGTCTGGGCGGGCGGGGTTCCGGCCGGGGCCGGGGTCGCGCCCGGATCGGCGGTCGGGGTCTCGCCGTCGCCCAGGATGTCGCCAATCGGATCCTCGGTCGGCGGGGGAACCTCGACGACGCCGCCGGGGATCGGGGTGGCCTTCAGGCGCGGCAGGGCCGAGCTCATGAACACCTTCCAGATCTCGGCCGGCGGACCGCCGCCGCTGACGCGCTTCATGGCGGTGTTGTCGTCCTTGCCGGTCCACACCGCGGCGACGAAGCCGCCCGTGTAGCCGACGAACCAGGCGTCCTTGTAGTCGCTGGTGGTGCCGGTCTTGCCGGCGATGTCGTAGCCGGCGACCTTGGCGCGGCCGCCCGTGCCGCCGCTGACCACCTGGCGCATCATCTGGTTCATGTATTGCAGCGACGGCGAGCCGATCACGGACGGGCGCGGCTGCTTGTCGACGCTGTGGTCGTAGAGAACCTTGCCCGAGGCGGTGCGGATGCGCTCGATGCCGTAGCCCTTGGCCAGGAAGCCGCCGTTGGCGAAGGGGGCGTAGGCCTGGGCCATTTCCAGCGGGCTGACCTCGACGGCGCCCAGGGCCATCGACGGGTCGAGCTGGATCTTGCTGGTGATGCCGAGGCGACGGGCGGTGGCCGCCACGTTGCTGGTGCCCACCTCGTTAGCCAGGCGCGCGGCGACCGTGTTGATCGACTGGGCGAGAGCCGTCTGCAGGGTCATGGGACCAAGGAACGTGTTGGTGTAGTTGCGCGGCTCCCAGTTGCCGATCTTCACCGGCTCGTCGACCACCATGACGCTGGGATTGCGGCCCTGGTCCATGGCGGTGAGATAGACGAACGGCTTGAAGGCCGAGCCGGCCTGGCGGCGGGCGCTGGTGGCGCGGTCGAACTGGCTCTGGCCGTAGTCCTCGCCGCCGACATAGGCGCGGATGCGGCCCTCGCCGTCGATGGCCACCAGGGCGGCCTGCTGGACGCCCTGCTTCAGATGACCCTCGACGCCCAGCTGCACGGCGCGCTCGGCCGCGACCTGGATCGGCAGATCGAGCGTGGTCTCGACCACCAGGTCCTCGGTCGGTTCGCCGACCAGCGAGCGCACCTGGGCGTCGACATAGTCGGTGAAATACTGGGCGCGCTGGTTGGCCAGGGTGGCCGACACCTGCACCGGGGTCTTGAAGGCCTCGTCGCGCTGCTCGGGGGTGATGGCCTTCAGGCGCACCATCTCGTCGAGCACGACGGTGGCGCGGCGGGCGGCGCGCTCGCTGGCGCTGACCGGCGAGTAGCGGGCCGGCCCCTTCATCATGCCGGCCAGCAGGGCGGCCTCGCCGATGGTCAGGTCTTTGGCCGGCTTGTTGAAATAGCGCTGCGAGGCGGCCTCGATGCCGTAGGCGCCGGCGCCGAAATAGACCCGGTTCATATAGAGGGCCAGGATCTGCTTCTTGCTGAACTTCAGCTCGAGCCAGACGGCCAGGATCAGTTCCTGGGCCTTGCGCTTGTAGTTCTGGGCCGGGCTGAGGAAGAGATTCCGGGCCAGCTGCTGGGTGATGGTCGAGCCGCCGCGCTGGGGCCCGCCGTCATGGGTCAGGTTCCAGATCAGCGAGCGGGCGATGCCCCAGGGGTTGAACCCGAAGTGGTGATAGAACTGGCGGTCCTCGATGGCGACAAAGGCGGCCGGCACGTATTCAGGCAGGGCGTCGATGTCGACCGGCGGCGCGTACTGGCTGCCGCGCACGGCCAGGAGGGCGCCCGAGCGATCCAGGTAGTTGATCGAGGGCTGGCGGGTGACGTCGTACAGCTTGGAGGTGTCGGGCAGGTCGCGCGCGAACACCGCGAAGAAGGTGACCACGAAGATCAGCCCCCAAACGCCCAGAACCGTCGTCCAGTACAGCAGCGCCTGGAGGGGCGTGCGTTGAGTCTTCGCCGGCTTGTTTCCGCCGAAGGCGCCGTTAGCCATCTGTAACCCTAGGTCTCGTTAGCCCCGCCCGCGTGGCGGTGTTCATAGCTCACGGCGACCAAACACGCGATAGAATTGACGACAGGTGAACGCGGTTTAACCAAGCGGGGGAGAACCGTGCCAACCCTCGCTTCAGGTGCGGTCCGGATCGGTGCGCCAGACCCGCCAGCTTTCAAAGCCGGCGGCCAGGCCCGAGGCGATCAGAGCGCCCATCAGCACATGGAAACCCACCGGCTGGGGCGCGGCCGGCGCCGCCACCAGGCCAAGCAGGCCGACCAGGGTCATCAGCCGCCCGGCCAGGCGGTTGGACTTGTCCCAGGCCAGCCGGCTGCGCAGCGCCCAGTAGGTGCGCACGCCGATGACCGGGTTGGGCTTCACCCGCCCCAGGAACGCGCCCATGCCCAGGAACAGCAGGGCCATGCCGCCCATCATCAGGCTGAGGAAGGCTTCCTGGCCGCCACTCCGCGGCAGCAGGTCGAAGGCCGTTGCGGTCAGCATGGCGGCGGCGAAGGCGGGCGCGGCCAGGCCCACCATCCGGCCCAGGCGATAGGTGAAGCGGTCGCCCCGCCGATCCTTGACCTGACGCTCCATCGCCCAGCAGACCACGGCCACCGCGCCGGCGACCATGGCGATGACGCCGATGGCCAGGCCCATCTCGGTGCGGTCGCCCCAGCGGTCGACCTGGCCGGCGTAGTTGAAGTGCATGGGCATGGGTCCGGTCGGGCCCAGCCGCCAGACGGCCAGGGCCGCGCCGGCGATCGCCGCAGTGGTCAGGATCGAGACGCCGTCCAGCGGCGTCAGGCCGCGCTTGTCCGCACCGTTCATGCCTTCTTCTCCCCTCCGACGGACGGGGCGGGCCGCACGACTTCGGCCGCCTCGCCCGTTCCCATCAGCTCCATCATGAAGGCCACCGCCTCCTCGACCGCCGAGATCACCAGGCGGTAGCGGACCGAAGCCCCGTCCTTCTCGGCCTCGACCAGGCCCGCGGCCTTCAGCGCCGCCAGGTGGGCGGTGACCGTCGGCCAGGCCATGTCGAACCGCGAGGCGATATCCCCCGAGGCCAGCGGCCCGTCGCGCAGCATGGCGACCATGCGGCGGCGAGCGGGATGCGACAGGGCCTTGAACACCTCGTTCATGAGTCAGGAGACTAATTAGTCAAAGAACTAAGAGTCAAGTGCGATAGGTCCCTCTCCCGTTGCGGGAGAGGGTGGCCTCCGAAGGAGGTCGGGTGAGGGGTCTCTCAGATCTCGAAGCCGCGAGCGGCGGCGCGACCGGGTGCGGCGGCATGGATTTGAGAGACCCCTCATCCGTCGCCTACCGGCGACACCTTCTCCCGCAAGGGGAGAAGGATCACATCTGCAAAATCCCCCGTTTCCGGCCTTGGCGCGGAGTCTCGCCCCTGCCAAAAGAGCGCCGTGTCCACCGCCCTCGCCTCCCCGCCCTCGCTCGACGCCGCGCGCGATGTCCTGCGCCGCACCTTCGGCCACCAGGATTTCCGCGGCTTGCAGGCGCAGGTGGTCGGCGAGCTGCTGGAAGGGCGCAGCGCCCTGGCGGTGCTGCCGACCGGCGGCGGCAAGAGCCTCTGCTACCAGATCCCCGCCCTGGTCCGTCCTGGCCTGGGCCTGGTGGTCTCGCCGCTGATCGCGCTGATGGCCGACCAGGTGGCGGGCCTGCAACAGGCCGGCGTCGCCGCCGAGCGCCTGGATAGCAACACCCTGCCCGAGGAGCGCGCCGAGATCTGGCGGCGCATCGAGGCCGGGCAGCTCGATCTGCTCTACCTGTCGCCCGAAGGCCTGATGCAGGGCTGGATGCTGGAGCGGCTGTCGCGCCTAGATCTTTCGCTGGTCGCCGTCGACGAGGCCCACTGCGTCAGCCAGTGGGGCCACGACTTCCGGCCCGAATACCGGATGCTGGGCCGCATCGCCGAGGTGTTCCCCAACGTCCCGCGCCTGGCGGTGACCGCCACGGCCGACGCCCGCACCCGCGACGACATCCGCATGGAACTGCGCCTGCAGGGCGCGGCCGAGTTCGTCGACAGCTTCGCCCGCCCCGAACTGGCGCTGAACGCCGAGCGCAAGCGCGGCAAGGGCCACGACCGGGTCATCGAGCTGGTCACCGAGCGGCCGGGCCGCGCCGGCGTGGTCTATGCCGGCAGCCGGGACTCGACCGAGAAGCTGGCCCAGATGCTGATCGACAACGGCGTGCCGGCCCTGGCCTATCACGCCGGCCTCGACAAGACCGTGCGCGCCCGGCGGCTGGAGCAGTTTCTCGAGGCCGACGAGGCGGTGATGGTGGCGACCATCGCCTTCGGCATGGGCGTCGACAAGCCCGACGTCCGCTTCGTGATCCACGCCGATCCGCCCGCCGCCATCGAGGCCTATTGGCAGGAGATCGGCCGCGCCGGCCGCGACGGCCAGCCGGCCGAGGGCATCACCCTCTACAGCAGCGCCGACCTCGCCTGGGCCGGCCGCCGCATCGACGCCCGCGAGGCCCCCGACGAGGTCAAGCAGGTGCAGAGCCGCAAGCTGCGGCAGTTCTACGCCATGCTGGAAGGCATGACCTGCCGCGCCGCCGCCGTCCGCCGCTATTTCGGCGAGGAAGGCGTGGAGCGCTGCGGAACCTGCGACATCTGCATCTCGCCCCCGACCGGCGTCGACGCCACCCAAGCGGCCCAGAAGGCCCTGTCGGCCGCCCACCGCCTGGGCGGACGGTTCGGGCGCGGCCGCCTGATCGACCACCTGCTGGGCAAGACCAAGGACGTCAGCCAGCAGGAAGCCCAGATGTCGACCTTCGGCATCGGCCGCGAGTTCAGCCCGCAAGGCTGGCGCGACCTGCTTGACACCCTGGTGTTCGAGGGCCTGCTGCGCGAGGACCCCAACGAGGGCCGACCGCTGATCGGCCTGGGCGACGGCGAGGGCGTGCGCGCCGTCTATCGCGGCGAGCGGCAGGTTGCCCTGCGCCAGGCCCCGGGCGGCGATGCTGGCGGCAAGGGTGCCAGCGGCGGCGGCAAGAGCCTGCGCCGGCGCCAGGCCCTGACCGTGCCGCCGGGCGACCAGATGCTGTTCGAGGCCCTGCGCGCCTGGCGCAAGGACCAGGCCTCGGCCCAGCATGTGCCGCCCTATGTGATCTTCCACGACGCCACCCTGGCCGAGATCGCCGCCGCCCGCCCGCTGACCCTGGCGGCCCTGGGCAAGTCGGGCGGCGTGGGCCAGGGCAAGCTCGATCGCTACGGCGAGGCCGTGCTGAAGGTCGTGCGCGACAACTGACCGGCGCCTGGTCGCTGGAGCTTAAGGCGGCGGTTCGCGCAAAACGTGCGCGAACGCCTCTTGTCCGAACCAAACCGGCTCGCCAGGTGTTAGTCTCCAGACGCTCTGGCGTGCGCCTCGTTTCGCGCCCCGGAACAGCCTTTTGGGAACACGCCCTTTCAACCGGGAGACGCCGATGACCGACGCCACCATCAAGACCGACTTCGCCGGCGGCGCCGGCACGGCCCAAAGCAACGTCAAGGCCAGCGCCAGGAAGACCGCCGCCAAGGCCACGGCGGCCGTCAAGAAGGCCGCGACCACCATCGCCGAGACGACCGCCGAGAAGACCCAGGTCGCCCGAGAATACGTGCACGAAAAGACCGACGCCGCCGTCGCCTGGTCCAAGCCCAAGGCCGAGGCCGCCCACAAGGCCGCCGAAGAGCACCCTCTGGCCCTGGCGCTGGGGACCTTCGTGGCGGGCGCGGTGTTCGGCTTCCTGCTGGCCCGCAACTTCGACCGCTGAGGTCAGGGGGCAGCCAGCCGCGCCATTCCAGCCTGAAACAGCAAACGCCCGGCGGGACCGACCCGCCGGGCGTTTTCTTTTGGGGCGGAAAGCTCCTCCCCCGTGCAACGGGGGAGGTGGCGCGCTGCGGATACGCAGCGTGACGGAGGGGGCGACCGCCTCCTCAGCGCCCCGTCTCGGCCCCCCCACCCCCGGGGCCGGGCGCCCCCCCCCCCCCAAACCAGGGTGGGGGCCCTAAAAAAAAAAGGGGGGGCCGCCGCGGGGCCCCCCCCCCCACG
>NZ_JARQWV010000045.1 GCF_029543245.1 Caulobacter endophyticus
CAGTCGGCGGAGTTTATCCTCGGGCCGGCCTTTGGCCGGACCCGGGGCCGACAGCTCCCCCTTCAGGGGGAGCATCTCAAGGTGGGCCTGAGGGGGACGTTCTCAGCTGCCGCAACGCCCAACTGTCATCACCAACGCCCCCCACCGATCGCTCACGCGATCGCCTCCCCCAGAGGGGAAGGGTCCTTGCCCCCTCACCTCACCCGCACCCCGCCCGCACCAGCTCATAGCTCGCAAACCCCTGCTCCTTGCCGCCCGCCCCGCGCATGACGATGGACCAGCTCAGATGATCCCCCGCCCGCGCCCAGCGATTGACGAAGGCGGCCTCGCCATAGGGGTAGCCGACCTCGAAACCGTCCGCCGTCACCCTGCCCGCTCCCTGCGAGGCCCCGTCGCCGCCGAAGCTGTCGGCCCACAGGCCGACGATCGCGGCCGGCTCGCCGGCCTTGGTCGTGCGGCCGCCAAACAGGAGATGGGCGGCATAGGTGTCGGCGGGATCGGCCTTGGCCGCGCTTTCGGCCTCGACCAGCATCATCGCCCCGCCCACGATCGACTTGGCCGACAAGGCGATGGTCACGGGCTTGCCCATCACCGTGCCCTCGCCCTTCCAGCAGCCGGCCAGGGCCGCCACCTGCGCCGGCGGCGGCGTGGGCGGCGGATCCTCGGCCCGTGCGACGGCGGCGATCATCGACGCCGACAGCGCCAGAAGCGAAACCAGAACCCTCATCCCATCCCCCGATACGACGCCGGCCCCCGCCGGACGACCGCCCCTGGATCGCCGATTCCCGCCCCCGCTCGCCACAACGTTGATCGAGCGCTTGAACCGCGGCCGCCCACGCCCTTAAACGACGAGTTCCTTCCCGTGCTTACGAGTCCCGCCGCCATGGACGAAAAGACCCGCCTGATCCGCTCGGGCCTGCAGGCTCCGTCTCTGGCGCGGACCGTCAATCCGCCTATCCAGCGCGGCTCCACCGTGCTGCTCCCCAACGCCGCCTCGCTGTACGACGACAGCCAGCTGACCTACGGCATCACCGGCCTCTCCTCTCCCGCCGCCCTGCAGGCGGCCCTGGCCGAGCTGGAAGGCTCGCCGGACGTGACGCTCTATCCCTCGGGCCTCGCGGCGATCACCGGGGCGATGATGGCGGTGCTGAAGGCCGGCGACGACGTGCTGGTGGTCGACAGCGCCTACAAGCCCACCCGCCGGTTCTGCGACCGCTTCCTCACGCGGTTCGGCGTCACCACACGCTATTACGACCCCGCCCTCGACGCCGACGCCCTGCTGGCCCTGGCCCAGCCCAACACCCGGCTGATCCTGCTGGAAGCGCCCGGCTCGCTGACCTTCGAGATGCAGGACGTGCCGGCCATCGCCGCGGCCGCCAAGGCGCGCGGCATCCTCACCCTGATCGACAACACCTGGGGGGCGGGCCTGCTCTTCAAGCCGCTGGCCCACGGGGTGACCATCAGCGTCCAGGCCCTGACCAAATATGTCGGCGGCCACTCGGACTGCTTCATGGGCAGCGCCACGACCATGGACCCGGTGATCGGCGACGAGCTGGGCAACGCCATGTGGGATGTGGGCTGGTCGGTCTCGCCCGACGACGCCTACACCATGCTGCGCGGCCTGCGGACCCTGGCCACGCGCATGCCCCGCCACGAGCAGAACGGCCTAGCCGTCGCCCGCTGGCTGGAGCAGCGGCCCGAGGTGGCCCGCGTGCTGCACCCCGCCTTGCCCGACGACCCCGGCCACGCGATCTGGAAACGCGACTTCACCGGCGCCTGCGGCCTGTTCGGCGTGGTGCTCAAGCCCACGACCCAGCGCTCGGTGCACGCCTTCCTCGACGCCCTGACGCTGTTTGGCCTCGGCTTCTCGTGGGGCGGGTTCGAAAGCCTGGCGATCCACTGCGACCCGCAGTTGAAGAGCCGCTCGACGCCGGTGAACCTTGAGGGCCCGCTGCTGCGCCTACATATCGGCCTGGAAGATCCGATCGACCTGATCGCCGACCTGGAACGTGGCTTCCGGGCCCTGACGGCCGCCTGAACAGGGCGGCGACGGATACCCGCTCTGAAGCCAATCGTTTCCGCAACGCAACAGAGCGCCACATCCTCGCCGCAAGCGCGGCCAGATTATGCCCAAACGGCTGAATATGCGAAGTTATTCAGCAGTACATACGCGCGACCACGGCTCTGGAAACTTGACCGTGGTTATATTTCCTTCGCATCGCAACTGATTGTCGCCGTGAGGGTTCTTCGCGCGAAAGGACCCTTGATGGACATACGCCTCGCCGACCGGCTTCCGCCTTGCAACGTTTCCGATAAGGCGCCGCCGGCCGCCTGGCTCCCCGCCGAGTCCGCGATGGACATGCCTGTCCGCTCGCTGTCGGATCCGAACGTGGGCTGGCGCCGCCTGGCGCGCTCGCGGCAGCGTCGCCGACTGGGTCTGGGCGCCTTCACGATCCTGGCTTTCGCGTTCGGCCTGACGACGATGCTGGACGCCTTCACGGCCGGCGGCGTCACCCTGCTGGAATGGATCGACAACCTGCTGGTGGCCGTGCTGCTGGCCTGGACCGGCTTTTCCTGCGCCGCCGCCCTGGGGGGCTTCCAGCTGGCCCTGAACCCCGACAGCTGGGAGCGCCGGCTCGACGATCAGCCGCCGCACCTGCGCAGGAAGGTCGCCCTGCTGGCGCCGATCTATAACGAGGACGTCGCCGCCGTGTTCGCGCGGATCGAGGCCATGCGCGCCGATCTCGACCGCGAACGGCTGTCGTCGACCTTCGACGTCTTCGTGCTCAGCGACACCCGCGCCCCCGACATCGCCGAGGCCGAGCGCTTGGCGGTGATCGCCGCGCGTTCGGGCCCCTCGCCTACCCGCCTCTATTATCGCCGCCGCGAGCAGAACACCGACCGCAAGACCGGCAATCTGGCCGAATGGGTGCGCCGGTTCGGCGGCGCCTACGAATGCATGGCCGTGCTCGACGCCGACAGCCTGATCAGCGCCAAGTCGCTGCGCCGCATGGCGGGCGCGATGGAGGCCGATCCCACCCTCGGCGTCCTGCAGGCCGGCACCACGATCGTCGGCCGCACCACCCTGTTCGGCCGCGCCGAGCAGTTCGCCAGCTGGGTCTACGGCCCTCTCGCCACCTGGGCCCTGGCCTGGTGGAGCGGCGCCGAGGCCAACTATTTCGGCCACAACGCCATGATCCGCACCAAGGCCTTCGCCGAGTGCTGCGGCCTGCCGCACCTGCCCGGCAAGGCTCCGTTCGGGGGCGCGATCCTCAGCCACGACTTTGTCGAGGCCGCCCTGATGCGGCGCGGCGGCTGGGCCGTGCGCATGGCCCCCTCGCTGGACGACGTACATGAGGAGGCGCCGCCCACCCTGTCGGACATGCTGGTGCGCGACCGCCGCTGGAGCCAGGGCAACCTTCAGCACCTGGGCATTCTGGGCGTGAAGGGCCTGCACCCGGTCAGCCGCCTTCACCTGCTGCGCGGGGCCCTGGCCTATGCGCTGGCGCCGGTCTGGCTGCTGCTGGTGGTGCTAAGCGCCATGCTGGCGGCCTTCCCCGTCCTGGGCGGCGCGCGGGCCGAGCTCTTCCTGGTCGAGGGGGCCGCGGCCGCCTTCGCCGTCTCGCTGGGCTTCCTGTTCGCACCCAAGCTGCTGGCCGTGATCCTGACCTGCAAGGAAGGCAAGGCCGAGGGCTTCGGCGGCGTCGGCCCGCTGCTGGCTTCGGTGGCGGTGGAAACCCTGCACTCGACCCTGACCGCGCCGGCCATCCTGTTCGGCCACGCCCGTTGCCTGGTCGACATCCTGGCGGGGCGCGACTCCGGGTGGGCGGCGCAGCGTCGTGAAGCGCAAGGAACGCTCTGGCGCGAGGCTCTCAAGCGCCATACGCCCGAGCTCGTGGCCGGCGGACTGCTGCTGGGCTGCGCCGCACTGGCGGGCCCGTCGCTGGGCGTCTGGATCCTGCCGGCCGCCATCGGCCTGATCATCGCGCCGGCCGCCTCGGTGCTGACCGGCAGCGCCCGCTGGGGCCTGGCCCTGCGCCGGCGCGGCCTGCTGATCGCGCCGTGCGAACTGTCGCCTTCGCGGCTCCTGCGCGAGGCCTATGGCCGGCCGGCCGGCCCGCAATTGCGGGTGCGAGAGGAAGACGAGAGCGCGGCGGCGATGGCGACGGCCTGAAACTCAGGCCCGCCGGGCAGCGGCGTCGATCTGCACCAACTCCGGAGTCCAGCGCAGGTCCTGCGCACGGCGAGCCACCGCGCCGACGACGATCAGGACCGGGCCTCCGGTTCCGCCCGCCAGCAGGCGCGGCAGGTCGTCGAGGCGTCCGCAGCGAAGGGCGGCGGCGGGATCACCGGCCCGTTCGACGACCAGGGCCGGCGTGCTGGGCGCGCGCCCGGCGGCGATCAGGCGTCGCCCCAGCTCGGCGGCCGCTTCGCCGCCCATATAGACCGCGACCGTGGCCTCGGGATCCGACGCGGCGGCCCAGTCCTCGATGACGTCGCCGCTGCCGACCCGGGCCGTGGTGAAGATCACCCGCCGGGCCTCGCCGCGATGGGTCAGCGGGAAATTGAACTGGGCGGCCGCGGCGCTGGCGGCGGTGACACCGGGCACGACCTCGACCGACACGCCATGCGCACGGAGAAACTCGGCCTCCTCGCCCACGCGACCGAACACCGACGGATCGCCGCCCTTCAGCCGCACGACGCGCAGGCCGCGACGCGCCAGGCGCAGCATCAGGCGGTTGATCGCCTCCTGCTTCATGCTGGGCCGGCCCGAGCGCTTGCCGGTGAGGATGCGCACGCAGCCGGCCGGCGCCAGGGCGATCGCCTCGTCCGAGACCAGGGCGTCGTAAAGCAGCGCCTGGGCGCTTTCCACCGCCCGGGCGGCCCGCAAAGTCATCAGGTCGACCGGGCCAGGACCGGCGCCGACCAGCAGAACGTCACCCAGAGCAGCGTCACGCATCGGCGGTCTCCTTGGCCTTGAGGGAAGCGGCGGCGGCGATCATCCGGGCGATCTCCGGACGGCACGAGCCGCAGTTGGTTCCAGCGCCGGTGGCCGCGCCGACCGCGTCGGCGGTGGCGGCCCCAGCGACGATGGCGGCGTCGACGGCCTTGGCGCCCACCTTCAGGCAGGCGCAGACCATCGGCCCCTTGTCGACCGGCGCACCGGGCGGGCGGCCGATCAGCAGGGCCGAGCGGGCCTCGGCGGTCAGGCTATCGAGCACGAACAGATCGGCCAGCCAGTCGCGCGGCGGCAGGCGGCCGGCGGCGGTGAAGAACAGGACCGCGACCAGCTTGCCGTTCTCGATCCAGGCCTCGCGGCGCGAACCGGCGCCGGCGTCTTCATAGACCGTGCTCTCGCCGACGAGACCCTTGGTCAGACGTTTGCGCAGGGCCTCGCGCTCGGCGGCGTCGCCCCGTCCGGCGAACTCGTGCAACTGAGCGGCGTCCTGCGGGATACGCCGCCAGACCAGATCCAGATTGGCAGGCGCGGCGATGATGTCGCGGGTCAGGAAAAAGCCCTTCCAGGTCTCGCGATAGGGCCGCGCCCGGGCCGGGGTGTGCTTGAACTCCGGCTGGCCGGAGGTGGGATCGAGGTTCGGCGCGATCAGGTGGTTGGACTTGCCCGACGGCGCGAAGGCGTCGGTCCAGTGCATCGGCATGAACAGGCCGCCCATGCGCTGGCGGTCGGTGACCTTGGCCAGGGCGACAGCCTCGCCGCGGGCGGTGGAGACGCGGGTCAGGGCGCCGTCCTTGATCCCGGCGGCTTCGGCGTCGCGCGGGTGGATCTCGACGAAGGGCTCGGGGGCATGCCGGCAGAGATCCGGGGCCAGGCCCGTACGAGTCATGGTGTGCCACTGGTCGCGAATGCGCCCGGTGTTCAGCGACATCGGGAAGGCGTCGCTGAGCGCGTCGGCCGGCCCCTTGGGGCGAACCGGAACCATGCGGGCGCGGCCGTCAGGCATCTGGAAGCGGCCGTCGACGAAGAGGCGCGGCGTGCCCTGCCCCGGGGTCCGCACCGGCCACTGGATCGGGGTCATGGCCGAATAGTCGTCGGGCGTCATGGCCGAAAGACCCGAAAGGTCGAGCAGGCGCGAGCCCTGGTTCTCGTAGGCCGTCAGGCGGGCCCACTCTCGGAAGATCGAGGCCTGGGACGGCCAGCCGAACCCGTCGAAGCCCATGCCCTGGGCGACGTCGGCCATGATCCGCCAGTCGGCGCGGGCCTGGCCGGGGGCCGTAAACAGCGCTCGCTGGCGCGAGATCCGGCGCTCGGAATTGGTGACCGTGCCGTCCTTCTCGGCCCAGGCCAGGGCCGGCAGCTTCACGTGGGCATAGGCCGTGGTGTCGGTCTCGACGCAGTCGGAGACGACGACGAAGGGGCAGGCCTCCAGCGCCTCGCGCACCGCGCCGGCGTTCGGCAGGCTGACGGCCGGGTTGGTGGCCATCACCCAGATCGCCTTGATCTTGCCCGCACGCACCGCCTCGAACATCTCGACGGCCTTGAGGCCCGGCGCGCGGGCGGTGTGCGGCGCGCCCCAGAAGCGGGCGACGCGGTCTCGGTCCTCGGGCGCGAAGTCCATGTGGCCGGCCAGGGTGTTGGCCATGCCGCCAGTCTCGCGGCCGCCCATGGCGTTGGGCTGGCCGGTGATCGAGAACGGGCAGCTTCCCGGCTTGCCGATGCGGCCCGTGGCCAGGTGGACGTTGAGGATCGCCAGTCCCTTTGCCACGCCCTGGGCCGACTGGTTCGAGCCCATCGAGAACAGGCTGACGGTCTTCGGGTGACCGGCGAACAGGTCGTAGAAGGCCAGCAGGTCTTCGAGCACGATCCCGCAGTCGGCGGCGACGGCGACGGGTGACTGGTCGTCCTGCGCCAGCGCTTCGCGCACGGCGTCGATCCCGTTCACGTGCTCGGCGACGTAGTCGAGATCGAGCAGGCGCCGACGGTCCATCTCGGCGAGCAGGCCATTCCACAACCGCACGTCGGACTGGGGCGCGATGGCCAGGTGCAGGTCGGCGCCCTCGGCGGTGTCGGTGCGGCGCGGGTCGATGACCACGTGCTTCTGGCCGCGGGCCTTGGCGGCTTCCAGGCGGCGGAACAGGATCGGGTGGGTCCAGGCGGCGTTGTGGCCGGCGAAGACCACGAGGTCCGCTTCGTCGAGATCCTCGTAGCAGCCGGGCACCAGATCGGCGCCGAAGGCCTGCTTGTGGGCGGCGACGGCCGAGGCCATGCAGAGACGGCTGTTGGTGTCGATATTGCCCGAGCCGATGAAGCCCTTCATCAGCTTGTTGGCGACGTAGTAATCCTCGGTCAGCAGCTGGCCCGAGACGTAGAAGGCGACGCTGTCGCGGCCGTGCCGGGCGATGGTGTCGCGAAAGCGCTTGGCCACCAGCGCGGTGGCCTCGCCCCAGGTCGCGACCCGGCCGTTGATCGTGGGCTCCAGCAGGCGGCCTTGCAGGCCGACGGTGGCGCCAAGGGCAGAGCCCTTGGAGCACAGCCGGCCCTTGTTGGCCGGGTGGACAGGATCGCCGGACACCGCCAGCACTCTGCCCTCACCCGCCGCTCCCGAGACGCCGCAACCGACGCCGCAGTAGGGGCAGGTGGTCCGAACCGTCGCGATGGCGCCGGAACCGTCGGCCATGGCGTCAGCCCGCCATCACCGGCTGGGCCAGCAGGACGCGGCCGTCCTGTACCCGCACCGGCACCACCGGCGTGCAGCCCTTGCCGGCGTCGGCGCCGGTGGGCTGGCCGGTCTTCAGGTCGATGACCCAGCTGTGCAGGGGGCAGGTCACGCCGTGGCCGTGGACTATGCCTTGGCTTAAGGGTCCGTGCTTGTGCGGACAGCGGTCGACCAGAGCGAAGACCTGGCCGTCGCCGGTGCGGAACACCGCCACGTCGCCCTGCGCCGTCGCCACCCGCCTCGAGCCGCGCTCGGGAATGTCGGTGACGGCGCCGACGTCGTGCCAGGCCGGATCGATGTCGAAAGTCTGGATCGTCATTCCGCAGCCATCCCCATCGGAAGCGTCGCCATCGGCTTGAATTCCCCGGCCTCGACGCCCTTGCTGGCGCGCTCGGCCCACGGATCGACCTGGGCGGTCTCCTGCGATTTCACGAAGCGGGCGAAGAGCGCCGCGCGGTTGTCGAGGTCCTCGACCGTAGCGGCATGGATCGTCTCAAGGCCGATCCGTGCCATCCACTTGTAGATCCGCTCCAGGTACCAGCCGCCCTCGCGGTACATCTGCATGACCGCCGAGATCAGCTGGATCGCCTCTTCCTCGGTGGCGACCTTGGTCAGCAGTTGCGTGCCCTGGATGTGCAGGCCCGCGGCGCCGCCGACATGGATCTCGTAGCCGCTGTCGACGCAGATCACGCCGATGTCCTTGCAGGTCGACTCCGCGCAGTTTCGCGGGCAGCCCGACACCGCCAGCTTGACCTTGGCCGGCGCCCAGGAGCCCCACATGAACTTCTCGAGCTTGATCCCAAGGCCCGTGGAGTCCTGGGTGCCGAACCGGCACCATTCCGAACCGACGCAGGTCTTCACCGTGCGCAGCCCCTTGGCGTAGGCGTGGCCGCTGACCATGCCCGCCGCGTTGAGGTCGGCCCACACCGCCGGCAGGTCGTCCTTCTGGACGCCCAGCAGGTCGATGCGCTGGCCGCCGGTCACCTTCACCGCCGGAATGGCGTACTTGTCGGCGACGTCGGCGATGGCGCGCAGTTCGTCGGGCGTGGTCATGCCGCCCCACATCCGCGGGACCACCGAATAGGTGCCGTCCTTCTGGATGTTGGCGTGGACGCGCTCGTTGATGAAACGCGACTGGCTGTCATCGACATACTCGCCGGGCCAGGCGCACAGCAGGTAGTAGTTCAGCGCCGGCCGGCACGAGGCGCAGCCGTCGGGCGTGCTCCATTCCATGGCCTGCATGACGGCAGGCATGGACTTCAGGTCCTGGGCCAGGATCGCCTCGCGCACCGCGCCGTGCGGGTGCGAGGTGCATTTGCACATCGGCTTGGGCCCGGTCTGGACCTTGAAGCCGTCGCCCAGCGTGGCCTTGATCACCTGCTCGACCAGCGGCGTGCACGAACCGCACGAGGCCGAGGCCTTGGTGACGGCCCGCACGTCGTCCAGCGTGGTCAGGCCCTGGGCGGTGATGGCCGAGGTGATCGCACCCTTGCAGACGCCGTTGCAGCCGCAGATCTCCTGCGTGTCGGGCATGGCCGCAACGGCCGCGCTAGGGTCCAGGCCGGACAGCCCCTCCGTGATCGCCTGGCCGAAGATGATGGTGTCGCGGATCTCGGCGACGTCGGTCCCGGCCTTCATCAGGTCGAAGTACCAGCCGCCGTCGGCCGCATCGCCGAACAGCACCGCGCCGGCGACCCGGCCGTCCTCGATGACCACGCGCTTGTAGACGCCACGGGCGGCGTCGCGGAACACGATGTCCTCGCAGCCCTCGCCGCCGGCGAACTTGCCGGCCGAGAACACGTCGACGCCCGAGACCTTCAGGCGGGTCGACAGGACTGAGCCCTGATAGGCGCCCTCGCCGTCGGTCAGTTCCTCGGCGAGCGCGCGGCACATGTCCCAGATGGGAGCGACCAGGCCGTAGCAATTGCCGCGGTGCTCGACGCATTCACCGACCGAGAACACCGCCGGATCGGAGGTGCGCATGGCGTCGTCGACGATGATGCCGCGGTTGACCTGCAGACCGCTCGCCTTCGCAAGGGTCGCGTTCGGCCGGATGCCGACCGCCATCACCAGGATCTCGCAAGGCAGGACGCGGCCGTCTTTCAGCTTCAGGCCCGTGACCTTGCCGTCCTCGCCGACAATCGCCTCGGAGTGAGCGCCGAGCACGGTCTCGACGCCGCGTTCCAGCAGGGCCTCGCGCAGCAGGTAGCCGGCGCTTTCGTCCAGTTGGCGCTCCATCAAGACGTCCATCAGGTGGACGACGGTGGCGCCCATGCCGCGTCGGGCCAGACCGTAGGCGGCTTCCAGGCCGAGCAGGCCGCCGCCGATGACCACGGCGCGGGCGCCGGGCTTGGCCGAGGCGGCGATCATCGCGTCGACGTCGTCGAGGTCGCGGAAGGTGACCACGCCCGACAGGTCGGCGCCCGGCAGCGGCAGACGGAACGGATCCGAGCCGGTGGCCAGGATCAGCTTGTCGTAGGCGACTTCCAGGCCGCCCTCGGCCAGCACCTTGCGGGCTTCGAGGTCGACTCCGGTGACCCAGCGGCCGGCGTGCAAGGCGATGCCGTTGTCGCGGTACCAGGCCTCGTCGTTGATGACGATGTCGTCGAAGGTCTTCTCGCCCGCCAGCACCGGCGACAGCATGATGCGGTTGTAGTTCACCCGCGGCTCGGCGCCGAAGATGGCGATTTCGTAGCGCTCGGGATCGCGCTTGAGGATTTCCTCGACCGCCCGGCAACCGGCCATGCCGTTGCCGATGACGACCAGCTTTTCCTTGGTCATGGTTCTAGCTCGTTGCGGTGAGAGGGATTAGACGCGGACGGGGGCGGCGTCGCCGTGCAGAGTCGGCCACACGGCGCGCCAGCGGGCCTTCAGGCCGTGCAGAGCCAGCAGGGCGAACAGCGCCAAGGCCGCGAAGCCGAGGAAGCCGACCTGGTAGTCGCCGGTCATCTTCTTGGCGAGGCCGAGGGTCGAGGCCAGGTAGAAGCCGCCGATGCCTCCGGTCATGCCGATCAGGCCGGTCATGACGCCGATCTCCTTGCGGAACCGCTGCGGCGCCAGCTGGAACACCGCGCCGTTGCCGGCGCCCAGGGCCAGCATCGAGAACATCAGCGCCGCCAGGGCGAACCAGGCCGTCGGCAGCTTGAAGCTGGCGACGGCGAGGCCCAGCGCCGCCAGCGCATAGACCACGCTGAGAGTGCGCACGCCGCCGTGACGGTCGGCCAGGGCGCCGCCGACCGGGCGGATGAACGAGCCGGCGAAGACGCAGGCGGCGGTGAAGAAGCCGGCGATCACCGGATCCAGGCCATACTCGGCGTTGAAGTAGATGGTCAGCGACGAAGCCAGGCCCACGAAGCCGCCGAAGGTGACGCCGTAGAGCAGCATCAGCCACCAGGCGTCCGGAACCTTCAGCACGTCGAGATACTCGGCCAGCTTCTTGGGCGCCGGCTGCTCGGGGGCGTCCTTGGCCAGCAGCATGTAGACGACGAAGGCGACGGCCAGCGGGATGGCGGCCAGGCCGATGACGTTCTGCCAGCCGAAGGTCTTGGCCAGCATCGGCGCGAACAGCGCGGCCAGGGCCGTGCCCGAGTTGCCAGCGCCGGCGATGCCCAGGGCCAGACCCTGATGCTCCTGCGGGTACCAGCGCGAGGCCAGCGGCAAGGCGACGGCGAACGAGGCGCCGGCCACGCCCAGGACGACGCCCAGCGCCAGAACCTGATGATAGTTGTGAATCCCCAGGGTCCAGGCCGCGGCCAGTCCCGTCAGCACGATCAGCTGCCCGATCATGCCGGTCTTCTTGGGTCCGATACGATCGACCAGGATGCCGTTGACCAGGCGCAGCAGGGCGCCGGCCAATACAGGAATGGCGACCATCAGACCCTTCTGGGCGGGATCGAGGCCGAAATCCTTGGCGATGGCCACGCCCAGCGGGCCCAGGATCACCCAGACCATGAACGACAGGTCGAAATAGAGGAACGCGGCGAACAGGGTCGGCGTATGGCCGGCCTTGAGGAAGTCACGAGAAATCATAATGCGCCTCGGAGTGTTGCGTGTCTGCGAGAGCGAGGCGTCGTCGCCTCGTCGGGTGACCGCATCCGAGCGGTCGTCTCTGGCAGCCACGGACGCCGTTGTCCGAAGGCTTGAGCCCACTGAACATCGGTCCGGGGACGGATGTCACGGGCTGTATAGGGCCAGGCGCCCCGCAACATCCCTTGCGTACGGTTGCTCAGCAAAAAGGCGCCAGCGGCGCCCTTCAATTGTGCAGATGCGAAGTCGCGACGCGGCGGGAAAGCCGCTCAGACGCGGGCACGGCCGATCGAAAACGCGGCAGCGTAAGGCCCAGCACGCTCGGAATCAAAGGCAGGCCCGGCAAACAGCGGCGCCAGTTCGTCCGGGGCGTCAGCGAACACCTGGGCCGGGTCGAGCATCGGTCCGGCCGACAGTGCGGCGGCGCGGAACATGTCCGGGCGATACACGGCGTCGGCGGCCGCCTCGAGATCCGTGTCGGCCGGGACCTGGCCCCATCGCACCATCTGCGACAGGAACCACAGGGCGTGCTCCCGGCGGGGCACGCCGGCGGCGTCGCGATGGAAGACGATCTCGTCGGTCAGGGCGCGGACCAGGGCCTCGGGGGCGACGCCCACATGCTCGGGCCGCGCCAGCAAGGCGATCAGGTCTTCGCGATTGGCCGCATCGTCGGCCCAGGCCGAGGCGCGGATCAAGGCCCGCAGCGCCGCGCGCAGTTCGTCGGGATAGTGATGAGCCCAGGCCTCGGTGACGCCGAACACCTTGTCGGGACCGCCCGGCCAGAAGGCCGAGGCGGTGATGACGATCTCGCCCAGCCCCTCGCGCTCTGCCACTGCGTTCCACGGCGCGCCGACGCAGAAGCCGTCGATTTCGCCCGCACGCATCTGCTCGACCATGCGCGGCGGCGGGGTGACCACCAGACGCACGTCCTTGTCAGGGTCGATTCCGGCCTGCGCCAGCCAGTAGCGCAGTTCGTAATTGTGCATCGAATACGGGAAGACGACGGCGAAGGTCAGCGGCGCCGCGCCCTGCCCCGCCCTTTCGGCGATGACCTTGGCCAGAGCCTTGGCCGAAACCGGCTGGGCCGCCATGGCCTCGGGATCGGCGGCGCGCATAGCGTCGGCCAGCGGCTTGGAAACCGTGATGGCGCTGCCGTTGCGGTTCAGGGCCATGGGCGCGATCAGCGACGGGCCGACGTCCAGCGTCAGTCCGCCTGAAGCCCCGGCCGCGGCGGCCAGGGCCATGGGCGCCAGCATGTGAGCCCCGTCCAGGGCGCCGACGGCCACCTTGTCGCGAATGGTCGCCCACGAGGCCTCGCGGCTGAGCGAGACGTCGAGCCCCTCCTCGGCGAAAAAGCCCAGGGACTTGGCCACTACCAGCGGCGCGCAATCGGTCAGCGGGATGAAGCCCAGCTTCAAGTCGGCCAGGCCGCTCACGAGGCGTCTCCCTTCAGCACGCCGGCGAAGGCCAGCAGGTCGGCGGCCACCGCTCCGATCGGCTTGCCCCGGTCCATGGCCAGCTTACGCAGCAGGCGATAGGCGCCGTCTTCGTCGAGGCCGCGCTCCTTCATCAGGAGACCCTTGGCGCGCTCCACCGTCTTGCGGGCCTCAAGGTCGGCCTTCACCTTGGCGAGGTCCCCACGAAGCTGCTGGGTCAAGGCGAAGCGGCTCATGGCCACGTCGAGGATCGGACGGACCCGGGCCGGCGCCAGGCCGTCGACCACATAGGCGGCGACGCCGGCGCGCACGGCCTGCTCGGCCAGGCCCGGCTCGGAGCGATCGACGAACATCACGACGGGGCGCGGATTGGACTGGCTGGCCTCGCGCAGGCTTTCCAGCGTGTCGCGATCGGGACTCTCGGCGGCGATGACCACGACGTCGGGCGCGAACTCGACCGCCTCGCGCTCGTCGAAGCGCGCCGACCGGCGGACCTCCAGCGGATGCACGCCCTCGAGCCCCTCCGCCACCAGGGCGGCCCGGGCCGGATCCGGATCAATGACGAGAACGCGCATGCCCAACGCCCTAAGGACCATGGACGCCCCGGGGGAGCGTTTTGCGGCCATGGCCATGCTCGAACACAGTTCCGCTCAATCAGCGGGCGCCGCTGCATATTGCTAGAGCACCTGCAGGCCCAAGGCCCTGCGACCTAGCGCGGCGCCCCGCTAGTCGACCGCCAGGATGACGTCGGACGGAGCGATCACGGCATGCACCGACACGCCAGGCGCCAAGCCCGCGGCCACCGCGCTCGCGACCGTCGCGACCAGGGTCTTGCCCTCGGCCAGGCCGACCACGACCTCGCTGGCGGTCTCGCCGTCCTCCCGATCAAGGACCTGTCCCGCCAACGCATTGTCGTCGTCGGTCGGCGGCCCCACGGCAAGGCGCACGAAACTGGACTTGATCAGCGCCACCGCCGGCCCGCCAACGGCCAGGCCCAGTTCTTCGGCGCTGCGACGCGTGATGATCGAGGCGATCTCCACCCCCTCGCCAATGGCCAGGCGAACCTCGACCGTCACGCCGGAGGGCGTCAAGGCGACGACCGTCCCGCGCAGGGCGTTACGGGCGCTGGTGCGCAGGCCAAGGCTCCAGAACAGATCCTCGCCGGTCTCGGCGGCAAGGCCCGCCTCAAGCCGCGACAGGGCCGCCCCGACCTCGCGCTCCATGTCGCGAAAGGCCTTAACGACCGCATGGCCGCGCGGCGTAACCTGCGCCCCGCCGCCCGATCGCCCGCCGGCGCCGGCGGCGATCAGCGGCGCGTCGAACAGGTTGTTCAGCGCCTGTACGGCGTCCCAGGCGCCCTTGTAGGACAGATCCAGACGCTTGGCGGCGGCGCTGATCGAGCCAAGTTCGGTCACGGCCTCGACCAGGGCGATGCGCTCCAGGCCCACGCGGGCCAGGGCTCCGCGCCGCAGGATCAGGCTGGCGCTGAGATCGCCCGCTCCGCTCATCGATGTTCCTTTCGACTCCGTTCGATCGCTTGTCGCCCGAGGGCGCACGAAAAAACAGCCTGACAGCCCCCCAAAGCTCGTTATGTACTCGCTTTACATATCCATCCGATACGAGCCGCCGATGTCCCTCGCCCGTCGCCCCCTGATCGCCGCCGCCGTCGCCGCGGCGCTTTCGATGGTCGCCGGCGCGGCCTTCGCGGGCGAGACCAAGGTGGCAGTCGCCGCCAACTTCACCGAACCGGCCAAGGCCATCGCCGCCCAGTTCGAGAAGGCGACCGGCCACAAGGCGACGCTCAGCTTCGGCTCGTCGGGCCAGTTCTATGCCCAGATCGCCAACGGCGCGCCCTACGAGGTCTTCCTGTCGGCCGACGTCGAGCGCCCCCAGAAGGCCGAGACGGACGGCCTGGCCGTACCCGGCTCACGCTTCACCTACGCCACCGGGAGGCTCGTGCTTTGGAGCAAGACGCCGGGCCTGGTCGACGGCCAGGGCGCGGTGCTGGCCAAGGGCAAATTCGAGAAGCTGTCGATCGCCGACCCGAAGGCCGCGCCCTATGGCCTGGCGGCGGTCGAAACCCTGACCAGGCTGAAGCTCTATGACGGGCTCAAGCCCCGGATCGTCACCGGCTCGTCGATCACCCAGGCCTATCAGTACGTCCAGACCGGCGCCGCCGAGCTGGGCCTTGTGGCGCTGTCGCAGGTCGTCGACGACAAGGGCGGCTCGCGCTGGGTCGTGCCCAAGACCTATCACACGCCCATCGACCAGCAGGCCGTGCTGCTGAAGACCGGCTCGAACAGCGACGCGGCCGAGGCGTTCCTAGCCTTCCTGAAGGGCCGTGAGGCCAAGGCGATCATTCGCCGCTACGGCTACGAGGTGCGCTGACCGCCATGGTCGAGGCCGTCTGGCTGACCCTGAAGCTGGCGACGGTCACCACCGTCCTGCTGCTGCTGCTGGCCACGCCGCTGGCCTGGTGGCTGGCGCGCGGACGCTCGTCGCTGAAGCCGGTCGTCGGCGCCCTGGTCGCCCTGCCGATCGTGCTGCCGCCGACGGTGCTAGGCTTCTATCTGCTGATCGCGCTCGGTCCGGAAAGTCCCCTGATGGCGCTCTTCAGGCCGCTGGGGATCCGCACCCTGGCCTTCACCTTCGAGGGCCTGGTGATCGGCTCGCTGGTCTATTCCCTGCCGTTCGCCGTGCAGCCGCTGCGCAACGCGTTTCTGGCCATCGGCGACGAACCGCTGGAGGTCGCCGCGACCCTGGGCGCGGGCAAGGCCGACATCTTCACCCGCGTCGCCCTGCCCCTGGCCCTGCCCGGCTATGCGGTCGCCGCCCTGCTCGCCTTCGCCCACACCATCGGCGAGTTCGGCGTGGTGATGATGCTTGGCGGCGGCATCCCCGGCGAGACCCAGGTGCTGTCGACCGAAATCTATCGCCTGGTCGAGAGCCTGGAGTGGGACAAGGCCCACCAGTTGTCGGCCCTTCTGCTGGTGTTCGGCTTCCTGGCGGCCCTGACGCTGCTGCTCTTGGAAAAGCGGCGGAGCGCTCCGACCTGAACCGGCGTTTCCCCAAATGGAGCATGTGGGCTGGGCGGCCGCGCGGCCTGTGCTATTGACGCCCCTCGCCTCCGCTGGCGTCCATTTCGAGTTCCATCGCGCATGTCCGATCCCGCCGCTCCGCAAACCGGTCCCGACGACGCCGAAGACAAGGCCCCCGAGGTCGTTGCCGAGACCGCGCCGGAGGCTCCGTCGAGCACGGCCGACGAGCCGGTGAAGCCCAGGCGGGTTCCGATCTGGAAGCAGCGTCCCTGGCAGATCGGCGCCGGCGTCGTGGTGCTGGCCGTCGTGGCGGTCGTGACCTGGCTGCTGTGGTCGCTGCCGCTGGGCCGGGCGCTGGAGCCGGCCAACAATCCGACCATGGTGCTGCTGGCCTCGGACGGCTCGCCGATCGCCCGCCGCGGCTCGTACAAGGAGGCGCCGATCGAAGCCGCCAAGTTGCCGGCCTATGTGCCCGGCGCCTTCATCGCCATCGAAGACCGGCGCTTCTACAAGCACATGGGCATCGACCCGAAGGCGATCGCCCGGGCCCTGGGCGCCAACGCCAAGGCCGGCGGCGTCTCGGAGGGCGGCTCGACCATCACCCAGCAGCTGGCCAAGAACGCCTTCCTGAGCAGCGACCGCAATCTTCGCCGCAAGGCGCAGGAGGCCCTGATCGCGCTTTGGCTGGAGGCGCGGCTTTCCAAGGAAGAGATCCTGTCGCGCTATCTGTCGGCGGTCTATTTCGGCGAAGGCGCCTTCGGCCTGCGCGCCGCCGCCCGGCACTATTTCGACACGACGCCCGAGAAGCTTTCCGTCGGCCAGGCGGCCATGCTGGCCGGCATGGTCAAGGCCCCCTCGCGCCTGGCTCCCACCGAGAACTTCGAAGGCGCCCGCGAGCGCATGGACGTGGTGCTGGGCGCCATGGTCGAGACGCAGGTGATCACGCAGGCCCAGGCCGACCGGGCCAAGCGCGACATGCACCCGATCCCCGAGCGCGAGAAACTGCCGACCGGCTCGTACTTCGCCGACTGGGTGTTCCCGCAGGCCCGCGCCGCCTATGACGCCCGCTATGGCGAGACCATCGTCAAGACGACGCTGGACGCCAAGCTGCAGGCCAAGGCCGAGAAGATCCTCAACGACGCCATCGCCCGCGACGGCAAGGTGCTTAACGTGACGCAGGGCGCGCTGGTGGCCATGCGCACCGACGGCAGCGTCGTGGCCATGGTCGGCGGCCGTGATTACAAGACCAGCCAGTTCAACCGCGCCGACGCCGGTCGCCAGCCAGGCAGCGCCTTCAAGCTGTTCGTCTACCTGGCCGCCATCCGCCAGGGCATGACCCCGACCTCGCCGATCCTGGACGCGCCGGTCGACGTGCGCGGCTGGAGCCCGAAGAACCACGAGGGCAAGTACGCCGGCCGCGAAGTGCCGCTGATCACCGCCTTCGCCGGCTCGTCGAACGTGGCGGCCGTGCGCCTGGCCCAGCAGGTCGGCCGCAAGGCGATCGTCGACACCGCCCGCGACCTGGGCGTCACCGAGCCGATCCCCGACGACCTGACCCTGGCGCTGGGCACCGGCCCGATGAGCCTGGTGCAACTGACCGGCGCCTACGCCGCCATCGCCGCCGGCGAGACCCCCGTGACGCCGCACGGCCTGGCCGACTGGAAGGCCCCGAAGAAGGCCCGCGCCCTGTCGAAGAGCGAACTGGCCGGCATGCGCGACCTGCTGCGCTCGGCCGTCCATCGAGGCACCGGCGTCGAGGCCGCCATCCCCGGCGCCTTCGGCAAGACCGGCACGACGCAGGGCTACCGCGACGCGATCTTCGTCGGCTATGTCGGCGACCTCGTCATCGGCGTCTGGGTCGGCAACGACGACAACAGCGCCATGAACGGCGTGGTCGGCGGCGGCCTGCCGGCCAAGATCTGGAAGGCCTTCGCCCTGTCGGCCACCGGCGGCGCGCCCAAGCCCGTCGAAGACGACGCGCTCAGCGCGGCCGAGGACGCCAGCCTGGCCGAGCCGATCCTGGGACCGGACGGCCTGCCGTTGCCGCCCGAGGCCGCTCCGCCGGTCGAGGGCGAGGCGCCGGCCGATCCGACCGAGCCGGCGCCGGTGGTTCCGGCTCCGGCGGCGCCTCCCGCCCCGGCCCAGCCGGCCGAGCCGCGCGGTCCGACGAACCTTCCGTAACCCCAAACCGTCATCCCGGACGGCCGAAGGCCGATCCGGGACCCAGGGGGACTGGGCTTAGCCGTGGGTCTGACGCCCAGGCGGTCGCCATCGCATTGCGGCGGCCCCTGGGTCCCGGCTCTACGCGCTGCGCGCTTCGGCCGGGATGACGCGCTTTTAGGTCCAAATGAAAAGGGCGCCGGTGGAAGCCGGCGCCCTTCGTCCTTAAGAGCCTGAACCTCTAGTTCAAATCCAGCACCACCACCGACTTGGCCGGCAGGGTGGCCGTCAGGGTGTCGCCCTTGATGGTCGCGCCCTTGAACTCGGCCGGCTTGACCGCGTCGGGCTTGTCGAAGGTGTTGCGCGAGGCCATTTCGGGGCCCGTCAGCACCCGGCCCTTGGCGGTCTTGGCGGTCGAGCCCGAGAGCTTGACGGTGACCGTCGCCGACTTGTTGGGATCGAGGTTCACGAGCGCCACGTGCACGGCGCCGTCGGTTCCCTTGCCCGCCGAGGCGGTCACGGCCGGAACCGACGACTTGCCGACGACGTACTGCGGGGTGTCGATCTCGACCGGCAGCAGGGTCGCGCCCTGGAACGGCTTATAGAGGTCGAACACCCAGTAGGTGGGCGTCAGGACCATCTTGTCCTTGTCGGTCAGGATCATCGCCTGCAGCACGTTGACCATCTGGGCGATGGCGGCCAGGCGCACCCGGTCGGCGTGCTTGTGGAAGATGTTCAGGGTCGCTGCGGCCACCACGGCGTCACGCATGGTGTTCTGCTGGTAGAGGAAGCCCGGCTCGGTGCCCGGCTCGACGTCGTACCAGACGCCCCATTCGTCGACATAGAGGCCGACCTTCTTCTCGGGATCGTACTTGTCCATCACCGCGCTGTGCTTGGTGACCAGCTCTTCCATCTTCAGCGCCTGGACCATGGTGTCGCCCCAGCCCTGCTCGTCGAACACGGTGGCCGAACCCTTCTTGGTCCAGTTGCCGGTCGGGATGACGTAGTAGTGCAGGCTGAGCGCGTTCATGTTCTTGGCCGCGCCCTTCATCAGGACCTCGGTCCAGTTGTAGTCCTCGGCGTTGGGACCGGCGGCGACCTTCACGGGGCGATTGCCGCGCGGGGCGCGGACGAACTCGGCGAAGTTGCGATAGAGGTTGGTGTAGTGCTCGGCCGTCATCTGGCCGCCGCAGCCCCAGTTCTCGTTGCCGACGCCGAAGTAGTCGACCTTCCAGGGCTTATCGCGGCCGTTGGCGCGGCGCATGTTGGCGATCGAGGAATTGGTCGGCGAGGTCAGGTATTCGACCCATTCCGACATCTCCTGCGGCGTGCCGGTGCCGACGTTGCCGGCGACATAGGTCTTGGTGCCGATCAGTTCGGCGAAGTCCATGAACTCGTGGGTGCCGAAGGTGTTGGGCTCCTCGACGCCGCCCCACATGACGTTGACCTTGACGGGACGCTTGTCGCGCGGGCCGATGCCCTCGCGCCAGTGATAGTCGTCGGCGAAGCAGCCGCCCGGCCAGCGCACGACCGGCACCTTCAGGGCCTTCAGGGCGTCGACCACGTCCTTGCGGTAGCCCTTGACGTTGGGGATCTTGCTGTCCTCGCCGACCCAGACGCCTTCGTAGATGCCCCGGCCCAGGTGCTCGGCGAACTGGCCGTAGACTTCCGGCTGGATGACGGCGCCGGGCTGGTCGGCGCGGAGGGTCCCGCTGACCTTGGTCTGGGCCGCGGCGGCGCCGGCGAGCAGCAGGCTCGCGGCGATGCCGCCCATCAGGGCGTGCTTCAGCGTCTTGGCGTTCACGTCGTTCTCTCCCTCTACTCGCCGTGCGCGCGACGCCGGCTCGGACAGGCGCGCATTCCGGCACGAACGACGCGACGGAGGCCCCTTGTTATTTGTCTGAGTATACTTGCAGGCGAGGAGCGTCAATCGAGGCGGAGGCCTGGCGAAGGTCAGCAATATAAAGACATGGAGTGCGGTTTGGCGGGGTGGCTTTGTCGGATGATTGGGAGCGACAGCGTCCAGCGACGGCCCGTTCCTTGAGATGCTCCCCCTGAAGGGGGAGCTGTCGCCCCCGGGTCCGGCCAAAGGCCGGCCCGAGGATAAACTCCGCCGACTG
>NZ_JARQWV010000046.1 GCF_029543245.1 Caulobacter endophyticus
CCCCTCAGTCGGCGGAGTTTATCCTCGGGCCGGCCTTTGGCCGGACCCGGGGGCGACAGCTCCCCCTTCAGGGGGAGCATCTTGGGCGGAGGGCCGGAGAGGGGGCGTTCTCAGCTGCCGCTACCTCGCAATGCCATCCTCAACTCCGCTCAATCGGCTCCACCGCCCCTCCCGATACCGGTCCCAGCGCCGCGCGCGCCCGCTTCAAGGTTGACAACGTTGTCACGTTCGGGGTGACTACGCCGTCCCGCGAAAGACGGACAGGGGAGTGAAACAGAGATGGCAGGCATGGGCGGCGCGCCCCCGGTGAACGGTGGCGCGAGTGGAAAAGGGCAGGCGCTGCTGCCCTTCGTGATTCTTCTTTTCTTCGCCTGGGGCTTCTCGACCTGCCTGGTCGACCTCGTGGCGCCGGCGCTCAAGTCGCTGTTCTCGCTGAGCAACTTCGAGACGGGCCTGACCCAGTTCGCCTTCTTCATCGGCTATGCCGTCGTTTCGCTGCCGGCCAGTTTCCTGCTGGCCAAGGTCGGCTATCTGCGCACGGTCGTGGTCGGCCTGCTGATCATGATGATCGGCTGCCTGATGTTCGCCCCGGCCGCCAACGCCGGCGTCTATGAGGGCTTCCTGGCGGCGTTGTTCGTGCTGGCCTCGGGCATCACCATCCTGCAGGTGGCCGCCAACCCGCTGGTCGCCATCCTCGGCAAGAGCGAAACGGCTTCGGCCCGCCTGACCTTCGCCCAGTTCCTCAATTCGGTCGGCACCTTCCTGGCGCCCTTCGTCGGCGCGGCCCTGATCCTCAGCCACATCGAGAAGGCCCCGGATCCGGCCACCCTGACCGCCGCCCAGCTGGCGGTCGTGCGCCACACCCAGGCCCAGGCCGTGCAGACGCCCTACCTGATCATCGCCGGCGTGCTGCTGGCGCTGGCCGTGCTGTTCTGGCTGCTGCGCAAGAACCCCGCCGCCCCGCGCGCCGAAAAGGCCGTCGGCGTCGGCGAGATGCTGGGCATGCTGAAGTATCCGCGCCTGGCCTTCGCCGTGCTGTGCATCTTCGTCTATGTCGGCGCCGAGGTGGCGATCGGCACCTACATGACCACCTATCTGAGCCAGCCGAGCACGCTTGGCCTGACCCTGGCCAAGGCCGGCAGCATGGTCGCCTGGTACTGGGGCGGCGCCACCATCGGCCGCTTCTTCGGCTCGTTCATCCTGGCCAAGGTCTCGCCCGGCAAGGTGCTGACCGTCGCCTCGCTGGCCGCTATCGTGCTGATCCTGGTCTCGGCCTTCAGCGTCGGCCCCCAGGCCGGCTACGCCCTGATCGCCATCGGCTTCTTCAACTCGATCATGTTCCCGACCATCTTCACCCTCGGCATCGAGGGCATGGGCCACCGCACGCCGCAAGCTTCGGGCCTGCTGTGCATGGCCATCGTCGGGGGCGCGATCATTCCGCCGGCGACCGGCTTCCTGGGCGACCATTTCGGCCTGGGCCTGGCCTTCCTGCTGCCCGCCGTCTGCTACCTGGTGATCGCCGCCTTCGGCTGGTCGGCCCGCAAGCCGGCCCCGGCGCTGTTCGTCCAGGACGAGCTGGCGACGGCTCCGGCCGAATAGCCGGCTCTAGAACCGGCCGGGCGTCCAGCCGTCCGGCCCAGAGAGAAAGCGGCGGGGCGCCCAGCGCTCCGCCGTCTTCGCGTCCAGGGCATGGGCGCTGGGCTCACGGGCCGCCGGATCGGCCCCACGCCCGGTCGAGGCGTATTCGGCGTAGTAGGCGGTCTTGAAGGTGTCGGTCTTGCCCGGTGTCCATTCCCGCCAGCCCTTGGGCTGCAGGTCGGCGTCGATCCGGGTGCGCAGGAAGACCACGGTGGCGTAAGGCCGCCAGGCGCGCCCGAACCACAGCTCACCCACCTTCGGGTCGGCGGTGATGGTGCAGCGGTCGAAGACGTAGCCGCTGTCCTGCTCCGGGCTGCTCTTGCTCTGGGCGGTGATCATCACTGTGCCGTTGGCGATGCCGTGGATGGTGCAGCGGTCGAAGACGGCCTTGCTGTCGCCGAAGATGAAGTCGACGTGCCCCTCGACGTAGCAGTCGCGGAAGTACTGCCGGCTCGGCGGCCTGCCCTTGCGGCTGGCGGCGTAGAGCGTGTCCTGCGCCCCCAGCAGGCGCACCTTGTAGAGCTGGGCCCGGTCGCCCATCAGCGCCAGGGCCACGGCCTGCGAGGGCTTGTCGTTGTTGAGATGATAGTCGTTCTGGATGGTCAGGTTGCGGGCCAGGAAATCGTCGCCCGACACCGTCACCGAGGAGGATTTCAGCGTGCCGCCGACCGTGGCCGAGGCGTCGCCATAGACCAGCACCACATCCTGCGGCCGCTTGCCCTTGCCGATCAGGCGAACGCCATTGCGGGGAATGGACAGCTTCTCGCGATAGGTCCCTGGCGCGATGGCGATCTCGCCGCCGGTGTCAGGCAGGGCGTCGATGGCGGCTTGAAGGGTGCGGTGATCGGCCTTGCCGTCCGCCGCAACCGTCAGCCGCAGCGGCGCGGCGCCGATCAGGGCGGTCAGGGCCGTGGCGGCCAGCGCCAGGCGCCCGATAAGACTGTAGTGAGCCATGCGTATTCCTCCCGACCTGTTTTCGCCAGGAGTATGACACCGGTGGACATTCGACTAGGCGCCACAAAAGAAAACGCCTCCGACCGCAGGGCCGAAGGCGTCTTTTTCGTTCGGAGCTGCCGCGTCGCTACAATGCGCGGCGGCCGGCCAGCAGGTGGTAGATTGCCAGCACGATCACCGCGCCGACCGTGGCCACCAGCAGGCTGTAGAGGTTGAAGCCCGACACGCCCGAGGCGCCGAACTGGTTGAACACGAAACCGCCGACCAGGGCGCCGACGATGCCGAGCACCAGATCGACGAGCAGGCTGCCGCCGCTACGGCTTACGAGCTTGCTGGCGATGAAGCCGGCCACGAGACCCAGAACGATCCAGGCGAGAATGGACATGAGCGCCTCCTGAACATTTCCTGGCGCGCCTCAGCGCGTCTGATGCAGAAGAAAGGCGCTTCGCAAGACTTCGTTCCGACACGATCGCGTGTATCGGCGGCGAATATCAGCCGGCGTCGCTTGGAACTTCTCAGCGCTTGCCGACACGCTCCTGGATGACGGCCAGCAGCTTTTCCACCGGGCCGCGACCAAGCAGGATGAACAGGCCTGATCCGATGATCGCGCCGAACAGGAAGGAGAGGCTCATGGCGGCTCCGGAAAAGTCGAGATGGGGCAGGGGGCGAAGTCACCCTAGTGAGCCGCGGGCGTGTTCACCATGTGACACGCCGCCACCCCCAATTCCGACCGGAGTAGTGGAGCTTTCAGTTTGGCTGGCGCCGGATCGCACAAAAACTGGTTCGACCGCCGTGTTCATATGCGCGAGCAGGAAATTCCAGCATCCAGGCTCGCCGACGCGTGTCGTCGCCAGGCATTCGGTGCTTCTTGAGTTGAACGGCGGCTGATCACCGCTGAATGTGAGCAGGAACGACCCATGGCCCAGGCGACAGCCCCTTCCAGCCGCTTCATCAGCGGCTTCGGCGTCCAGGTCCTCGCCGGCATGGTCGTCGGGCTGGGACTCGGCCTGCTGGCGCGCCGCCTGGGCGTCGATGAAGGTCAGGCTGGGCACGCCCTGGCCGAGACGCTGCACCAGATCGGCTCGATCTTCATCCAGTTGCTGCGCGTACTGGTGCCGCCGCTGGTCTTCACCGCCATCGTGGCCAGCATCGCCAACCTGCGCGAACTCCAGAACGCCGCGCGGCTGGTCTGGAAGACCCTGCTGTGGTTCGCCATCACCGCCCTGATCGCCGTGGCCATCGGCATTACCCTGGGCGTCACCCTGCAACCGGGCGCGCACGCCGCCCTCGATGCGGCGACCGCCGCCGCGCCGCGCACCAACGGCTCGTGGCTCGACTTCCTGACCAGCCTAGTGCCGTCCAACATCCTGGGCCTGAACGCCTCGACCAAGGTCGGCGAGGCCGGCGCCAGCACGTCGCTGTCGTTCAACGTGCTGCAGATCCTGGTCATCGCCCTGGCGGCGGGGGTCGCCGCCCTGCGCGTCGGCCCGGCCGGCGAGGGCTTCCTGGCCTTCAACGCCTCGGCCCTGGCCGTCGTGCGCAAGGTGCTGAGCTGGGTCATCCGCCTGACGCCGATCGGCACCGTCGGCCTGCTCGGCAACGCCGTGGCCCAGTACGGATGGACCACCCTGGGTCAGCTGGGCGCCTTCACCGGCGCGATCTATCTGGGCCTCGCGCTCGTTCTGTTCGTCGTCTATCCGATCCTGCTGACCGCGCACGGCCTCAACCCGCTGAAGTTTTTCGCCAGCGCCTGGCCTGCCATCCAGCTGGCCTTCGTGTCGCGCTCGTCGATCGGCACGCTGCCGGTGACCGAGACCGTCACGGAAAGCGGCCTGGGCGTTCCGCGCGCCTATGCCGCCTTCGCCGTGCCGCTGGGCGCGACCACCAAGATGGACGGCTGCGCAGCCATCTATCCGGCCCTGTCGGCGATCTTCATCGCGCAGTTCTACCACCTGCCGCTGGGCCTGACGGACTACGCCCTGATCGTCGCCGTCTCGGTGCTGGGCTCGGCCGCCACCGCCGGCCTGACCGGCGCGACGGTGATGCTGACCCTGACGCTGTCGACCCTGGGCCTGCCGCTCGAAGGCGCGGGCCTGCTGCTGGCCATCGACCCGATCCTCGACATGGGCCGCACGGCCGTGAACGTCGCCGGCCAGACGCTTGTCCCGACGCTGGTGGCCAAGCAGGAAGGCATTCTCGACCAGGCCGCCTATGACGCCGCGGCCGGCGTTGCGCCAGAAGGCGCCGTCACGCAGTCCTGACGAGTTCGGGCCGGGTGCGCAGCCGCGTGGCGTCACGCAGCGGCGGGGCCCCGAACAGGCGGCTGTATTCCCGGCTGAACTGCGAGGGGCTGTCGTAGCCGACGTTGTGGCCAGCCGTGGCGGCGTCCAGGCCCTGGGCCAGGATCAGCCGCCGCGCCTCCTGCAGGCGCAGTTGCTTCTGGTACTGCAGCGGGCTCATGGCGGTGATCGCCTTGAAATGCTGGTGCAACGCCGACGGGCTCATCCGGGCCTAGCCGCCAGGGTCTCCATGCGGAAGGGCAGCTGGTAGTTGGTCTTCAGCCACAGAATGGCTCTCGAGACCTGGCCCAGGCGGCTTTCGCAGGCGGCGATCTCGCGCAGGCGCGGGCCCTGGTCGGTGCGCAGCAGGCGATAGAGGATCTCGCGCTGGATCAGCGGCGCCAGCACGGGGATGTCGGCCGGCGTCTCCAGCAGCCGCACCAGGCGCACGACGGCGTCGAAGAGCTCGGGCGTGGTGGCGCTGAGAGCCAGACTGGGCGCAGGAGCATTACGAACGGGGCCGGGGTCGATCTCGAGGATCAGCTCGTTCAGCCGCCTCGGATCGATGTCCAGCCGCACGCACAGATAGGGCGCATCCGCGCTGGCCTCAATCACCTGGCCGACGACGGGCACGTCGACCGACACGACAAGGAAGCGGGCATGGTCATAGACATAGACCTCCTCGCCCAGCATCACCTGCTTGCGGCCCTGGGCGATGATGCAGACTGCGGCCTCGTGCACGCCGTGCACCGGCGGGCTGGGCTGCGACATTCGGGCCAGCCACATGCCGCCGATCGCGGTCGGGTGAACGCCATCGGTCGAGACGGATCGTTCAATCGCCTCGGCCAGGGCGGGATGGCGAGGGCAGCCGGCCGAGACCGGCTCTGACGTGATGAGCATGGCTGGAGGTTAGCGCGAAACCGCGCCGGCGCCCACGTGCGAGACTAGGCTCCCGCAGGATCGTGCAAGAATTCCGGGCGATCATGCGCCCGGTCGATCTCAGGGATGGAGGATCAGCGAACGCGGCGTGGCCTCGAACCGCGACAGACGGCCAAGATAGCTCATGCCAAGCAGCGAGGTCTCCAGGCCGCTCTCGATAACGAGGGCGTCGACATTGGCGACCTTGGCGCCGGCGATGGCGACGCTGCTCAGCTTGACGGCCGCGGCGCGCGTGCGGCCGTCGGCGGTAACGACGTCGTACTCGTAGTTCAGGCTGGCCACGTCGATGCCCAGGCGCTGGGCGTCGGCTTTGCTGAGCGAGACTGCGGTGGCGCCGGTGTCGACGAGAAAGCGAACGGCGCGGCCATCGACCTTGGCCTCGGCCCAGAAGTGACCGTCGGGGCCCTTGGTCAGTTGCGCCGCACCGGTGTCGCCGAGAGTCGCGGCGGCGGCCGTAGCCGGAACGGTTCGGGGGGATTGGCGGAGCGTGCTGTCGAGCGAGGTCACGGCCTTTGCCGCGCCCACCGCCGAAAGCGCACCGACAATCGCGATCGCCGTGAACTTGAACATCGAAGACACCCCGCCTTGCAGGCTTTTCGGTCGTTTCTACGACCCTTGCCTCGCACTATGGCGGCAAAGGCGTTTGCAAGCGGTGAATCGGAATTCGAATTTACTTGGTTAACAAGTTATTGGCCATCCGACCAATTAACTCGCCGTAACATTGCCAAGGCAACATGTAATAAAGTTCATGGACTGGATTTAACTTCAAAGCTCGTACTGAGAACGGCATCTTCTCCTTCGTCAGACGGACGCTTCAGGGAGAACTCAGATGCAAAGTCAGGAAATGCTTCTCAGGACCTGAAGTTCAATCAACCTCGCGCAGCCGATTGGGCGGCCATCAGGCTTTCCATCGGATCAGGACGAAGGGGCAGGGCGGCCATGATCGCCGCGCGCTCTTCTTCGCTGTAGCGCGACCAGCCGGCGATCTCCTGCAGGGTCCGTCGGCAACCAAGACAGAAGCCGGACGCACCGTCCACGGCGCACACCTTGATACAGGGCGTGACGATGGGGCGGGGCGGTCGGTCTTCTGAAGCCATGACCGAATGTCGCCATCCGCGGCGTCGGGCGCAAGTCGCCAGACGCGATGCGGCTCTGCGCCCAGACTTTTCAATCAAGAGGGATCAACCATGCGTATCACCGCCATCATGCTCGCCGCCGCCTCGATCGCCGCCGCTTCTGCTCCGGCCCTGGCCGCCGAGCGCGTCACCGACGCCCAGTTCATTCAGGCCAACCGCTGCCTGGGCCTGACCGAGGCCAAGGCCCTGGGCGAAGCCGATCCCGCGGCGCTCAAGCAGTTCATCAAGGACCAGCGCACCGGCCGCCACGTCTTCACCTCGGATCGCGCCGACACCGCGCGTTCCGACGCCAAGCGCGCCGCGTCCAAGGCCGATGAAGCCACCAAGGCCAGCCTGATCCAGGAACGTGACGGCGCCTGCAAGGACCTGGCCGCCAGCTGATCCACGGCAAGAGGCGGCTGAAAGGCCGCCTCTCGCACCACGATCCGCGCCCTATGCGCTTGCATCAGGCGCGGACTGGCTTAAGTCGGCGGCATGAACGCTTCCGCCGCCGCTTCGCCCTTCGCCGACATTCGCCGCCTGGCCGCCGATCTTCCGGCGCCGGGCGTTTTCGTACCGCCGGCCGACGGCGGCCGCCTCGCCGAGATTTCGGCCTGGCTCACCGCCTGGACCGGCCGCACGCCGCCGTCGGTGAACCGTCCGGTCGTCGCGCTGTACGCGGGCGCCCGCCAAGGCGTCGGCCCGCGCGGATACGCCCGTGACCGCCTCGAGATCGTGGCCGCCGGCGGCGCCACCGTCAGCCGTCTGGCCGGTTCGCAGGGCGCGGGTCTGGAGGCCTTCGACCTCGCCATCGACCGCCCGACGCCCGACGCGCGCCAGAAGCCCTCGATGAGCGAGAAGGAATGCGCCGCGACCATGGCCTTCGGAATGGAGGCCCTGGCCAAGCAGCCCGACCTGCTGATTCCCGGCGTCATCGCCGCTGAAGCCCATCGCGACGCGGCCGCCATCGCCTTGGCGCTGTTCGGCGGCGAGGCTTCGGATTGGACAGCCGGCGAGTTCGCCGCCGACGTGGCCGCGGCGGTCGAGCGCGCACGCGGGGAGGGCGACCTTTCCGATCCGCTGGAAGTCCTGCGCCAACTGGGTGGTCGCGAGACCGCCGCCGTGGCCGGCGCCATCATCGCCGCCCGCGTGCAGAAGATCCCCGTCCTGCTGGACGGCTATGCCGCGACCGCCGCGGCGGCCGTGCTGCATGCGATCGACCCCGACCTGATCGCTCATGCGGTGGCCGCCCATGTCGGCGGTCCGGGCCATGCCCGCCTGCTGGCCGCGCTGGGAAAGTCGCCCCTGGTGTCGCTTGAGATCGAGGGCGAGGAGGGCGTCGGCGGCGTGTCGGCCCTGGCCCTGGTGCGCCTGGCCTGCGAGGTCCGCTGACCGTGATGGGTGAACGACGTTTACGTTGACCTTTGCGTCATCTTTCCAAACGCTCGTTCGACCCCTATCATCCTCCCGAAACAACAAGACGCCGGCTCAGCCGGCCTGTTCGGGAGCGCGCAATGAACCTCGATTTTTCGCCCGAAGACCTGGCCTTCCGCGACGAGGTTCGCGCCTTCATCGCCCAGAACTATCCGGAAGGCCTGCGCGAGCGCCAGGAAGAGGGCGAGGAGATGTCCAAGGAGGACTTCCTCTCCTGGCACCGCACCCTGGCCCAGAAGGGCTGGGTGGCGCCCGCTTGGCCCGAGAAGTACGGCGGCCCGGGCTGGAGCTCGGTGCAGCGCTACATCTGGTCGGAAGAGACCGCCCGCGCCGACTGCGTGCCGATCCTGCCGTTCGGCATCAACATGGTCGGGCCGGTGATCTACACCTTCGGCACGCCCGAGCAGAAGGAGCGCTTCCTGCCGCCGACCCTGTCGGGCGAGATCTGGTGGTCGCAGGGCTATAGCGAACCGGGCGCGGGCTCGGACCTGGCCAGCCTGAAGACCAAGGCCGAGCGCTTCACCGGCGACGACGGCAAGGAATACTACCTGGTCAACGGCCAGAAGACCTGGACCACCCTGGCCCAGCACGGCGACTGGATCTTCTGCCTGGTCCGCACCGACCCGACCGCCAAGATCCAGGAAGGCATCTCGTTCCTGCTGATCGACATGAAGTCGCCGGGCGTGACCGTGCGTCCGATCATCACCCTGGGCGGCGAGCACGAGGTCAACGAGGTCTGGCTCGAGAACGTCAAGGTGCCGGTCGAAAACCGCATCTTCGAAGAGAACAAGGGCTGGACCTGCGCCAAGTTCCTGCTGGCCCACGAACGCTCCGGCATCGCCGGCGTCGCCCGCTCCAAGCGCGGCATCGAACGCATTCGCCAGATCGCTTCGACCGAGTTGGGTGACGACGGCCAGCCGCTGCTGACCGATCCTGATTTCAAGCGCAAGGTCGCCGACCTGGAAATCGACCTGACGGCGCTGGAGTACACCGAGCTGCGCACCCTGGCCGGCGAAGCGGCGGGCAAGGGCCCGGGGCCGGAATCCAGCGTACTGAAGATCAAGGGCACCGAGATCCAGCAGCGGATCACCGAACTGGCCCTGGAGGCGGCCGGCCACTACGGCGCGCCGTACTTCCGCGGCTTCCCGAAGGACGGCGACAACGCCCATCCGATCGGCCCCGACTTCGCCCATCGCGCCGCGCCCACCTATTTCAACGTCCGCAAGACCTCGATCTACGGCGGCTCCAACGAGATCCAGCGCAACATCATCGCCAAGATGGTGCTGGGGCTTTGATCTAAGCCAGATTTCCCCTCCCCCTTGCGGGGAGGGGGCAGGGGGTGGGGGTGACAGCACGAACGCCAGGAGCTCTGCACACATCCGAGAGGGCCGATCGATCCGCCCGCAGGATGCGCCGCGAGCCGACCTTGGCGGAGAAGCTGTTCTGGAAGGTGCTCAAGAAGGCCGAGATTCCCGGATCTCACTTTCGCCGCCAAGCGCCATTCGGCCCCTACGTCGTGGATTTCGTCTGCCACCAGCATCGTCTGATCGTCGAGGTGGACGGCGGGATCCATGCCCTGGAAGCGGTAGCCGCCCGCGACGCCGAACGCCAAGCCTGGCTGGAGGCGAGGGGTTACACCGTGATCAGGATCCCCAACGAGTTAGCGATTTACGACCCGCATTCGGCTGTTCAGCGCGTGCTTTCGACAATCGACGCTGACACCCCCACCCCTAACCCCTCCCCGCAAGGGGGAGGGGAACCATAAGAGGAAACCGCCCTCATGGACTTCAACTTCACCGAAGAGCAGTCGATGGTCCGCGACACCGTCGCGAGCTTCCTGCAGGACAAGTACGACTTCGAGACCCGCCGCAAGATCGTGAGCTCCGAGACCGGCTGGCGCGCCGACTACTGGCAGGCCTTCGCCGAGGAACTGGGCATCCTGGGCGCCTCGTTCAGCGAGGAACTGGGCGGCCTGGGCGGCGGCGCGATCGACAACATGATCATCATGGAAGAGTTCGGCAAAGCGCTCGTCATCGAGCCCTATCTGGGCACCGTCGTGATCGGCGGCGGCTTCATGAAGCACTCGGGCTATGCCGGCGCCGCCTCGGTGATCGAGGGCATCGTCGCGGGGACCACCACCATCGCCTTCGCCTATGCCGAGCCTCAGGGCCGCTACACCTGGAGCGACCTGAAGACGACCGCCAAGAAGGACGGCTCGGGCTGGATCCTGAATGGCCACAAGGCCGTGGTGATCGGTGCGCCGTTCGCCAGCCATCTGGTCGTCACCGCTCGCACCGGCGGTTCCCAGCGCGAGGCCTCGGGCGTGTCGGTGTTCCTGATCGACAAGAACCTGCCAGGCGTCGTCACCCGCGATTACCCCACCGTGGACGGCGGTCGCGCCTCGGAGGTCTTCTTCGAGAACGTCTCGATCCCGGCTGACGCCCTGATCGGCGCCGAAGGCGGCGGCCTGCCGCTGGTCGAGAAGGTGATCGACGAGGCCACCGCCGCCAGCCTGGCCGAAGGCGTGGGCGTGCTGCGCAAGCTGCACGAGGGCACGCTGGACTACGCCAAGCAGCGCAAGCAGTTCGGCCGCGCCATCGCCGATTTCCAGGTGCTGCAGCACCGCATGGTCGACATGTTCATCGAGCTCGAGCAGTCGGTGTCGATGACCTACATGGCCACCATCAAGCTCGACGAGAGCGACGCCGAGCGCGCCAAGGCCGTCTCGGCCGCCAAGGTGCGCATCGGCCGCGCCCTCAAGTTCGTCGGCCAGAACGCCATCCAGATCCACGGCGGCATGGGCATGACCGACGAACTGGCCATCGGCCATTACTTCAAGCGCGGCACGATCATCGAGGGCCTGTTCGGCTCGGTCGATCATCATCTGCGCCGCTATGAGGGCCTGTCGTTCGGCGCCGCGGCTTAGGCCGTTCACTGAACGCCGGAGATTTCCAGCCAGGGCCGCCCGCGTCACGCCGACGCGGGCGGCCTTTCTTGTCCGGCGGCATTTTCACCGCCCAGCCCGACAAGGTGCGACCGTTCAACGCAGCAGAACACGCGATGGACTGCACGGTGAACACGATGCTCCGCCCCGAAATGCTCCTGGGTCTCTCTCCGGAAAAGCTGGCCGACACGCTCGAAGCCATGGATTCAAGCGCCAGGCTGCTGCTGGAGCAAGCGAGGGAAGCCAAGGCTCGGGCCGACAAGCTCGAGACCGCGCTCTCGCTGCTCGTTGGCGTCGTGGCCAACGATCCCGCCTTGGAGGAAAGCTTCGCCCTGCAACGGATCGCTGGCCAGTTGCGCCTGTGCGCCGACCTGCCGGAGCTGGCGGCCGAACTGGTCGGCTGCGAAGCCGAGAGGATCGAGCCGCTGATGCTGCGCGCCGCCGCCAACATCATCGCTTCCGCGGGCAAGCCCGGGCAGGGCGACGCGGTTCCGGGCATTGATCTAGCGGAACGCGACGGCGCGACTCTGCACTGAAAAGTGCGTGGGCGGAGAGTATCCGCGAGCTTGTTTCAGATGCTGCTCAAGGGGATCGTCAGTGCGCGGAGTTCATCCGGGTTCGGAGTATTTCCCTTGTCATGCGGCGGCAGCGGCGCATCCTTGCTGTGACGCGCTGACGACTAGGAGGGTGCGAGCCCCTGTAAGCCGCGCGCGTCTCTTTCTGGCTGGGCCGGTCGCGGAACCGGTCCCGTAACACGTGGAGCGTCCGTGGAGGCTCCGGGCTGGTCAAGGAGACGCCGCCATGAACGTAACGAAGATGAGCCGCGCCATGCTGTCCTTCGCCCTGATGGGAGGACTGCTGGTCGGGCCCCGACCGGGCGTCGCCAAGACGCACCAGCCGTCGCAGCCGCCCAAGACATCCGACAAGAAGTAGGGCGCAAAAGAAAACGCCATCCCGGCCGGACCGGGATGGCGCTGAATTCCACGATCAGGAGGAGGTTTACGGCTTGGCGGCCGTGTTGCACTCCTCGACGCCGGCGGCGTCGAGCGCTTCGCCTCGCCATGTGAAGGCGGAAATGGCGCCCAGTTCGGCGACCACCTTGCGGCAGCTGCGAACGGCGGGCATGGCCTTCACGGCCGGCGCCTTGCAGACCGTTCCCGTGCAGCGCCACATGGCGCCTTCGAGGATCAATTCGGCCTTGGCCGGTGGCGCCTTCAGAACGAGCATCGCGCCTTCCGAAGATGCGGCCTGAGCCGCACCCGCGAGGGAAGCTGCGGCGATAACGCCGAGCACAAGCATACGCATGGACATCTCCTATCCCCGCGTCCTAGTTATAAGTGGACGCTGATCACATTGTTCGTTGTTATTGAAAACTAAGTCAATCGCCGAACGTCGATCTCACGGTCGCGATCCACGTCCAAACCCCACGCCAGCAAGGCCGGAGTGACGTCCTCGGACGCCTCGACCGACACCCAGGCAGACGTCAGGGCAGGCGGGGTCAGGCCTCGGTCGATGGTGTGCCTCAGCAGGGCGAACAGCGGGTCCCAGAAGCCGTCGGGATTGTGGAAGACGATCGGCTTGCGATGCAGGTCCAGGCGCCGCCAGGACAGGAGCTCGATGATCTCTTCCAGGGTGCCGATGCCGCCGGGCAGCACCACGAAGGCGTCCGAGCGCTCGAACATCAGCATCTTGCGCTCGTGCATCGAGGTGACGATCACCGTCTCGACGTCGTCGAACGGCTTTTCGCGGCCGCGAAGGAACTCCGGGATGATGCCCAGCACCTTACCGCCGGCCTCGTGCGCGCCGCGCGCCGCCGCACCCATAAGGCCCACGCCGCCGCCGCCGTAGACAAGCTTCAGGCCCGCACGGGCGAAATCGCCGCCGATCCTGTGGGCGGCCTCCAGATAGGCCGGATCGGCCGTGTTCGAAGAGCCGCAGTAGACGCAGACCGACCCCAGGCGGCTAGACAGGTCGGGCATCGTCGTCCACTCCAACAAAAGAAAAGGCGCGGCTCCCGTCGGGAAGGGCGCGCCATTGGCGTTTCGGGTTCGGGCCGGCTTGGCCCGCCCAGGATTTGGAAGGCGCATGATCGGGATTCGCAAGGCTGCTTTCAAGTCGTGGCCGCTGGCCCTCGCCCTTGCCGCGATGCTGGGAGCATGCGGCGAGGAAGGCCGGCGCGACTGGAGCCGCACGACGCCCGCCGCCCAGCCGGCCCGCGACCCCGAAGCCGCCTATCTGGCGCCGCCCAAGGTGGTCACCGCCGCGATGCAAGGGGGCGGTGTGGCGCTGTCGGGCTCGGCTAGCCCCGGAGCGTCCGTGAGGCTGGGCGCACCGACGGGCGAAGCGATCAGCGTCGAGGCCGACGCCTCGGGCCTCTGGCGCGCGGTGCTGTCCGGCGCAGTCGAGCCCCGGCTGTTCGGCCTGTCGATGACCCGCGAGGGTCGCACCGTCCAGGCCGAGGGCTATGTGCTGGTGACGCCCGAGGGGCAGGTCGCCCTGCTGAAGGCCGGCGGCGGCTCCGAGCCGCTGGCCGGACCATCCGATTCCCTGCGTATTCTCGCAATCGACTATGACCAGGACGGCGGGGCCGTCATTTCCGGGGTCGGGCGTCCTGGCGCCGGCTTCGGCGTGCGCATCGACAGGGTCACCCAAGCCGAGGCCAAGGTCGACGCCCAGGGACGCTTCAGCCTCTCGCTGACCCGGCCTCTCACGCACGGCGAGCACGCCGTGCAGGTGGCCGGTGAAGGCGGGGAGGACCTGGTGAGGATTGTCGTGTCGCCATCAGGCCCCTTGGCTTCGCCGCCCCTGCATGCCGAACGGCTGGAAGGCGCGTGGCGCGCCGACTGGATGACGCCCGGCGGCGGCCTGCAGACGACCGTGCTGTATTCGCCCGGAGAACAGCAGTGAGAGGCTACGCCTCCGCCGGCCGCGACAGCGCCCGAACCGCTCCTGAAGCCGCCAAGCCCGTCTCCGGATGGGCTGCTCTGGCCGAACTCCTGCGCCTCGTCCTGCGATCGCGCGCGCCCGGTCTGGTCTGGCGGCTGACAGCGGCCCTGGCCCTGACCTTCGCCGGCAAGGCGCTGGGCGTGGCGGCCCCGCTGCTGCTGGGCGCGGCGGTCAACAGGCTGACGGCCGGGCAGGGCGCGGCGACGCAGGTGACCCTGTCCTTCGCCGCCCTGGCGCTGGGCTGGGCCGGCGTGCGGTTCATCTCGGCGGCGGCGCCCCAGGCTCGGGACGCTGTGTTCACGCCGGTGGCCCAGGCCGCACAGAACCGGGCGGCGACCGAGACCTTCGCCCACGCCCTGTCGCTGTCGATCGACTTCCACCAGACCAAGCGCACGGGCGCGCTGTCGCGGACCATCGACCGCGGCGCGCGGGCCATGGATTTCCTGATCCGGGGCCTGGTCTTCAACATCGCCCCGACCATCGTCGAACTGGTCCTGGCCGCCGCGGTGCTGGCGCGGGCCTATGACTGGCGGTTCGCGGCGACGGCGATCGTCACCGTGGTGATCTATGGCGTCCTGACGTTCTCGATCTCCAACTGGCGCATCGCCCACCGGCGCGAGTTGAACGAGGCTGACGCCGAGGCCGCCGGCCGGGCCGTCGACGCGCTGCTGAACTACGAGACGGTCAAGACCTTCGGCGCCGAGGATCGCGCCGTCGGCGCCTATGAGCGGGCGCTGTCGACCTATGGCGCAGCCCAGATCAAGGCGACCAATTCGCTGTCGCTGCTCAACGTCGTGCAGTCGCTGATCATGAGCCTGGGCCTGGCGGTGATGGCCGTGCTGGCGGGCTCGGAAGCCGCGCATGGCCGCATTGGCCCCGGCGACATCACCGCCGTCGTGCTGATCCTGGTGAACCTTTATCAGCCGCTGAACTTCCTCGGCTTCGCCTATCGTGAGATCCGCCAGTCCTTCATCGACATGGAAGCGATGATGGAGCTGCGCCGTCAGGGCGCGGACGTCGCCGATGCGCCGGACGCCATCGGCCTGCCGCCCACGGGCGACCGTCGGGGCGGGGCCGTGGCCTTCGAAGGCGTCTCGTTCCGTCACGGAGCTCGGTCGGACGGCCTTTCGGAGGTCAGCTTCGCCGCCGCCCCAGGCCGCACCTTGGCCATCGTCGGCCCCTCGGGCGCGGGCAAGACGACACTGGTGCGCCTGGCGCTGCGGATGATCGACCCGCAGGCCGGCCGGGTGACGCTGGACGGCCATGACCTGAAGGCCCTGAAGCAGGCCTCGCTGCGAAGGGCGGTGGCGCTGGTGCCGCAGGACGTGGCGCTGTTCAACGACACGATCGCGGCCAACATCGCCTTCGGCCGCCCGGACGCTACCGAGGAAGAGGTGTGGGACGCGGCCCGCGCCGCCGAGTTGGGCGACTTCATCGGCAGCCTGCCCGAGGGCATGGCGACCAAGGTCGGCGAACGCGGCCTGAAGCTTTCGGGCGGCGAGCGCCAGCGGGTGGGCATCGCCCGGGCCCTGCTGGCCGATCCCAGGGTGCTGATCCTCGACGAGGCCACCAGCGCGCTCGACAGCCGCACCGAGGCGGCGATCCAGGCGACGCTGCGCAAGGCCAGGGAAGGGCGCACGACCCTGGTCGTTGCCCACCGGCTGTCGACCATCGCCGACGCCGACGAGATCCTGGTGCTGCGCCGGGGCAAGGTGGTCGAGCGCGGCCCGCACGCGGCTTTGCTGGCCGCCGACGGCGAGTACGCGGCCCTCTGGCGGCGGCAGACGCGCGGCAAGGTCGCGGCGCAATAGACGATCGGCTATATCGGCGCTTCGCAACATCTGGAGGCCGCCTTGCGCTATCTGCACACCATGGTCCGCGTGAAGGACCTCGACGCTTCGCTGCGCTTCTACTGCGAGGGCCTGGGCCTGCAGGAGATGTACCGGATGGAGAACGAGAAGGGCCGGTTCACGCTGGTGTTCCTCGCCGCGCCGGGCGACGCCGACAAGGCCAAGGAGCGCAAGGCCCCGCTGGTCGAGCTGACCTTCAACTGGGATCCGGAGGACTATCAGGGCGGCCGCAACTTCGGCCACCTGGCCTATCAGGTCGACGACATCTACGCGGCCTGCCAGCGCCTGGCCGACCTGGGCGTGACCATCAACCGCCCGCCGCGCGACGGCCACATGGCGTTCGTGCGCTCGCCCGACGGCATCTCGGTGGAGCTGCTGCAGGACGGCCACCTGGAGCCGGCCGAGCCCTGGGTCTCGATGCCCAACACCGGCGCCTGGTAGAACGACGAAGGCCCGCCGGATCGGCGGGCCTTTTCTTTGGCTCTAGCGGCGGGTGCCGAAACGATTGGCGCGGGCGACGTTGGACCGAAGGTCCGAGAAGCTGGCGGCGACGGTGGGATAGTCGTCCGGCAGGCCCCACTTGGAGCGATACTCCTCCTCGGTCAGCCCCAGGCTGTTGAGGTGGCGCTTCAGCGAGCGATAGCGGCGGCCGTTCTCGAAGCTGACGATGGCGTCCTGGGTGACGCTGGCGGCGATCTCATCGGCGTTGGGCCGCTCGACCGGATCGGCGGCCGGGGTCGAGAACACCGCCTCCAGCGCCGCATAGGTGCGGGCGGCGAGATCGGGCAGTTCGTCAGCCGAGACGATGTTGTTCTGAAGATAGGCGCAAAGCACCTGGGCCGCCATGTCGGCGGCGCGTTCCTGGGCCTTGTTCATCGGAAGTCTCTGGCGGTCTTCAATCAAAAAGAACCCCGGGACCGAGCAAGCTCGGTCCCGGGGCGACTGGGTGAGGTCAGTGAGCGCCGGCGGCGCGCAGCCGTTCGCCGAACACGCAGGCGTTGGGCAGCTCGACCTTGGAGCCGGTGCGCTCCTTGCTCTTGACCCACTCGCTCAGCACCTCGGTGGTGGTGTGGTCGAGCACGGTCAGGGCGCGGGTGTCGAGGCGGACGACGCCGCCGTCGGGAGCCGCGTCCAGGGCCTTGGTGATCTTCGGCAGCTGCACGAAGGTCGCCGCGCCCTCGAGGCGGATTTCCTGTTCCTTCTCGCCGACGTTCTGCTGGGCGATCTTGAGGCGCATGCGCTTCAGGTTCGGCAGCAGCTCGACCACGGTCAGGGCCAGGCCCACCAGCACGCCGGTCAGCAGGTCGGTGGCGACGACCATGACGAAGGTCGCGGCCCAGATCAGCGCCGGCAGCAGGCCGTAGCGGGCGAACAAGTGGCGCACGTGGTCCAGGCTGACCAGCTTCCAGCCGGTGACCACCAGCACGCCGGCGAGGGCGGCGCTGGGGACCTGGCGCAGGACGAAGGGCAGCAGGGCGACGAAGGCCAGGATCCACACGCCGTGCAGGATGGCCGAGGCGCGGGTGACGGCGCCGGCTTGCACGTTGGCCGAGCTGCGCACGATCACGCCGGTCATCGGCAGGGCGCCGACCAGACCGCACAGCAGGTTGCCGACGCCCTGGGCGCCCAGCTCCTTGTTGTACTTCGTACGCGGACCATCGTGCATGCGGTCGACGGCGGCCGCCGACAGCAGGGTCTCGGCCGAGGCGATGAACGCCACCGCAACGGCGGTGAGGATGATCATCGGATCGGCGAGCTTGGCGAAGTCGGCCATGCCCGGGACGGCGATGGCGCCGGCGATCGATTCCGGAACGGCGATCTTCTGCACGTCGAGACCAAAGCCCATGGCCACGAAGGTGCCGGCCAGCACGCCCAGCAGGGCGCCCGGGACCAGCTTCAGCTTGGCCGGACGGATCTTTTCCCAGAGCAGGATCGAACCGATGGTGACCACGCCGACCAGCAGGGCGGCTTCGGCGGCGCCGAAGGTCGAGACCGACAGGCCGGTGATCGCGCCAGGGATCGCCAGCAGGTTTTCCAGCCCGTTGGCGCGCGGCTTGTCGCCGAACAGCACGTGGAACTGGCCCGCGACGATCAGCACGCCGATACCGGCGAGCATGCCGTGCACGACGGCCGGCGAGATGGCGCGGAACCATTGGCCCATGCGCAGGGCGCCGGCGGCCAGCTGGACGAGACCGGCCAGCACCAAGATCGGGCCGAGGGTCGACAGGCCGTGCTTGGCCACGATCTCGAACACGATGACCGCGAGGCCCGCGGCGGGACCGCTGACCTGCAGGGGCGAACCAGCCAGGGCGCCGACGACGATGCCGCCGATGATGCCGGTGATCAGGCCGCGCTCGGCCGGAACGCCCGAGGCGACGGCGATGCCCATGCAGAGGGGCATCGCCACGAGGAACACGACGATGGAAGCCGTCAGGTCACGCGAGAAGATCGCGCCGAACCCTTGCTTCGCGCCGTTCGGGGAGGAAACGGCGGCGTTGCTCATTCGGCCGCGATGCCCAGATGGTCGGCGGCGACCATGCGCTTGGCCGGACGTTGCGCGACGGGCAGCGGCGAGCCTTCACGAACCAGTTCGAACTGGCCGGTGTCGCCGTTGTAGGCCTGGATCTGGCCGGTCTCGATCTCGAAGAACCAGCCGTGCAGGGTCAGCTCGCCCTTTGCGATCGCCGAGGCCACCGACGGGTGGGTGCGCAGATGATTGATCTGGACGACAACGTTTTCCAGCGACAGGGCGCGGGTTTTGCCGTGCTCGTCGAGCCCGTGATAGGCGTTGCAGACGACGCTGTGGGCGGCGTGGGCGTGGCGCAGCCAGGCGGCCACGTTGGGCATCTTTTCGAGAGCGGCGGGGTTCGAGAACGCCTTCATGGCGCCGCAGTCGGAGTGGCCGCAGACGACGATGTCGCGCACGCCCAGCGCCATCACGGCGTATTCCACGGCCGACGAGACGCCGCCGTTGGCCTGGCTGAACGGCGGAACGATGTTGCCGGCGTTACGGCAGACGAACAGGTCGCCGGGATTGGCTTGGGTGATGAGCTCCGGCACGACGCGCGAGTCGGCGCACGAGATCATCAGGGCCGAGGGGCTCTGGCCGTGGCTGGCCAGGCGCTCGTACAGCGCGCTTTGAGCCGGGAAGACTTGGCCGCGGAAAAGGGCGGCGCGTTCGAGAAACTGTTCCAAGAGGAACCTCCATGCGATGGCCGCGGCGTCCGGGGAAAGGGGTAACGGACGCCGCGGCGCGCGCGGCCTGAACCGCCACGCAACATGGAAGGTGGGGTGGCGTCTTTGCTGCGACGCAGCGGGTTTTGTGACAAAGGGTTTCCGAGACGGGGCTTTCTCGTGGTGGGCGCGAGGGGGTCTTCGGCCCGCTCCTTGAGATGCTCCCCCTGAAGGGGGAGCTGTCGCCCCCGGGTCCGGCCAAAGGCCGGCCCGAGGGTAAACTCCGCCGACTG
>NZ_JARQWV010000047.1 GCF_029543245.1 Caulobacter endophyticus
TTTCTCGCACCCCCTCCCCCCCCCCCGGTCCCCGGGGGGGTGGGGGCGCGGCTCGCCGCGCGGGGGGCGGGGGGGGGCCCGGGACGGAGCGCCGTGCGCGCCGCCGCCCCCTCCACCGCTTCGCGGTCCCCCTCCCCCGCTCGCGGGGGAGGAGCTTGAAAGACCCCCATGACCCGCGTCCTCGTTCCCATGCTCAGCGAACCGCCGGCCCGGCCGGTGGGCGGGGTCGTGCGCGCGTTCGACGGCGCGACCATGGGCACCACCTGGTCGGTCAAGGCCGTGCTGCCCGTGACCACCGACCTTGCGGCCATGACCGCCATGGTTCAGCGCGCGCTGGACAAGGTCGTCGCCGAGATGAGCGCCTGGGACCCGATGTCGGCGCTCTCCCGCTTCAACCGTTCTGCGCCCGGAACCTGGACCGTCCTGCCCGTCGGCTTCGCGACCGTGCTGCGCCGCGCCCTGGAAGTGGCGGCCGACAGCGACGGCGCCTTCGACCCGACCCTGGGCGCGGTCACCGATCTCTGGGGCTTTGGCCCCCGCCCGTTCTCCGGCGAGCCGCCCAGCGCCGACGCGCTGGACGCCGCCCGCGCCCCCATGGGCTGGCGCCGCGTGACGCTGGACGGCGACGCGCTCTTTCAGCCGGGCGGGCTCCACATCGATCTGAACGGCATCGCCAAGGGCTTCGGCGTCGACGAGGCCGCCCGCGCCCTCGACCGGGCCGGCGTGCGCTCCTACCTCGTCGAGGTGGGCGGCGAGCTGCGCGGCACGGGCGCCAAGCCCGACGGCCAGCCCTGGTGGGTCGAACTGGAGCGGCCCCCGCTTGCCGGCGCCAATGACGAGGCCTCGCCCCGCACGCTGCTGGCCCTGCACGGCCTGTCGGTGGCGACCTCGGGCGACTACCGCCGCTTCTTCGACCATGCGGGCAAGCGCTACGCCCATACGCTGGACCCCGCCTCGGGCGCGCCTTGCGACGCCGGCGTGGTCAGCGTCACCGTCATCCACCCCGAGTGCATGACCGCCGACGCCCTGGCCACGGCCCTGACCGTCTTGGGCCCAGACGCCGCCATCGCCTTCGCCACGGCCCGGAACCTGCCGGCCCTGGTGGTGACGCGCGGACCGAACGGCCTGTCCGAGCGCCTGTCGCCGGCCCTGCAGGCGATGCTCGACGAATGACCGAACTGCTCTCCAGCCTGCCACCGGACGCGCGCCGCCTCGCCCTGGCCGCGATCGTCGTCGGCCTCTACGCCCTGCTGTGCGCCGGGATCGCCCTGAAGGTGGCCCTGCGCAAGCGCAAGGCCCGCCGCGAGGAGGCCGCCCTGGCCTCCGGCGCCGGCGAGCCGGTGCTGGTGGCCTTCGCCAGCCAGACCGGTTTCGCCGAAGAACTGGCCATGGCCACCGCCAAGGCGTTGCAGGCGGCCAACCTGCCGGTGCGCCTGCGTGAACTGGCCGCCGTCGAGGCCACCGACCTGACGGGCCGCGCCCTCTTCATCGTCAGCACCACCGGCGAGGGCGACGCGCCCGACAACGCCCGCCGCTTCATCCGCGACGTGATGGCCACCGAGCCCAATCTCGCCGGCCTGACCTACGCTGTGCTGGCGCTCGGCGACTCCACCTACGCTCAGTACTGCGCCTTCGGCCGCAGCCTTGACGCCTGGCTTGCCCGCAACGGCGGCGCGCGCCTGTTCGACACGGTCGAGGTCGACGACGGCGAGGCGGCCGCGCTGCGGCACTGGCAGTCGCAACTGTCGGTGCTGACCGGCTCGACCGACGCCCCCGACTGGAGCCGCCCGGCCTATGGCCGCTGGACCCTGGCCGACCGCCGCCTGCTCAACCCCGGCTCGGCCGGCGAAGGCGCCTTCCACGTGCGCCTTGAACCGCTGGACGGCGGCGTGACCTGGCAGGCCGGCGACATTGTCGAGATCGGTCCGCGCAACGCCCCGGCCGAGGTCGCCGACCTGCTCGCGCGCCTGTCCCTGAGCGCCGACGCCTCGGTCAAGACCGACGAGGCCGCCAGCCTGGGCGAGGCGATGTCCTGGCGGCGGCTGCCGCACGAGGACGCGGCCATCAAGGCGCTGATCGGAACCACGCCCCAGGCCCTGGTCGACGCCCTGCCGGCCCTGCCGCACCGCGAATATTCGATCGCCTCCCTGCCGACCGACGGCGGCGTGGAACTGGTCGTGCGGCTGATGCGCCGCGCCGACGGCAAGCCGGGCCTGGGCTCGGGCTGGCTGGTCGAGCATGCCGCCGTCGGTTCCGAGATCGCCGGCCGCGTGCGCTCCAACCGCAGCTTCCACGCCCCGCAGGACGACCGCCCGATGATCCTGATCGGCGCGGGCACGGGTCTGGCGGGCCTGCGCAGCCACCTGAAGGCCCGCGCGGCGCTGTCCCGCAAGCAGAACTGGCTGATCTTCGGCGAGCGCTCCTCGGCCCACGACTTCTTCCATCAGGACGAGATCGAGGCCTGGAAGGCGTCGGGCGTGCTTGAACGGCTGGATCTAGCCTTCTCCCGCAACCAAGCCGAAAAGGTCTACGTCCAGCACCGCCTGAGCGCGGCCGCCGACGAGGTCCGGGCCTGGGTGGCGCGGGGCGCGGCGATCTATGTCTGCGGCTCCCTGGAAGGCATGTCGCGCGAGGTGCACGCGGCTCTGGGCGAGATCCTGGGCGTCGAGGCGCTGGAGGACCTGGCCGACCAAGGGCGGTATCGTCGCGACGTGTACTGAGGCTCCAACTTCTCCGTTCTTCCCCGCGAAGGCGGGGACCCAAGCTGACGTTCCGAGTGTTGCTTCGCCGGTGAAGGGCGCGCCGACTCGGCTTGGATCCCCGCCTTCGCGGGGAAACTCGGAATGATGTTCAGGACCCGGATCGATCTGGAAACAAACGCGCCCGCTCCTGCGGCGTGTTGGCCCCCAGCAACCGCGCCCTCGCCTCCTCCGGACATTTCAGCACCGCCAGCCCTGCCCGCTCCACCAGCCGCCGCAGCGGCCAGTCCGCCTGCGCCCCTTCCGGCAGAGCCTCCAACGGCAGCACCATCGGCACCGGCGAGACGTCGAACGTCGCCCCCGCCTCTTCCGCCAGCAGCGGCGCCAGGTCCTCCGTCGTCAGGGTCGGCGCATCGACCGCCAGCACCAGCGCACGCAAGCACCCTCGCGCCCGCAGCGCCGCGACGCCCGCCAGCACGCCGCCGACCGGCCCGCCGCCGTCTTCGGGATCGGGAACCCAGTCCAGCCCGTAGTCGCGTCCCGCCGTCAGCACCTCGACCGCCCCGGCCGCCCGCGCCAGGGCCGCCACGCGGTCCACGGCCCGCACGCCGCCCCAGTCGAGGAGGGCCTTGTCCCGCCCCATCCGGACCGAGCCGCCGCCGCAGAGAATGATGGCGCCCAGGCGGGCTTCACGCGTGTTCATGCCCCCTTCCCTACGCCTTGCGGGGAGGCTCGACCAAGGCCCCGCTTCCCCCTGGCGCGAGAAACGGTCTAGACTCGCCCAAAAGGGACGGACTTCTCAGTATGAACGAACGCACCGAGCGCACCCGGCGGCGCAGCAGCCAGAGCGCGACGATCCGCGACGTCGCGGCCCGCGCCGGCGTGTCGCCGATGACCGTCTCGCGGGTCATCAACCGCGAGGCCACGGTCAAGGAAGAGACGCGGGCGCTGGTCGAGCAGGCCATCGCCGAGCTGAACTACGCCCCCAACCCCGCCGCCCGCAGCCTGGCGGGCAGCGCCCCGTTCCGCATCGGCCTGCTCTACGACAACCCCTCGACCGGCTACCTGTCGGAGTTCCTGGTCGGGGCGCTGGACGAGAGCAGCCGCACTGGCTCGCAGATCGTCATCGAGAAGTGCGCCGAGCCGGAGCTCGCCGGCGCCACCCTGGCGCGCCTGCTGAAGACCGGCGTCGATGGCCTGATCCTGCCGCCGCCGCTGTGCGAATCCCAGACCGTTCTGGCCGAGGTGAAGGCCGCCGGCGCCGCCGCCGTGGCCGTCGCGCCGGGCATGGCCAGCAGCGACATGGCCACCATCCGCATCGACAACGAGGCGGCCGCCTTCGAGCTGACCCAGCACCTGCTGGCCCTCGGCCACAAGCGCTTCGGCTTCATCAAGGGCCACCCCAACCAGACGGTCAGCCAGCAGCGGATGGACGGCTTCATGACCGCCCTGAAGGCCGCCGGAATCCCGCAGGAAGACGTCCGCGTCGAGCAGGGCTACTTCACCTATCGCTCGGGCCTGGAGGCCGCCGAGCGGCTGCTGAACGCCAAGGACCGGCCCACCGCCGTCTTCGCCGCCAACGACGACATGGCCGCCGCCACCGCGGGCCTGGCCCACCGCCTGGGCCTGGACGTGCCGGGCGACGTCTCGATCGTCGGCTTCGACGACACCTCGATCGCCGCCAACATCTGGCCGGCCCTGACCACCGTCCACCAACCCATCGCCGCCATGGCCCGCGCCGCCGTCGACCTGGTTCTGGAAGAGATCCGCCGCCACCGCGATGGAACCGGCGAGCCGCGCCAGCTGATGCATCCCCACACCCTGATCGTGCGGGATTCGACGGGGCCGGCGCCGCAATAACCAGCTCCTCCCCCGCACGGCGGGGGAGGTGGCGCGGTGCGGATACGCAGCGTGACGGAGGGGGCGGCGGCCGGCAAAGCGCCCAGTCTCGCCCCCTCCACCGCTTCGCGGTCCCCCTCCCCCGCTTCACGGGGGAGGAGAAAGCCCAAGCGCCCAGCCCTTCTGTCGACAACCTCAGAACAGTTGTCAGACAACTCCCTTGCGCCCCTCCACATGTTAGCGCTAACAAGACTACGAGTTACGAAAGCGTGGCGGCGGGGCGCCTGACCCTGCCCCGGCCAGAGGGAGAAAACGCGGTGGGCGTGACGAAATACCTTCCCGAGGACTGGCGGGAAGCGACCCTTCTGGGCCGCATCGATTTCGGCCAGGGCCCGACCCCCGTCCTGATCCGCGGCGGCCACGTGGAGGACGTCAGCAAGATCGCCCCCACCGTCGCCGACCTGATGAACGCCTACGCCCCGGGCGACGCGATCCCGCGCGGAGAGGACAAGGGCCCTCTCGAAAAGCTCGACCTGCGCCCCGTCTGGGATGATCCGCAGGGCAATGCGCCGGCCAAGCTCTTGGCCCCCGTCGACCTGCAATGCCTGAAGGCCGCCGGCGTCACCTTCGCCGTCTCGACCCTGGAACGGGTGATCGAGGAGCGCGCCCGCGGCGACGCCGCGGCCGCCTTGAAGATCCGCGAGCAACTGTCCGAAAGCATGGGCGGCGACCTGCGCAGCGTGAACCCGGGTTCGGAAGGCGCCGAGCGCCTGAAGCAGACCCTGATCAAGGACGGCCTGTGGTCGCAGTACCTCGAGGTCGCCATCGGCCCCGACGCCGAGATCTTCACCAAGGGCCCGACGCTGTCGTCGATGGGCTGGGGCGACCAGGTCGGCGTCCGCAAGGACAGCCACTGGAACAACCCCGAGCCGGAAGTCGTGCTGCTGGTCGACGGCTCGGGCGAGATCCGCGGCGCGTCGTTGGGCAACGACGTCAACCTGCGCGACTTCGAGGGCCGCTCGGCCCTCCTGCTCAGCAAGGCCAAGGACAACAACGCCTCCTGCTCGATCGGTCCGTTCTTCCGCCTGTTCGACGCCTCGTTCAGCCTCGACGACGTGCGTAGCGCCGAGGTCGAGCTGAAGATCACCGGCCGCGACGACTTCGTGCTCGACGGCAAGTCGAACATGAGCCTGATCAGCCGTGATCCGGCCGTGCTGGCCGGCCAGGCCTACGGCAAGCAGCACCAGTATCCGGACGGCTTCGTACTGTTCCTGGGCACCATGTTCGCCCCGATCCAGGACCGCGACGCGCCCGGCCAGGGCTTCACCCACAAGGTGGGCGACCGCGTCCGCGTCTCGACCCCCAAGCTGGGCGTGCTCGAGAACGAGGTGACCACCTGCGACCAGGCCAAGCCCTGGACCTTCGGCATCTCGGCCCTGATCCGCAACCTGGCCGGCCGCGGCCTGCTGTGATCCTCGTTTCCTCTTTCCAGGCGTAAGCGCATGTCCTCTGCCATCTATCCCAGCCTTCAGGGCAAGCGCGTCGTCATCACCGGCGGCGGCTCCGGCATCGGCGCGGGCATCACCACCGCCTTCGCCCGCCAAGGCGCCGAAGTGTTCTTCGTCGACATCGCCGCCGAGGACTCGCAAGCCCTGGTCGCCGACCTGGCCGACGCCCCGATCAAGCCGGTGTTCAAGGCCGTCGACCTGACCGACCTGGAAGCCGTGAAGGCCTTCTTCGCCGAGACGGGTCCCATCGACGTGCTGGTCAACAACGCCGGCAACGACGACCGCCACAGCCTGGCCGACGTGACCCCGGCCTACTGGGACAACCGCATGAACGTGAACCTGCGTCACATGCTGTTCTGCGCCCAGGCCGCGGCTCCGGGCATGAAGGCGCGCGGCGGCGGCGCGATCATCAACTTCGGCTCGATCAGCTGGCACCTGGGCCTTGAGGACCTCGTCCTCTACGAAACCGCCAAGGCCGGCATCGAGGGCATGACCCGCGCCCTGGCCCGCGAGCTTGGCCCCGACGACATCCGCGTCACCTGCGTGGTGCCGGGCAACGTCAAGACCAAGCGCCAGGAGAAGTGGTACACGCCCGAAGGCGAGGCCGAGATCGTCAAGGCCCAGGCCGTGAAGGGCCGCATTCTGCCGGCCAACGTGGCCTCGCTGGTGCTGTTCCTGGCCTCGGACGACGGCAGCCTGTGCACCGGCCACGAATACTGGATCGACGCCGGCTGGCGATAGGCCGGAAGCGGAACCGAAACCCTCGTCCTTCGACAAGCTCAGGATGAGGGTTTCTACTGCGACGACTGCAATAGCCCTCTTCCTGAGCCTGTCGAAGGACGAGGGCGGGCCCACGGGAAGACCAAAATGTCCGCTGCCCCCACCTGCGTCTGGGACCTGAAGGCCACGCTCGGCGAAGGGCCGATCTGGCATGGCGACGCCGTCTGGTTCGTCGACATCAAGGGCCACAGGGTCCACCGCTACACCCCGGCCACCGGCGAGACCGCCAGCTGGGACGCGCCCGACCAGGTGACCTTCGTCGCGCCGCGCGTCGGCGGCGGCTTCGTCGCGGGGCTCAAGAGCGGCCTGCACCACTTCACGCCGGAACTGGGTTTCACCTTCATCTCGGTGATCGAGGACGCCAGCCTCGACAACCGTCCCAACGACTCCACGGTCGACGCTCAGGGCCGCCTGTGGTTCGGCACCATGCACGACGCGGAGGAAGCCGACAGCGGCGCGCTCTACCGGCTGGAAGCCGACGGCTCGCTGACCAGGCACGACGCCGGCATCTGCATCACCAACGGCCCGGCCGTCTCGCCTGACGGGGCGACCTTCTACCACACCGACACCCTCGGAAAGGTGATCTGGGCCTTCGACATCGGGGCCGACGGCGCCCTGTCGAACAAGCGCGAATTCTTCCGCCTGACGATCGAGGACGCCTGGCCCGACGGCTCGGTGGTCGACGCCGAGGGCTTCGTCTGGACGGCCCTGTGGGGCGGTCGCGGCGCCATCCGCCTGTCGCCAGCGGGCGAGATCGTCCAGCGCGTCGAGCTGCCGGCCATCAACGTCACCAAGCCGTGTTTTGGCGGACCGGACCTGAAGACCCTCTACTTCACCACCGCCCGCAAAGGCCTGAGCGACGAGCAGCTCGCCGCCGCCCCGCTGTGCGGGGGCCTGTTCGCCCTGCCCGTCGACGTCGCCGGGCAGCCCCAATACGAGGTGCGCCTTGACCTCCGCCAATAACGTTTCGAGCCGTACGCCGCGCCGCTTCCGCTCGCGCGACTGGTTCGACAACCCCGACCACATCGACATGACCGCGCTCTATCTGGAGCGCTTCATGAACTATGGGATCACCCCGGAAGAGCTGCGCAGCGGCAAGCCGATCATCGGCATCGCCCAGACCGGCAGCGACATTTCGCCCTGCAACCGCATCCACCTCGATCTAGTGCAACGAGTGCGCGATGGCGTCCGCGACGCGGGCGGCATTCCGATGGAATTCCCGGTCCACCCGATCTTCGAGAACTGCCGTCGCCCGACGGCGGCGCTGGACCGGAACCTGTCGTATCTGGGCCTGGTCGAGACCCTGCACGGCTATCCGATCGACGCCGTCGTCCTGACCACCGGCTGCGACAAGACTACCCCGGCCGGCATCATGGCCGCCACCACGGTCAACATCCCGGCCATCGTGCTGTCGGGCGGACCCATGCTCGACGGCTGGCACGAGGGCGAGCTGGTCGGTTCGGGCACGGTGATCTGGCGCTCGCGCCGCAAGCTGGCGGCCGGCGAGATCGACGAGAACGAGTTCATCGAGCGTGCGGCCTCTTCCGCCCCCTCGGCCGGCCACTGCAACACCATGGGCACGGCCTCGACCATGAACGCCGTGGCCGAGGCGCTGGGCCTGTCGCTGACCGGCTGCGCGGCGATCCCCGCCCCCTACCGCGAGCGCGGCCAGATGGCCTATCGCACCGGCCAGCGGATCGTCGACCTGGCCTATGAGGACGTCAAACCGCTCGACATCCTGACCAAGAAGGCCTTCGAGAACGCCATCGCCCTGGTGGCGGCGGCCGGCGGCTCGACCAACGCCCAGCCGCACATCGCCGCCATGGCGCGCCATGCGGGCCTGGAGATCACCGCCGACGACTGGCGGGCGGCCTACGACATTCCGCTGATCGTCAACATGCAGCCGGCCGGCAAGTATCTGGGCGAGCGCTTCCACCGGGCCGGCGGCGCGCCGGCGGTGCTGTGGGAACTGCTGCAGCAGGGCCGCCTGCACGGCGACGTGCTGACCGTCACCGGCAAGACCATGGGCGAGAACCTGCAAGGGCGCGAAACCAGCGACCGCGAGGTGATCTTCCCCTATGCAGAGCCCCTGGCCGAAAAGGCGGGTTTCCTCGTTTTGCGCGGCAACCTGTTCGACTTCGCGATCATGAAGGCCAGCGTCATCGGCGCCGACTTCCGCGAGCGCTACCTGTCCAAGCCGGGCCAGGAAGGCGTGTTCGAAGCCCGGGCCATCGTCTTCGACGGTTCGGACGACTATCACGCCCGCATCAACGACCCGGCCCTGAACATCGACGAGAGCTGCATCCTGGTGATCCGCGGCGCGGGGCCGATCGGCTGGCCCGGCTCGGCCGAGGTCGTGAACATGCAGCCGCCGGATCACCTCCTGAAGAAGGGGATCATGAGCCTGCCCACCCTGGGCGACGGGCGCCAGTCGGGCACCGCCGACAGCCCCTCGATCCTCAACGCCTCGCCCGAGAGCGCGGTGGGCGGGGGCCTGTCGTGGCTGCGCACCGGTGATGTCATCCGCATCGACATCAACACCGGTCGCTGCGACGCCCTGGTGGACGAGGCCGTGATCGCCGAGCGCCGCAAGGAGGGTATCCCGGCCGTGCCGGCGACCATGACCCCCTGGCAGGAAATCTACCGCGCCCACGCCAGCCAGCTCGACACCGGCGGGGTGCTGGAGTTCGCGGTGAAGTACCAGGACCTGGCGTCCAAGCTGCCGCGGCACAATCACTAGCCAAAAAGCACCCTCAAACTCGTCATCCCGGCCGCAGCGAAGCGGAGAGCCGGGACCCAGGGGAGCCGCAGTGCGCCGCCCCCTGGGTCCCGGATAAGCCCTTCGGGCTTTCCGGGATGACGAATTGAGGAGGCGCCAAGAGGAAGGAAGCTCCCCATGTTCTCGCGCCGCCGCCTGATGGCCACGATCGCCAGCCTGACAGCGCTGCCTTCCCTGCCCGCCTTCGCGGCCGGACAGAAGCGCGTCATCGCCCTGGACGTCGCCAAGGCCACCCAGCCCGTCGACCGCTTCTTCGACCTGTCGATCGGCTCGGACTATCCCGGCACGCTGCTGCGCGAAGACAGCCTGGCGCAGATGAAGACGGCGTCGGACGAGCTGAAGTTCCGCTACATCCGCTTCCACGCCATCTTCCACGACGTGCTGGGCACGGTGAAGAAAGGGGCCGACGGCAAGATCGTCTACGACTGGACCAAGATCGACCAGCTCTACGACCGCCTGCTGGCCATGGGGCTGAAGCCGTTCATCGAGCTGGGCTTCACGCCCGAGGCGATGAAGACCTCGGACCTGACGATCTTCTGGTGGAAGGGCAACACCTCGCACCCACAGTTCGAGCCGTGGGCGCACCTGATCGACGCCTTCGTGACGCACCTGCGCAAGCGCTACGGCGAGGCCGAGGTCCGCACCTGGTTCTTCGAGGTCTGGAACGAGCCCAATCTCGATGGCTTCTGGGAGAAGGCCGACCGACAAGTCTATTTCGACCTCTACGCCCTCACGTCCAAGACCATCAAGGCGATCGACCCGACCTTGCGGGTCGGCGGCCCGTCGACGGCCGGCGCGGCCTGGGTTCCGGAGTTCCTGGCCTACTGCAAGGCCAAGGGCGCGGCGGTCGACTTCGTCACCACCCACACCTACGGCGTCGAGGGCGGCTTCCTCGACGAGAACGGCAAGGACGACACCAAGCTGTCGGCCAATCCCGACGCCATCATCGGCGACGTGCGCAAGGTGCGCGCCGAGATCGAGGCCTCGGCCTTCCCCGGCCTGCCGCTCTATTTCACCGAATGGAGCACCAGCTACACGCCGCGCGACCCGGTGCACGACAGCTATCACAGCGCCGCCTACATCCTGGCCAAGCTGAAGGGCGTCAAAGGCATCGTCCAGGGCATGAGCTACTGGACCTACAGCGACCTCTTCGAAGAGCCCGGCCCGCCGACCGCGCCGTTCCAGGGCGGCTTTGGCCTGATGAACCCGGAGGGGATCCGCAAACCCTCGTGGTTCGCCTACAAGTACCTGGCGGCCCTGCGCGGCGATGAAATTCCGTCTACGGACAATAGTGTTCTCGCCTCAGTGGACGGCGGCAAGGTCGCCGCCCTGGTCTGGGATTTCAGCCAACCGGTGCAGCCGACCAGCAACCGCTCCTACTTCACCAAGGTCCAGCCCGCCGCCGAGGCGCCCGGCGCGGCGCTGAGCGTCGCGGGGCTGAAGCCCGGCCGCTACCGCCTGAAAGCCCAGCGCACTGGCTTCCGCGCCAACGACGCCTACACGGCCTATATCGAGCTGGGCATGCCCAAGAGCCTGACGCCGGACCAGATCGGCAAACTGCAAACCCTGACCGCCGACAAGCCGGAGATCGATCGCACCATCACCGTCGGCAAGGACGGTGTGGCGAGCCTCGACTTCGCCCTGCGCCAGAACGATCTGGTGCTGGTCACACTGACGCCGGCCTGAAGATGCTCCCCCTGAAGGGGGAGCTGTCGCGAAGCGACTGAGGGGGAAGTGACTGAGGCGGAGATAACTGCCGTTGCCTCACAGGATACCTCCCCCCTCCGGCCCTCCGGGCCACCTCCCCCTTCAGGGGGAGGATCTGGCCCTTGCCCCCGCGCGCCGTTCACGCCATCTGCGGACCTGCAACGCAGGAGCCTTCATGAGCGTCGTCGCCGCCTACGCCTATGTCGATGGAAAACGGGTTCGGGAGATCCGGCTCGATGACCCCGACAGCCTGGCGCCGCGTGCCGGCGAGTTTGTGTGGATCGGCCTCGTGGATCCCCGCGAGGACGAACTGCGCATCCTGCAGGAGCGCTTCGACCTGCACCCGCTGGCCGTCGAGGACGCCCTGCATGCGCGCCAGATGCCCAAGGTCGACATCTACGGCAACCAGCTGTTCGTGGTCGCCAAGACCGCCCAGATGGTCGAGAGCCGCATCGTCTTCGGCGAGACCGACATCTTCGTGGGCCCCCACTTCCTGATCAGCGTGCGCCACGGCTCGGCCCGCGCCCACCTGGAGCTGCGGGCGCACCTGGAGGCCCTGCCTGCCCTGCTGGCCCACGGCGGCGACTATGTGCTGCACGCCGTGCTCGACTTCATCGTCGACGGCTATCTGCCGGTGGTCGACGCCATCGAGGACGAGCTGGCCGAGATGGAGCGGCGGGCGCTGGACGCCTTCCTCAGCCGGGCCGAGATCACCCGCCTGTTCACCCTGCGCCGCGAGCTGACCAAGTTCCTGCGGCTGCTGGGGCCCATGGCCCAGGTCGCCGGCTATCTCGAGCACCACGAGACGCCGTGCATCGACCCAGAGGTGAAGCCCTACTTCCGCGACATCCGCGACCACGTCGCGCGCGTGGACCTCTTGATCGCGGGCCTGGGCGAGGTGCTCAATTCGGTGTTCGAGGTCAGCTCGCTGCTGGAGCAGCAGCGCCAGGGCGTCATCACCCGCCAGCTGGCCGCCTGGGCCGCCATGCTGGCCGTGCCCACCGCCGTCGCCGGCGTCTACGGCATGAACTTCGAGCACATGCCGGAATTGAAATGGACCTTCGGCTATCCGCTGGTCCTGGGCGTCATCGCTGCGGTCTGCGCCCTGCTCTATCGACGCTTCAAGAAGGTGGGCTGGCTGTAGAGCTAGATGCTCCCCCTGAAGGGGGAGCTGTCGGCCCCCGGGTCCGGCCGAAGGCCGGCCCGAGGATAAACTCCGCGACTGAGGGGGAAGTTGTTGCTGCGGCTCAGAAGCCGCTTCCCCCTCCGGCCCTTCGGGCCACCTCCCCCTTCAGGGGGAGGATCGCAATCACCCCCCGACCGCGCCCGAACCGAAGTCGAACTGCTCTGGCCGCGGCTTGCCGCCGCCGAAGTTCCAGGTGAAGCCGAAGAACACCGCCCGCACATTGGCCGTGCGCAGAGTGACGTCCTTCAGGGTGGCGGTGTCGGTGACGGCCTTGTCCTCGAAGCTGTCGAGGGCGTCCTGCACGGTCACGACGAACGACAGCTTGTCGTTGACCTTCCGGCGGTAGCCCAGATTGACCATCTGGAACGGCTCGCGGTGGCCCTGCGGGGTCAGGCGCTTGCCCGAGGTAAAGGCGTTGATCTGGAAGAAGTCCTTCGGGGTCGCCTGCCAGTTCAGGTTGGCGCGACCCGACAGCGTCGTGGCCGAGCGCGTGCCCGAGAAGCCGAGGTTGCCCGCGTCGATCTCGTTCCAGAAGGCGTTGGCGCTGACATTGTAGGTGATCTTGGGCGTCAGGCGGCCGTTGGCCACCAGCTCCAGGCCGCCGTTGCGGCTCTTGTTGAGGTTCTCGCGCGTGGTCAGCAGCACGCCGTCGCCCAGGTCGCGCACCACGTCGGTGACCACGCCCTCGCTGCTGCGATAATAGGCCGTGGCCAGGTAGTAGGCCGGGCCCTTGCGGTACTGCCAGCCCAGCTCGAACGAGTCGGTGACCTGCGGCTTCAGATAGGGGTTGCCCGCACGGTAGTTCTGCGGGTCCTGATAGATGCGATAGGGGTTCAGGTCCTGCACCTGCGGGCGCTGGACGCGGCGGCTGTAGCTGCCCTTGAAGGTGTTGTTCTCGTTGACCGTGTAGCCCAGGTGCAGGCTGGGATAGACCTTGAAGTAGTCGTTCTCGAAGGTCTGGCCGCCGGTGACCTGGTTACCGTTGATCTGCACCTGCTCGGCGCGCAGGCCGCCCTGGGCGGTGAAGTCGCCGAACGCCTTCTCGTAGGTCACGTAGCCGGCATAGACGTCCTGGTCGAACAGGAAGCGGTTGGTGCGGGCCGGGTCGACCGTCTGGTCGCCCCACGACGTGCCGGTGGAGCCGTGATTGTCGTAATCGTTCTTGACCCACTCGAAGTCGAGACCGGTCTTCAGCGTGCCGCCGCCGACATTGGGACGGGCGTAGTCGGTCTTGAAGTTCGTGCGCTCCTGGTCGGCCCCGAAGCCGAACAGTTCGTAGGCGTCGGCGCCCGCGCTGTAGTCGGTGAAGGCCGTGGAATTGCGCGAGAAGTCGGTCTGCTCGTACTCCAGGTGCGCCGTCAGCTGGTGCTCGGAGCCCTTGAACTGGTGACGCCAGTCGCCGCTGACGGCCTTGTTGTCGCGCTTCATCGCCGCGTCGGTGGCGCGCGTGTAGTCGGGGAAGGCGCCGGTGGTCTCGTAGGTCTCGTCGCCGGTGGTGTCGAACTTCATGCGGCGATAGCGGACCTCGCCGCTCAAGCGGTCCTTGGGGGTCAGGTCGTAGTCGATCCCGCCGCGCAGGTTGACCATGTCGCCGTCGTTCTCGAAGACGCCGTCCTGGCTGCTGGTCCCCGCCGCCGTGGTGCGGTCGATGGTCTGCCAGGCCTTCTGCTCTTCGTGCCGGAAGCCGGCGTCGCCCGACAGGGTCAGCTTGCCGTTGACGTAGTTGCCGCTGACGCCGCCGTTGTAGCGCCCGTCGGTGCTGACATTGGCGCGCAGCGTGCCGGTGGCGCCCGGCTTGCGGGTCTGCTTGGTGACCAGGTTGATGATCCCGGCCGTGCCGTCCGGACGGAAGGCGGCCGACGGGTTGGTCATCACCTCGACGCGGTCGATCTGGTCGGCCGGCATGGCCTGCAGGGCGTCGCCGCGACCGTCGCCGTTGAACATGCCCGAGGGCTTGCCGTCGATCAGGATGGTGACGTTGCTGTCGCCGCGCAGGCTGACGTTACCCTGCACGTCGACCTCGACCGAGGGGATGTTGCGCAGGGCGTCGGCGATCGAGCCGGTGCGGGCCGACAGATCATTGGAGACGCTGTAGCTGCGGCGGTCGATCGAGCTGCGCATGGCGGCGCCGTCGCCGGTGACGGTGACCCCTTCCACGGCGGCAGGCGCGGCTTTCGGCGCTGCGGCCGGACCGCCCTGGGCAGGGGCCGGGGCGGCCGTCTGAACGCCCCCTTGGGCCAGGGCCAGGCAAGGCGTCGCGATGACGGCGGCGGCGGAGAAAAGGATGGTCTTCAGGCGCAAGGCGCGTCCCCCGAGGCAGGCTCGTCGAGGCGCCGCGAGCGGACGGTCCGCGCTGGTCTCGACCTCCAGCGGTAAAGCGCGGCCGGCTTTCCGGGGCAAATTTCTTTTCGGCAATGTTGCAGTGGCGCCGCCCAGCGTGGCGCCGGCGCAACGCCCTCCCCGACCAGCCCCCTCCATCGGAGGGCGGGCGAAATGACAACGTTGCCATCGCCCCTTGCGAGCGCCGCCGGAACTGACACTATCGGCCCGACGAAGCGACGGCGGTCGCGGCGGGAATCCCGCAAAAACGGCCGCTTGCGTGCTGATACCGGTAACACTAAGGTCGCCGGCAACAGGGTCCCTTTCGGGGCGCGTTAGGGATCAAATCAGGCCCTCCAAGGGGGCCATCGGGGAGGACTCCAGTGGCATCAGTTTCCAGCGCCGGGCCGAGCGCCGGCATGAGCGCCGACGGCGCGAAGGTGAACATGGCCTTCGTCGCCGCCATCGTGGCCGTGGCCACCATCGGCGGCTTCATGTTCGGCTACGACAGCGGCGTCATCAACGGCACGCAGGAAGGCCTCAACAGCGCCTTCAAGCTGACCGAGTTCGGCACCGGCCTGAACGTCGCCGCCATCCTGATCGGCTGCGCGATTGGCGCTTTCGCCGCCGGCCGCCTGGCCGACGTCTGGGGCCGTCGCACCGTGATGATCATCTCGGCCCTGCTGTTCGTGATCAGCGCCCTGGGCACGGGCGCGGCCCACACCTCGACCATCTTCGTGATCTTCCGCCTCATCGGCGGCCTGGGCGTCGGCGCCGCCAGCGTGCTCTGCCCGGTCTACATCTCGGAAGTGACCCCGGCGAACATCCGCGGCCGCCTGTCGTCGGTGCAGCAGATCATGATCATCACCGGCCTCACCGGCGCGTTCGTGGCCAACTACGTGCTGGCCCACACCGCCGGCAGCTCGACCGCCGACTTCTGGCTGGGCCTGCCCGCCTGGCGCTGGATGTTCTGGATGCAGGTGATCCCGGCCGGCGTGTTCTTCTTCGCCCTGCTGACCATCCCGGAAAGCCCGCGCTACCTGGTCGCCAAGGGCCAGGACGCCAAGGCCGAAGCCATCCTCTCGCGCCTGTTCGGCCCGGGCACGGGCGCGGCCAAGGTCGCCGAGATCCGCGCCTCGCTGAGCGCCGACCACAAGCCGAAGTTCTCCGACCTGCTCGACCCGGTGACCCGGAAGATCCGTCCGATCCTGTGGGCCGGCCTGGTCCTGGCCATCTTCCAGCAGTTCGTCGGCATCAACATCGTCTTCTACTACGGCTCGGTGCTGTGGCAGTCGGTGGGCTTCACCGAGGACGACAGCCTGAAGATCAACATCCTGTCGGGCGCGCTGTCGATCCTGGCCTGCCTGGCCGCCATCGCCCTGATCGACCGCATCGGCCGCAAGCCGCTGCTGCTGATCGGCTCGGCCGGCATGGCCGTGACCCTGGGCGTCCTGACCTGGTGCTTCTCGACCGCCACCACCGTCAACGGCGCCCTGCACCTGGACGGCAGCGTCGGCCCGATCGCCCTCGTGGCCGCCAACCTCTACGTGATCTTCTTCAACCTCTCCTGGGGTCCGGTCATGTGGGTGATGCTGGGCGAGATGTTCCCCAACCAGATGCGCGGTTCGGCCCTGGCCGTCGCCGGCTTCGCCCAGTGGATCGCCAACTTCGCCATCTCGTTCAGCTTCCCGGCCATGGCCAAGATGAGCCTCGCGGCGACCTACGGCTTCTACGCCGTCAGCGCCGTGGTCTCGTTCTTCCTCGTCCAGAAGCTGATCCACGAGACCCGTGGCAAGGAACTGGAAGCGATGGAGGGGTGATCCTTCCCTGCTCTCCCCCGCAAAGCGGGGGAGGTGGCGCGGCGCTATCAGCGCCGTGACGGAGGGGGCGACGGCCGGCACGGCGCCCAGTCTCGGGGGGGGGGGGGGGCGGGGGGGGCGGCGCGGCCCCCCGCCCCGGCGGGGGGGGGGGGGGGGCGAGGCGCGGGGGCCGC
>NZ_JARQWV010000048.1 GCF_029543245.1 Caulobacter endophyticus
GGTCGGGTGAGGGGTCTCTCAGAACCGTCCGCGCGACCCCTCATCCGTCGCCTTCGGCGACACCTTCTCCCGCAAGGAGAGAAGGATCAAAATTGCCAGAATCCTTGACATAAACGCCCCCGCATGCGCCTTTCCGCGCCTTGCAAATCAACGCGTTTCGAAGCCTTTCATGACCACGATGCACGCCTATCGCACCCATAACTGCGGCGCTCTTCGGGCCAGCGACACCAACGCCAATGTGCGTCTGTCGGGCTGGATCCACCGCAAGCGCGACCACGGCGGCCTGGTCTTCATCGACCTGCGCGACCACTACGGCCTGACTCAGCTGGTGCTGCACCCCGAAACCCCGGGCTTCGCCATCGTCGAGCGCCTGCGCGCCGAGAGCGTGATCCGCGTCGACGGCGTGGTCATCGCCCGTGACGCCGCCGTGGTGAACGCCAACCTGCCGACCGGCGAGATCGAGATCCGCGTCACCGACGTCGAGGTCCTGTCGACCGCCGACGAACTGCCGCTGCCTGTCTTCGGCGAGCCGGACTATCCTGAAGAGATCCGCCTCAAGCACCGCTATCTCGACCTGCGTCGCGAGACCCTGCACAAGAACATCGTGCTGCGCTCGCGTGTGATCCAGTCGATCCGCAACCGCATGTTCGCGCAGGGCTTCAACGAGTTCCAGACGCCGATCCTGACGGCGTCGTCGCCGGAAGGCGCGCGCGACTTCCTGGTGCCCTCGCGCCTGCATCCCGAGAAGTTCTACGCGCTTCCCCAAGCGCCCCAGCAGTTCAAGCAGCTGCTGATGGTTTCGGGCTTCGACCGCTACTTCCAGATCGCTCCTTGCTTCCGTGACGAAGACCTGCGCGCCGACCGCTCGCTGGAGTTCTACCAGCTCGACGTCGAGATGAGCTTCGTGACCCAGGAAGACGTGTTCGCGGCCATCGAGCCGGTGATGCACGGCGTCTTCGAGGAGTTCTCGAACGGCAAGCCGGTCTCGCCGATCAGCGAGACCCACACCTTCACCAACGACTTTGGCCAGGCCTTCGAGCACAAGGGCTTCGAGCGCCTGACCTACGCCCAGTCGATGGCCTGGTACGGCAGCGACAAGCCCGACCTGCGCAACCCCATCAAGATGGCCGACGTCTCCGAGCACTTCCGTGACGGCGGCTTTGGCCTATTCGCCAAGATCCTCGGCGCCGACGCCAAGAACGCCATCTGGGCCATCCCGGCCCCGACGGGCGGTTCGCGCGCCTTCTGCGACCGCATGAACAGCTGGGCCCAGGGCGAAGGCCAGCCGGGCCTCGGCTATGTGTTCTGGTCGGAAGACCAGGGCGGCTGGGGCGGCCCGATCGCCAAGAACCTGGGCGAGCCGACGCAGGCCCTGATGGAGAGCCTCGGCCTCGGCGCTGGCGACGCGGCCTTCTTCGTGGCTGGCGATCCGGCCGTGTTCGCCAAGTTCGCGGGCCTTGCCCGCACCCGCGTCGGCACGGAGCTGAAGCTGGTCGCCGAAGAGCAGTTCAAGTTCTGCTGGATCGTCGACTTCCCGATGTTCGAGTGGAACGAGGACGAAAAGCGCGTCGACTTCTCGCACAATCCGTTCTCGATGCCGCAGGGCGGTCTGGAAGCCCTGGAAGGCCAGGATCCCCTGACCATCCGCGCCTTCCAGTACGACATCGTCTGCAACGGCTACGAGCTGTGCTCGGGCGCTATCCGGAACCACAAGCCCGAGATCATGCTCAAGGCCTTCGAGATCGCCGGCTACGGTCCGGAAGTGGTCGAGGAGCAGTTCGGCGGCATGCTGAACGCCTTCCGCTTCGGCGCCCCGCCGCACGGCGGTCTGGCCCCCGGCATCGACCGCATCGTCATGCTGCTGGCCGAGCAGGTCGCCATCCGCGAAGTCATCGCCTTCCCGCTGAACCAGCAGGGCCAGGACCTGCTGATGAACGCCCCGGCGAACGTCCTCGACAAGCAGCTCAAGGAGCTGCACATCCGCACCGCCCCGCCCATCAAGGTCTAAGGACCTGGCGGCAAGCGCCTGAAAGACAAAGCCCTCCGGCCATACGGTTCGGAGGGCTTTTTCGTGCTATGGTGCCGCTGTCGGGGGTGCGCCCTGGGAGGGTTTCCCGATGTTCAGGACCGCGTTCGCAATGTGCCTCTGCCTGTCGGCCGCGACGGGCGCCTATGCCGGATCGCCGCCGACCGCGGCGGACCAGAAAGCCATCGACAGCGCCATGTCGGCCGCGCCGGCCGCGCTGGCCAAGGACGCGGCGATCATGACCTTCGCCGCCGACGGCTCGATGCGTCATCTACGCGACGGCACCAACGGCTACACCTGCATGCCCGACATCCCGACGACGCCCGGCGTCGACCCGATGTGCGCCGACGCCAACGCCATGGAATGGGCGACGGCCATGTTCGCCCGCAAGCCGCCGCCGGAAGGCAAGCCGGGCTTCATCTACATGCTGATGGGCGGCTCGGATCCCAGCAATCTCGACCCCTACGCCACCAAGCCGATGGACGGTCACGACTGGGTCAAGACCGGTCCGCACGTCATGGTCGTCGGGGCGCCGGGCATGCTGGCGGGCTATCCGGGCGGCGCGCGTCCGGACACCTCGAAGCCCTACGTCATGTTCCCCGACACGCCCTATGCGCACCTGATGCTGCCGGTGAACTGAGGCATTCTGATCAGCGGCAGCGGGGGATCGACAGGCCGCGCGGCAGGGTCGTCGACGGATCGCCGCAGGCCCGGTTCAGCTGGGCCTGGGTAAGGCCGCTGGCGCGGTCCATCTCGGCCCCCGAGAAGTTGACGCCCGACAGGTTGGCGCCGGCGAAGCTCGCGCCTTCCAGATAGGCGCCGACGAAGGTGGCGTTGGTCAGGTCGGCCTTGGCGAAGCTCGCGCCGCCGAAGACGCCGCCATAGGCGTTGACGTCGCGCAGGTCGCCCCCGGTGAACCGCGTACGGCCCATCACCGCCAGCGACAGGTCCGATTGGCGCAGGCGGGCGCCGGCCAGGTTCTTGGACCGCAGGGTCAGGCCCGACAGGTCGGCCTGGAACAGGTTGCAGCGCGGGCAGTCGGCGCCGCGGCGGACGCTGGCGATTTGACCGGCGTTCTGCGCCAGGGCGGGACCGGCGAGCGCCAGGGTCGACAGCGCGGCGGCGGCGAGGAGGGCCAGCGGTTTCATTTCGGCACGCGTCCTTGACGGTGGAAAGGGCGGGATACGGGACTTGCCGTTTTCACAGCAAGTCCCGCGCCGGAACTCAGCCGCGCGGCGAGGGCCGTTCGGCCTGGCCGTTGCAGCTTTCGCAGACCACCAGGCCGCCCTTGCGGCTCAGGGCCACGTCGCCGCAGGCCGGGCAGATGTCGGCCTGGTCGGCGGGCGCGCCGGTCTTGGCCGCGTCGTCCTTGCGGCGCCCGAAGGCGGCGAACACCAGGTTGTCGGGCGTGGCGCCGCGCGAGAAGCCCTTGGAGATGAACTTCGAGGCCGGCAGCGGCGCGGGCTCCTCGGCCTCGTCCTCGACGTCTTCGGCCTTGCCTCGTCCCAGGCCGTCGGCGTTGAACTCCTGCGGGTCGCCGTTGGCCAGGTCGTCACGGCCCAGGTACGAAACGCCGAGCTCGCGGAAGATGTAGTCGAGGATCGAGGTCGCCGACTTGATCGAGTCGTTGCCGGTCACCGGACCGGCCGGCTCGAACTTGGTGAAGACGTAGGCGTCGACGAACTCGTCCAGCGGCACGCCGTATTGCAGGCCGATCGAGATCGCGATGGCGAAGTTGTTCATCAATGACCGGAAGGCGGCGCCTTCCTTGTGCATGTCGATGAAGATCTCGCCGACCTCGCCATCCTCGTACTCGCCGGTGTGCAGATAGACCTTGTGGCCGCCGACGGCCGCCTTTTGGATGTAGCCCTTGCGGCGATCGGGCAGCTTGCGGCGCTCGCGCTGACGCTCGATTACCTTCTCGACCACGCGTTCAGTGACGATCGGCTCGGGCGGCCTGGCGCGTGGCGCTTCAACCGGGGCTTCGGGCAGGTCGAGGGCGAAGTCGGCGGGCGCGGTGGCGCGCGATAGTTTCAGGGCGCGTACGCCGGCGCGGGCGGCCGAGGCTTGCAGGCGCAGCAGGTCGGCTGGGCGGGCGTCGAATGGCGCGACCAGGGCCAGGGGCTGCGGCGCGCAGGCGAAGGCTTCGACGGCGGCCGTGAAGGCGATGCGGTCGGCCACGGCCGGCGTCTCGAAGGCGCGCAGCAGGTCCTGGATCTCGACGGGCAGGGCCGGGCAGTCGAACAGTCGGCCCGATCCGATCGCATGGGCCTGGGCTTTGGCGATGGCGTCGGGCTGGAAGCCGGCGAAGGCTAGGGTGTCGAAGGCGGGATCGGAGAGGGCCTCGCGCGACGCGCCCAGAACGTCGCCGATGAAGTCGGCGCCGACGACGGCCGGCGCGAAGGCGGCGCGCAGGTCGCCGCTGGCCCGCAGGGCGGCCTCGGCCAGGGCGATCTCGTGGCCGGTGAAGCCGACGGCCGTCAGGGCGCGATGATCGAGACCGGGGGCCTCTTCCAGCGACCCAGTCCCCAGCGCGTGCACCCGCACCGCGTCCAGGTCGACATCGACCGACTGCAGGGCGACCTGGGCGGCGGCGGAAAGCTGCGGCACGGCGACGCCGTCGCTGGTCTCGGAGGCCTGGATCAGGCTCCAATTGGCGTCGAGGCCGGGACGGGCGCCCAGGCGCAGGGCGGTCTCGGCGTCCTTGAAGGCGGCGACGACGCCCGAGCCACGCAGGCCATGGGCCTGGACGGCGGCGAGTGCGGCTTGAAGCGCACTGGCGGCTTCCGCCGCCAGGGGGGCGTTTAGCGTCGCGGCGGCCGTCGCGCGCCTGGCGAGATCGGTGAGGATCCGGTCGGCCTCGGCCTTGTAGCTCTCGGCGGCCCCGAGCGCTTGTGCGACCGAGGCGGAAGCGGTCAGCGCCTCACCGGCGGCCAGCGCCCAGAGGGCGGCGGCCGCGTCGCGTCCGGCGTCCTCTGCGGGTGACAGGCCCTGGGCCAGAAGCCAGTCGCCCACGCCCGCCAGGCCGAGCGCGATGAGGCGGTCGGAAGGGCGGTCGAGCTCGAGGGCGACGGTCCAGAGGCGCACGGCGTGGCGGAAGGCGGCGATGTCAAAGCCGTCGGCGCCAAGGAAGGCGGCGACGTTGACGGCAGCGCGGGCGCCCGCGCCGACGGCCAGGGCCTCGGCGTCGGCGGGCGACAGGGCCAGAACGACTTCCCCGGTCTCCCAGCTGGCGCGAGCGGCGAGGGCGGCGAATTCGTCGCCGGCGGCCACGTCGGCCGACTCGGCCAGCGCCAGAAGCGGCGCGATCGGCGCGGGTTCAGGCGAGGCGGCGAAGAAGCCCGGAGCACCGGCCGAGGCCACGGCGTCGGCGATGCTGGCGTCGCTGGCTCCGGCCGCGCGGGCCTTCTGGGCGGCGCGGGCAAGAGCGACGTTGCGGGCGGGGTCCGAGCAGGCGCGGGCGTCGCCCTCGCAGCGCAGGACCGCGTCGGAGACCGCCGTGAGCGCGGCTTCCAGCCTGGCGGCGGATTCGCGGGCCAGGCGGTCGGCGCGGGCACGGCCCACGTGATCGGCGACGGCGGCCCGGAATTCGATGGCGGAAACGTGCAGCGGCGCGGGTAGGGCGGCTGCCGCGCCGGCGGGCGCGCCATAGCCCGCGAGCATGCTGTCGACGAGGTCGGCGGCGAAGGCCCGGGCGTCGGCTTCTGAGGCGAACAGCCCGGCCTCGCGACCGGTCTTGGTCAGGCGTGCGGCGTAACGTTCCAGAGCGCCGTCGAGCAGGCTTTCGGGATCGGCCGGGCCGTGCGGGGCCCAGTCCAGCCAGGCCTCGACGCGAGCGTCGGGCCAGCTAAGCGGCGCAAGGGTTTCGATGAAACGGTCGGGCCGTTCGATCTCGCGCAGGTCGGATTCCGGCGCGTGTCCGTCGAAGAGTCGTTCAAAGCGCATGGGCCGATTCCGCGGCGGGTGCTTCGTCATGGTGTCAACCCTAAACCGGAGGTCGGTAACCATCAATAGATGTTGGGTCTATGGGTGATGCTGTCCACAACATCTTGAAGCGCCGCTCCGTGACGGCTTTGCTGGACGCTGACGGTCTGGCGACCTATAGTCCGCCCGCTTCGCGCCGCGCTTTTTCGGTCGCGAAGGCCTTTGCTAGATTGGGTGCCGCGCAGTGCTGAAAGCGATCTTCACGTGGTGGAACGGGGTGACCATCGGTCAGCGTTTCCACATTTCCCGCCGGGGCGTGTTCGTTGGTCAAGACGAGTTCGGCAACCGCTACTTCGAAGCGCGCGACAACAAGGACAGCTACGACGACCGCAAGCGTCGCTGGGTGATCTACAACGGCTACGCCGAAGCCTCGAAGGTTCCGCCGGACTGGAGCGGCTGGCTGCACTACACGTTCGACGAGCCGCCGACTCAGGCGCCGCTGCCGCGCCGCGCGTGGGAGAAGGATCACCTGCCGAACCTGACCGGCACCGTCCACGCCTGGCGTCCGAAGGGCGCCATCGGCCGCGGTGGCGAGCGCGCCGTCGCCACCAGCGACTACCAGTCCTGGTCGCCGGAATAAGATGAGCCTCAAGCGGCGCAGCCTGCAGGGCGCGGCGATCCTGGTCGCCGCGGTTCCGTTCGCCGTCGGCGCCGCCTGGGCGCTGCAGGCCGCCCCGCAACAGGCGCGGCCCGTGCAGCAGCCTCCCGCTGCGGCGACGCCGCCTGCGGCCCAGCCCGCGCCGGTCGCTCCGGCGCCCAAGCCCGTTCAGCAGCCCGCGCCCTCCAACGGCGCGCCGCCGCCCGAGCCCGCTCCGCCGCCCGCGGCTGACCCGGTTCCCGCAAAGCCGGTCGCTACGGCGCCGGCCAAGCCCGCCGAGCCCGCCAAGCGAGGTCGCTACGGCGTGGCCATCATCCAGGCGCTGGACAAGGTCACGACCGAGACCATGCGGTTCGAGGTGCCGGTGGGCCAGCCGATCCGTTACAAGACCCTGGTCTTCACGGCCCGGGCCTGCGAGGTCACGGCCGCCGACGAACTGGCGCCCGACCAGATCGCCTACCTGACCATCGACACCCAGCCCAAGGCTCTGCCGGGTCGCGCCGCGCCGGCCGGTCGGCAGGTGTTCAAGGGCTGGATGTACGCGAGCTCGCCGGGCCTGAACCCGCTGGAGCATCCGGTCTATGACGCCTGGCTGATCGCCTGCAAGACGTCGGCTCCGGTCGCCGCCGGCCCCAGCAAGTAGAAATCCGACTCGGCCGTCAGGGCCTTGGCGAGCCGGCGCTTGTAGTCGGCGCGCGATATCTCGACCGTGCCGAACTGCGCCAGGTGATCGGTGATGAACTGAGTGTCGAGCAGCTTGTAGCCGCCGACGTTCAGCCGGCCGACCAAATGCACCAGCGCCACCTTGCTGGCGTCGCGGGCGGTCGAGAACATGCTCTCGCCGAAGAAGGCGCCGCCCAGCGAGACGCCGTAGAGCCCGCCGACCAGCTGCCCGTCCTGCCAGCACTCGACGCTGTGGGCGCGGCCGGCGGCGTAGAGCATGCCATACATCTTCTGGATCGGAGCGTTTATCCAGGTCTCCAGCCGGCCCGGACGGGAGGAGGCGCAGGCCTCGACCACGGCGTCGAAGGCGGTGTCGACGCGCACCTCGAAGGGCTCGGACCGCACGGTGCGGGCCAGGCGCTTGGGGATGTGCATGGCGTCGAGCGGCAGCACGCCGCGCCATTGCGGATCAATGAGGAAGAGGCGTTCGTCATGGCGCGCGTCGGCCATGGGGAAGACGCCGCGTTCGTAGCAGGCGACGAGATCGTCGAGGCCGAAGGCGTCGTCCATGCGCGTCAGTGGGTTCCGATCGTCTCAGTCGGCCCCGGAGCGATCCGAGGCCGACCAAGATAAGGCCTTAGCCCTGCGACTTGATCCAGCGTTCCAGCCAGTGGATGTCGTAGTCGCCGGCCAGGATGTCGGGCTGAACCAGGAGGTCCTGGAACAGTGGGATCGTGGTCTCGACGCCGCCGACGACCATTTCGCCCAGGCAGCGCTTGAGGCGCGCGATGCATTCGGCGCGGTCGCGGCCGTGCACGATCAGCTTGCCGATCAGGCTGTCGTAGTACGGTGGGATCGCGTAGCCGGTGTAGATCGCCGAATCCAGGCGCACGCCCAGGCCGCCCGGCGCGTGGAAGTCCGTCACCGTGCCCGGCGAGGGCGTGAAGGTGCGGGCGTTCTCGGCGTTGATGCGGCATTCGATGGCGTGGCCCTCGAACACGACGTCTTCCTGGGTGAACGACAGCGGCAGGCCCGCGGCGATGCGGATCTGCTCGCGCACCAGGTCGATGCCGGTGATGGCTTCGGTGACCGGGTGCTCCACCTGCAGGCGGGTGTTCATCTCGATGAAGAAGAACTCGTCGTTCTCCCAGAGGAACTCGATGGTGCCGACGCCGAGGTAGCCGATGGCCTTGACCGCATCGACGACGATCTTGCCGATCTTGGCGCGACCCTCGGCCGACAGGGCGGGCGAGGGGGCTTCTTCCAGAACCTTCTGGTGACGGCGCTGCAGCGAGCAGTCGCGTTCGCCCAGGTGCACCACGTTGCCATGGCTGTCGGCGATGACCTGCAGTTCGATGTGGCGCGGCTTCTGGAGGTAGCGCTCCATGTAGACCGTGTCGTCGCCGAAGGCGGCGCGGGCCTCGGCGCGGGCGGTGGCGACCGCTTCGGCCAGGTCTTCACGGGTCTGGGCGACCTTCATGCCGCGACCGCCGCCGCCGGCGGCGGCCTTGATCAGAACCGGGAAGCCGATCTTGTCGGCGGCCGCGAAGGCCTCTTCCTCGGTCGAAACGCCGCCGTCCGAGCCCGGAACGACCGGAATGCCGGCGTCCTTCACGGCCTGCTTGGCGGTGATCTTGTCGCCCATCATCCGGATGTGCTCGGGCTTGGGGCCAATGAAGGTGAAGCCGTGCGCGCCGACGATCTCGGCGAAGCGGGCGTTCTCCGACAGGAAGCCGTAACCCGGATGGATGCCTTGCGCGCCGGTGATCTCGGCCGCGGCGATGATCGACGGGATGTTGAGGTAGCTCTTGGCCGCCGGGGCGGGGCCGATGCACACGCTCTCGTCGGCCAGGCGCACCCACATCGAGTTGCGGTCGGCCTCGGAGTGGACCGCCACGGTGGCGATGCCCATTTCCTTACAGGCGCGGTGAACCCGGAGCGCGATCTCGCCCCGGTTCGCGATGAGGATCTTGTCGAACATGGCGCGCTTACTCGATGACGACGAGCGGCTCGCCGAACTCGACGGGCTGGGCGTCGGCGACCAGGATCTCGACGATCTTGCCGGCCTTCGGGGCGGCGATCGGGTTCATGGTCTTCATGGCTTCGACGATCAGCAGGGTCTGGCCGGCCGAGACGGTGTCGCCGACCTTGATGAAGGCGTCGGCGCCGGGCTGCGGCGAGAGGTAGGCGGTGCCGACCATCGGCGACTTCACGGCGTCGCCGCGAACGGCGGCCGGGGCCGGAGCGGCGGCGGCTTCGGCGGCGGGCGCGGCGACCGGAGCCGGGGCGGCGATCGGCGCGGCCACGGGGGCCGGAGCAGCGAAATAGGCGGTCGGGGCGACCGTCAGTTCACGGGCGACGCGGATCTTCAGGCCGACGTGCTCGACCTCGATCTCGGAGAGGCCGGTGTCCTTGAGGATGTCGGCCAGCTTGCGGACCAGGCGGGCGTCGATCGACGGGGTTTCGGCCGTCTCGGCGGGGGCCTTCGGATTGGACATGGAAGCTTACCTTGTATGTTGGGGCCGGGGCGCGAACGTCAGTCGACGCTGATCAGTCCGGCGGCGGCCTCGATGGCCAGTTCATAGCTCGCAGCGCCGAAGCCGGAGACCAGGCCGGTCGCCGCGAGCGAAACGAAGGTGTGGCGGCGGAACTCCTCCCGCGCCGCAGGGTTCGACAGGTGACACTCGATGACTGGGATATTCAAGGTCTTCAGGGCGTCGAGCAGGGCGATGGAGGTATGTCCATAACCCGCCGGATTGATCACGAGCGCGCTGGCCTCGGTGCGGGCTTCCTGCACCCAGTCGATCAGCACGCCTTCGTGATTGCTCTGCCGGAACACGACGGAAAGCCCCCTGGCCGCGGCCCGCGCCTCGCAGCGCACGCGCACGTCATCCAGGGTGTCCTTGCCGTAGATCTCGGGCTCCCGCGTTCCCAACAGGTTGAGATTGGGCCCGCTCAGCACATGGATCGGTTTGACCATTCGGCTCCGCCGTCGATTCCGGAGGTCTTGTATAGCCGGTTCCGCCGCGTCACAAGCAGGGCTCGCTTCGGAGGTGAGATGAGACTTCTACTGAACGGCGAAGACCGCCAATTCGACGGCGTCGCCAGCATCGCGGACCTGGTGGCCGCCCTGGGCCTGGACGCGCGCAAGGTGGCGGTCGAACGCAACCTCGAGATCGCGCCGCGCTCGCTTTATGCGGACACGGCCCTGGCCGATGGGGATCGCATCGAGATCGTGACGTTTATTGGGGGCGGGTGAGCCCGCTCCGGCCTAAAGATGCTCCCCCTGAAGGGGGAGCTGTCGCGGAGCGACTGAGGGGGAAGGGATTGCCGCGCCTGCGGTCGCCGCTGGCTCATCAGACACTTCCCCCTCCGGCCCTTCGGGCCACCTCCCCCTTCGGGGGGAGGATCTTTGGGCACGGCTTCTCGGCCTCTCGTGGAAATCACGGAAGTTGATGGAGAGGGCGCGGGGCGTCCGGGCTTCGCCCGGATGTGTGAGTTCTGAGTACCGTTTCGACGAAGCTTAAACGCCCCGCGCGATCGTTGGTCCTCAGGCCGGGACGCGCGGGCCTCTTCCGCCCTTTGTCCCTTCCCCATGCAGTGCGCCCCGTTTCTTGACGGCCAGGCGTGCATGGCGGCGCGAACCCTTGGGCGGGCGGGAGCCTAGTCAGGCAAGCTCCCGATGGATGGGTTTACGTCCCCCGTCCTCATTTAAGCTTTCAGGCCCGGCTCACGCCGCTCCTTCAGCCCCGCTCGATCGCATCCACGTCGCCGCTTCGGGCCGGATCCTTGCGC
>NZ_JARQWV010000049.1 GCF_029543245.1 Caulobacter endophyticus
CGGGCCCCCGGGCCCGCCGCGCCCCCCGCCCCCCCCCCCCGCGGGCGGCCGGGCCCGGCCCGCCCCCCCCGCGCCCCCCCCCCCCCCGAGACGGGGCGCCGAGGAGGCGGTCGCCCCCTCCGTCACGCTGCGTATCCGCAGCGCGCCACCTCCCCCGTTTCACGGGGGAGGAACTGGGGCTCAGACCTGCGCCACCGCGCGCCGCACGGCTTCGGCCAGGTCGTCGAGGTCGGCGATGTCGAGGTCGGCGGCGAAGGGCAGGCCCAGCATCTTGCCGGCCAGGTGGTCGACGACCGGCACGCTGTCGGCCTGGACGTCGGGGTCGCGCACGCCCACGCAGGTGACGAAGCGGCCTTCGACAGCCAGCAGGGCGGCCACGGCCGGGGCGCAGCCCTCGGCGACGCTGACCACGCAGGCGCTCGACACCCACGACAGGCCCCAGCCGGGCTGGAAGGCGACGGGCGAGCCCAGCAGCAGCATGCGCAGGCGCTGGGCGTTGGTGGCCAGCTGCTGGCGCTTGAGGGTCCAGCCGTCCAGGCCGTCGTCGCCCTCGAAGGCAGGCGCAGTAAGGCGGCCGATCAGCTCGGCGTCCTCGGCGGCGACGAACACGCCGTCGCCGCCGGGCAGGCCGACGACCACGGGGACGGGGGCGTCCATGATCACGTCGAAGCCGAAGGCGGCGTCGACCACGACCGGCAGGCCGGTCTCGGCCTGGAAGGCGGCCAGGGCCAGAAGGTCGGGAGCGCGGCCGAAGGCGCAGGTGGTGACGATGGCTTCCAGCGGGCAGGGGGCCTCGGCCAGGCGCTCGCGCAGGTGGGCGGTGTCGACCATCCAGGTGAACGGGTCGACGTCGACCAGCCACGGCGTCAGGCCGGCGGCGGCGACGCCTTCGAGGGTCTCGCGGCCGGCCAGGGCCGAGACGATGCACACCCCGCCGGGGCGCGCGCCCTGGGCGGCCAGCAGGTCGGCGGTGGCGGCGGCGCGGTCGGCGCAGGCGCGGACGGCGGTGGTTCGGGAAAAGCGCTGGGCCAGCCGGCCGTTCAGAGTGTCGCAGTCGGGGCCGCCGAAGGCTTTGCTGAACGCGTCGAAGTCGAGCGGCGCCGCAGAGGCGAGGGCGGACTTCGGCTGCGACGCCAGAACGGCGGCTGAAAGGCTGGACATGCGAGACGCTTCCGCAACGAACCGGCGCCGACAACCCCGACAGCGCCCTTATGGTTAATCGAACGTATCGAGTGACTCGGCCTGTCCAGATGCGGCGCGCCGTCGCGGCGGAGATTGCGGCTTTTCCGGGTTTTCCATCTTGAGCCCTCTCTCTTTGAGAGAGGGAGGGACCCGCCGCGAAGCGGTGGGAGGGTGAGAGGTTTCACCGTTGGCGGGTCAATCGCCCGCATAGGCTCAGGTCGAACTTGGTTGCCAGCAAGGTGCTGAATTTCCGAGCTTTATTCTGGGAGGCTGTAACCTCTCACCCTCCCATGGCTTCGCCATGGGCCCCTCCCTCTCTCTATGAGAGAGGGGTTTTAGGGCGCCACCCGTCCCGCAGTTCGCGCTTGAGCACCTTGCCGATGTGGCTGCGGGGCAGGGCGTCGACGAGGACGAGGTCGGCCAGGCGCTGGGTCTTGCCCAGGCGTTCGTTGGCGAAGGCGCGGACGGCTTGCGCGTCGGCCGCGGCGCCGGGCCGCAGGGCGACGAAGGCGACGGGGGTCTCGCCCCAGGCGTCGGACGGCACGCCGACCACGGCGGCTTCCAGCACGTCGGGATGCGTGGCGACCACGGCCTCCAGATCGCTGGGATAGATGTTGAAGCCGCCGCTGATGATCATGTCCTTCTTGCGGTCCATCAGCGTCAGGAAGCCCTCGGCGTCGAAGCGGCCGACATCGCCCGTGCGCACGAAGCGGCGGCCGTCGGGGCTGGTCCAGATGGCCTCGGCCGTCTTGCCCGGCTGGCCGTGGTAGCCGCTCATGGTGGCCGGAGAGCAGCCGACGATCTCGCCGATCTCGCCGACAGCGACCTCGACGCCGTCCTCGTCGATCAGGCGGATGTCGTGGCCGGGGGCGGGGCGGCCCACCGTGTGCAGCTTGTCGGGGTGCTCGTGGGCCATGAGGATGCAGGTGCCGCCGCCCTCGGTCATGCCGAAATATTCGACGAGGCCGCCGGGCCAGCGCTCGAGCACCTGCGCCTTCAGTTCGGCGGCGAACGGGGCGCTGGTGCAGAACTTCAGGCGCGTGGCGGACAGGTCGAAGGCGTCGAACTCGGGATGGGCCAGCAGGCGGCGGTACTGCACCGGCACCAGCATGGCGTGGGTCATGCGGTGCGTCTGCGCCAGCTCCAGGAAGCGCCCGGCGTCGAACTTCTTCATCAGCACGACGGTCCCCCCGCCGGCCAGGGTGGGAAAGAAGCAAACGAGCGTTGTGTTGGAATAGAGCGGGGTCGACAGCAGGGTGACGGCGTCCGCGCCATAGCCAACGGCGTCGCCGCGGAAGACGTGCTTCCAGCGCATGCCGTGCGACTGGACGATGCCCTTGGGCGCGCCGGTGGTGCCGCTGGAATAGATGATGTTAAACGGATGCTCGGGGCCGATCTCGACGGGCGCGGGTGTCGCGCCTTCGGGCGCGAGCCAGGCGTCGAAGGTCTCGCCGGCGGTCGAGCCGTCCAGGGCGATGGTGCGGGCGGCGATCGGCGCGGGCTTCTGGGCCTGCGCCACACCGGCGTCGACAAAGAACAGTTTTGCGCCGCAGTCGGCGACCATGCCGGCGATGGCTTCCGGCGTGGACGAGGGCGCCAGCGGGGCGACGGCGACGCCCGCGCGCAGGCCGCCCAGGAACACGGCCGCATAGGGAATGGACGAGAGAGCGCAGACGGCGATCGCCTCGCCGGGCTGGATCCCGTCGCGTTGCAGGGCGGCGGCGACGCGGTCGGTCAGGGCGTCGAAGGCCGCGTAGGTGATGGTCTCGCCGGTCTCCATGATCACGGCGGGGTGGTCGGGGGCCTCGGCCGCCCGCTCGCGCAGGATGTCGCCCATCACGCCGTAGTCGGCGGCGATCATGGAGGGGATGGAGGGCATGGGGACTCCCTACTCAATGCAGCAACTCCTCCCCCGTGAAACGGGGGAGGGGGACCGCGAAGCGGTGGAGGGGGCGAGACGGGGCGCTGAGCTTTGTCA
>NZ_JARQWV010000004.1 GCF_029543245.1 Caulobacter endophyticus
CAAGCCCCGATCGCCTATCGCCAACGGCCGGCCCGCCTCACCGCGGCGCCGGCCGTATGCTTTTTGATCAATAGACGCCCGTCGACTGCTGAACGGTCTTTCTCATTTACTATGGTGCGGTGCGGCATGAAATTCGCCGCGGCCAAAGTTTGGCCCCAGGCGTCGGGCTCCCTCCAAGGCGGTGGGGAGGGCGAGCGCCGTAATCAGGTGAGGGCTTGAAACGCGCCTTCAGTAGACGTTGGAGACTTGCATGGGCGTCCAAACCCCGGCGGCTGGGACGCCGTCGCAGCAAACCTTGGCCAACGTTCAAATATTGAGGTTAGTCGCGGCTGTCATCGTGGTTTTTGGTCATGCCCAGCAGGAACTGCGGGAGATGGCGGGCCCCACAGCTTTGGCAAGCTGGCGCCCTATCCCCTGGGGGTTTGGCGTAGACATCTTCTTCGTCATCAGCGGTTTCATCATGTATATCGTGGCGGGCGACAGCTTCGGCTCCCTAAGCGCGTCGAGAAGGTTTCTAGCCCGACGCCTCGAAAGGATTGCTCCGCTCTACTGGATCTTCACCTCGGCGCTCCTCGCCTTGACCCTCTTGGGCTTCGGTAGTGCAGAGAAACCCGACTGGGTCCAGACGCTTGCGTCCTATCTGTTCTTTCCCGTGCATCGGGCAGATGGAGCCATCAGGCCGATCTTGAGTGTAGGATGGACGCTCAACTACGAGATGCTCTTCTATGTCCTGTTCGCCCTAGCCATGCTCTTGCCCAAGCGTGTAGGTATAGCGGCGTTATCGGCGACTCTGTTAACCCTCGTCGCGCTCGCGCCCCTGGCTCGGCAAGGCCCGGCCTTCGCTGTGTACTGGACCGATCCGATCATCCTGGAGTTTGCCGCCGGCCTTCTTCTAGGGTCTCTCTATAAGCGGCAGGTCAGGCTCTCGATGCTGGCCGCTGGAGCCATGGCCATCGGAGGCTTCGCGCTTGCAGCCGTGACCTGGCCGCAGGCGCCCCGGGCTCTCATCAGCGGGTTTCCGGCCGCTTTAATCGTCACTGCCGCCGCGCTCGGACCCAATCCGACACGACCGGGGGCCTTTCAGGGCGCGCTCATCGCTGGCGGCGACGCCTCCTACGCCTTGTACTTGAGCCATATCTTCGTGATCAACGCCGTGAGCCTGGTTTGGGCTCGGGCGGGCCTGAACGCGCCGCTGCTGTTTCTTGGCCTGACCCTGGCGGGCAGCATCTTGATCGGCGTCCTGGTTCGCCTGGGACTGGAGAAGCCCATCTTGTCGTTGATGCGAAAGCGTCGAGGTCAAGCCACGGGCCAGAGGCGCCGAGACGTGAAGCCCGAAAGAGCCAATTCTTCCGCGTCGGCCTATTTCGTCGAGCGATAAACAAGGGACGCCGCAGGGCGGCGTCCCTTTGGGCGGCTTGAGCCGCTCTCTTTGGGCGACCAGGGTCGCTCCTGCTAAACGGGTCGATCAATAGGCCTTTTGAAAGGGAACGAGCACGGCGGTCAGCACCAGGATCTTCAGATCGCCAAACAAACGCCATTCATCGATGTATCGGTTGTCGAACTCAATGCGGCGGCGCATGTCCTCCGTCGTCTGGGTCTCGCCCCGCGCGCCCATCACCTGCGCCAGCCCGGTCAAGCCGGGCTTCGTGCGATAGCGGGCTGCGTAGTCGGAGATCAGCGCGCCGTAGTAGCGGTCGTGGGCCAGGGCGTGAGGGCGAGGCCCGACAAGGGACATCTCGCCGCGAAGCACGTTGATGAGCTGGGGCAGCTCATCGATGCTGGCGCGACGCAGCAGGGCGCCGACGGGCGTGACGCGCTGATCGCCACGGGTGGCCTGGCGAATGGTATCGCCATCCTCCGTCACCGTCATGGTGCGAAACTTGAGAATTCGGAACGTCTGGCCGTGAAGTCCCGCGCGCTGCTGCCGGAACAATATGGGCCCCGGCGACGTCGCCTTCACGGCCAAGGCCGTCACGATCATCAACGGCGCGAGAAACACCAGCAGCCCCAGGGCCAGGCCGATGTCCACGATCCGCTTTCCGAGGCTTTCCGCAGGGCCGGCCACCGCCGCCATGGCCACATCGGTCATATCGATCCTCTCGTCGCCGTTAGCACCATCACCGCGCGCCAATTTGAAACAACCTTGTTCGTGCTCTTACCGCATCGCAATAGCCGTGCCGGGGCAAAGTGCAAGGTTCCTTGTAATCGCCGTAGCCGTCAGTCACATCTGCCTGTCACAGCCTACAGGCGTATGATTGTTGTGCATTAGCGCACCCCTGCGACAAGCCGATGAACCGATTGGCTGTTCGACTTCGCTAGAACGCGGGACTTTCTTGGGCCCGTCAATCCCGTCACGCGACGAAAGTTAACCTGGTTGCTAGAAGCTTGGCCATAAAATCCCTTTTTATCTCTACTGCGAACGGCGCAGATCAACGAAAACTGCGCGGTCGGCCCCCGTCAGCCGGAGCAACCTGAAGCGCCATCTGCCTAAAGATTCACCCGATGCGCGAAACCACGAGCCTGAATCCGCCAGTTCAGCTTCAGTAGGATCGGTCATTTGGGGAGGGGGCTGCGTCATGCAAACGATCAGGGTTGTTGAGACCGGAGACGGCTGGCAGGTCCGCTGCGGGGATGAAGTTCTGTTGCAAGACGCTGCCGAAGAACCCTGTTTTACATTCGCCCTGGCGACATCGAGCCGGATGTTCGACGCGGGCATGCGCTACGAAGTGGTGCTCCAACGCCTCGATAGTCTAATCGTTCCGGTGGACTGAGCCGTCGGCGCCTTCCAAATCGACTGCGGAGACGGTCGTCAAACGCCCGGACCGGCGCAGCAGCCGCGCAGCTTCACGCCGGACCTGCGGTGAACGGCTCGACCACGTGCTTGAACTGGCCGTGAGCGCGCGCTCCAGATCGGCGCAGAGGCACAGAGCTTCGACTTGGAGCCAGCGCTCGGATCTCTCCCTCAGCCACACCTTGCGCTCCCTACTCACCCCGCCAAGACTTGGCATTCTTCAGTCTGGGCGAGGGCGGCGCCTTGCGCTGTGCAAACTGGCACAGGCTCGCGCCGGCAAGCGCAAGAGGGCCCGGGGGCCCGTTGGGCCCCCGGGGTTTAAGTCGCCGCCGAGGCGCGGCTGCTTGAGACTAAGGTCTCGGAGGATCGGCTCCAACCGGCTTGTCGCCGAACGCCCCGCGCCGCCTGCGTCGGGTTCGTTTGGGGCTGTGGAGGCAGTCGCCGCTCAAGTTTTCAGCATAGCGGCCTGATTTCGTATCATCGACCTGAGTACCGCAAGACTACGGCGGCAAGCTGAGCCGGAGGCGATTGTCGGGTACGCGACGTTTCCAAAGATAATCTCGTGAAGGGCTTCCCAAGTCGGAAAAATCATTGATACTTTCGCCGCAGTACCGTCGCTTAACCGCTTAAATCATCATGGTCGTCTGTCGCGAGCCAAGCGCTCTACGGCGTCCTAGCAAGCGTGCGAGGGGACTTTGACGCCACGACCGCAACAAGTAGGCGACACGGCGGTGATGCTCGGAGTGGTGGCCAAGGCCCCTGCGAACCTTGCGCTTCTTGATGTTGACGGCGCCTACTTGGCGGCTTCTGGCCCGCACCGTCGTCAGCTCGGCCTGCCAAGTTCGGGCGAGATCGGCGGTCAACATCTCCACATGTTGAAGCCTGAACTCGCCGAGCGCTTCGATGCCCTCCTGGCGCTTCACTCAAGCGGGCGCCCCGCGCGCCTCAAGGTGCGGGTCAGCCGCGCCGGTCCGCTTTGCTGGTGGACCCTCACCCCCGGTCCTGACGGAAGCTATCTGCTTTGGTCCGAGGAGGACGTCGGCGAGCGGCACGGCGCCGACGACGCTCGCTTCAGACCGATCTTCGACAAGGCCGCCCTGGGCGTGGCGCATGTCGCCCTGACCGGAGACTTTCTCGACGTCAACAGGCGGTTCTGCGCGATTACCGGCTACTCCGCAGAGCAGCTGCTAAGTACGGGCTTTCAGGCGATCACCCATCCTGAGGATCTGACCAAAGACCTTCGCCTTATGGAGGCGCTTATACGGGGCGAGGTGGAAACCTACAGCCTCGAGAAGCGCTATCTGCGCGGCGACGGTTCGACGATCTGGGTTAATTTGACGGCGTCTGCGGTTCGCGACGAACTGGGTGAGCCTCAAGCGTTCATCGCCATTGTCGAGGACATCGAAGAGCGTCGGGCGGTCGCCGAGGCCTTGAAGATCAGTGAAGCTCAAGCGCGCGACCAACTCGAAGAGCTTGAGGCCATCTATCAATCTTCGCCCGTCGGCTTGGCGTTTCTGACGCCCGAACTTCGATATGTTAGGATCAATCATCGTCTGGCCGAGATGAATGGCGTGGAGGTCGGCGCACACTTGGGGCGTTCGGTCGGCGAAGTGGCCCCTGCACTTTTCGACCAGATCCGCGACATCGCCGAGCAGCTGGCCGGCCAGAGCACTGCCAAGGCCTACGAGGTTCACGGGGAAACGCGCGCTGCGCCGGGCCAGGAGCGATACTGGCTGGAGTATTGGGTTCCGCTCACGCGACCCGACGGAGCGTTACGCGGCTATAATGTCGTGGTCGAAGAGATCACCGAGCGACGGCGCAACGAGGAACGTCGGAAGTTGTTGATGGACGAGCTGAACCACAGGGTGAGAAATACGCTCGCCGTTGTTCAGTCGATCGCAAGGCAGACCTTCGCAGGCGTGCAGGCCGAAGATCAAAAACAAGCGTTCGAAGCGCGCCTGATGGCGCTGGCTGCGGCGCATGCTGTGCTTGTGCAGGATAGCTGGAGCGCGGCTGACCTTGCCCAGATCGCCACGGCCGCCGTCGGTTCACAGTCGGCCGACCGTCTGTCGATGACCGGCCCCCCTGTCGCCGTCTCACCCGAGACAGCGGTGTCTCTATCGCTAGTGCTGCACGAACTTGCGACCAACGCCAGCAAGTACGGCGCACTGGCCAACCATGATGGTCGTATCGAGCTGACCTGGGCCTTAGAGCAGGACGGCTTGATCCTGATATGGCGTGAACGCGACGGACCTAAGGTGGAGACGCCGACACGGCGCGGCTTTGGCTCGCGCCTGCTGTCGCGGGCCTTCAGCGGTCAGAACGACCGGGCGACGATCGAACTGCGCCCTGAAGGTCTCAACTGCACCATACGCCTGAACGCTACGGCCCTTGTCCTCAAATCCAATAGCCCAATTGAGTCTTGTGGGCAGGCCGATGCGCCGGGATCAGCGTGTTGACGACAAATCGATCGGTGGTTTGGCCCCGATTTGGAGAAACCGATGACGGCCCAAGAGCCCCGGATTATTCCGCCCGATCCCGACGCCTTGGAAGCCGAGGCCGAGGACCTGATGGACAGCGCCGTGAACGCCGACGATCCGATCGTCGTGGCGGCGTTGAGGCGTATGGCTATAGCCAGTCGTATCGCCGCAACCATGGCCAGGGCCGTGGAAGACAGTCCAGGCGTCCCACCGTCCAAGCCATGAAATCCTGCTTCAGCTTGCGCCGCCACCGGGCCCGCGGCCCGGTTCATGTTGCTAGTGAGCGGCGTTTTCATTAGCCGGACGCAGTGCGCAGCGCGCGTCGCGGATTTGGCCGATCATGCCAAGCGTTGAGGACTGAATCCTCTCCCAGCACAGACGCTGGGCGCGAGTGCCGGCCCTCGATTGCGCCTCGGTCATGTCCTGAGCCAGACGCTCCAGGATAAGATCAAGATCTATGGGCTCGTCAATCTGATCGCAGAGGTCAAGCAGATGGGCGAAGAAGACGTTGGCGACGATCTCCGCGGCCATGGCGCGCTCACGGTGACGGGCAAGCTCCGTCTCCAGCCGCTCCAGGCGATCCAAAAGGTCCATGCGCATCCCCCTGTCGGCCGCCGCCGCCCACTCTAGCCGTGACGGTGGTGAGATCCAGTCTGGTTGGATCACGACGGCCGCGCACACGCGCTTGGGCCATTCTCAAGGCAATCCATGCCGATCAGCGGCCAGACCCTCGGTGACGACCTCTGCCGCCTTATCCAAGGCGATCGGATCGCGATGTTCGCTCGCAACGGATTTGTGCTCGGCTTTGAAGGGGGCGAACATCGTGCTGAAATGGCTTTCGCCACGCGCCAGCAGAACACTTGGCGCGCCTTCTTCCACCACCTGCCCCCCCTTCATCACCACCAGGTGATCGACATGCAACACAGATGTCAGCCGGTGGGTGATAACGACGGTCGTGAGACCCCTGCGCGAGCTTTCCAAGTCTGCCTGGATGGCGTCTTCGAGGGCAGCGTCCAACGCGCTCGTGGCTTCGTCGAGAACGAGGACCTCCGGGCGTCGCAGTAAGGCCCGGGCCAGCCCCAGCCGCTGCCGCTGTCCGCCGGAAAAATTGGCCCCTTGATTGCCGATCCAATGGTCCATGCCTTCGGCCAGCTCATCGATCAGCGGCTGTAGACCGGCGATCTTCGCCGCGTTCGAAACCGATGCCGGACTTGCCTGACTATCGGCCACGGCGATGTTCTCACGCACCGTACTCTCCATCAGCTCGACATCCTGTCCGGCCACCGCGAGCCGGGTCAACCAATCCTCCCGGCGCAGCGTGTCTAGGCGTTGGCCATCGACGAGGATCTCACCCGCCGAGGGCTCATCGAGCCTTAGTAGAAGGTTGACGATGGTGGTCTTTCCAGCACCGCTCGGACCTACGATCGCTGTCCTCTTACCCGCCGGAATGGCGAAGGAGACAGCCTTGAGAATATCATCCTCGTTAGCGCCGTAGGCAAAGCAGACAGCCTCGAACCTGATGCCGTCACGCAATCCCTCGAAGGGCGCATCCCCGGTCGGCGCGTAGATTTTGCCCGGGCGCGCCAGCATGGCCGCAACCCGTTGCAGGGCCGCCTCGAGCTGGGCCAGGGACAGCATCCCGTTCTGGACTTCTCGTAGGGGGCCCTGCATCCGATAGAGCAGCGCGACGACAGCAAGCGTCGCCGCAAACGGCGCCGACAGGCCTTGGGCCAAAAGCGCGACCACCACGAGGATGATGACGTAGCCGAGCTCAGACAGAGGCGAGAGCAGCGAGAATAACATTGCCGTGCGCCGCGAGATTTGGCCCGCGTCGGCCGAGGCCGCCTCGAAGCGCTCCTGATAGGCGCTCTCTTGGGCGAACGCGCGAATGGTTTTCATGCCTTGCAGGCTATGCAACACTTTTTCGGCGACGGTCTGATTGACGTCGGCGGCGGCCAGGCCCAGCCGGCGCGCGGGACGGGCCATGACGTTGAGCAGGCCGAACAGCACAGCGCCCATCGTCACGGCCGCCACCGTCAGCGGCCATGAGATGGTAAGCAGAACAATGCTTATCACCGCCAGATAGGCAGAAGAGACGACAATCCTGCACAGGACGCCATAGGCTGTCGACACAGACCACGTTTCCTCGGCCAGCAGGCTGAGCAGACGGCCCTGATCCTGTCTTCGAAGATAGGCGTAGTCGACCGTCATCAGCTTGGCGTGCAGCCGCTCACGCACCAACTGCCCGAGACGATTTTGTCGATTGGCCGAGAGCACTGCGTAGCTGGTCGAGAAAAGAACCTTGGCCGCCATCATCAGCAATACGAAGGGCGCGACGAAGATCGGAGAGGGCAGCAGATCCAGCATGTGCGTCAGCAGCGCGCCGAATGCGCCGCTCAAGCCCCGTATACCCTCGGCCTGTCCCATGGCGGCGTAGAGAAAGAGCACCACCAGACTTATGCCGAGACTTTCGGCTAGTGAGGACAGAACACCAAGCAACACCACCAAGGCCAAAGGCCATGCGCGAATGTCCAGCAATATGGCGAGATCCGCCAACCGCCGTGCGGATAGCTGAAAACCGGTCTTTAGGCCGCTCGGTCTGATCATCGGGCCGCGTCCATGACAGCGGACACGAATGGGACGCGGGTTGACGCGCCTGGAGCGACGCGTCGACGCAACAGGCGGGCGCCAGCCCGGCGAACCGCGCTTTGCGACAGCCGGACAGCCTTGCGCGCGTCCAAACGCACGACATGCGCGAAGATGATGGCCGCAGACCGCAGACGCCGGTTGCGCACCGCCTTCCAGAACAGCCAGCCGGCAAGTTCGACCTCGCCGCGATCGACCTCCGCAGCGTAACGCGGATATTTTGCTTTCATCTCCTCGCCGACCATGCGGTACGAGCGCAGCATCTGGGTCACGTCCGATGACATCGCTTCGGGCAACCGGCGATAGCCGGTGAGGAAATCGGCGACTACGGCGAAGTCATGCCGTTCTGCAATTCTGAAATATAGCAGCAGGTCTTCGCAGCCTTGGGCGCGGCTGTCCCTCAGCCGGCTGCAATAGCCCCCGGCTTCAATGACGGCGGCTTTACGGATGAGGGGCGAGCTGCCGTTGCCGATCAGGTTACCCCTGCAGAGCCGCGCCAGGACGTCGCCTTCATCGCGGGGGCGATGGTTTGTCTCGACAATGCGCCCCTGCGCGTCGATCACCGCATACCAGGTGTAGACCAAAGCAACGCTTGGTCCACCGTGCTGAAGAACGCGCAACTGCCTCTCGATCTTGTCGGGAGACCACAGATCATCGGCGTCGACCGGAGCGATGAGCGCGCCGCGACAGGCGGAAATGCCCAGGTTGCGAGCAGCCGCCACACCGCCATTGGCTTGTGTGAGCAAGCGCACACGAGCGTCCTGCTGCATGTGCGCGCGAACGCGTGCGACAGTGCCGTCCGTGGAGCCGTCGTCCACGACCAAGATCTCGAGAGGGCTGTGGGTCTGGCCACGGACGCTGTGCAGCGTGGCGTCGATGGTGAGCTCGGCGTTGTAAGCCGGTATGATCACCGAGACTTCCTCCTCGCCAAAATCCTCGGCCTTGGGTCCGTGTGAAAGCGCGCCGGCGAACTGCGCCAATCCCCAGTCCCCGCGCACTTCCAGACGCGGCAGGCGCGCTTGATCGCCCCACACCGACGCTAGGCCTTGATGGCTCGTGAAGCCAAGCTGGAACCCAGCCGAAGAGATGACGCGCTGGTACCGCTCGTCGATCAGGCCGTAGGGCGCAGCAACCGCGACGACGGGCTTGCGCGTCCATGCTTCAAGCTTCGCCCGCGAGCTTATCGCCTCCTCGAGAAGTGCAAGGCTGCTCAGCGCAGTGGCTGCGCCATGGGTGGCCAGATGACTGCCAAAGTTCACACCCTCTTGGTTAAGCCTGTCCAGCACCAGCTGATCCATCAACCGCGCCGGCGGGCCGGCTGCCTGATCCCAATCGGCCGACTGGCCGACACGGTCGGTGACGGTGAACACCGTGGCGCCAAACCCGCAGGCTTGAAGGATCGGCCAAGCGGCGTCGGCGAAGTCCTGGTAGGCGTCATCGAACGTGATCAGGATAGGTCGGCCGGGGAAGGCGCGGCGCTGGCGGATGTGTTCAAGCAAACGTTCTGGGGTGACGGTGTAGTAACCGTGCCTTCTCAGGAACTGCATCTGTACGCGGAAGTCTCGCGGGCGCACGCGCCAGGCCGCCAGGGCCTCGGGGCCTTCGTCAGCAATGCGATGATAGGCGAGCACGGGGACGTCCCAGGTGGTGGTCTCGGCAAGCAGCTGGCTTTTCAACGCCGCCGCGCCGCCCCGGACGACATACTGCTCCAACGCCAGCGGCAAGTCGGCGACGATCGCGCGGCGCTGAATCTTAGGCGATGGGGAAGTGGCCTCGCCGCGCCGGAAACAGTCCACGCGGTAGAGCTCTGTAACCGTAGACGACTCAAGACGAAGCTCGGGGTGAGCCGAGAACGCCTCGTGGATCACCTTAGCGCCGTAGGCCTGGTCCCAATCAAACCCGGTGCTGTCGGGATCATCTCGTAACAGGAAGTGGTTGGCCATCACCAGCCGCCCGCCCGGCGCCAAGGCCTGTGCGATCTTGTCGACGACAGCGGTCAACGCCGGCCGATCAGGAAGATAGTAGAGCACCTCCGAGCAGACGATCATCTCCAGGTCGGCGGGCAAGGCGTCCTCGATGAGGTCCAGAACCTTAAAATCGACATTGTCGTGCGGCCGGCAGCGTTCGGCGGCGCGCGCAAGCGCGCGCGTCGAAATATCAGCCGCACTGACCTTCTCGACCGATGCCGCCAGACGTTCTGTGAACCGCCCTTCAGCACATGCCAGCTCCAAAACGTGCTTGGGCTTGCCGGTCAGCACCGCTTCCAAGGTCAGGTCATATTTCTCGGTCTCGTAGGCGCAACCGTAGTTCCACGGATCCTGCACCTCGAACACCCTGTCCCAGACCTGTTTGCGGTCGGGGGCGTCGAGAGGGGGAGGGGCGGCGGCGCTGTCGCAGGCCCGAGGGACGTCGCCCAGCACCTCCTGCCAGGCCCGACGCCTGGCGCTGGTCTGCGCGGCCAAGCTGAACGGCCCCGGCGGGCCCCATCTGGCCAAGGCCGCGTCCAGAAGAGCTCGCTTGAGCGCACGAGCGTAGGTGCGGCGCGACCGGGCCGAGGGAGCCGTCAGCGCAGCAATCAGACGCGTACAGGCCTCGCGCCAGAAGGTCATCGACCACAGGGCCCCGGAGGCGAAAAAAAATCGCTTCGGGGTCAAGGTCTGAGCGCAAAGACCGGCGAAGTCTCCGGCCGTCAAAGGCCCAAACAGCGGAACCTCCGGCGGAGCTCCCCGAGCGCCGGGCATTCGCACGACGAGGCGATCAACATTCGCCGGCGGGTCATAGCCCGTCAGGGCGTTGGGTCGCACGCGCCGCACGGCGGTATGCTGAATGGCGCCCTCAAAACTTTCTGGCGCATGCCCAATCGCCTCACGTTCCAGCGCGTAGATCAGGCCGCGAACGTCCAGGGGCGCGCGCGCCAAGCACTGCAAGACCGTCTGCAGCTTTGGCAGCATGGCCGACAACAGGTTTGGCGCCTGGCTCAACGGTCGCCGCGCGCCCACAGCGAGGCCCGCTAGGACCGTCTGAGCCAGACTATCGGCGCGGCCGCCAGTATCGATCCGTGGGATGGTCTCGAACAGGGCCTGGCCGTCTTGGCCGCTCCCGATCTTGGCTGCGGCGCACCAGGCGACGAAGTAGGTCTCGCGCGCAGCCAGATCGTTATCCTCAACTCCCTTCTTCCACTGCGCAAGGCTGCCGCCCACCCGAGGATCGGCCGCGTAACCGCGCCGAAGAACAGTCAAGCCGTCCCGGCACATCGCATCGAAATCCGACGATAGGGATCGCGCCGAAAGGCGGTAGTCGGCCAGCACGAGCGGGACGGCGCGTAGTTTCAAGCCCTGCCTGGCCAAGCGTTGCCAAAGATCCCAGTCCTCACAGGTCGGCAGATCCGGATCGAAACCGCCGACGGCCATAAGCCTTTCGCGCCGGGTGATCACGCAATGGAGCGCGATGGGACATTCCTTCGCCAGGAGCTTGAATCCGTCAGCGGCAAGACGCAGGTCGAGGCTCTCCGCGGCGATCGATCCGTTAGTGGTCACGCGCCGATAGCCGCAATAGATCGCCTCCCATCCGCGCGGGTCTTGCGAGGGTGCGAGCATGTGCGCGACATAAGCGGCGCTAACGACATCATCGGCGTCGAGAAACGCCACCCACGGGGTCTGCGCGAGCGAAAGGCCAAGATTTCTCGCCCGGCAGACGCCTTGATTGATTGTCGACCGCCTGATGATGCGGTGATCGCGCCTCGCATAGTCGTCGGCGAGCTTGGCGGTGCCATCCGTGGAACCATCGTCGATAACGATCGCCCTCCAATCGCCCCGCGTCTGCGCCATGAGGCTGTCCAGGGTGGCGCCCAGTGTCGCCGCGGCGTTGAACGCGGGAATAACGAAGGTCAGTTCGCTCATCGCGTCCTCCAAAGGCTGCGGCGGAAGTAGAAGACGATCCCGCTGATCAGGCCGCTAAGCTCTGTCAAGGTGAAGGCGTCTTCAGGACGGGCCCTGCCGAGCGCCCGTCGCTTAAGGCTGGCGGCGTAGTGCAGCGGCAAGGTCACCAACAGGCGGCGCAATTCACCACCTGAGGCGTGCGCTTCCCTTTGCACCAATAGGGCTGCGGCGTGTCCGCTCATGTAGGCGTGCAATTGCCGTTTGAGGCCTGGCTCGTCGCGGCGATGGTAGTGAAAGACCACGGCCGACGGCTCGTATCGGCAGAGGCCTCCGCGCTTTAGGATGCGGTGCCACATTTCGGAATCGCCCGAGCACCCGGCCGCCCCGACATCGAGACGTTCGTCGAACAGGCCCGCCGCAAGCAGCGCCTGGCGGCGGAAGGCCATGTTCGCACCAGCCCCGATGCGCCACACCGCTGGCGGATGAGGCGCAGACGCTTGCAGAAACTTGGGCGAGAAGTCGCGCCGACGATATCCGAGCCGTCGGCTCAGATGGCCACTCGACGAGCAGCAGGCGAGGGCGCTGACCTTAGAAAAAAGTCTGGAGACCCCCGCCGCCGGGCGCGGACGGCTGAGAGGCGCATGGCGGCTGTTTTGATTTCAGGTGGAACGTCGGCCGACGCTATGCGCTCGGCGCTGACCTCTCCATATTGTCGCTCCAAGCCTGCACACAGGCACAGAGCTTCGACCACGACCCACCTTTGGGCGCGTTCACTTTTTCCCATTGCTTGTCGCCTAGTCTTCCTAGGGCGCGATCCCTGCCGCGCCACGCCATTCGCGAGTTACGCTCACTCCTGCTCCGCCGACCGCGTCAGCAGGCCCCCCAGAACGCTACGCGCGACTGCGAATGCTCGGCACGTCCAGGCACCGCAGTCTGTTGCACCTTTGCAATAAGCTTCGCCCCGACCGGCTTGTCCAGCGCTTTGTATAACGCGGGTCGCAGATTCGCCCCTCAGGTGTGATTGCGGACTAAAATTTCAATCAATGATTGAAATCAATGCGTTAAGGCGGGGTGGGATGAGGGGGCGGGCCTCGTGGGGATTTTGAACCAGCGCCAGCCAGGCAGCGTCGCGCCAGCCCTAAGCCAGGCGGTCCCCGATCGCCAGGCGTGACGCCCAAGCCACCCCGCTGTCCCAAAATTGCATGTCCGCACCAAGCGCAAGGACATACGCGATTTGACGCCCGTCTCGCATGGCGCCGCTCCCAACGCCGGGCTCTCAATCAGGCGTGGGAGCGGCTGCCGCCGAGAACACCGTTCGCGGCATGGCAATCATCAACGGGGGCTGCGTGTTTGCAAGGCTTCCGGGAGCACGATCATCCTGTTTTCACATCGTTGGCGCAAATTGATCAGGGCGTCGCCTAGAACCGTCCCGACTGAGCCGCGTCCACGAACGCCTCGACGTTGGGTGATCAGCCGCAGACTCGCCGCTAGTACGTCTGGATGGAGGTTCTGGCGTAGCAATCGTTCGCAAGACGCCTCTCCGAATTCGCGCTCAAGGCGCGCGCATATGCAAAATGCCTCGACGCTGATCCATTGATTGGTGCGTTCAGCGCTTTTGATCATGTCCCACCCACCGTCAAGCGGGCGCACACGCGCCCGCGAGCGCGGGTCTCGGAACCGGCATTCCACGACGCGCGCTAACGAAGGGTTAAACTTTCGTGAGCGGCAAAGGTTGCAGCTTCATAATGCCCAGAGGGCCGCTAGCGACTGCGCGAGGCCACGAGGATGAAATCCGACTCTCGCTGCCCATATCGTCCGGCGGTCACGCCGCGGATGACGGCTGCGGCGCATTCGTAAAGAGCATATGCCAACGGTAAGCGTCGCTTGAAGGCGGCGACATGACTTGAGATGTATGTGTCGAAAAGCGCGATCTTGAAGCCACGGCGCTGCAGCTCGGCCTGAAGCTGGTCGGGATCGGAACCCTTCACCAAAGCAGTCGGGAAGGGCGCGTAGCCCGGCTTGCCGGCATTTTTGCTTCCTCTCACATACCGGTGAAAGGCGACATGCACCCAAAACGGGGTCCACTTGGTGATAAGGCCTTTGACCGAGCGGTTCAGGGGGCCTTTTATGATCATCAGGCCGCCCGGCTCCAGAGCCTGGGCGACGTTTTCAACCGCCGCGATTGGCCGTGGAAGGTGCTCCAAGACGTCCCAGAAGACCGCGGCGTCGAAGCGTCGGTGCGCGAAGTCGAAGTCGTGGATGTCGCCCACCAGCTTATCGTGAGCGTAACTGTTTCGCGCGATCTGCTCGGGTGACAGATCGATCACTGTGTATCTTGCCCCGTCCAGCGGGATCATCGTGCGCGAACCGCCGCCAGCCTCAAGGATGGAGCGCGGCGCCTTCACGGCCAGCAGAGCATCGAGCCTGTCGCGACACCGGCGAAGAGATGCTTCGAACTCGTCAGCGACCATAGGCTCGCCAAGATCTGCGCGTGCAGACCCGCGATCACGGATATAGGATTGCTTCAAGGCCTTCCCCCAAAGACCGCCGAACCGGCAGCTCAGCTGAGCTTTAATGCAATCTATCTTTTGAGGATCAAGTGCGCTGGGCGCTTGAGCGTTATCCGCTGGGCAGTCTAAAGCCGCTCGCGGCCCATAACATAACGCCGTTCGCCGCCTTCAGCCCGCCTCAAGGCCGCCGGCCAAGATCGCGCCGACGAACGCCCTGAAGCAAAAAGGCAAGCTCCGCCCACGCTCAAGGCAGGCCTTGCCTAAAAGCTGGGCGGAGCGCACGCGCTTGGCCGCCGCGAAATTTCCCCTACAGCAGCGACGAGATCGCCGCGCGGGCCGCTTCGCCGAGGTCGGGGCGCTTGAGTGCCAGGGCGACATTGGCCTTCAGCAGGCCGATCTTGTCGCCGCAGTCGTGGGTGTCGCCTTCGTAGACATAGGCGTGGAAGGCCTGGTCCTGCATCAGCTTGGCCATGGAGTCGGTGAGCTGGATCTCGTTGCCGGCCCCCTTCTCCTGGCTGGCCAGCAGGTCGAAGATCTCGGGTTGCAGGATGTAGCGGCCGGCGATGGCCCAGTTGGACGGGGCCGTGCCCTTGGCCGGCTTCTCGACCATGCCGCTCATGGTGGCCAGGCGTCCCTCGACCTTGCTGGGAGCGACGACGCCGTACTTGTGGGTCTCGCTCTCGGGCACTTCCTCGACGCCGATGATGTTGCCGCCGCCGACCTGATCATAGACCTCGATCAGCTGGCGGAGCGCCGACTTGGGGGAGTCGACGATGACGTCGGGCAGCAGCACGGCGAACGGCTCGTCGCCGATGATGTCGCGGGCGCACCACACCGCATGGCCCAGGCCCAGCGGGGCCATCTGGCGCACGAAGCTCATCTCGCCCGGCTTGGGCAGCTCGTCGCGCAGTTGCTTGAGGATCTCGAGCTTGCCCTTGGCCTCGAGCTGCATCTCCAGCTCGATCTGGTGATCGAAATAGTCCTCGATCGCGCCCTTGCTCCGACCCGTGACGAAAACGAAGTGCTCGATGCCGGCGGCGCGGCCTTCCTCGACGATATAGGACAGGATCGGACGGTCCACGACGTTGAGAAGCTCCTTCGGCGTCGACTTGGTCCCGGGCAGAACGCGAGTGCCCAAGCCGGCGACGGGAAGGACGGCCTTGCGGACGGGTTTCATGAGCACCTCCGAACGAAATTGCCCGGTGCGAACGCGCAAAGGCCAAGCTTGTTCCAGGCAAACGATCGCATCTCTCTGGTGATGCAACGCGACGCCTTGTCGCGGCACAACACGGTTCGACGACCCCGATTCCGCTACCGCCGCAACAAACTTTGCCTTACTCACGCAACGCTATCGTCGACCCAGGATTTTCGCCTGAGGGGCGCAGGATCGAGGCGCGGTGAATGCCGAAGACCAAGGAGCGAACGGACCGATGGGTCGAGGTTGAAGCGCTGTGCCTGTGCGCCAGGTTGGAGCGCCTCTATGGCGCGGCGGCTCCGGGCCAACTGGTCGGATTGGACGAGCACCCTGCTGTTCTCAGGCGGGCGTCCTCCTTGTCGCGGCGGCGCCGAACATTCGGCCTGCTTGGCTTTTGCTCTGTACTGATCGGCCTGTGCGTCATCGAGAGCGCTCCAGCAGCTCGACGGCCGATTGCTGCGAGCGCTGGCGGCGTGGTCGCGGCCTCGGTGATCTGGCGCTATGATCGCTGCGGGCCGAGCGTTGCCTGTCCAACCTAGCGTCAAAGCGGCCCAAAAGCGGTAGGAGGGGCACCTATGAGCGCGGATGTAGTCAGTCTGGCAGACGCGTTAACAGGCGTGACCGAGATAGACACTGGCTAGCCACACCAAGCTGACCGTCCGGACGGCGGCGGGACCAACTTCGGCTCACGACCATTAGTGGTGGGTGATGGCGCCCGCTTACTTGGAGCTGTGTCGGTAGCGGTGGAGTTGCCCAGTTCCCAGGGCAAGAATGGCGAGTTGTTCCATGATCTTAGGATCGAAACCACGCTTTCGACCAGCCAAGCGCGTCGGTAGCAGTTTCTTGCTCCGCCCAGCCATATGATGCAGCGCGAGCTCGGCCGGTCGCGCGCTGTAGTAAGTTTGATCGCCCAAGCCTTCAAGATGACCTCGCGAAAGGATCATCATCCATCAGGAAGATGAAGCAGAGGTTGGAGGCCCGGCCCGGAATCGAACCGGGGTAAACGGATTTGCAGTCCGGCGCGTAACCACTCCGCCACCGGGCCACCGGGTCGACACGCTTGCGTCGGCGAAGAGGGGGTCTGGCTATCAGAGGGGCGCCGCCCCCGCAATGGCCAACTTCATCTCATCCACACAAACTAGCGATTGTCACGGCGTGCTCCAGGCTGGCTCCAACAGCCTGGAAACGAAGGCTGCTTTGTCTCCGGGCAGGAACCGCCCATAATGTCGAGCTACAGTTGCGGCAGTGTCTTGGATGGCATAGCCGGCTTGCTCGAACGATCCAGTGCGCTTCAGGATATGCGTGGCCAGTACGTCGCGCACATTGTGCGGCCCGTGAGGCAATATCCCCGCTACCGCCCCTCTACCTGTGTAGGGATTGAAAACGCCGTATCGCTGAATTGCTTCTCTCCACGCCATGTAGAACGTTGCACTATCATAGCTCGCATCCTTGGTTGTTGACCTTTTGACCGTTTTCACAAAAAACGTGCCTGGATCACTGGCGATCGAAAGAAGTAACGCCCGGTGCCGGGATAGGTAGACTTCTATTTGCGCGTAGAGGCCGCCAACGTCGGGCAACCGCAGAATGTACGGCTGATCCGCAAAATAGGATGATCGCGCATTCTTGAATGCCACGGCAGGAATCCGGATCGTCCAGCCGTTTTTGTCTCCATCCCAATTCAATTCACCGCACCGCAATGCCTCAAGCTGATTCATTGGAGTTGGCCTGTCACCTCGATTGCTTGCCCGTAGCTCTCGAAGATTTCTCTGCCTCAAACCAGTGTGCAGCCCAAGCATGAGCATCAGGTACGAACGTGTCGCCTCTGCCGCCGCAATCGGGTATCGGCGGCGATCGGGTAAAGCACGGAGTATTTCGGCGGGGATGCGCGCGTAGACCTGAGCAGGGTTGTCGGCCTCCAGGATAGGGAGGATCGCTTCAAACGGATCTCGATGGACCTTGGCGACCCGCTTGACGTCTTTCGCCCAGGCAGAAAACTTTGCGCAGGCTTCATCGCAGTATGCGTCCCAGTCAGCCTGTGCGCGATTGACGTCTTCAGGCGTAATGACATTTGGAACTTCCGGCATGCGGCCAGCGAGATGCGGCGACTGGCCACTAGTCTCCGGATCGCACCCGGCCTCATTTCGCATGATGACTTGCTCAGGTCGAGGAGTAGATGGGACGAGCTTTGCGACGAAACTCACCACTACACGAAACTATGGTCTCGCGATGTACAGCGTATCGCTAAGGTGCATAGGGATGGCTTTGCCGCGATTGATACAGTTTTAGATGCCGACCGTCCCGCTGAGGCTTACAACAATATAGCGAAAGAAGTTTTCGGCAGATTGCCCCCGAGCGGAGCGCCCAGGTATGAGGCCATACGATCATTCTTGATGATTTCGATAGGATTACGCACAGGGTTTCGTCAAAAGAATTTGCGCGAATTGCGGATTTTTGAACAAGGCAACAGCGAGATTCCACTCGAACAACTCATCGAGTTGAGATGCGGGCAAATAAGCTTTTGCAAAGAGAGCAAACTATGGCGAGTGTTCGTCCCACATCATGCCTTCAAAAATAGCTCTTCCGGATACTTCAAGGGGAGGCACTATCGACTCGATTTGTCCGACTCCGGCGAACTTTACCCGCTTCTAGAGGAGTATGTGACCTACGGACGCCCCGCTCTTCTGGCTGGACGCACAGATGAAAATTTCCTCTTCACGAAAAATATGCGGTCTAAACGCGTGAATAGCTCCGGATATAGCGAAACCGGATTCTATGAAGCGTGGCGCCAAATAATCCAGCGATATGGCATCTATAATCCATACACGAAACGCGGAGCAATACGCGGGCTTTTACCTCATGGACCACACGCAGTTAGGCATATACTCGCAACACATGTGATTAAAACAACCGGCTCTTTCGAAATGGCGGGCTATGCCATTCAGGATACAGCAGAAATGGTTGAGCGGCACTATGCGCGCTTCCTGCCACAAGATAAAGCAGGGATAGCAGCAGCAGTTTTACGTGACTGCTGGACTTGATCCAAAGCTACAATCTTCTGTCACAACGACTAGTGCAGAAAGCCCGCCTGAGAATTAAATTCAGGAAATACAACTGAAGTGTCGCCATTCGCTTGGCGGCCGGCGTCGAGCGCTTCACGAACGCCCTGGTCGAGAGCGTCGAGGCCATTGCGCAGATCGCCGCCCACACCCGCACAAGCGCCCGTCGACTTCGTCGACGAAGCCCAAGCGATTACATGCAAAATACGCACAACAAAGATTATCGGAAATAATATGCTGGCCAATCTGGAGCGCCGAGGGTCTGAGCTTTCCGAATTGGCTGCAATCGCAACGCCACGTCGGATTCCGCATCCATATTGGCTGCAACTGTCCAAGATGGTTGCACGGGGTCATCATGCGTTTCGGGCCAAACTGACCCAGGCTGCAGCTGACATGCGCGATTGCATCGCCGGCGGCCATTGCAGAGCCTGAACAGCCAGGAGATCAGCTTCGTGGTCAACGGCGACGCTCAGCAGGATCGCAACGCTGGCATCGCGCTGAGCCTCGAACGCTCTCACTTACCGGGCTCAAAGAGTGACTAGCGCCACGGGCAGACGTTGATCGCCGGCCCGAAAGCAGATTTCCGGCGAGTCGCACAGAAGCCAGGCCTCTTCGCGGCGCCGGGATTATTCGAAGACCGGGATGTGCGAACCCTGGCCATGGCCCCCACCCCCACAGCGCCGGCACACCCTATCGGATGCGCCGTCAACAGGCCGCAGACGACGGCAAGCTGCGGGAACCGAAGACTTCAAATACGTCGTTGATGCGAGGTTGATCTCCAGAAGAGACGTGGAATATCAGCTCGACGCCAAAATGGGCGCACGCCCTCTGGTGGCCGCTCGCTGTCCATCAATCGACTTGGTCCTCACTGAGCGCTCGCGCCAGAGTGATAACGCTGCGCCTTTGCCGGGCTGACAATCGCGGGAACGCTCTGGCGAGCTCAAGACCTTCGCGCGTCGCCATGAACCTGTCGACCGTCTGCGCGATGCCGTCCTGCCTTGCGTTTTCAGGCCGCGGCTCGTCAAGCCCTTCGAAGAACCAGTCTGGGCGGACGCCGAGCGCAACCGCGATTCCCCGCAGCTTGGAGGCGCTGACGCGATTGGCTCCGCGCTCGTATTTCTGCAGCTGTTGAAAGGTGAGCCCCAGACGCTCGCCCAGTTCACCCTGGCTCATGCCGATCAATTTGCGGCGCATGCGGATCTTGGCCCCCACGTGCAGGTCGACGGGGTGTGGGGCTTGGTCTTCGGACAAGGTGCAAAGCTCCTGGGGCAGGCCGCCCTTGGAAAGACGCAGCGATAGTGAAGTTCCGCCACTTGAGAAAGAACATTATTCTCCAAGGGAAGCACGCTGACGGCCTCGCCCACGATCAAGGCGCTTCTGCTCCATGTCGCAAAATCGCGACGCAAGGCGCCGCTGACCATCGCCGGGATTGAGGCTTCTTTCGCCGCCTCGGCTCTGCCGGTTGTGGAGGCGATGACCGCCAGCGGCGGCGCGTCAGACCGCGGTGCGCGCCTAGGACCGAGCGTCCTTCCCAAGAAGCCTTTCGACGCTCGCCGTCAGCAGCTCGCTCGGAACAGGCTTGATCAGGGCCTCGTCCGCGCCGAGACCCAGCGCCATGTCTAGAACGCCGCCAGGGCTGAGCCGCCTTGCTCCGGCGCTCATGGCGATTATCCGCGTGGTCGGCCACCGCTGCCGGGCCTCGATGATCGTCTCGACCCCTTCGCGAACGGGCATCAGCAGATCGATAAGGACCAAATCGAAGCTTCGGATTTCGAGCTTTTCGATGGCCTTGCCGCCATGCTCGGCTTCCTCGACCTCATGACCCGCCTCACTCAGGGCATGGCCGTAGACCTGACGCGAGAGCTCGTCGTCATCGACAATCAGAACACGCCCCAACACCGCCTCCCCTCCTGATGACGCTTGGGGCGCACTGGCGCGCGCCCACAGGTTGCTCAACGGCGCAAGCCGCCCTGTGGTTTCGTGTGTCAGCACGGGAAATCCAACCCGAGTTTGTCGGGATGCGGCTGGGCGCCACGCTCGCCGATGGGCAGGGCATGGCTTCGCCCCTGTGCGCAGACCTTGGTTCAATCCGTCCGCTCGCCGCGCTGAAAGCGACGGCCACGCGCCGGCCGACATTCGCTGATCCGCCCCCGTCAATCACCATGGCCGCGCGGCCGGCGCTGATGGCGGTGATCCAGCATCCGCCCGCCGCCGTATCCAGCGCGACAGAGGAGGCGACATGTTCGACAAGGTCATCCGCATGGCCGCCGTGACAGGCCTGGCCGCCGCCTGCGCGGCGTGCGCCGGCGGCGGCGTCTCGCAGTCCGGTTTCCTCGCCAGCTACGAGGGCCTGGGCAAGCGGCCCGGAAGCCTTCGCGCCATGGTGTACGAGCGCCGCGACGAGGCGATGGCTGGAACCATAGAGCGGCTGTGGATCGCGCCGGCCACGAGCCACGCCGGCCAGACCTGGTCGGTCGACGAAGACGATCGCCAGGCCGTACTGACCGAGGTCGACCGCCAGGTCTGTTACGAACTCAGCAAGCGCTTCACCCTGATCGACGCGCCATCCCCCGAGGCCGGTACCGTCAGGGTCGGGGTGACCCGCATAGACCGCACCAACCAGGCCGGATCAGCCGCATCGGCCGCGGCCAACTTCTTCATTCCGGGTCCCGTGTCGGTGCGGGTCCCTGGCGGCGTGGGCGGGCTTTGGGCCGAAGCCGAACTCCTGACGCCCAGCGGCGCCCAGGCGGCCGCCCTGGTGTGGAGCCGCCAGGCCATGGTGCTGGGCGCCGACAAGCCTTCGCTGTCGCCGATCGGGGACGCCCATCAGTTGGCCGAACCGTTCGGCGACGCCGTGGCGAGCGCCCTGGCGCCGCGCGAGCGCAAGCCCCGTCCCGTGGCGACACCCGACCCGTGCGCGCGCTTTGGCCCGCGACTGCGTCCTGAGGGGCTGATCGTGCGCATGGCCACGGGGCTCTATCAGCCGGCGCTGAGCGGGAGCAAACCTCAGGCGCGCGATCCTCAGGAAGACCAAGAGAAGCCCCCGCCCAAATGACGACGGCCGGCCTCGATCGACAGCCGAGGCCGGCGTCACCCGACGCCTAAAGACGAACGAAAGGCGCCAGGAGCTTGCCCAGTCGGCCGGGCAGCAGGATCTGACCGTCGAGAGCGGCGACGCAAAGGCACGGCTCCTTGGAGACCACCTTGGGCTGGTGCGTCACGCTGGGATCGGCCTCTTCGAAATCCCCCCGCGAGAACACCCCGTCCTCGGTGGCGTAGGCGCCGTCGATCACGCAGGTCAGCTCGACGCCCCCGTGAGTGTGGCGGGGCGCCGATTGCCCCGAGGCGATCCTCAGCAGGATGACGCGGCAATCGCCTTGCCGGGTTCCGAGCACGTCGCGAACGTGCACGCCCGGCCCCAGCCAGCGCCAGGGTCCGAGCGCGAACTGGTCGAGCGGCGCAGGCAGGACAGGATCGGCCGAGGCCGGCCTGGGTTCGACCTCCAGCTCGACGGCGTCGAGCCGCGCCATGATCTCCTGCCGGGCCTGCGGGCTCAGCGTTTCGGGCGCCTGGTCGTCGAGCAGCACGCCGCCCACGGCCGCGCCGAGCTCGGCCCAGGGGCGCGTGGCCGGCCGCAGGCTGAGGTGTGCGGCCACGACGACGGCTTCGGGAAAGCTCAAGGTCCCCGCGGCGAAGGCCAGCAGCCGTTCTTCGCTGGGCTGTCGGCGAAGGCTCATGATGCGTCCCCCCTGTCCCTTTCGATGCAGGCCCGCAGCTTCATCATGCCAAACCGGATACGCGCCTTGACCGTCCCGAGCGGTACGCCCAGCGTCCTGGATATTTCCGCATGGGTCTGTTCCTGAAAAAAGGCCATTTCGATGGCCGCGGCCTGGTCAGCGTTGAGGCTGAGCATGGCCGCCCTCACCCGCTGGGCGTCCTGCGCCCCGCTGAGGATGGCGTCAGGCTGGGCGGGCTCTTCGGCCTCGAGATGAAAATCCAGCTCGTGAAGCGTCACCGAGCCACGCCGGAAATGGTCGATCCGCAGGTTGCGGGCGATGGTGAAAATCCAGGCCGCCGCCGAAGCGCGCGCCGGATCGAAGAGGTGCGCCTTGCGCCAGACGGTGAGGAGGGTTTCCTGGGCCAGTTCCTCGGCGGCCGAGGCGCTGGCGCCGCCGCGCATCAGGAGCGCCTTGATCCGCGGCGCATAGTGGTCGAACAGGCCTGCGAAGGCTTGCCGGTCGCGGCTTTCGCCGACCCTTACGACGAGCTCGTCGAGCGCGCGTGACGGGCTCACGGCGTGACGGCTTGCAGGGTGTGCGGATAGGGCCCGAGTCGCATGCATGGCGATGATACGGCAGAGCCTCGCGGCTGGATCACCGGAAGCAAAAAATACCCCGCGCGCCCATCCGATTGCTGAGCTCGGCCGTAAGGCCTCGTGACATGCACGCCCCTGCGGGGCGCCCCTTGCAACGAGACCGCCTCAGATGAGCGACACGTCCCCGGATTTCCCCATCGCCGGCCGCCCGCGCGGCTCGACCCTTTTTGATTTCGTGGTGCGGCTGCTCTCGGCCGGTTGGACTTGGGGAGAGCTGACGATCGTCACGCCCGGCGGCGAGCGCCGTCACCTGGCCGGCGCGGTTCCAGGGCGGGCTGCGACGATCGTCGTGCGCGACGCCCGCTTCGCAGCGCGGGTCCTGGCCAATGGCGACATAGGTTTCGCCGAGGGCTTCATGGCCGGGGAATGGGAAAGCCCCGACCTGGCGGCCCTGCTGACGACCCTGGCCAACAACTACGACCACATCCGGCGATTGTTCGACGGCGGACTGCCGATGCGCGTCGCCAACTGGGCGTTTCACCGGCTGCGGGCCAACACCCGGGCCGGATCGCGCCGCAACGTCCACGCCCACTACGATCTGGGGAACGCCTTCTACGAAGCCTGGCTTGACGAGACCATGACCTATTCCTCCGCCAGGTTCGAACACCCGGGCCAATCGCTGGAGGCGGCCCAGATCGCCAAGTACGAACAGCTCGCCGCCCTGATGGACCTCAAGCCCGGGCACAGCATGGTGGAGATCGGCTGCGGCTGGGGCGGGTTCGCCCAGTTCGCCGCCGCCAGGATCGGCGCTAGGGTCACCGCGGTGACCATCTCGCGCGAACAGCATGACTTCGCGCGCCGTCGGATCTTCGAGGCCGGTCTGGCCGAGCGGGTCGAAATCCGCCTGATCGACTACCGCGACCTCGAAGGCCAGTTCGACCGCCTGGCGTCGATCGAGATGCTGGAGGCGGTGGGGCGCGACTACTGGGGCGTCTACTTCGACAAGGTACGCTCGCTGCTAAAGCCCGGCGGCCGGGCCGCGCTCCAGGCCATCACCATCCAGGATGCGCTTTTCGACGACTACGACGCCCGCACCGACTTCATCCAGCGCTACGTGTTCCCGGGCGGGGCCCTGCCTTCGGAGAACCGACTGGCGCCGCTGATCGCCGCCCGGGGCCTGCGCTGGCGCCGGACCGAGCGGTTTGGCCAGGACTACGCCAAGACCCTGGCGCTGTGGGCCCAGCGCTTCGAGAAGGCCTATCCGCTCATCGCCCAGGGGTCCCAGACCTTCGACAGCCGCTTTCGCAGGCTGTGGACCTTCTACCTCGCCTACTGCGAGGCGGGCTTTCGCACCGGCCGCACCGACGTCATCCAGATGGCGATCGACAGGCAAGGCTGACCGCCCCGCCGCCTCTAGAATCTCGCCGTCCGCCAAAGGCTCGGGTCCGATAATCGACACCGGCGCCGCTGCCAGCGAGGACCGGCGCCGGCCATCCGCTGTGGGCTGCTGGATCGAGCGTCGCCGCTTCGCGCGAGCGACGCTCGACAGAGCGGCATCAGAGATCGACCTTGGCGTTGTCGCCCATCTGCGGCGCGGCGCCCGTCACGACGGCGGCCGCCATCTTCACCAGCGCCACCGCCTTGCCAGGACTGTCCCACAACTCGCCACGCTCGGGGGTGAGGGTCAGCAGCCGGATCGTCGGATCATCGGCGTCCTCCCACCAGGCCTCGTCGGCCTTAGTCCAGAGCTCGGCGATCTTGGCCCGGTCGTTGGACAGCCGGCCCTGGCCCGAGACCAGCACGTATTTGTAGGCGCCGTTGTCGGCCCAGGCGCACGACACCACCGGAAATCGCTCGAGCTGGGCGTTCTTCTCGCCGCTCTCATCGACCAGAAAATAGATCGCGTGCTCACCTCGCCGCACCCGGGCCGAAAGCGGCCGGCTTTGCTGCGCGCCGCCGTCCCAGGTGGTGAACATGCAGATGTCGATCTTCTCGGCCAGCTCCCAGATGCGATCGCGCACCTCTTCAGGGGGCTTGGGATTGTCGTCTTGCCGCTCTTTCACGGGCGCCTCCTTACTTTGAAGTGCGTCAACGCCTCGCTCGCCTCGCCGTTGCCCGCGTCAGCAACGACGTCCTGCGCAAATGATCCTGGCCGTCAAAGGCCGACCGCCAACGATACGTCGGCTTGCCGACAGACTGGGCAACGCAATCGGCTCAGACCCGTTCAAGCGTGACCGAGAAGTGTTCGGGAGGTTATGGATCGATGTCGGATGGGACTTCCCGCATTTCCACGGGCAACGAGGGCCTGGACCTCATCTTGAGGGGCGGGCTTCCGGCCAACCGCCTCTATCTGGTCGAGGGGGAGCCCGGGTCGGGCAAGACCACCCTGGGCCTGCAGTTTCTTCGTCACGGCGTCGCCGCCGGGGAGCGTGTCCTCTACATCACGCTGTCGGAGACAGCCGAGGAACTGCAGGGGGTGGCCGCCTCGCATGGCTGGGATCTCGACAAGATCGACCTCTTCGAACTCTCGTCGGCCGAGGAGGTGCTGGGCGAGGACCGCAAGCAGTCGGTGCTGCACGCCTGGGAGGTCGAACTGGGCGGAACGATCAAGCTCATCCAGGACGAGGTCGAGCGCGTATCGCCCACGCGCGTCGTGTTCGACAGCCTGTCGGAAATGCGCCTGCTGGCGCAGGATTCCCTGCGCTATCGCCGCCAGGTCCTGGCGCTCAAGCAGTATTTCGCCACGCGGGCCTGCACGGTGCTGCTGGTCGACGATCTGACGACCAACGAAGGCGGCCGCGACAGCCACCTCCACAGCCTTTGCCATGGCGTCATCACGCTGGAGCGCCTAACCCTCGAATTTGGCGCCGCAAGACGGCGGATGCAGGTCCAGAAGCTGCGCGGCGTCGACTTCATCGCCGGCTATCACGACATGGAGATCCGCCGTGGCGGCCTGCAGGTCTTCCCCCGCCTGATCGCCGCCGAGCACCACACCCCGTTCGTCGGCGAACCGACGCCCAGCGGCGTGGAGGAACTGGACGCGCTGTTCTCAGGCGGCCCCTTGCGCGGCACCTGCACCTTGCTGACCGGTCCGGCGGGCTCGGGCAAGTCGACCATCGCAATGCAGTACATCGTTGCGGCCTGCGCACGTGGCGAGAAGGCCACGCTGTTCGAGTTCGACGAACGGGTCGGCACCTTGATGGTCCGCGCCAAGGCGATGAACCTGGATCTCCAGCCCTTCATCGACCAGGGGCTGTTGAACGTGCAGCAGATGGATCCGGCCCAGATGTCGCCCGGCGAGTTCGCCGCGCTCATCCGCAAGGAGGTCGAGGCGCGCGGCGTGCGCATGGTCGCGATCGACAGCCTCAACGGCTATCTGGCGGCGATGCCCGAGGAAAAGCAGCTGATCCTGCAGATGCACGAGATGCTGTCCTACCTGAACCAGCAGGGCGTCGTGACCTTGCTGATCAACCCTCAGACCGGCCTCGTCGGTGGCATGACCACCTCGCTCAACGTCTCCTACATCTGCGACGCCGTGGTGCTCATTCGATTTTTCGAAGCCGACGGTCGGATCCGCAAGGCGATCTCGGTGCTTAAGAACCGGGGCGGGCCCCATGAGGACACCATTCGCGAGCTTCGCATCGACAGCGGCGGCGTCCGCGTCGGCGAGCCGCTCACCCAGTTCAAGGGCGTCATGACAGGCACACCGGAATATGTCGGCAAAGGCGGTCCCCTGATGGAAGACCGCGGCCTTGCCCAATAGGCGCATCCCCGAAGGCAGCTGCGTCCTGGTCGCGGCCCCCTACGGCAGCGACGCGCAGAACATCGGCCGTCTGCTGGACGGCCGAAACCTGCATTGGCGGGCTTGCCCCACGCCGCAGGCGATCGCCGAGCACCTGAATGAGAACACCGGCGTCGTGCTGGTCACCGACGAGGCGTTGCGCGGCGACCTGTCGGTGCTTCGCAAGGCCCTCGAGCGGCAGGCGGAGTGGTCCGACACCCCCTTCATTCTGCTCGTCGCCCGCAACGCCCGCGCGCCGGGCGGCGCGGAACTGGCGCGTCTGGCGCTCGGCGACCTGACGACCAACCTCATCGTCCTGGAACGCCCCCTGAGCTCTATCTCGCTATTGAGCGCGGTCGACACCGCGCTTCGGGCCCGGGCGCGGCAGTTCGATCTGCGCGATCGCCTGGCCGAGCTGCACGCCAGCCAGGCGGCGCTGATGGCCAGCGAGGCCGAGGTGCGGCTGATCGCCGACGCCCTGCCCGTCCTGATCGGCTTCATCGACAAGGATCTCGTCTACCGCTTCGCCAACAAGGCCTATGCCGACTGGTTCTATCGCGATCCAGCGGACGTCGTCGGCCGCCACGTCGGCGAGGTCGTCGGCGCCGAAGGCTTGGAAAGCCGAATGCCGGCCATGCGCCAGGCCCTGGCGGGCGAGCCCGCCCACCTCATCCTGGCCTGGCCTCACGCCGACGGGCGCCGCCGCGACGCCGACATACGCTATCTCCCGCGCTGGGGCGCCGATGGCCAGGTCGACGGCTTCCACGTCTTCGTCGCCGACGTCACCGACCACGTCCAGGGCGAGGAGATGCTGCGCCTGACGGCCCAGGCGCTGGAGCATCGGGTGCGCGAACGCACCGCGGCCCTGGAGACGGAGATGGAGCAGAGGGCCAGCGTCGAGGCGGCGCTGCGCCAAAGCCAGAAGATGGAGGCGGTCGGCCAGCTCACCGGCGGCATCGCCCACGACTTCAACAACATGCTGACGGGCGTGATCGGGGCGCTCGACATGATCAAGCGGCGACGGGCGGCCGGCCGCGACCAGGACATCGACCGCTATATGGAGACGGCGCTCGCCTCGGCTCACCGGGCCGCCGGACTGACCCATCGCCTGCTGGCGTTCTCCCGGCGCCAATCGCTCGACCCGCGGGCGCTCGACGTCAATGCGCTGGTCCTGTCGCTGGAGGATCTTATTCAGCGAACCGTGTCCGAGCAGATCACCGTCGACTTCCAGCTGACGGCCGACGCGCCGGCCATCGCCGACGCCAACCAGCTGGAAAGCGCGATCCTCAACCTGGCCATCAATGCGCGCGACGCCATGCCCAACGGCGGACGCCTGACCATCGAGACTTCCACCGTCGACATCGACAGCCGGTATGTAGAGACGCGGCCCGACACGAGGACGGGCCGATACGTGGTCATCGCCGTGTCCGACACCGGCGTCGGCATGGCGCCGGACGTTCTGGAGAAGGTTTTCGACCCGTTCTTCACCACCAAGCCCATCGGGCAGGGCACGGGCCTGGGCCTTTCGATGGTCTACGGCTTCGCCAAGCAGAGCGGCGGCCACGTGCGCATCCACAGCCAGCCTGGCTTTGGCGCGTCGGTGAAGGTCTTCCTGCCCCTCGCCGGCGACGAGGCCGCGGCGGTTCCTCAATCAAGACCGCCGGCGCCGGCCGACGGCGCGGGACGCACCGTGCTGCTGGTCGAGGACGAGGCCGCCGTACGCCTGCTGGTCCGCGAGGTTCTCGAGGAACTGGGCTATCGCGCCATCGAGGTGGCCGAACCTCAGGCGGCGATCTCGGTGCTGAAATCCAAAACGCCGATCGACCTGATGGTTTCCGACGTCGGGCTGCCCGGCATGAACGGGCGCCAACTGGCGGAGGTGGCGCGCGACGCCCGGCCCGACCTGGCGATCCTGTTCATCACCGGCTACGCCGAAAACGCCGCGATCCGCGCCGGCTTCCTGGGCTCCAACATGCAGATGATCAGCAAGCCCTTCGCGCTCGACGCCCTGGCGGCGAAGATCGGGGAAATGATCTCGCCGCCTCAATGCCCCTAGAAGCGCGAGCGACGCAGGATCCAGACTCGCGTCGAGAAGCCGACAGACTTGACGGCGGCGTTCGGGCCACGCCAGCCCCGCTCCCATCGAAGTTCGGATGTGAACAGCCCAGGCAGAACCAGCGGGCGCCTCGGCGGTCCGGTGAGGCCAATCGCGGTTATGGCTCTGGCGTGCGGAGAATTTTGCTATCCGCCATACCCCTTATGAGATTGAACGCGGACGCTCCACTCGCCTGGGCCGCACCCCGGAGCGATTGACCCAACGTCGACAATGAGAACAAAAAGGGAATAAATCTGTTCTCGTCTCCATGTCCCGCCCACCAGCCCGCCTGCCGCGCTCGACGCGCTCCGCCGCAAGGTCGCCGTTCGCGCGCGCCTGGGCGCCTGCAAACTCGAGACCTCTTCGGCGCGCTCTCCAGTCGGCAGGACCGCTCAGCTAACCCGGCGATCTGTCATGGGCCTCACAAGGAGCAACATGCCAAGCCAACCCGCCCTCTTCGACCTGCCCGATACGCTGCGACCAGCGCCGGCGACGGGCCTGCCGAAGGGTCTCGCCTATAGGCCCGATCTGATCGCCCCCGCCGAGGAGGCGGCGCTGATCGAGGCAATAGCCGCCCTGCCCTTGGCCCCGTTCCAGTTCCACGGCTATCAGGGCAATCGACGCGTCGTCTCCTTCGGCTGGTCCTACGACTTCGAACGCGGCGTCCTAGAGCCGGCCGCGCCGATCCCTGGCTTCCTGCTGCCCTTGCGCGGCAAGGTGGCGGCTCTGGCAGGACGCAATCCGGACGACTTCCGCCAGGCCCTGGTCATCGAGTACGCCCCCGGCGCCGGTATCGGCTGGCATCGCGACCGGCCGCAGTTCGAGATTATCGCGGGGGTTTCGCTGGGCTCCAGCTGTCCTTTGCGCTTTCGGCGCGCACTCGGCGACGGCTTCGAGCGCGCCACTCTGCGGCCCGCGCCGCGCTCGGCCTATGTGCTGACCGGTCCCGCGCGCGAGGTCTGGGAGCACTCGATCCCGCCAGTGGCGGCTCTGCGATATTCGGTGACCTTTCGCACGTTTCGCAAGGATCAAACCTAGCAAGCGGCCTTGCCAAGATCGAGCGCAGGCCCAGGGCGCCGACCCGCCGGTCCTGATCCCACACTTCCACGTCGACCGCCGAGACATGGTCGAGCAAGGCGAGGCGGGCGTAATCCAGCGCCTCCGCGTGGCTGGCAAAATCGACAGCTCCACGCATCAGGCGGGAGCACGGGGCGATGACCACTCTCTAAGCCGCCAGCGCCCGGAGGCTCGTAGCCGGCGATGGAGGCAAGGTTAGGCTGCATCATGGCGACATGCGGGCGCGAGCATGGGAACGAATTGTTACAAGCGCCCAGCGCCCGGAACGTCCTCTCGCACGAGGGATTGGAGAGCCAGGAGCCTTCCCATGTCCGAACACGCTCGTCACCCCGCGTCCCCGGCGCACCCACGCATCGACATCGACGACCCAATGGAGCTGGCCCGCTGGGCGCATCGTCTGGGCGTGGCGGAGGCGGACGTGATCAGCGCCGTGATCGAGATCGGGCCTAGCAGCGACGCTGTAGCCCAGCATGTTCGCACCATGCGCGACGCCGCCGGCTGAGCCGGCCTTTGCGGATCGCCACCTACAACATCAACAACGTCGGCAGCCGACTGGACAATCTGCTGGACTGGCTGGCCGAGGCCGAGCCCGATGTGGTCTGCCTGCAGGAACTGAAGGCTGAACAGAGCCGATTTCCGGCCGAGCCTCTGGAGCAGATTGGCTACGGCGCGGTGTGGAAAGGCCAGCGCACCTGGAACGGCGTGGCGATCCTCGCGCGGGGCATGACCCCGGTCCTCACTAGAACCGCCCTCCCCAGTGATCCCGATCCAGGGCAGGCCCGCTACATCGTGGCGGCGGTAAACGGCGTCCTCGTCGGCTGCCTCTATCTTCCCAACGGCAATCCCGCGCCGGGCCCCAATTTCACCTACAAGCTGGCGTGGTTCGACAGTCTGCTTTCCCACGCACGCGCTCTGCTCGATAGCGGAGCGCCCGTCGTCCTGGCAGGCGACTACAACGTCGTGCCCACCAAAGCCGACATCTACCCCAAGAATTCCTATGGCGGCGACGCCCTGCTGCGTCCCGAGACCCGTGAGGCCTTCAGCCGACTGCTCGACCAGGGCTGGACCGACGCCTTGAGGGAAGCACACCCCATGGCCCCGCCCTATACCTACTGGTCCTATCTTCGTGAGCGTTGGCCCAAGGACAAAGGCCTGCGCATCGATCACCTGCTGTTATCGCCCAGACTGGCCGATGTTCTCGTGGACGCGGGCGTCGACCGCTGGGTTCGGGGCCAGGACAAGGCCAGCGATCACGCGCCAGCCTGGATCCTGCTCAATCCATGACCTCTCCCCCCGTCACGCCCGACGGGCGTTACATCGTCGTGCGCGGCAGGCTCTGGCGTCGGAGCAATCCCGACCTGCCGCCCGCGCGACGCCAAACCCTGATCGAACAACTGATGACCGCGCGACGGGCGGTGCGCTGGGCGCGCGCCGCCGGCGACGAGGCGGCCCTTGCCGCCGCAAGAGCAGAGGTGCAGGCCGCAAAAGTCGAGCTTGGCGAGCGCGGAGCGGTCTGGTGGGCTGACGGCGCACCGGATCTGACCGGGCGCCAGGCCAAGACCACGCCCTATGCGGATTGGTGGGCGACCCAAGGGGACGGCTAGCGCAGCCGCCCATCGTGATCTAGCCTTCGATCATGCCCCCGCGCCTACGCCCGACCGCTCGCATACTGACCCCGGCTGGTTGGACCGGCCTCGCCATCTTGCTGGTGCTCGCTGCAAGCGCGTTTGCACTCGCCGTCCATTCGCGCATTTGAACTAGGAAGAGGCCGCCGAGCCGCGGCCAGGGGCGCGATAGGGGGGCAGGCCGGTCGCACCGGCGTGCGGCGGGTCAATCCAAACGGCGAACCTAACCACCCGCTCGACCAGACCATCCTGGAGAGCATGGCCGCCCTGCCCGACCTCCTTGGGCCAGCCTCGGGTGTCGTCGATCGGGCCGCAGTGCTGGATCAGCTCAATAGCCTGGCGCAGAACGCCAACTAGATGGTCACCCGCGACCTTGCCGCGCTGGTCGACACCGGCGCGCTGACTCGCACCGGTGCGAACAAGGCCACGCGCTATCATCTGAACATCGCCATCACGCCACTCTCGTCACTCGATGAGCACGACATCGCCTAAGCTCTACCGTCGCAGACCGATTTGGGAAACTGAGATTGAGGCAAGGCCTTAGCTTCGCGCACACGGCCGATGGGAGTGAAAGGGGGAGCTCTGGCGCGCTGATACGGACACCCTAGAGAACTATGAGTGGGCATTGGCGATCTGAATCGCAAGCATGCGTCCGCCATCTAGGTTTGAAACCACAAGCGCCCGCTTCCCCTCGGAGTTGTCGTAGGCCGTCTTTGACTGCGCGGCGACCCTAAACAATGTCTATGGATCGCCTCTGCTCTAGGGACGCGCCCGTGACCGATTACGCTAGGTACGCAGTTCGCAACGTGGTGATGGGCGGCGGTGTCGGCGTGCCGATCGAGCAGTCGCTTCGCGACTGTCTACAGCTGTCGCGCGCAGCCGGTCACCTTCGCGAGGTAATCCAGCTCGATCGGCGTGACGTGCGCCACGCCCTCCTGCTGACCCGTGAGCGTTCTGCGGCCATAGAGGCTCCAGAGGAACTGGTAGAGCCCCCGCGCCTCCGCCGAAGCCCGGGCATTGCTCAGCGACGCGGAGGCCATGGCCGGACCAACGGAGGCCAGCGCCAAGCCCGAAGCGAGGGCAGCACGCCACGACAGCCTCCGCATCGCCCCGACCCTCCAGGCCGCGGCCCCGGCGAGATCAGGCCCGGGCAAGCGGCACGATCTTCAGCTGAGTCTCGACAACCTCTTTCGCGGCTCCATCGATCGGAAGATTGCCCTGCTCCCGTCCCCAAACCTCCCGGAAGGCCGCGACCGTTTCGGCGGCGGTGCTGAGGACCAGCTCCTCAGGCAGCCCCGCCTTGCGAGACATGACGATCAGCTCTTCCTGGCCCAAGTCCGACCAGCGCTTGCTGCGTGACACCTTCAGGGCAGCCTTGTCATCGGGGATGTAGGCCTGGGTCGCGACGAAATCATAGGCCGGCGCCAGGGTCGCATTGATCCCGTCCCGATAGAGCAGGGACCAGTTCTTCAGATGCATGTCGGCGTTGCCAATCAGGGCGCTGAACACCAGCCGTCGGATGAACTCCGTCAGCCCCCGCTCGCCGGTCTCGCGCCAGATCACCCCAGCGATGCTGCGGTAGGAGGCGCGTTCGTACTTGTCCTCCGGATAGACGCCGAAGACCTGGGCGAAATCCTCCGTCTGCACACGCTCGCCTGTCTCGAGACGATCGAAGCGCCGGGTGGCGAACACACCGCCCTCCAGCCGGCCGACATCCGCTGGCAGACCATCGATGTCATCGAGATTGAGCAGCTTGATCTCAGGCGTCTCGATGCCGATCGCACACGCCAGCGACATCATCGCGTACTCGTTTTCTGAGACCCCGGCATACTGAGCCGATGGCAGCTTGACGATCCAGTCGCCGCCGTTGCCGTGCACCGGGATGGTCAGACCCTTCTTCGGGCCGGACAGGGCGGAAAACTTCAGTTGGACGCCGGCGAGCGAGAAGCGCAGCGCCCGATCGTTGCGCGCGGCGGGCGCGGCGTCGCCTGGCCCGCCGGCGCCGACTGGCGGACCTTCTCCGTCCCCTGACATGATCCGCGTCGCCCCAGGCAGGTCAGCGCCGAGCGCCCAGAGCAGAAAGAACTCGCGACTGGACTTCACCCCGGCGCGCTCAGCCAGATAGTCGCGCATGCGCCCTTCAGGGAGGAGATTGGAGAAGTACGGCAGGAGCCGCGTCTGGGTGCTCCTGTGGTCACGAATGAGCCCGCCCGTCGCGCTCTTGAACGACAGGCTCAGCGTCGGCCGCTGAGCGTCGTCGGTATAGTCATCATCGAACGTGAAAATAGAGCGGTCACCGCCCAGGGCCGTGATGGCGCCGACCCTGCGGTCGCCGATCCAGACTTGAAGGATATCGACCATGGCTCAGTCCTCATCGTCCAGCGTATAGGCTGGCCGCTCTCCGGTTTGCTGACCATGAACCAGCTTGTTGCGCAGCGACGCCAGCCGGTCGACGCCCCGGCGAAAACCACCAAGATCACTCCCTGGCTCACGAGCCCGCTCACGCAGGTCCTCGACGATGTCTGTCAGTTCGGCCTGGGCGGGAGACGACTGGAACAGCGGCTCAAGGGGATGAAGATCGCGAGCGAGCGTTTCGAGCCGGTCAAGCAGCGGGTCGTTGGGATAACGGACCCGCAGGTCACGAGCGATCCGCATAAGATCGTTGGCCGCGCCACGGACCGTGCGGGCATCCTGGCCCGCCTCAAGCTCCCGGAGCACGGCGTTGACGCCTGAAAGCGCCGAACGCGGAACCAGGACCGGCTCCAGGTCGAGAATACGAGCAAGCTCAACGAACGTGGCCAGGCGCACGTCGGAGGCCCCGCTTTCGATTCGGGAAAGCTGAGCCTGGGTCAGCTTCATTCGATCGCTGACATCGCGCTGGGACCAGCCCTTACGGCCCCGAGCATCGCGCAGGGCGTCTGTCAGGGCGCGTGTCCGGCTTTCCACTTTGATATACCTTTATGCATCAGATCCCAGCCATCATATAGGAAACTGTATCGTTCCGCCTACTACCATCAGCAGCACGATGTCGTATTTAATATCAATGCCCCATAGCGATACATTTTTCCATATCAAATGGAGTCGAGCCACCCGTTTACCTCGGGCCGCTGGCGCGTCGGCGAACACCGCAAGCCCAGAACAGAAAGGCAGACGCCCTTACACAGCGCTGCGGCTCCGACGCGCCTCCAGCGGCCCGAAAAACCTTCGCACAGGCGGCCAAGCAGCGCCTTCGCGCCGAAGACGGCTCATATCGCCGCGAACACGTCCGCGCCGTAGCTCAGCGCGTCGAGGTGCTTTCGACGAAAGAGATCCAGATAATGGGAAATCGAACCGATTTGCTGCGAACGCTGGTCGCCTCATCGGGCGAAACTACAGCGATCATCGAAGTTCGCAGTTTCAAACCGAAGTGGCGCGCCGCGATGCACAATAGCGAGCACTACGTATTCTCTATTTCACTCTAAACTACGCCAGACTACGACGATCGCATTTTCTTCATCTGCATTATCATGAGAACGATTCCAACCGTCAACACCTACGACATCTGACAGACCTAAAAGACCTTCGAACCTTTTGATTATATCGTGCGCTAACAGTCCTTGGTCCATACCGGAGCGCTAGCGTCGCGTCGGCTCTTCGGCACACGGCCTAATGGTTGCCTACGGGCGGGCACGCGCTTTGATTGGGCCTACGCCCCCGCGCTTTCACGCCGGAACGTAGACGCCTCCCACCATCTAGACGCCCCTGGATGACACCCTAGGCGTGGTGAAAGCTGTCATCAGGTATATTTTCATCCGAGAGGCGATCGAGGAAGCCACCACACTGGCCGCATTCGACTACCGCTCGCAGGCCACCCCATCCCCGTCGCGATCGAGGCCTGGCCGGTATCCCGGCTCGCCCACACGTAGCGGTGCCGCGCCCGCCGCCCGCGCAGCGGCGCAGTTCGGATAATAGGTCGCGCTCGAAGACAAGCTCTGAACCCGCTGTCGCGCGCCGCCCCCGCCTCTGGAGCCGCCGCCGCGATGGCAGTGGTAGTCGCCGGTCTTGCGGTTGGTGTGGCAGCCCTCGGCGTTAAGCTCGCCGCCGTGGGCCAGCGCTTCCCCGACGCTCGCCCAGGTCAGCACCGCCGTCGCCATCGCGATCTGTAGCGCTCGCGCCATGCCCGATCCTCTTCGTACTGCCGGATATCGATAGCGCTTGCCGCAAGCTCTACCATAAATTAGATCGCGCGTCCCTCTCTCGAAAGTCGAGCGATGTGAAGGGGGAAATTTTGAAGAGAGTGATTTGCGTTGCGAGCCTGCTCGCCGCTGCCGCTGGCCGGTCCGGTCCAGGCCCAGAACTGGACGGTGGAACTTAATGGCGCCAAGGCCGGCGACCTCTCCGGAGCAGAGCTTGGCCTCGGCTACACACTGTCCAAAGGCAAGTTCCGGCTCACCCCGATCGTCGGGGCCTTGATCTATCAGGGCGACAACGACCAGTACGCCAGCCAGACCTTGAGCAACGGCCGCACGATCTGCCGCGACACCAGCAACGGCCAATTCGCCGACAAGGAGAACTGCAACAACGTCGCGGCCAAGGCCTATGGAAAGCTCGAAGCGGCTTATCGTATGGGCAAGAGCCTTGAACTGGGCGTCGGGGTGCGGGTCAGCGACGAGACCACGCCCTATGGCGCGCTTGGCGTCTACACCAGCGAGACGCTCGCGATCCGCGGCTTTGCAGGCAAGGACTATTACGGCGCCGGCCTCATCGCCCGCTTCTGATGGTTCAACGTGCGGCGGGTCCCCGCCGCACGCCTTGCGAAGCCAAGCGCCTGGATAGCGCCCGAGCAGTTCATCCACCGAAAAACACCGCACGCCCCGATCCGCCCCCTGGCGGGAATCGTCGCCTCGCCACTCAATCAGGGTTAACGCCGAGATACTGGGGAGGGGTGAGCATGACGATGATCTGGGGCGCTGCGCGCCTTGTCGCCGACCGTCGTACGGACAGCCAGGGTAACGGCGTCATTATCGATGGACGGCGCTTCCTGAGCCTCCATCACCGCGACGGCGCCTTCCTGCGCGGCGGGGGCCATTTCGCCTTCAGCCGCCGCGCTCCCGACGGCGAGCGGACGATCCTGCACATGGAACGCGCAGACGACATCGCCATGATCGCAGGCCCTGGCCACCCGGCCTGGAGCGATGCCCTCAGCAAAGGCATGAACGAGCTCTTGATCAGCCTGACCGATTGACGCCTCGCGGCGGGGGCCCGAAGGCAGGCGAAAACCCCGCCCGACGGCAGCGCGCCTCAGGAATGCCGAGAGGCTTGAGGACCGCTGCTTGCACAATGGCCCGCGGCGACGCCCCCTGCCCGTCCACCCCATCGGCGCAGCCACGGCCCCGAGCACGCCGGGCGCCGAGCGATCGGCTAGGCGGGCCGAGGCGTTTGTGACCACCGGCGTCATCGAGCCGGCGATGGATGGCGCCGATGAGCGCGGAGCAATTCAGGGCAGTGTTCATGTCGGCTGGACGCGACAGACGCCGCCGAGTTTAGAGCCGTCGGCGGCTGAACCCCGATACCCGCGCCAGCACGTCGTTGACCGTCCGGGTCCTTAATCTCAAAGAGCCGCTAGCAGCGCCTCGTTCATGGCCTGCAGCTCGCTGCGCAAGGCGGCGATTTGGGACTCGGTCAACGGCAGCTGGCGCACGACGGAGCGCCGCGCCTCCAGAGCCTTCTCGCGCAGGGCCCAGCCCTGCGGCGTCAGGTCGACCCAAACCCTGCGTTCGTCCACATCGTCGCGCGAGCGGACAAGAAGACCCTTACTCTCCATGCGCTTGACGAGCGGGGTGACGGCCCCGGTGTCCATGCAGAGGATCCGCCGAAGGTCGCCCATCGTCGCCCGCCCGTTCTCTTGCCAGAGCGAGATCAGCACGAGATATTGCGGGTGAGTGAGGCCCAGCGGCGCGAGCATCTCGCGATAGAGCCTGGTCACCAGGCTGTCTGATGTCTGCAGCGCTAGGCACAGCTGCTGATCGACCCGCAATTCGTCGAACGCGCCTTCGGAACCCATCGGGCCCGTGGTGCCAGGATCTTTCTGCGCCATATGTCAGGTTCTAGACCAACTTTGCCGAGACATCAAAAGAGGTCGGCCGGAGTGGAAAATATCGACATCGATATAATCGACTCTTAAGCACCTGTGTGTGAACTAGGACGATGAGCTCGCGCGCATCCTCGCCGTCCCCGCAGGAACCCAACTCGCCCAACCATCTCGTGGTAGTCGGCCCGGCTGAAGCCGACGGCCGCCCGAGCGTGTCGACGATCGTCATCGCCCAAGGTCTTCGCTATTGGCTGTTGGGCGCTTGGGCCTTGCTGCTCGGCGTGTGCTGCGGCCCTTACCTCGCCTTTGGCTGGTTCATCGGCTGCTGCGCCCTGGGGCTGGTGAGGGGGCGCATCGAGCGCGCTCTCACGCGCAGCGCCCGGGTCAGCGTCGGCGCCGAGCTTACCGTGATCGCCACCCTGACCTCAGCGGCCTGGGCTTTGGCCCCGCTGTTGGCGTGGCGAACCCGTGGTCCCTGGTCATTGGTCGCGACCATCACCTTCCTGTTCGCGGGGGTCCTCCTGGTCGCGACCCAGTTTCGGCATCTCCCCAGGCGCGCCCTGATTGTCGCGACGCCCTATCTGGTGGTGCTGGCCTATGTGCTCGCGACCGCGCGCAGCGAGCCTGGGCGTTGGGCGCTGCTGGCGGCCGCGGGCGTGGCGGGCTCGGCGATCCTCACCAAGGCCTTCTTCGGCCGCGTCCACAAGGCGCAGATCGACGCCTTCCAGGCCGAGCAGGCGCGCTTGATCGCGGCGCTGGAGATCGCCCGCGACGAAGCGACCGCCGCCAGCGACGCCAAGTCGGCGTTCATGGCCGTCATCAGCCACGAACTGCGAACGCCCATGAACGGGGTGTTGGGGGCGGCGCAGCTCCTGCGCAACGGCGCCTTGGACGCGCAGGCGCAGGAACTGGTCTCGGTCATCGACGAGCAGGGCCGCACCCTGGCCTGCCTCCTGGACGACATACTGGATTTCGCGCGCATCGAGGCGGGCAAGCTGGAGGTCTCGCTCGTCGATGTCGAGCTTGCGCCGCTCGTGCGCCGCATCACCGCCCTTTGGAGGCCCCGGGCGCAGGAGAAGGGCCTTAGCCTCGAGGTGGCGTTCGCCCCGGATCTCCCTGACGCTTTGCTCTGCGACCCGATCCGTCTGGGCCAGATGCTTCATAATCTGCTCTCCAACGCGGTGAAGTTCACCCAGGCAGGCGGCGTCAGCGTCACCGTCGAGGCGGTCCCATCGCAAGGTTCCGAGCGCCTTTGGATCACGGTCGCCGACACCGGTCCGGGCGTGACGGCCGCCGGTCAGGCCCGTCTATTCCAGGCCTTCAGCCAGGTCGACAGCTCCAGCACGCGCCGCCACGGCGGCGCGGGCCTTGGCCTTGCGATCTCCCGCCGTGTGGCGGGCCTCCTGGGCGGCGATCTTCGTCTTGAGCCGAGCCAGGCGGGCTCACGGTTCGTCATCGATCTGCCGCTGGTGCGTCGCGCAGCGCCCGAGATCCTCGCCGAACCCGAGGCGCCAGATGCAGCCTCCCCCGCGCGCCGGGTCTTGGTCGTCGAGGATCACCCGGCCAACCAGCGCATCCTAGCCGCCTGGCTCGAGGGCCTTGGACACCAGTGCGTCGTGGCCGAGAATGGCGCCGAAGGTCTGGCGGCCGTCCGCCAGGGCGGCTTTGATGTGGTGCTGATGGACGTCAACATGCCGGTCATGGACGGGCTGGAGGCGGTCCGCGCCATAAGGTTCGAGGGATTTTCCGTGCCTATCGTGATGCTCAGCGCCAGCGCCGGAGAAGCTGACCGCGCGGCGGGCCTGCAGGCGGGGGCGGACGGCTATATGGCCAAGCCGGTGCAGTTTGCCGCGCTCCACGCGGTGGTGAGCCGCCTGGGCCCGAATGCTCGCGTTCCAGAGGCCGGGGCCGCGTGATGCGGCAGGGTCCTTTATTTCCGCGGCGATGACGAGCTCACGCAGATCGCCGCTCCAGGATCGTTTTGGAGATCAGGATCGCCGCCGACAGGCCCAGGCAGACGAGGTTGCTGAGCACCAGCGGCCAGCCTCCGCGCAAGAGCCCGTAGATCGCCCAGAGCGTGAAGCCGGCGACCGTGAGGGCGAACATTCGAAGCGAGACTGCTGAAGCATCGCCCTCACGCCAGATCTTGATCAACTGGGGCACGAAGCTCCCCATAGAGCAGAGGGCCGCGCCCAGCCCGATCAGCGCCACAAGGTCAAAATTTCTGGTCATTGCGCGCAGCCTGCCTGCCCTTTGGCGCAATAAGCGATCGGGGCGCTGATGGTTTCACGCCGCCGCGGCCAGGGCCAAAACCACCCTCCTCGCCTATCAAATGATGGCTGCGGCTCGCGATACGAACCTCTGGCGTCGCGCCCTTATCGCCCACCGCTATCCGCCAGGAACCGTCTGACGACGGCTGTGGTTTGGCCTCCAACGGACGACCGCCCTTGGGTGCGTCGCCAAGTCTCAAGCTCAGAGCGAGGGTTTCATGGTTCGCGTCCTGACCGACCATTGCGATGGCCAGACTTGTGCGGCCTTGGAGGCGCGCGGCTGGGAGGTCGTCGACGCCGAACAGGCGAGCCTGGATCGTCTGGGCGACCTGGCGCAGGTCGATTTCGTCATCGCCGGCCTGCGTCCGGACCACTATGAGGAGGACCTGCGCCGGCTCGCCATCCTCAAGGCCGTGTCTCCCGATTTACCGCTGGTGGCGGTGGCGGAAACCCTCGAGCACGACGGCGTGCTGGCCGCCGATGTGCTGATCGACGTTCCGATCCTCCGCTCAGGCGCAAGCCAGGAGCTTCTCGAGGTCGCCCTGGCCGCGGCCGAAACGTAAAGAGCCGGCTTGCCCTGTGGATGGCCGCCGGAGCCGTTGCGCGAGCAGACGATCGTCCGGCGCGCCGCGTCGCCGATGGCGTCAAGGCCTCGGCAGTCGAGCGCCATTTCCTTGCAGATCCTAACGGAGCTTCCCGCGTGAGCGACGCCTATGCCGCCATGGCCGACGATGGTCTCACCCTGCCTGCGGCCGCCTTTGCCGGGCCGCGCATCCTGCTGGCGGGGCCGGTCGACTACGACATGTATCGCCAATTCCGAGAAGCGCTGGGCAGCGCCGACCAGGACCTGGTCATTGTCGAACTTTCGACCCTGGGCGGCGATCCTGAGGTCGCGCGGATGATGGGCGAGGACGTGCGCTTCCACAGCGAGATCTCCCCGCAACGACGGTTCGTTTTCCTCGGCAAGGCGGCGATCTATTCGGCGGGCGCGACCTTCATGAGCTTCTTCGCCTCGGCCAACCGCTACCTGACGCGCGGCGCGAGACTGATGATCCACGAGCGAAAACTCTCCAAGAGCCTGGAGCTCAACGGCCCCCTCACCTCGTGCGTGGCGTCGGTCAAGGCCGTGCTGCACGAGATCGAGCATTCGATCGCTATCCAGAATGAAGGCTTCGCCAACCTGATCGCCGGCTCGTCCGTGGACATGGCCACCGTTTTGAAGCGCGCCCCGTCCAATTGGTACATCGAGGCCGAGGAGGCCCGCGCCCTGGGGCTGATCCGGGCGGTGATCTGAAACGGGGCCGGAAGGCTTTCAAGGCCGCGCGGCTCGCCATAGGCTTTCGAGGACCTGGAGGCTTGCTTGAACGCCCCTGCCCGCCCCGCGCCGGACGGCGCCTTCTTCGCGCCGGCGCATGATGAGACCTTGTGGTCGGACGCGCCCAGGATCACCGGCCATACCGTCGCCGACAGCGACGGCTATGACGTCAAGTTCGTCCAGGTGTGGCTGCGACCGCCGCGCGCCTCTGAGATCAGCGGGTTTGGAAGAACTCCGCGTCCCATCCCCGATCGCGCTCCCGACATTGCGTTTCACAATGTCGGCGACGCCCCACCGCTCGGCTTTTGGCACTTTCATCCCAGGATCGAGGCCTTCGAGGTGGCCTACGACGAGGATGATGGTTCGGCCTGGTGGGTGCGCGCTTGGCTGAGGCCCGCCCCATGATCGCCGCGGTTCGCTCGCCAGTCCGCTCTGCGTCTATCGGCGACAAGGTCGAGCGCCGCGACGAGGGCCTCCAGCCAGAGCTCGCCGCGAGCGTCCTGGGGAGCGTGGCAATGGCCAAACGGCAGGTTCCTGCCGGCCTGGCCAGACCTGTCGCCCAGCCTTAGCGAGCCGGCCATGTGCAACCTCTACAGCCTAAGGACCGGCGACCTCTTCGACCTTTGGTCCAAGGCCCTGAGGCTGCCGGTGGTGTGGGAGGGTCACGCCAGCAATTTCGAGCCGCGTCCAGAGATCCGCATGACCGAGACCGCGCCCGTCGTTCGCCACGTCGCCGACAAGGCCGTGGTGTCCATGACCAGGTGGGGCTGGCAGGGCGCCAAGGGCCCGGTGTTCAACTATGTCAGCCAAGCGCGGGATTTCTCCCAATGCGACCGCGTGCTAATCCCCACCGACGGGTTTTACGAGTTCACCGCGCCGCAAGCCGGCCAGAGGCGCAAGACCCGGTGGCGGTTCAAGATGCCAGGCGACCCGGTGTTCTGGATCGCCGGCATCGTCAAGCATGGCGCCTTCACCATGCTGACGACCGCGCCGGGCGCCGATATTGCGCCCGACCATGACCGTCAGGTGGTGGTGCTGCCCGCGCGCCGCGGCCTGGAATGGCTCGATCTGTCGCGGCCGGCGGCCGAAATCCTCACCGCCCTGCCGCCTGGATCCCTTGCGGTCGAGCGTGACTTCCCGCCGCCGCAGCCCGCCGGGCTTTTTGGATGACAGACGATGCGGTCGACTACTGGCGCGAGGTGGCGCGTCTAGGCGTCATGGCGCTGGGCTTCTCGATCGGCAGGGCCTTCGGCGCGCCTGTCCTGTCGGCCGAGTTCGTCGAACCGCTGGACGGATGGACGCGCCGGGCCGCCAAGGCGGCGCTGGCCCTGCATAAGGAAGCGCAGCTTAGCCAGGACGCTGTGTTGGTCGCCGCCCATGACGCGCTGCTGCAGGCGCTGAAAAGCAGCGCGGCCGTCGCCGAGCTCGCCGCTTACCAGACCCGGCTGGCCCAGACGCTCTGGACGTTCATCCAGGAAGATCCGCCCCGGCTGATCGAGGCCTTGGGCTACGCCGAGGATTAGGGCCTGGTGGTGGCCGGAACGCGGACATAGACCGTGCGCGGCCCGCGCAGCAGAAGGCCCAGCAGAATGCCGACGCCGATCGCAGCGGTCAGCGCCAGGGTGGGCCTTTCGCGAACCTTTTCCTTGACGACCAGCAGGCTGTCCTGGATGTGCTCGCGGCCGCCGGCATAGAGCTCTTCAGCGCCGGTCTTGAGGCTGCCATAGGCCTCCTTCGCCGACGCACCGGCCGCGCCAAGCTGGTCCTTGGCCTTGTCGCGATGGCGCACATTGGCCGGGGAAATGCCGATGTCGGTCATGATGTCTCCTGGGAGGTTGTTGGGCTCGTTTGCCACAACCGCGGGCAAGCCCGCCGGTTCCCTCGCGGCCAATGTGGCGTCTCGGCGGACGGTGGGTTACATCGGAGCGATGTTCACCGCGTTCGACGCCGCCCGCGCAGACGCTTGCGATGGCCTGACGCTGGCCCTGATCCCGGACCCGGCCCTAGCCTCAGCGTTAGGCAAGGCGGCGACCACCTTCGCCGGCGCTCATCGTCTGGTGGGTCGCCAGGCGCGGACCGACCAGTTGGCCTTGCCGCTGTTCGACCTTGGCCGGTACGCGGGCCTTCCTTACGGCATCGTCCGTCAGGCCCAGGAAGCCGCCCGGCGCCTGGTACTGCCCGCGCCGTTCGAACTCATCATCGACCGTGTCGAAGCGGTGCGAGGCCCTGGCGGCGCCTGGATGGCGCGCCTGACAGGACCAGAGACGCCGGCCTTGATCGCCTTGTACGCCGATCTGGCCGCGTCCCTTCGGCGCTCAGGCCTTGGCCGGCGCATCGCGATCGCTTGGAGCGCCGGCGCGCCGTTCCTGGAAACCAACATCGCCTTCCCAACCACGCCGATCTCGCCCATCGTCTGGCGGATCGACGCGCTGTCCCTGCTGCACGACACCCCGCCCCGGCGTCAGGTCAGCCTGGGACGATGGACCTTTGGCTAAGGCTTGGCTGCCGGTGGAGCAAGCGTGCGCCCAGCGGCGTTGACCCGCCATGACAGATCCACTTTCGCCCACCCCCGCGCCCGGCGAGCCGCCGACCGAAATTCCGCCAGGGACGCCCAGACCCGAATTCGACGATCCTGTGATCCCGTTCGAGGATCCAGGCCCGGCCCCGCCCATGCCCAAGCCCGATGATGGCCGCCCCTACGACACGCCCCCGCCTGGCCCTTGAGCTGGCGCGCATGATTTCGCGACCCGCGCCAAGGGCGCAACGCGCTCAGCGGATCGCTGCGACGTTCCGCCTCATCGAGATGGATCAGGCTGGTTGAGGGGGCGCCAGGCTGGAGACCTGGCGCCGGCGCCAAAGCGCCGGCGCACCCCGCTCACCCAGGTCAAGGACGCTCGAGCTACCGGCCGGAAAAGACGTGAACCTCCCCGCCTTCGGCCGCGATTGTGAAGGCATCGCCGCTGATCTCGGCGTCGCGGGCCATAGCCTCGTAATCGATATAGAGCCGCAGGACCTCCGGGATCTGCGTGCTCTCCTCGGTCAGCTCCTGGAGATAGTCGGCCAGGCTCGAAAACCGCCCGCGATAGCCGTCCTCGATCAGGCCTTCGGCCTCGCCAAGGTCGCCGTTGACGTGGCCGAGCACCAAGGCGCCCAGCTCGCCACGCTCGCGCAGGAAAGCGGCGATCTCCACCACCTTGGCCATCGGCGTATATTCGCCAATCTCCACCGCGCCAAAGCCCTCGTAATCGTGGATCGCGTACTCTTCGGCGTCCGGCTCGGGCGAGGCGGCCAGCATGGCGGCCACCGCCGCCAGCACGGCCTCAAGGTCGTCCTCGACCTCGATCCAGGCGCCGTGCAGCACGCCGCAATTGTAGGCGCCGAGGCACGCAACATAGATGCGCGGCTCAAGGATTTCAGCAGCTTGTCCCATGGTCCTCATCCTCAAGGCAGGGGTTCGTCATCGAACCCTTGCCCGTCGGCGAGACCGGGTGTGCAAGCGGAGGGGCGGCTTCGCGGGGACCCGGCTGCAGGGCACCTCAAGGCCCGAAGCTGGGCGGAAGACGATCCGAAGCGCGCCGAGGGCGGAGCCCTAAGCCATCCGGCCGCGGCAGCGGCCGGAGGGAAATTCCGCGCTAGCGCGCTCGCGCGCCAAGGCCCGTGGCGGCGCAGACCACCGCAATGGAGCCGGGCCGATCTTCCCGCTTATTGAAGGGTGCGTCGTCCCAGATCCCCGAGGCGCTTGAGAGGCCGCTATCGCGTCACTGAGCGCGCCGAGGGGCCATGGGAGGGGCGTCAATCTCGCCGCGCCTGCGACGAAGGCGTTGGCGTATCGCTGAACGGCGCGACCATCATGAGAGCTGGCTCCGCCCCATCAGGGGTTGGAGGAGGCGATGGCTGCGTCGCCGACGACTACGGAGTCTTACCCTTGAAGGTGTCGCCAACCTCGGCGGCGCTTGGGCCGTCGGGTCCGGCGGTCTTCTGTTCGGCCTTGCCCGTCTTGATCGTGCCGGCCTCCGAGACCAGCCCAGGCCGATCACCCAGCGGCAACGCCTCATTGGACTTTCGTCCATCGGTGTTGGGCTGTTCGCTCATGGTCTTCTCCTGTCTTGGGTTCGTTCGTTTGTCCGCTGTCGATCAGTCCGCGCCATTGCCCGGGTCATCGGCGCTCGGATCGGATGTCGCGTCGGTCTTGCGGTTCGGGTCGAGCGCCGGCGGCGGCGGCGCTTCCAGGCCGGCATCCTCGCCCGCCGGTTCAGGGATCGTCCCGTTGTCCTGGGCGTCCATCAGCGCTCTCCAGAGCCAGGCTCGGCCATCTTGCGGTGTTGCTCGGCCAGCACGCTCTGGGGCGTCACGGCCGCCATCGCCGCTTGCAGCTTATTCTTGAATCCGGCGACCACGTCGCCCTCGCCCTTCTGCATGGCGCGGTAGCCCACGAGCGCGACATCGGCCGGATCGGCCTTCTTGGGGTCCGCGCCGACCTTGGTGTCGAGCATGTCGGCGCGGTCGAAGAACTCGGTGTCGGTCGGGCCCGGCATCAGGCAGCTGACCGAGACCCCCGTGTCCTTGAGCTCGTTGCGCAAGGCCCAGGCGAAGCTGTCGAGGAAGGCCTTGGTGCCATTGTAGACCGCTTGGAACGAGCCTGGCATCAGACCCGCGATCGAGCCGGTGATGAGGATCCGCCCGCGGTCGCGATCACGCATGTCCCGGGCCACCTGCTGGATCAGATAGACTGTGCCGGTGATGTTGGTGTCGATCACGAACCGGGCTTCACCCCAGTCCTGGTCGAGGAATCCGTGTCCCAGGCCACGGCCGGCGTTAGCCATCAGGGCGTCCACGGAGCGATCGCCGATCAGGTCCACGAGTTGGTCGACGCCTTGCGTGGTCGACAGGTCCGCCTGCAGGCATTCGACCCGCGTGCCGTGCTGCTCCAGGCCGGCCTGGGCCTCGACAATCGACGGTTCGTCGGCGGCGATGATCAGGTCGTAGCCGTCCTCGGCGGCCAGCTTGGCCAGTTCGTAGCCGATCCCCGACGAAGCGCCGGTGATCACGGCCAGGGGGCGTTGATCTCCGATCATCAGGCGGCTTCCTTCTGCCAGTCGGGCTTGAGGACGACCTTGGTCACCTCGTTCTGGTTTTCCTTGAACATCTTGTAGCCGTCCGGGGCGCTCTCGAGCGGCAGCCGGTGGCTGATAAGGAAGGTGGTGTCGATGACCCCCTCGCCGATCAGGTCGAGCAACGGGCGCAGATACTTCTGCACGTGCGTCTGGCCGGTGCGGATCTGCAGGCCCTTCTCCATCAGGGCGCCGATCGGGATCTTGTCGCCCATGCCGCCATAGACGCCGGGGACCGACACCCGTCCGCCGGTGCGGCAGGCCATCAGCACTTCGCGGAGCACGTGGGCGCGATCGGTGCCGATCCGTGTAGCGACCTTCACCGCATCGACCACGTTGTCGATCGAAAAGCCGTGGCTTTCCATGCCGACCGCATCGATGCAGGCGTCCGGCCCAATGCCCCCGGTCATGGCCATCAAGGCCTCGCGAACCTTGACGTCGTGATAGTTCAAGACCCGCGCGCCCAGCGACCTGGCCAGTTCGAGCCGGTGCGGATGGTGATCGATGGCGATGACCTTGTGCGCGCCCTGGATCAGGGCGCTCTGGATGGCGAACAGGCCAACCGGGCCGCAGCCCCACACGGCCACCGTATCACCCGGCTCGATCTGGCAGTTCTCGGCCGCCATCCAGCCGGTGGGCAGGATGTCGGACAGGAAAAGCACCTTATCGTCCTCCAGGCCGTCGGGAATGACGATCGGTCCCACGTCGCTATAGGGCACGCGGACATACTCTGCCTGGCCGCCGGCATAGCCGCCGGTCATGTGCGAGTAGCCGAAGAGGCCCGTCATCGGCGCGCCATAGGCGATCTCGCCCAGGTCCTGGGTGTCGGAGGGATTAGAGTTCTCGCAGCCGGAGAACTGCTGCTTCTCGCAGTGGAAGCACTTGCCGCAGGCGATCACGAACGGGACCACGACGCGTTGGCCCTTCCGCAAGGTCGAGCCAGGTCCGGTTTCGACGACCTCGCCCATGAATTCATGTCCCAGAATGTCGCCCTTCTCCATCGATGGGATCATGCTGTCGTAGAGGTGCAGGTCCGAACCGCAGATGGCGGTCGAGGTGATCTTGATGATCGCATCGCGCGGATTGACGATCTGGGGATCTGGAACAGTGTCCATTCGCACGTCGTGTTTGCCGTGCCAGGTCAAAGCGCGCATCGGCGGCTCCGTCAAATGAGGTTGGGGTCAGCCTTGCGGCGCGGCGTTAGTGGTTTTCGCGGTGGAGATCTCGCCCGTCTCCATCAACTGCTTGAACCGGCGCAGCTCGCGGCGCGCCTGAATCTTGGGTTCCTTCTGGAAAAGCTTGGCGATGAGCTTGCCCAGGTCTCCCCCCGGCGGTTCGTAGACGATCGTGGCGGTCACTTCGGTCCCCCGTCCGGGCGGACCATCGCGAAACTCCACGCGCCCGAAGTTCTTGATGTCGGCGCCCTCGACCGACTCCCAGGCCAGAAGCTCGTTATCGACCTCGTCGGTGATCACGCTGTCCCACGCCACGGTCTTGCCCGCCGGCGCCTTGACCACCCAGCGCCAGCGGCGATCGTCGCTGGGCGTAATGCTTTCGACGCTCTCCATGAAGCGCGCCAGATTGCGAAAATCGCGCCAGAACGCATAGAGCTCGGCGCGCGGCCGATTGACGGTGACGGTGCGTCCGACGAGGGCCGCCTCGTGCCAGCCGCGTTCTTCGGCGATCTCGTGGGCGACGTCACGTTGGTGTACGGCGGCGGTCAGCGGCGCGTCGCTCTGCAGCGCACGGCCGATGGTCTCTTCGGACATCGTCGATCTCCTGGGTTCGGCCGATCAACCGCCCGCCCCCGTCGTTGTTCCGAAAGCCAAGGTCCAGGCCGACCGCCTCCATCAAATGACGGTCCGCGGCGAAAACCGTTCGATCACCTAGGCCGCAAGGCGTTTTCGGTGCGCGGCGCTGAGCCGACTTGTCGACATTGGAACGCGCGCTGGGGCGTGTCGTTTGTGCTGCTCGCCGCTGATGACGCGGCCAGTGCAACCGCGGGAGAAGGCCGGGACGTGCAATATGCGTTCAAGCCGAACCATTTCCCGCCTGAACGGAGTGCCAACCATGTTCGGTGGCGATCGCCTCTCGCGCCTTGGCGGCTTCAGCCCGCAATTTCCTGACGCCGACGCCTTGCACAAGGGCTTGGCGCACTGGAACCACCGCCGCCTGTCGCCCGGGGCGCCGAGCGCGGATTGGCGCTCCGCTATCGAGGAAGAGCGGCTCATGAAGGAGGTCGAGGGCGAGTTCATCGAAGCCTTCCGCGATCTCGTCGCGCCCCTGGTCGATGCGGTCCCGCAAGACGCCGAAGCCTTCGTCTCATGGTTCGAGGCGCTGAAGGACCACGGCCCTGGCCAATGGGATCCCCTGTTCGACTGGCTGCAGGGCGCGGCCAGCCTTGAGGATATCAAGTGGTTCCTGACCCAGGAGGCGGCGGGCGAGGCTGGTTTCGACGATCTGGTCGCCTTAACCCAGGTCAAGATCCCAGACCGCGCCAAGCTCGAACTGGCCCGCAACTACTGGGACGAGATGGGTCGCGGCAGCGCCAAGGGCATGCATGGCCCGATGCTCTCGCGAACCACCGCGACCCTGGGCCTGACCCCCACCATCGACACCACGCTCTGGCAGTCGCTGTGCCTGGCCAACACCATGACCGCCTTCGCCACCACGCGCCGTTATGCGTGGCACTCGATCGGCGCCTTGGGTGTGGTGGAGCTGACCGCGCCAACGCGGGTGTCTTGCGTCGACGCCGGTCTCAAGCGTGTCGGCGTCTCGCCCGAGGCCCGAAAATACTTCGCGCTGCACGCCCATCTCGATATCGAGCACTCCAAGGCCTGGAACACCGAGGCCCTGCTGCCGCTCGTGGACGAGGATCCCACGCGCGCCCGCTACATCGCCGAAGGCGCGGTAATGCGCCTGATCTGCGGCGAGCAGTGTTTTGAGACCTATCGCGCTCATCTTTGGGCCCACACCCACCCACTGGTTTACGCGGCCGAGTGATCGCGATGGCGACCATCCTGGATGTCCTGCCCTACGACGGCGGGTGGTGCGTGAAGATCGCCGAGACGGGCGAGGTTCTCTTCTTCACCGCGCGCCGGCGCGCGGTCGCTAAAGCCCAACGCCTGGCGCGCGTCTGGCCGCGGAGCGCCAGGGTCAAGGTCCACGCCCGACGGGCGCCAAGCCCTGAGCGCGGACGCGCGCCGGAGGACTTTGTCTATCCTTTGGGAGCGCCGGCATGACCAGCCAGGCGCGGCGCGCGCCCCGGCCGGCGGCAACGCGCTCGAAGATCGCCGCTGACGACGTGGTCGTCCGCTTCACCGTCTCGCCGACCCCGGCAGGCCACTGGCTCTGGCAGGTCTTCGACCACGATGGGCAGCCATGCGTACAGGGCTTGGCGGCGTCTCGAAAGCACGCCGCCGCGTTGATCATCCATGAGCTTCTCAGATCGCGGAGCGCCGCGGCCGCCCTTGCTGCCGAAAAGCTTTCGGCCAAGGCGGCCTGAGCCCGCCTCGTCTGCAGGCTTGCGCCGCGCAGCGGACCCGCGCACGTAAACGGCGCTCGACCGGGCGTTACAGCGCTGACGGCCGCGATCGGCGGCGGCGATCAGACCGGGTCGTTCTGGAGGCGAAGATAGGTTGGATCGAACTGGCCAAGCCGCGCCAGGGCCTCCCAATCGTTGATGGTCACGTGACCAGCCTTCCAGTCCACGAGCCCCTGTCGCCGCAGGTCCATCAGCACCCGATTGACGTGGACCTGGGTCAAGCCGAGCACGTCTCCCAGATCAACCTGCGTCATGGGCAGAACAAACCCGAAGTTCTGGGCGATGCCCGCCGCCTCGAGCCGCAAGTAGAGTTCGCAGATCAGGTGCGCCAAGCGACTGGCCGCGTTCTGTTGCCCAAGCGCCACCAGCCACTGACGATGGATCGCCGCGTCGACTACGGTTTCCAGCCACAGCAACCGCGTCAAATGCGGGTGCTGTTCGCTGAGGCGACGCAGATCGTCGTGGGCGGCGGGCGCGACGACGCAATCGGCCAAGGCCACGACGCCATGGTCCATCTGCCGCATCAGCAGGCTGTGCAGGTCGACGAAATCGCCGCCAATATTGATCTCGGTGAGCTGACGCCCGCCGGTCGGCGTCAGTGTGAACCGGGCGCAAAAGCCGCTGACGACGAAGGTGCTGAAATTGGGCCGGTCGCCGGGCTCGACCAGCGCCTTGCCGGCGGCGACCCGGCGCGTGGGCCCGAGAAGACCGGCCAGCGCCTCGCGCTCGATCGGGGAGATGACGTCGCGCCTGGCCATCTTTTCGATGAGAGGCGTGATCAAAGGGGCTGGCGACATGGCGAAATGGGGAACCTCCCCTCTCCCTTCACGGACAATGAGCTTTAAGGCCGTCAAACGATCGAGCCGATAACCTAGATCAACGCGGACCGGCTGCGATGGGCCTAGACTCCTCGCGCCCGGAGGTTTCGTTGCTCACCCCGTTTATCTTTATCGGCGTCACCGACGATTGCAGGACGACGTTTGTCGATCTGGATGTCGAGACCGTGGATCCTGAACGCCGCGCGCAGGCCTTGCTGGCCGAGCATCGCAGCTGTCAGGAGATCGAGGTCTGGCGCGACGACCAACGCATCGCCGTCATTTCCCGTGCGCCAGCGGAACCGACGGCTTGAACCGCCTTTTGATAGCCAGCCTCGACCGGTTCGGGCCCTTGCGCGAAGGCGTGCGCGAGCGCCTGTCGGCGTGCGCCCCCACGTCTGAGACATTCGAGGCTGGTGATCTGATCCTGGCTCCCGGCGAGCGCTCGTGCTTGCGGCTCCTGGCGCGCGGTCTGGCCGTGAAGCAAACGGTGCTCGGCGATGGTGGGCGCCAGATCTTCAGCGTGGCAACGCCCGGCGACCTGATCGACCTGGCCGGCCTCTTTGTCGGGGTCGACTACGAGGTGCGGGCGCTGGGGCCTTGCGAGGTGCGGAAATTCAGCACCCTGGAGCTTCGCGCCATGCTGAGCGACCATGCCAGTCTTCTGGCCACGCTCTGCCGTGCGGTGCTGACCGAGGCGCGCGCCCTGCGAGACGGCCTCGTCAGCCTGGGGCGTCGATCGGCGGCGGCGCGGACGGCCAATCTCTTTTGCGAGATCTACTGGCGGCAAAAGACCTTGGGCCTGGCCAGCGACAACCGCTGCGCCCTGCCGGCGGTGCAGGGCGACCTCGCCGATGCGCTGGGGCTTTCTGTGGTTCACATCCATAGGGTGCTGCGCGGCCTTCGCGACGATCACCTGGCGACGGTCAAGAACGGCGTTCTGCAAATTCTCGACTGGGATCGCCTGGCCGCGCTGGGCGGCTTTGATCCTGAAGTCTTTCGCCCCCAGACCGAGGCTGGAGAAGGGTCCGTCCTGCGTCGTCCCCAACCGAGCCGACGGGAGGCGTGATGCGCGACCAGGATCATCAATTGATCATCGGAACGCGGTCGGGGAACGGCGGGCTTGTCAGGGGGCTTCAGCCAAGGGTCAAGCCCGGCTCCAGGCGAGCCTTCAACTGTTGAACCGACGGGCGACAAGTCCGCGCAAGGGTCACCTCTCACCGACCACAGCGCGTCGACAGCCCAGGACCGAGGGATCGCCTTTCGATGACCCTGTCCGTGATCCGCCCCGGCCCCCTGCGTCCCGAAGGCTGGGCGAGAAAGGGCGGCGCCCGACGCTGGTCGCCGGTAGAAACGGCGGTAGGCCAAAGACCATCGAAAGCGGCGTCGAAGAAGCGGTCAGCGCACCTCCGACGGCGCCAGGCGGGCGTGTGAGCATGACCACCTTTCACTTCGACATCGACAGCGACGGCGCGGCCACGACCGAACAGGTTGATGCGGCCGACGCGCCCGCAGCGATCAGACAAGCCTTGCTGCTCGTCTCGGAAATTCTCCGCGACCATGCGCTTTGCGATCACACCGCCATATCCCTGCGCATCAGCGTCCGCGGCCAGGACGAGCAGGTCGTGTGGCAAGGCAGCGCCCGCGGGCTCCAGCCGGTCGCGGAGGACAACGAGGTCAAGGACGCAGGCCAGACCCCGAGCTGATCGCTCAGGGTCAAACCTTCTCCCAGGCCGTCGCCGCTTCAGTGTTCCCCCAGGCCAAACGGCCCACCCCAAGCGACCCCGGGATCGTCGTCCCAGACGCAAGGGGAGACAGCGCCTGCATCAGTTCGCTCCGATCAAGCCCGGCGCGGCAAGGGGCTGCTGACGCCCCTTGCTCGCGCGAGGAACGCCTAGCCGACACGCGGCTTCATCCAGACCTCGACCTTATCGACGGCGCCGGGGCCATCTTCGTTGAGGGCGATCTCTGCGCGCCAGGCGGCCACGTCAGGATGATGGTCGAAGAAGGCCAGGTCATGGGCCGCATGGACCTCGAAGAGGCTGTCTGCCGGACGATCGGGGATCTCGCCACGCGCCTCCAGGGCTGTCCCGCCGACGAGGCCCGGTTTGAGCCAGATCAGCACCTCCCAGTCCTCGACCTGCGCTTGGCCAGGCTTCATGGCCACCTTGTAGCGCTCGACATCGGGATGCTGGTCCCAGAAAGCCTCGTCGTGGGGCTTGCCGCGGATCAGAAGGTCGGCGCCTTCGGGGGCGGCCGGCGCGGGGATGGGCGCGGCCTGGGCGGGATCGGACGAAGGCGTCTCGAACATCGAGCATCTCCTTGGGGTGAGAACAGCGCGGCGGCGACCACCGCGAGGTCTGAACGCGCGGGACCTTCGGCGGTGTCGGGTCCTACGCCCATCCCGCCCGGTCAGGCGCGCCCTGCCCTGCCTTGCCGCCGACCTGGCGCCAGGAACCGCGTCCGCCTTCCCAGCAAATGATGATCATGGAACCTGGCCGCCGGTCTGGCGGCTTTGCCAGCATGGCCCGGTTTCTCAAGCGCAACGGATTGACCCTGGTGCTGATGTCGCTGTTCGCCGCCAGCCTTGTGGGTCAGTGGCTGACGGGATGGCGTGTGGCCGTCGAGGACCTTCAACGCCATGGTCAGGCTGATATCGGGCTGATCAGCTATCTCTCCGACCCTGCCTTCGTCTCGGCGGTTTTCGAGAACTGGGAGAGCGAGTTTCTGCAGATGGCCGTCTATGTCGTTCTGACGGCCTATCTCGTCCAGCGCGGATCATCGGAATCCAAGGACCCCGACGCCCCAGAGCGTGACCTGCTCCCCAGCAAAGATCCAGACGCCCCATCGCTGGCCCGACGCGTAGGGCTCTTGCCCTGGCTCTACGCCCACTCGCTTGGTCTGGTCTTGACCGGCCTGTTCCTGGCCGCCTTCCTGTTGCACTGGACATTCAGCGCCAAGCACGCTGCGCAGGAGGCGGCCACGCACGGTCTGGCCGCCAAGGGCGTCCTGGCCTATCTCGCCGACCCGCAGCTTTGGTTCGAATCCTTCCAGAACTGGCAAAGCGAGTTCCTGTCCACCGCCGTGCTCGTGGTGTTGTCGATCGTGCTGCGCCAAAAGAATTCGCCGGAGTCCAAGCCGGTCGCCGCGCCGGACAGCAAGACCGGCTCCTGAGCGGGCGTAAATCCTGCCTGTCGCAACCGAAGCTTTGCTTTGACGTTGTCGTGCCCGATGGGCTGCTGCATGCAAGAACGGCCCCACTCTCGACCTCGCCTTGCCGGATCGCCGCCTCCTCATGAGCTTCAACGTCTCCAAGATCCTGGCGGGTGGCGAAGTGGCCAAGCTGCTTGAGGCCAATAGGGACGTCGCGGGATTGGGCCAACCCTCGACATGGCCCCAAGCCTTGCGCCAGCAGGTCAATGTGGTGCTGGGCGCGGCGTTTCCGATGTTCCTGATCTGGGGTCCCGAGCGGATACTCATCTATAACGACGCCTATCGTCCCATTCTCGGCGACAAGCACCCGGCGGCGCTGGGCCAGCCCTTCTGGATGGTGTGGCCGGAGGTGCGTCCCGCCATCGAGCCGATCATCGAGGCGGCTTTCAGCGGCGCGGCCGCGTTCTACGAGGACTTGCCGGTCACACTTCACCGGCATGGCCAGGCCGAACCGGCGTGCTTCACCTTTTCCTACAGCCCGATACCGGTCGCGGACGAAGTTCCCGGCGTCCTGTGCGTGTGCGTCGAGACGACGTCGGCCGCGCAGGAGCGCGCCCGCCGCGAGGAGAGCGAGCGCACCTTGCTTTTCCTCGATCGCCTGACCCAGGCCACCTCGGCCTTGCCGACGGCCGAGGCGGTGATGATGCGCGCGGCCCAGATGATTGGCGAGCACATGGGCGTGGCGATCTGCGCCTATGCCGACATGGATGCCGATCAGGACGGTTTCACCATTCGCGGCGATTGGGCCGCGGCCGGCTCGACCTCGATCGTCGGCCGCTACCGGCTGGCCGACTTTGGCAAGATGGCGGTGGAAAGCCTCTCGCGCGGCCTGCCTCTGGTTATCAACGACAATCTTTCGGAAATCGCCACTCATGAGGCGGCCACCTTCCAGGCGATCGGCATCGGCGCGACCATCTGCATGCCGCTGGTGCGCGATGGCGCCCTTCGAGCGCTGATGGCGGTTCATCACAAGGGCCCCCATTTCTGGACTGATCGTGAGCTGGCCCTGGTTCGCGAGGTGACCGAGCGTTCATGGGCGTTCGTGGAGCGGGTGGCGTCTCAGGCGGAGCTGGCTGACAGCGAGGCCGAGCTGCGCCGGATCACCGATGCCGCGCCGCTGTTGATCGCCTATGTCGATAGCGACGAGCGCTACCGTTTCATCAATCGCGGCTATGAGGCCTGGTTTGGACGGCCGCGCGAAGCGTTGCAGGGCCAGCGCGTGGAGGCGGTGCTGGGCCCGGCCTATGACCGCGTCAAGCCCTACCTGGAAGCGGCGCTGGCCGGGGAACGGGTGAGGTTCGAAAGCCGCGTCGACTATCCCGCCAGCGGACCGCGCGAGGTGCAGGTCGACTATGTCCCGCGGCGCGGCGCCGACGGCGGCGTGGTCGGGCTCTATGCGGTGATCTCCGACGTCACCGAACGCTTCGAGGCCGAACGCGCGCTTTTGCAGAGCGAGACCCGCCTGCGACTGGCCACCGAGTTTGGCGAGGTGGGCTTATGGGACGTCGATAACGGCGATGGGGCGCTCTATTGGGACGACCGTGTCCGGGCGCTATTTGGCTACTCGCCCGGCGTGCCGGTCACCTTGAACGACTTCTACCGCGGGCTCCACCCCGATGACCGGGGGCCGACGTCCAGGGCCTATGCGGCCGCCTGCGACCCGCTGGCCCAGGACCTCTACGATGTGGAATATCGCACCATCGGCGCGGAGGACGGGATCGAGCGCTGGGTGGCCGCCAAGGGGCGCGGGGTGTTCGACGCCGGGGACCGGTGTTTGCGCGTTGTCGGCACGGCCATCGACATTACCGCCCGCAAGCACGCCGAGGCCGCGCGCGATCTGCTGATGCGCGAGGTCGATCATCGAGCTCGAAACGCCCTGGCCATCATCCAGTCTATCGTGCGCCTAACCGATGCGGCCGACCCCGCCGAGTTCCGCCAGGCCATCCACGGCCGCATCGAGGCCATGGCGCGGGCGCAGTCGGCGCTCGCCAGGACCCAATGGCGCGGCGGAACAATCGGCCAGGTGGTTCGCGAGGAGCTGGCCGGCGCGATCAGCGCGGGCGCCCGGGTGCGCCTTTCCGGCGGCGAGATCGCCCTGCCCGCCGACCAGCTCCAGCCCCTGAGCATGATCCTCCACGAGCTGGCCACGAACGCCACCAAGTATGGGGCGCTGTCGGTGCGCGGGGGCCGCCTGGAGGTCAGTTGGGCCAGCGAGCGGCAAGGCTGGTCGCTGGCTTGGGAGGAGCGTGAGGGTCCGTCGGTGACTGCGCCGTCGCGTTCGGGCTTCGGATCGCGGCTGATGGCCAGCCTGGCGCGCCAGCTTGAGGGCCAGATCGTCTTCGACTGGGCGCGCGACGGGCTGTCGGTGCGCTTGCGCGCGGGCGCTCCAGCCTGACGGAGCGCGCCTGAAAGCTGCGTTTGCCTGTGGGGTGGAAGGCCCTGCGATCGGCGCGTCCCATCGTTTGATGGTTGCCGGAACAGCCGGATGGGCGGGTGGTTAAGACCGCGTCCTTCCCCCATCCGGAATATCGACCATGGCCGTCACGGCGAAGACCAAAGCCAAGCAGAAATCCGCGCGCGCCGCCACCAAGGCGCAGGCCGCCCCCAAGGCGCTGGGCCAGGACGCCATCGCCTTGCTGGAGGCCGACCATCGCCTGGTCGAGGAGTATTTCGAGGCCTATGAAGGCCTTACCGACGCGGCCGAAAAGAAAGCTCTGGCCGACAAGATCTGCCTGGCCCTGAAGGTCCACACCCAGATCGAGGAAGAGCTCTTCTATCCGCCGGCCCGCGAGGCGACGGGCGACGGCGACCTCATCGACGAGGCCGTTGTCGAGCACATGGGCGCAAAGACCCTGATCGCCCAGATCGAAGCGGGAGCGCCCGGCCAGCCGCTCTATGACGCCAAGGTCAAGGTGCTGGGCGAACAGGTCCGTCACCATGTCGAGGAAGAGGAAAGCGAGCTCTTTCCCGAGGTGCGGGCCGCCGACCTGGATCTCGTCGCGCTCGGCGCCAAGCTGTCGGCCCGCAAGGCCGAACTGATGGCCCAACTCGCCCCGCCTGCCGCCTAAGGCCTGCCGGCCAGTTCCAAACCCCAAGGCCGTCCGGCCCGCTCACAACCGTCAGGATCTTCTCATGCCGACCAAGTCCAAGCCTTCGGCCGCCAAGCGCCCGATCGACACGCCCGACACCACGGTCGGCGTTGAGACCCTCGTGGCGCCAGGCGCAGAGCTGCACCAGCAGGCGGCCGACGAGGCGACGCAATTGACCACCAACCAGGGCGTGCCGATCGGCGATAACCAGAACTCGCTGAAGGCCGGCGCGCGCGGTCCGGTGCTGCTGCAGGACTTCATCCTGCGCGAGAAGATCATGCACTTCGACCACGAGCGTATTCCCGAGCGCGTGGTCCATGCTCGCGGCTCGGCCGCTCACGGCTTTTTCGAATGCCTGGAGGATCTGTCGGAGATCACTACCGCCGACTTCCTGCAGCGGCCCGGCGAGCGCATCCCCGTCTTCACCCGCTTCTCGACCGTGGCCGGCAACAAGGGCTCGATGGACCTGGCCCGCGACGTGCGCGGCTTTGCCGTCAAGTTCTACACCCAGCAAGGCAACTTCGATCTCGTCGGCAACAACATCCCGGTGTTCTTCATCCAGGACGCCATCAAGTTTCCCGACCTGATCCATGCCGCCAAGCAGGATCCCGATCGCGAGTTCCCCCAGGCCCAGACCGCTCACGACACCTTCTGGGACTACATCTCGCTGACGCCCGAGAGCCTGCACATGGTGATGTGGATCATGTCGGACCGCACCATCCCGCGCTCCTATCGGATGATGGAGGGGTTTGGCGTCCACACCTTCCGGCTGGTCAACGCCGCGGGTGAGAGCACTTTCGTCAAGTTCCACTGGCGGCCCAAACTCAATGCCCAGTCGGTGATCTGGGACGAGGCCCTGAAGATCAATGGCGCTGATCCGGACTTCCATCGCCGCGACCTGTGGGAAGCCATCGACAATGGTGATTTTCCCGAGTGGGAGTTCTGCCTGCAGACCTTCAGCCAGGAGGAGGCCGACGCCCTACCCTTCGACGTGCTGGACGCCACCAAGCTCATCCCCGAGGAGGTGATCCCGCTGCGGGTCGTCGGCCGCATGGTGCTGGACCGCAATCCCGACAACTTCTTCGCCGAGACCGAGCAGGTCGCCTACTGCGCCTCGCATGTGGTCCCGGGCATCGATTTCACTAACGATCCGCTGCTGCAGGGGAGACTGTTCTCCTACCAGGACACCCAACTCAAGCGGCTGGGCTCGGCCAACTTCCACCAGATCCCGATCAACCAGCCGCGCTGTCCTTTCCACAATCTGCAGCGCGACGGCCACATGCAGATGGCCGTGCCCAAGGGCCAGGTGAACTATGAGCCCTCAAGCCTAGGCGAGGATATCAAGCGCGAGAGCCAGGCCAGCGGCTATCGCACCTTCCCCAGTCTGGAGACTGGCGAGCAACTGCGCATCCGCCCCGAAACCTTCGCCGACCACTACAGCCAGGCGCGCCTGTTCTTCCTGAGCCAAACCCAGCCCGAGCGCGATCACATCGTCGCGGCGCTGATCTTCGAGCTCTCCAAGTGCAATGTCGCGCGGGTGCGTACGGCGATGCTGTCGCGCCTGGTCAATATCGACGAGAGCCTGGCGGCGCGGGTCGCCGCGGGCCTTGGCGTCAAGGAGCCGATCGTTGCGGCCCCCGCCCCGGTTCCGGCCCAGGACCTGGAGCCCTCGCCGGCGCTCAGCATCCTGGCCAAGGCCGCTCCGGGCCTGATGGGCCGCAAGGTCGGCGCCCTGGTCACCGACGGCGTCGACGACGCTGTGCTGGACGCGCTGAAAGCAGCGGTCGAAGACGCCGGCGCCAAGCTGGCCATCATCGCTCCGACGATTACGGGGGTCACAAGCGCCGGCGGCCAATTGATCCCCGCGGACTTCCGCGTCGATGGCGGGCCCTCGGTGCTGTTCGACGCCGTAGCCGTCCTGCCTTCGGACGAAGGCGGCGCGGCTCTGGCGCTGGAAGCCGCGGCGGTCAATTTCGTGCGCGACGCCTTTGGCCACCTCAAGGTCATCGCCTATCTGCCTGCAGCCGCACCGCTCTTCGTCAAGGGCGGCCTATCCGACGCCAATCCCGACGCCGACGGCGGCTTGATCAACCTGCCGACCAAGGCTGTGGGCGACTTCATCGTCGCGGCGCAGGCCGGCAGGATCTGGGCGCGCGAGCCCCTGGTGCGCAAGGTCTACTAGAGACGCCGCGTAGGCCAAGTCAGGCGGGCGGCTTGACCTTGAGGTCCGCGCCTGTCTCTGGGGCGGTGAAGCGCCGGCGCTGCTCAAGACGCAGCGGGTCTTTCGCGGCTCTTCGCCCCGCCGGTCGCCGGGCCGCACGGGCGCGTGCGCCTGGGCAACGGCGTCGAGGCGCCCACCGTCAAGCGGTCATTGGACGCGCCCGGCCGGCGACGGTTTTGCCCTTGGCCCGCCGCCATCGGGCAAGCCGTCCCAGGTCGGCTCAAATCCGCGCCAGCCACGCAAAGAGCCAGGACGAGCCCGACGCCTCGCGCGACGAGGCTGAGATGCGGCGCTTAGCGGCGAGAGCAGTTCGCGCGTGCAGCGCGCCCTCCTGCGCCAAGTCTCGAATCCTTCGGCGACCTCGCGCGTTGATGGCGCAAGGAGACCCAAGATGAGCAAGGCCGCCAACGACGACCGGCGTTTCAGCGTCCACGCCCGCCACGCCGGGGCCCACCGCGCGCGGATCGTCCAGGAGCCGTCTTACGAAGCGGCCGCGGTCGCCTATGTCGAGGACCTAGCGATCGCGCCGGACGACGACGGCGAAATCAGCGTGGTGGTGCGCGATCTCGATAGCGGCGGCGAGCATTGCTTCCGGATCGACCTGGAGACCGGCGAGACCGCGCCCTGCTCGGCCTGAGAACAAATCAGGGCGCCCGCCGTTTAATCCCTGAGCCCCGGTGGGCGGTAAGGATGCTCGACATGGCGTATCGCCCGACCTGGCAGGGACACCTTCGCCTGTCTCTCGTGACCTGCCCGGTGGCGCTCTACACGGCCACCGACAGCGGCGGCGAGGTGCACTTCAATCTGATCAATCCGAAGACCAACAACCGGATCAAGATGATCACCACCGATCCGGACACCGGGCCGATCGAGCGGTCGGAGCTGGTCAAAGGCTATGAAGTCTCCAAAGGCGAGTACATCCTGCTCTCCCAGGACGAGATCAACGCCGTCAAGCTGGAGAGCACCAAGACCATCGACATCGAACGGTTCGTGCCCGCCGAGGAGATCGATCGGGTCTATTGGGACAATCCCTATTATCTCGCCCCTGACGGCAAGCTTGCCCAGGAGGCCTTCGCGGTGATCCGCGAGGCGATGGCCAAGTCCGGGCAGATCGCTCTTGGCCGCGTGGTGATGTCGACGCGCGAGCGCCTCCTGGCGCTGGAGCCGCGTGGCAAGGGAATCCTCGCCTACACGCTGCGCACCGACGCGGAGGTGCGCAAGGAGAGCGAGATCTTTGACGCCATCAGCGACAAGGCGCCCGACAAGGCGATGATCGCCATCGCCGAAAAGATCATCGAGCAGCAGGAGGGACCGTTCGACCCCAGCCAGTTCGTCGATCGCTACGAGGAGGCGCTGAAGGATCTGATCAAGGCCAAGCAGAAGGGCCACAAGGTCGAGAAGGTGGCCGAACCCGAAGACACCAACGTCGTCGACCTGATAGCCGCCCTGCGCGCCAGCCTTGGCGGCAAGGCGCCCGCGTCGGCCAAACCCGAAGCGAAGACCAAGCCAAGGGCCAAATCCGCCACAAGCGCCAAGACCAAGGGCGCGGCCAAGGCGGCTCCCGCTCACAAGCCCCGCAAGGCGGGCTAGGGGTCTCCGCCGGCGGCGCGATAGGCGCGCAGCGCGGCCTCCAGCGCCTTCTCCGCGGCCTTGCGCGTCTTGGCCCAATCTCGTCGCGCGGCAAGCGCCTCGGTTTCCAGCGCCTCGCGCCGCTCCCGAAGCTCTGCCTCTTGCTGCAGGCGATCGCGATCGATCGCGCTCAGCGCCGCCCGCGCCGCCTCCAGCCTCGTTCGGTCGGCCGCGGGAGCTTTGGGGAGCGGCTTGGCCTTGGCCGGGCGCGGCGAGGCGGCCGCCACCTTCAGTTTCGGCTTGGCTTGGCGCTGCGGTTCAGGGACACCCGGCAAGCCGGGCTGGAGACTGAAAGGCTCCTTGGATCCGACGGCGCGGCGTAGCGGGATTTCCGGATGGGCCAGGGCCGCGGCGATGGCGTCGGGCTCGTCGCTGATCTTGGCGCGGCCTTCGACAAAGAGGTTCTGGCGCGTGCCCCAGGCGGCCAAGGCGGCGGCCTGATTGGGTGCGGCGACCACGCTGTCATGGAAGCCGAACTGGGCCTGATAAACCTTCATCCGGCGCGGCGATTTCGTTTTGGCCACCGCTAGACCTTTCCCCACCCAGTGACGGCCTGCGCCAACACCGGTTCGCCACCAGGGTCATGGTTCCAGACAGCCTGCCTGCGAAGCAGTGACGAAGGCGGTTCGAACCCTCCAGGCGACAAGGTCCGCTCCCTTCTTGCGCTGCGTCCACGACAGAGCCGCCAACGCCCGCGCGCCAGGCGTCCTAACGGAGACCAGCGGCATGGCGAAAGCCCAGCGGTCGTTGCCACCACTGTCCATGAAAGACCTTCGCCGTGCTTGGCCTTGGCCATCACGATAAGGCACTGGTGCAGATCGTCCTGGCTCATCGCCTTGCCGATAGGCGGTGAAAGCCTGTCGGCGCGGAAAGCCCCCGCGCCGACAGGGCCGCTCTTAATTGTAGAGACTGTCGGGAACCTGTCCGCCATTCTCGGCCAGCTTCTTCATCACCGCCTTGTGCAGGGCGATGTTCTGTTCGGCGCTGCCGGCCTCGCCGGCATGGACGCCCAGCTCGTCGGCCAGCTCCTTGCGCGCCTGCAGGCTGGAATCCAGCTTGAGGAGCTTGAGCAGGTCGACGATCGAGGTGCGCCAGTTGCCGCCCCCGCCGTCGATCTCGGCCATCGACGTCAGGACGGCCTCGACATCGACCGGAGCGGCTGGGGCGGACGGCGCCTGTCCCGTTGGTGCGGGAGCCGGCGCGACCGGCGCGACAGCGCTGGCCGTGGCGGGCGCGGGCGCCTCAGCCGACGGGGCCTTGGCCTTGTCGTGATGGAAGATCCTGTCGACGATCTTGGAAAAAAGACCCATGGGAGACGCCTCCTATCAAATGATGCCTAGTGGGCGGCCGAAGCCAGGCCCTGGACGTGGCTGAGGTGGGCCTTGATCTTGGGCAGGGCCTTGGCCGCGCCGCCCTTCAGTCCCGCGTCATCGCCGTGATCGGCATAGCCCTGCATCAGGGTCAGGGCCTCGTTGTGGGCGGCTTCCTGCTGGTTCAGGTAGACCTTGTCGAAGTCGGCCGGGGCCGCGGCGTTGAGGTTGTCGATGAGGCCCTTGCGGCGCTCGTCCAGCCCGGCCGGCGCGGTCTTGCCAGCGGCGATGATCAGCGGCTTGAGGGCGTTGGAAAGCGCGGTGTGGTCGGTGACCATCTGCTTGCCGAAGTCCTTGACCGCCTGGGTCTGGCCCTTTTGCTGGGCGATCTGGCCGGCCTGGATCTCGTACATGTCGCTGATCGCGGCGTTGGTGACGAAGGCGTCGGTAGACATCGGCCCGGTCACCGCGGCCGCCGTCCCCACGGCGGTGGACGTAGCGTCCTGTGCGGCGTTGACGGCCGCGTTGCCCGTGCCCGGATCGGCCGGGGCGGGTTCGGCGTCCTTCTTCTGGCAGGCGACGAGGCTCAGGGCGGCCAATGCGGCGGCGGCCAAAAGTGAGTATCGGGCCATGGTCGGCGTCTCCATCGGTTTCGCGATCGCCCCCGGGCGGGGCGGCAACTGAACGGCGCGGCTTGCCCGACGTTCCCACCAGGCGCCTGCTCGGCGTCGCCAGTTTCCAGACCAGAGCGGCGACCTCACCGTCCATCCGGAACGGCCTTGGCGAGCGCTCGTTAACGCGCCACCGGCCACCAGACGAACGCCCCCATGACAAAAGCCGCCGCTTTGCCGGACACCCCGAGGGTCGACGACTACGACGTGATCATCGTCGGCGCGGGTCCGGCCGGTCTGACGGCGGCGACTTACCTTGGGCGCTTTCGCCGCAAGGTGCTGATCCTCGACGGCGGGCGCCCCCGCGCCGACTGGATCCCCGAAAGCCACAACACGCCGGGCTTCCCCGGCGGCGTCGGCGGGCGCCAACTGCTCGCCGACATGGACCGGCAGGCAAGGCTCTACGGGGCCGAGCGCAGAGCCGCGCGGGCCCAAAGTCTGTCACGCATGGCCGAGCGTTTCGAGGTCACGCTGGAGACGGCGCGCGGCGATCTGGCCGGCGCTCCCGCCCAGGTGCGCGCGCGCTTCGTGTTGTTGGCTACAGGCGTCATTGATCGGCTGCCGGACTTGGACGGCATGGAGGCGGCGATCAAGGCGGCCAAGGTGCGCATGTGCCCGATCTGCGACGCCTACGAGGCCATCGATCAGACCATCGCCGTGCTCGGCGAGGGTGATCTGGGCGCGCGCGAGGCCGCGTTCCTGAGGACCTATTCGCCAAGGGTCACCCTGCTGCACCTTGGCGATCCGGCCATGCTCACCGCTCGGGAGACCCTTGACGAACATGGCGTGGAGATCATGCCGATCACGCTGGCCGACCTGGCCGTTGGACCCGAGACGGTCACAGTCGCGCGCAGCGATCAGGCGCCAAGAACCTTCGATTGCCTTTACCTGGCCCTGGGCTGCGAAATGCAGACAGGCCTGGCGACGGATTGGGGCGCGGCTCACGACGACGACGGCAACCTCATCGTCAGCGCCCACCAGGAAACCTCGGTCGAGGGCCTCTATGCGGCGGGCGATGTCGTGCGCGGGCTAAATCAGATCGCGGTGGCCGCCGCCGAGGCCGCCATCGCCGCCACCGACATCCACAAGCGCCTCAGAGCGCTGTCCCGCTGAGCACCCTCTCCCCTGCCCGTCAGTCCTGGACCAGGCCAAGGGCGTAGCGCCGACAATGCTCCAGATAGGCCGCCTCGTGCACGGCCACCAGATCTACGACGCTGGACCACAGCCAGGAGGGCGCGTCCAAGGCGCCGGACCGATTGCGCGACAGGTCGGCGATCCAGGCCTTGCGCGCGGCGCCATCCATCTGACGGCCATGGGCGTGGCCCACCACGCCAGCCAAGGCGCGAGCCGCGTCCATGGCCTGGGCCGGCGCTAGGCCCACGATCTCCAGCTTCATGTCCTGGGGCATCAGCTCGCGCACGAACACGGCCTTTTCGAGCAGTCGGCCTGAGGCCATGCGCTGGCCAAGATGGGGAGACAGGGCCAAGGCTCCCGCCACCACCCGCTCGGCGTTGTCGCGCGGCATGGAGGCTTCCCGATCGCGTGGCGCGGCGGCCTTGATGGCCTCCTTGATGTCGAGGAAGCAGATATCAGGCTCGCCGCCGCCGCCATTGACCTCCAGTAGCACGGCAAAGCGCAACCGGCCAAGCGAACTGCAGCCCTTGACCCAATAGGCCGCGTCCAAGACCCGAATGTCGTCCTTCTTGCTGCGGGACTTGAGGCTGGTGACAAGCGCGCGAACCGGATCGCTGGCGCAGATCGCCTCGATTTCGTCGCGCTCGGTCCTGGTGATCGGCCAAAAGCGCCGGCCGATGGGGATCACGGGCCGTGCGCCCCGCAGACGATCAGCCGCCAGATGTTTCCAGGTCCGGCGTTCGGCCTCGCGCACAACCGCGCCGATCATCGGCGGATGCGGCGTTTCGGCTTCGAAATCACCTGCCAAGGCCTCCTCGTATCCATCGACCATGGCCTCCATCATCTGGGCGGTGATGACGCCAGGCAGATCCGAGCCGCGCGCCGCGCAGGCCAGCGACAGCCCAAGCCGAATAAGATCATGAGCGGGATTTCCGACGACGGTCTGGTCCAGATCGCGGATCTGGATGTCGACATCGCCCCTGGCGCTGGCCAACGGTCCCAGATTGCCCAGGTGGCAGTCGCCGCAGATCCACACCGGCGGGCCGCTGGGCAGACCGGAGGGTCGCGCCTCGAGCCAATCGTAGAACTTGACCGTGCTGCCCCGGACATAGGCGTGGGCCGAGCGGGCCATTTTGAGATTGCGCGTGCGCGCCAACAAAGGACCGCGCTTGGCCGGGGTGGGCGCGCGCGCTTCTCGCGAAGCGGCCTTGGCGCGAGCGATGCGATCGTCCCTGGCCATCAGGCGAGCGCCTGGGCGGGACGGATGCGTCGGAACACCGCCTCTACGAAACCAAAGAGACCAAAGGCCGCCAGCCCCAAGGCTATCAGACCCAGGCCCCAGGATCCGAACGGCTGGCGCTCAAGCGCCTGCAAAGCGCCGCCCCAGCTGTGAACGTCAGCGCTACGCGCCTCCAGCCCCGCCTTTAGCAGGAAGACGCCGGCCGGCAGGCTGGCCAAGCCCCGCGCCCCATAACCGATCCGAGCCAGCGGCGCGACGACGCGGCACAGACGCGCATCGCACGCCAGGCGCTTGGAGAAATCCTGTATCAGGCCCTGGACGACGTTGCCTATCCCGACCCCGACGAGCGTCAGGCCCGCCGCCAGCAGCAGCGCCTCGCCGTGGGGCCAGTTCAGGACGGTGGCGGCCGCGCCGTGGACGGCCTGTTCCTCATCGGCCTCTGCGACATCCTCGAAAGCGTCGAGCAGTTCCAGGCCCCAGAGTCCAAGCCCGCCGTATATCAATCCGCTGACGGCTTGACCGACGCGCACGGCGATCGCCTTGGGCGAGACACCATGGCGATCGGCGTCGAGGCCGGCCTGCAGGCCGCGCCATATCGCAAAGCCCAGCAGGCCTAGCGAGACAAGAGTCACGATCACCAGACCAGGCGGCCAGGCGGCCCAGGCCGCCAGCATCGCCTTGGCGCCCCGCGCCCGCGGCGTCAGATCGACAGCGGCCATGAGCACGATCGCGCCCAGGCCCAGATAGACGACGCCGCGGGCGGCGTAGCCGAGCCGGCCGGCCCATTCGAGCCCTTGTATGATCTCATCCCGCGCCGCCAAGCGCCTGAGACGCCGGGCCCACGATTGTGCTTCTGCTCGCCCCAATTTGCGATCCTCGCGCCTGCGCCAACGCCCAAGCGCTGCCGTCGGGCAGGCTGAACGGCGCCCTCCCCGCGAACGTTCCGTGATCGATGCTGCGCCCAGTCAAAAGATCGCCAGGCGCCCTCGTAAACGCCTCCCTAAGCAGCGCCTGCAACCTCCTGTGGCATGACGTGTTTCGGCCCTGCTCGCGGCGGCGCGGGCGCGTCTTCAAGAGTTTCTTCCCCATGTCCCAGGCCGCGAGCCCCATCCCCACCGTCGGCGAAATCCTGGCGCCGGGCGCTCGCAACCACCGCGCGTCCAGCGCGCCAAGCATCCAGCCGCCCGCTTCGGCCGTGGCGCTGGCCCTGTCGCGCAAAGCCGCCAAGGGTCAAGCCCCCCTCGTTCACCTGGCGTCCAGCGAACGCCGCGCCGAGGAAATTGGCCGGGCCCTGGCCGGGTTTGCCCCCGGCCTCGAAGTACTGGTGCTGCCGCCGTGGGACTGCCTGCCCTATGATCGCGCCTCGCCGTCGCGGGATGTGATGGGGCGGCGCATGGCGATCCTTGGGCGACTTGCGCAGCCGGCGGGCCGGCGGGTTTTGGTCACCTCGCCCGAGGCTATCGTCCAGAAGCTGCCGCCAGCGGCGCTTGCGCGCGAGACGGCGCTTGAACTTCGGCGCGGCGACGTGCTCGACCGCCAGGCGCTTGGCGACTTCGCCGCCGCCGCTGGCTATGTGGCCGACGAGCGCATCGATGAGCCCGGCGAGATCGCCTTCCTGGGCGAGGTCATCGACATCTTTCCCGCGGACGGCGCCTGCCCGGTGCGTATCGCGCTCGAAGCTGGCCGGATCGCCGAAATAAGAACCTTCGACCCCTTGAGCCAGCGCTCTTCAGGCGAGCTCGAAACCCTGCGCCTTGGCCCGGCGAGCGAGCTGATCCTCAGGCCCGGCGCCGATGGCGCGGTTCCCGAGCGGCAAGCCGGGGCCGAGCACGCAATGGTCGACCACTACGGCGCTCTGGTCTCGCTGTTCGAGCTTTTGCCCAAGGCCAGGCTTTCCATGGACGTCAAGGCAGCAGCGCGCCTGGACGAGGTCGAGGCGCACGTGCTGGATGCTTTCGAGGCGCGAAAGACGCTTGGCGGGGCGGGCCCTGAGCCTGGCGCGCCCGAACTCCTGGGCGCGGACCTGAAGGCCGCGCTCGCCAGCTGGTCGGCCGTGCGCCTGGAGACGCGCGGCTTCGAACCGGTGACGAACCTTGCTCTCCAGCGCAATCCCGGCCGGGCCTTTTGCGATCTCGTCGACCATCATCGTCAGGCCGGGCGTCGCGTGGTCTTGACAGGCTTGGGGCAGGAGCTTCGGCCGCTTGCCCGCGCTCTGGCCCGCGGCCTTGACCTCAAGCCCGTGCCTTGCGCCGACTGGGCGCAGGCGCTCGCCACTCCGCTGGACGCAGTGGTCAGCATCGAGCTTGATCTCGACACCGGCTTCATCGAGGCGGCCAGCCAACTTGCCGTGATCGCCGCCAGCGACGTGGTCGGCGGGCGCACCGCCGCGCGCGGCGCGACCAACCTGCAGGATCTTTTGGCCGAACCCGAACTTCGCCCCGGCGACGTCGTCCTGCACGAAGATCACGGGGTGGGGGTGCTGCGTGATCTGGCCCGGATCGAGGTCGACGGCGTAGGCCATGACACCCTGCAACTGGAGTATCATGGCGGCGACATTCTGCAGGCGCCCGTCGAGGAGATCGGCCGTGTCTGGCGCTACGGCGCCGAAGAGAACGCGGTAACCCTCGACCGGCTCAAGGGCGAGGGTTGGTCCAACCGGCGCGCCGAGGTTCATCAACACCTGGAAGCGGCCGCCGCCCGACTGGTGGCCCTGGCCAAGGCGCGTGAGGAAAGGGCCTGCCCGCCCATCGTCGCGCCCAAGGCGGCCTACGCCAAGTTCGCCGCTCGCTTTGCCTATCCCGAGACGCCCGATCAGTCGGCCGCCATCGAGGCGGTCCTGGCCGACCTCGCCAGTGGACGGCCCATGGACCGTCTGGTGTGCGGCGACGTCGGCTTTGGCAAGACCGAGGTGGCCTTGCGGGCGGCGGCCGCCGTGGCCCTGAGCGGGCGCCAGGTGGCCCTGGCCGCCCCGACGACGGTCCTGGCTCGCCAACACGTCGAAACCTTCAAGCGGCGGTTCGCCGGCACTGGGATCGGCGTGGCTCACCTGTCGCGCCTGGTCAGTCCCGCCGAAGCCAAGGCGGTCAAGCAGGGCCTGGAAGCGGGCCAGATCGGCGTGGTGATCGGCACCCAGGCCCTGGCGGGCAAGGACATCGGCTTTAGTGACCTTGGGCTGATGATCATCGACGAGGAACAGAAGTTCGGCGCGGCGCTGAAGGCGAAATTGCGCGCCATGGCCGTGAACGGCCATCTCCTGACCCTGACGGCCACGCCGATCCCTCGCACCCTGCAAGCGGCGATGATCGGCGTGCAAGATGTCAGCGTCATCGCCAGCCCGCCAGCCCGCAGGCGTCCGATCCGCACGTTCCTGGCGCCTTTCGATGCGGCCAGCCTGCGTCTGGCGCTCATGCGCGAAAAGCGCCGGGGCGGGCAGAGCTTCGTCGTCGCACCTCGGATCGAGGACATCGATCTGCTGCAAGCCCAGTTGGCCAGCCTCGTCCCTGAGCTGCAAGTGCGTGTGGCCCACGGCGATCTGGCCGCCGAGGCGGCCGATGCGGTGATGGTCGGCTTCGCCGATGGCGACGGGGACGTTCTTCTGGCCACCAACATCATCGAAAGCGGGCTGGACGTGCCGCGGGCCAACACCATGGTGGTCTGGCGGCCCGACCGCTTTGGCCTGGCTCAGCTTCATCAGCTGCGCGGCCGGGTCGGCCGGGGCCGCATTCAAGGCGTGGCCTATCTTTTGTCGGATCCGGATGAGGACCTTTCCGAGGCGACCCGCGCGCGGCTTTCGACGCTGGAGGCGTTCGATCGCCTGGGATCGGGCCTGGCCATCAGCGCCCGCGACCTTGATCTGCGCGGCGGCGGCGACCTGGTCGGCGAGGATCAGGCCGGACATATGCGAATGATCGGCGCGGGGCTTTACCAGCGCTTGCTGGCCAGAGCCCTGCGGGTGGAGCGCGGCGAGACCGGGGCCGAGGATTGGACGCCCGATCTGCAGATAGGCCAGCCGGGCGCGATCCCGACCGCCTACGTGCCCGACGCGGTGACCCGGATCAATCTCTACGCCCGCCTCGCAAGAATGGACGACCAAGGCCAGATCGACGCTTTCGAGGAAGAGCTGGAGGATCGCTTCGGCGCCCTCCCCCCGCCGGTCGGCACGCTGCTCGACCACGCGCGCCTGCAGCGCCTGGCCAAAAGCGCGGGCGTGCGTCAGGTGCGCGCCGGCCCCAAGGGGGTGTCGCTCAGCCTGGCCAGCGCTTCGCCGGCAGAGGCCATGACCGCCCTGTCGCGGTGGCGCGAGGTTCTGACGGTCCGCGAGGACAAGCTCGTCGTAGCCAAGGCCAGCGACAGCGAGGTCGAGCGCCGCGCGCTGGTCCACGCCTTGCTTAGCGCGCTGAGCGGCTAGAGGCGATCGCCTCAAACTGTCGCGCGGTCTTGCCGCCGCCCGCTGGATGATTGCCGGGCCGGCCGCACTTGTCCCTAAGCCTGCAACACAGCCGCGCGCCGGCGCGTTGGCTTTGTTCACACCGTAAGGATCCGCGATGACCAAGGAACGTAGCGACGACAATCCCAAGCCGCCGCAAGAGGTGGCCGACCGGATCTGGGAGCTGGCGGAAAAGATCGACATCGCGATGTTCACCACCTGGGACGGCGAACAGCAGCACAGCCGGCCGCTTTCGGCCCGGGTGCGCCGCGGCGAGCACGCCGTCTATTTCCTCGTCGATGTCGAAGGCGGCAAGAACGACCAGGTCGAGCACTTCCCCGCCGTCTCCTGCGCCTGGGCAGACAACAGCCGCTACAAGTATGTGGTGATGGCCGGCTCGGCGCGTCTCAGCAACGACCGCGAGAAGATCACGGCGCTGTGGTCCGACTTCGACAAGGCCTGGTGGGAGGACGCCAGCGACCCATCCATCCGTCTGATCACCTTCACCCCCGACCAGGGCGAGCTCTGGGATAGCCCCGGCAAGACAGTGGCGCTGGTCAAGATGGTCCTGGCCGCGGTGACCAGCGCGGCCCCGCAAATGGGCGACAACGCCAAGGTCGATCTATGAGGCGGCGGCTGATCCGCACGCGGTAGGGGCAAGGGACTAGCCACCTGCGGCCATTTCCACCGCTCAGCTGATGGCCAAAACACGCTCGCCGCGGCCTCCCCTGCCGCGGCGGCTGGCTCAGAATTCTACGGCTCAAGCGACAGGCGGGCGCTTGCCGGCCTTGGCCAGGCCGCTCCACGCTCGTCGCGCCAATTCATCCTCAATCGCCAAGTCATCCGCATGAGGCGGGATGAGCCGGCGCTTCAACGCACCAAGCTCTGCTGCCTCGTGCGCCTAAGGCCTCATGGCGTTCGGCCCATCGCCAGCGGCGCGGACGCCTGGCTGACATCAACCCAGCTGAAGCTTTCGCCCCGCGCGCTGGCCTCCTCGCATAGTCTTGCTGCGCAGGCCCTCGCCATGTCCGCCTGGTCGAATTCCTCGACCAGGTCGCTCCCCACCAAGACGCCGAAGCCTGCCCCCGAACGCGCGACGATAATGATCATTTGATAGGATCGCGCGGCGCCGCATTCGGTTTCAGCTGCCGAATGGGAATTTTACCTCGCCTCGAAACAGGCGCAAAACTCGAGAAACTTGGATACGCCGGGCGCCTGCCGAGGGCGGCGCCGGACCCCCACGCCGCCGGCGCCAGGGCGCTATCGAGGTGATCTGCTGGCGATCGGAACGCGAGGGTCCGATCGGAGCAGCGCCCCACCTTCCCAAGCCTCGTCCGCACCGCTCGCCTGCGAAGATCTCGGCCGACCCGTCCCCGCTTTGGGCTGGCGTGGGTCCGCCTCAGCGGCAAAGCGATAAGGCAAGGCCGCTTTCCCCGGCTGGAAAATAAGACCCGGCTCCAACAGGATCGGCGCGACGAGGCTCAGTATGGCGACATGACCGCAGCGGGCGCGCGGCAGCCTTGCTGATCGATCGTCACAAACCATAACCTAGGATAATGCGCGACCTTGGGTTCTTGGCGATCCGGGACCCATGGATGAGCAAGCAGCGGCGCGGGCCGGCGCACCCGGGGCGCCGAGGGGACACCTTGACGAAGTCTTCGATCTTAGCGGCGCCGAACGTGCGGCGCTGACGGCCATCTTGGGTCCCGCACAGCATCTCCCGCGAGACCATGTGCTAAAGCGCGACGGAACCGAGCCGACACACCTCTTCTTGCTCGTCGACGGCTGGGTGGCGTCGTCGATCACGGTCGCTTCCGGTCGCCAGCAGACGGTCAAGATCCACCTTCCGCGCGATATCCTGGGAACGCCAAGCCTTTGCGTGACCCGGACGGCCGAATGCCTGACGGCGATCACCCCGATCACGGTGCGACCAGTGTCGCGCGGAGACCTGATGGGGGTGTTGGCGCGTTTTCCGCGCATCGCGGCGGCGCATTTCCTAGGCGCCCAGCGCGAGCGCGTAACGCTGATGGAGGCCCTGGCTCTGATGGGACAGACCGACGGATCGGTGCGCATCGCCGGCATGCTGGTCGAGCTCTTCGACCGCTTGGCCGCGCTTGGCCTGGCCGAGCAAGGAACCATGCCTTTCCCGCTGACCCAGGGCCAGGTCGGGGATCTGGTGGGCCTTAGTCCCGTCCATGTCAGCCGAAAATTCGGCGCGATGGAGCGCGCCGGCCTGATCCAACGCGGCGTGCGCACGATCAACCTGCTGGATCTTCGGCGGCTTCGGTCGATGACCGGCTTGCCTCGGCACGCCCTTGTGCGCGAACCGGAGTGGATCAAGATCACCTGACCGGCGCAGGAAAGCCCCCAAAGGTCGGTCCAGTCCGCCTTAAGGCCCGCTAGCCGCCGGCCTGCTCGGCGAGGTCGAAACCGCTTATCAGCAGATCGACGGGAAAGCTCGAGAGCCGGACCACGCCGCCTTGCGCCGCGGGGCCGTCGGGGAACTGACCGGCGTCGATCCTGGCCACGTCGGCCAGTTTTTCGCACGCCTGCCCCATCGACGGGTCGGCCGGAATCAGCACCACGGCCTGGGGGTGGCACTCCTGCAGCAGCTTGATCAGTTCGGCGACGATCATCGTTCTTCAACCCGACGCAGGCTCGGGGCCGCCGCCTTGCTCCTGGGCGACGTCCGGCGAGCTGGAGCCCGCCTGGGCGCTGGCCCGGGGGAGCCGGGCTCACCGGCCTCGTAGGCGGCAAAGCTGCGTGGCTCTTTGGGGCTCGCCGGCGCGATCGACACCAGCGCCGTCGTGGTCACATCTTGGGCTGGAGCGCGCAGAGGCCGCGCCGCAAGGCGCGCGAAAAGCGCGGCGTATTCGGCGGCCGACACGCGCCAAGAGCTATCGGAGGCCATGGCGTTGAGCTGGACGCGCCGCCAGCTGACCGGATCGCGGTAAAGAGCGCAGGTCCGGCGGATGGCGTCTTCAAGCATGTCCTGGGTGGCCGGCGCGAACTGCACGCCGGTGGCGGCCGAACGGGCGATCCCGGCTGTGTTGGCGTCGATGATGGTGTCTGACAACCCACCGGTGCGCGAAACGACCGGGATGGCCCCATACCGCATGGCGCAAAGCTGGGTGAGGCCGCAGGGCTCGAAACGTGACGGCGCCAGAATCGCGTCAGCGCCGGCCTGGATGAGGTGGGCGAGGTCTTCCCGGTAGCCCAGGAACCGGCCCATGGCGCCGGGATAGCGCTCGGCGGCCTGCGAGAACGCGGCCTCGTACCGCGGCTCGCCCTGGCCGCAGACGATCAACTGGGCGCCCTCGGCAAACAGCACCGGCAGGGCGCCCAGCAGCAGATCGACGCCCTTCTGGTCGGTCAGCCGGCTGAGGATGCCAAAGAGCGGGGCTTCGGCGTCCGGACGGAGGCCAAATTTGGCTTGAAGAGCCAGCTTGTTGATGGCGCGACGTTCGAGCGTCTCTGCCGTGTAGCGAGCACTGATGTCGGTGTCGGTCTCCGGGTTCCAGACGTCCGCGTCGATGCCATTGAGGATGCCGACCAGCGATTTGGCGCGGGCCTTCAAGAGCCCGCCCAGGCCCATGCCGCCCTCTTCGGTGGTGATCTCCGCCGCATAGCTTGGAGAGACGGTGGTGACCTGATCGGCGAACTGGATGCCGGCTTTGAGGAAGCCGATGTCGCCCCAGTATTCGACCCCGTCGATGGCCATGGCCTCCGCAGGCAGCCCGAGCTTGGCCCGCAGGCTGGCCGGGAACAATCCCTGGAAGGCCAGATTGTGGATCGACAGTACGACCGGCGGCGCCCGAAGACGGCGCTCCTTCTGGGCATAGTGGAGGTAGGCCGGGGTCAGGCCCGCATGCCAGTCATGGGCTTGGATGACGTCGGGCTGGTAGTCGGCCAGGAGGCCAAGGCCGATCTCGGCGGCGACCTTGGCCAGAGCAGCAAAGCGCTGACCGTTGTCAGGCCATTCGACGCCCGGCGCCTGCAGATAGGGATTGCCGGGTCGATCATAGAGGTGAGGCGCGTCGATCACCAAGAGGTCCAGGGCGCCCGCCCTCCCGCGCAGCAGCCGGGCCGGCGCGCCCATCAGGCTGGCGAAGCGGTGTACCACGCTGGACGTTTCCAGCGCGGCTTTCACAGCCGGATAGCCGGGGATCAGGGTCACGACCTTGACGCCCTCGCGCGCCAGAGCCAGCGGCAGCGCGCCGACGACGTCCGCCAGGCCGCCGGTCTTGATCAGGGGGAAAATCTCCGCAGCGACCGAAAGGATGCTGGGGGCGCTCATCGGACGGCGCCGAATTCAGGACCCCGATGCGCCTCCTCGCAACTGCACAATAAGCTCTGCCACGCCCCGAACGCCATTGCCGCTACTCCCTGAGATGCCTCGGAAACAACGGGAGAGAGCAAGGGTTCCTAGAATATTTTTTGACGGCTCCCGGCACAGATCGATCGCCTGATCGTTGTGCACTCGCAGCAATTTGGAGATGTCGGGTGGGGTTGAAGAGTGCGGTGTCCTGGGCGTCCGATCCATTCGGCTACCTTGGACGCCACGGGGACGTCGTGCGCACCTTTCAACCCGGCGCGGCGGGTGTCGAAGTTATCTCGCGCAAGAGCCGCCGACGCCTTGGCCGTCTCCAGGAGGCCTCTCCGGGCCTCTTCGTCGGCGAAATCAAGCCGACCGCAGACTATGCCCTGCGCGTGCTGTGGCCGGACAGCGCTTGGGAAACCGAGGACGTCTATAGCTTTGGTCCGGTGCTTTCAGAGGCCGACCTGACCGCGATCATACGGGGCGAGGTCACGGGCATGGCCGATCGGCTCGGCGCCGTCCCCCGCGCGCTTGAAGGCGTCGAGGGCGTGGCGTTCAGCGTTTGGGCGCCCAACGCCCGGCGCGTGAGCCTGGTAGGCGACTTCAACAGCTGGGACGGGGAGCGCCATCCCATGCGCCTGCGCCATGAGGCCGGCGTCTGGGAGATTTTCATTCCGCGTCTGGCCGCTGGCGCGCGCTACAAGTTCGATGTCGAAGGCGCCGACGGGGTCGTGCGCCGCAAGGCCGACCCCGTCGCTCGCGCCAGCGAGACCCCGCCAGCCACCGCCTCCATCGTTGCGCCCCTACTCGACCATGTCTGGGGGGACGACGGCTGGATGGCCGACCGCGCCGCCCGCCATCACGCCGGCGCGGCGATCTCGATCTACGAGGTCCACGCCGGATCCTGGCGACGCCCCTGGGACGGTCACCTATGTCACGACTGGGACGCCCTGGCCGACCACCTGATCCCCTACGTCGCCGGCCTCGACTTCACCCATGTTCAGCTGATGCCGATCATGGAGCATCCGTTTGGCGGCTCCTGGGGCTACCAGCCGCTCGGGCAGTTCGCGCCTTCCGCACGCTATGGCGCGCCCGAGGGACTGGCCCGCTTCGTCGATCGCTGCCATCAGGCGGGCCTCGGCGTCATTCTCGACTGGGTCCCGGCCCATTTTCCCAGCGACGCCCACGGGCTGGAGCGCTTCGACGGTACGGCCCTTTATGAACACGCCGATCCGCGCGAGGGCTTCCACCCGGACTGGAACACCCTGATCTACAATCTGGGCCGAGACGAGGTCGCAAGCTTCCTGGTGGCGTCGGCCCTCTACTGGCTCGATCGCTTCCACATCGACGGCTTGCGTGTCGATGCGGTGGCCTCGATGCTCTACCGCGATTACAGCCGCAAGGCCGGCGAGTGGACGCCCAATGTCCATGGCGGGCGCGAGAACCTGGAATCCATAGCCTTCTTGCGTCGGCTCAATGCGGCGGTCAGCGAGCACTTCCCAAGCGCCATCACCATCGCCGAGGAGTCGACCGCCTGGCCGGGCGTGACCACGCCTGTCGAACAGGGCGGTCTTGGCTTCTCGTACAAATGGAACATGGGGTGGATGAACGACACCCTGCGCTACATGCACCGTGATCCCGTCCATCGCGGCTGGCACGGCGGAGACCTGGCCTTTGGCCTCACCTACGCCTTCACCGAGCGCTTCGTCCTGCCGCTCAGCCATGACGAGGTCGTCCACGGCAAGGGTTCGCTGCTGTCCAAGATGCCGGGCGACCGCTGGCGACAATTCGCCAATCTGCGCGCGCTGCTGGCGCTGATGTGGGCCCATCCCGGCAAGAAGCTGCTGTTCATGGGCGGCGAGATCGGCCAATGGCGCGAATGGGACCACGACGGCGAGCTCGATTGGGCCTTGCTCGAGACGCCTGAGCACGCGGGGCTCCAGCGCCTGGTCGGCGATCTCAACCGTGTCTATCGCCAGGAAGGCGCTCTGCATCACACTGACGCGGATGCGCGCGGCTTTGGCTGGATCGCCGAGAACCACGATCGCGACGGCGTCTTTGTCTTCGAGCGCCGCTCCTTCCATGGCGGCGCGCCTTTGATCGTGGCCGTCAACATGACGCCGCAGCCGCAGATGCGGCGGGTGCGCGTTCCGCTGGAAGGCCGCTGGACCGAGATCCTCAACACCGACGCGGCCGTCTATGGCGGCGGCGACCTTGGCAACCAAGGCGGGGCGAGCGCCTTTCCCCATCCCGACGGCCCGGCCCTGGACCTGACCTTGCCGCCGCTGGCCGCTGTCTATCTCCGTTACGAAGGACCTAGCGCTTGACCCCCTCGCCTGAACGCCTGGACGCCGGATCGCCCTATCCCCTGGGCGCCACTTTCGATGGTCTTGGCGTCAATTTCGCGGTGTTCTCAGCCAACGCCGAGCGCATCGACCTTTGCCTCTTCGACCCATCGGGCCGCAAGGAACTGGCCCGCTATCCCCTGCCCGAGTGCACCGACGAGGTCTGGCACGGCTATCTGCCCGACGCGCGCCCTGGCCAGCTCTACGGCTTCCGCGCCTATGGCCCCTACGCGCCCGAACAGGGCCACCGGTTCAATCCCAACAAGCTCCTGCTGGACCCCTACGCCCGCCGCCTCGCCGGCCAGCTACGCTGGACCGACGCCCTGCACGGCTACCATGTCGGCTCGCCGCGCGCGGATCTTTCCTTCGATCGTCGCGACAGCGCCCCGGCCATGCCCAAGTCGGTCGTCACCGCCGACGCCTTCGACTGGGAAGGCGATCGCCGGCCCAACACGCCCTGGTCGGAGACGGTGATCTACGAGGCTCACGTTAAGGGCCTGACCGCCCTGCTCGAAGAGGTCGGCCCCAAGGATCGCGGCACCTTCGCGGCCCTCTCCCACCCCAAGGTCATCGAACACCTCAAGCGCCTGGGCGTCACGGCGCTGGAACTGCTGCCGGTCCACGCCTTCACCCAGGATCGCTTCCTGCAGGAGCGCGGCCTGTCCAACTACTGGGGCTACAACACCCTGGCCTTCTTCGCGCCCGAGGCGCGGTATCTCGCCAGCGGCAGCCACGATGAATTCCGCCTGGCCGTGCGCCGACTGCACGCCAGCGGCATCGAGGTCATCCTCGACGTCGTCTACAACCACACCGCCGAAGGCAGCGAGATGGGTCCGACCCTGTCCCTGCGCGGCCTCGACAACGCCACCTACTACCGATTGGTCGCCGACAACCCGCGCCACTGCATCAATGACACCGGCACCGGCAACTCGCTGAACATGGCCTCGGCCCGGGTCATCCAGATGGTGGCCGACTCTCTGCGCTATTGGGCTCAGTCCTTCCGAGTGGACGGCTTCCGCTTCGACCTGGGCGTGACGCTGGGCCGCGAGGGCGACGCGGGCTTCTCGCCAGGCGCGGCCTTCTTCGACGTCCTGCGCCAGGATCCAGTGCTCGGCCGGCTGAAGCTGATCTCCGAGCCCTGGGACATCGGTCCGGGCGGCTATCAGCTGGGCCAGCACCCGCCTAGCTTTGCCGAATGGAACGACAAGTTCCGCGACACCACCCGTCGGTTCTGGCGTGGCGATGCGGGTCAGCGGCCAGATCTGGCCGCGCGGCTGTCCGGTTCCGGCGACCTCTTCGATCGGCGCGCCCGCCGCCCCTGGGCCAGCATCAACATGCTGACCGCCCATGACGGCATGACCCTGCAGGATGTCGTCAGCTATGACGGCCGCCATAACGAGGCCAATGGCGAGAACGGCCAGGACGGTCACAGCGAGAACTATTCGCGCAACTGGGGCGTCGAAGGCCCGACCGAGGACGACGCGATCCTGGCCCAGCGTGGCCGCGTCCAGCGCTCGATGCTCACGACGCTGATGACGGCGCTCGGCACGCCGATGCTGCTGGGCGGCGATGAGTTTGGCCGCACCCAGCAGGGCAACAACAACGCCTATTGCCAGGACAACCCCATCAGCTGGTTTGACTGGACAACGGCGGCCAGTCCGGCGGGCCAGTCGCTGATCGCCTTTACCGGCCGTCTGATCGCCGTGCGCAAAGCCCACCCTCTGCTGCGCGCCGGCGCGTTCCTCTACGGCCAGGAGGAAGTCGCGCCGGGCGTATTGGACATCGACTGGTTCGATGAGCGCGGCGAGCGCCTGTCGCAGGGCGACTGGCAAAACCCCGAAGGCCGGGCGCTGGTGATGCGGCGCGCGCGCAGGCTGGGCGATGGCCGCCTCGAACTGCTGGCCCTGGCGCTCAACGGCGCGTCCGAGACCCTGACCTTCAACCTGCCTGGCGAGGGCCTGACGTTCGAGCGGCTGATCGACAGCGCCGAGCCGGACGCAGCCCCCGGGAAAGTCGGCCAGACACTGGACCTGGCCGGCGGCGGCGCGGTGGTGCTGCGCGCGGTCGAGTCTGCGGCATGACCGGGCGGGCCGGTCCATCCTGGACGGCGCCGGGCCGGGTGCGGTTCTCGCTCTGGGCCCCCGGCCGCGCGAGCGTCGCCCTTGAGCTGGACGGGGCGCCAGCGCAGGCGATGCAGGCGCTCGGCGAGGGATGGTTTGGCCTCGAGGCCGACGCTTCGCCAGGGTCTCGCTATCGCTTTCGCCTCGATGAAGAACTCGCGGTTCCCGACCCCGCCGCACAGGCCCTCGACAGCGACGTCCATGGCTGGAGCCTTCTGGTGGATCATGGCGCCTATCGCTGGCGCCAGGCCGACTGGCCAGGACGCCCGTGGTCCGACGCAGTGCTCTATGAAGTCCATTGCGGGGTCATGGGCGGCTTTGAAGGGCTGGCCGAACGTCTGCCAGACCTAGCGGGACTTGGTGTAACGGCCCTGCAGCTGATGCCGCTCAACGCGTTCTCCGGCACACGCAACTGGGGCTATGACGGCGTCCTGCCTTACGCCCTGGCGCCGGCCTATGGCTCGCCCGACCAACTGAAGGCCCTCGTCGACACAGCCCATGGCCTTGGGATGATGGTGCTGCTGGACGTGGTCTACAACCACTTCGGCCCCGACGGGAATTACCTGCCGCTCTATGCCGGCGCGTTCTTCGACGAGGATCGCAAGACGCCCTGGGGCCCGGCCATCGCTTTCGGAACGCCCGCGGTGGCGCGCTACTTCATCGACAATGCGCTCTATTGGCTCGAGACCTACAAGCTCGACGGCCTGAGGTTCGACGCGGTCCACGCCGTCGGCGACAACGCCTTTCTCGACGCCATGGCGGCCGAGATCCGCTCGCGCATCGTCGAGCGACCGATCCATCTGGTGCTCGAGAACGAAGCCAATGACGCCGCGCGGCTGACGGCCGGCTTCGACGCCCAATGGAACGACGACTTCCACAACGTCGTCCATGTCCTGCTCACCGGCGAGACCAGCAGCTACTACCAGGACTTCGCCGATCGCCCCGCCGAGCGCCTGGCGCGCTGTCTCGCCGAAGGCTTCATCTATCAGGGCCAGCCCTCCCCCAATCATGACGGCCGACCGCGCGGACTTTCCAGCGGGCATCTGCCACCGACCGCCTTCGTCAATTTCCTGCAGAACCACGACCAGGTCGGCAACCGCGCCCTGGGCGATCGACTGACGCGGCTGGTCGCGCCAGAGCGGCTGCAGGCGGCCATGGGCCTGCTGCTGCTTGGCCCGCAGATCCCGATGCTGTTCATGGGCGAGGAGGACGGCTCGACGAGCCCCTTCCTGTTCTTCACCGACTTTCACGACGTCCTGGCCGACGCCGTGCGCGAGGGTCGCCGACGCGAGTTCGCCAAGTTCCCGGCCTTCGCCGATCCGCAGGCCCGCGCGACCATCCCAGACCCCAACGCCAAGGAAACCTTCGAGGCCTCAAGGCCGCGCCCCGGCGCCGACGCAACCGCCTGGCGCGCCCTCGTCAGCCACCTCCTGTGCTTGCGGCGCGAACACCTTGCGCCTCACATCGAGACGGCTGTCAGCCTTGGCGCCGAGGCGATCGGCGCCAAGGCCGTCCAGGCCAGCTGGCGGCTTGAGACCAAGACCTTCACCATGGCCGTCAATCTTGGCGAGGAGCCGGCGGTGCTCTCAGCAGCGCCGGAAGGCCCGCCGCTGGCCGTGGTCGGTGCAGCCCCGAGCGGCGGCCTGCTTGCGCCGGCCAGCTTCGTCGCCTGGCTGGAGGCCGCGCCATGAGCCGCGAGCCGTTGCTGGCGCTGGCGCAGGCTGTCGGCGTCCTGGTCGACTGGACCGATTTCAACGGGGTCGAGCGTCAGGTCGGGCGCGAGACGATCGAGGCGGTGCTCGCCGCCCTTGGCCATGATCCCAAGGCGCCGCAAGAGACCCTGGCCCGGCTTGGCCGACGCGGCCGCGGCGGCCTCATGATCGTGCAGGCCGGCGCGCCCTTCAGCCTTGCCAGCGCATCGGGCCATGCCCGCCTGACGCTCGAGAACGGTCAAACCCTCGATCTTGCAGCCAGCGACGGCCAGATCAGCGCCACGATCGAGACGCCCGGCTACCATTGGCTGGATGTGGACGAGCAGCGCCTGTCCCTGGCGGTCTGTCCTGCGCGATGCCTGACGCCGCGCGATCTTCTGGGCCGTCCCGGCTGGGGTCTTGGCGTCCAGCTCTACGCCCTGAGCGACAGCGGCGCCTTCGGGGACTTTTCGTCTCTGGCTGCGTTCGCCAAGGCCGCCGGCGCTGCCGGGGCCGACGCCCTGGCCATCAGCCCGACCAATGCGCTGTTTCCAGCAGCGCCCGAGCGCTGCAGTCCCTATTCGCCCTCGAGCCGCGATCGCCTCAATATCCTGTTTGGCGATCCCAGCAGCATCGGCGGAACAGGCCCCGCGGCGACGGGCGAGGCCCTGATCGACTGGAGCGCGGGCGCGGCCGCCAAGCTTGCCCGGCTCAACGCGGCCTATCATGTGTTCGCCGGCGACCCGCGCCTGGACGACTTCATCGCCGCGGGCGGCCAAGCCTTGCGGCGGCACGCCTTGTTCGAGGCGCTGGACGAGCGCTTTGCGCCCACCTTCGGGGCGGGAAACTGGCGAGCCTGGCCCGCGCCGTTCCGCAGCCCTCAGAGCGCCGAACGCGAGGCCGAGACCCTGGGTCTGGGCGATCGGATCGGGTTTTTCCTCTTCGCTCAGTGGTTGGCCGATCTTGGCCTGGCCCAGAGTCAGGCCGCCGCCAAGGCCGCCGGTCTTGGGCTTGGGCTGATCGCCGATCTTGCGGTGGGCCTGGATCCTGGCGGCGCGCACGCCTGGAGCCGCCCGCAGGACCTGATGATGGGCTTGACGCTTGGCGCGCCGCCGGACGCGTTCCAGGCTGCGGGCCAAGCCTGGGGCATCACCAGCTTCGCACCCGACGCTCTCACCGAAAGCAGCTATGGGCCATTCTTGACCACCCTGCGCGCGGCGCTTGCCCATGCGGGAGGGGTACGCATCGACCACGCCTTGGGTCTGGGCCGGCTCTGGGTCGTGCCCGACGGCGCCGACGCCGATCAGGGCGCCTATCTGCGATACCCCATTGACGACCTCCTTAGCCTGATCGCCCTGGAATCGCACCGGGCCGGCGCGGTGGTGATCGGCGAGGACCTGGGCGTGGTCCCGCCCGGGTTTCGCAAGCGCCTGGCCGAACGCGGCCTCCTGGGCATGCGGGTCCTGCCCTTCGAACGAGATACCGACGGCGGGTTCAGGCCGCCCGGCGAATGGGACAGCCTGGCCGTAGCCATGACCAGCACCCATGACCTGGCGCCAGTCGCCGGCTGGTGGCGCGGCCGCGACATCGAATGGCGCCGCCGTCTTGCCGCGCCTGGCGATCGTGACGCCGAGACCCTCGAGCGCGCCGCCGAGCGTCAGGCCTTTTGGCAGGCGGCCAATCATGCGGGTTTGACGCGCGCGCCGCCGCCCGCGGCCCACGCCCCCCAAGCCGCCGACGCTACTGACGTCGCCGTCGATCTGGCCTTGGAGCTGGTCGCCGCGACCCCGTGCGAGCTGGCCCTGATCCCGATAGAGGATCTGGCGGGCCTGGACGAGGCGCCCAACCTGCCGGGCGTCGTCGACCTGCATCCCAACTGGCGCCGCCGGCTTCCCCAGCCAAGCCCTGCCCTGCTTGCTTCACCTCAAGTCGCCGCGCGCCTTGAACGCCTGCGCGCCCAGAGACCGCGATGACCCCGACCGCAACCTACCGCGTCCAGTTCCACGCCGGCTTCACCTTCGCCGACGCCGCCGCCCTCGCCCCCTATTGGGCCGCCCTGGGGATCAGCCACCTCTACGCCTCCCCTATCGCGACGGCTCGCCAGGGATCGACACACGGCTACGACGTCACCGATCCCACCACCATAAATCCCGCCTTGGGCGGCGAAGAGGGCTTTCGAGCCCTGGTCCACGCGCTCCGCGCCCAGGGCCTTGGATTGGTTCTCGACATCGTGCCCAACCACGTCGCGGTCGGCGGCGGCGACAACGCCTGGTGGCTCGACGTGCTCGAAAACGGCCAGGCCAGTCGCTACGCCGGCCATTTCGATATAGACTGGGCTCCGCCCGATCGCGATCTTGCCGGCAAGGTGCTGGCCCCGTTCCTGGGCGCGCCGTACGCCCAGGCGCTTGCGGCCGGCGATATCGTGCTCGACGTCGAAGCCGACCTGGGCCGCCTCTCCGTCCTGGCTCATGGCGCCCACCGCTTTCCGCTGAGGCGGGAGGATTATGCCGGCGTCCTGGCGGCGGTCGGGGCCGACACGGTGGCCGACATCGATCCTGAGCGCCTGGCCAGCGTCTTCGACCGCGCCAGCCTCCACGAGCTTCTGGAGCAGCAGCACTACCGGCTGGCCTGGTGGCGCACGGCCGGCGACGCCATCAACTGGCGGCGGTTCTTCGACATCACCGAGCTGGCGGGCTTGCGCATCGAAGATCCTGCCGTCTTCGACGCCGTTCACGCCCTGCCCCTGAGGCTTTATCGCGAGGGACTGATCGACGGCTTGCGGGTCGACCACGTTGATGGCCTAGCCCTGCCCGGCGCCTATGGTCGGCGCCTGCGAGAGGCGCTGGTGGAGGCCGCGCCCGACCGTACGCCCTGGGTGGTCGTCGAGAAGATCCTCGGAAGCGGCGAAGCCCTGGCCGACGACTGGGGCGTGGACGGCACGACCGGCTACGAGGTCATGAACGAGATTTCCGCCGTCCAGCACGCGGCGGAAGGCGCGCAGCCGCTGGCGGCGCTGTGGAACGCCGTCAGCGGCCGGCCCGCAGATTTCGCGATGGAGGAGCACGCCGCACGCCGTGAGGTGCTCACCCGCGATTTCGCCGCCCAGCTGGATGCCGCCGCCAGAGCTTTCCATCGGCTGGCCCAGGCCGACATCGCCACGCGGGATCTGCCGATGCCAGGCCTTCGCCGAGCCCTGGCGGCGCTGATCACCGCCTTCTCGACCTATCGCACCTATGCCAACGAGACGAACAAGGCGCCGCAAGACCCTTTCGATCGCGCCGCCGCGACGGAGCCCGCCTCGGCCTTCGCCCTGGCGCAGATCCGCCGCTGGTTGGCGGCGGACGGCGCCTTTCCCGCCGATCTCAGGGCGCTGGCCATCCGCCGCTTCGAGCAGCTCAGCGCCCCCGTGGCGGCCAAGGCCGTGGAGGACACCGCCTTCTATCGGTACGGCCGGCTCCTCTCACGCAACGATGTCGGTTTCGATCCTGGACGCCTGTCGACCTCCCCGGCCGATTTCCTGGCGCTCGCCGACGCACGCGGCCGGGCCTTCCCCAACAGTCTGCTGACCACCGCCACCCACGACCACAAGCGCGGTGAAGACGTCCGCGCGCGCTTGGCGGTGCTGAGCCACATGCCTGAGGCCTGGGCGGCTCGCGCCCGGGCCTGGCTGGACCTTGCGCCGCCTGGCCAGATGGATCCCGGCGACGCCCACATGCTGCACCAGACGATCCTGGGCGCCTGGCCCCTGGACCTCTCGCCGGCAGACGGCGCAGGCCTGACTGCCTTTGCCGACCGCCTGGCCGGCTGGCAGCGTAAGGCGCTGCGCGAAGCCAAGCTGCGCTCGGCCTGGAACGTTCCGGACGAGGCCTATGAAGCAATCTGCGAAGACTACCTGCGAGCCTTGCTCGAGGGGCCCGACGGGGTCTTCCGCGACGACTGCGCGGCGCTCGTGGCGACTATCGCGCCAGCCGGCGTCGCCAACAGCCTGGTGCAGGCGGGGCTGCGGCTGACCCTGCCGGGTGTGCCGGATCTCTTCCAGGGCGCCGAGTTTTGGGATTTCAGCCTGGTGGATCCCGACAACCGGCGGCCGGTCGACTACGCGGCGCGGATGAAGGCGCTTCAGAGCGAGCCGGAAGCGTTCGACTGGCGCGAGGGCGGCGCAAAACAGGCCTTGATCAAGCAGCTCCTGCACCTGCGCCGCCAGCATCCCGATCTCTTCTGCGCACCGCTGCAGGCTTTGGCGGTCCGGGGCCGACGCGCAGAGCGGGTGGTCGCCTTCGAGCTCCGTGCGGGGTCCAAGCGACTGGTCGTCGTCGCGTGCGTCGGCTGCGCGCCAGCCTGTCTGGCGAGCGGCGCGCCGAGCATCGCGCCCGACTGGTGGGACGACACCGCCCTGCCCGACGGCCGCTCGATCGCCGCCCTGACGCACGGCGCGCCTTTCTGGGCGGCCGTGGTCTGAGACCCTTGGTCGCGGCCTTGTCTGATTGACAGGACTCGCGTTCGGCGCGTCCATGGTCCGGCTTCTGGGGAGGGGCGCGGTGACCAAGGTCATGATCGACTACGAGGAAAAACTCTATCTGGCGCTCGCGGCCCTGCGCGGCGCGGGCTACGAGCCCGAGCGTCTGGTGCTCGATCGCCCCAGCCGCCTTGGCCCCACCAGCATAGACTGGACGGCGACCCGCTCAGGCGGCGCGCCTCGGGCGCTCGACCTGGCGATAGATTTTCAGGACCAACAGCCGCCGTCGATCGCCGTAAGCAAGGACGGCCGGGCCTTCCAGGCTCCGGTCAGCCTCAAGCCTCTGGCGCGTTGGCTGGCGTCGGCGGCCGGCGAGCGCGAGCCCCTGGCGCTCATCCCGACCTACGCGGTTGCGCGCCTGCGTGCGGTGCGTTGAGGACCGCACGGCGCTTGCCTCGGAAGGTTTGAACGCTCGTAGCTCCCTTGGACATTAGCCTCAAGATGCCGCGCGCTTAACCGTTGAGGTCGCAACGTCGACGCGGCGCATGAGCAAGTCGCCCCCGTGCTTGCACATCGAGGCTGCTCGACGCGAAGACGCTTGTGAGAAGCCCCTCGCAAGCGCCGAACCAAGAGTGCGCGACACGCGTTCCAAGCCGACAAAGCGCCGCCTGGAAGACCAACTTGACCGCCGCCGACGACGATCATTCGCCCCTCCTCCCTCAAGAGGACATCGAACGCGGCGGCCAGAGCCGCGGCGTGCCCGCAGCGGGGACCTTGGATGACGGGCCGTCCGAACCGCTCGGCACGCCTGGCATGCGCCATTGGCGCGAGAGCACGATCACCCGCCCCGACCTGAACGAGCGCGGAGGCGTCTTCTTCGCCGCGGTCGAGATGACGCGCATGCCGATGATCCTGACGGACCCTAACAAGGACGATAATCCCGTCGTCTTCGCCGAAGAACGAGACGATCACCAGGAGCGCCACGATTAGAAGGATCAGGATCTGGACTGCGTTTTCGAAGAAGCCGGGAAAGCCGCTGAGATCGTTGGCCGCTTGGAGGATCGGCTTGCTTGCCTCAAGGCCCAGCGCCGCCAGCTTGCCTGGGCGCAGGAAATCCTCGGCCGAGGTCCCCACCCCGCCGGCCTTCAGGCCAAGGCCCGAGAAGCTCGAAAGGACGATGCCGGTCAGGGTGTGGAAGTTGCCGATCAGGAAGGCGAAGAAGCCGACATAGAGGGTCTTCTTGACCAGCCTTGCGAGGATGTCCTCGCCGTGGGCCCAGGCCCAGAAGAGCGCGGCCAAGGTGACATCGATGGCCACCAGGGTCGTCGACAGGAAGGCCACCTCTCCGCCGAGCAGTCCAAACCCGCTGTCGATGTAGCGGCCAGGCGTGCGCGCAGGCGCGAGGGTTCTCGCGTGGACATCGAGACAATCTCCGGGGGTTCTAGGGGCGGGTTCTCAGGCGGGGCTGAGCTGGTAAGCGCCGTCGGGCGCGAGCCCATCCAGGCGCGTAAGGTCCGTCAGGCGGCGCTGTCGGCCCCGCCCCTGCAGGACCGCGATAAGGTCGATGGTTTCGGCGATCAGGCCCCGGGGTACGGTGACCACAGCTTCCTGGATCAGCTGCTCAAGCCGCAGCAGCGCGCCCAGAGCCGAACCGGCGTGCAAGGTCCCTACGCCGCCCGGATGGCCCGTCCCCCAGGCCTTGATCAGGTCGAGCGCTTCAGGCCCCCGGACCTCACCGATGATGATCCGGTCGGGGCGCAGCCGAAGGGACGAGCGGACTAGATCGGTCAGGCCGGCCACCCCGTCGCGTGTGCGCAGCGCGACTTGGCTCTCAGCAGCGCACTGCAGCTCGCGCAAATCCTCGGCGATGATCACCCGGTCGCCGGACGCGGCGACCTCAGCCAGCAGCGCGTTGACTAGGGTGGTCTTGCCGCTGGAGGTGGGACCCACCACTAGGATGTTGGCGCGGATGGCCACCGCATCGCGCAGCACCCTGCCCTGCACCTCGCTCATCACGCCTGAGCGGACATAGTCGGCCAGGGTGAAGACGAGGCTTGCGGGCTTGCGGATGGCGAAGGTCGGGGCGGCGACCAGCGGTGGAAGCAGGCCCTCGACCCGCTCGCCAGTTCCGGGCAGCTCCGCCGAGAGCCTGGGCCGCCCGGCGTGGATCTCGGCCTCGACGTGATGGGCCACCAGGCGAAGGATGCGCTCGGCGTCGGGCGCTGCGATCGTCAGCTCGGCGTCAACCAGGCCGACATCGAAGCGGTCGACCCAGACCCGTCCGTCGGGATTGAGCATGACCTCGGCCACGCCTGGATCTTCAAGCCGCGCCAGGAGCAGCGGCCCAAGGGCGGTGCGTAGCATCTGGCGGCTGCGCTCGCGTCCGGTCTCGGTTTCAGAAAGGCCCATGGCTGGTCCCCGTTTGCTTACGGGGACAAGCAAGAAGACCCAGGATCGGCCGATCTCAACAGCCAAATCTACGCGTCGTACCCTGGCGGACAAAGACAGGGAAACGACGGTCCGGACTAAGCCAGGTGGCGATGTCGATGTTCGCCCGCTGCGCCGTAAGGCGCCATCAGCGGAGCTTGGCCAACCACCGACTTCACGAGAAAGCCGACCGTCGGCGGTCCCTCGCTGAGGGACGAGCAAATGCCCAGTTGCTGGGTGTTAGCGACGCGCCTCAGCAACGCGCCGCTGTTGGCGCAAAGGCGGCTTGGGGGACACTTCGACTGCGTCCGGCCCCGCTTGGAGTCCGCAGATGTAGCAGCGCGCTTAAGGAACTTGGCCAGGCGCGCGTCGTTGGCAAGGCAGGTCGGGGCAGTCCCTGCCTCGCCCTAAGATCCCCTCTCGCCAGCGTGCGCGCCCAAGGACACCCATGCCCCCTCCCCCACCGTCCAAGCCAAAGGCCCGCGTCAAATCGTATGACGGGCCAGCCGGCGGTTACGGCTCGCTTTCCGGCATGGCCAAGGTCGCCAAGCACGCCGCCCCGCCACTCGTCGAGACGGCGCGGCAGTTGCTGCGGCAGAACAAGACCGACGGCTTTGCCTGCGTCAGCTGCGCCTGGCCCAAGCCCGCCAAGCCTCATCCCGCGGAATTCTGCGAAAACGGCGCCAAGGCCACGGCCTGGGACCTCACCCGCCGGCGCTGCACGCCGGAATTCTTCGCACGGCACACGCTGACGCAGCTGCTCAGCTGGAGCGACTATGATCTCGAACAGGCCGGCCGGCTGACCGAACCGATGCGGTACGACGCCGCCAGCGATCGCTACGTTGCCTGCGCCTGGGACGAGGCCTTTGCGGCGATCGGCGCGGAGCTCAGGGCGCTGGACCCGACCAAGGTCACCTTCTACGCGTCCGGCCGCGCGTCGCTGGAGACGTCCTACATGTGGGCGCTGATGGCGCGGCTTTACGGCAGCCAGAACCTGCCCGACAGCTCCAACATGTGCCACGAGTCCACCTCGGTGGGCCTCAAGCAGAGCATCGGCTCGCCGGTCGGCACGGTGCTGCTGGAGGACTTCGAGGCAACCGACGCGATCTTCTTCTTCGGCCAGAACGTCGGATCCAACAGCCCGCGCCTGTTGCACGACCTTCAAAAGGCGGTGCGGCGCGGCGTGCCGGTCGTTTCCTTCAACCCGTTGAAGGAAGCCGGCCTGGAGCGGTTTCAAAACCCGCAGTCGTTCCAGATGGTCACGGGTCAAGCGACGAAGATCAGCGCCCAGTATCACCAGCCTCGGGCCGGCGGGGACCTGGCGGTGCTGACGGGGCTTTGCAAGGCCGTGATCGCCGCAGACGAAGAGGCCCGGGCGAGCGGCGGCCTGCCGGTGCTCGATCACGGCTTCATCGCCGAGCACACGCAAGGCTTCGAGGCCTTCGCCGCCTTCTGCCGCGACGCTGACTGGAACGACATCGAGGCTGCCAGCGGCCTGCCACGCGCCAATATCGAAGCGGCCGCCGCTATCTATGCCGCCGCACCCGCGGCGATCTGCGTCTACGGCATGGGCCTGACACAGCATGTGCTCGGGGTCGAGAACGTCCACATGGTCTGCAACCTGCTGCTGCTGCGCGGCAATGTCGGACGGCCCGGAACGGGCCCCTGCCCCGTGCGTGGCCATTCCAACGTCCAGGGTCAGCGCACCGTCGGGATCACGGAGAAGCCGGAACTGGCGCCGCTCGACATCCTCAAGGCGCAATACGACTTCGAGCCGCCGCGCGAAAAGGGCTGGAACACAGTCGAGGTCTGCGAAGCGGTGCTGAAAGGCCAGGCTCAGGGCTTCATCGGCCTGGGCGGCAACTTCCTGCGCGCGGTCCCAGACAGCCCGCGTATCGAAGCCGCTTGGCGGCGCCAGCGTCTCACGGTGCAGATCGCCACCAAGCTCAATCGCAGCCACCTGGCCTGCGGCCAAGTCGCCTATCTGCTGCCGTGCCTGTCTCGCATCGAGCGCGATGAGCAGGCAAGCGGCCCGCAAACCGTTTCAGTCGAGGACAGCTCCAGTTGCATCCACGCCTCGTTTGGCGACAAGGATCCGGTCGGCCCGAACCTGCGCTCTGAGCCGGCGATCGTCGCCGGCATCGCCAAGGCGACCCTACCGTCCAATCCGAAACTCGATTGGGACGCCTGGCTCGGCGACTATGCCCTGGTGCGCGACGCCATCGAGGCGACCTATCCGGACTGGTTCAGGGGCTTCAACCAGCGCTTCCACCAGCCCGGCGGCTTTCATCGGCCCAACAAGGCCAGGCTGCGTAACTTCTCCGAAGCGACCGGCGGCAAGGCCAATTTCCTCAAGCCGACGAGCCTGTCGGCCACCGGCTTTGAGGACGCCCCGGACGTCTTCCGCCTGATGACGCTCCGGTCGAACGATCAGTTCAACACCACGGTCTATGGCTACGAAGACCGCTTCAGGGGCGTCAGCGACGGCCGCGACGTGCTGTTCGTCAACCGCGACGACATGCGCTCGCTCGGCTTGATCGAAGGCCAGCGCGCCGGCCTCGCCACCGTCTCCGAAGACGGGATCGAGCGGACGATGAGCGGGCTGCGCGTCACCGCCTACGACCTCCCGCGCGGATGCCTGGGAGCCTACTACCCCGAATGCAACGTCCTGGTGCCGGTGGGCCATCACGCCCAGGGGAGCATGACCCCTGCCTCCAAAAGCGTGCCCGTGCGGATCGTGCCGCAATAGGCTCAGCCGAGGTCGGCGACAGCGGCGGGCTCGTGCAGCGGGCAGCCGGTCCGCGTCAGGCGAAACGCCTGGGAGGCCTCGTAGACGGCCTTGCGCACGCGCATGATCGAGCCGAGCGGCTGGTGGGCGGCGATGCCATGCCACGGGCTGCAGGCCGACGCATCATTGATGCGCGGCGAGCGCGCCTCATCCCAACTGGCCTGAGGGCCGACCACGAGGCGGGCGACAGGCAGGTAGGGGCTTTCGTCCTCAGGCCAGGGTTTGTGGGCGTCCTCGATCGGCATGGTGTCTGCGCTGGTCCGCAACTGCACCACGACCTCCCATTCCCCGCCCTGACCCGCGAAGAACGCCGAGACCGCCTCGCGCAGGCCGTTTGGCTTGTCATCGAGGTGCACCGGCTTGTCGGTCAGCGCCGTCAGGGCCGGAGCGATCGGCCGTACGCCGAGCTTGGCCACGTAGTCGCCAAACCTGATCGGGGCCATGCTGAAGAAGCTTTCGCCCAGGACATGGGTCTTGGGGTGACCGCCCAGCGATTTGAGTGTGGCGCTCTGCCCGCCCGCCGCCTCAATGATGGTCTCGGCCCCGCCCAGAACCGCCGACAGCACCTTCTTGAGGCCCTCGGCCTTGTCCGTGGTGGCCGCCAGCAACTTGACGTTGGCCAAGAAGGCCTTGGCGTTCGGGGTGGCGAAGGCCTTGCCGTTCACCAGCAGGAAGTCCTGGGTCGTCGCGCCTTCCGACCCCGGCAGGCGTTCGCCCGCGACGTCGAAAACCTTGATCGCCAGGCCGCGCGGGGTTGAGACCTTGTCGTCGAGGATGTCGCCCGGAGAGGTCGAGAACCGCATCACCACGTCGTGGGCTCACGCCTGGGCGAAGAGACCCTGGGCCAACACCGGCGAAAGCCCCTGAGGGACAACCAATTGGCCCTGCACGACGCCGTGTGGCTTGGCGTGGACAGCGCGCATCGCATGACCGCCGTCTTCATAGGTGATCTCGGCGATCTTGCGCATCTGCTCGATCAGGCCCTGGGTGGTCTCGGCCTCGCCCTTCTCGGGCGTCTCGATCGACGGGTCGTAGGGCAGCGGGCGGATGGCGGGGTCGAGGATCATGGCGGCTCCGGTCGGCGTCCCATGCCAACCCCGGCGGCCGGCAAGCGTTCCGCGGCCCCTATGAACCAAAGGTCGTCCGGCGGTGTTGTCCTCGCGCCCCAGATGCGAGAACGACATGTCCGAAGATCCGTCCGCCATGCCGCTCCAACTGACTGTCAACGGCGAGGTGCGCGATCTGCGGGCCGCGCCCTGGGTGACCTTGCTTGACCTGCTGCGCGAAACTTTACAGCTGACCGGCTCGAAGAAGGGCTGCGACCATGGCCAGTGCGGCGCCTGCACGGTCCTGGTCGATGGGCGCCGGGTGAACAGCTGCCTGATCCTGGCGCTCACCCGCGATGGATCCGAGGTGACCACTATCGAGGGATTGGCCAAGGACGGTGCGCTACATCCCCTGCAGCAGGCCTTCATCGAACACGACGCCTTGCAGTGCGGCTACTGCACCCCGGGCCAGATCTGCTCGGCCGCCGGCCTTCTTTCCGAGGGCCAGGCCCGCTGCCGCGAGGAGGTGCGCGAGTTGATGAGCGGCAACCTCTGCCGCTGCGGCGCCTATACCCATATCGTCGAGGCCATCGAGACGGTGCGCCTGAGCGGCGCCGAGGCGGCGGCGTGAACCGCTTTTCCTACATCCGCGCCGAAACCCTCGATGAGGCGCTCAGCGCCATCGCCCTCCCCGGTTCAGCCCTCCTTGCGGGCGGCACCAACCTGGTCGATCTGATGAAATACGATGTCGCCAAGCCGGCGCGCCTGGTCGACATCAGTCGTTTGCCGCTGAGAGGGATCGAGGCGCTCGACGACGGCGGTCTGCGCCTGGGCGCGCTGGCGCCCAATGCCGACACCGCCTACGACGCCCGCGTTCAGGAACGCGCGCCGCTTCTGGCCAGCGCCATTCTGGCCGGCGCTTCGGCGCAGCTGCGCAATGTCGCCACCACCGGCGGCAACCTGCTGCAGCGCACCCGCTGCGCCTATTTCTACGACCCCTGCACGCCCTGCAACAAACGCGAGCCCGGCTCGGGATGCCCGGCCATCGGCGGCGTAAATCGCATGCACGCCATTCTCGGCGCGAGCGAGGCCTGCATCGCCGTGCACCCCTCCGACATGTGCGTGGCGCTGGCGGCGCTGGACGCCCGGGTCAATGTGCAGGGACCGGGCGGCGTCCGCGTGATCCCGATCGCCGACTTCCATCGTCTGCCCGGCGAGCAACCGCAGATCGACAGCACGCTCCTGGCCGGCGAGATCATCACTTCGGTGGATGTGCCGGCCGATCCGTTCGGACCTCATCATAGCTATCTGAAGCTTCGGGACCGGCTGTCCTACGCCTTTGCCCTAGTCTCTGTGGCTGCGGCCCTGAGGCTGGAGGATGGGATTATCGCCCAAGCCCGTGTCGCCCTGGGCGGTGTGGCTCACAAGCCCTGGCGAGACCAAGAGGCCGAGGCGCTACTGGTTGGCTTGCCGCCCGGGCGCGAAGCCTTCGACCAGGCCGCACGGGCCATCCTGGCGCCCGCTGTCGGTCACGGCGGCAACGACTTCAAGATTGAACTGGCTCGCCGCGCCGTCGTTCGCGCCCTCTCCCAGGCGGCGGCCGGCGCGCCGCAATCGCAATCCGACAAAAGGGTGCGTTGATGGCCGACGGTGACATGACGATCGGTAAGCCGATCAGCCGGATCGACGGATCCAAGAAGGTTGCGGGCCGGGCGCTCTACGCCGCGGAATACGACGCGCCCGGCTTGCTGCACGCCGCCGTGGTGTCCTCACGCATCGCCAAGGGCAAGATTACCGCCATCGACGCGATCGAGGCCCTGGCTCTACCCGGCGTCATCGCGGTTCTGACCCACGAGAACCGCCCGCGCGTGGCGGCCTTCCGCTACGCCTACAAGGACACGGTCGGACCGCCGGGCGGCCCGTTCAAGCCGCTGCATGACGGCAAGATCCGCTTCGCCGACCAACCGGTGGCCGTCGTCGTCGGCGAGACCTTGGAGGCCGCGCGCGATGGCGCGGCCCTGGTGCGGATCACCTACGAGGAAGAGGCTTTCGAGACCGATCTCGACGCCGCCAAGGCCGCATCGTTCAGGCCCAGGTTGCCGCGCCTTGGCGTCAAGCCGGCCCCAAAGCCACGAGGCGACTTCGACGCCGCCTTCGCGGCGGCGCCCATCAAGATCGCGGCGGCATACGAGACCGCGGCCCAGCACCACAACGCCATGGAGCTGTTCGCCACCACCGTGGTCTGGGAGGGCGAGGACAAGATCACCGTCTACGACAAGACCCAGGGCTCGCAGAACGTGCAGCTCTATCTCAAGCAGGCTCTGGGCTTCAAACTGAAGAACGTGCGGGTGGTCAACGCCTTCGTCGGCGGGGCCTTCGGCTCGGGGCTGAGACCGGCCCACTCGGCCTTCCTTGCCACGCTCGCCGCCAAACATCTCAAGCGCTCGGTGCGGCTGGTGCTGACGCGGGCGCAGATGTTTTCAATCACCTATCGCGCCGATACCCGCCAGGAGATCGCCCTGGCCTGCGACGCCGAGGGAAGGCTACTGGCCGTCCGGCACGCCTGCGTGGCGGCGACCTCCCGAAACGAGGATCAACAGGAGACCATCGTCAACTGGGCAGGCTTGGCCTACGCCTGCGACAACGCCGCCTTCGACTATCAGTTGGCGCGGGTCGACACGCCCACGCCCGGCGACATGCGCGCGCCCGGCGCCGCGGTCGGCGTGCATGTGCTGGAATGCGCCATGGACGAGCTGGCTTATGCCGCCGGGATCGATCCCCTGGACCTGCGTCTGCGCAATTGGGTCGAGCATGACCAGAATGACGACCTGCCCCTGACCTCCAAGGCTCAGAAAGCTTGCTATGCGCAGGCCGCCGAGCGCTTTGGCTGGAGCGAGCGCAGCTTTGGCCCGCGCACGATGCGCGACGGCCACGAGCTGATCGGCTGGGGTGTGGCTGGGGGCGTCTGGGACGCCTTCGTCGCGCCCGTCCCCACCCGCGCTCGCGTCACGTGGCGACGTGACGGTCGGCTGGAGGTCGCCGCGGCCGCCAGCGACATCGGCACTGGCACCTACACCATCCTGGCCCAGATCGCGGCGGAGGCTTTCGGTGTTTCTGTCGAGCGGGTCGAGGTGCGGCTGGGAGACTCCACCCTGCCCTTCAACCCGGTCGAAGGCGGGTCGTGGATGGCGGCCAGCACTGGCGCGGCCGTGGCCAAGGCCTGCGATAAGCTGAAGGCCGCCCTGGTCAAGACGGCCAGAAAGCAGTTCAAGCTGCGAGGCAAGAGCGCCTTGAGCGTGGCGCGCGGCGCCGTGATTGGAGAAGCCCTTCCGGGTGGGGCTGTGTCTCTGAACGAGATCTTGGCTGCGGTGGGTCAGGATATCGCCGCGACCGGCACGAACCTTCCTGATCTGGCCGGACAGCGAAAACACTCCAGCTACGTCCATTCGGCGGTGTTCGCCGAGGTTCGGGTCGACGAGGAGCTCGGCGTCATCCGGGTGAAGCGTATCGTCAGCGCCATAGCCGCCGGCCGTATTCTCAATCCCAAAACCGCCGGCAGCCAGATCATCGGCGGCATGGTCATGGGCATCGGCCAGGCGCTGCACGAGGAAGCCCAGACGGATCACCGCTTCGGCAAGGTCATGAACCACAGTTTTCAGGATTACCATGTTCCAGCCAACGCCGACGTCGGCGACATTGAGGTGATCTTCGTCCAGGAGCACGATCCCGATGTCAGCTCTCTGGGCGTCAAGGGTGTCGGGGAAATCGGCCTCGTCGGCGTCGCCCCCGCGATCGCCAATGCGGTCTTCCACGCCACCGGCAAGCGGATCCGCAGCACGCCGATCACCATCGACAAGCTTCTGGATTAAGACGGCTTCCCGTGACCCCGCGTTGCTGAATTCCGCCGATGCGACGCATCGCCCTACTGCGACGGCGTAAGTAACAGGCCACGACCGCACGCCGTCTTCTCAGAAGTTCCGTTGCCTGGCCGACCGTTGCGGAGCCAAATCCCCGCCAGCGCCGTTAAGTCTAGGAGAGCTTGACGGAGACTGACCATGACTGAGCACAACGAAGAGGCCTTCCGCGCCAGCCTGATCCCAGTCATTCCGCACATGCGCGCTTTCGCGCGCTCGCTTTGCGGCGACGCCACCGCCGCCGACGACCTCGTTCAGGACGCCTTGGCAAAGGCGTGGCAAGCTCGGACGAGCTTCCAGCTCGGCACCAACATGAAGGCCTGGACCTTCATGATCCTGCGCAATCAGTTCTATTCGGATAAACGCCGCTCGTGGCGACAGCAGCCGCTCGACCAGGAACAGGCCGAGCGCACTCTCAAGGCCTATGACGATCCCCACGCGGTCCTCGAACTCGACGATGTCCGCCGCGCCCTGGCGCTGTTGCCCATCGAGCAGCGCGAGGCCCTGATTATGGTCGGGGCCGGCGGCATGCCCTATGAGGAGGTCGCCGAGATCGCCGGGGTGGCGGTCGGCACGATCAAAAGTCGGGTCAGTCGCGCCCGCACCTCTCTGGCGACCATCCTGGCTAATGGCCTAGACCACGAAAGTAATGTCGCCCCGCAGACCGGGCCGATGGCTGCGATCCTTAGCCAACTGGAGGCGCTGCGCGGCCGCCAAGCCGCCTAGCTTCGGAACCTGTGTGCTGGTCGCCGCCAGAACCCAAAAGAACGCGGCGACCAGCACACCTCCGGTTTCATCGACCCGGAAGCCAAGCACTGGGCCAACGCGCAAATCATGATCGACAAGCCCTAAGCGCCCGTCGCCCCGGCGGCGCGGGGCTGCGCCATCCTCGCGATCTGAGCGTGGCTCTTCGACTTGGCGGCTCAGCCGCCGGGGACACCGGTCGAGGTCCAGGAAGCGCCGCCGGCGAGCACGCCCCCAACCCGGCGTCCCCCTACTGACCGCCTCTGGCGGGGACCAGATCCATGACCGTAATCCACTACAGCGGCCGCGACAGCCGCTTGGGAACCGCGGTGACGTGGGGGCTTTACCCAAGTCCGCCGGTGCGCCCTCGGTGACGGCGCAGGACGACGGAGACAGCCATGGCGGCAGAGCCCCCTGAGGTGCGCAAGGGCATGCCGAGCCCTCGGCTCGACGAGGCCACTTTCAAGGCGCGCTTTCTCAGTCGCTATCCCGATCCGGCCTTCGATCCGCTTCGCGATGAACTGGACAGGATCGCGGCCGCGGCTTGGGACGCCTACAGCCACGAGCGCAAGGCGCCCAAGACGCGTCCCGCCGGACCCGGCTATGCCGATCCCACATACGACCTCGCCGAAGACTGGATCGCGGCCAAGGCGGCCGTCGACGCGGCCCAGGCCCGACACGAAGACGCCGACGGGCCCTGCCGGGTGCTGCTGATCAACGGCTCGTCGCGCAGCGAACACACCTGCCCTGGCGAAATGTCCAAGAGCTGGCGACTGGCGCAGATCGCCCGTCAGGCGCTCGAGGGCCAGGACATCGTCGTCGAGATCCTCGACCTGTCGCGGCTGGCCTCGGAGTTCGGACGCGAGATCCATCCCTGCAAGGCCTGCTTCTCGACCGCGCCGGCGCTCTGCCATTGGCCGTGTTCCTGCTACCCCAACTACTCGCTGGGCCAGGTCCACGACTGGATGAATGATATCTACCCCCTGTGGGTGGAGGCCCACGGGATCATGATCATCACCCCGGTCAACTGGTACCAGGTGACCTCGCCGGTGAAGCTGATGATGGATCGCCTGGTCTGCGCCGACGGCGGCAATCCCGATCCGACCCTCACCCACGGCAAGCACGCCAATGAGGCCAAGGCCATCGAGATGCGGGGCTGGGACTACCCCAAGCACCTCGACGGTCGGGTGTTCTCGGTCGTCGTTCACGGCGATGTCGAGGGCGCGGAAAATGTCCGGCGCAGCCTGTCGGACTGGCTGCGGTTCATGGACCTGGCGCCGGCCGGCATCAACGCCGAGATCGACCGCTATATCGGCTATTGGAAGCCCTACGCCACCGGACACGACGAGCTGGATGCCGACCAGGCCATGCAGGACGAGGTCCGCAACGCCGCCCTGACCTTGGCGCAAGCCGCCCACGCCAAGCACGCCGGCAAGCTTCTGCAGGCGGGTCAGAACCTCTCTCCCCCGCGTCAGAAATAGCCCCCAGGCCTCGCGGCTATTTCCACATCCCGCGCATCTGCGCGGCCAGATCGACCTTCACGATCAGCGGCGCGGCCGTGCGGTCCTCGTGATCGACGAGCGGCCAGGTCGTGCGCTCGAACAGGCCCAGCATCGCCTTGGTGATGAACCGGCTGCGATTGGCGTAGACGTGCCGGTCGCCGCCCGGGGTTTGGCCGGTGACGTAGAAGCGCTGGGGCACGAGGAGATGCAGATCTTCCTTGGCCCTCGTCATGGCGACGTAGAGCAGGCGCCGCTCCTCCTCCAGCTCCGCGGCCGCGCCGGTCCCCAGGTCTGAAGGCATGCAGCCGTCGATGACGTTGAGGACATAGACCGACTTCCATTCCTGGCCCTTGGCCGAGTGGATGGTCGACAGGATCAGGTAGTCCTCGTCCAGCAGCGGCACCCCGGCCTGGTCGCTGACGGCGTCGGGCGGATCGAGGGTGAGCTCGGTCAGGAAGCGCTCGCGCGAAGCGTAGCCCGACGCGATCTGCTCCAGCTGCAGCAGGTCGGCCAGGCGGGTCTCGGCGTCGTCGTGCATTCGTTCCAGATGCGGCTCGTACCACTGCCGCGCCCGCTCGAGCTCCGCGGGCCATGGCGCGGCGCCGGTCCGCAGATCCCGCGCTGCCGAAACGAAGTCGCGCCACGCCGCCGCGGCCTTGGACGGCACTGGCGCCGACTCCAGCGAGAAGACGAGGTCCATGCCGCCATCGACATGGTCGAGGATTCTGGTCGCCGAGGCCGGGCCGATCCCGGCCAGCAGGGTCAGCAGGCGAAAGCCCGAGACCCGGTCGCGCGGGTTCTGCACGAAGCGCAGCAGCGCCATCAGGTCCTTGATGTGGGCCGCATCGAGGAACTTCAGGCCGCCGAACTTCACGAAAGGGATGTTGCGCCGGGTGAGCTCGACTTCGAGAGGCCCCGAATGGCTCGAGGTGCGGAAGAGCACGGCCTGATGCTTGAGGCGCTGGCCTTCCTCGCGCCGGGCCAGGACCTGCTCGACGATGTAGCGGGCCTGGTCGGCCTCCCCGCGGACAGTCACCAGCCCAGGCCGGCCACCACCCTGCTTGTCGGTCCAGAGGTTCTTGGTGAAACGCTCCGCGGCCTCGCCGATAACGGCGTTGGCCGCGGCCAGAACGCCGGCGGTGGAGCGGTAATTGCGGTCCAGGGTGAGCACCTGGGCCGGCGGCTCGAAGGCGGCGGGAAAGTCCAGGATGTTGCGCACGGTGGCCGCGCGGAAGGCGTAGATCGACTGGGCGTCGTCGCCGACCACGGTTAGGCCGCGCCCGCCCGGCTTCAGGGCCAGGAGGATCTGCGCCTGCAGGGCGTTGGTGTCCTGATACTCGTCGACCATGACATGGTCGAAGCGAGCGCTGAGCTCGGCGGCGATCTCCGGATGGGCCATCATCTGCGACCACCACAAGAGAAGGTCGTCGTAATCGAGCACGTTCTGGACCTGCTTGGCCTCGACATAGGCGCCAAACAGCGTCTTCAGCTCGGCGACCCAGGGCGAGCACCAGGGAAAGACCTTGGCCAGCACGACCTCGAGGGACTGCTGGCTGTTGACCACCCGCGAATAGATCGAGAGGCAGGTTCCCTTCGCCGGAAACCGGTTCTCGGTCTTCGAAAAGCCGAGCTGATGACGCACGAGGTTCATCAGGTCGGCGGCGTCTTCGCGATCATGGATGGTGAAGGCCGGGTCCAGGCCAACGACCTCCGCCTGCTCGCGCAGGATCCGCGCGCCAACGCCATGGAAGGTGCCCGACCAGCTGAGGGCCTCGGTCAAGACGTGGGCGCGATCACCCAGAACCTTCCGGGCGATGCGCTCGACCCGCCGGCCCATCTCGGACGCGGCCCGGCGCGAGAACGTCATCAGCAAGATACGATGCGGATCGGCGCCGTTGACCAGCAGGTGGGCGACGCGATGGGCCAGGGTGTTGGTCTTGCCTGAACCGGCGCCAGCGATGACCAGAAGCGGCGCCCCCGGCGTCGTGTCGCTCGCCGTCACGCCATGCTCGACGGCGCGGCGTTGCTGGTCGTTGAGACCATCGAGATAGGCGAAGGCGACCAAGGAAACTGGGGATCCAGGGAAAACGAAACAAGAACCAAGGTCGCAGGTTCGCGCTGTTGGGGCAATGGCAAAGGCGCCGGACACAAAGGCGCACCGCCCCTCGCCCCCAAGACGCCGAACAGCTTCGGCGACCCAGGCCGCGCAAGCCGCGATCAGGCCGCTCCGAAACTCGCCCCGTCGACATCCGACGGAACAGGCGCCGGGCGGCGGCCGTTTTGATGCCTTCCACGACAGGAGGCTTTCATGGCCGAGCGCGAAGACATCTACGATCCGTCCACCCCGGAAGCCAACCGTAACATCCAGCAGGGCGGCGGCGTCGGGGCGCGAGACCTGGCGCGCCAGGAAGAACCGGAGGAGACGGCCCAGACCGAAGACGCCGATGAGAGCCCGACGGAGCCGATGGGCAGGGCCCGTCCCGTGGACTGAGCCATCCCAGAAAGCCACGAAGCCGGAGCAAGCATGGACCTCGACCCCAAACCCCGCCCCCATCCCGACCTTGAGCCGCGGCCAGTGAAGCGAAGAGTCGCAAAGGCCGTAGGCCTTGCGGCTATCGTCATCGCCGTCCTGGCGATTGTGCTCTTCGTCGGATTCAACGCCTCTTACATCGGACAAGCCACCTAGGACGCCCACCGAGCCGACGGCCACGCAAGGCAAGAGAGCCAAGGAATGGTCCAAACCTTCCTTGGACCTCGAAGCGATCGGCAGATCAGTGATCCGCGCATCGATCCCGCCCTCGTCCGGCGCCCCTAACCCGCCCTTCTCTCAAGGAAGATTATTGGACCAGCGCAAGAGCGCTGAAGGAGACCCGACCGTTTCCCGGCGCGCCCCACGACGACAATGGGGCATCCAGACTTGTAGCAGGTCGATACAGTCGTGGGCGAACTTGGCCTATGAGGGCCACACTGAACCCATGCGCCGCGGCCCATTTCCGAACGGGACTTACACTCTGGGCGGCTGTGGACTGTCGGCGCGGGCACGTCGACCGCGCCCGCTTCGAGGTGTCCGGCGCTACATCTTTGACTGTGCAGCGCCGCGGCGCTGGTCGTCCCGGTCGGCTGGCTTGCGACCTCCAGCGGCGTCTAGCAGAGCCCTCGGCGAGCGCGCGATCGGCTCCATATTCCTCGCGCAACTTCGCCTACAAGTTGCGCCACGACCAAATCCATGGGATTCATCGGGCCATGCTGGTCGTCTCCCGCATTATCAGCCGGTCGCGCTCTCGACGCCCAAGCGCTGCGGATCGGCCAGAATGCCGGCGGTGTATTGTCGGGATGGCGGTGCTGCAACTGCTGTGCCTGGCTGTCGTCTGGGCTATGGCCTGCGTCGCGATCATCCCTCTCGTCGCCCTCAGACGTACAATTTTGTACTTCGCGACCTCCAGCTCGACGGGTGAGCGCGCTGAGGGGCGGTAAAGACGCCCTTTTGGATTCGGCGCGAGAAGCGCCTCGCGCGCCCCCGCACTTCCCACCGACGCTTCTGCCGCCTATTTGCCTCTCCCAGACGCCGGACCGTCCATGACGGCGACACCCTGCGCTGCGGCCCTGACCGCATCCGTCTCTATGGCGTCGACGCGCCGGAGGTCCGCCGCGGCGCCACGCCCGCCCCGCCGCTGTCCTATGACGCCCACGACCTGCTCATCAGTCTCACGCGCGGGCGGGCCGGAACAGGCGCTGGGCGCCCCTTGCGACGCCGACCCGGCTTCCGCCTCACCAACCGCCACCCCACCATCAACGATGGGTGTGATGTTCGGCGTTGCGCTTGCGGGTGGCGGCGGCTTTTTTGGCCGAGGCTGACCGCTCGGCGGCGCTGCGGCCGGCCGAGGCCTCGCCACCTTTCCTGCCGCCTTTGTGGGCCGCCGGACGGCCGGTGTCCTTGCCTCGGCCGGAGCCTGATTTCTTGCCGCCGCCGTCGTCCTTGTTGACGGTCGCCCAAGCCCTTCGCTCGGCTTCCTTGGTCGATACGCCCTTGTCCTGGTAGGACTCGGCGATGTGGTCGGCTTTGCGCTCCTGCTTGTCGGTATAGGCGCTCTTGTCACCTCGGGGCATGTCATCCTCCTGATGGACGCGGACCATGCGTCCGCCCTACGACAGCTCCCTGACCAACCAGGCGTTCCTAAAGCAAAGTCAAAGGTTTAGCTTGGGAAACCTTTGACGCTGAGAGGAACGTAGGTCGTCGCGCCCCGTTGCTGCCGTACCTTGCCGATCCTCGGCGAGGCCAGGGACGGAAACACGACCATGAACGAGAACCGCGACAATAACGGCCTGCAACAACAGCCGAACGACGCCCAGCGCCAGCAGGCCGGGCAGCAAAACCAGCAGGGCGAGACCCGTTCGCCGCAGCAGCAGTCGGACGAGCGCCAGCAGCCTCAGCCGGGCCAGCAGAACCAGCAAGCTGATCGCGATCGACGCGCCAACGAAGGCAGCGAAGGGACCGGCCAGGACGACCCCAACAACGGCTCGGTCGGCGGCGTCGACACCGGCGGCGACCTGCAGCCGGGCCGCACCGGCGACGGCGGCGCCGAACGTTAGATCGGATGATGGGCCGCTCCTTTCGAGCGGCCCTTTTCCTTGAAGCCCCGATGACCCATCCCGACCGCCGCCTCGTTCTCGTCGCCGCCGCCACCGGCGGCCTGAGCTGAAAATTTCCTATCATCGGCCCCTGACGGACAACACGGGCCTGGCGCGCGCCGAGGGCCGAGTGGTGGCCTTGGGCCGCCGCGCCGCCTTCGCCGAGGCCTCGGTCAAGGACGCCAGAGGGAGGATTGACGCCACCGCGACCTCCAGCCTTCTGGTGTTCGAGCGCACGACCTAGCCGCCTCGATGCGGCGAGCGCCGGATCCAAGTCCCATCGCCGTCTGCGGGGCGCATGACGGACAAGGGGCCTCCGCCTTCCCCGCTCGGCCGCCCTCAGACTCCAGGACGGCCCGCGCCGGCGCGTGGGGATCAGTCCTGCGCGATCCTGAAGGACTTTGGCTCGGACATGACGTCGGGGACGGTGAACTCGGCCCGCAGTCCGCTTGGTCGCCAGTTGAGCCGCGCCCTGCCTCGTAGTTGGCGCCTGATGATGGCGCCGATCATCGCCGAACCGAACCCCGAAGGCCTCGGCTCGACTGGCGGCGGCCCGCCGACCTCATCCCAAACCATCGTAAAACCACGCCCGGTTTCGCTTGGCATCCAGCGTACGACGAGTAAGCCCTGCGGCGTAGAAAGACAGCCATGGGTCGCAGCATTGGCGTGCATCTCGTGCAGGACCAGCGCCAGCGGCTGGACCAGCGGCGCCCCGATGTGGATTTCAGGTCCATCAAAGGTGGCGCGGCTAGCATCGAACGGCGCGATCTGCAGCTCGAAAAGCTCATGCAACGGGGCGGCTCGCCAGTGCCGCTCCGACAGGTAGGCATGGGTCCTGGCCAGAGCTTGGACCCGTCGCTGCACAGCGGCGGCATACTGGGCCGCGTCCCGCGCTCGGCTAAGTCGTACGATCCCTTCGACGATCGCCAGCGCGTTCATCGCCCGATGGTCGACCTCCCGAAGAAGAATGCGGTTTTCCTCTCGCGCCAGCTCGCTCGCTTGGCGCTCAATGCTGACATCGACGATGGAGGCGAAGAAATAGGCCAAGCCCCCCTGTTCGTCATGAGCCGGACTAAGATTGACGCGGTTCCAGAACGTGGAACCGTCTTTTCGATAGTTGAGGATCTCAACCTCCGCCGGGCGCGCCTGCCTGACCGCCTCATGCAGGACTCTGACCGCCTGAGAGCACGTCGACGGGCCTTGAAGGAAACGACAGTTCCGGCCGATGACGTCGTCGAGCCGATATCCCGTCAGATTCAGAAATGCCGCGTTAGCCAATATGATCGGGTTATCGTCCTTCGATGGATCGCATATGATTATGGGGGTGCTAGCCCGCTCGACGGCGAAGAACACCAGGTCGCGGCGATCAGCGTGAACGGTCGAGAGATGCGGCCCGTCGCTCAAAGACTTCTTCCTCCCTCGCCGGATGATCGTTCGGGGCTAACGCCAAGCCGCGTCGGGGGTTGCTGGGCGTCGATGAGGATCAACCTCGCGCCTGAATGTCGGTTGAGGCTCGACCTTGAGGTTCGCGGCGCTGCAAGCGCAAGCGCTCGACCCCTGTGTGGGGTATCCGCCCGCGCCCCAGGCGTCGCTGACAGGCCGATAACGTCCAGTCGCTCGGTCGATCAGTTCAGATCGAGCCCCTCCAAGTGCGACAAGCCGCACGGCCGCGCGGGGCGCTGATCTTTCAAGCCGGCGCACCGGTCCGGGCAACGGCGTCTCGGCCCAGGCCGCCCCCATGAATGTTCACGGTGCTTGCCGAGGGATCATACTGGAAGGGCTCGATCGCGAACGGGAGCGGGATCTCGCCGACAGGTCGCGCCAAAGCCCTCCGGCGGCCAGATCTGCAGCCCGCGCGCAGGTTAGGCCCGCATCGCTGAAGGCTCCGCACAGTCCCCCTGGCAGGGTGGAAAAAGAAAACGTCCGGCGCGCTCGCCGTTACGAAGCCGAATTTCCAGAACCACCGGTTCGCCCGCTTGCGCCAGGCTGTGACAAAGTTCCCGCGCGGCCTGTTCGGCGCGGGCGCCGGTGGCGAAGTTGCTAGGACTGGCCTCGAAGTCGCCACGGACAATCCAGCCGTTTCCTGACGGCTCGACAAAAATATAGGTAGGCATTGGCATAGTTTGGTTCAGATCGATGAAGTGGCGACCGACCTGCGAAGGTCGGCCGCCTGCCCCAACTCAAGAGAAGCTGTCGCGATCCAGGCGGCTCAGTGCGGACAATACCTCGCTGAGCGGCACAGGCGCCGGCGTTCCCAAGAGCCATCTTTGACTGGGCCGGTGCTCGACGGCGCTGGCGTCGGAAGCCCAGGCCGCCAGTATCTCGCGCTTTTCGGCCGGATCAAGTTCACCGTCCTTGAGCACCTCCAGCGGGTGGAGAAAGCCGACGGCGGGACGTGCTGGCCAGCGTCGCGCCCGCTCCGTCGTCCTGATGTCTCTGTCCACGACGAGCCTCCCTAGGCGGCCTTCTGGGAGGACGCGGCTTGGCGCAGCGGCGCTGATCGATCCGGCCCCGGCTTGATCGGAATCTGGCGGGGCTCGAGCCCCTCGGGGACCTGGCGCGCAAGGTCGATCACCAGCATCCCATGGGCGTGGCTCGCGCCGCTGACGATGACGTGGTCGGTCAGCTGAAACCGAAGCTCGAAGGGACGCTGCGCCAGCCCCTGGTGCAGATAGGTCCTGGCCTGCTGTCCGTGGCCTGTCGCCTTACGCCCGCTGATCACCAGCAGATTGGCCTGCGTGACGACCTGCAGATCCGCTGGCGAGAAGCCAGCCGCCGCCAGGGAAATACGATAGGCGCCCTCGCCGGTCATTTCGACATCGAAGGGCGGACAAGGCGCGCTGGCGTCGCCGCGCAGAGCGGTCTCGATCAGGTCAGCCATGCGATCGACGCCGATCATCGAGCCGTAGAGGGGCGCCAGATCAATAGCGGTGCTCATTTCCATCTCCTCGAAAGCAAGTTGGACATGAGGGGGCGTTGAACAGGCGTCAGCCGCCCCCGATCCGGGCGCTGTCGGCGTCCGGCAAGCAGGCGTTGAATTAGGACAGCGCGCAAATTCGTCAAGACGCCGTGGGGAAAAGTCGCTCACGCACCGCGCTTGCCGCTCCCGCCGAGAGCGGTTCTTCCGCCTTTCGGCGACCGGCCGTGACGCCGACAACGCGCCGTCGCAAGCCGCGTCGAAGTCAACGACGGATCGCTTCGGGCACGCCCGGGGCCTGGCGGCCGTCGACAGGGCGCCCGCAGGCGACGACGCGTCGCGAGATCTTCGCACGTTCGCCCCAGGTCACTTTCCAATTCGGAAAGTTTACACTTGCCATAGCGGAAAGTGATCGGTAGCTTTCCAATATGGAAAGTAAGGAGACGCCTGTGGGCCCCACCCCGTCGATCGATCCCGCCGAAGCCGTCCATATGCTGGCTAAGGTCAAGGCTGTCAGCACTGATCTGGCCCGCCGCGCCAGAGCGCCGATCTGGTATCATCCTGCCCTGGGGCTGTTGATGGGCGGCCTGGTCGCCGTGCAGGGCCAGGCCTTCCCGCTGATGATCGGCTACTACTTGGCTTTCCTCCTGGGCCTGGCTCTATTGGTGAGGGCCTACAAGCGCCATACCGGCATGTGGGTCAGCGGCTACCGCGCCGGCCGCACCCGCTGGGTCGCCGTCGGCCTGGCGGTTCTGACGGCCTTGTCGATCCTGCTCTCGGCGTGGCTGGCGCGCGATCACGCCCTGGCCGCAGCGCCGTTCGTCATCGGGGCCATCGCCGCCTCGGCGGTCACGATCGGAGGCTTCGTCTGGGAGGCCGCTTTCCGCCGCGACCTGCGCGACGGCGTCAACCTGTGAGCCTCGCCGTCCTCGACCCGGTCATCCACGCCCCCAACCGCCTGCAGATCTGCTGTATGTTGGCGAGCGTCGACACCATCGATTTCGCCACCCTTCGCGAGGCGCTGGACGTCTCGGAATCGGTGCTTTCCAAGCACATCAAGACCCTGGAGGAAGCGGGCTATCTGAAGGTCAGCAAGAGCCCTTCGGAGGGCCGGCTTCGCACCTGGACGGCGCTGACCTCCACCGGCCGAAAGGCGGTGAAAGGCCATTTGGCCGCGCTGAAGGCGATGATGGAGGGCGTACCCGGGGTCTGAGCGCTCGTGGGCGGCTAATGTCGCTGAAGCGGCCTGACCGCTGCGAACCTCGCGCCGCGTCGCATCCTGGGCCATGACGGGTCCGGGGCGTTAGCCGGCAGACCCTCGCCGTGCGTCCAGGCCCGCCGCAATCGTCGAGGGACGCGCGCATGCCGGTTTGAGGCCTCTCACTCCGAAGCGGCTCGCGCGAGGTCAGGCCTTGGCGCGAACACGGCGCCGCAGCGCTCGATCAACAGGCTCGCCTGGATCGGTTTGGACAGATGGCCGTCAGCTCCCGCCGCGAGCGACGCCTGGACGTGTTCGGGCATGGCGTTGGCGGTCAGTACATGGATCTGTGTCCGCGGCCGGCGCTCGGCCGCCTCCAGCGCGCGGATACGCCTGATGGCGGTCAGGCCGTCCATGACCGGCATCTGCATGTCCATCAGGATCATGTCGAAAGCGCCGTGCTGATAGGCCGCCACCGCTTCGGCGCCGTTCTCGACGCTGATCAGGTCGATCCCCGTGGCGCCGAGGATCAGCTCGACCACCCGGCGGTTGGTGGGATGATCCTCGGCGAGAAGGACGCGCATGCCGGCCAGGGGCACCTGGGCGTCGCAGCCCGCCGGCGCCGCCGCCTCATGCGCCGGGGCCGGGCCGCGGGGCAACGGCGCGGCGAAGGTGAAGGTCGCCCCCTGGCCGCAGCGCCCTTCGGCCTCGAGCCTGCCGCCCATCGCCTGGGCCAATGACTGGGAGATCGCCAGTCCCAGCCCGCTTCCTCCATATGAGCGGGTGTTGGAGCCGTCGGCCTGCTCGAAGCGGGAAAACAGCCGCGCCTTGGTCTTCTCGTCGAAGCCGATGCCGGTGTCGCAAACCTCGAATATGACCGTCGAATTCGTCTTGGTCTCAGCAACCCTCACCGAAAGGCGCACCTGGCCTGCCGAGGTGAACTTGACCGCGTTGCTGAGGAGGTTTGTCACGACCTGCCGAATGCGGATGGCGTCGCCAACGAAGATCCCTGCCGCGTCCGGGCCGATGTCGACCGTGAGATCCAGACCCTTGGCCTGGGCGGCCGCGTCGAAAAGTTCGGCGCAAGCCCCCACCGACGCCGCGAGGTCAAACGGCTCGGCCCGCAATTCCAACTTCCCCGCCTCGATCCTGGCCAGGTCCAGGATGTCGGTCAGCAGGGTTTCCAAGGTTCTGGCGGAGGTTTCGACCAGTTCGACCATGCTCCGCTGAGCCTGGGTCAGCGGCGTGCGCGCCAGAGCGCCGGCGACGCCCAGCACGCCATTGAGGGGCGTACGGATTTCGTGGCTCATATTGGCCAGGAACTGCGACTTGGCGTCGTTGGCCGCGTCGGCCTTGGCCGCAGCCTCCTTCAGGGCGTCGGCGGTCTGCTGCGCCAGGGCCAGCGAGGTCGCGACCGCCCGGGCGTCGGCCAGGCCCCGCCGCGTCGCCGCCGCCAGATGCGCTACATACATGAGGTTGGCCAGGCAGACGAAGGCCGCGGCCCCTTTCCCCGGTTCGGTGGCCAGAGAATAGATCGGCAAGCCGATCAGCAGGCAGATGAACGGGGTCGTACCCGCCCAGAGCATGGCCGCCGAAGAACTGGCGTGAAGCCGAACGTTCATCACGCCCCCGGCCAGCACCGTGACGGCCAACACCCGGCCCTGCCACCCTTCGTTGAACCAGGCCGCCGGGGCCACGCTTGCGAAGATGGCGGTGCTCAGAGCCACCGACCCGATGAACAGCCGCTTGCGCGCTTCGCTCGGCTGACAGCCAGCCTTGCGCATCGGCCGGGAAAGCCACGAGGTGACGAGTTGAGCCGCCACGGTCGCGACCAGCCAGACCGCAGGCCAGGCGCTGGCGTGGTTGAGATAGATCGCCGCGGCGATGCCGACGCTGAAGAAAAGCCGAAGGGGGAACTCCCGCACCCTTCGGTGAGCAATGCCATACCAGTCTTCCTGTCGCATCCGGACATGCTCGGCCCCGGCGCTTTAACAGTTCGATAATGTTGAGGCAGGTCGACCCGCGACAATCCGTCGCGAATGATCAGTAATGCCGCGCGGAGGGGCGAGAAATTATCAAATGTTATTGCCAGTAAGCCGGCTGTTCGCACCCGCCATGCGCTGCAAGCGCAAGCAGACCGGGTGCTGAAGGCGGCAAGCCACGCCGGATCGAGACGCTTCCGAGTTCTTTCGACAATCGCCTACGCTCCCGATCTGCGGAGCACGCAAAGGCTTGGAGCGGTGCTGGCGGCGCCCGTCCCGGTCTGCCACGACTACCTTCCGCAAGGCCGGACGGACTATCGCTGGGAAACCACGGTCGCCGAGCAGCGGGGCGGCGACACCGATGTGCGCGACGGTCAGGCCAAGGACCGCCGCGTCGCCCCGCGCAAGACGCGCGACCCGACCCCCTGGCCGCGGCCGCACAACCCTTATCTGCACGCTCTGCAGGTGAGCATCCGCGCCGGCGCCCTGCCCGCAGCGTCCGCCGAGGGGGCTTTCAGTCCGGGTCTGCCCGCTAGGTTCGCGCCATGACTCGGCGAGACTGGGGGTTGCCATTTGCCGGTCGCCGTTCCAAGGACGTCAAACATGTCGCCTTCGACCACTGTCGGGCTGGCGGCGATCGCCTTGGGGCCCTTTCTGGCGAGGGCCAAGGATCGCGGCGTCTTGCGCCTGAAGCGGCCCTAAGGCTCGAGCGCGAGAACTTCGGACGAGGAGCCCCCACTTGGTGACCACCAATCGCCTGAGCGGCAAGGGGGTGCTGACCGCTCCGGGCCTGACCTTCCCAGTAAGCTATACGCTCGTCCTGACCCTCGGAGGCCGCCGCCGCTCGGCGACCGGCGTCGTGGAAGGGCCCGATGCGAAGCTTCAGGAAGCCGTAGCCGCGCGCGCTCTTCGGTTAAGGCTCGAGGACGGGACGGAACTGGCCGTGGCGCTGCAGCGGAAGATTTCGACCGGCCCGGTGCTGATCCGCTCGGTCGGCGCCCTGGGCCGTCTTGCCAGGAGCGGGTGACGCGCGGTCGTGAACGGAGGTCGGGCAACCCAAAGCTTGGCTTTGACGTTCAGCTTTCGGGAACTGCTGGCTGCGACCTGATCGCGCGCATGGAGGGGCGCTAAGTCATGACATCCATCGCCTTCCTGGCGAGAACGACGGGTGACGTCGCCCAACTGATGGCGAGCGACGCGGGCTGGAATGGTCCATTGGGTCATCCGCGCGACTGGCCTGAGGCTCTGCGCCAGCAGGCCGCGGTCGTGCTGAACGCGCCGCTGCCGATGTTCCTGCTCTGGGGCCCCTCGCGCGCCCTGGTCTACAATGACGCCTATCGGGCCATCCTCGGCTCCAAGCATCCCTGGGCGCTTGGCCGCCCCTTCTTCGAGGTCTGGCCCGAAGTGCGCACGCGGATCGGCCCGGTCATCGAGGCGGCGTTCGCCGGCAGCCCAGCCGTTTCGAGGACCATAGGGTGTTGTTAAGCCGCGACGGCGTCGAACAGCCCGCCTGGTTCACCTTTTCCTACAGCGCCATTGCGGTCGATGAGGAGATCCCCGGCGTCCTCTGCGTGTGCATCGAAACGACATCGGCTGCGCTCGAGCGGGCGTCGCGGCAAGAAAGTCAGACCGCGCTGCTGTTTCTGGATCGCTTCACGCAGACAACCTCGGCCTTGGCAAGCGCCGAGGGGGTCATGGCGCGCGCGACCGAGCTTGTCGGCAAGCAGCTGCAGGTGGACATCTGCGCCTACGCCGACATGGACGAAAACCAGGACGACTTCTCGATCCGTGGCGACTGGACCGCCCCTGGTTCGAAGTCGATCGTCGGTCGCTATCGACTGGCGGATTTCGGACGCGCGGCGGTGGACAACCTGTCGCGCGGCCTTGCCCTCGTCATCAACGACAACCGCGTCGAGATCGCCCCGCACGAGGCGGCGACATTCCAGGCCATCGGCATCGCCTCGACGATCTGCATGCCGCTGATCCGCAACGGTCGCCTAAGCGCCCTCATGGCGGTGCATCGCAAAACGCCGCATATATGGTCGGACCAGGAACTGGCCTTGGTACGCGAGGCGACCGAACGATCCTGGGCCTTCGTCGAGCGCGCCAGGAGCGAGCGCGCGTTACATGAAAGCGAGACGCGGCTTCGCCTAGCCACCGAGTTCAGCGAGATTGGTCTGTGGGACGTCGAGCATGGCCATCGCGCGCTCTACTGGGACGACCGCGTCCGGGCCCTGTTTGGGGTCGCTCCGGGACGGGCTGTATCGCTGAGTGATTTCTACAACGGCCTGCATCCTGACGATGTCGAGGCCACTACCGCCGCCTATGTCGCGGCCGCAGACCCGGATCGGCGGGCGCTCTACGACGTGGAATATCGCACCGTGGGCGCCGACGACGGCGTGGTGCGCTGGGTCGCCGCCAAGGGCCGCGGCCTGTTCGACAGCCAGGGCCGTTGCGTACGGGTGGCTGGAACCGCGACGGACATCACCGCCCGCAAGCAGGCCGAGGAGACCAGCCAGCTATTGATGCGCGAGGTCGACCATCGCGCGCGCAACTCTCTTGCGGTCATCCAGTCGGTCGTCCGCCTGACGGACGCGGCCGATCAGAAGGCCCTGCGTCAGGCGCTCCACGGCAGGATCGACGCGATGTCGCGCGCCCAGGCCGCCCTGGCCAGGAGCAACTGGCGCGGCGGGACCATGGCTCAGCTGGTGCGCGAGGAGCTTTCGTCCACACTGACGCCTGGGAGCCGACTGCGGCTTTCGGGCGAGGAGGTCGCCCTGTCGGCCGAACAGATTCAGCCGCTCAGCATGATCCTTCATGAACTGGCGACCAACGCTGTAAAATATGGCGCGCTGTCGTCTAATGACGGCGCCGTAGACGTGCGCTGGTCGGGAAGCTTGAACCGTTGGTCGCTCCACTGGCAGGAGCATGGAGGTCCGCCCATCGCCGCGCCGACGCGGAAGGGTTTTGGCTCACGGCTGATGGCCAATCTGGCCCGACAGCTCGGCGCTCAGATCCGTTTCGACTGGCGCGGCGAAGGCCTGTCGGTCGATATGGTGCTCGACAAGGCCGCTTAGCAGCGCGAAGCCGCCGCGTTGGCGCGCTGGCGGGGGCGCTTGCCGGCCAGCGCCGGCGAGCCTTGAGAAAGCGCCTCTTTGATCCGGCGGCGGCCAGAGCCGCATAGCCAGCCCCGGCGGGGCGACCCATGGGCGCAAGACCTGCGCCCAGAGCCGCCAACTCGCCAAGCTCCGCGGCCACTGCGCCACCGGGTCCCAAGGCGTGCGCCCCGATCAGCCAGGGGTTCTGGGTCGCCAAGCTTATGGCCATGGCCAGAAGAAGAACAGCGCTTGCCGACAACAGCCTGAGCGCGGCGGCCTGCGATCGACGCCAACGGGCCAGACTGCAGACAATGCCGCCGCCCTGCCCGCCCCACCTCGATGCGATGCCAGCACAGCCTGCGACATTACTCCGACAAGACGCTCACGCTCGAGGGCAATGGCGCCGCGGAGGGACGCGCAGGACCACCCACGTTAACGTTACCATTTGATTCAGGCGAGCTAGGATCGCATCGCCGCCGAGTTCCGGCACCCCCAGGGCCGCTTTTGCCTGACATAAAAAGAACCGCACGTCAGCTGCAGGCGACACAGAGGAAACACATGTTCGAACCTGTTCGCCCACGCTCCCGGCCCGACGCCCACCGCCCGCCTGGACGAGCGTTCCACCTCACGCTGCTCCTGGCCGCCGGCATGGCCTCAGCGCTTGCCTTCACCTCCGCGAAGGCCGCTGAAGCGCCGGCAAAAACAGCCAGCGCAACCTTCGAATGGTTCGAGTACGAGGGCGCCGATCCGTCAGATGCAGCCTTCAAGCCCACCCCGGGTCAGTACGCGAACCCCATCCTCAAGGGCGCCTATCCCGACCCCGCCGTCATGAGAGTCGGCAGCGACTTCTACTTCGTCAGCTCGACCTTCGCCTGGTTCCCCGGCCTGCCGGTCTTCCATTCGACCGACCTCGCGCACTGGAACCAGATCGGCAACGCGATCGATCGTCCGGACATGCTGGAATTCGGACGCCTGGGCCTTTCGCGCGCGGTGTTCGCGCCGAGCCAAACCCTGGTGCAGGAAGGTTCGCGCGCCCTGGTCTTCGTTCGTCGCCCTTCGGCCTTTGATCACCAGGAGGTTCGGCAGGCCGCCTGGGGCAAGCAGCGGGCGATCCTTGCCGGCTACTCCTTCGGGGCCGACGTCCTGCCGATCATCGCCCAGCACCTGCCCGCCGACCTGCGCGGCCAGGTCCGCATCGTCGCCCTGCTGGGGACTGACTCCACCGGCGAGCTTGAGTTCCACCCCGGCGACTGGCTCGACGTCGGAGCCAAGGACAGCTACCCGATCGCGCCGGTCCTGGCCTCGCTCAGCGACCTGAAGATCGTATGCGTCTACGGCTCGCAGGAACACGCCGACGCCTGCCCGACCTTCCCAGCCCAGGTGCGCAAGATCGGCCTGCCCGGCGACCACCGTTTCAACGGCGACTACGACACGGTCGGCCAAACCCTGAGCCAGGCGGCCAATCTCTCACCGGCGCCATAACGCGCAAGCGGGACAAGGCCTCAGCGGGGCGGCTTAGCAGAACTTCGTCCCGCGCCGGAGACAAGACACCTGCGCGAGGCTTGCGCCCCACGCCAGTCAGGGCGCTCCTCTACAAACCGGCCGCCCAAAGCCGTGCGGACGCCTTGGCCGCCTGGCTGAGATCAGGTCCCTCGAAATTGTCCGCGGTGGCGACCGAAATGTCGGGCTCGACGAGAACGTAGAGGTAGCTTCGCCCGCCTGGCGCGGCGCTGCTCTGGCCGATCGCCGTGAAGGTCCCGGCCGGCGTTGCCCGGTTGTCCCGGCGGCTAGAGGATTTGCAACAGCCGCCTGGTGGCCGACTGCGGTCGGCCGCGATGACGAACGGCGCTTTTCCGCTTGCACCGGCCCCAAGGGCCGGCCGGATACAGCAAAGCGTTCGAGGAAGGCGTCACATGACCAAGACTGGTGCGTATCTCCGCTCTGCTGAAGCTGCCCGTCGCTTCGGCGTCAGCGGCAAGGCCCTGCGGCTGTACGAGGCCCACGGACTGCTTCGAGCCGAAAGGACCCTCGCCGGCTGGCGGGTCTACGGCCCTGAGCAGATCGCGCGCCTGCATCAGATTATCGCGCTCAAGAGCTTCGGCTTTCCGCTCAGTCGGATCGCCGAACTGCTGGCGGGCGGCCTCCCAGACCTGGCGAGGTTTCTGGAGCTGCACGAAGACGTGCTGCGACAGGAAGCAAGGCGGGTCGAGGTGGCGCTCAGCCTTCTGTCAGCGGCCCGGCTCAAGCTCGCACGGCATGGCGACCTCTCCTCGGATGACCTGATGAACCTCACCAAGGAAATAGCCATGACCGAAGAACGCACACAGGATCTGGCCGCCGCCTACCAGGCGATCGCCAACAAGCATTTCACGCCTGACGACCGAGCGACGCTGGCGTCCAATGGCTACCAGGGCATGGACAAGCCAGACACCGACTGGGCCGTGCTGCACGAGGAAGCAACGCGGCTGATGCAAGCGGGCGACCCGCGCTCGCCCGCGGCGATGGATCTCGCGCGCCGCTGGATGGGCAAGGTGTTCGCAGCGACGGGCGGCGACCCGACCTTGACCCAAAAAATGAAGGCGGCGGCGCGTGAAGCCAATGAGCAGCCGGCGTTCACCGCCGCGTCCGGGTCGGGCAATGCGCTGATGGACTTCGTCTCCGAAGCCTATGGCGCGGCGATTTCGGCCGGTATCATGCCCGACCCGCAAACCGCGAACTAGAACCAACAAGTCTGCTTCGCGGCGGCCGGCCAAGGCAGCAGCGAAGCAGACGACCCTGGACCCATGCGACCTGTTGGTCGCGCGCCAGAGCAACACGCGCTTTGGATCCCTCAAAAGAAGAAGCCCCGCCGCATGACCACCACTCTCCAGCGCCCCGCCACCGATGCCGAGATCCTCGCCACGTTCGAGGTCATGGCGCATCTGCGCCCCATGCTGACCCGCGAGACCTATGTCGCGCGGATCAGGGGGCTGATGGACAGCGATGGCTATCAGCTGACCGCGCTGGTCGAGGACGGCGTGGTCCGGGCCGTGGCCGGGTGGCGAGTGCTGGACATGCTGTATTGCGGCCGGCTGCTGAGCATCGACGACCTGGTCGCCGATCCGAGCGAGCGCTCACGCGGCCATGGCAAGGCGTTGCTGGACTGGCTGAAGGCCGAGGCCAGGCGCCTGGACTGCACACAGGTGGAGCTGATCTCCAACGTCATCCGCGAGCAGGCCCACCGTTTCTATTTCCGCGAGGGGATGGCGGTGGACGCCTTTCACTTCCGGGCGCGGGTTTAGAGCGCTCTGCCTCACCGGCGCGGCGGCCGCGACCGTAACCTGGACGAGGTGGCGCGCGACGGCGATCACCATCCTTGTCTTGGTCGCTCCGAATGGAAGCGCAAAGACGCTCTCCACGGGCAAGTTGAACGCTCCCCTCGGCCAAGGACGCTCGGCTTGGTAGAGCCCCGCTTGTTCAGCCCGCTTAAGCGCCCGAGCAATACTGTCGGCGTTGGCGAGGCGCTGTGCAGGCGTGCCGATGGCGATTTCGCTGAAACGCTTGCAGCGCGCTAGCGCCATTTTCAGACATTGGCCTACCTGCGCAAACGCAGCGAGCCGAACAAGCGGTTGGCGCGCTCATCACGCCTGAGACCAGGTGGATGGTGAAGGCGACGCCCATTCACTTCGGATCAGGTTGAGCGCCGCCAAGCATGGCCTTGATCCGGCCATGCATGACGATGAAACTGGCGACGCCCCACCACCAAGAGCCTTCAATGTCCGGCAATGCTCAAACCCGTCGAGCCGCGATCGGCGGCGCGGCGCTGTCGATCGCCTCGGCCAGGTCCCTGGCGGCGCTCGCCGCGCCGCGCGTCGTCGGGACGGGACTGGAGACCGGAGCGATCCGGGCCATCGGCGTTGAGACGGCGCGAACGGATTATCGGGGCCGTCCGGCCCTGCGCGCTACGGCATTGGAAAACGCACCGGGACTCGACCGGCTGGTGATGCTGGACACGCCCGCCTTCGGCGACGGCGTCATCGAGGCATGGATAAGCGGCGCGCCCAGCGCTACGGCCAGCGCCACGGCCAGAGGCTTCGTGGGCGTGGCCTTTCGGGTGCGTGACGAGGGCAAGCTCGAGGCCATCTATCTGCGTCCCACCAACGGTCGGGCCGAAGACCAGTTACGTCGCAACCACGCCCTCCAGTACATCTCCCACCCCGCCTATCCCTGGGAACGCCTGCGCGCCGAAGCCCCCTCCCAGTACGAGACCTATGTCGATCTCGAGTCTGGCCGGTGGACGCGCGTGCGGATCGTCGTGGCCGGCGCCAACGCCCGCCTTTATGTCGACGGCGCCGAGCAGCCGACCCTGATCGTCAGCGACCTCAAGCACGGGGCCGACGCCAAGGGCGCCGTGGCGCTCTGGATCGGGCCCGGCACTCTGGCCCATTTCAGCGGCGTGCGGGTCACGTCCTAGGCGTCGTGAGGATCAGGTGCTTTCGCGCCAGAACAGGGCGGCGCCAGCGATTGCCCGCGAAACGGTCTTAGGATGTCGACGCGGTTGGATCAGCGCCAATTTCCTACGGCAAGCAGTTCTTCCGCCTGCTTTCGCCGAGCGTCCGGAGCCAGGCCGGCATTGTTCGGCTTGGCCCCGCCCGGGTTCGCTGCCCGCTATCGAGGGATGCGCGCAATGACCTTGATCTCGAAGTCGAAGCCGGCGAGCCAGGTCACGCCGAGCGCCGTCCAGTTTGGATAGGGCGCCTGCGGAAACACCTCGCTCTTGACCGCCATGACCGTGTCGAACTGGCTCTCGGGATCGGTATGAAAGCTGGTCACATCGACGATGTCGTTAAGGCCGCATCCGGCCGCCGCCAGCGTCGCCTTCAGGTTTGCGAACGCCAGCCGGACCTGGGCCTCGAAGTCCGGTTCGGGCGAACCGTCGCCGCGTGCGCCGACCTGGCCGGACACGAAGAGCAGGTCGCCTGACCGGATCGCCGGCGAGTATTGGTGAAGGTCATTGAGGGCGTTCTTGGGGTTAGGAAAGATCGCGTCGCGCTTGGCCATGAGGTGCTCCTTTTCTACGGCCGACAGCGGAAAGTCCGTCGACGGGGGCTTAGATGCGGCGGCGCGGACTGTTTGATTAGAGTTTGAAATCAGTACGCCTTGATGTGAAATCGCCATTAATGTCGCGCCCTTCGATCACCGACCTGACGGCCTTCGTGGCGGTCGCCAGCCATCGCAGCTTCCGTCGAGCAGCCGATGAGCTTGCGACCGCCCCCTCCACCTTGAGCCATACGATCCGCGCGCTGGAGGCCCGGCTTGGCGTGCGCCTGTTCAACCGGACGACCCGCAGCGTCGCGCCCACCCAGGCCGGACTGGAACTGCTGGCCCGGCTGAAGCCGGTGCTGGGTGCGCTGGACGACGCTCTCGAAAGCGTCGCCGGCTTTCGCGGCGAGGTGACAGGCGCGGTGCGGATCAATGCGCCGCGCGTTGGCGCGGCCTTGATCGTCAGGGAGGTGCTCCCGCTGATGGCCGCCCGCCACCCCGAGGTGAGCATGGACATCGTCGTCGAGGGCGAGCTGGTCGATATCGTGGCCGGCGGCTTCGACGCCGGCGTACGACTGGTCGGCTCCATTCCGCGGGACATGATCGCCGTGCCGTTGACCCGCCCCATGCGATTTGTCTGCGTGGCGTCGCCCGCCTATCTGGATCGCGCGGGCTCGCCCAAGACTCCTGAGGATCTCAAGACGCACCAGTGCATCGGCCACCGGCTGCCCGGGGGCAGGCTCTATCGCTGGGATTTCGAGCGAAACGGCCAAGCGCTTTCAGTCGATGTGACCGGGCCCGTCGTGCTCGACGACGAGGAGCTGATGGTCGAGGCCGCCGTCTGTGGCCTCGGCGTAGCGTACGTGGTCGAGGCCGCCGCCGCCGCCGCGCTCGCCGCCGGACAGCTACGCGAAGTGCTCTCGCCGTGGCTCCAGGCCACCGAAGCCGCGGCCGTCTACTATCCTGGACATCGCAGCGTCCCCTCCGCGCTGCGGGCGTTCCTCGACATCGTTCGGGAAGTCAGCAAGGCGGGTTGAAGAGGAACTCCCCCTCCCCGGCCGATACAAAGGCCTGTGGAGGCGGCGGCCACCACCACGGCTTCTTGGCTCGGATCCGACGCGCGGCCGCGCGCTCTGTAAATCCGTCTCGCCGTCAGCATTGGTTAGAATATCTAACCATATTGAACACCAATGACTGCCTTATCGCGACAATGGGGCGTGGCTAGGTTTCGACAGCTGCTTCGGCGGCTCAAGAACCCTCCACCAAACCTCCCGAAAGGAGATCGCGATGACCATCAAGACCGCTCTCGACCACTACCGCCTGCTCGGCCGCTCCGGGCTTCGCGTATCGCCGCTGTCGCTGGGAACCATGACCTTCGGCTCCGACTGGGGCTGGGGCGCGGACGAGACCGACGCTCGCCGGATCTTCGACGCCTATGTCGATCGCGGCGGCAACTTCGTGGACACGGCCGTCAACTACACGGACGGCGCGTCCGAACGCATGCTGGGCGGCTTCATCAAGGACAAGCGCGAGCGGATGGTGGTCGCCACCAAGTTCACGATGGCGCGCGATCCCTCGAACATCAATTCCGGCGGCAACCACCGCTACAATCTGGTCCGTTCGCTCGAGACCAGCCTGCGCCAGCTCGACACCGACCGCATCGACCTGATGTACCTCCACGCCTGGGACTTCACCACCAGTCCCGACGAGGTGCTGCGCGCCCTGGACGATCTCGTTCGGGCCGGCAAGGTCCTCTATGTCGGCATCTGCAACACCCCGGCCTGGCGGGTCGCGCAGCTCCAGTCGATCGCCGACCTGCGCGGCTGGGCGCCGCTGGTGGCCCTGCAGATCGAGTACAGCCTGGTCGAGCGCACCGTCGAGCACGAGCTGATGCCGATGGCGCGCGAGCTGGGCCTGGGCGTCATGCCGTGGTCCCCGCTGGGCGGCGGCATCCTGACGGGCAAGTACCATCGCGAGGACTTGTCGGACGACAACGGCTCCGACGTAGCGGCCGACCGCAAGGGCGTGATCGCTTCGACCGGCCACCTCAATCAGCGTTCGCTCGACATCGCCGACGTCGTCGGTGAGGTCGCCGCGGAACTGGGCGTCTCGCGCTCGCAGGTGGCCATCGCCTGGACCCTGGCCAATCCCGCCGTCGTCTCGCCGATCATGGGCGCGCGCACGCTGGAGCAGGCGCAGGACAACTTCGGCGCCCTGGACGTGTCCCTCGACGACGGCCAGCTGGCCCGACTGAACGCGGCGAGCGCGCCGGCGCCGATCTTCCCCGACCGCTTCATCGGCCGCCCCATGGCCCAGCAGCTGATCTTCGGCGCCTCGACGCTGCAGGCCCGGCGCTGAAACCTCAGCAGAAAGGAGCCGGCCATGACGCCGCAGACAGCTGCACAGCACCCCTATGTCGGCATGTGGGTCACCGCTGACGGCCGCATCCGCCAGGAACTGCTCGCCAACGGCCGCTACGACGAAGCGCGCGGGGCCAGGAAGAGCGCCTATCGCGGGCGATACGAAGTCGACGCCAACCACATCGACTACTGGGACGACACCGGGTTCACGGCCGATGGCGAGTTCGTCACCCCCGACGAGCTTCACCACGGCGGGATGATCTTCTTCCGCGAGCGCTAGCCGCCCCTCGCCGGGCCAACGCCCGGCCGCCTCCTCAGCATCCAAACAATACGAACCTCAAGCCCCGGCTTGCCGGGATCGCTGGCGCACGCCTCCAGGCTGGCGATCCCTTCTTCTCTGGAGCGCGATCATGGAGATACACGATGAAAACGGTGATCATCTCGGGCGCTGGAACGGGCATGGGCCTGCTCACCGCCCAAACCCTCATCCGCCAGGGCTACGCGGTCTATGCCGGCGTGCGCGATCCCAACGGGCGCAGCCTGGCCCGCCGCGAGGCGCTGGAAACCTACGCCCAGGACCATGACGGCTATGTCCGCGTGGTCGACCTGGACATCCACAGCGAGGCCTCCTGCCAGGCCGCCGTCGATCAGGTCGTCGCCGACCATGGCCGCCTGGACATCGTCATCCACAATGCGGCCCACCTCTTCATAGGCGTCTACGAGGGCTTCACGCCCGAGCAGCTGACCGACTGCCTCAACACCAATGTCGTCGGCGCCCACAGGCTCAACCGCGCCGCCCTGCCCCAGCTGCGCAAGCAGGGCGACGGCGTCCTGCTCTATGTCGGCAGCACGATCACCCGCATCGTCACGCCGTTCGTGGGGCCCTACATCACCGGCAAGTACGCGCTGGACGCTCTCGCCGAGGTCACCGCCTACGAGGTCAACCGCTTCGGCGTCGAAACGGTGATCGTCATGCCGGGCATCTTCCCGGACGGCACCGCCCACTTCCAGTCAGCCGTCCATCCGGGCGACCAGGACGTCGTCGAGGGCTACGAGCGGTTCAAGGACGACTTCGACAACATTGGGCCGGGCCTGCGCGCGCTCCTGGCCGGCGCCGACGCGCCCGTCCAGGGCGTCGCCGACGAGATCGCCCGGGTGCTGTCGATCCCCAAGGGCGAAAAGCCCATGCGCACCGTCGTCGACTACTCGGACTACGGCGCCCCGCTGGTCAACGACGTGGTCGAGGCGCAGACCGCCCGGGTCTTCGGGATGATGGGCTACGAGCACCTGCTGAAGGTCTCCTAGCGCCAGGCGGCGGCCGCACCAGCCGTCGCTCGCCCAGCGACGGCAAAGGCCGCGGCGGAGGAAGGCGGCTCCTCTGCATTTCGCCGCATCACTTCCAGCGTCGAACGTGCTGCACCAGCGCCCGAAGCTTGGGCGAGAGGTTCCGGCGATTGGGATAGTAGAGATAGAAGCCGGCGAAGCGCGGGCAGAAGTCCTCGAGGAGCGGCACCAGCTCGCCCCGCTCGATAGAGGGGCGGAAGCACTCCTCCATCCCGAAGTTGATCCCGGCGCCGGCCACCGCCAACTTGACCATCAACGCCATGTCGTTGGTGGTGATCTCCGGCTCGACCGAAACGCTGAACTCCTTGCCGCCTTCGGCGAACTCCCAGCGGTAGGGCGCCGACTTCGGCGTAGGCCGCCAGCCGATGCACCGGTGCGCCGTCAGGTCGCGAGGATGGGCCGGCGCGCCGAAGCGATCCCGGTAGGAGGGCGCGCAGACAGCGAGCTGGCGCTCTTCGCTGGCGACCGCAATGGCGATCATGTCCTGCTCGATGACCTCGCCTAGGCGGACCCCGGCGTCATAGCCCTCGGCGACGATGTCGAACTCCTCGTCGGTCACGTTGACGTCAAGCTGCACGTCGGGATGGGCGCGGGCGAAACTGGCCAGGAACGGTCCCGAAAGAAAGCGTTCGGCGATCGAGGAAACGGCCAGGCGCAATTGCCCACGCGGCCGCTCATCGAGGCTGCCCGCCGCCTCCACGGCCGCGCGCATTTCGGCGAGCGAGGGCGCGACCTGCCTATAGAGACGCTCGCCTTCCTCGGTCAGGCTGACGCTACGGGTCGTACGTCGAACCAGGGCGATCCCCAGCGTCTCCTCCAAGCGGGTCATGGTCTGACTGACCGCCGAGCGCGTGACGCCGAGGCGGTCGGCCGCCGCGCGAAAGCTGCGCTCCTCGGCGACGAGCGCAAAGACCGAAAGGGCGTTGAGATCAGGCTGCATGGCTTGGAAGTTCAGCTTGCGACACGGATCCGACCTCAGCTTCGTCCAGCAGCATCTCAGCTGGCCAGACAACCACCTGCCTGCTTTACGGGCCTGCGCGCCCTCTCCGCAACCGTTCCGAGCTCGTGTCGCCGGCTGGACAGTTCAACGCGCCGCCCCATCGGATCAGCGCCTGAACTAGACCTTCAGCTTACCCGTCTTCGTCGCTCGCCCAAGCAACGAAACCGTCCGGTCGGACCAGCACGGCGCTCAGGCCCAATCGGTCCTCAGGCTCGCCGGCGACGTAGGACAGCCGCCCCAGCCAGGGGGCGACGAGCGCCGCGAGCGGGGCTCCGGGGGCGAAGTCGAGCAGCAGCGCCCTGCCCTCGCGCAAGCGTACGCCGACCGATGGCCCGCTGGCGAAAGCGAAATCCGGGACGCTGCGGCCGACCAGCGGATGGCCGCCGCCGAGGTCGTAATGGAGCGACAGATTCCAGACCTTCTCGGCGAAGTATGTCGCGCCGTCGCCGGTGGCGATCAGATCACGGACGATGGCCTCCAGCGCGCGCGTGCTTGGGGTGGGCCGCATCAGGGCGACCTGAGCGCGTGACCAGTCGAGAATGCGGGCGCCCTCCGGCCGGCGCTCGACGCCATAGCTGTCGAGGAGGTCGATGGTCGCTTCGCCGCGAATGACGGCGGCGAGCTTCCACCCCAAGTTCAGCGCGTCGCCGAGGCCGAGGTTCAGGCCCTGGCCGCCAAGGGGCGAGTGGATGTGCGCCGCGTCGCCGGCCAACAATACCCGTCCCCGTCGGTAGTCGGTCGCCTGAAAGGCGCGGTCGGTCCAGGTGGTGGCGAGGCTCAGCGCGGCAAGGGTGACATCGGCGCCCGACACGCGGCGCAGCACGCTCTGAACGTGGTCCAGGGTCAACGCCTGGGTCCTGTGCGCCGCGCCGCCGTCGAAGTCGACCATCGCGATCACGCCAGGCCGAGCATAGGTGTACATGCCGGTCGCGGTGTAGTTGCGCCCGGGCGACAGCGCTTCCGGATCGGCCAGGACGACGTCGACCGAATAGCCGGTGAACTCCGGATCGGTGCCGACGAATGCGAAGCCGCCAGCCTTGCGCACGGCGCTGCGTCCGCCGTCGCATCCGACCAGCCAGAGGGCGGAAAGCCGCTCGCCGCCAGCCTGGACCACCACGCCGTCCTTTGACGCTTCGAAGTGTTCGACACGGGAGCCGCGGCGGATATCGGCGCCCATGGCGACGGCCCGCTCGGCCAGAACCGCCTCCAGCGACTGCATGTCCACGGGCTACTGACGCCCGCCGGGCTGGAAAGGCGGAACGGCAGGCGCGCGGCGTCGATGTCCTCGTGAAAGAACTGTATGCCGGCGAAATGCCCGGCTGGACGGCGCGGCTGCTGCATCCAGTGAGAGGCGGCCATCGTCTCGCCGGCGGATCGCTTGGACAACTGGGCGGCTTCGACCGCCTCAAGCAAGCCGCGGCGATGCAGCGCTTCAAGGGTTGGAGCCGAGAGGCCGCGTAGGCCGAAGGGCGGCCCCTTCAGCGCAGAGCGCGGATCGGCGGCCTGTTCGAGCACCGCCACCGAGACGCCCGCGAGTCTGAGTTCGCAGGCAAGAAAGAGGCCGACGGGGCCCGCGCCGATGATGACGACGTCATGGGTGAGAGAAGGATGGATAGGCATAGGCGCTCCTTGGTCGATGGTGTTCGACCGGAGCGTTCCCCGTACTAGGACGCCCGGACGAACGACGGGCGCTCGGTTGAGCGTCCGGGGTTCGCCGTGGGAGTCCAGGCGCGAAGCCAAAGACCAGAGCTTTCGTTACCGAAAGGGCTTGGGCTGACCAGACCAAGCCTGCCTTTTCCGACACCGCCTCAGTATCTGAAAGGCCACGATCCTTCAATCACCGGCAAAGGCCACAGATCAGAACCGGGAGGGACCCATCAGGGTCGCCCGGCCGGGCAGCGCCAGTTGCTGACATTGGCTCAGGTCCGAGAATACGACATTCATAAGCCGGGCGTGCCAGGCAGCCTCGCCGCTAAGCGGATCGAATTCGCAAGCTAGAGGTCGATCTGCTCAGACATCTCGAGGGCGTCGTCGACCTCGATGCCGAGGTATCGAACGGTGCTCTCCAGCTTGCGGTGTCCGAGGAGCAATTGGCAGGCGCGCAGGTTGCCAGTCTTCTTGTAGATCAGCGCGACCTTGGTTCGCCTGAGACTATGAGTTCCATAAGCTCGCGGCTCGAGCTCGATCATCGATACCCACTTATCTACCAGGCGGGCGTACTGCCGCGTGCTGACGTGGTCACCACGTCGGCTGCGGCTTGGAAAAAGCCAGTCGTCATGCCGACGGCCACGAACCTTGAGCCACGCAGCCAGCGCGTCTCGCGTGGGCTCGGTGATCTCGAAGGGGACCGGCTGGCCCGTCTTCTGCTGGATCACCGTGGCGCGGGCTCGGAGCGAGCCGCCTGGCGCGACGTCGCTAACGCGCAGGCGTGCAAGATCACAGCCTCGTAGCTTGGCGTCGATCGCACAGTTGAACATCGCGAGGTCGCGTACGCGGCCATTGGCTTTGAGCTGCTGGCGGATGCCCCAGACGTGCTTGGGCTTGAAAGGCGGCTTTGGCCCGATGATGCGGCCGGTGTTCCAGGGGCGTTTGGGGGGAAGGAAGAGGTCAAATTGAGCCATGTCCGCCTCCTGCGAATTGGCTACTCCCCTCGTCATACCCTACCATGCTTCAAGCCTCTTTAGCTTTGGAGCAGCAGGCCGTCATTTGGTTGCACCAGTTCGAAATTGGCTAGCGCTGGCTGACGAAATTTTGCGATCGTGTTGCGGACGTCGACTGGATTCCGGCGGGTGGAGGAACAGCTCGACTAAGAACGCGCAGGTAGAGGCGGCGCGGAAAAGATGGCCGACTGGCTGCCCCGCACTCGGTGAGCGACGTTATGTCGCCCCCCCTGGAAGCCAGTTCCAACCTGCAAATTAAGGATCACACCCGCTTAACGGACGCCTTCGATCGGCGACCTCCAGGCGAGCGGCAATGACCTTTGCGACCCGCGTTCTGAGCTTCAAGACCATTGCCCAGGCCAGCCTGGTCCGTCTGGCCGCGGCGCTGTTAGTGCTGGCGCTGAGCCAGGCTCCCTCTCTGGCCGCCACGCTGACCTTCAACCGCGCCTATCAGGGCGGGCTGTCGGGCCAGACCTTCACCACGACGACCCAGCTGACCGCCGACGCCGGCTCGATCCGCTTTAGCGACAACGGAACCCAGCGGTCGTTCCAGAACACCAGCGGCACCCTCTATTACACGGTGGGCGGCGTCGCCTATTCAGAGACGGGGGTGCTGAACTCCCGCTACCCGAACGGCAACACCCAGATGAACGCTGTCGCGTTCAGCGGTACGGGCGGCGACCGCTTGTTGGTGCTAAGCGGCTCATATGCCACCTCGAGCAGCTACAGCGGCAGCTCCAACGCCATCGTCACCAAGCTCAACGAATATATCGACGCCACCGCTCCGGACGCTTCCCAGACGACCCTGCTTGTTAACGGCGGCTCCAGCGCCACTGCCTCGGTCGGGGGGACGGCGACGGTCGTGGTGACGGTGAAGCTGTCGTCGGGAACCGCCGTGTCCGGCGCCACGGTGTCGATCGCAGGCAGTCCGTCGGGCGGCTCTTCGATCTCGCCGGCCTCGACCACCACCAACGCCAGCGGCCAGGCCAGCTTCACCGTCCAGGGCCTGCAGTCGGGCACGGTGGCCTACACCGCCACCGCCTCGGCCAACGGCACCACCACGACCAGCGCCGGCACGGTGTCGGTGACCTATGTCGGCGTGCGCAACGCAGGCCAGTCGACGGCCAGCGTGCCGTCCGGCACGGCGGGCCAGGCGACGACGGTGGTCATCACGGTCCGCGACGCTGACGGCACGGTGATTGCCGGCGCCTCTGGCGGCCTTGCTGTCACCATCGGCGGAACCAACGCCGGCGCCACGCCGAGCGCTATCACCGACAACGGCAATGGGACCTATTCGGTCACCTACACCCCGGCCACTGCCGGGACGGACGCCGTCGCCATCACCCTCGACGGGACGGCGATCTCGGGTTCGCCCTATTCCAGCGTGGTGGCCGCAGCGCCGACGGCGCCGACCATCACGACCACCACCCTGCCGACGCCGGTTCTGGGTCAGGCCTACGGCCAGACCGTCGCCACCACCGGCGGCACGGCTCCGGTGACTTTCGCCGTCACCAGCGGCGCGCTGCCGACCGGGCTCACCCTCAACGCGTCGACCGGTGCGATCTCCGGTACGGCCACTGCTGCGGGCGCATACAGCTTCACGATCACGGCGACGGGCGCCAACAGCCTTTCGAGCAACCAGGCCTACAGCGGCGCGATCGCAGCCGCCGTAGCCATCACCACGACGTCGCTGCCGACGCCCGTGCTCGGCCAGGGCTACAGCCAGACGGTTGCGACCAGCGGCGGGACGGCTCCGGTGACCTTCGCCGTCACGACTGGTGCGCTGCCGACCGGCCTCAGCCTGACCCCCTCGACCGGCGCGATCTCCGGCATGGCGACCGCCTCGGGCGCCTACAGCTTCGCCGTCACCGCCACCGACGCCAACGGCCTGACTGACGCCAAAACCTATAGCGGGACCATCTCTGCCGGCGTGGCGATCACCACGACTTCGCTGCCGACGCCCGTGCTCGGCCAGGGCTACAGCCAGACGGTCGCCACGACAGGCTGTACGGCCCCGGTGACCTTCGCCGTCACCACGGGGGCGCTGCCGACCGGCCTGACGCTCAACGCCTCGACCGGCGTGATCTCCGGCACAGCGACTGCGGCCGGCGACTACAGCTTTGTCGTTACGGCCACCGACGCCAACAGCCTCACCGACGCCAAGACCTATAGCGGCACGATTTCGGCTGGCGTCGTTATCACCACGACCACCATGCCGACGCCTGTGCTCGGCCAAGCCTATAGCCAGACGGTTGTGACTTCGGGCGGCACGGCTCCCGAGACCTTCGCGGTCACTACCGGTGCGCTGCCGACGGGGCTCAGCCTCAACGCCTCCACGGGCGTGATCTCCGGCACGGCCACAGCCGCTGGCGCCTACAGCTTCGCGGTCACGGCCACCGACGCCAACGGCCTCACCGACGCGAAGACCTACAGCGGCACGATCTCGGCCGGCGTCGTCATCACCACGACCTCGCTGCCGACGCCTGTGCTAGGCCAAGCCTACAGCCAGACGGTCGCCACGACCGGCGGCACGGCCCCGGTCACCTTCACGGTCACCACCGGCGCGCTGCCCACCGGCCTGATCCTCAACGCCTCCACGGGCGTGATCTCCGGTACGGCGACCGCCTCGGGCGCCTACAGCTTCGCCGTCACCGCTACCGAGGCCAACGGCCTCACCGACGCCGAGACCTACAGCGGCACGATCTCGGCCGCCGTTGCCATCACCACGACCTCCCTGCCGACGCCTGTGCTCGGCCAAGCCTACAGCCAGACCGTCGCCACCACCGGGGGCGCGGTTCCGGTGACTTTCGCCGTCACCAGCGGCGCGCTGCCGACCGGGCTCAGCCTCAACGCCTCCACAGGCGTGATCTCCGGCACGGCGACCGCCGCTGGCGCCTACAGCTTCGCGGTTACGGCCACCGACGCCAACGGCCTCACCGACGTCGAGACCTACAGTGGGGCTATCGTTCCCCTGCTCCTGCCGCCGAGCGCGGCGGCGGTCTCGATCACCGTCGCCGCCAACAGCACGGCCAATCCGGTTGCGCCGGCGCTCTCCGGCGGGGCTGGGGCGTCGGTTGCGATCAGCGGCCAGGCGAGCCACGGATCGGCGACGGCGTCCGGCCTGTCGATCACCTACACGCCCGCCGCCGGCTTCTCGGGCGCGGACAGCTTCACCTACACGGCGACCAACGCCGCGGGGACCTCGTCGCCTGCTCTGGTGACCGTCACCGTCTCGGCGCCGACCCTGATCCTGGCGCCGACCGGCGCCCTGCCCGGCGGAACGGTCGGCGCGGTCTATGCCCAGACCCTTTCCGCGTCGGGAGGAACCGGCCCCTATGTCTATGCCATTTCGGGCGGCGTCCTGCCGGCCGGCCTGACCGTCGATCCTGCGACGGGCGCTGTCTCGGGTGCGCCGACCACGGCCGGAAGCTATACGTTCGACATCGTCGTCACCGACGCCCACGGCGCGACGGGAACGGCGGCCTACACGATCGTCATCGCCCCGGCGCCTCTGGCCGCGCCGAACGCGGGCGTCGTGTCGATTACCGTCGCCGCCAACAGCGCCGACAATCCGGTCGCACCGGCGTTGTCGGGCGGGGCCGCGACCTCCGTCGCCATCGCCGGCCAGCCGGCCCACGGCGCGGCGACGATCTCAGGCCTTGCGATCAGCTACACCCCCGCCGCCGGCTTTTCCGGCGTGGACAGCTTCACCTATACGGCCGCCAACGCCGCAGGAGTCTCGACCCCCGCCGGTGTGACGGTAACGGTCACCGCCCCGGCCCTGGTCTTGACCCCGTCGGGCGGCTTGCCCGACGGCATGGCCGAGGCCGCCTACGCCCAGACCCTCACGGTCTCCGGCGGCGCAGCGCCCTACCGGTTCGCCGTGACCAGCGGAGCTCTGCCCCCCGGCCTGACGCTGAACGCCGCTTCGGGCGCCATCACCGGTACGCCCACGACGGCGGGGAGCTATGGCTTCCAGGTGACGGCAAACGACGCCAATGGCGCGGCGGGCGCTTCGGCCTATACGGTGACTATCGCGCCCGCGCCGCCGGTGGCCGCCGACTCCACGAGCGCCACGGTGCCGGCCAATACCCAGACCGAGGCCGGCCAGAACGTCAGTCTCAACCTTTCGACCCTGGTCACCGGCGATGTGACCGAGGTGCGTATCGTCACCCAGCCGCGGCATGGCACGGTGACCCTGAGCCAGACCCTGGCGATGCGCGGCGGCGGTGGGCTGTTCATGATGGCCCTCGCCGGCCTGTCGACCCCGAGCCAGTTCGTCGCGGTCTACACACCGGACAAGGACTTCCAGGGCGTCGATAGTTTCGCCTTCGTCGCCGTCGGTCCGGGCGGGGTTTCGGCTCCGGCTGTCGCCACGATCACCGTGGTCGGGCGTCCGCCGACGGCCAAGGCGCTGGCCGCTGCGACCACCGACGGCAAGACGGTCTCGGTCGAACTGACCACCGGCGCCACAGACGGACCCTTCACCGGGGCAACGCTCGGCGCGGTGACCCCGACGGACGCCGCGACGGTCGCGCTCGTGCAGGGTGGAACCGCCTCGGCGCGCACCTTCCGCCTCGACGTCACGCCCAAGATCCGCTTCGGCGGGACGATCAAGATCGACTACACCCTGACCAACGTGTTCGGCGACTCCTCGACGGCCACCGTCACGATCCAGGTCACCGCCCGCCCAAACCCGGCGGCCGACCCGGTGGTCCAGGGGATCAGCGACGCCCAAGGCGAGGCGGCCCGCCGCTTCGCTCAGGCACAGGTCGACAACTTCATGCGCCGGGCCGAAAGCCTGCACGGCGCCGATTGCCTGGCCTCAGGCAACGGCGTGACCCTGTCCGCGGTCGGCATGGACCGCACCGACGATCCTCGCGGTCGCGTCGGCGGGCCGGCTCGGGACGCGGCGAACCGCGCCTCGGAAGGCTCCAGTGGCGGCGCCGCCTCCAACGCCGAGGCCTCGGCCGCGGCGCGGGGCTGCCGTCCGGGGGACGCTTCGGTCTGGACCGGCGGGGCGATCTCGCTGAGCACGCGTGACGCCTCGGGCGATGCCTCGAGGATCCGCGCCACCAGCAGCGGGCTGAGCCTGGGCGTCGACAAGCGCGTGTCCGAGCGCGCCAGCGTCGGGGTCGGCATCGGCTACGGCGAGGACCGCAGCCGCGTCGGCGGCGACGCCGGTCGGGTCTCGGCCCAGAGCACGGTCGTGGCCGCCTATGGCAGCCTGGCGCCGGCCGACGGCCTGTTCATCGACGGCATGGTCGCCCGCGGCTGGCTCGACTTCGACACCCGCCGCCTGGATCCCACCAGCGGACTGACGATCCTGGGCGCCCGCGATGGCCGCTTCACCGTCGCGGCCCTATCGGCTGGCCTCGACCGCCAGCGCGGCGGTCTGAGCTGGTCGCCCTATGGGCGCCTGGAATATCTGAGCGGGTCGCTGGACGCCTACCGCGAGCAGGGCGCGGGCATCTACGATCTCCGCTTCGATCGCCGTTCCGTGCGCTCGACGCTGGGCGTGCTGGGGCTCCGTGCGGCGCATGAGCGTTCGACCGTCGCCGGGATCCTGACCACCTCGCTGCGCGCCGAATGGCGTCACGAGTTCTCCGGCGGATCGCGGCAAGGCGTCGACTACGCCGATGTCCCCGGCGTGGCCTACTACAGCCTGCCAGCCCTGGGCTGGTCGCGAGAGCAACTACTTATCGATCCCGGTCTGGGCCTGCTGCTGCCCTCCGGCTGGGAGCTGGGCCTCGATGCGGGCTTGAGGCTCTCGGACGGCGAAAGCATGACCCAGGCGCGGGTCGAGGCGAAGAAGCGGTTCTAGGAATGGTCAGCCCGCAAGGTCCAATCGCTTGGACTTTGCGGGTTCTCCGGACTCACCTCTCCATCGGGAGCGCGCCATGAACTGCCGCCTGTGCGCCTCCATGAACAGGACGTTCAGCTCCAGCCCGGCAACGGCAGCGCACGACCCTAGTCGGACATCAGGGTGCGGCGGAGCTAGGCCTGCGCCTGACTATTACGCAGACGGTGCCCAAGACCCTGGGCGCGGTCAGCATTACCCTCTGGTGCCCCTAACGGGGTGTCCTTCCCTCCGCCGCGTCGCACACATAGCATCAGAAAATGCCGGCGTCTGCTCATAGGCTAATTGGCAAATGCTGCTCGCGACCCTAGTCGGACATTGCGCCACGACCATGCGTCGTGAGATGCAACAACCTATGCTGCAACTCAACGATGATCGCTGGTCAGGCCTCGTCCACGCATATGGAGCGGCATCGGACGTCCCTATGCTTCTCCGCCGCCTCGAAGAAAACCCGAGGCAGATGGCCCCCAATGATGAGCCGTGGTTCACCCTTTGGTCGAGCCTTTGCCATCAGGGAGATGTCTACAGCGCGTCCTACGCTGCGGTTCCGCACATCGTCAGGATCGCTCTCTCCGCACCCGGACCAGTCGACTTTAGCTTTTTCCTTCTTCCGGCTTCAGTTGATGTGGCGCGATCAAAGGGGCCAGGACCGGAAATTCCTGAGTTTCTCAGACAGGCGTATCATGACGCTATTCAGGGCCTCGCCGATTGCGCCGCCGCCCATCTGAGCGAAGCCTGGGGCGAAGACCTGGCGATTGCGGCTACTGCTGCGGTAGCAGTGTCCAAGGGCCATCATCAACTAGCGGAAGCGGTGATGAATCTCGATCACGACTGGATTGCCAAGATCAACAACGGGGACTGGGGCTAAGCATGCGCTGGTTAGCTGCACTTCTAGCGCTCGTTCCCTCCACCAACAGCGCAGCCGGAGAATGGCCGCCGTTGCCTAAGTCAGGCTTCGTCAGTGGCAGGCTCGCGACTGAAGCCGATCTCAAGCGCGGCGACGCGATCTTCCATTCCTTGGTGGACGGTAAGCCCTCTGGCTCGCCCGCTCGCATCCATGTCCCGCAATTCGCTCATCTCATCGAAGAAAATGGCGCTCGACGTCCCGTCGTCGTCATCCAGGCTGAGACGAATGAGCAAGGCACGGTGTTCGGCGTGAAGGACGTGCAGGGCAACGAATACGTGGCCACCGAAGCCGAAGTTATACTCCTCGGTTCGTCGCATCCGTAGCAAAGGTCACCACGTCCGTTCACCACCCGTTGCGGACCTTCCCACGGGCCGCTAACGGAAATCGCAGTTTAGAGGCTGCGGCTCAGGCTTAGCTCTCCGGGTCATTCGACTCTGCGCGCCCACACCTTGGTACGCCCTGAGTGTGCCGCAATGCGCCAGCCGTGCCTCAGTTCGGCGCTGATGGCCGATCGACCGTGACCGCGAGACAATGCTCCATAATGCCAAGCTTCAGGTGAGCGCCGCTCTCTGGTAGTGGTGGTACTGAGGCTCGACCTATGCGGGCGCCTGGGCGCCGGAGGGGGTATGGGGACCGTCAAGGATATCATCGACCAGGCGCCGAAGGCATTCGATGTCGCAGCTACCTTTTTCAACAACCCTCGAGAGGCACTGCGCGGACCGGTGAAGGTCGGCGACGCCCTTACACTGCTGGCCGGCGCACTTCTAACGCTGACCTTCACCTTCATCCTTACAGGACTGATCTGGTTCGCCGTCTTCTACACTAGCGCTTTCAAGGAGCACATGGGCGAAGACCTCAAGGAGAAGATCACGGCGAACTTTGTCATCGCAGGCAGCCTGTTTTTCGTCGAATTTTTCTGTGCCTTGCTGACATCGTTGATCATTACAGTTGTCGCGCGACTGTGCGGAGCTATCCCCGGGGCTAGCCTCTTCGCCAAGGTTCTGCTCGTCTTCTGCCTAGAAGCGCTGGTCGGCATTCCGTCAGCAGTCTGCGTCTTTGCTGAGGATATTTCGACGCAGTGTGCGATGATCGCTGTCATCGCCGTCATTCGCATCGTTGAAGTGACTTTGCTTCTCGCGCCGTTGATGATCGCCGGCCGTCTACGGGGCCTCCGACTGGTGCTCGCGTGGGGCATTGGCGTTCCAGCTCCTACGGCGATCATCTTCTTTGTGATCACGGGCATGCACTGGGTGGTGCTCGCCATTGTTCTCGTTAAGTCCTGGGATTGATCCTCCAGGCAGGTAGCGGAAATCGCGCTCTAAAAGGCTGCGACGTAGGCATAGCTCTTCTCGGCATTCGGCTCTGCGCGCCTATCCCTGCGTACGGAGCCGAACTCTACGCCTTCTGTAGGTCGGTTGACCTTCATCCGTCCCAAACGCCGCTAGTCTCCTAACCACCCATCTCTGCCGATCCGGAGGCCTGCATCTTCGGCCGGGTCGCGCCAACTACAGACATTTGCCCACCTTCAGAAACGCGACCTTCGGTGACGAGTGGAAATGACCGGCCCCGCCTTAGCCTGACATTACCAAACATGGTCAGCTTGGTTCCGACGCCGAGGCCCTGACCACGTCCAGCTAGTGTAGGATATCGGCGCAATGAAACCGTCGAAGGTTCAAGGATGCGCTCGGCCGAGATCCTGCGTCTGACGCGGCGGACGGACCTCGACATGGGAGCAGGTCCGCAAAGCCGCAGAGACTTAGGCGGCCTTCCCGCCAAATTCAGCGCCCAAGCGCGCGAACGCCGCTTGGAGATACTCGGTGAGCGGCTTTTGCCCCCCATCATCGGCCCAAACGTCAATTGAAAGCCTCATCGCCCCCACGCTAGCCATGGCCGCCAAGCGCAGGCTGTCTCGCTGGCGCTCTTCGGGCCAAAGCTCGCGCAGCGCCTCGAAAGCTGCCTGCTCCATGTTCAGAAATTTGACCTGATTGCCCGCGTGAAGCTGCTCGGTCGAGCGCACGATCCTGATGATCGTGATCGCCACGTCCGGACGGATGTTCGCCGCCAAGGCGATCAGCGCCGCCTGAACAGTGGCGAGCGGCGACGCCGCGGGCCCTCGCTCCAGCACGGCCGCGCGTACCGCATTCGGCAGCGCGCCCTGCCAGGCCAGGATGATCTCTTCCTTCGACTTGAAGTAGTGGAAAAAGGTCCGGCGCGCGATGCCCGAGGCCTCGGCGATCGCGTCGAGCGTCGTGGCCTCGTAGCCGTTGGCGATGAAGAGCTGGAGGCCTGTCTCGGTGATGCGTTGACGGGTTTCGCGACGCTTCCGTTCGCGCAAGCCATCCTGATCCTCAGAGTTCGGTTCCATTCCGATGGAATGCCATGAGCAAGTGCTCTTGTAAATTTGCACTTGGTGCAGTATTTGATTATGCACCGAGTGCAACTTTGAAACTTGCGCGCCCTTTCTTCTCTCCATCGCGGACATCAAGCATGAGAGCCGTACGCATCCACAGCTTCAACGACACGCCCCGCATCGAGGACGCGCCGATCCCTAACGTCGAGCCGGGCGAGGTGCTGTTGCGCGTGCAAGCCGCCGCCCTCAATCCGCTCGACGCGCTGGTCGTCTCGGGGTTTGCCCAGCACTTCTTCGACATCAAGCTGCCGATCACCCTGGCCACCGACTTCGCTGGCGTCATTGAACGGGTTGGCTCGGCCGTCACCCGGTGGAAGGTGGGCGACCGGGTGATCGCTTGGGCTGATGCGGGGGTCAGTGGCGGTCTGGCCGAGTTCGCCGTCGCGCCGGCCAGCGCGTGCGTAGCGTTACCCGATGCCCTCTCGGCGGCCCAAGGCAGCGCGATCCCGACCGCTGGGATCACCGCCTGGCACGCCCTGTTCTCCAGCGCCAAGCTGAAGGCTGGCGAAACCGTCCTGATCCATGGCGCGGCGGGCGGCGTCGGCGGCTTCGCCGTTCAGTTCGCCCACTTGGCCGGCGCGCGAGTGATCGCCACCGCGTCGGGCGACGGCCTTGCCCGACTTCGCGACTTGGGGGCCGATGAGGCGATCGACTACCAAGCGCAGGACTTCACCTCAGCGGTGTCAGGCATCGACGTCGTGCTTGATCTGGTCGGCGGCGAAACGCAGAGCCGCTCCTATTCGGTCATGCGCCAGGGCGGCCGTCTCGTGTCCACCGCCATGCCACCCGACGAGGCGTTGGCCAAGGCGCATGGCGTCGAGGCCAACATCTTCTACGCAAAGCCCTATGCCGACCGTCTGGGCGAACTGGTGACGACGATCGTCGACAACAGGCTGAAGGTCGTTATCGACCGTCAGGTGTCGATGGACGCCTTCGACGAGGCCTGGGCTCGTCAGATTTCCGGCCGCGCGCGCGGCAAGATTGTCGTCTCTTTGTCCTGATTTCCATCAACAACCCACAAAACATTCCGATGAGCATTCCTTCCCTTGGGGGCGCGTTCGCCCTTCCCGGTACGTCGCTGAGCCTCAAGCGCATGGGCTATGGCACGATGCAACTGCCCGGCCCGCATGTTTGGGGTCCGCCGCGCGACAAGCTCGCCGCGCTGGCCGTCCTGCGTGAGGTCATCGCGCTGGGCGCCAACCACATCGATACGGCCGAGTTTTACGGTCCCGGCGTCTCCAACCAACTGATCCGCGAAGCGCTCGAACCCTATCCCGAAGACCTGACGATCATCACCAAGGTCGGCTTCGTTCGCGGTCCGGACGGATCCTGGGCGCCTGACCACACGCCTGAGGGCCTCACCCGCGCGGTGCATGAAAACCTCTCCAGTCTCGGTCTAGAGGCGCTGGATGTCGTCAATCTGAGGCTGGGCGGTCCGCACGGTCCGGACGATCAATCCGTGGCTGAACCGCTGGGCGTGCTGGTCGAGCTTCAACGTCAGGGTCTGATCCGCCACATCGGTCTCAGCACCATCTCGCCGGGTCAGTTCGCTGAAGCCAAGTCGATCGCCGACATCGTTTGTGTTCAGAACCAGTACAACCTGGTGCAGCGCGGCGACGATGATTTCATCGACGCCCTGGCCGCCGAAGGTGTGGCCTACGTGCCCTACTTCCCCCTAGGTGGCTTTTCGCCCCTACAATCGTCGCTGCTTTCCAGCGTGGCGGCTGAACTCGGCGCGAACCCCAAGCAGGTCGCGCTGGCATGGCTTCTGCAGCGTTCGCCCAACATCCTGGTAATCGCAGGCACCTCTTCGCCGGCCCACCTCCGGGAGAACTTCGCGGCGGCGGATCTGACGCTCTCACCATCACAGGTCGCCACACTTAACAGCATCTCCGACCAAGTCGGGGGGCAGTGAACGGGGCGGCCCTCGCCGGCCCAACTCAGTGACAAGGCCTCGCCCGCTCCGTCGCCGCCGCGCCGGAGCCGGCGTTGGTCTATCGCACTCGTCTTGCGCCTTTTGCCCACAATACGTCGCGCCAATTGCTGACATTTGGCGAGACTGCGGGAACGCGACATTCAGGAGGCGGGCCTACGGACGGGCTTCGTCTTCGATGGCCAGGGCCTCTCCGCGAACTCGGCTGTGGCTAGTTATTATGCTGATGGCTGCGGACCTTGGCCGCATGGTCGAAGTTTCTCGCGCAGCCTCGGTGATTTAGCGCGGGACCAACTGCTCCCCCAATGGATCACCGGCGCCGGCTCGAGCGGTATCGCCTCCGCCCCGCGAGCAAGGCCAACACACAGCACGGGATACTACTCAGACAATTGGCCTGACCAGTTGATAGCGATGTCAAACTCCCCGAAGCCGAGACCAAGTAAGGCAGCGCCAGAAGCTGGCTGAATCCGCCTGCTAATCCAGGCTACCAAGAGATTCAAAAGCCATCGATATTCCAACAACTTCAATTGACACGGGGTGTTAGTCGGCCATTTGGGACAGACCATCACCTCCATTAACAGTTGCGGCCAAAATTCGCCCATGCAACAAAGTGGTCATACCAGATTCCAAACTGGCCTACCAAAATGTGGGAGCAGGTTAAACCACTCGGATATGGAGCCGCCTGAGGGCTCCGCGCCGGCGCTGAAAGCTCCGCCGCAAACGGCTTTCGACAGAAAACAAGAAGCTTCGGGAGGCGGGGGAGCCGTCCCGAAAACTCACTATGGGAGAGAAAACAATGGAGCGCGTCCACGCGCGCGGCCAACTGGCCGCTGCTGTGTCCGTCATAGCCCTGAGCGCGGCCCTTGGCCCGCAGGGTGCCATGGCTCAGGAAGCCATCAAGACCGCGCCGGCGGCCGCTGCACCCAGGGAAGAACCCACGCAGGTGGAGGCCATCGTGGTGGGCGCGCGCGCCTCCCAGCAGTCGGCCATCGCGCGCAAGAAGCGCAGCACCACGGCCCAGGACTCCATCGTCGCCGACGATGTCGGCTCGTTCCCTGACAGCAACGTAAATGAGGCCATGTCGCGCGTAGCGGGCGTGGCTATCGAGCGCAACGGCTTTGGCGAGGGCGACGGCGTGTCGATCCGCGGCAACGGCGCTGACCTCACTCGCGTCGAGCTCGACGGCATGGGCGTGGCCGCTTCGGGCTTCAGCCTCGCCGCTGGCGGCGGCGAGGGCCGCGGCGCGGACCTGCGCGAGTTCCCCGCCGAAATGATCAAGAGCCTGGACGTCATCAAGGGTCAGACTGCGGACATGACGCCCGGCGGCCTTGGCGCCACCGTGCAGATTCAGACGCGAACGGGCCTGGATTTCAAGAAGCCCTATCTGTCGCTGCGAGGCGCTGCTGCCGGCAATACTCTGTCGCGCAAGGCCTCGCCTGAACTGGGAATTGTCGCTTCGCGCAAATTCCTCGACGACCGCCTGGGCGTCATCGGTAACCTAAGCTACAGCAAACGCCTCAACGACAGCCACGCCCTCAACGCCGGCGGCACCAACAACACCCAGGGCTATACGCGCTTCGCCGACTTCGACAACTCGCCCGACAAGACCTTCACCTACAATCCGGCGACCGCCAACGGCGCCGGCGCGACCGATCCGATCGCCTCCTGGGCGTTGACCGGCGGTGGCACCTGGAACGCGCCCACGCCGCTGGATGTCTATACAAAGTCGGCGGCGGCCCAGACCAAGGCCGGGTGCCTGAGCGCCTTTCCGCTGCTCAACACCACCCAGCTCAATTCGATCGTCGCCGGCAGCAATGGCGCCAATCGCCTGGCCGCCCAGCAGGCGCAGATCAATGCCCAGGTCAGTTGCCTCAACCAGTGGAACGACTATGCGCCTAACCTGGTGCGCGACCAGAACTTGACGCAGTACGAAGACCGGCTGGCCTGGGACCTGCGCTTCGACTACCGCGTCAACGACGACCTGACGATCTTCGGCAAGTACCAAGTCGCCAACCGCGAGCAGAACGAGAACAACCGCCAGCGCACCCGCGGCGGTGTCACCTCGCTGACGGCCGCTTCAGCGGGTCAGGCGACGACCTCGCTGGTCACTAACACCTTCTATGCGCCCGGCACGCCCAACATCCTGTCGGCCGTTCCCGGCGGCGGATTCTATATTTACAACCCTGGCCTGCCCACCGCGACGACGACCATCGACACTACGCCCGGCTCGACGGTGACCAACAACGCCTTCCCGCTCTACGGCGTGGCGGCCAACATCGTCCCCGGCTCGATCCAGGTCGACGCCAACCACCATTTGACCCAGTTCGACATCACCAACGCCAGCTACAGCGTCGATCAAATTCAGAACGATCAGATCTGGAAGAACAAGTACCTGACGTTTGGCGCCGACTACGACCGCGGTCCGCTGAAGGCCGAGCTGCGCGCCGGCCACAGCGACAGCGACTACTCGCGCACCGACCTGCGCCTGACACGTGCCTACACCTACGGCAACGCCACGATGCGGGCGCTGGAAAACGGGATCTGGACGATCGACATGCCGTCCAATTTCGATCCCAACAACATGAGCAATTACGTGCAGATGGCCGCCGCCACAGCGGCCGGGCAGCCGTCGTACTCCAACTCCTACCGCCTGGTCTGGAACCCGCGGAAGGTGGAGAGCACCAGCGATCAGCTGAAGTTCGACGTCACCTACCTGCCCGACATGCCGGTGTTCACTCGGTTCAAGGCCGGCATCCTCTACATCGACTCCAAAACCAATTCTTGGCAGGGGGGCGGATCCTCGCCCGAGCCGGGCGTCTATCTCCCCACCAACACCCTGCGCAGCGACGTGCGAGCCTGCGAGAACCTGCCCACTACCCTCGCGGCCAACGCCTGCGTCTATGGCTACGCCCCCAACCCGACCACGGGCTCCAACTTCCTCTACGGCCTTGAGACCCTCACCCGCGCCCAACTGATCTCAATCTTCGAGAACTCGATCGAGCGCAACTCAGGCAAGTTCATGCCAGGCTATGACGGCATCAGCGGCCTGGAGCTTTGGGACAGCATCGACGTCAAGAAGGCCTTCTCGCAACTGGCCAGCGCGGCGAACTACAACTTCGACTGCCTCAAGGAATGCACGGCCAGCAACGGGCAGGTCTACAAGCAGCCCTACAACGCCACCCGAGAGACCGTCAGCTCGTGGTACTGGATGGCCGACTTGGCCCAGGACCTGCCTCTGGGCATGGAGTTCCGGGGCAATCTGGGCTCGCGGATGATGAAGACTGAGGTGTCAGGCACCGGCTCGGTGATCCTGGGCTTCACGCTCAAGACGCCGGCTTTCGACCCCAACAATCCCAACCTGGCCGCGGGCATCACGACGGCCAACTACACCCGGCCCGTGACGATCAACAAGAGCTACACGGCCTGGCTTCCGTCCTACAACGCCGCCCTGTGGGTGATCCCCGACAGGCTGGTGACACGCTACTCGTGGGCCAAGACCATCGCCCCGCCACCGATGAATCGACTGTGGCCGGGCGGCACCTGCACCTATGACGAGCGTCGGGACGGGGTGGCCGACGCCGACGGCTCGGCCCAGGACATGACCTGCGGCACCTTCGGCAACGCTGACCTGAAGCCCTACCAGGCGACCAAGAACAACACCTCGATCGAGTGGTATCCCAACAAGGACACCTCCTTCAGCCTAGCCTACTATCGCCAGAAGGTTCGGGTCGGCGGCCCCACGGGCATCCCGCTCAAGAACGTCAACCTGTTCGAAGGCCAGGACATCGAGATCCCGGGCACGGGCGGCAAGAAACTCTCGGACTACGAGTTCGGGCTCAACAGCTTCCAGAACGGTCCTGGCTATGTTCAGTCGGGCTGGGAGTTCTCGGCGCGCACCGCCTTCACCTACCTGCCTTGGCGCTTCAGCAAGACCGGCATGGACTTCAACATCTCCACCACCAAGTCGGGGAACGCGGTGGCCTACATGGACCCGCTGACGGGGGATGCGCTCGATCCGGCCAACCAATCGAAATACTTCGCAAACCTCGTCTTCTGGTACGACGACGGCAAGACCAAGGCCCGCATCGCCTACCAAACGCGTGACCGGGTGCTGGCCGGCATCTCGCCGGGCACCGCCACCGGTTCCTCGCCGGTCGGTAACGCGCCCAACACCAACGTCGGCAACTTCGTACGCTTCCCTTACAACCCCAGCGAGCCGTACTACTCGGAGAAGTACGACTATCTGGACGCCAAGGTCTCGCGGAAGATCAACCGCAACCTCGAGGTCTATGTTCAGGGCCGCAACCTCCTCCAAGCCGCGCGCCTGATTGTCGGGGCGGACGATCGCGGCTTCGAAAACGCCAGCGCCAATCCCTGGCAGGTTCAGTACGGCGGCTCACAGCTGGCCGTCGGCTTCACCTATCGCAACTAGGTTCGCAGCGCCGTTGGGGGACGGCGCGGCCTCTCCCCGTCCGCGATGGACGGGGAGAGGAAGGCGACCTTCCCCGGCCCCGCGCTCACCCGTTCCCTGGGAGACGACCGATGATGCACCCACCGCCGGGCATCAGCTTGACCTACGGCCTGGCCGAGACCCTCGGCCACGCCATCGTCTCGGGCGCCTACGTCAATGCCGACTTTCCGACCGAGGCGGCGATCTGCGAGCAGTTCGGGGCCAGCCGCACGGTCACGCGCGAAGCCGTCAAGATGTTGGTCGCCAAGGGCCTGCTTTGCGGACGTCCCCGGCATGGCACCAGCGTCGAGCCCGAGAAGAACTGGAACCTTCTGGACCGCGACGTGCTGCGCTGGATGCTCGACCGCAAGGCCAACTCAAGGCTTCTGGCGCAGTTTGCCGAGATGCGTCTGGGCATTGAGCCGGCGGCGGCGGCTCTAGCCGCCATGAAAGCCGACAGCGCGGCGCTTCGTACGCTTGGCGAGGCTCTGAGCCGCGCCCGAAGCGCCGCCAAGGACGAGGAAGACCCGCTACCGACGGACATCGCCTTCCACGTCGCCGTCCTTGAGGCGACCCGTAACCCCTTCTATCGCGAGTTGCGCGATCTGGTGCAGACCGCCCTGCGCATTTCGGCCAATCACACCCGCCGCCTCGTCGATACGAAGAAGGCCTTGGCCGACCGCGAGGCGGTCCTCAACGCCATCAGCGCGCGCGACCCTGCCAAGGCCGAGAAAGCGATGCGCGAACTGATCCTGGCCCTGTTCGAACGCTTCTCGGCCGCAGCCGCTGGCAAGCCCGTCAGGACGATGGCTCGTCCACGACCGCTTCCCGGCGAACGATATCCCGACACCGACGGCCCCGCCGTCTCCTAGACCAGGCCTTGTCGCCACCACCCCTTCACCGCCGCCATCGAAAGGCGCCCTCATGAACATGCGCACCGCCTCGCTGCTCGCTCTGCTCGCAGCCGTCGCCCTCCCCGCCCACGCCGCGCCCCTGGAGTTCGTGTTCGGCAAGAACACGCCTGGCCCCCAGGCCCAGTCGGCGAGCGCCGCCTACTCGGCCGACAAAGGCTTTGGGATCGAAGGCGCGGCGCCGCCACTGCAGCCGGCCAGCGCCGGGGGGGCCCCGTTCTTGTTCTCGGCCGACGTTCCAATCGAAGGCAATTATCGCGTCACGGTCACCCTGGGCGGCGACCAGGCTTCGGAGACCACCGTCAAGGCGGAGCTGCGCCGTCTGATGCTCGAACGCGTGGCCGTCCCCGCCGGCGGCTCTGAGACGCGCAGCCTCATCGTCAATGTCCGCACCCCCGACTATCTCGGCGGCAAGGTGAAGCTGAAGTCGCCGCGCGAGGTCGTGCAGGAGGCCAGAGCGTGGGATCGCAGGATCACCCTGGAGTTCGACGGCGTTCCGGCCGTGCGCGCCCTGAAGATCGAGCCGGTGAGCGTGCCCACTGTCTACATCCTGGGCGACTCCACCGTCGCCGACCAATCAGGTGAGCCCTATGCGTCGTGGGGCCAGATGCTGCCGCGGTTCTTCAAGCCGACCGTGGCGGTGGCCAACCATGCCGAGTCCGGAGAATCGACCTTCTCGGCCAAGGGCGCCGGCCGGTTCGAGAAAATCCTCTCCCTGATCCGCACCGGCGACTACTTCCTGGTCCAATTTGGTCACAACGACCAGAAGTCCAAGGACCCCGAGGCCGAGCAGAAGTACAAGGCCATCCTCATAGACTGGGCCGAGCAGGTGAAGGCCAAGGGCGCCACCCCAGTCATCGTCACCTCGATGTACCGCAACCGCTTCAAGGGCGGCGAGGTGGTCGACACGGCCGGCGCCTATCCGCAGCTCGCGCGTGACGCGGCCAAGGATTCGGGTGCGCTGCTGATCGACCTGCACGCCCAGAGCCGAGTGCTCTACGAGACGCTCGGCGCGGACGGGACACGCGCCCTGTTCATGCACAACGCCGACTATTCCCAGAAGGACGGCACTCATCATGGCCCCTACGGCGCCTACGAGCTGGCGAAGATCGTCGCTCAGGGCCTACGGGACGCCAAGGCGCCGATCGCCGCTGAGCTCGACCTGCCTCGCTACAGCCCGAAGAAGCCGCTGAAGGAAGCCGAGTTCAAGGTTCCCGCCAGCGTCACCGTCGCGGACGATCGCCCGCTCGGCGTGGCTCAGCCCTGACTTGATCGGCGCCGGCCGACGGGCGATCACCCCATAAATCAAGCACAGTCCCATATAATGGTCATCTGCGGGAGACATCGATGCTAGCTGCGATCCTTGGCACCAAGCGAGCCGAGGCCTGAGGCTTGGCCCGACGTCCAACACCCACACGTCGCGGCCTGCTGCAGGCCGGGGCCGCCGGCCTGCTCGTGTCGGCGGCCGCTGGACCCAGCAGCGCGGCCGAACACGAGCTTCGGGTTGTCGCCCCCAAGGCGGCCGGCCAGGTCAATCCGCTCGGCGTCGGGGACGCAAGGGTCCGGCTCTCCTGGCGACTGGAGGCCCAGCGTCGGGGCGTGACCCAATCGGCCTACCGCGTCGAGGCCGCCTCCAGCCTGGAGGACCTCAACGCCGGCAGAGCCGATCTTTGGGACAGCGGCCGGGTCGAGAGCGATCGCACCTTCGATATCTCCTATGACGGTGCTCGCCTCCCATCGCGTACCCGCGCCTGGTGGCGCGTCACCGTCTGGGACGAGCGCGGCGCCAGCGCCGCCAGCCCCGTCGCCTTTTGGGAGACAGGTTTGCTGGCGCCGGCCGACTGGAGCGCAACCTGGGTCGCTGCGGAGACAAGGCTTGATCGGGACGATCGGCTGGCGGGACTGACGTGGATCGCCGGCCCCGAGGCCGACGCCGGCGCCAGCCGCGATTTTCGTCTCTCCTTCGCGCTCGATGCGCCAGCCTGGGTCGACCTGATCTTCACCGCGACGGCCAGGACACAGCCCTTCATAGACGGTCGCGCCCTGCCCGTCCTGACGCCGCTGGACTGGCTGCCGCCGGCGGTCACGCACACCGTCGAGCTCGCCCAAGGCCGGCACGTCCTGGGGCTTAGGCTCGGCCAAGCCGTCGCCAAGCCCGCCTTCCTCAAAGGCAAGGCCGGTTGCGCCATGCTGGTGCGTATCCGGTATTGCGACGGGCGCATCGTGCGGGTGGACGATGCGAGCGCGCGCTTTACGACCAACGCGGAGGGAGACTGGACGCAGGCCGGCTTCGACGACGGCGCCTGGACGCCGGCGGTGCGGGTCGACAAGACGCCGTCGGCCTTCGCCAGCAACGGCGGCGCGCTTCTGCGCCGCGATTTCCCCATCAACGCGCCGATCGCCCAGGCCCGCCTCTACGTCACGGCTCTGGGTGTTCACGAGACCAGGATCAACGGCAGGCCGATCGACGACGCGGTCCTTGCGCCTGAATGGACCCATAGCGCAAAGCGTTGTCTCTATCGGGTCCACGACGTCACCAGCCTTCTTCGTCAAGGCGAGAACACCATCGCGGCCATGGTCGGCGACGGCTGGTACGGCAGCCGCATCCTGGCCACCGGACGCTTCAGTTTCGGCGAAGCGCCGCTGCGCTATCTAGCGCAACTCGAGATCCGATACGCCGACGGACGTCTCCAGTCCTTGGGCAGCGACGAGACCTGGCAGGTCGGGCGATCGCCCATCACCTATTGTGACATCTATGGCGGCGAGGACTACGACGCGCGCCTGGAGCAAGCCGGCTGGGACGCGCCTGGCTTTCGGGCCGGCGCGTCGTGGACCAGGGCGCAGGCCGCGCCTTTCGGGCCCGAGCGTCTGGAGGCGATGATCAGCCCGCCGATCCGCCGCACCGCGATCCTGGGGCCGCAGAGCATCACCGAGCGCGGCGGCGCCTACATCGTCGATTTCGGCCAGAACTTCGCCGGCTGGGCGCGGCTGAAGGTCAAGGGGAGCGCCGGCCAGCTGGTCACGCTGCGGTTCGCCGAGGTCCTCGACCAGGACGGCAGGGTCGATCAGTCCAACCTGCGCACGGCGCGAGCGGCGGATGTCTATGTCCTGAAGGGCGCCGCGCAAGGCGAGACCTACGAACCGCGTTTTACCTACCACGGCTTCCGCTATGTCGAGATCAGCGGCCTTACCGCCCCGCCGACGGTCGACGATATCGCCGGCGTCGTAATCCAAAGCGACCTGGAAGAGACCGGCGCGCTGCGCATCGACAATCGCCTGATCATGCGGATGTGGGCCAACAACCTCTGGAGCCAGCGGTCCAACTTCACCGGCGTGCCCACCGACTGCCCTCAGCGCGACGAGCGCATGGGATGGTTGGGCGACGCCAACGTCTTCTGGGACGCCGGTGCGTTCAACATGGACGTGGCCGGCTTCACCCGCCGCTGGATGGGCGACATACGCGCCAGCCAGACCGCCGAGGGCGTCATTCCAGAGATCAGCCCCACGACCTGGGGCGCGTCCGGCGCGCGCGGGGCCACGCCCGGCTGGGCCGACGCCGGCGTGATCCTGCCCTGGACCGTCTGGCGGCGTTTTGGCGACACGGCGATCATCCAGGAAAACTGGGACCTGATGACACGCTACATGGCGTTCGTCCGAAGGATCAATCCAAGCCTGGTCTGGACGCAACGCCGGGGCTCCGACTACGGCGACTGGCTAGCCTTCGACGCCAAGCAGCCGGGCGATCCGACGACCCCCAAGGATCTCGTGGCCACGGCGATGTGGAAGCGATCGGCCGACGCCATGGCCCAGATGGCCAAGGCGCTGGGTCGCAATGAAGAAGCCCTGGCCTATGCCGGGCTCGCCGCCGACATCCGCAGCGCCTTCATCCAGGCCTTCGTCTCGCCCGACGGCCAGATCGGCAATGGATCCCAGACCTCCTACATCCTGGCCCTGGCCTTCGATCTGGTCCCGACCGAACGCCGGGCCGCTGCGGCCGCCCGCCTCAAGGCCGACATCGACCGCCGCGGACACCTGACCACCGGGTTCCTTGGCACGCCCTTCAGCCTGGACGTCCTGGCCAACGCCGGCTACGGCGCGGTCATCTACGATCTTCTCCTGCGCACGGCCTATCCGTCCTGGGGCTACATGGCCGCCCGAGGCGCGACCACGACCTGGGAGCGGTGGAACAGCGACGTGGGCGATGTGTCCATGAACTCGTTCAACCACTATGCGCTGGGGGCCATCAACGGCTTCGTCTACCGGCGCATAGCCGGCCTGGAACCGCTTGAACCAGGCTTTTCCAGCTTCCGCGTCGCACCGATCCTCGACCCGCGCGTCCGCCGCGGCGGGGGTCGCTATGACGCGGTCGTGGGCTCGATCTCCACCGACTGGACGATCGAGGACGACGGCGTCTTTCGGTTGAAAGTCCAGGTCCCGGCCAACACCCGCGCCCTGGTGGTGCTGCCCGTCCGCGACCAGGGGCTGGTCACCGAAGGGGGCCGACCGCTTTCGGCGCTGAAGGCGTTGCAGACCCTCGAGCCCGATGGCCTCACCGTCCGGATCGGCTCGGGCGACTATGACTTCCGCGCCCGCAGACAAGGATGACCCTCTTGCTTCGCAACCTCCTGCTCGCCGGCGCGGCCCTGGCCCTGCTCGCTGCTCCCGCTCTTGCCCAGGACAGCCTAGCGCCCGCCGGGCGCTGGACCGCGCCGCGCTCGGGCGCGGCGTCGACCCCGCCGATGGGCTGGAACGCCTGGAACGCCTTTCGCACCGAGGTCGACGAGGACAAGGTGATGGGCTCGGCCCAGGCTCTGGTCGACACCGGCCTTTCCAAGCTGGGCTATGTTTATGTGAACCTGGACGACGGCTGGTGGCTGAAACGGCGCCAGGCCGACGGCCGCCTTGTGATCCGAACGGCGCTTTTTCCTAGCGCGGCCGCGCCGGGCGGAGAGACCAGCTTCAAGCCGTTCGTCGACCGGCTGCACGCCATGGGCCTGAAGGCTGGTCTCTACACCGACGTCGGCCGCAACGCCTGCTCCCAGGCCTGGGACCTGAAGTCCCCGAACCTGCCCGTCGGCACCGCGCTGGAGCGCGAGGTGGGCCTGGAGGGCCATCTTGAACAGGACATCGGCCTGTTCTTTTCAGAGTGGGGGTTCGACTACCTGAAGGTCGACGCCTGCGGCTTGGCCGAGTACGGCCCCCAAGCCCCGCTGGTTTCCAAACTCGGCTATCGGCCACGGCCGGTGCTGATCCCGCGAAAGACGCCGCAGCAGGATCGCTCGGGCGAGATCGAGCAGCTGTACCGGCAGGTCGCCGCCGCCATCGGCAAGGCTAGCCCCGACGGCGACCATGTCTTTTCGATCTGCACCTGGGGACGCGGCGATGTACGGGCCTGGGGCGGCCAGGTCGGCAACCTCTGGCGCACCAGTCCCGACATCAACGGCAAGTGGCCCGCGATGCTGCGCTCGTTCGACAGCGTGGCCACCCGCGCGCTCTACGCCCGTCCCGGCGCCTGGAACGACCCTGACATGCTGTTCGTCGGCGGCGGCGAGTTCGACCAGAACCACCTGACCGAGGCGCGCAGCCACTTCTCCCTCTGGGCCATGTCCAGCGCCCCCCTGCTTATCGGCTATGATCTGCGCGGCGCGCCCAAGGCGCTGCTGGATATCTGGGGCAACGCCGACCTGGTGGCGGTCAATCAGGACCCGCTGGGCAACCAGGCCGTGCTCGTCCACCATGAAGGCGACGTGCAGGTTCTGCTCAAAACGCTGAGCGGCGGTCGCAAGGTCGTGGCGCTGTTTAATCGCAGCGCCGAGCCGGCCGCCGTGACCCTCACCGCCGAGCAATTGAAGCTCTCGCCCGACGCCCCGGTCGCCTTGCGCGATCTGTGGACCAAGACCAGCGCCCAGGGCTTTACCGGCCAGGCGAGCTTCGATCTGGCCCCGCACGAGACCAAGGTCTTCGAGGTCGCCGGCGCGCCGCTCGTCAAGGACGGGGTTCTGCTCTCGGAAATCCCGGCCCGCATCCATGTCGCCCAGGAGAGCTTCTGGCCAGCGCCCGAGGACGGCTTTGAGGGCCCTGCGGGCCCGGCGGGGCGCACCGGCGGCGCGCAGGCCGATTTCTCGCCCTATCGCACCGCCTTGAGCGTAGGCGGCCAAGTCTTCCTCCATGGCCTTGGCCTCCTGGCCAATTCGCGACTAGAGGTGCGCTCGGCGGGCGAATTCGCACGCTTCAGCGCCAGCGTCGGCGTCGACGACGCCTCGACCTCCCGCGCCGGGACCGTACGCTTTCTGGTCTATGGCGACGGCCGGCTGCTGGCCCAGAGCAAGCCCATGCGCGCGGGCGCCAAGCCCGCGCAGCTGACCGCCTCGATCAAGGGCGTGCAGGTCGTCGAGCTGGTCGCCAAGGCCAGCGATGGCGCTGCGCCTGCGGCCGCGACCTGGGGTCAGGCGAGGATGATCCGATGAGCCGGCTGGGCCGACGCGACGTCGTTGGGGCGATCGCCGCCGCCGCGGCTTCCATCGCGCCGCGGGCGCTGGCTGCTCGGCCAAGCCGGCCCAGAGTCCTGATCACGGCGTTTGGCGCCCGCGCCGACGGGGTCACGATCAACACGCGCGCCATCCAGGCGGCGATCGACAGCGCCGCGCAGGGCGGCGGCGTCGTGGTGGTCTCGGCCGGCGTCTTCGTCAGCGGAGCGCTTTTTCTAAGGCCGCGCGTTGATCTGCATCTCGAAGACGGCGCCGTCCTGCGCTGCACCACGAAGATGGAGCATTTCCCGGCTCAGCGCACACGGATCGAGGGTCATTTCGAGGCCGCCTTCACCCCGGCCCTGATCAACGCCAAGGGCTGTGACGGCCTGCGCATCACCGGCAAGGGCGTGCTGGACGGCGCCGGCCGCGAAATCTGGGAGCGGTTCTGGGCCCTGCGCAACGCCGCGCCCGATCCGGCCAACTTTCCAAACCTTGGCCTGCCCCGCGCGCGCCTGGCGCTAATCGAGGACAGCCGCCGGGTGACGATCGAGGACGTCGCCTTCAAGGACTCGCAGTTTTGGAACCTGCATCTTTATCGTTGCCGCGACGTGGTGGTCCGCAGGGCGCGCTTCACAGTGCCCGACGACTATAAACAGGCGCCGAGCAGCGATGGCATCGATATCGACAGCTCCCAGCGCGTGATCATCGAGGACTGCTACTTTTCGGTGACCGACGATTGCATAGCCGCCAAGGGCTCCAAAGGTCCCTTCGCGCTAGAAGACCGCGAGAGCCCGCCGGTCGAGCACATCCGGGTGCGCCGCTGCCACTTTCGTCGCGGGCATCAGGCGCTGGCCTGCGGTAGCGAGGCCACCATCGTGCGCGACGTCCTGGTCGAGGACTGCAAGGTCACCGGGCCGATCAATGTGCTGATGCTGAAACTTCGCCCCGACACGCCCCAGGTCTACGAGAACATCCGCCTGAGCAACATCACCCTCGACAGCGATGGCGGCACGATCCTGGCGATCGGACCCTGGTCCCAGTACAAAGACCTCAAGGGCGCGCCCCCGCCCCTCTCACATGTCCGCGGCGTAGTCCTGGAAGGTTTCCGGGGCCGGTTCGGCGCCTTTGGCCATGTCCGCCCCAATCGCGGCCAAACCACCATCGCCCCTGTCCAGATCAAGGACTTCGACCTGCGGCTGGCGCGCTCGCGTCTGGCCTTCGCCGATGTCCCCGCCCCCGTCTTCGACAAGGTGACGATCAATGGCCAGGCCGTCGCGGCGCCATGATCCCCGACAAAGCCACGGCGGCTAAGGCCGCATCAAAGGAATGCCTCATGCCCGCCTATTCCCAACACCTGGCCAGCCGGCGTCCTCATCTCTGCAGAGGCCTGGCGGCGGGCCTGCTCTTTACCGCAGCGCTGGTCGCGCCGCGCCTTGCGGCAGCCGAGGTGGTGCTTCCGCATATCCTTTCCGACCACATGGTCGTCCAAGCCGGAAAGCCGCTGGTGATCTGGGGCAAGGCCGATCCGGGCGAGCGCATCCTCATCGAGATCGCCGGACACAAGGCCCGCGTCGCGGCCGGCGCCGACGGACGCTGGCGCGCGACCTTGAAGCCGCTGACCGCCGGAGCCTCGCCCCTGACCCTCAAGGTGAAGGGCTCCGCCAACACGCTCGAGGTCAAGGACGTGCTCGTGGGCGAGACCTGGCTGGCGTCGGGCCAGTCCAACATGCGCATGGGCCTGACCGAGACGGGAAAGCAGCCGGTGTTCGGCGCCGAGGACGTCTACGCCCTGCCCGCTCGCCCGCAGATCCGCCTATTCAAGGTCGCCCGCCAGAAGGCGTCCGCGCCGGCCGAGGACCTGGAGGGCCGCTGGGAGATCTGCGACAGCCAAGCCCTCAAGAACAGCCAATTCTCCGCGGCGGCCTATTTCTTCGGCCGGCGGCTGCAAGACGAGTTGAAGACACCGGTGGGCCTGATCGACTCCACCTGGGGCGGCACCCGGATCGAGGTCTGGACGCCGCCGGCGGCCTACGCCCCCTTCCCCGCCCTTGAGCGCTTCGCCAAAGCCGCGCCCGGCGCCAAGGTCGACGGCTCGCCGCTGGCGGGACAATACAACGCCATGATCGCGCCCTTGACCCCTTACCGCCTTGCGGGGGTCATCTGGTATCAGGGCGAGTCCAATGTCACCGAGCCCCTGGCGCAGGCTGACTACGCCGACAAGATGCGCGCCCTCATCGGCGGCTGGCGCTCGGCCTTCGACCAGGACCTGCCGTTCTACTACGTGCAGATCGCTCCCCACCTCTACCACGTCGCACGATCGACCCAGGTCGCCTCCGCGCAGGCTGCCGCCGAGTTGCGAGAGGCCCAAGAGCAGGTCCTCGACACGCCCGGCACCGGCATGGTGATCACGACCGATCTGGTCGACGACCTCTTCGACATCCACCCGCGCAACAAGCGCGATATTGGCGAGCGCCTCGCCAACATCGCGCTGACCCGCACCTATGGACGGGCTGGCCTGGGCCACGGAGGCCCACGCTTCAAGTCGCTGACCATCGAGGGCGACCGGGCGGTGCTCTCGTTCGAGGACCTGGGCGGAGGTCTCAAATCATCGGACGGCAAGCCGCTTAGCTGGTTTGCCCTCGCCGGCGCGGACGGCGTGTTCCACGCCGGCCAGGCGGTCATCGAGGCCGACAAGGTGATCGTCACCAGCTCCCAGGTGAGCGCCCCGGTTCAGGTGCGCTTTGGCTGGGACGAGGCCGCACGACCCAACCTCGTCAGCCAGCAGGGCCTTCCGGCCTGGCCGTTTAGGACAGCCCGTCCTTGAGGCGTCGCCGAAAGCGCAACTCTGGACTGACAGGCCGAGGCCGCTGGCAGCGCTGCGCCAGAAGCCGGCATTGGCTCAACTCCAGAAAGGCGACATTCCGGCGGTTACGACCCAATGAGATACTGCGTCGCCGCCAACATCTGCGGGTCGCGGCCCGTGGCGATGTCCCTTGCCGTCGTGGCCACGGCAATGTCTGGCGCAATCGCGGCGTCCGGCTGCGGTGTCGCGGGGAAGCTGGCGATCAGCGGCAGGTCGACCTCCAGCCGCGAGGCCGGCAGCTGTAGGAAGAAAAAGGCCCCGCCGTTGATACCGCGCCGGTTGCCGCCGGTGGTTTGGCCGACCAGCGTCGCCAGACCATTGTCCTTGCAGGTCTGGCCGAAGCCGAAGGTGGCCGAGCTGTTGGAGGCGTCGCACAGCACCGCCACCCGCCCCTCGAACCGCCGCCCTTCGGGCCGGATCACGTTGCCCCCACTGTCGTCGTCATAGTGGGTCAGCCGATAGAAGCCCGGGCGCTCCTGTGAGGCGACGGCCGCCTCGCCCCAGTCCAGGAATCTGCGGTCCCAGGTCTTGAGGTAGGGCCGCAAGCCCTCGGGCGCGGTGCGATAGCGGGTCCAGCGTTGGTCGCGCGACAGCGCTAGGTCGCGATCGATCAAGCGGCTGATGACCACATTTCCGCAGTCAATGCCGCCCTCATTGCCGCGCAGGTCGACGATGAGACCCCGCGCGCCGTCGCCCGTCAGGTCGTCCATCACCCCGCCCAGCCAGGCGCGCCAGTCGAAGTTGGAATCGTAAAGCGCCCAGCCGGGCATGGTCAGGCGATGCACGCCGTCCGCGCCCTTGCTCAGCGTCCAGGGATTGGAGTCCTTGGCGACCTCGACTGAGGCCGAGAAGCCGGCCCGGCGATCGGCCAAGGTCAACAGCGGCGCGCGAACGACATGGCCGCCAGCTAGGGTGAAGACGGCTTGGTCCTTCAGCGGCAGCACCAGCGGCAAATGGATGTCGAAGGTCTCGTAGCGGTCCTCGCCGCGCGCCTCCATCAGGCTTATCCGCTTGGCCAGGTTGGAGCCGTCGGCCCGGGCCAGGGGCGTGAGGCGCACCAGCAGGTCCCTCGTCATCACGCCGTCGATCGCGGTGATCACGGTCCCCCGCGGGAACAGACCCGCGCGGCTGTCGTCGCGGATGACGACCATCCGCCCATCGATCCAGCGGAACAGGAATGGGACCAGCGAGCGGTCCGGATAGATCCGCGCCACTGTAGCATCACTGCTGTTGTAGGGACTGGGATAGGTGTGGCCGCACTTCAGCGAGGCCGTGACCCGGGTCAGCGCCAGGAAGCGGTCGCGGAACGATCCTGGCGCGGTCCAGGCGCGCGCCAGGCTGTTCAGCCGCGCCGTAATTTCCTCCGGCGTGCTGTAGCGGTAGACGCCTGGATGCATGGTCTCCCACGCCTGGCGTAGGATGGCGACATCACCGCTCCAGTCGTCGGTGACGGTCTCCGCCCGGCCATACGTGGTGGCGCAAAGGGCCAAACCGCCGGAAAGTTGCAGCAGGCGACGACGGCTTAAGGACATGGACGGCTCCTCACGAAAGAGGCCCAGCCCATGCGACGCTTCACAGCGCGGCTCGCCTCATTTCCGTGTCGGCGCGCGGAAAAGCAGGATCTGAGACCCGGCGACGAAACTGCGAGGGCGAGACTCCAAACCGGGCCTTGAAGGCGCGGTTGAAGCTGGCCTTGGACGCAAAGCCCATGTCGAACGCCAGGCCCAGCAGGTCGCCGTCGGCGCCGGCTTCCAGAGCCCGAGCCACGCCCTCGGCCCGCAGCCCGTTCACGAAGTTGGAGAAGTTGATCCCCAGGCCCAGATTAATAGCGCGGGACAAGCGGCCGCTATTGACGCCCAAAAGCCGAGACAGCCGCGCCAGAGACAGCTCGGGCTCGCGCCACCAGCCTGCCTGCCGGGTCCGCTCGGCGAATTGCTCGGCGATGGTCGACCAGTCTGGCGCCCGCGCAGGCTGCGGTGCGATGGATAGTGGTTCAAGTAGCGCCGGTTCGAGCTCGGCGATCAGCGGCATGGGAAGCGCGGCCTGCCGCCAGCCTGCCACGCCCAGATAGACGCCGACCACGGCCAGGGCCAGATACATCCCGGTCTCCTGGAAGAAGTCGATACCGCCGACGACCAAGGCCCAGAGCCAGAAACCGGCCTCGGCGGCTAGGCCCGCCAGGAGCACGGCCAGGACCCGGCCCAGCCAGCGGGCGGAGAAACGGTCGTCGTCGCTTCGGTGGTCGGCCAGTTTCATGCGTTGCCGCTTCAGAACCCGGCCTATTGCGTAGGCGTAGGCCGCCAGGCTCACCAGGCCCAGCACGTCAAACATCGGGGCGATCCAGGCGCGATGGCCGCCCGTGTACCACGACCACTTGGCGTCTCCTGGGATCATGAAGCAGAGGATGAAGTAGGCGAACTGGACAACGCCGGGGAGCAGATGACCGCGTATCCGGCTCGGCGACGTTCCGTCCGCTAGAGCGTGGGCATAGCCGTAGAGCAGCGGACCAAACGCCAGGGGGACGGCGAAGGGGGCGAAGGTGAGCCATCGAAAACGGTCATAGGCGCCCGCGAAGCCGATCGCGTACGGCGTCAGCATTCCCGCGATCACTATGAGCGCGGCCGCTAGGAAGCGGTTTGCTACCTGGTTCCGGGCGCTGCGCGCCAACGCGACCGCCAGCAGAAGGCACTGCAGGATCGCGACGCACAGCAACGCCGTCCTCCATCCGAAATAGGGGCGCCAGTCCATCATGGCCTGAAGCTATGCGCTACGGCGGGTTGTAGGAAGATAGGCGAGGCAGCGCCACATGCAGACGTTGGCGTGCCCCCTGACATGACGTTCGGCACCGTCGTATAGACCGGCGCAGCTGTTACGCTCACGCGACGCCGCCTTGCGAGCGTCCACAATATCCCATAAAATGAGGACAAATGGAGGATTGCCGCGTGGCCGCAACCATCACCCTCAACGTTCGCGTCAGCGGAGCACTCAGCGAGTTCGTGACTGCCCAGGTGAGCGAGGGCGGATCCTACGAGAACGTCAGCGAGTATGTTCGCGATCTTATCCGTCGCGATAAAAACGAAGCTGAGGCAGCGGCTTTTGCGCGGCTGAAAGCCGAACTCGCCAGCGCCTTCGGCGCGCCCGACGAGAGCTATGAGACCTTGGATGCCGAAACCGTCATCCGTCGCGGTCAGGCCCGTTTCAGCGCGTGACCACCTTTCGTGTCCAAGCCAAGGCTGGCCATCGGCTGGACGAAATCTATCGGTACGCGCGTGAGACCTGGGGTGAAGCGCAAGCCGAACGCTACATCCGCGGCCTGTTTGAACGCTTCCAGGCGATCGTTGATCGTCGGACGGCATGGCGGCCAGTCCCCGCCGAGTTCGGTGTGGATGGCTACGTTTGCCGCCACGAAGCCCATTTCATCTATTGGAAGATACTGACGAACGGCGAGGTGGGGATCGTCACGGTGCTGCACCAACGCATGCATCAGCTCGAGCGCTTTCGCGACGACACCTTCCAATAGCGGAAGATGTCGACTGGATTACGCCAGCATAATCGGGCGAGGAAGGCTATTAAAGGCAAAGCGCGCCGCGCGCACTCATAACGGCGGCTCTCCCCGCTTTTCCCTAACTTCCCTTCGCAGCCGATCGGATGTCTGGCCGCGACGCGCCGACAACGGACTTTGACACGCCTCCGAGAACACGAGGCTCGTAGCAGAGAGTGCGCCAAGCGGCTTCCGCCGAGTTGGTTAAGCCTGCGGCTGGAGATCAATCTGCCCAGACATCTCCAGGGCGTCGTCAACCGCGATACCCCTCCAGGCTCCAGGCTGCACCCGCACTGTCTCGCACCTCTTGGGGCGCCACACGATCGCGGGAAGAGACCCGACGCGCGCTGAGGAATGCAGGAGCTAGGCCGATCCACCCGGTTGGGGTTCACGTGGGTCGTGACCAAGGGGTTTTCCATAAAGGCCGATATTGGCGTCGCCCCAGGCCTTTAGAGAGCGAAGGATCGGGGCCATGCTCAGGCCAAGCTCCGAAAGCGAATACTCGACCTTCGGCGGCACCTGCGCATAGACCTTGCGCGTGATCAGCCTGTCGTCCTCCAGCTCTCGCAGCTGGTTGGTCAGCATCCGCGGTGTACAGTTTTGAACCTGCCGCCGGATTTCGTTGAAGCGCAGCGTTCCGGCCAGCAGGTGCCAGAGGATGATGGCCTTCCACTTGCCATCGATCAGCCCGATCGCCGCCTCCACCGAACACCCCGGCGTGCAATCGAAACGGGAATGGCGCACCTTGGCCATGACAGTATCCTTTTTGATACTATGTGCGATCGTTGTCAGTATTGCGGATTTCAGAGAGTAGTTACACCTTTCGAGCACCGCAACACGGAGCTCCGCCATGAAGGCTATCGGCTACAAGAACCCCGGCGCCCTTGAGCGGCCCGACGCGCTTGAGGATATCGTGCTCGATCGGCCGGTCGCCACCGGCCATGACCTGCTGGTCGAGGTGGCGGCCGTGTCGGTCAACCCGGTCGACACCAAGGTCCGCGCCAGCGCGGCGCCTACGAACGGCGATTGGAAGGTCTTGGGCTGGGACGCGGTGGGCAAGGTCGCCGCAGTCGGGCCGGGAGTCGAGGACTTCGCCATTGGCGATGAGGTGTTCTACGCCGGATCGATCACGCGGCAGGGGGCTAACAGCCAGTTCCATCTTGTGGATGCGCGGATCGTCGGGCGAAAGCCCAAGACTCTCAGCAACGCCGAAGCCGCCGCCCTGCCCCTCACCGCGATCACGGCCTGGGAAATGCTGTTTGACCGGATCGACATCCGCCGACCCGTCCCAGGCGCGGCCAATGCGGTCCTGCTCATAGGTGGCGCGGGCGGCGTCGGGTCGATCGCGATCCAGTTGATCCGCGCCCTGACCGACTTGGTGGTGATAGCCACAGCGTCGCGAGCAGACACCCAAGAGTGGGTCAAAAGTCTCGGCGCCCACCACGTACTCGATCATGGTCAACCTCTGGCCCAGCAAATCGAGGCCCTTGGGATCGGGGCGCCCGCCTTCGTCTTTTCCACCACCCATACCGACAAACATCTGGATGACATCCAGGCGCTCATCGCGCCCCAGGGGCGCTTTGGCCTGATCGACGATCCGCCTCGGCTGGACGTCGTGGGCTTCAAGCGCAAGGCCGTTTCGATCCACTGGGAACTGATGTTCACTCGCTCGATCTTCGAAACGGCCGACATGGCTGAGCAGGGGCGGTTGCTGAACGAGGTCTCGAAGCTTGTCGACGCCGGCCGCATTGGCACGACCTTGACCCAGACCCTTTCGCCCATCAATGCGGCCAACCTTAAAGCGGCGCATGCGCTGGTCGAAAGCGGCCGCGCCAAGGGTAAGGTGGTCCTGGAAGGTTTTGGTCCAATCTGAGCGGCGATGAGATGCAAACCGCGGACCGTGCTGCAAGAAAGGTGAGCGCCATCAGGCCGTGATCCGGCGACCTTCTCAGGGTTCTCTCCGTGGAAAGAATCTCAAGTTCGGCGTTCCAAACTCGCGACGTCCTGATCGTCCCCTCATCGGGGGACGCCGCGCAAGAAGCGGATCGGGATCCTTCACCAGAAACGGTGGCCCGCCCGGAGAACGCTGGAAGGATGGTCTTGAAGGCGGACGGATCTTCGCCGTACACCTGATTCCTCGTGACATAACGCGGGTCTGCGTGGGGCATATGTCGAGTTGGGAATTGAACCTGAAACGCTTTCTGTCGGCGCTTGTGGTCTGTTGCGCCTGCCTGTTCGCCAGCACGGCGAACGCCGGCGCCCTCGCCTGCTGGGTGTTCGAGTTCGTGCCGGGACAACATCTTCCCCACCCGTCGCTCGACTACATCCAGAACGGCCACACCTACTATTCGGACGAGTTCGACTGGGTCGAAGGCGTCGACCAGGATGGCTATTCGGAGCTCTTCGAGGCCTACGTCCGCAAGTCCGTAAAGCCGCTCGGCCCGGGCAGCGTCTATGTCTCGGGCTGTAAGATGAGCGGCCCCTACGGCGGTCCCAAGTACAACGCCTCCAAGGCTCATGAGCGCTTTTTGCGCGAGACCGACGGACGCTCGACCAATCTGCATTGGACGCCGAGCGCGGCCGAACTCCAGAAGGCGCCGCCACCATTAAGGGGGGCTCCCATCTACATGCAGTGTCTGGCGATGCCCTCTTCGCAGCGCCTGTACCAGACCGGCGACTATGGCAAGAGCCAAGTCTTCAAGATTAAGCCGGAGGACAGCTACGGCGTCGAAAGCAAGGAATTCCGACCCTATCTCGAAGCCAACAACATCAGGGCCGTGCCCAAGTGCTTCAAAGCACGCACCCGAGAACGGCTGGACGCCATGGTGATCGACGAGATCGACCACTCGAAGGTGGGCGGTCGCATCTACGACATTCCCTTTACGGCCTCGGGAGCCTCGGCGGACGCCACACCCTCTGTCCAGCCCGCGCCAAAGCCCAAGCCGCCCGCAGCCGCCTCCTCGCCCGGCAGCCTGACGGTGAAGACCGACACCGGCTTGCGCGACGCCGGCAAGGCCTGGGATGAGCAGGTCAAGAAGACCCTGGCCGAGGAGGCAAAAAGGAAGGTCCAGCTCGCCGTCAAGCAGGCCCAGACCGACGCCAAGGCCAAGGCCGACCTGGAGGCCTTTCTCAAGGCCCGCCGTAAGCAGGGCAGCGCCCAATGAGCCGCGCGGTTCTGCTGGGAACGGCGGCCGCCTTGGTCACGGCGACGGCCGCGAAGGCGCAGCTGCTGACCATCGCTCTTGCGCCCATGTCCGCCGCGCCGGCCGAACAGCAGGCGGCGGCGGTGCTGAAAGGCGGCGCGATCTGCATCAAGCAGGGTCTGCTGTCGGCTTCGGAGATGCGTCGCGCCGTCACCAGCAATGACAGCGACGCGCGCCTGCGCGAGACGCTGAGCGGCGCTGGCGTGATGATCAACGGCTCAGGCACGGCGCCCGTGGAGGTCTCGGGCGTGGCGCGAATAACCTTGGCCGACGCCTGCCTCCCCGACTTCGGTTTCGGCAAGATCGACAAGATCAGCGGCAAGGCCGAGGTCGCCGTCGAGTGGACCCTGACCGACCGCGCGACCGGCGCCGAGATCGGCAGGCTGTCGACGCGCGAAACGGCGGTGCGCAACGGTGGAACCGGCGGACTGACCGGCCTGGTCGACGAAGCCTTCATGGCCAACGCCAGGGCCTTGGCGGCCAATCCGGCTTTTCGCGCGGCCGCCGCGCGACCCCTGCTGGCCTCGGCGAGGCACGAGGCCATCCAGCCGGGGGACCCGGCCGTGCTGGTGCTGGCGCCCTGGCGTCGGGTGACCGACAAGACCCCCCTTTCCATCGCCCCGCCGCGCATCATCGGGAGCGACCTCGACATGCTCTATGGCGGCGCCCGGGAGCACTTCGCCGTCGCCCTCGAGGCGGGCGAGACCCTACGGCTGGACATGCAGGACGCCGCAGCCAAGATCGTCATGCTCGTCAACGGTCCGGGCGACAAGTATCTCGCCTCGACCGACCACAAGACCCCCGAAAGGCGGCTCACCGCGACGGCGAAGACGACCGGGACACATATCGTCACCCTCTGGGCGCCGGGCGGCCAGCCAATCACGGCCTACCGGCTGCGGATCGACACTGATCGACGACCCTACGACGGATCGCCGTCTCGCCCGCAAATCGCCCCGGCCAACCCCACGTCCGCATCTGCGCCTGCGACCGGCCCCATCGGCCCCGTAGCCCTGCGCTGGGTCGTGGCCGCCCCTCTCGAAGCCCAGGCCGCCGGCCGGATCGGGGCCGCAGATTTCTGCACCGGCAAGGAGCCCGCCCACCCATCCGAGATGCGCCATGCCATAGAGTCCGGCGCGCTTGACGCTCGCCTGCGCGACGACCTGAAGGCCGCCGGCTTCCAGGTCGTTGGAAGCATGACCAAAACTCCCCATGGCGTCGCCCCGGTGTCGCTGGCGGCCGAGGTCCGGATCACCAACTTCCAGGGCTGCATCCTCAACTGGGGCCTGGCCAATTTCGACAACGTCTTTGGCAAGGCCGCCATGAGCGTCGATTGGGTGGCGCACGACCGCGCCACGGGCGCCGAACTGGCCCGCCTGACCACTCAGCAGGGCGTCGACCGCAAGAAGGATTCCGGCGGGCTCTTGTACCTGACCCAGGACGCTTTCAGCGCCAACATCAAGGCCCTGCTGGCGGACCCGATGATGAAGGCGGCCCTGCGCCGGCCGGCCCTGGCGACGGCCAAGCCGGACGATGGCCCGGCGCGAGACCCGTTGCGCACGATCGTGCCGCCGTGGACGCCGACGGCCTTCGGCGGCTTCGTCAGGCTGGACTTGCCGAAGATCGCCGAGAGCGACATCGACGCCACCGACGAGGACCAGACCTCGGCGCGCGAGACTTACAAGATCAAGGTCAGCGCCGGCGAGACGGTCTTGATCAGCGTGACCGACGCCCAAAGGCCGTTGCGCGTAGGCGTCCTGGACGGACAGAAAACCCTGCTCACCGATACCTTCGGCGCTGCGCCCAGCCTGAAATGGACGGCTCCCGGCGCCGGCGAGTACCTGATCCAGGTGACATCAGCCGACAAGCCGCGCCAGACGTCCTATCGCATGCTCGTCGAGAGCGACCTGCGACCCGTGGACTCGCCAAAACCCACGCTCGCCGAGGCGCCAAGGCCCTCACCGGAGAAGCCGCCGGCTACCGCTCCGGAGGCGCCGGCGCCCAAGCCGCAGTCGCCGCCTCCGCTACCGCCGCCGCCGAAGTTTACGCCCCCGCCGGGCGTGCTGCTGGCCGAGGTCGGCAAGTCGGTGCAGCGTCCGGCCGGCAAGGTCGGGGCGGCCGTCGACCTCTTCGCCTTCATCGGCGAGTCCGGGTCGGTGTTGCAGGTCACGGCCGGAGCCCCCGGCGCGGGCGGCCATGCGATCACCCTCTACACGCCCGAGGGCGACGAAATCCTGAAGGCCGACGGCGTGGATATGACCCGGCTGAACGCCATCCTTCCCAGGGACGGCATCTACATGCTCGCAGTCGGGCGCCAGGACGCCGCCAAGCCCTACAAGCTAACCCTTGAGGCGGAGGCGCCGGATCTCTTCCAGTGGAGCTTCCGCAATTTGGCGGGCTATGACGTCTATGACGCCAAAGGCGGCTTGTCCTTCTGGTCTTGCTGGACGGCGCCGGGCTCGACCTTGCGCTATAGCTTCACCAACGGGATGAAAGGCTCTCTCACCGTCCAGCGCGGCGGCGACGGCCGCTGGGAATTCGACGGCCAGGGCGTCAAGCCCTTCTTCACCAGACTGGCCGCGGGGGTCTACGTGCGGACCTATGAAGGGGGCGGCGCGCCGGACATCTGGAACCTCGACGCGCCGGAGCCAAAGACCGGCGCCTATCGCGGCTACTTCTGCCAGTAAACGGCATCCGATCATCGGACGGCACGTGCACGGTTGAAACGATTGCCGACGCTGGCGAGGGTCCAGAAACTCGACCTTCGCTGAGTTGCATAATCGGAGGCGTACGGACCACTAGAAGCGTCGGCCCGGGCCGGCTCATGGCAACCCATGAAAGCCGATCCGGCCGTGGTCCTGGATATCCCTCCTCAGACCAGCATCGACCGCTGGGCATGGATGGCCACCACCCCACCCTGCGGCCGAAGACGGTGAGCGCTTCGCCAAGGCGGCGCTCAAGCGTCGGGGGCAGGATCGACATCCTCACCCATACATGGGCAAGGCATGTAAGCACCCGGCTTTAACGGCAGGGCCGAACGCTTCATCCAGACCAGTCCGCGCAAATTGCGCCTAGAAGCGCACGTCACGCCCGTCCTTAAGGTTGGGCATGGATGCGCCACTGGGCGTTGGCGTTCCTAGGGTTGCCCGTGCCCGTCAGGTAAGGTTCGTCGCCCGACAGCCAGATGTACTGGTTCCAGTAGGTGTTGCGGATCGACGTGCCCTGGCCGGCGCTCTGCAGGTCGTAGGTGGCCGGCTGGGTCCCGTTTCCGGGGGCGAACAGCTTCACCGCCCCGGTCAAGGCCCGGTAGTCGAGGAACAGCATCGGGTCCTGGGCGGATCGGAACATCGTGTTGGTGTTGGGCCCGATCCGGGCGAAGTCCAGCGGCGTTCCGTCGCGATTGTAGATCAGCGAGTCGGGGACCACCCCGTCCGGGGCGATCATGTACTTGCCGTTGGCCACGCTCTGGATCCGCACCACCGTGCTGGTGCTGGCCGGTTGGGTCGGGATCTGCCAGCCGGCGGGCGTCGGGCTCATGGGCGCGATCGGCCCGTTGCGCCAGCGCCAGTTGTACCAGATCCGGGTCTGCGGATCGAACTGGTCCTCATAGCCGAGATTGGGCAGGGCGTTGTAGAGGCACTGGCGCTGGGTGTCCTGCAACTGACGGACCGCCGCGGCCTGGTCGGTGGTTCCAAAGTCCAGTTTGCTCATGCACTGGGCCTGGGTCATGCCCTTGCCGGTCTGCCCGGCGGCCAGCACATAGGTGTCGCCACGGTTGGCGGCGTTGGCGTACCAGCCGCGCATCTCGGTCTCGTCGTAGCTCAGCCAGTTCTTGACCAGGGTGTTGGCCTCGGCCCGGGCGGCGGCGGCGCGCTGGGCCGGCGGCAGGCCCATGGTGCGGATGAAGGCGGCCCAAAGGTCCTTGCTGGCTTCGGTCGCGACCAGGGCCGTCGGCTTCATGTTGCTGGCCTTATAGGCGTCCCAGCTGGGGTTCAGCCGCCCGTCGACCGTGGCCTTCCAGATCACGTCGCCGCTGGAATAGTCGACGGCCACGGCCCAGTTCGAGTGGCTGTGCTGCTCGGAGCCCAGCGCGCACAGGTAGCTCTTGACCTCACGCACCTTGATGTAGTTGTCGCTGGCGATCCGCACCGTGTGCTCGGAACGTTCTGGAAGGACGGCGCGGAGGTCAAGCGCTTCCGGGGCTCGCCCGAAGCCTTCGCGCGCGACGTTCCCAAGGCCGCCCCCGAACTGAAGGTGATCCGCTCGCTGAATCGGTTCGAGACCTTCGTCACCCGGGACGCACCGACCCTGACGGTCTTCAAACCCACCGGCGCTGGGCTTGAGCTGTCGCCCATCACCCATCCCAACGATCTGGTCGCCGGTTCGCCGGCCCAGTTCCGCTTTCTGCTGCAGGGCAAGCCGGCCCCCGATCTGGAGGTGACCGTCGTGCCCGGCGGGGCGCGTTATCGCGATGCGCCTGGCGACGTGACGCTTCGCACCGATGCGGACGGGACGGTCAGCTTCACCTTCCCCGAGGCCGGGATGTACTGGCTCGGCGCGCGGGCCAAGGGCGCCGATGACAGCAACGTCAGTTACGTCGTCACCCTTGAGGTCCTTCGCCCTTGAGCTGAAAGGCCGGGTCGCAAGGCGGCCCGGCCACCGTCCCCGGCCCGGTCCTCAGATCGGCGTCAGTTGGTAGCCTGTCTCCTCGCTCCATCCCCCGACACTCAGCAGGCTTTGCAAGGCGCGTCCTCGAGAGGTTCTCGTCAAGAAGGCGATAAGGCCGATCGCCCGACCGATCGCACGCCGCGGCACGCGCTGGCTGACTTCGCCAATCAGATCCTCCAACCGATCGAGCGCCTCGGCCGCGCTGTTGGCGTGCAGCGTCGCCACCCCGCCGGGGTGGCCGGTGTTCCAGGCCTTGAGCATGTCCAGCGCACTGCCGTCGCGCACCTCGCCGATCACGATGCGATCCGGGCGCAGGCGTAGCGCGGTGCGCACCAGGTCGGCCATGGTCACGACCGGCGCGGCGCGGCGTGTCAGCAGCGCCAGTTGATCCTGGGCCGAACACTGAAGCTCGGCGGTGTCCTCGATGAGGATCACCCGATCCTGTGCGAAGGCGGGCAGGGCCAGGAGCGCATTGGCCAGGGTTGTCTTGCCCGCGCCGGTCCCGCCGGCCACCAGGATGTTCTCGCGCGCCGCCACCGCCTCGGCCAGGGCGTAGGCGTGATCGGGGTCCACGACCCCTTGGGCGACAAAATCCTCAAGGGTGAAGATCGTCGCCGGACGCTTGCGGATCACGAAGCAAGGCCCCGCCGAGACCGGCGCGTAGATCCCCTGAAACCGCTCGCCGCCCGGCAGGGTGGCGCTGATCAGCGGCTGGTCGTGGGTCACCACCTCGCCGGCGTGGTCGGCGACCAGGCGCAGCACGCGTTCGGCGTCCGCCGCGCCCATCACGACCCCGGTGTCCTCCCGGCCCCGCCCCGCGCGCTCGACCCAGACGCGGCCATCGGCGTTGATCATCACCTCCACCACGTCTTCGGCGACGAGGGCCGCGGCGACGGCGGGGCCGAGGGCCTGGGCCAGGGCGTCAGACTTTCGTGTCGCGGTCACCGGGTCGGTCAGGGCCATGGGCTAGTCCTCGAAGCTGAAGGTCAGGTCGGCGACGCTCAGGATGGCCGGCGGCGGCCCGCTGGCCCTTCGCGCAGTCGAGGCCGCAGCGCTCTTGAGGGGGCGGTCGCCGGGCGCTGCGGCTCGCACGCCGAGCCAGTCGTTGGGCGGCGGGCCGGGCACATCGAGCGTCTCGGGCGTCTGCACGAAGCGCGCCCGTTCGCCGGCGAAGAAGTTGCGCGTCACCGCCGCGATCGCCGGCACCTCCCAGTAGCGGATCTTGTCGGTGATGAAGGGCTTGGCGTTGTTGACGAACAGGAACTGTTTGTCGGCTGGCAGAGCGCGCACGTCCTGCTCGGCCAGGACGTAACGCTCGACCTCGGCCTGGTTTCGGCTGCGATGGCCCTTGCCGAAGGCCAGGCGCGGGTCGCTGAAGCTCTCGCGCATCTCCAGCGCCCGCCCGGCCCGCTTGACCACCCGCTCGATACTGGTCGGCTCGGAGGTCGCGAAGGCGGCCGTGACGTGGCAGTTGTCGAAGATCGAGGTGTAGACGCCGTAGTACTTGAAGACGTCGTTGAACGACTGGCAGATCAGGTGGGCGGCGATCCCGTAGCCCGCCATCTCACCCAGCGCGTTCTCCAGGAACGGCAGCGGACCGAGCTTGGGAAACTCGTCGAGCATCATCAGCAGTTTGTGGCGCTTGGGACGGCCGCGGCTGTCGGTGTTCACCGTCTCCATCAGGCTGTTGAGGCTCTGACGCAACATCACACGGACAATGAACGCCAAGCGGTCGGCGTGGGCCTGCGGGGTGATAAGATACAGGCTGACGGGGGCCTTGGAGCACACCAGGTCGCCGATGCAGAAGTCGGAGGCTCCGGTCGCGTGGCAGACCAGCGGGTCGGCCCATAGGGCCAGGGACTTCTGGGCCGTGGCCAGGACGCTGGAGCGAACCCGCGGCTCCATCGATCTGAACGCCGTCGCCCCCAGCCACACCTCCGGATGGGTCTCGGCGATCGGTTGGCCGTCGTCGTCCCGGGCCAGGCCGTCCGGCGCGGCCGCGTCGGGCCGCCAGCGATGCTTGGTCGCCAGCATGGCGTCCAAAGTCGCCTCGATGTCGATGAGCAGCCGGCGGACGTGTCCCAGGGTCTTGTGCTCGTCGGGCTCGGCATAGAGGCAATGCAGGATCACGCCGGTGAAGAAGTTGGCCGCGCTCTGGTCGAAGAAGTCGAGATTGCCGCCCTTCAGGCCGATCGGGTCGACCAGGATGCCGACGATGTTCTGGATGTCGGCGATCTCCATCGCCCCCTTACGGACCTCGAACAGCGGGTTCCAGCGCGCGGTGTTGGGATCGGTCGGCGCAAAGTAGAACGTGTGGGAGAAGGTCCGCCGATAGTCGGCGGTGATGTGCCAAAGCTCCCCCTTGCGATCGTAGGTGAAAGCACTCTCCCCCCAGCCGATCTCCGAGGGCACCACGTGCCCGGCCCCCTTGCCTGAGCGCGAGGCGCCCACGATCACGCAATGGACCATCATCCCGATGGTCAGGAGGCGTCCCTTCAGGCGGCCCAGCACGCGTCCCTGCAGGCGCCCTCCCGACACCAGGCCGGCCCGCCGCGCGTCGGTCATACCGCCCCAGGCGTTCTTGCCGAACGGACGGGGCCGCGCCACGAACCGGCGGGTCAGGCCGATGACCATCAGCAAAGGCCACAGGAACACCGCCAGGCCGACCAGGGACGCCTGGTCGAACGCCTGCGGATAGGCGCCGGCCCAGCGGCCGTACCAGTCGACGAAGGCCCAGGGCGGATAGAGCCGGATCGAACCGGTCTGCGCCCACCCCCGACCAAAGGCGGCGGGATAGCTAAACTGGTGGGCGGCCGATTGCGTCGCCGCCCACAGCCCCAAGGTCAGGCCGGCGAGCGCCAGGGACAGGATTGCGAGCGCTTTGGAGCCTTTGGCCATCATCGCCTCCCAAGCCCCGACCAACAGTCGATCAAGGCCGCCCGATCGGCGCAACCCGTCAATTCTAGGGGGCGCCGCGCCCTTGAAGCCTCGGAGGGGGCGCAGTCGCCACGCCCTGGTGAGGGCTGGCGTGGACCGACGGCCGGCGCGCTCCCGCGACAATCTGACTGGCCCGGTTCGGACCGCCTGGCCTGGAGAACCGGCGACGCAATGCATACCTAAGCATCTGAAACCTGGGAGTTATCGAGACGAATGGCTGGCGGCTGGACACATGACGGGGGCGTGCTCGACCAGATCGAGGACACGGTGATCGACGGTGTCCTGAGCGCTCGCGCCCGTCTGCCGGCCGGCGAGAGCCTGCTGTTCTGCGTCGAGTGCGGCGAGGACATCCCCGAGGCGCGGCGACGCGCCCTGCCCGGCTGCCGCACCTGCATCCCGTGCCAGACCGGGCGAGACAAACAGGTCGTGTTCAGCAGCATCAACCGCCGCGGCAGCAAGGACAGCCAATTGCGCTAAGCGACAGGCAATTTCGCGAGCCTCCGTGAGGACGCGAACGCCGCGCCCCAAACCTTGATCCGCCGACTCGCCATTGGCGCCAGAGTGTTCTATGTTCGTTCCCATGAACCACGCCCATCCCGTCACCGCTGAGCCGCTGACCGCCGTGGAGATCGATGGCCTCCTCGGCGAGCTCGGCTACCTTGAGACCCTTCCGGCCGTCGGGCATGTCGAGGTCGCTGCCGATGGCGGCTTGACCGTCTGGCTCGATCCTACGGCCGGCGAGGCGCCCTGGCTCGACGCCCCCAGGCCCGAGCGGTCGCCGGACGTCGAGTTGCATGGTCAAGGCGCGCCGTGCCGGGCGCTGGTCGACCATCCCCGCGCCGAACATGTCGAGATGTTTTTCGACGGCCTGGGCGACCCGATGTCCGCGCCACGTGGATGGTGGCATGCGCGAGTGTGGCTGCGGGCCGCCTAGGGCCAGCCGGCGGACGGACTTTGCAGCTCGCCGCCGTACCGGCTAGCGTCGGTGTCTCGGCCGTCAGGGATATCCTCGAATGTGCAATCTCTATGTCCTGATGAAGGCGCGGGCTGAAGTCGCGGCCCTGGCGCGGGCGATGTCGGACCTCAACAACAACCAGCCGCCGATGCCGGGCATCTATCCCGACTACGCCGCGCCTATCATCACCCACGGCGAGGATGGCCAGCGGGTCATGCGCGACGCGCGCTGGGGAATGCCGTCGTCGAAGCAGGCGTTGTTCGACGCCGCAACGGAGCGGGCGAACAAGCTTCGCGCCAAGGGCACGGAATTTGATTTTGATGAACTGCTGAGGATGGAGCCGGACAAGGGCACCACGAACGTGCGCAACACGGTCAGCCAGAAGACCGGCCAGATCAACAAGCACTGGGCGCCGTGGCTTGGAGCCGGGAACCGCTGCCTCGTCCCCTTCACCTCGTTCGCCGAACCCGATCAGGATCATAACAAGGATCGCAAGAACATCTGGTTCGCGCTCGATGAGACCCGGCCCCTCGCCTTCTTTGCTGGTATCTGGACACCGCACGCGTGCGTGCGGATGAAGAGCAAGGGTTGGGAGGAGATCGTCGCTTATGGCTTCCTGACGACGGAGTCGGCCGAGCCGGTGAAGACCTATCACGCCAAGGCCATGCCGGTGATCCTGACCGAGCCGGAGGAGTGGGACCTTTGGATGAGCGACGCGCCCTGGACCGATGTGGCCCAACTGCAACGCCCCCTTCCCGACCGGCTGAAGATCGTCGCCGTCGGCGGCAAGAGCGACGAGGTCGTCCCGGCCTGAACGACCTAACGGTCCGGCGGCGTCCAGGACCAGGCCCCGTCATAGAGGTGCGGGAAGACCGCGACGTCCTTTGAGCCGCAACCCTCCTCGCCCGTGCAGGACAGCCGCGCGGCGATGTCGGCGATCTTCACGTCGATCCGCTCGCCGAACTTTTCGAGCAGGTCCTGCGGCGTCCATTCGATCAGCCGCGGACACTCGCGGCAGCAGATGGCCAGGGAATATCCCTTGCCCAAGAACGTCCTGACCGTATCGGCGCCCACCTGGCCCAGGTGAAACCGCCGGATCAGAGCTTCTGGCGGACGCTTCAGGGTCGAGGGCGGGTTGTCCACCGGCGAAATCTCTTCGGGTCGGATGGCCGAGCGGAGTCGCCACCAGCATGGAAATAGACCAGCGCCGCGCCGTCCGCCAGGGCCGCTCCCGGTCCGGATCGACGTCGTCCAAAGGCTGTCCACGGGCGGTCCTGGCGCTATAGGCCCCGGCATGACCCTGCCGCCGGACTCTGGCTCGGAGCCCATCGACTACTGGCGCGCGGTGACGCGGCGCGGGGTCCTGGCGCTTGGCTTCAGCGTTCACCGATCACCCGAGGGGCCGATCCTTGTCGCCGAACCCGTCGGTCCGTTGGAGGGGTGGACCAAGCGGGCGGCGATGGCCGCCATCGCCGTCCATGAAGATGTGCAGGCCACGCACGATCTGGCCCTGATCGCCTCCCACGCGGTCCGGTTGCTCGCGCTCGAGCGCAGCGCGGCCATCCTGGCCCTGAGCGCCTATCAGGACCTCCTGACCGCGGCTATCTGGAGAACCGTCTCGGCCAACCCGGCCCGCGGTCTGGAAACCTTGGGCCGCGGACTGAACCGCTAGGCGCGCCGGCGTTCGCCGATCAGCCCAGGATCGCCCTCGTCGGCGCCCTCGGCGTGAGGAAGTTGGACATAGAACCAGGCCAGTTCCGGATGGTGCTCGGCCAGATCGGCGAAGGCGCGACGGATGCGCGGCGCCAGGTCTGGATGCTTGGCGCACCGGGCGACCACCAGAGCGGCGATATTGCGCAGCGTCGGGCTCTTGAGCGCCGCCCGTTGGTCTTCCAGGCGACGGCGATAGCGCAAGGCGCTGGGGCCGTCGGGAAGCTCGGCGATGGCGCGCTCGACGTCCTTGAGGATCTCGGCGATGGTCTCGGCCAAGCCGATCTCCAAAGCCAAGGTCACAAACGCCGCCTCGACACGCAACACGATCAGTTCTCCCCCGAGGCCTGCACAATGGACCAGGCGCCTGGTCCAGGGCCCTGCGACGCGGCGTCGCGGGCCGAGGTTTTTCACCCCGCCCGGCGCACAAACTCAAGCGGTAAGTTCCCGTTTCGTTCACAGCCTGCTAAATTGCTGGGGACATGGAGTCGGCGCCTCGTAAAATCATTCACATCGACATGGACGCCTTCTACGCGTCGGTCGAGCAGCGGGACGATCCGGCCCTGCGCGGCAAGCCCGTGGTAGTCGGCTCACCGGCCGCGCGCGGGGTCATCGCCGCGGCCAGCTACGAGGCCCGGCAATTCGGGGTGCGCTCGGCCATGCCGTCCAGCACGGCGCTGCGGAAGTGTCCGCAGCTGATCTTCGTGCCGCACCGCTTCGAGGTCTATCGGGCCGTCTCGCGCCAGATCCACGAGATCTTCGCCGCGTTCACCGACCTCATCGAGCCGCTGTCGCTCGACGAAGCCTATCTCGACGTCACCGCCGACAAGGCCGGCGTGGGCAACGCCACGCAGACCGCGCGCCAGATCCGCGCCCGGATCCTGGCCGAGACCGGCCTGACGGCCTCGGCCGGGATTTCCTACAATAAGTTCCTGGCCAAGATGGCCAGCGACCAGAACAAGCCCAACGGTCAGTTCGTGGTCGGGCCCGGCAAGGGCCAGGCGTTCGTGGCCACCTTGCCCATCGGCCGCTTCTACGGCGTCGGCGAGGTGACCGAGGCCAAGATGAAGCGCCTGAAGATCGAGACCGGCGAGGACCTGCATCGCCAGTCCCTGGAGTTCCTGATCCACCATTTCGGCCGCTCGGGGCCGTGGTTCTACGGCATCGCCCGGGGCGTCGACGACCGGCCCGTCAATCCGGACCGCGAGCGTAAGTCCTCGGGGTCTGAGACCACCTTCGAGACCGACCTCCTCGACACCGCCCGCATTGAAACAGAGATCGCGGCCCTCGCCGAGAAGGTCTTTGCCTGGTGCCAGAAAGCGCAAGCCTACGGCCGCACCGCCACGGTCAAGATCAAGTACGCCGACTTCGAGCAAGCCACCCGTCGTCGGTCCCTGGCCGCGCCGATCACCGATGAGGCGACCCTGCGCCTGCTGGCCCAAGACCTCGTGCGGTCGGTGTATCCGTTGCGAGCAGGGGTGCGGCTGCTGGGCGTGACCGTGTCCAGCTTCGCCAGCGCGCCACCGTCGGTCCAGGCCGCCCTGCCCGTATAGACCACCCACCGAGCGGGGCCGGCGCGTCGACGCCCCCGTTTCCGGCCGAGCTTACGTCAGCTTCGGTCGCGCCTGAAAAATTCCGAGTCCGCCCAAACCCTTGCGCCGCCTTGGTCTTGGCCTTGGCGCGGCGCCTGGACGCATCCGGGGGTCGATTGACTCGCCAGCGCCAAAGAGAACAAAGATGGAACAAGATCGTTCTGTCAGCATGTCTCCCACCCCATCCCCCGCCGCGCTCGACGCGCTTCGCCGCAAGGTCCGCGCCCTGGAGACCCAGGACCGCGTCACCCGCGCGGTGCTGCCGTTCGGCGTGCCGCCCCTCGACGCACGTCTCCCCGGCGGCGGCCTGGCGCTGGGCGCCCTGCACGAGGTGGCGGGCGGCGCGGACGAAGCGCTCTACGGGGCCACGGCGGCGAGGTTCGCCGCCGGCGTCCTGGCCCGGGCCCAGGGCGAGGTCCTCTGGTGCCGGCGCCAGGCCGATCTCTTCGCCCCATCGCTCGCCCAGGCCGGCCTGCCGCCAGAGCGCGTGATCTTCGCCGACGCCGGCGACGAGGCCGGTGTGCTGGCGGCGATGGAGGAAGGCCTGCGCTGGCCGGGGCTTGCGGGCGTCATTGGCGAGGTCGGCAAGCTCTCCATGACCGCTTCGCGTCGGCTGCAGTTGGCGGCCTAAAAGAGCGGCCAGATCGCCATAGCGGTCCGAAGATGGCGGCGCATCGCCGACGCGGCCGACCTGGGCCAACCGACGGCGGCCGAGACGCGGTGGCGGGTCTCACCCCTGCCCTCCTCGCCGCTTCCGCCGTCTGTTCCCGGCGTGGGTCGTCCCCGCTGGTTCCTCGAACTCCTCCGCTGCAAGGCCGGCGACGCCTTCGACATCGAGCTAGAAGCCTGTGACGCAAAGGGTCATCTCCGTCTTCCTGCCCCGCTGGCCCACCGACCGGCTGGCCCGGATGCAGGGCAAGGCCGCGCCGTCGCCTGACATCCCGATCGTCATGGTCGGGCGCGTGGGTCGTCGACGCGCGGTGGCGCACATGAACCTGGCCGCGGCCAAGACAGGCCTCCGACTTGGCCAGGCCGTCGCCCACGCCACCGCCCTCGTTCCAGGATTGCTCCTCCGCGACCTCGACGCCGAGGGCGACAACGCCGCCCTGCAGCGCCTGGCGCTCTGGGCCCAGCGGCTCTACTCGCCGACGGTGGCGGCCGATCCGCCCGACGGCCTGGTCATCGACGCCACCGGCTGCGCGCATCTCTTCGGTGACGAGGAGAAGATGCTGATCGACCTGCGCCGACGCCTCGCCAAGGCCGGCTACGCCGCCACCGTCGCGATCGCCGACAGCTGGGGCGGCGCCCACGCCCTGGCCCGCTATTCGCGGCGGTCGCTATTCGTCGTGCCGCAGGGCGGCCTGGGCGTGCAGCTCAAGGACCTGCCGGTGGCGGCGCTGCGCCTGCCGCCCGAGACCGTCCAGGCCCTGGCCAAGCCGGGTTTCGACACCATCGGCGAGCTGGAGGCCACGGCCAAGGGACCGCTGGCCCATCGCTTTGGCCTGGAACCCATCCGCCGGCTCGACCAGGCCCATGGCCGCGAGCGCGAGCCGATCGAACCGGTCTTAGCGGCCGACACCCCGCGCGCGGCCAAGATCTTCGCCGAACCGATCGGCGCGCCCGAGACCATGGCCCGCTACCTGACAGAACTCACCGTCGAGCTGTGCGCCACCCTGGAAGCCCTGAACCTGGGAGCCAAGTCGATCGACGCGTGGTTCTACCGCGTCGATAACCGCATCGAGAGCGCCCGGGTGGGCCTGTCGACACCGGCCCGTGACGCGCGGCGCCTAGCCAAGCTCCTTTGCGAGAAGCTGGAGAACGTCGATCCCGGCTTCGGCGTCGACAAGATGGTGCTGGCCGCCCCGGGCGCCGAGCCGCTGGCCTATCGCCAGGACGAGGCGCATCTGGGCAGCGACAATCGCGCCGTCGCCGACCTGGCCGGCCTGATCGACACCCTACGCGTTCGCCTTGGCGCGGACGCCGTCTATCGCCTCACCAGCGCCGAGAGCGACATCCCCGAGCGCAGCGTGCGCAAGACCCCGGCCGTAGAGCGGCCGGCGGCCTTCTCCTGGCCGGTCGATTGGCCAAGGCCCACGCGCTTCTTTCCCAGGCCCGAGCCGATCGAGACTGTGGCGCTCTTGCCCGACCAGCCGCCGGCCTCGTTCACCTGGCGCGGTGTGCGCCGGCGCGTGCGGCGCGCGGACGGCCCCGAGCGCGTGTTCGGAGAGTGGTGGAAGTCCGACGTCGAGCTGGCCCGGTCACGAGACTACTTTCAGGTCGAGGACGACGGCGGCGAACGCTACTGGATCTACCGCGACGGTGACGGCGAGGACGCCGCCACCGGCAGCCAGCGCTGGTTCATGGCCGGGGTGTTCGGGTGAACAACACTCTCCACGCCCGCCAAGACCTTGGCGACTACGTCGAGCTGCAGTGCGCCTCGCACTTCTCGCTGCTGCGCGGGGCGTCCTCCCCAGCCGAGCTCTTCGACGAGGCCGTGAGGCTGGGCTATCGGGCCCTGGCGATTTGCGACCGCAACAGCCTGGCCGGCATGGTGCGCGCCCACGTCGCGGCCAAGGACACGGGCGTCCGATTGATCGTCGGCTGCGAGCTGGTCTTGCGCGACGGCACGACCGTGTTGGTCTACCCGACCGACCGGGCCGCCTATGGCCGGCTGTCGCGGATGCTGAGCCTGGGCAAGACCCGAGCCGGCAAGGGCGAGTGCGATCTCGACCACACAGACCTCGCCGCCCACGCTGAGGGCCTGATCGCCATCCTTGTGCCGGACGATGCCGATGAGGTCTGCGCTCAACAGTTGGCGCGCCTGTCGGCCATCTTCGGCGCCGACGCCCACCTGGCCCTGACCCTGCGCCGCCGCCCTGGCGACGCCTTGCGCCTCTATGAGCTGGAGCGGCTGGCGGTCGCGGCCGGGGTCACGCCCGTGGTGACCAACCGAGTGCTCTTTCACGACAAGGACCGCCGCCTGTTGCAGGACGTCGTCACCTGCATCCGCGAGAACACCACGATCGACGACGTCGGCTTCAAGCGCGACCGCCACGCCGACCGCTATCTGAAGCCCCCGGCCGAGATCCAGCGGCTCTTCCCTCGCCATCCACGGGCCATCGCCGCGTCCGTGGCGATCGCCAAGCGCTGCCGGTTCTCGCTGTCCGAACTGAGCTATCAGTATCCGCGCGAAGTGGTCGCCGACGGCGAGACGGCGCAGCAGACCCTGGAGCGCCTGACCTGGGAAGGCGCGGTCCAGCGTTTTCCGGACGGGGTGACGCCCGAGGTCCGCAGGATCCTCGAGCACGAGCTGAAGCTGATCGGACAGTTGGGCTATGCGCCCTACTTCCTGACGGTCAATTCCATCGTCGGCTACTCACGCAGCCAGGACATCCTCTGTCAGGGTCGCGGCTCGGCCGCCAATTCGGCGGTCTGCTACGTGCTGGGCATCACCAGCATCGACCCCGAGCGCAACGACCTTCTGTTCGAGCGCTTCGTCAGCGCCGAGCGCGACGAGCCGCCGGACATCGATGTCGACTTCGAGCATGCCCGCCGCGAGACGGTGATGCAGTGGATCTTCGAGACCTATGGCCGCCATCGCTCGGCCATCGTCGCCGTCGTCCAGCGCTTCCGACCGCGCGGCGCGGTGCGTGACGTCGGCAAGGTGCTGGGCCTGCCCGAGGACATGACCAAGGGTCTCTCCAGCCAGATCTGGAGTTTCAGCCGCGAGGATATCGAGGAAAGGCACGCCCGCGACATGGGCCTGGACCTGTCCGACCGCCGCCTGCGCCTGACCCTGGAGCTGTCGCAGATCTTGCTCAACACCCCGCGCCATTTCTCCCAGCACCCCGGCGGCTTCGTCCTCACCCAGGACCGGCTCGACGAGCTCGTCCCCATCGAGCCGGCCCGGATGGAGGGCCGCCAGATCATCGAATGGGACAAGGACGACATCGACGAGCTGAAGTTCATGAAGGTCGACGTCCTGGGCCTGGGCATGATGACCTGCCTCAAGCGCGGCCTGGATCTGCTCAGAGACGCCAAGGGGATCGCCCTCGACCTGGCCAGCATCCCGCCGGAGGATCCGCGCACCTACGCGATGATCCGCCGGGCCGACACCCTGGGCGTCTTCCAGATCGAGAGCCGCGCGCAGATGGCCATGCTGCCGCGCCTCAAGCCCCGGTCGTTCTACGACCTGGTCATCGAGGTGGCGATCGTGCGCCCAGGACCCATCCAGGGCGACATGGTCCATCCCTATCTTCGCCGCCGCGAGGGCAAGGAGCCGGTGACCTTCCCCAAGCCCGAGTTGGAGAAGGTGCTGGGCAAGACCTTGGGCGTGCCGCTCTTCCAGGAGCAGGCCATGCGGGTGGCCATCGAGTGCGCCGGCTTCACGCCCGGCGAGGCCGACCAGCTGCGCCGCGCCATGGCCACCTTCAAGTTCACCGGCGGGGTCAGTCACTTCAAGGACAAGCTGGTCGGCGGCATGGTCGAGCGCGGCTATCCGGTCGAGTTCGCCGAGCAGACCTTCGCGCAGCTCGAGGGTTTTGGCTCCTACGGTTTTCCGGAAAGTCACGCGGCCAGCTTCGCCCTCCTGGCCTACGCGTCATCCTGGCTCAAATGCCATCACCCCGAGGTGTTCTGCGCGGCCCTGCTGAACAGCCAACCGATGGGCTTCTACCAGCCGGCCCAGATCGTCCGCGACGCCATCGAACACGGCGTCGAGGTGCGGCCCATCTGCGTCAACGCCTCGCGCTGGGACTGCACGTTGGAGGAGGCCCCCGACGGGTCGCTGGCCGTGCGGCTGGGTCTGCGCATGGTCGGCAGGCTGGCCGAGGCCGACGCGGCGCGTGTCGTGCTCGCCCGCGCCGAGGCCCCCTATCGGTCTATCGACGATGTCTGGCGCCGGGCCCAGGTCGGGACCGGGGCCTTGTCGCGCCTGGCCGAGGCCGACGCCTTCCGCCCGAGCCTCGCCCTGGCCCGCCGCGAGGCCGGCTGGCTCATCAAAGGCTTGCGCGACACCGCCCTGCCCCTCTTCGACCAGGCCGGTGCGAACGAACTTAACGAGCCTGCCCTAGCTCTAAAGCCCATGACCGAGGGCCGCGAGATCGTCGAGGACTACGGCCATGTCGGCCTCAGTCTCCGCCGCCATCCCTTGGCGCTGCTGCGTGATGAACTCGCCGCCCAGGGCTATCGCCCTTGCCAGGCCGCCGCCAGCGGTCGCGATCGCCAGTTCATCAAGACGGCGGGCCTGGTCTTGGTGCGCCAGATGCCCGGCACGGCCAAGGGCGTGATGTTCATGACCCTCGAGGACGAAACCGGCGTCTCCAACCTGGTGATCTGGAAGACGCTCTACGAAAAGCAGCGGCGCGTGGCGCTGGGCGCCCACCTGCTGGGCGTCGAGGGACGCATCCAGCGCGAGGGCGATGTTGTCCACCTGGTCGCCTACAAGCTCCATGACCTGGGCGCGGTCCTGTCGAGCCTGCAGGATCGCGGCGTCGACGCCGGCGATCTCTCCTGGGCCCGCCGCAGCCGGAATTTCTGTTGAGGGCCCGATGATCGACAGGCAACCCTTGCTCTTCGACCTGCCCCAAGACCTGCCGATCACGCCCAAGACGCCGTGGCCGGAAGGCTTTCGCTATCAGGCCGAGTTGATCGACGCGGCCGAGGAACGCGACCTCGTCGCCAGCTTCCAGGATCTGCCGTTCAAGGCCTATGAGCATCTGGGCTATTTCGGAAATCGCCGCATTGCCGGCTTTGGTTGGCGCCAGGACGAGAGCGGCCGGATGGTCGAGACCGGCGAGCCGATCCCCGACCTGCTCCTGCCCTTGCTCGACGAGGTGGCGGCGTTTACGGGCCTGGCGCGCGACAGCTTCCGCCATGCCCTGGTCACCGAATATTCGCCGGGCGCGGGGATCGGCTGGCATCGCGACCGGCCGCCGGCCGTGGCGATCGCCGGGGTTTCGCTCCTGTCGCCCTGCCATTTTCGCCTAAGGCGCAAGGCCGGGGACCGCTGGGACCGCGCCTCGATCATCGCCGCGCCCCGCTCGGCCTACCTGATGGCCGGTCCGGCGCGCAGCGACTGGCAGCACAGCATCCCCGCGCTCGAAGCGCTGCGCTATTCGGTGACGTTCCGGACGGTGCGGCGCTAGACGCGCCAGCCGACCAGGAACGTCTCGATCAGGGTCTTGGCCAAGCCTTCGAACCGCGCGGCGGCGGCTACGGGAACGCGGGCCAAAAGACCGCCCGGAAACTTGGCTAGCGCGCCGCCGGTCAGAGCGATCAGCAGCTCAAGCTGGCCGCGCGCGTCACGCGGCTCCGCATCCGAACCAAGGCCCGAAACCTTGGCGTCGGCAGGAATGACGAACTCATAGGTGACGACTTTGCTGGCGGCGGCGGCGTGGGCCAGGAAGCGCTCGCGGCGCTCGGTGACGCCCTCCAAATCGAGGATCTCGGCGCTCGTCTCGACCGTCAGATCGTCCTCGAACGGCAAGGGCGCGGCCTGCGCCGAAGATCGCTTTTTCATGCCCTTGATATGGGGACGGCCCTGGGATTTTGGAGAGGTTGACCGGCCCGCGGGCGCTAGAGGGCGAACCCGGCGGTCCGGCTTTCCCGCCCGTCATACGCACGCGACGGACCGTATCTCAGCGCCCGATGCGGCGGCCAAGTTTCACCGCCGGCGACGGGGCGGAATCCTTTCGCCGCGCGAGGCGTTGTCTCGTCGCCAGGAGATCGCCATGCCCGACACCCAGACCTATCGCGTCCATGCGCGCGGCGAAGCGGCCAGCCACGGCCATGCGGTCGACGCCGTCAGCTTCGAGGATGCGGCGGTGGCCTTCGTCGAGCTCTGGCATCCGCCGGTCGACGCCGACAACGAGATTTCGCTGATCGTGCGTGAGACTGAGAGCGGCGTGGAGCACTGCTTCCGCATCGACCTGGACAGCGGCGAGGCCGCCCCCTGCCAGTAGAGGCAGGCCAGAACGAATCACCCCTTGCCCCGTTGAGTCGAGTCTTCGCGGCCCGGCGCTCCTGAGGGCCCTCACGGAAGCAAGACCATGGCCGGCTATCGCCCCACCTGGCAGGGACACCTTCGCCTTTCGCTCGTCACCTGCCCGGTGGCGCTTTACACCGCGACCAATTCCGGCGGCGAGGTCCATTTCAACCTGATCAATCCGGAGACCAACAACCGGATCAAGATGGTCACGACCGACCCCGACACCGGGCCGGTCGAGCGCGCCAAACTGGTCAAGGGCTATGAGTTCGAGAAGGGTCAGTATGTCCTGCTGACCAACGAGGAGATCGCCTCGGTCAAGCTGGAAAGCACCAAGACCATCGACATCGAACGCTTCGTGCCCGAGGCCGACATCGATCGCATCTACTGGGACAATCCCTATTACCTCGCGCCCGACGGCAAGCTGGCCCAGGAAGCCTTCAGCGTTATCCGCGAAGCCATGGCGCGCTCAGGCCAGATCGCACTGGGCCGCGTGGTGATGTCGACCCGTGAGCGCCTACTGGCCCTGGAGCCGCGCGGCAAGGGCATCCTGGCCTATACCCTGCGCACCGATGCGGAGGTCCGCGCCGAGGATGAGATCTTCGGGGCGATCAGCGACAAGGCGCCGGACGCGGCGATGATCTCGATCGCCGAGAAGATCATCCAGCAGCAGGAAGGTCCGTTCGATCCCAGCCAGTTCACAGACCGCTACGAGGAGGCGCTCAAGGCGCTGATCGCCGACAAGCGCAAGGGCCACAAGGTGGCCAAGGTCGCCGAGCCGGACGACACCAATGTCGTCGATCTGATGGCGGCGCTGCGCGCCAGCCTTGGCGGCGCGCCCGGCGCCAAGGCAAAGCCCGCGAGGGCCGCGGCCAAAGCCACCGGTCGTTCGAAGGCGACAGCCGCGCCGGCGCCCGCCAAGGCGCCGGCCCGCCGCAAGGCCAGCTAGGCCTTCTGGCGGTCGCTCTTGTCGCCCTGGCCGCGTCCAGCGTCATGGCTGGAGTGGCGGCGCTGGTCGGCGGCGGACGACTTGCCGACATCGACCTGTTCGGAGAAGTGACCCCCGTCGTCGCGGCGAACATAGCGCTTGTCGCCCGGCGTCGGCTCGATCAATTCACGTTTGGACATGATGGGTGGTTTCCCTTTCGGAATACGAATCCGCAGGCCGGCCCATCTGTTCCGCACCCAGCCTTTGGAACGACGTCCCGGCGGCGACGGTTGTCCTGGCGTGCGGATCGCCACCTTGAACATCAACAACGTCCTCGGCCGCTTCGATCCGTTGATCGAATGGCTGGACGACGCCCAGCCCGACGTTGTCTGCCTCCAGGAACTGAAAGCCGAGCAAGGCCGGTTTCCCGCCGAGGCTTTGGAGCAGATGGGCTATGGCGCGGTCTGGAAGGGCCAGCGCACCTGGAACGGTGTGGCGATCCTGGCCCGCGGCATGACCCCCGTCCTGACCCGGACCGCCCTGCCCGGCGAGCCCGATCCCTCCCAGAGCCGCTATATCGAGGCGGCGGTGGGCGGCGTGCTGATCGGCTGCCTCTACCTGCCCAACGGCAACCCCGTTCCGGGTCCCAAGTTCGACTACAAGCTGGCCTGGTTCGAGGCGCTCCTGGTCCATGCTCAGGATCTTCTGAACACCGGGGCGCCGGTCGTGCTGGCCGGCGACTACAACGTCGTGCCGACCGAGGCCGACATCTATCCCAACCATTCCTATGGCGGCGACGCCCTGCTGCGCCCTGAAAGCCGCGCGGCGTTCCAACGACTGTTGGCTCAAGGCTGGACGGACGCGCTGCGCGCCGTGCATCCGAACGCCGCGCCGTGGACCTATTGGTCGTATCTGCGGGAGCGCTGGCCCAGGGACAAAGGCCTGCGCATCGATCACCTTCTTCTGTCGCCGGACCTGGCCGACCAGCTCGAAGACGCCGGCGTCGATCGATGGGTGCGGGGGCTCGACGGCGCGAGCGATCACGCGCCGGCGTGGATCAGCCTCGCCGACAAATAGGCCGACGCCGGCGCATCCTAGACGCGGCCCGATCGCCTAGCGATCTGGTCCCGATGGCTCGCGCCCTGGCAGCAAGCCCTTGCCGCGCGCGAGGGCGAGCACCTGGCTGAGCCCCTTCTCCTGCGCGGCGACGGGGTGGCGGCCGATGGCCTCGATCGCCCGTCGATCGACCTCGCGCACGGCCTGGCCCACCCCAAGCGCCATCTGTGAGGGCGCAACCAGGGTCTCTTCGCCGAGCGCCTGGGCGACCATCAACCGCGTGCGGGTGCGCGCCACCGCCTCGATGCGCTTGTCGGCGCGTTTGATCTTGCGCTCCAGGGTCCGCCCTTCCCGGCGCGCGGCCTCGGCCGCCTGCTTTTCCGGATCCAGCCGCGCGGCCAAAAAGGCGCGGCCTTCGGGCCCGCTCAGCCAGTCGCGGCGGACGGCGTAGCGGATCTCGGCCAGGCGGGCGGCCTGCTTGGCCCGCGCCAGCGCGTTGAGTTCAGCGTGCGCCGCCCAGATCATCCGCGCCGGATCGCGCGCCCAGCGGACCAGGGTCGAGCGTCGGGCGCGCCCCTTGGCGATGCGGCGTTCGGTGGCCGCAAGGCGACCTTTCGCGATCGCTCGGGCCGCGGCGGCCTCGGCCAGCATCTCGCGCGCGATATCGCCCGCCCGGGGCGGGGTCGCACGCTGCAGACGCGCCAGGTCGCGGGTCCAACCGTCGCGCTCACCAACCATGGTGGCGTGAATCGCCTCAAATTCGCGGATCACCGCCCCGATCGGATAGGGCCCGCGCTCCAGGCCCGCCGCCATGCGGTCTTCCAGGTCGCGCAGCTTGGCCGGCCCGTCCTTGCGCGCCTGGTTGCGCTCGGCCACCCGGCGATTGATGTCGCCGCGATCGGAACCCTCGCCGCGCCGCTCCATGCCCGACGCGGCCGGCCCCAGATGGATGGTCGGCTCCTTTTCCTCGCCCTGGTCGGCCAGGCTGTGATGAGTGACCTGCGGCGCGTCCTGGCCCAGGTGCTGGCGCAGATGCTGGTTCTGGATCTCGCACCATTCCAGCCTCAGCGCCTTGACCGCGTCGGGATTGTCCCACTCGCGCCCCTTCAGGCCGAAGCCTTCGGGGCTCACGCGGCGGGTGGTGACCAGGATGTGGGCGTGATGATTGCGCTGGTCGCCGTGGGCGTCGGGATCGTGCAGGGCGTAGTCGGCGATCATACCGCGAGCGACCAGGCTCTGCTGGACGAAGGCCCGCACGAGGGCATGGCGCTGGACGTCATCGAGCTCGTGCGGCAACGAGATGAGCACCTCCCGCGCGGTCCGCGAGTCCGCCCGCTTGTCGGCCGCTTCCGCGGCGTTCCACAATCTCTCGCGATCGCCGAACGCCGCCGGCGCGGTGTCCGGGGCCATGACGCCGGAGAAGGCCACCCCGCCCTTGGCGGTGTAGTCGAAGGTCATTTCCAGGCGCTTGTCGTGCAGGCTGGTCGCGGCGCGATAGGCGGCGGCCGCCACGGCCGACCGGCCGTCCGCGCGCTTGATCGCCTGCACCTCGAGCCGGAACTGCGCCACCGGGTCTCCTCGTCCAAATCGCGCCTCTGCGCTTAAGGATCGCTAAGGGGCTGGCCCCTTGGCTGTCGGCGTCATCCCGATGACGCCGGCCGCAGGCATTGCTTGCAATGCATAACTGCGCCCTTGTCACCAACGACGCGTTAGGGGTACGCTCCTCCCTGCCCGAAATCAAGTCGCCGCCCGTCCCCCGCCCCCTCAACCGGCCCGACGCCATGCCAGTCGACAACGCCTCCCAGACCGCCCGCCCCCGCCGACAGCCCGAGAGCGACGCCGCCCGCCAGCGCCGGCTCCAGGCCCTCGAAGTCGCGCTGGCCGATCGCGAGCATCGCGCCAAGGAAGCGCTCTCGGGCCTGCGCGGCACGCTTCCCCGCAACCGGGGTCACGTCACGCCGCTGGCCAAGATCAAGGACGACGAGGAGCGGCTGGCTGTCTGGCGCGCCCGGGTCGAGCGCCTGGAAGCCCTGCTCGACCAGACCGAGCGCAAGCGTGAGACGCGGGCCAAGATCGTGCTGAGCACCACCCTGCTGGCGCAGGCGGCCGAGGACCCCGACGACCCGCTGCTGGCGCGTCTGCAGGCCATCGTCGACGCCCGTGTGCATCGCCCCCGCGACCGGCTGGCGATCGCCGAGACCCTGGGCCTGGCCATCGCGCCGGTGCGGTCGCGGCCTGTTCCCGACCTGCCCGACTTCGACGCCCTGGCCGACGAGATCCTGCGCGAGGACGCCGCGGTTCCCGATGCCGCCTCGCCGCCTCGACGGCGCAAAAAAGGGGGCTGACGCCCCCTCCCCTAGTGCCGGGTTTCAGCCTCCCACCGCTCGAACATCTGCTCGAGGGCTTCGTCGCACTCGGCCTTCAGTTGGTCGGCGGTCTTGGCTCCGGGCGGAAAGTCGACGGCGAGACTCGTCACGGCCAGATGGTCGAAGGTGATGACCCAGCTCAGCCGCGGATCGTCGCGATCGGCCGCGTGCCGCGCCAGCACCGCCTCGCGATCGTCCGACCAGCTGCGGATGTAGCCGCCGCCCAGCAGGTAGAACGTCGTGCTGTACCGTGGCTGGCCGCTGGCGATGTGGGCCTCGATCAGCTCACGCTCGACGAGGTCGAATGAGGTCTTGGACATTGGACAACTCCGGCTGGACCGACGCTCCCCTTGAGCGCCTTTGTCCCTCACCTCCTGTCGGGCCCCGGCCCGTCACCGCAGGGGTCGCGCAGAGCGCGGCCCCGTAGGGGAACCCGCGCCAGCGGGTTGACGGGCTGGGTGACAGGATAAACTTGGAAGAGGCGCCCCCAGGCTCAGTCGGGCCGGCTACGCCGTCGCCAGTCGACGGCGGCGAGATCCCGTGGGGATCTCGTCAGTCCGGACCGCCGCGCGCGTTGGACGCGAGGGCGACGGACGCCACGGCGCGCCGCCACCGGCGGCCGCCCGCGTCCGGGAGCCTCGCGCGCCGGGCCTGTCAGTAGGACCGCCTCGCCCGCTGGCGGGCCAGCGAGGCCGGCCGCATGACGCCCGAGGCGCGGCGCCATCAAGCTCACGCGGCCGTGGGACGACCGCAAGAGCGTGCGAAACCCGCCGGCCACGCCGGCGCGCCGAGCGACGGTCCCCGACCGGCGGCGGCCTGGCTCGAGGCCAGGCCCAGCGACCCAAGTCGCAGACGGGGTCGCTCGAACCGCGCCCGACGCGCCTTGCGCCCTCGCGGTCGGGGAGCCGACAGGCCCGACCGCCGGGCGCTCAAGGCGCGAGCGCCCGCGCCAACCGTCCGTCGGCGACAAAAGGGGGGCCAAGGCCCCCGGGTCAGTCGCCGACGTAGCCGTCCATGCGGCTCGCCTGCCACTGCTCGAAGAACAGGTGATCCACCAGGACGCCGCGGGCGTTGAGCATGTCCAGCTCATCCAGGATCACCCAGGTCTCCTCGGCGTCCATGGCGTCCCAAAGCGCCTGCACGCGCACCCGCTCCCGGGCGCGATCCACGGCCTCAGCCCTATGCAGGGCGGCGTCCAGCGCGCTGAGATGGAACTGCCAGCACCAGACGTGCTCATCGAACGCCTCGTCGCCCAGAACCGGCTCGGCCGCGCGCAGCACCAGCGGAGCCGTCCGCCCCGAACGCGTCGTGAAGAGATTGAACATCGTGAAACCTCCAGGCCGCCGCTCCTCGTGAGCGACGTTGAACCCGAGGGCCACGGACGGGGTCCCGCAGTCACCGCAGCGGCCGCGCCAGCGGACGCGCAGGGGAACGGCGCAGCCGTTGACTTCGGGTCGTCCGTGACACGATGGGAAGACGTCGCCACCAGGCTCAGTAGGACGCCCTACGCCGTCGCCAGACGACGGCGGCGAGATCTCATGGAGATCTCGTCAGGGCGGCCGGGCCCGCCCGTCGGCGGACGGTTCGATGGGCGCCTGGGCGACGCCGCCAGGCGTGCGCCCGCGCCCCTGAGAACCGCGATCACCGTCCGTTACGTGCAAACCCTAGCGACGGGTCTCGACCGTGCCCCCGTCCGACAGCACGAAGATGCCGCGCGCGCCGGCCTGGTGCGGCGGCGGCGTCACGTCGGGGGCGTCCGTTCCGTCCGCCGGCGGCCTTGGCACGAAGATCGCGTCGCGAGACGATGCGATCGGCCCGGCGGCCGCCTTCCCGCCGCCTGTTTCGACATAGAAGGCGTGGTCGCCGATCACCGCGCTGGGCGCGCGGCCGCCGAAGTGGACAAGCCTGGGCGAGACCTGGCCGGCCGCGGCCCGCGCCGCGACGATGCGCGGGTTCTGGAAGTAGAGCGCTTTGCCCGTGGGATCGGGAACGCGCCCCTCCAGCACCAGATTGACCAGGGTGTCGACGCGGGCCCGCTGAACCGGGCTGGCCGCCGGCAAGGCCCGCCAGTCCCCGCCCGCGCGAAGCACCGGCTCGAACTGGGCCCGGGCGTTGAGCACCTGGTCGACGCTCCTCCCCCAGCGCCCGTCGGCGAGACGATTGAGGATGGTGCAGACGACGGCCAGGAGGCCGCTGTCGCCCTGGTTGGCGGCCTCGGCCACCGTGACGCGGGCGATCGCCTCGCGCGCGCCGGGCGCAGCCAGGGCCGCGGCCAGGTCCTCTGCGCGCGCAACACCGCCCTGCAGGCCCAGAAGCAGCCCCAGGAGAGCCATAAGCGCCCGGCGCGGCCTCATGCGCCCCGCGTCCAGATCGGGGCGTAGACGCCGAGGATTTCCGAAGCCTGGACCGGACCGTAGTAGCGGCTGTCGAAACTGCTGGGGATCCGTCCGGAAAAGACGACGTACTCGCCCGCGCCCAGGCGCCGGCACCCGCGCCAGCGCGGCAACGTGCGTCCGCCCCGATCGCGGTCGGCGATGGCCCCCAGCGCGCGCCCGTCGATGGATAGACGGCGCTCGGCGCAGGCCAGCGCCCCCTCCCCGGCCGCCACCGTCTTCAGGATGCTGCCCCGCGCCCGACCCGGCTGGGCGAGACGCAGATAGGGCATGGCGGCGGGCGGCGGCCGAAAGGCGATCAACAAACCGGGGGCCGGATCGGCGGCGATGCGGCGGTAGAGGCCGACAGGCTCGCTGGGCGAGGTGTTGAGCAGCACCAGCGGCGCATCCAGCAAGGCCGACCCCAGCGCCAGGGGCGCGGGGATCAGGGCGGCCAGGACGAGAGCACCGGAGACGCGCATGCGCTCAGCCTCCCCTACCCCGCCCGACCGTTTCAATCCCCCAGAAATCAGGGGCGGCCGCGGCATGCTCGCGCGGCCCGGTCACTGATCCACCGTGGAAGTTGCCACCTGGCAACCTGCTTCATCCAAGCCCGCTGGCGCGCGCGTCAGGCCCATCGGCGCGCACCGGCCGCCTCTGTAAGGCGCACGAACCTGCTCGGCGTCGCCGCCGCCGGTCACTGATCCCCCGACAAGGTTGCCATGTGGCAACCTGGGTTCCCGACAACGAAAAAGCCCCGCCGGCTCGGCCGACGGGGCTTCAGAAGCCAATGATCGATCGCGCCTCAGGCGCTGGGGCGCAGCCGGACCAGCTCGGCCTGCAGGGCGGCGATGAAGTCGGCGTTGGACGCGCCGGCGTCGAGCGCCAGCTCCAGCACCGCCTTGCCTGGCCCCTTCGGCTTGACGGTGAACAAGGTCACCGCCCCGTGCTTGACGACCCGGGTCTCCCCCGAGGCCGTGGGCGCCTCGGTCTTGCCCAGGCCAGCATTGCGCAAGGTCGCGACCACCTTGGCCGGCTCGATATAGGGCAGGCCGGCCGCGCGCCGCCCGGCCTGCTCGTCGGCGAGCTTCCCGGCCGCGGCGATCACCCGGCCCCGTTCGGGGTTCTGGGCCAGGACGGGCTTGAGGTCGCGGGCGTGCTTTTCCAGGACCTGCAGGTGGTCGCCGAAGGCCCCGACGACCTCGACCGGCAGCCGTCCCAGATCCAGGAAGCGCGACAGCCACGCCTTGGGGCGCTCCAGGCGCTCGGCCATGCGCGAGGCCACGCCGCCGTAGTAGAGGTCGATGGCGCTCAGATAGTCGACGGCCCGCTCGTAGTCGGAAAGATCCTTGCGGGCGCGGTTTTCGATGTCGGCCAGGCGGAAGGCCTGCTCGTCGGAGAGCTCGCGCTCCTCGATGAGATACTTGATCTCGCGATGCTCGACCGCCCGCAGATAGCTGACCGCCCAGTGGCGGCGGGCCCCGGCGATGACCTCGTAGTCGAAGTTGGGATCGTCGGCGACCCGCCGAACGATGGCCGGGAACTCCTGCTTGCCCTGGGCCCGCAGGCCCTCCAGCAGCTCGGCGGTGTTCTCGGGGCTCAGCAGTCCGTAGTTGCGGTTATGGCGCGCCCACATCCGGCAGCGGGCCGGATCGACCAGCCGCAGGGTCTTTTCCTTGAGGTCGCCCGAGGCCAGGCGGGACAGGCCCGCCATGCGGTCGTTGAGGCGCGGCGGTATGGTCGCGGCCGGCGCAGAGGCCGGCGCGGCCCGCGCGACCTCGGCCGCCGGCGCGCTGGCTCTCGGGGGATTGGTGACCGCCGCCGGCGGCGTGTCGCCGACCAGGCTGGCCAGGATGTTGCGGTTCTTGCCCGTGGTGGACGCCATCGTCCCCTCCCCTTTCCTAGCCCACGCCCAGTCGCCGCAGCTCGGCGCGATGGCTCGGCCAGGCCTTGCGGATCAGGATCTCGATCTCGCTGTTGAGGCGATCGAGGTTGTTGCGGCAGCGCTCGTGGACGCGGCCGCCGCTGGCGACCTCGTAGACCGTGCGCAGCTGGACGTTGGCGTTGTCGATCTCGGCCGAGTCCAGCAGCGAGTTGGTCAGCATGTCCGAACCGAACACCGCCGCCATCATCTCGCGGATCTGGATGTGGGCGCTCTTGCCTTCGTCGACCTTGGTGGCCACGACGCGCAGGAACTCAAAGCCGTTCTTGTTCAGGCCGTATTGGTCAAGGACCTGGACGGTGTCGACGATCATGCGCAGGAAGTGGGCGGTCGAGGCGAAGTCGACGGTGGACGGCGGCGTCGGGATCAGCAGGGCGTTGGCCGCGCGCAGCACCGCCAGCGAGATCATGCCCAGGGCCGGCGGCGGATCGAGCAGCACGACGTCATACCGGTCGGCAATACCGGCAATACCATCGCGCAGCCGGTCGAGCAGTTCGGGCCGGCCCTTCATGCGGGCGGCGGCCTCGTATTCGGCCTGGTAGAGCCCGAGATTGGCCGGGATCAGGTCAATGCCGGCCCAGGCCGTCGGCCGGATGGCGTAGTCGAGAGTGGGCGCCCCGCCATGCTCGAAGAACGGCAGCAGGGTGTCGTCGTCGTCGATGTCGATGTCGGGATTGAACCCGAACACCGTCGTCGACGAGGCCTGGCTGTCGCAGTCGATAATCGCGACCCGATAACCCTTTAGGGCCAGATATTGAGCGATGTGGCAGGTCAGGGTCGACTTGCCGACCCCGCCCTTGAAGTTCTGCACGGCCAGCACGATCGGCGGATCGCCCTCGGCCCGGCGCGGCCGGGTGCCGAAGAGATCGCGCATGGCGTTGACCTCGGCCAGGCTGTAGCCCTCGCGGCGACCGGTCTCGGTCATACGCGGCGCGGGCAGCCTGCCCTCGGCCTCGGCCTGGCGTATGGCCTCGGGGGTCCTACCGACCATCTCGGCGGCCTTGCTGATCGGAAAGCGCGTGTCGACGATCTTCTCGACGCCCGGCGCGAACACCGTCGCCCGCAGGCGGGTGATCACGTCGTCGGCCCGATTGGTCAGATTGTTCAGCGCGTCGAGCAGCACCGGTCCGGTGGCTGGCTCGGGCGCCATGGCGATCGCGGTCATCACCCCCTCCACTTTGCAAATTTCGACGAGACTAGACGATATTTGCAAAGTTGTCGTTGGAGAGCGTAAACAAAACCTTAACCGTCAAGCGTCGCGTCGAGCCCTCCAAGGCTCGAGGCGCGTCGCGCTCGCAACGACTTCCCTGCCCGCGTTAGAAGAAATCGTTATCGACGAAAGTTAGAAGGGTTAAGCGGTCCGAAACAGCCTCCAAAGCCTTGTCTGGCAAGGGTTCGCCAAGACGGCCGGTCACCGATCCCCCGACACGACGGTCACCGATCCCCCGATGGACCGGTCATCGATCCCCCGAGGAAAAGGTCACTGATCCCCCGACGGTCGGCGACGACGGTCCAGCATCCCGTCCAGGCTCACCGCCCGCGCGTCCTCGCGGGCCCGGCGCGAATCGGCGGCGGCCAGGGCGTCGAGCTCGGCCTTGATTCGGGCGCGCTCGGCCGCGTCGCGGCGCACGAAATGGACGGCCGCGGCCCCGTCCCGGGTGGTGGCGTGGGTCAGGGCGTAGTCGGGCAGGCTGTCGGCGGCGATGATCTTCTTGAGCAGGTAGGTGAACTGCTTGAGCGGTCCTTCGCTGCCGGACTTGTCGTAGAGGACGCTGACCCGGCAGGTCCACCCGCCCTCCTGGTCGCCGGCGTGCTTGCGGGCGATGCGGTAGATGGCCCGCTCCAGGCCGCCGGTCAGCAGGAAATAGTCCGGATGCAGGGTCAGTAGGGCCCGGTCGCGCATCAGCCCCTCATAGACCCAGTTGGACAGGGTCAGGGTCAGGCCGCGCGGCGCGCCGGTGACCGGATCGGACTCCAGCGTCCACTCGTCCAGCCAGCCGAACTGCGCGCGCTTGTTGCGCTTGGGCGCGCGCAAGCTGGTCTCGATCGTCGTCGACTGCAGCCGCTCCAGGGCCGCCTGCAGTTCGCGATAGGCCGTGCCGCCGGTGTCGCGGTGGATGGCCTTGAGCAGGTCGTAGGAGGTGGTGTGGATGGTGCGCGGGATGTCGTTGTCGCCCCGGTCGCGCAGCTTGTTCAGGTGCGAGGTCGCCCAGATCAGGATGTCGGCGTCCCAGATGGTGGCGATGCCGAACTGGGGATTGGCGCTGACCCGGACATGGACGTCGCCGTCGGGCGAGACGTACTCGATGGGCTTGAGGCGCTTGCGCTTGCCCAGCGAGAAGAACGGCCGCTCCATCAGCTCGCGCTGGTCCTTCCAGGCCAGGTCCGCGACCTGGGGGATGAAGAGATCGAACTCTTGATTACGAATCGCGCGCTTGGACATGTCGGGATCCATTGTGCGCCCCCGACCCGGCCGACGCAAAAGCCCGCCCAGCCCTCCTCAAAGCCGCCCGCCGCGCTCGCGGCGCCCGCGGCGCCTGCGACGCCGCGGGCCCTTCATCGCTGAAGGACACTCCCGCGCGCCGCGGCCGGAAAGTTGCCACCTGGCAACTCCCGGCCCTGACGGTGGATCAGTGACCGCCGCCGGCCTCGCCCCAACGGCTCGCGCCCGTTCACCACGACCGCGGCCGCCACGCCGGGCCCCGCAAGTTGCCACGTGGCAACTCCCCGCCGCCCGAAAGTCGCCACGTGGCTCCGCGCGGCCCTGTCGGTGGATCAGTGACCGAACGGCCCGCCCCGGATCGGGGCGGGCCTGCCGGCCTTAGCCGTCCTGGCCAGGCTCAGGCTCGGGGTTGGCCTCGGGGCGATCGAGCGACTTCAGCTCATGGTCCGGGCCGGCGACGACGATCTTGGTGAAGTAGTGCTCCTTGCCGTCCTTGTCGGTGTAGCGCTCGTTGCGGATCTCGCCCTCGACATAGACCTTGGAGCCCTTGGCCAGAACCCGGCCCTCCAGCCACTTCACCGTGCTGGGGCTCCAGACCTCGACCTGGTGCCAGGTGGTGAAGTCCTGCCGCTCGCCTTCCTTCTTGCTGTAGCGGCTGGTGGCGACCCGCAGCACCGCATAGGCCTTGCCCTTCTGGGTGGTGCGGATCTCGCTGTCCGCGCCGGTGAAGCCGATCAGTTGCGCCTTGTTCAGCATGGTCTTTCTCCGTCTCCCGCCGGGAAGAGCCCCGGCGGTCCGCGGCCTCGCCGCGATCACGGCCCCTGGCTGGGCGGGGAAGGAGGGACGGGCCCAAGCCCGCGGCGGCTGGACGCCGGCCTGCACGAGAGCGCAGCGCAGGAAGGCCGGAGGCTCCGGCCAGAGCGCCTGGCCGCGCCAGGTCGGCTTGGACCCGGCCCGCCCCGCCCTAGGGACGACGTGATCGATCGCGGCGCGGTCGCGGCCCGCAGGCTTGCATCCGCCGCAGCGCGAAAGACCCGCCGACCCAGGGCGCGCGCGGCTTCACCGCCGCGGGCGGCGAGCCGCTCGCCCGAACGGCAGGGGAGGACGCCACGAGGGTCGCCGCCAGACGCGCCAGAGGCCGAAAGCAGGCGCGCCCAGGATCCGCCGCCGCCGCCAGCTCGCCGTCGGCGTGCGGCGCGCCAAGCGGCCAGCAGGGCAGGGCGGCCAGGGCCCGGACCTCTGTCGAGGCGATCCCTCCCAACGCCGCCGACCTGGACGGCGGCCCGCCGCCAGGGTCGTCGCCGGTCCGAACCGAGCGCCGCACGAACGAATCGCCAACCCCAAGCCGTCGTGGCCGGCAAGGGCGCGGACCCGAGATCTGGATCGCCGTTCCGGGTTCATTCCGCCCCGCCGCGAGGCCAGGCGGCGCGGCGAGAACCGCCGCGCCGAAGGCGGGCTACCTCGCCGGGCGGATCGGCACGCAGCGGACGCCGCGCTCGGCCGCCTTCTGGGCCAGGTTCAGGGCCGGACCGAACGGCCGCTCGGCAGCCCTCGGACCTGGCTGCAGGCTCGCCGCCAGGGTCAGGACGCAGACCGGCTCCAGGTCCAGCAGCGCGTCATTGGCCTTGAACAGGGCCGCGCGGCCCGCGCCGTCGAAGTCGGGCCTGGCCAGGACGAGCTTGACGCGCTTCTGCCTGGCCCAGCTGATGGCGAGCTTCTCGCCGCCTCGGGCCCCGCAGGTGGCCAGGGCCATGTCGGGCCAGGTTTCCAGGGCCCAGTTGAGAGCGTCGAAGATCCGCCCGCCGTCGAGCGGGGTGTCGGCCCCCGGCGCGGCCCGGAAGGCGACCACGGCGCAGCCTGGATCGACCGCCTGCTGGCGACGGGCCTTCATCGCCCGCACCGCCTCGCGCGCCTCGACCTGGGCGGCGGTGACGCGCGAGCCGCGCACGCTGCCGCGCCAGGGCGTCCAGACCTCGCCGGTGGCCGCCCGGTAGGTCTCGGCGGCGGCGTCGCGCACCAGGTCGGCGGCCAGGACCGCCACGTCGGCCGCGCGGGTCCGCGCCGTCGCCGCCTGCAGGTCGGTGTCGGCCACCTCCGAGGCGTCGAAGTCGCGCAGCAGGCGGATGATCTCGTCACGGCCGCGATCGGCCTCGCGGTCGATGCGCTGGGAGGCTGAATGGAAGGCGCCGATCAGGGCCTCGCAGAGCACGCCCTGGAAGTCCTCCAGGGCGGTCTCGCCGACGAGGTCGAGCAGCTCGGTCATCAGCGCCTGGCCCAGTTGGACGAGGGCCTCCTCGGGCGGATGCGGGCGCGGATCGTCCAGGTCCAGCGCCTGGGCCTCCAGGGGCGTCAGGCGGCCGGTGAGGGGAGGGGGCTGAAAGGTCATGGGAAAGCTCCTGTGGGCTTGAGGTCGGAACGAGCCCTTCGGCTCGCGACCGCCCTTCGCGCCGCCGGCCCGGCGGCCGCCGCAGGGGCTTTGAGCGCAGCGTCCCTTGCGGCGGCCTCCGGACGGTGGCGAGGTCGCCAGGGCCAAGGGCCCGTTCCTGCCAAGCCCCAGACCGCCATGCCGATCAGGCTCAGACCCCGCGTCGCGCCGTCCCTAAAGCCCCGCGACTCCCCGGATCGGCCGGGCCCGATAGGCGCGGGCGCGGTGGCCCTCGCAGTAGGACGCCCGTCCCGTCGGGGTCCGCGCGACGGGCCGGCCGCACCAACTGAAGGCCCCTTCCCTGGGATCGCCGATCGGCCAGCGGCAGGCCTGGCGGGGCAGGGCGGCCAGATCAGCCGCCAGCCCGACCGCATCGACGAGCGCGGCCCGCGGCCGAGCCAGCGCCGCGGCCGCTGGGGCCCCGCCGCAGGGCGGCGGCGGGGGAGGGGAGGGGGCCTTGCGCCGGAGCCGGGGCCGCGCCGACAGGCGCGCGCGCCGCCCCGGGGCGGACGGCGACCCGCCGCCGGCCAGGCCCAGGCGGTGGATCTTGCCGATTACGGCGTTGCGGCTCACCGCCCCCAGGGCTTGGGCGATCTGGCGGGCGCTCAGCCCCTGCGCCAGGAGCGCTTTGAGGCGCGCCACCCGGGCATCGGACCAGCCGCCGACAGCGGGCAAAACGCCCTCTGCCGCAGACGATTTCACAACAGAAGACATGGTCGACGCTCACTCTGCGCGCCCCTTCGGCGCGCCCGCCGCGTCCCTGGCTCCGCCTTCCGCGCCCCCCCAAGAACTGGGGGATTGCCCCAGCCGCCGCCGCAACCTAGCGTGACGTCGGTCGGGAACCCGACTGTCATCGCTCCGCCTCGCGAGCTGATCCCGCCGTCGCCGAGCGACGGCCAAACTATCGGCCCCGCCGGGTGGTCGGCGCTATGTCCAAGCCTTCGGGCCAAAGGCGCCGGCGCGCGTGGTTCACGCGTTCTCAACGCCCGGCTTCCGCTCATGCCCGCGCCTCGAGCCGCCAGGGTCAGGTCGTCCCAGCGCCCGACCAGGCGGTCACGATCGGCGACGATTTACGGACGTCAAATTCTAGGGCGCTCCCCCGACCGCCATCTTCCAAATCCCGCGGAGAAGCGCATCGCCCCTTCGGACAACTCGATCAATGTCCTCGATCATGAGGACGCTGCTGGGCGCAATACAGGCCGCCTCCCGGCCTCCCCAAACCCCCTAAAATTGGGGTATTGCACGCCCGGCGGCACACAACCTAACGTCGATCATCCTCGACGGTCCGCCGGCGAGGCCAGGGTCGGGCGCTCGCAAGGGCGCACCCCGGCCGGGCGGTCGTCGCTCTGTACAGGCTTTCGGGCTAAAGGCGGCGGCGCACGTGGTTCACGTGTTCTCAACGCCCGGCTTCCCGTCCCTTCCACCGCCGCGCGATCCTGCGCAAACCCCTTGTCCGCCAAGGCCCGCTCGGCGAGACTCCAAGTCCGATGAAGTCGAATCTCGATCACCTGCCTGACCGCCAGCAAGAAGAGCTGGCCGCCATCACCGGCCACCTGCTGCGCGGCTTCGAGACGGCCACGGATGGCGGCACCTCGGCCTGGCGCCGCTACGCCAAGATCCACAAGATCATCCTGTTCGGCAGCTATGCGCGCGGCGACTTCGTCGACGAGCCCGAGAACGGCTACCTGTCGGACTTCGACATCCTGGTGGTGGTCAGCGACGAGAAGCTGACCGACATCGCCGAGTACTGGTACGAGACCGAGCAGAAGATCCTCCACGACCCGGCCATCGGCCGGATCGTCAACCTGCTGGTCAACGACCTCGACGACATCAACAAGGGCCTGGACGCCGGCCGCTTCTTCTTCCGCGAAGTGATCGAACAGGGCGTGGTCCTCTATGAGGTCCCAGGCCACATCTTTCATCCACTGAAGCCGTTAACGCCTCAGGCAGCCTTGGACTTGGCGACGCTGTACGACAAGGAACAACGGTCCTCGATCAAGACCTCTTTGGTTAGGGCTGCCCAGGCAATTGCTATGGGACAGGAGGACGACTGGCCCCAGAAGGCGGCCTTCGACCTGCACCAGGCCACCGAGGCGGCCTATATCGCGGTGCTGCTGCTAACCGGCTTCTACGCGCCGCGCTCGCACAACATCCTGTTCCTTCGCGGCCGGGCCGAGGCCAAGGCGCCCGCCCTGATCTCAGCCTGGCCGCGCGAAACCCGAGAAGCGCGCAAGCCCTTCGGGAAACTCAAGCGCGCCTATGTCGACGCCCGCTACAATCAAGCCTCCTACCAGATCAGCACCGCCGAACTGCAGGACCTCAGGGCCTCGGTCGAAACCCTCGTCAGTTTGGTCCGCGCCGTCTGCGACGAGCGCCTGACACAACTGGCCAAGGCGGCGGAAGAGGAAAGCTGAGCCTCTCGGCATTCCCGCGTCAGGGATCGCAACCCGAACGGGCCGAGACCCCGACCGGAGAGGGGAGGCGGCTCGGGGCGGCTCCGCCGCCTAGAGCCCGGCCGCCGCAGGCGGGACGCCTCGCGGTCCCAGCGTCGCAGCTGTAACAATTCGTTCCCCTGCTGGAGCTCGCATCCTGGAGCCATGCAGCCTAGGGTCGCCGCATCGTCGGCCACGATCCATGGGCGCCGGCGGCTGAGAGACCAGGCCTTGCCCCACGCTCCCGCCTGACGACGCGGGAGGTCTCGATGGCCATTTTCCTGTTCTATCCCAGACTGCATGACGGCGCCTGCCTGACCTTCGTCACGGCCAGCCTCGCCGACGACGGCGCGGCCCTGCGCCACGCCGCCCTGATCCTGGCGGACCACGACTCGGCAGAGACCGTGTCGGTGTGGCAGGGCGAGCGCCCCGTCGGCGCCGTGGGCCAGGGCGGCTTCACGTCGCCATCCCGAGGCGCGGTCCTTCTGGTCGAGGACTGCTTCTTCCAGGCCGAGGCCTTCAGCCTGGCCCTGCGCGGGGCCGGCTTTGCGGTCACCTGCGCCGGCGACGAGGCCCAGGCCCTGGCGCACCTGCGCCGCCACGACCCGGATGCGGCCATGGTGGACCTCGATCTGGGCGAGGGACCGTCCTACGCCGTGGCCGAAGCCCTCGAGGCCCAAGGCGCGCCGTTCCTGTTCATCACCGGCTATGACCCCGGGGTTCTGCCGCCGCGCTGGCGCCACATCGACCATGTCTGCAAGCCGGTGATGGGCGGCCAGGTCGTCGAGGCCGCCGAGAGACTCCTTGGACCGACCCCGACCCGCATTTCCGCCGCCCCGAGACTGCATCGCGCGCCGCCTTCCCATACGGTCTAGGCTTGGGCGCTCGCCCAACCGGACCAGAGCAAGGCCACGGTCCCATCCGCGCCAGCGCACCTCTCAAGCGTGATCTCAACGCCCGGATCGAGGGACCCACGGCAACCCTAGCCCCGCCGTCCAGTCCGACCGAGCCGCAGGGGAGGGGCCCGCCTGGAGCCCGGCCGCTGGCGGGACGCCAATCCCCTGACGGTGTGGTTGGGATCTCGGGACGGAAGACCAGATGTCGACGTCAGGCGCATCGCCAGGGCTGCAGCGTCACTCCGAACCCGGATTCTCGACTGCGGTCCCTGCCTGTCGACCGCGCCCCGGAAGGCGGAGATCTGCCTGTTGCATGTAGCCGGCGGATCGAACAGCCGTCGCCGCGATCAGCGTCCAGCCCTGCCATTACCGCGAACAGCCGGTGGGTGGGTCAGCTAGGGGTGGATAGCGGCCACGGGCTAGCGTCGCTTCCTGAAAAGGGTTCTCGGCATAGGCGGCTTGAGCGGGGATTTACGCACGCTGCGTTGTCTGATTTTCCATGCCCGTGCTCAGCTGGCAGGGCGTCCAAAGGGCTGTATCGGATCAAGCGGTGCCGTTAAGGTAGACCCACCGATAGATGGGCTAAGAGGCCGATTTGAACAGCCGCTCACAGTCGTTGGCGTTCCCACCCGGCTTTCTTAAGAAGTTGCGGGATGCCATCGGGCAACTGATTGCAGTCAGCTCTGCCAATGACGTTCCCGCCATTTGCCGGCGATACGGCATCGGCGATGGAACGCGCGAAGAGGCAATGGGTGGCAAGTTCCGCTATGTGAACAATCGGCTGCTCGGACTTCCGAACGAACAGGTTCTGGCAATCGCCAGGACCATCAGCCAGGAGGAGGGCGACGCGGAGTTGCTTGCTCTGCTGGCCAGTATCGAGCCGAAAGTCGCACCGCCGAAGTCGGACCCCGTTCCTGGATTTGGTGCCCCAACACGACCCTACTATGCCGAGCGTACCGGTAAACAACCTGCGGGCGGGAAGATCGATCTGAAGACGCTCAAGGCGCTTTACCGGTCGGAGTACGATCGGTGGGAACGAGACGGATATTTCCAAGAGCACTTTGGAATGTACTGCGTTGATGCCGACTTCCTCCCCGGGAAGCTGGGGTGTGATATCGGCACTCGGATGCTCTATCACCTCAATAAGAGCGACCTCTGGCCTATAGCTGAACAGCTCGACATCTACAGCGAGGATGACCTCTTCAGCGTCATCGAGTTTCTGTTCGATCACATCTCCAAGCCGCTAGATGGTCAGCACCATTCCTATAACGACTGTGGAATGCACTGGCAGACTTTCGATCGGGCTCTTGGGCAGGCCGAGTATCGTGTCAGCGTGAACGCCATCTTGGGCCGTTATGCAAATGGGTACGAGCTGTCTCCGACCGGCGAAGTGATGGAACTTGGTCCTCCGGGGACAGCGAACCTGCTTCAAACCGAAGTGCCGATCGCGGACCACAATGTGTCAGGCCGGGTCGACGCCGCGATCAAGAAATATCGCCAACGACGGTCAACGATGGACGATCGGAGGGACGCGGTTCGCGACCTTGCCGACGTGTTGGAGTGGCTGCGCCCACAAGTCAAACAGGTCCTTGATAGGAAGGACGAAGCCGCGCTCTTCGACATTGCGAACAACTTCAGCATCCGCCACCACAAGCCCGAGCAGAAGAGCGACTACGACCCTGCAATTTGGCTTAGCTGGATGTTCTATTTCTACCTCGCGACGATCCATGCCGTCGTGAGGATGATCGAGAAGGGCAAGGCCTGATGGAATGGAGCGCTGAGGTTCAGGCGGCACTCTGGGGAGCCGGCGCTAGCTGACCCACCCACCGGCTGTTCGCGGTAATGGCCGGGCTGGACGCCGATCGTGGCGACAGCTGTTCGATCCGCCGGCTACATGCACCTGTCGCACCTTCGCCTCCTGCACACCGCCTGCCACGACAGGCTGCACAAGGCGGAGAAGCGCGACCCGGACTGGCGACGGGCGATGGGCATGCCGCCCAGGGCCGACTAGGCCGCCCGCGGGCGCAGGCGACCGGCAGCCCCCTCATCCTCCCGGCCCCTCTAACCGCCTGACCGCCCGCCAGAACGACCAAGGCCTGGCGCTGACCTGCTCGACCTCGAACCAGGCCTCCTCGCCCTCGAAGTCGGGCACGCGCTCCTTGTCGATGAAGCTGTCGCGGCTGCGCTGGGCGCGGCGCGTGCCGCCCTCGAAGGTGAACATCAGCGTGCGCCCCTGGTCGGCGCCGCCATACTGGCGCACGCGCCGCAGCTTCACGATCTCGCGGCTGATGATCTTCTCGACCGTAGGCGCGTGCGGGCTCGCGCGCCGGCCGGCGCGTTGGGTGGGCATGACAACCTCCGCGTCCCTGAAATGTTCTCATTCCGGTGCGCCCAAGAGTCAACAGCTCACGACCCCAAGTTGGCCGCACATCCGGGCGGCGATCAGTGACCGCCAAGGCCAGAACTTGAGCCAAGCCTTCAGGGAAGGGTGCTGGGGGCGGCCCAACCGCGTGGGGTCCGGCCGCCGCAGGCGGGACGCCACGCGTTCCCAGCTTCCCAGCTGTAACAATTCGTTCCCCTGCTGGCGCTCGCATGCCGGAGCCATGCAGCCTAGGGTCGCGGCATCGTCGGCCACGATCCACGGGCGCCGGCGGCTGAGAGACCTGGCTTTGCCCCACGCTCCCGCCTGACGGCGCGGGAGGTCTCGATGGCTGCTTTCCTGTTCTATCCCCGTCTGCCGGACGGCGCCTGCCTGACCTTCGTCATGGCCAACTTGGCCAATGACGGCGCCGCCCTGGAGCACGCCGTCCAGGTGCTGAACGACCACGCCTCGGCCATGGCGGTTTCGGTATGGCAGGGCGAGCGCCACGTGGCGACCTACCGACGCGCCGCCGCCAGGCTGTCGTGGAAAGACCCGTCGGAGACACCGTGGGCGATCCCCTGTTCGTAACGGCGAATTCACGCGACATACCGCGGCGGATGCGGGATCCAGGTCGGGCTGATGATCATGCCGATCCCAAGGAGCCCTGGATGCTCGCCTTCCTCGCCGCGCTGGCCGCCGCGGCCGTCTCTGTCCCTCCTCAACCGGCGCTGACCCAGGCTATCGCCGCACGCGACGCGGCCCTGTTCGACGTCATGTTCGCCCAATGCGATCCGGAGGCGCTGGCGGCTCTGGTGACCGAGGACATGGAGTTCTACCACGACAAGGGCGGGGCGATGGACCGCAAGGCCTTCGTGGACGACTACGCCAGCAGCTGCGCGGCCAAGCGCGCCCCTGACGCCTGGCGTTCCCGGCGCGAACTGGTCCCCGAAACGTTGAAAGTCCATCCCATTCCCGGCTTCGGCGCGGTCGAGGAGGGCGCTCACCGTTTCTATGAGCGCAAGGGCGAGGGGCCCGAGCGCCTGGCCGGCACGGCGCGGTTCTCGATCCTGTGGAAGCTGGGCCCCGACGGCCAATGGCGCATGGCCCGGACCTTCAGCATCGACCACGCTGCCGCGCCCTGATGATTTTCCCCGGCGCCAGACCAGGCTCGCGCGACACAAAGGATCGAGCCGCCCCCGCTCACGACCTAGGACGTCGGACGGGCGCAGACCATGGCCGCACCGGGGCCGGGCGGCTGTCGCGGCTGTCCGGGCGTTCGTTCAAGGCGTCAGCGCACGTTTCAAGCGTGATCTCAACGCCCGGATCGAGGAGCCCAGTCCGGCGACCAGCCCGACACCCGCCCCACCGAAGCCTCCTTCGGACCGGACGCGAGGAAGCGATCGCCTGGCTGCTCATCCTCTGGACGATCCCGATCTCAAACGAGGTCATCGAAGGCTTCTTCCGGTGGAGCCGCGAAAAGCCCAAGGCCCGGGCGATCCGTGACGACCGTTCCCACCACGTGCACGAGGCGTTCATGGCGCGGGCTCAGTGACAGGTCGGGGTCTCGAAGTGCTCGGCCAGGAAGGTCCTGATCAGCTGGGCGCCTGCCCGCCACAGCGCAGTGGCCGCCTCGATATCGGCGGCGGCGTCCATCTGGCGCGTGATCCGATCGATGGTGCGGCCCAGGCGGCGATAGGCTTCCACCTGCGCCAGGGTCAGGCGGCCCGCCTTGAGGTCGTCGCGAACCATCATGATCCGGGCCAGCAACGCGTCGGCCTCGTCCTGCTGATCGTCCACCCGCCTAGCGCCTTATGTCCAGAGTCGCCCCCGGATCCCGATCATCCCCATCCGCCCGCCGTCCACAAGCCCCCCGGCGGTATGGCAGGATGGCCCGACGAATCTCCCGGACGCCCATGCCCGACGCCCCGCCCACAGCCCTGGACCAACCCGACCTCGCCGCCCTGGAAGCCATGGCCGCCCAGCTCGAAGCCAGCGGCCGCTATCGCCTGCTGCGCCGGTTCGAGGGCTGCACCCTGCACGCCGGCGCCGATCCGGCCACGCTGAAGCGCGGGATCTTCCTCGACACAGAGACCACGGGCGTCGACACCCGCAAGGACGAGATCATCGAACTGGCGATGGTCCCGTTCGATTACGACGCCGATGGCCGCCTCTGCGCCGTCCACGAGCCGTTCATCGCCCTCCACCAGCCCTCCAAGCCGATCCCGGCCGAGGTGACCAAGATCACCGGCATCACCGACGCCATGGTCGAGGGCCGGGCGATCGATCCCGCCCAGGTCGCCGCCTTTATCGCACCAGCCCTCATAGTCGTCGCGCACAACGCCGCCTTCGACCGTCCGATCGTCGAGCGCCTGACCGAGGCCTTCAAGCTCAAGGGCTGGGCCTGCTCGATGAGCCAGGTCGACTGGAAAGGGGAGGGCGCCGAAAGCGCCAAACTCTCCCATCTCGCCAGCCGGTGCGGTTTCTTCTTCGACGGCCACCGGGCCGAGAACGACTGCCTGGCCGGCCTGGAGATCCTGGGCCGCCCGCTCGCCGACGGCCGCACGGCTCTCGCCCACCTTCTCCAGGCCGCCCGCGCCCCGACCTGGCGGATCACCGCCACCAACGCCCCCTTCGAGCAGAAGGACAGGCTCAAGGCCCGCGGCTATCGCTGGAACGGCGACGACGTCGCCGGCCCCAGGGCCTGGTACACCGACGTCGCCGAATCCGACCGCGAGGCTGAACTTCTCTTCCTCGCCCAGGAAATCTACGGCTACGACCCTGGCCTCACCCCACGCCGGATCACCGCGTTCGAGCGGTTCTCGGAGCGAGCCTGATGACGCAAGGCCCTCGCCCGCCTGACGACCTGAACGTCCGCGAGGGGCAAGCAGCCGACATCCAGCCGATCGTGGCCCTGTGGCGCACGTCCATGGCCCAGCACGCGCAAAAACATCCGATCTTCACACCCAAGGCCGACGGCCACATCGCCTTCGAGGGCTTCCTGGCCGAGCACATGGCGGTGAACGACGCCGCGGTCGTCGTGGCCGAAGCCGGCGGCGAGATCGTCGGCTACGGCATTTGCCAGCTTCGCCGGCGCCCCGCCTGTTTCGAGCCCCTCGAACACGGCCTGATCACCGACCTCGAGGTCGCCGCCAGCCATCGGCGGCGCGGCGTCGGCGAACTGATCCTGGGCGCACTCTGCAACTGGCTGGCCGGCCGCGGCCTCACGCGAGTTGAGATCGAAGTGGCCGCCGCCAACGAGATAGCCGTCAGCTTCTGGCGCAAATGGGGTTTCGAAACCTACTGCCAGACCATGGGCAGGACGCTTTGACCGGGCCAGACCGACGCACATGCGCCATGTTCAAGTGGCGTAGGTTGACTCGTCGCTGACGTTGGGAAGGTCCGCTTCCTGGCGGCTGCGAAGCCGTGGGCGACGTCGGTCCGGTATGGTCATCATCGAAGCTGCGGGCGCAGCCCCCGCGCCTGCCGAGGGGGACCTTTTCCTGCTGGCCACGTTGTTATGCCTGGACGGCGAATTCGAGGTGGTCAGCGTGACAGTCCACGAGGGCGCGTGGCGCGCAAGCTGTCTGGCTCGCGAACGCGACAAGCGCGTTTTTTTTTGAACCTCTGAACTCTTTGCCCGAAAGGCCGCGCCCATGTGCGACAACATCGATTTCAGCGGCGCAGGCGATCGGGCGAGGATCAAGCCCAATGAGCCGATGGAGGTCCGCTACTGGACCGAGCGGTTCAACGTCACCGAGGAGGGCCTACTGAAGGCTATCCAGCTAGTTGGTGCCGACGCCGAAGCCGTGCAGGCTCACCTCAAATCAAGTTCGGCGGGCGGCGGATGACGAGAGGCTGAGCGGGACAAGGCCGCCGAGGCGTTCGCCGAACTGTATGCGCCGCGGCTCGCGGGCGGGGCCGTTGATGGTTGGCCTCGCGGGGCAGTTAAGCTCGTTGGCCTTGTCGCGAGAAGTTCTACGGCTGGCGGCAATATTGCGGGCTCGGGAGATAATCGCGGACCTTTAATCGCAAAATCCGAGAGATGATGGGGCCGAAGCCACATCCAAGCGTTGTCAAACCAGTTCCCTAAAATGATCGGCTCACCTGTGCTCACCGACCCGGCTCTCGCGGCCCTGATTATCGAGAATGCACGGGACTTCGCTATCCTTACGCTGACTCCCGATGGGATGATCACCAGTTGGAGTCCGGGAGCCGAGCGAATAACTGGCTACACGCCCCGTGCGGCGATCGGTCAAAGCGTCGATATTCTCCTGACGGCGCCGGATCTTGCGGCGGGCGCCGGCGCGCTCGAGATCAGCACGGCCTTTAACCGTGGCCGCGCCGAGGACAGCCGCTGGCATGTCCGGCGGGATAAGGAATGGTTCTGGGCAAACGGGGTCATGGTGCCGTTCCAGCATGCGGGAGAGTGCGCGCTGCTGAAGATCATGCGTGACGAGACGCCCGCCAAGCTGGCCGCCGAGCATCGCATTCTCCTTCTCAACGAGCTCAACCATCGGATCAAGAATACTCTTGCGACCGTCCAGTCGGTGACTGAGCAAACCCTGCGCGCCGGCGGCGTCGCGGCAAGCACGCGGCAGAGCCTGACTGGACGGCTGATGGCGCTCTCCAAAGTTCACGACGTACTGACCCAGGAGAGCTGGGCTAGCGCGGATCTTGCCGAGGTGGTCGGCAAGGCTGTTGCGCCGTTTCAGGTCGCTGAGCCTGTTATCGGGATTTCCGGTCCACCTGTCCGGTTGAGCCCCAACCTCGCGGTCGCGATCTCGCTCGCGCTGCATGAACTGGCCACCAACGCCAACAAGTTCGGAGCGCTAAACCGCCCCGGCGGCCGGGTTGAGGTCAGCTGGACCGACGCTCACGATGGCGTAGGGCAGCGCTTCCTAAACTTTCTTTGGCGGGAATCTGGGGGGCCGCCAGTGAGCCCTCCTGAACGGCGCGGATTTGGGGCTCGACTTCTGTCGCGGGTCTTCGCCGACGCCCGCGGCGAGGCTCGGCTGGATTTTGCCGCGTCGGGCGTATGCTGCGTGATAACTCTCCCGCTTTCAGAAGATGGCGAGACGCCGATACTGAAAGTTGCGCAAGATCCTCGCGGCTTGGCTTTCTAGAAAGCTGAGATCATGCGGCGAAAGCCAGGCCCGAGAAGGGCGCGCCCCTACGGCGAAACGGTAGCGCATGTTTTTGAGCACGGCCGCAGGCAGGATGGTGCTTCACGGCCGGTTGGAGCGTCCAGTCCTCGGAACTGTCCCACCGACCGCAACTGGCGTGAGATGGCATGGAAGTTGCCATCGCTCACTGGCCAAGCGGATGACTTCAAGACATTGGCTCACCTCTTGGTGAGAACGGTTAGGTCGCCGGCTGTAAGGGCAAGATCAGAGTTGCACCTCACAGCAACGCAGCGGAAGTCGACGGCGCGATGACTTAGCACATGTAGCTGGCGCGCTACCTTGCAAAGCTCTTCCGTTTTAGATCGCGAAACCATTCTCGCCGGAGATCCGGATTTGGCAGGCATGGCCTTCCTCAATTCGCTTTCTGGCCCGACGCATGGCCGAAGCCTTGGCGATATCCTTGTCGGGCGAGGCGCCAAAGAAGAGACCTGCCTCTTCCGCCGCCCATAGGCCGTCGTTGCGGCAGACCGTGATGACAATGCGATCGATCGGGGGCTGTTTCATGGGTGTCCTGTTGTCGGGGCCGATAGTGGCTGGCGACCGCACTAGGCATCGCGATGCCGGGAAGGGCGCGAGGCGTTGAACGCTTCGTCGGAAAAACGACGCCCAAGCTCGTCGGTCAGACCGCCAACTTGCGACGTCAGGTCGTTCAACTGGCGCTGAAGTTCATCGCAGCGCTGGCGAAGCTGGTCGCATTCGTCGCGAAGGCGCAGCAGGTCCTCGCTCATGCATCACCTCGCCAAGCGGTTGCGGCTTCAGTCCGGACCGTTCCGGTCCTGGTGCTTGCCAAGGTAGTTCAGGCCGTCGTTAGTCGGGCGCCAGCCACCACGGCCATGGTGCGCAAGGCCGAGCACGGCCAGCTCTTGGACGTGCCGGATATTGACCGCATCGAGCGCTCCGGTGCGCAGGCGACGCTCCAACTGGCGAAGCGCGCGGTAGGCGCCTAGCGACAGCTGGCTGGGGCCAGTGTCGCACGCGGCGTCCGGCACAAGGCTCAGCACCTGTGAGGTTGCGGTGAGGTCTACGGGTTCGGGCATCTGCGACTCCTGGTGTCGCAGCTCAGCGACGCTGTTGATGGCCGGGGCGCCGTGATGGGCTGCGGCTGGCCCGCAAACGCGCGATCATGGCGCGGCGCAGATCCCGCCCTCGGGCGGCCATCGGCCGGGCATCAGATGGCGCAGCGAAGGCGTCGATCAGGGTCTCGTGGACCAGGAACCGAGCCGCGTTGGGATCGGGCAGAAATCGATCAGCCAGGCGCTGAAGGTCATGAGACAGCATCATGACTTGGAGATTGCGCTGATGGTGAGACAGCATCTGGATGTTTCCTTCCCTTGAAGAGGTGAAACCGAATGACGCGTCCCTGTTATCGAAGGATTTACCAGCGATCCCGTTTAATTTTCGGCGATGTTATGGCGCGGCGGAAAAATCATCGCCGCACCTTATATTTTCGTATCATACAATTATATTGAAGGCATTGCCAGGATCGACCGGATCCTTTCCTCTATTTATTTTCATTGAACTCGCGCTGGCATCGCGTGAGCGGCGGCGTTGCCGCCTGAAGGGCGTGCATGCGTTTCCAGGTCGAAGCCTCCCTCACCTACGACTTTGCAGCGCCATGCGAAGTTCTTCTGCTGGTCGAAGCCGCGCACGGGCGGGACCAGCAGGTGACGTCGGATGCGCTCACCTTCTGGCCGCCCGCACCGGCCCGCCGTATCGATGACCCGTCGACAGGCGAGCGCCGTACGGTGTTCGCAGCTTCGGGCAGGATCAACGCGCTCTATCGCGCCACGGTCGAGACGGCGGCGTCCGATCATGGGCTGGCTGGCGCGGAGGAAACGGCGATCGCAGACCTGCCGAGTGAAGTGCTGCCTTACCTTCGGGCCAGCCGTTACAGCCCCTCGGATCGACTGATGCGCTTCGTCGAGCGGGAGGTCGGCGGTTTGCGCGGCGGGGAAAAGGTCGCCGCGATCCTGGCCTGGATCGCCGAGCATGTGGACTATCGCGCCGGGGTCAGTCACGCCGCGACGACAGCGGTCGACACTCTCGTCGACCGCGCCGGCGTTTGCCGAGACTTCAGCCATTTGGCGATCGCGCTCTGTCGGGCGGGCAATATCCCGGCTCGAGCTGTCAGCGGGTACGCGTGGAGGCTGGAGCCGCCCGATCTCCATGCCGTGGCCGAGATCTATCTCGGTGGCCGCTGGCGATTGGTCGACCCCTCCGGCCTTGCTCCGCTCGAGGGTCTTGTTCGGGTCGCGACAGGCCGTGACGCTGCGGACATCGCGTTCATGACGATCTTCGGCGCCGCGACGCTCGTCGAGCAGCACTTCAGCATCGACAGGGTCGGCGGGTGAGGTCGTGACTGCGCGCAGAAGCCACCGGGGCCTGCCCGATACGCTCGGGCCATTCCACTATCAGTTTCGGCCCGGTCAGGCTGGGCGCTTTGGCACAGTCCTGATCCGAGCGCCCGCCGGGGCGCCGCTGCCGGCGTGCGGCGATGCGATCACCCTGACGACCCGCGACTGTTACGACGCCGAGTTCGAGGTGACGCAGGTCGATCAAGATGGCGAGGGGTGGCGGATCGGATGTGAGCGCAGACCACGATAGAAGTTCGCGAACCACACGATTTTGGCGGGCTAGGCCTGAAAGCGTTTATGGCCTCCATCTCAGCAGCCGCCAATTGGAAGGGCCGTTAAAGGTCGATCTCGCCCGTACGCATGGCGGGCTAAAAGTCGTGTTCTTGGAGAGGTGCCAACGTCGGCAACTGGCGCCACCCGGTCGGCAATGTGGACCTGCGGATTGGCAGGGAAGGGTGGGGAGCGGACTTCGCCTCAGTCCTGACCGACAGGTGGCCGGTGTAGCGCCCAATCCTCCATGCCCTCGATCGTAAGTGAGGGAAGCCCTCCGATATGGATGAAGCGCGTTTCCAGCCAGCACCAGTCGTCCGGGCTGTCTGCGGCCGCTTGCCTCTCCACAGGGCAAGGTCTTGCTTCGTAGGAACAGATCGCGTCGTGGCTTGGGAGGTAGCGACAGGATGCAGTGCGGACACGAACCCGAGCGGCTCTATTCATCGAGCGGCCGTCAACCACGCCCACCGATTGAATGATCTGGTCAAGTCGGAGCCCTGTCTCCAGCTGGGCAATGTCGCGAGCAGATGGAAGAGCCCACGGGATGAAGCGACAGTGTTCAGTCAGGCTCGTCAACAACCACTGCGCGCCGTTGCGCTCGAATAGGGCCGAGCAGGAATAACGTGGGCCTCCGTAGGCGGCGAACGTTGTGAACCGACAGGAAGCCGGCCCGGGCCCTCGGAGCTTGCAGCGAGACTCAGAAACGAAAGACTCTGGCGGCCTTCCGCAGGTTGCCTGCTCCGGACAAGGCAGTCGCGCGATGTAGTTGCGATAGGCGCTCTCGACTTCAGCAACGTCCGGAGTTCCTGACGAGCCGCGATCCGGCGCCTGAGAGGGCGTGGCACAGGCTGCCAACGCCAGGGCGAACAGTAGGGTGCTAAGTCGAAACGGCATCCATCATCCTCCTGTAGCCGCTCCGCAGACGAACTGACATTACACCCAATGGCCCCTTTCCGCTGTCTGAAACTGGCCCGAAGCGAAGGGCCCGCGACCACTCGCGCCAACGTCCGCAATGGGTCGTGAGCGGTCGCCAACGTCAACGATGCAATGTCCCGAATTTGGCGTGATGTAATGTTCGCTGCGCGCCGCTGCCGCCATGAGCGTCCGATCATGGTAGGATGAGGCGAGGGGAGTAGCCAATTCGCAGGAGGCGAACATGGCTCAATTTGACCTCTTCCTTCCGCCCAAGCGTCCTTGGAATACTGGCCGCATCATCGGTCCCAAGCCGCCGTTCAAGCCCAGGCACATCTGGGGAATCCGACAGCAGCTCAAAGCGAACGGGCGTGTCCGGGACCTAGCCATGTTCAATTGCGCCATCGACGCCAAGCTGAGAGGCTGCGATTTGGTGAAGCTGCGGGTAAGCGACGTGGCGCCAGGCGGTTCGCTTCGAGCGCGCGCGACGATCATCCAGCAGAAGACCGGTCAGCCGGTGCCGTTCGAAATTACAGAGCCCACAAGGGACGCTCTGGCAGTTTGGCTGAAGGTGCGCGGCCGGCGTAACGACGACTGGCTGTTTCCCAGCCGCAGTCGATCAGGCGATCACGTCAGCACTCGGCAGTATGCCCGCCTTGTTGATAAGTGGGTGTCGATGATCGAGCTTGAGCCACGGGCCTATGGCACGCATAGCCTCCGCCGAACGAAGGTCGCGCTGATCTACAAGAAGACCGGCAACTTGCGCGCCTGCCAACTCCTCCTCGGACACAGAAAACTCGAGAGTACGGTCCGATACCTTGGCATCGAGGTCGATGACGCGCTGGAGATGTCGGAGCAGATCGACCTGTAAAGCGCCGGCTCACCCCCGTTTACTGCGGCGCGGGCGGCTCGGCGCGCCTCCCACGAACGCGCCTTCCTGGAGGCACGTCAACGTCAACAATTGGCGCGACCTCGTCCGCGCGGAAAGCCAGAATGCCCCTGAAGATCGGCCGCGCGGTCAAACGTCAGGCGGGTCCTTGGAATTGGCTGTGGACTGCGCCAGCCGCGGGTTGAAGTTGTCACGAGACACCTGCCACTGTCGGCCTGCGGCGCGCCGCCGAACTCAAGGAGATCCAGGTCCATGTCGGACAAACGCCTTAACACCCGCGCATGTTTTGCCTTGCTGTCGCTCGGCAGCGCCATGCTGGCGACGTCCGCCCTGGCGCAGGTCACGCCGTCTGACGTCCGTGACTTGATCGGCGCGCGGGGTTCGAGCGGCGAGGCGGAACTAGCGTCGCGCGGCTACGTCAACACCGGCGTCCAATCGGGCGATGATCGCAAGTGGACCTATTGGTGGAATGCGAGGCGCGGCGTCTGCCTGTCGGTGTCGACGGTCAACGGTCGCTATGACTCGATCGTCTCGACGCCGGCTCCCGACTGCCGGCAGGGCGGCGGCAGGGCCGACGACGACCGCGGCTATCGTCCGCCGGAATTCGGCTATGGCCGTCCGGGCGGCGGCTATCGCGAGCACATTGCGCTGGTCTGCTACGGCGAGGGCCAGCGCATGACCAACCAGATGAAGTCCGGATATGAGTGGGACTCGGACAAGCACCGCTATGTGCCGCGCAGCGGCTTCGAGCTTTCGCGCCAGGACTACGACACCTCGGTCACCATCGAGATCGACGGTGGCCAGGGTCGCATCCGTCCCGCCAAGAACATGATCCCGCCGCTCCATTCGAGCAGCGACGGCGGCTGGTACGATATCGCCAACCTGTCGGTCTCCCGCGATTTCATCCGGGGCGAGTTCAAGTTGAACGGCGCAAACCGTCCCAAGATGACGATCGACCGCCGCGCGGGCCGCATCACGCTGGATGGCCTGACCAAGTTCAGCGGGACCTGTGATCCCCTGGATGGCGACCGCAAGTTCTAGACTCCAGAGCCGGCGCGTCTTGTCGCGCCGGCGCTCTTTCACCATCCGAGGAGATGATGATGCGACGTTTGGCCATAACGCTGGGCATGACGCTGCTGGCGACCGCGGCGGCTGGATCCGCCCTGGCGCAGTCGACCCCGGCCGACGTCCGGGATCTGGTCGGCGCGCGCGCCTCGAGCGGGGAAGGGGTCCTGGCCTCGAGAGGCTACGTCAATGTCGGCGGCCAGGCGGGCGATGACCGCAAATGGACCTATTGGTGGAACGAGCGGCGGGCGACTTGCCTGTCGGTGACCACCCTCAATGGCCGCTATGACGCCATCGTCTCGACCCCCGCGCCCGATTGCCGTCGCCGGCCATCGCCCAGCACCTTGCCGGGGCCTGTCGGCGGCCCGGTGTCCGACAGTCGCGCCGAGGATATCCGCTTCGAGCGCGGAGCCTCGTCGGCGACCCGGCGCGGCGTAATCCGGGGTTATGAGACGGTGACCTACCGGCTGGACGTCCGCGCCGGCCAGATGATCAACGTGTCGATGCAGGGCAACAACCGCTCGGGCTATTTCAACGTCACCCCGCCGCGCGCCAACCAGGCCGTGTTCAACGGTTCGACTAGCGGGAACCGCTGGCGCGGCCGGGCGGCGACCAGCGGCCCCTACGAGATCCAGGTCTATCTGATGCGCAACGCCGCCCGTCGTGGTGAACAGCTGCGCTACACGCTGGACGTTGGCGTCACCCGCTAGGTCGGCGCTCGCCGAGCCTGCTCGTCAGTCTAGCCAGATCCTTGAGCCGCGCTGCGTTGGCGCGCGCGATGTAGCCGCGGCTCGAGGACTTGAAGACGCAGGCGTTTCGCCGGGCGAGCCAGGCGCGCTGTTCGTCTTCGAGAACCGTCGCCGCAGCGGGCGCCAGTCGACCGCGAAGATCGAGATAAGCCGCCTCGACCCGCCCGTTCTGGGCAAGCAGATCGGGACTCTCGCAAACGATCGTCTCGGCCACAAAAACCTTTTGCGCGCAGTCGAGCAGCGGTGGGCGATCCGGTGGCGGCGGGACGGGCGCTGTCTGCGCCGCAGCGTTCGATGCGAGAACCGCCAGCGTCAGCGTCAACGCGGCGCCTCGAAACGGAAACGCGGAACACAATCGAGCCGAGCGCATGCGGGAACTCCAATCTCGGCTTGCTGGCCAGCAGTCTGTCGCGCCAAGGTTACGCTAGCGTGCGACGCCACTACCAGTGCGATATGGAGCGAGGGGCAGGATGACGGACAATGATCGCGGGCTGAGCCTTGCGTCGCGGATTGCCTCGGTGGTCTGGTTCCTGCTCGGCGTAGGCTTTCTGCTCAGCCTGCCGCCACTGATCGAACTCTATGCCTGGATTCCGCTGGCCATTCTCGCCCTGGCCGCGGTCCTGGCGGTTCCTGTCGCCGCTGTCACCCGCTTCGTCCTCGACCGCGCGCGGCGCAAGTCGTTCCTGGCCCATTGGCTCAAGGCCAGCGTCGCCCTCCTGCTGGTCCTGACCACCCTGGCTGCAGCGCCGCTCTACTATCTGGCCGCCATCGTCCAGACCGACCCGTTGCTAGCCCCGCAGGTCGTGCTGACCAACGGCAAGAAGACGATCCTCTTCCAGGGCATGATGCACATCGGCAGCGACACCTTCTACAAGACCGCGATCTACGACTTGGAACACGCCCTCAACGAAGGCTACGTGGCCTATTACGAAGGCGTTCGGCCTGACCCGGCGGGCGATGTGTGGTTCCGCGACACCCTGGCGGGCGGCGGCGATCTCAACGCCATCTACGGCAGCGCCGGCAAGGCTTGCGGCCTGGCTTTCCAGGGGCCTTATTTTCAGCTGCTGAAGACCGACATCCAGGATCATCCCAACCGGCACGTCGCCGCCGATGTCACCACCCTGGACCTGAAGACTGAGTACGAGCGGATGATCGCCGCCGATCCGAAGTTCGCCGACGCCATACGCCAGGCGCGGGAGGCGGATAAGAAGGACGCCGGTATCGCCACCGAGGTCGCCGGCTTCGTTCGTTGGGCCGAGGACGGCACGCCAGGCCACCGCTCGATCGCCGGCGTGCTCTGCCGCGGCGTGCTGACCTACGCGCTCGGCGACAAGCACAGCCGCGACAAAGATGACCCAATGAACCGGTTGATCCTCGACTATCGCAACCGTCAGCTGGTCGCCCGTATCGAGGCAGATCCGCGCCAGAAGATCTACATCAACTACGGGGCAGCCCACCTTCCGGGCCTGTTGGCGATGCTGCGTCAAGGCGATCCGAACTGGAAGGTGGTGTCGGAGAAGTGGTCCCGCGTTGTAGAGCCGCCCGAGGACCTCCAAGGCCGGCCGCTGAATTAGCTGTAAGGTCGCGTCAGCTGCTTAAATCAAGGGTCTGGCCAGCCGCCAGGGCGAGTATCAGGGAGATACCGACCACGACCATCCATGCCAGAACGAAGCACCCGAAGGCCGATGCGAACGCGCGCGTGCGGCCATAACCATTGCGCCGGCGCCAGCGCGTCTCGGTCGCCACGTACCAACTCGAAATGCCGACGAACAGCACGGCGGCATGCGGCCTCAAGGCAGGCCACCCCGAGAGGACCATCAACGCCAGACCCACGACCAGCGCATACACCGCTGCCGGGAAACACTCCGGATAGACGTGCCCGCGAAGGGTTTTGCGTGTCATCGGCTGCCTGGCTGTCAAGGTTCGCTCGATCGAGAACAGCAACGGAAATACGCCGTACAGCACCGACTGGAAAATCACCGCGTTCTCATGTGAACGCAGCGCCTTGACCGGCGTCTCCAAGAGCGGCGTTGGCGCCATCGGAGCTACGGCGAGACGGATCAGATGGAAGATCAGCAGGCTTAGGATCAGGAAGAGCGGCGGACTCAGGGCGTCGTCGAACTGCTGTTCCTCCGGCTTCCGCAGTTCGGCATGGGCGTGGTCCAGCATGCGCTGAGGCGTAAACAGCGTCCTAAAGAGCACGAGGGGGTAGAAGACCAGCCAGCTCATCACCTCGAAGACCAGTTCTTCGAGCGATCTGAGGATCTTCATGAAGTCCATTAGCTAGTCCTAGCGGCGTCGGGATGAGAACCACCGTGCGCCAGACTCGCCCTAGCGTCCAGCCGTCGAGGTGCCGCTTGGCTATCGAGCGTCGTGTTGCTGGAGGAAAGCTAACGGCAGCTTGTGGCGCTGCCCGGCCCGCGACGCAGATGTTGGGATCGGCCGTGGTGGGGCGCTAGCGGTGCATGGAATACTTTAGTCGGGCAGATTAATCAGGAATTTCGCAGCGCTCGAAGGTGGAAACAGCGGCTGTGACAGCAGTGGGTGAACTAGGCGAGGATCGATTGTAGTCTCGAAAGACCGACCTTGGTTTGGCGGCTCACGATACCCCTAACAAGCAGCGCGATCAGAAGTCGAAGCAAGAAAGAGCGGCTACGGCTCAGGAACTTGAGGCGCAGCTCTGTCACCTGAGGAGATTTGGACGTCAGCCTTATTTCCATTCGCGGAAATACCGGGGAAAGCTCGCCCTCGGTGACAAAGAGATCCGGGGCTCGGACCTCGATCGTCCGGATGGTGAAGACAGTAGTTCGGCCAGAGGGCAGCACGAGGGTTTCCTCATAGGCCTTTCCCGGCGCGCCGTGCGGCAGGTCGTCCAGGGCGACGACCTTCAGGGCCCCAGGATACCAGCGGGCGTAGTTCTCATGGTTCGCAACGAAGGCGAAGACCTCGTCCGCCGGGCGGGCGATCTCGATGACTTGGTCGGCGAGCGGGATCGGGGTTTTCTGGCTCATTGAGCGATCTGGACAAATTTGGTTCAATCTGTCAACTTGCTGCATGGCCACCACGCAGACCACCACCGACGCCATACTGGACGGCGCTCTGCGCGAGTTCACCCGGCATGGCCTTGCCAAGACATCTATGTCCGACATCGCTCAGTCGGCTGGCGTCTCGCGAACGTCGCTCTACAGCGCCTTTCCCACAAAGGTCGATGTGTTCCGCGCCTTGAGCGGTCGGATCAACGAGCGTGTCCTTGCTGCGGTCGTCGCCGCCATCTCGACAACGGGGACGTGGGATGAGCGCTTGCAGGCGATCATCAGCGCGCGCGTCGGATGGGTCTACGACTTGCTTCGCGCCACTGAACACGGTCGAGAACTGATAAGCGAGAAAAACAGAATCTGCGGCGGCTCCGTCCTCGCAGCGAACGATCGGTTCGAAGCGGTCGTCGCTGGCGTGCTCGCTGAGGCCAGGCTCGAAGCCCAGGACGAGGCGCGGCTCGCACGTTTACTTATCCAGTCTGTCAACGGGGTCCTAGAACAGGCCTCGACCAGAGAGGAAGCGGAGCAGGGCGTTGAAACCTTGGTCGCCATCTTCTGCGCCGGTCTGACGGCCGGAAGGTGAGCATTGCCGCGTAGTCGAACGACGCTAGGGTCCCAAGGCGGGCAAGGGGGCCGATGTGTTGGACGATAGCTACCAGATGCTCAAGGTCGTCGGGCTGTCGATGACCGTGGCGGTGATTGCGTTCGCTGTGCATTTGCTGCTGGGGCGGCGGACGAAGCGGCGCGATCAGGTTGTTCTGCTGGCAGGCTTTCTCGTCATCTACGGCGCCTTCAAGCTGGACGCTTTGCTGCTGGAGAGCGGCTTCTATCTTGCGGCGCCGCATATATCGGGCGTGATGGTGTTCGCGCGCTTCTTGCTGCCGCCGGCGATCTTCTTCTATGCGCGAGCAATGACCTCCCCGGCGCCGCGCTGGCTGGACCGGCGCGACCTTTGGGCCGCGCTCTGGCCCTGCGCCTTCGTGGCGGCAATGGCGCCGGTCTATCTGCAGGATGCACGGGTCAAGGCGGAGATGATCGCCGGCGATCTGACCGCTTCGCCGCAAGGGGGCTATGTCGCCCTGCTGTGCAAGATTTCCTTCGTCGCCTTCCTTGGCGTGGCGATCACCTATCTTGTCCTCAGCCTCAATCTTTTGCGCGCTCACGGCGTGCGGATCCGCGATGCGTTCTCGAACATCGACGATCTCGCGCTGAACTGGCTGGCCCATGTTCTGCTGGTGCTGGTGGTGGGCTGGGCCTGGATCGTCGTCGGAGACTTCTTCGCCATCTGGCGCCTGCGCCCGCCTTGGTATCCGACGCTGACAATTTACCTCGAACTGGCCTGGATTGGCTTCATCGCCCTTAGTGGCGTGAACCAGCCATCGCTCTACGAAGCGCCGGCAGCCGCCACAAACGCTGCATCGGAGGGCTATGCGCGCTCGGCATTGAGCCGTGAGCAAATGGCGCGGATTGGCGCCAAGCTCGACCGGGCGCTGGCGCAGGACCGCCTGCACGTCGATCCGAACCTGTCGCTGCACACGCTCTCGGCGCATATCGGCGTCTCGGAGAACTATGTGTCCGAGACGCTGAACAAGCATCTCGGGGTCAACTTCTTCGAGTTCGTGAACCGGCGACGGATCGACGATGCGTGCGCTCTGCTGCGCGCCGGCGATTGCTCGGTCCTGAGCATAGCCTACGAGGTCGGCTTCAATTCGCGCTCGACCTTCCATGCCGCGTTCAAGAAACATCTCGGCGCCTCGCCGCACGCCTTTCGCAAGGCGGGCCCGCAGCCGCAGGGCGAGGGCACCCAGGCCTAGCGAGTTTTCGACCCAACACATGTCCTGACGGGCCCGTTTGGACGAAATGGGCGCGGTACTCCTCCATAGCCTCGGTGCTCAAGCATTGAATGAGGCAGGCATGCAGTTCGAGACCAAATACCGACCCCAAGCCATGGCGCGCTTTGCCGGACTTTCCTACGTCGCCTACGTCGCGCTGGGGCTCTACATCTCGTTCGGTCCGGCGGGGCAGATCTTCAAGGCGGGTGTCAGTGCGAAGACCGACTTCTTCTTCCGCACCGGCCTCGTCGCTGAAATGGCGCTCTACATTTTCGTCGTCCTGTCGGCCGCGGCGATGTACGGCGTGCTGCGTGAGGTCGACCGCAACCTCGCCTTTCTGGCGGCGAGCTGCCGCCTGATCGAGGGCGCGATGGGCGCGTGCTTCCTACTTTTGAAATACGCCGCATTCGCTGCCCTGACGCGAGATGACCTGGCCGGCGGCCTGACGGATGCGGACCGGCAAGGGCTGATGATGCTCTTCAAGCACGTCCACGGCTCGGGGCTCTACTTCTTGATGACGGTCATGGGCGTCGGCGGGGCAATTTACTTCTGGCTGTTCTACCGTACGCGCCTGATCCCGCACTGGCTGGCCGCCTGGGGCGTCTTCACCTACGTGCTGATGATCGCGATTGGCGCAGCCGTGATCCTGTTCCCGCTCTTGAAGCAATGGGTGATGATCGCATTCCTGCCGGGCGCCGCGTTCGAGCTCTTGGCCGGGCTCTGGCTGCTCTTCGCCGGCATCGATATGCGTCGGCATGACGGCGAGGGGATGGCTGCGGGGTAGGCGCAAGGTCGCCTTTTTGAAGGTGGACCAATTTCCGCTTATGGCGCTGCCAGGTCGGCGAGATAGGACCGTGGTATTGGCCGGGGAACGGACACAGTTCTCGGGCTGAGCGTGAGGTTCCCCCGGGGCGCAAGAAGTCGGCCGACGTTAATGCTCGGCGGAAGCCGGCCGGTCCGCTCGACCGGCAGGGTTGAATCTGCAATTGCCAAGCTTGCATCGGTCGAGCCGCGCTCATACGGCTGACTGGACAAGTTGTCGCAGGGGGATGGTCCGGCCTTGGAAAGACTAGGTTCTGTTCAAGACTTCCAGCCTGGGTTCTCGACCACGCGCCATTTGGTTGCTTGGCGATGAGCTTGACGCAGATCCCGGATCTGGACGCTTGCGCCGCTGAACCCATCCGTATTCCCGGTGGCGTCCAGCCCCATGGGGCCTTGGTTGTCGTCGAGCCCGTGACGGGCGCGATCCTGCAGTCCAGCGCGAACCTGCCGACCGTCCTGCGATTGTCCTCGCCTGCAACAGGCTTGAGCGACTTGGACCCAAGCGGGGCCCTTGCGGCTGACCTGGAAGCTTGGCGCGCGAGCAATGAGCCTTTGTTCCTGCGAACAATAACCTTGACCTCTGGTCCTCAGCAGGTCGCGGCGCATCAGGGCGAGCAAGGCATCATCGTAGAATTCGAAGCGCCGCCCGCCAGTGAAGGTGAGACGCTCGAGGCGCTCTATCCGCGCCTGCGAAGGTTCGTGGCCGCCACCGAGGATGCGCGCGAGGTACGGGCCATTGCCGAGGCGGCCGTGCGCGAGGTGCGCGCCCTGACGGGCTTTAATCGGGTGATGCTCTACAGCTTCGACACCGAAGGAGTCGGAACCGTCATCGCGGAAGACGGCGATGGCGTCCTGCCGTCCTATCTAGATCTTCGCTTTCCAGCCTCTGACATTCCCGCCCAGGCGCGCGCGCTTTATCGCCTCAACCGCCTGCGCCTCATCCCTGACGCCAACTACACGCCGTCACCGATCGAGCCGGCGCTCAATCCGATCGATGGCCAAGCGCTCGACCTTTCCGGCGCGGCGCTACGCAGCGTCTCGCCCATCCATCTTCAGTACATGCGCAACATGGGCACCTTGGCGTCCATGTCGATCTCGATCCTGGTCGATGGCGAGCTTTGGGGGCTGATTTCGGGCCACAGCGCCCAACCCCATCTGGTTAATCCGCAGGTCCGGACGGCCTGCGACTTCCTGGGCCAGATCGTCTCCCTGCAGATCGCCGCGCGCGTGCGCGCTCAGCTGGCCGCGGACCATGTGGCCGCCAAGCGCACCGAGACTGCGCTGCTCAGCCGGCTGGCGCCGGCCCAGGATTTCCAGGTCGGCCTTGTCCAGAACCCGGATCTCTGGCTCGATCTGGTCCATGCCCAGGGCGCGGCGCTTGTCGTGGACGGCGTGGTGTCCGTGGTGGGCCAGGCCCCCTCAGTCCCGGAGATCGAGCTGCTGACAGCCTGGTTGAAGGCGCGCGGCGATGCGGTCTTCACCACGGACGCGCTGAGCAGCCTGTGGCCACCGGGCGAGGTCTTCGCGCCCGACGCCAGCGGCGTCCTGGCGATCTCGATCTCCCAGTTGCACCCCGACTATATCCTCTGGTTCCGGCCGGAGGTGATCCGCACGGTCACCTGGAGCGGCGATCCGACCAAGCCAGCGATCGAAACCGGCGTCCTGCATCCGCGAAAGTCGTTCGAGGCTTGGAAGCAGCAGGTGCGCCTGCGCAGCCTCCCCTGGACAGACGTCGAGACCGAGACGGCCGCCGATTTTCGCAACGCCATCCAGAACTTCGTGCTGCGGCGAGCCGAGGAGCGCGCTGAACTGACCGCCGAACTGGAGCGCAGCAACAAGGAGCTGGAGGCCTTCTCCTACTCGATCAGCCACGATCTCCGCGCGCCGTTCCGGCACATCGTCGGCTATGCTGAACTCCTGAAGACCAAGGAATCAAACCTCGACGACAAGTCACGCCATTACATCCAGACCATCGTCGATTCAGCTCTCACCGCAGGACGCCTGGTCGATGATCTTCTGGCCTTTTCGCAACTGGGCCGATCGCAGGTCACTCGCGCGCCAGTCGATATGCGCAAGCTGGCCGAGGAGACCCGTCGCGCGCTGGAAACTGAGATCGAGGGGCGTGTCGTGCGCTGGGAGATCGGTAACCTGCCGCCGGCCTTCGGCGATGCGGGCCTGCTGCGCCAGGTGATGATGAACTTGGTCGACAACGCCCTCAAATACACCCGCCCGCGCGAGGAGGCCGTGATCGCCATCGCCGGCGAGGATCGCGGCGACACGACGGCCTATTGGGTGCGCGACAACGGCGTCGGCTTCGACATGGCTTACGTCGGCAAGCTGTTTGGCGTCTTTCAACGCCTGCACCGGATCGAGGACTTCGAGGGCACCGGCATAGGTTTGGCGCTCTCCAAGCGGATCATCGACCGCCACCATGGAACCATCGAGGCCTATGGCAAGCTTGGGCAAGGGGCCACGCTATTGTTCACCCTGCCCAAAGCCCCACGGAAAGACGACGAAGGACACTGACGAGACGTGGCTGACCTGCGACCCATCCTCCTGGTGGAGGACAATCCGCGCGACCTGGAACTGACCTTGGCGGCTCTGGCCAAGTGCCAGCTGGCTAACGAGATCATCACCACCCGCGACGGTGCCGAGGCGCTCGACTATGTCTATGCGCGCGGCGACTATGCCGATCGCCCGGCCGGCGACCCGGCCGTCATCCTACTCGACCTGAAGCTGCCGAAAATCGATGGCCTCGAAGTGTTGGAGAAGCTCAAAAGCGACAGCAACTTCCGCCAGATTCCGGTTGTTATGCTGACGTCTTCGCGCGAGGAGCGCGATCTTGTCAAAAGCTACGAGCAAGGGGTCAACGCCTTCGTGGTCAAGCCGGTCGACTTCAACGCCTTCTTCGAGGCCATCGAGTCCCTAGGCATGTTCTGGGCGATCCTCAACGAGCCACCGCCACGTTCCGGCCCCGCCGATGGACGGTAGCTCGGTCCGCGCGCTCTGCGCGCTCCTTCTGGAAGACAGCGATATCGACGCCGAACTCGTCGAGGGCCATCTGGCCAAGGCGGGCTTGGTCTGCACGATACGGCGCGCCGTTGACCGAAAGAGCTTCGTCGCCGCCATCGAGAGCGGCGAGTGCGAGATCATCCTCGCCGACTACGCCTTGCCGGATTTCGATGGCCTGTCGGCGCTGACCATTGCCAAGGCTCTGGCTCCGGACACGCCGTTTGTCTTCGTCTCCGGTGTGGTTGGCGAAGAGTTCGCCACCGCCGCGATCAAGCGTGGCGCTACTGACTACGTCCTCAAGCGCAACCTAACGCGCCTGGGCACCGCCGTCGAAAGGGCCCTGACCGAGGCGCGCCAACGAAATGAGCGCCGCTGGGCCGAAGAGGCCCTGGCGCGCAGCGAACTTAACCACCGCCTGGCGATCGAGGGCGCAGGTCTTGGTGTCTGGAGCTTCGACAGACGCACCGGCCTGCTGTCCATCGACGCTCGATGCAAGGCGCTCTGCGGCCTGGCCGAGAATGCCGATGTAAATCTTGGCCAACTGATGAGCCTGTGCTGGCCCAATGACCGTCTGAAGCTGCGGGCCGCCGCCCGCCGGGCCACGCGAGCGGGGCATGAGGGAGAGGGCGTTTTCACGCAGGAGGTGGCGATCGACGGGGCCGACGGTCGCGAGCGGATGATCGCGCTGCACGGTCAGGCGGTGTTTGAGGCTGGCGTCTGCTTGCGTTTCGCCGGCGTGGCCAGCGACGTCACCGAGCAGCGGCGCGCTCATGCGGCGCTGGAGCGCCTGAACGAGCGGTTGGAGGCCGAGGTCGAAGCGCGCACCGCCGAGCGCGACCGCATCTGGCGGCTCAGCCGCGATCTCTTCGCGGTCCTGGATCCGCGCGGCCGCTTCAAGCAGATCAATCCTGCTTGGACGGCGCATCTGGGGCATGCGGCCGGCGGCCTCTTGGCCATGCAACTGTCCGATATCCTACACGCAGACGATCTAGAGATGGCCCGCCAGACCTTCGCGGGTCTTGCCGGTGGCGGGTTCGATCGCTTCGACGCGCGAGTTCGTCACGCCGACGGGACTTGGCGCTGTATCGCCTGGACCGTGACGCCCGAGCGCGACGCCTTCTATGTCGTCGGACGCGACATCACCGAGGAGAAGCTGTCGGCCGACGCCCTGGTCATGACCAATGATCGCTTGCGCGCCCAGATCGACGAGCGCCAGCAGATCGAGCAGACCCTCCAGCAGATGCAGCGCCTAGAGGCCGTCGGTCAACTGACCTCGGGCGTCGCGCACGACTTCAACAACCTGCTGACAGTAATCCTGGGCAATATCACCTTCGTCGAACGTGCGATAACCGACCTGCGCGCCGATCCCGCCATCGCGCGGCGGATCCAACATATGCGCTCGGCGGCCGAGCGCGGGGCGAGCTTGACCGCGCAGCTTCTGGCCTTCTCGCGCAAACAGAAGCTCGCACCCAAAGCGCTGAATCTCAACGAGGCGGTGAGCGGGATGCGCGAGCTGCTGCAGAGCACGATGGGGGGCAGCATTCGCATCGAGACGGTGCTGCAGCCCGCGCTCTGGGCCGCCCTTGTCGACCCGACCCAAATCGAGATGATCATCCTCAACTTGGCGATCAATTCTCGCGACGCGATGGAGGTCGGCGGCGGCCTGACCCTTGAGACCCGCAATGTGGCGATCAGCGAGACGCCAACCCGGCCCGAGGAACCCGTGCCCGGCGACTATGTCGAGCTCTCCGTCAGCGACACGGGCCCTGGCATGCCTGACGAGGTTCTGGCCAAGGCCTTCGAGCCTTTCTTCACCACGAAAGCCGTGGGCAAGGGCTCGGGCCTGGGTCTCGCCCAGGTGTTTGGCTTCGCCAAGCAATCGGGCGGCGGGGTTCGCATCGAGACCAAGTTGGGGGAGGGGACCTCGGTGAAGGTATACCTCCCGCGCGCCGCGGCCGATGAACTCAGCGCCGCGCCGGGACGCCTGGAGCCCCTCGCCGCGGTTGCGGCCAACACCACCATCCTGGTCGTCGACGACGACAGCGCGGTGCGGGAAATCACCGTCTCTCTGCTGCGCGAGCTCGGCTACGGCATTTTGGAAGCGGGTAGCGGGGCCTCAGCTCTGTCGATGCTGGCCGACCGCGCCGACATTGATCTGCTGCTAGTCGACTACGCGATGCCGGGCATGAGTGGCCTGGAGACGGCAACCCGGGCTCGCGCCATGCGCCCGAACCTGCCTTGCATGTACGTCACCGGCTATGCCGACCTGGCGGCCCTACGTGAAGTCGGCGGCCAATCTGTCGTACAGAAGCCCTTCGTCGGCGATGAATTGGCTCGGAAGGTTCAGGCCGTACTGGGCGAATGGACGGACAACGCCAACGTGGTTTCCCTCGCGAAGAGCCGGCTTCGCGATCCGCGTCGTTAGGGCCTGTCAATGTGCCACCAGCCTTGCTGTGCTGACGGTCTTCGCGGCCTACGTGGCGTGTCGGCCGCTCTCCGAACTTAGGTTCGACCCTCCACAGCTATGGGGACTGCGGCGACGGCTAGTGTCTGGAGGCGTGCCAACGTCAGCTTCTGGCGCGCGTCGGACGACGACCGAGGCCTCGATGACGAGCTGGGGGCGATCGTCGCACGAAAAGGTTGTCGATCAGGGGGCGGAACAGGCCGCGAAGGCGCCCATCGTCGCGCGTGCTCGAGACGATCGAACGCTCCGGCGAACTCCTCTCGCGACATCACGCCCAGCGCGATGAGGATGCCGATCAGGGCCGCGGTAACGCCAGACTGATAGTCGCTCATCAGCAATGTGGATTCGTCAGCGGTCATGCGCTCGCTCCAATGTGGGCCTGACTCAGAACTCTTCCCAGCTATCGAGCGTCGGCGCCGCTGAGCCCCGGACCAGCATCGGGCCGCGGGTCATTGGGCGCGTCTTTTTGATCGCGCCGGGACGCTCGCGAGGCGGGCTGGACGCGGCGCTTGTCGCCGTGACCGCGCTGATTCTGAACCGTCCGACCATCTGGCGAAGCTCGCCTGCTTCGAACTTCAGGCTGGCGGACGCGGCGGTGGCCTCCTCGACCATGGCCGCATTTTGCTGGGTGACCTGATCCATCTGATTGACCGCGACATTGACCTCGTTGAGGCCGGTCGCCTGTTCCTTGGAAGACTGGGCAATCTCGGAGATCAGGCCGTCGATCTGGCCAACCTTCTCGACGATTTCGCCGAGCGCGCGGCCGGTTTCGCCGACCAGCTTCACGCCGCGTTCGACCTGCGAGCCGCTATTGGCGATCAGGGTCTTGATCTCCTTGGCCGCCTCGGCTGAGCGTTGGGCCAGAGCACGGACTTCCTGGGCGACAACCGCGAAGCCGCGACCAGCCTCCCCAGCGCGGGCGGCCTCGACGCCAGCGTTGAGAGCCAACAGATTGGTCTGGAAGGCGATTTCGTCGATGACGCCGATGATGCTGGTGATCTGGCCCGACGACTTCTCTATCTCGCCCATGGCGGCCACGGCGTCGCCAACGATCTCGCCCGAACGAGCGGCGTCTGCCCGGGCGCTGGATGCCGCTGCCGAAGCCTGCCGGGCGCCCTCAGCGCTGCGATTGACCGTGGCGGTGATCTCGTCGAGCGCGGCGGCGGTCTCCTCGAGGCTGGCGGCCTGTTGCTCGGTGCGGCGGGAGAGGTCGTCCGAGGCTATAGAGATCTCGTCGGCGCCAGCGCCGACGCTGCCGGTGGCCGTGGTCACCGAACTCATGGTCTCGTCGAGGGCGGCCAGGGCGCGGTTGAGATCGTCGCGCAGTTTCTGGAACTGCGGATCGATCGGCTGGTCGAGCCGGCAGGTCAGGTCGTTAGCCGCCAAGCGCTCAAGGGCGGCGGCGATCTGGTTGACGGCGTCGACCCGCCCGGTCACCACCGTGGCGAATTTCACGATCTTCTCGACGCGGCCCCTAGGCCCGAACACGGGGTTGTAAGAGGCCTGGATCCAGACCTCCTGGCCGCCCTTGCCGACACGCTTAAACTCGGCGGCGACATATTCGCCCGCGTTCAACTTACGCCAGAAGTCAGCGTATTCGGGCGAGCCGGCGTAGGTCTTGTCGACGAACATCCGGTGGTGTTGCCCTTTGATCTCCGAGAGGCTGTAGCCCAGCGCGTCGAGGAAGTTCTGATTGGTGTCCAGAACCAAGCCGTCGGTGGAGAATTCGATGATCGCCTGAGCGCGGCTGATGGCGGTGAGCTTGGCTTCAAAATCCGCGTTACGCAGCTTCTGGTCCGTGATTACGGTGGCGACCTTCACCACGCGCTCAACCTTGCCCGAGCCGTTGCGGACAGGATTGTAGGAGGCCTGGATCCAGACCTCGCGACCGCCCTTGCCGATGCGCAGATATTCACGCGCATCGAACTCGCCTTGGCCGAGCTTGGACCAGAAGTCGCGGTAGTCTTGACTCGCTGCATACTCAGGCTCGACGAATAGGCTGTGGTGCTTGCCGACGATCTCGGAGAGCCCATAGCCCATGGCGTCGCAGAAGTTGGCGTTGGCGGACAGGATCTTGCCCGACAGGTCGAATTCGATCGTGGCGAGTGAACGATCCAGCGCCGCCAAGGTATGGGCCGGATTGCCATTCAAACGATTGCGTAACCCAATCACCGCGCTTCCTCCGAGGTCAAGCTTTCGCGCAAAGGAAGCGAACTGGGGTCAACGAACGGTAAAATTCGAAGGCGTGATTTGTCGCGGTCTTAGAAAATCGAGCCCGATTTGGGTTGCTTGTTCTCAATTAAAGGTAGCTATTTTCTGTTCAGAGAATTTGATGATGGAGAATATTGACCTGATTTCGCGCTATGCGGGAAACCCCCGACACGAACGTGAAGATTTCTAGCGACGATCTGCCGCATCGCATCGGGCCTGAGAAACGACCGGCTTATTTGATGACATCTACAGAGGAAGTTTGGCGCGCGGCGCGATTGGATGCTCTCGGCCCGAGGCGCGTGCGCCACCTGAGCGCCGAAGTCGTGTTCTCGGAGGTGATCCAAAGTCGGCTATTGGCGCGCCGGGCCCAAGAGCGTCGTGTTCTTGGTGCCGACGCAATGTCCGCAAATGGCGCTGGCAGGACCGTCAAGCGGTTGGCCCCTGACGCTTTGGAGTAGCGGACTTCAACCAAAGAAAGAGGGGCCCGAAGGCCCCTCGAAGTTAGCGTCCGCTAGGCGCGATGATCAGTATTCCATCGCCGGAACCGGAGCCGGCGCGACGTCCTTGGGCGCCTCGGCAATCAAGGCCTCGGTGGTGATCAGCAGCGAGGCGACCGAGGCGGCGTCCTGCAGGGCCGTGCGCACCACCTTGGCCGGGTCGATGACCCCGGCCTTCACCAGGTCCTGGTACTCGCCGGTCGCGGCGTTGAAGCCCCAGCTGTAGTCGGTCTTCTCCAGGAGTTTGCCGACGACGTACGAGGCGTCCTCGCCGGCATTGGCGACGATCTGGCGGGCTGGGGCCTGCAGGGCGCGGCGCACGATATCGAGACCAGCCTTCTGATCGTCATTGGCCGGCTTGACGCCGTCCAGGGCCTTTAGGGCGCGCAGCAGGGCCACGCCCCCGCCGGGCAGGATGCCTTCCTCGACGGCCGCGCGGGTGGCGTGCAGGGCGTCGTCGACGCGGTCCTTCTTTTCCTTGACCTCGACCTCGGTCGCCCCGCCGACGCGCACCACGGCCACGCCGCCGGCGAGCTTGGCCAGGCGTTCCTGCAGCTTCTCGCGGTCGTAGTCGGAGGTGGTGTCCTCGATCTGCCTGCGAATCTGGGCGACGCGAGCATCGATCTCGCCGCGCTGGCCCGCCCCGTCGACGATGGTGGTGTTGTCCTTGTCGATCGTGACCTTCTTGGCCCGGCCGAGCATCTCGACGGTGATGTTCTCCAGCTTGGTTCCCAGCTCCTCGGAGACCACATTGCCGGCGGTCAGCACCGCGATGTCCTCGAGCATGGCCTTGCGGCGATCGCCAAAGCCCGGAGCCTTGACGGCCGCGACTTTCAGGCCGCCGCGCAGCTTGTTGACCACCAGGGTGGCCAGGGCCTCGCCCTCGACGTCCTCGGCGATGATCAGCAGCGGGCGGCCGGACTGCACGACCTTCTCCAGTAGCGGCACAAGCGCGGCCAGGTTCGAGAGCTTCTTCTCGTGGATCAGAATGTACGGGTCGTCGAGCTCGACGCGGAGCTTGTCGTTGTTGGTCACGAAATACGGGCTGATATAGCCGCGGTCGAACTGCATGCCTTCCACCACCTCCAGCTCGGTGGCCAGGCTCTTGGCTTCCTCGACCGTGATCACGCCCTCGTTGCCGACCTTTTCCATAGCCTCGGCCAAGATGCGGCCGATCTCCTCATCGCCATTGGCCGAGATGGTCCCGACCTGGGCGATCTCGGTGTTGGCGCTGATCTTGCGCGCGTGGCTCTTGAGATCGGCCACCACGGCGCCGACCCCCAGGTCGATGCCGCGCTTGAGATCCATCGGGTTCATGCCGGCCGCCACGGCCTTGGAGCCTTCACGGACGATGGCTTGGGCCAGCACAGTGGCGGTCGTGGTGCCGTCGCCGGCCAGATCGTTGGTTTTGGAGGCCACCTCGCGCAGCATTTGCGCGCCCATGTTCTCGAACTTGTCCTTCAGTTCGATTTCCTTGGCGACGCTGACGCCGTCCTTGGTGATGCGCGGGGCGCCGAAACTCTTGTCGATGACGACGTTGCGGCCCTTGGGGCCCAGGGTGACCTTGACCGCATCGGCCAGGATGTCGACGCCACGCATCATGCGGTCGCGCGCGTCGGATGAGAACTTTACTTCCTTGGCAGCCATGGTTCCTACTCCTCTCGGTTGGGCTGTCAGTGGACGGAAATGGGATGGCGAATTAGGCGGCCTTCTTGAGCGTCGCCTCCGTCTCCAGAACGCCGAGGATATCGCTCTCCTTCATGATTAGCAGGTCCTCGCCATCGATCTTGATCTCCGTGCCGGACCACTTGCCGAACAGGACGCGATCGCCGGCCTTGAGGTCCAGCGCGACCAGCTTGCCGGCGTCATCGCGGGCGCCGGGGCCGACGGCGACCACCTGGCCCTGCTGGGGCTTTTCCTTGGCGGTGTCGGGGATGATGATGCCGCCCGAGGTCTTCTCCTCGGCCTCGATGCGGCGGACGACCACACGGTCGTGCAAGGGGCGGAAATGCATGCATAACCTCCAGATGCAAAACAGAATGTGATGGGTCCACCGGGCTCGCACCTAGCGGACGGACGTCAAGCTAGGCGGCGCCGAAGAGGCTTCAAGAGCCCGCGGTGAAAATTTTTCGACGGGGTTGGATCCGCCCCTGGCGGCCGTTTGCGATGGTCCCTGACGGCTTGACGCTTCCAGCGCCTGGGCCAAAAAATCAGCGCACGCGAATGCGCCAGATCGGCGTTCGCTGACGGGAAAGGATCAAAGAACAGGAGGTTCGATTTGCCCCGCGCCCGTGTCTCTAACGCCAAGCGCCTGGTCGCTATCGCCTGAGGACGCCGCCCATGGACAGGGATTTTCTCAAGCAGCTCGACGGCTACGGCCTGGCGACCGCCCAAATCCACTACTATCGGCTCGACTATCCGGCCGTGCTTCAGCTCTACGTCTGGCAGGAATACGACCTTGCTCCGCGCTTTCCCATGCTGCAGGCCTTTCTCGACCATTGGCGGCGCGAGATCGAAGCCGCGCTGCACTCGGTCCAGGTCGCCCACCATCGATTGATCGGTCCGTCGGAGTGGCGAGCCGTCAATGGCGTGATCTCGCTGCATTAGCCCCCGGCAAGCCATGCGCGGTGGCTCGGCTCCGCCTTGGCTTTGGGCCCGGTGACACCTTGGTTCACGGATCGAAAAATTTCTGATGCGAGCGTCTTGACGCGTTTCGGCCGTGTCCTAATTCATCGCCTGCTTGCCGGGCGCCGACAGGGCCTGGCCCTGGGGCGCATAGCGCGTGGCTCGGCGCCCCTCATGTCCAACTTGCTTTCGAGGAGATGGAAATGAGCACTGTTTTTGATTTCAGCCCTCTCTACAGCTCCATGATCGGTGTGGATCGCATGGTCGATCTCGTCGAGACCGCGCTCCGCACCGAGGCGAGCGCCAGCTATCCTCCGTTCGACATCGAGAAAACCGGCGAGACCGCCTACCGCATTTCGCTGGCGGTCGCGGGCTTCGCGCCGAAGGATCTCGAGGTCGTGGCCCAGCCGAACCTCCTGGTGATCAAGGGCCGAAGGGCGGCGAACGAAGACCAGGGCGCGCGAACCTTCCTTCACCAGGGCCTGGCCCACCGCGCGTTCGAGCGCCGGTTCGAGCTGGCCGACTATGTCGTGGTCAAGGACGCCGTCCATGCCCATGGCGTCTTGTCGATCGATCTGGTCCGCGAGGTGCCCGAGGCCTTGAAGCCCAAGCAGATTGCGATCGGGGTCGGCGCGCGCCAGCAGGCGCTGGAGCTCAAGCCGGCCAAGACGCGCAAGGCCGCGTAAGGAGCTGGCCATGCGCACGCATACCCATGCGAAAGATCGGGCTCGGCCATGGCCCGTTCGGCCGGCGGTCGGCTTCCTCCACCCCTTGGAGGTGCTGAAGGATCAGGATCTCGATCTCGCCGAAAAGCGCGAAATCCTGGCGGCCTGGGCTTCCGATGCGAGCGCGGTCGAGCATCGGCCCAGTCAGAGATGGCTCTTGGGAACGCCCGCGCCTGTGCCGCTCAGCGAGGTCCTGTCCGCGCTGCGCCGCCTGGACCGCGACCTGTTCTCTTGAGTTGGGGCGGGCGGCCGGCCAGCCGATGGTCGGCCGCCACTTCGCTCCGCTCGCTGCTTTGCGTTATGACCATGCCTTGTTTCATCTTTGTCGAGCCGTCGAGCGACGGCTGGATCGTTCGCGGCGACTTCCGCGACAGTCCCCTGCAGTTCACCACCGGCGCCCGGGCCGAGCAGGCCGCGCGTGACTGGGCGCATCGCCTGGCGGACGCCGGCGAGCCTGTGGTCTTGGAGATTCGCCTGCGCGATGGCGCGCGCGCCGGCCGGTTCCTGTTTCCGCCTCACGCGGCGGACACGGAAGCGGGCTTGGCACTGCGCGCTTAGCTAGGCCGCAAGCGACTCAGCCGTCGCCCGCATTCGCCTTAGGGCGGCGGCAAGGTCTGAAAGCGCCAAGGCGAAGGGCGACCCATCGCGGAGCGATTTCTGAGCCTCGGACCATTGCCCGCGATTGATTTGGTCGGCAACCAAACCCGCCTGCTGGTGGAAGGCCCGATGGTTTTCCAGCAAGCCTAGGAAGGCATGGTTGCCGGCCCAACGCCGGGCGCCCTCGCCGTGGATCCAGCAGCCGGTGGGGCAGTGACGATCCGATCGCAAGGCGGCCAAATCGATCGGTTGTCGCTCGCTCAGAGCCGCGACGAGCGCTTCGCGGATGTGGTGATGGTTGTGTGCGTGTTCCTGAAAATCCATGACCAAACCTCTCGGCTCAATCCAATGCGGGGGTTTTCGCGCAGGATGGTTGCCGGTTGGTTTTCGCTGGATCGCTGTCCACAGTTTTTGATGGTCTGATGCACGGCCCTTCTCTCGATCGCGCAGTGATTTCCCCCTGGCGAAACGTCGCGCTGTCAGATGGCGGCGGAAGGTCCAGTTCCTGGAGGTGCATCAAGGGCAGCAACTGGCGCGATCCGGTCATCTAGCCCATGCCCAACAGCGTAAAACCCTTGGGCCCTCGGAAGGGTCGTGGCATCAGCGGGCCTACCACCCCAGCCATGAACGCCGACCCATGACCCCCGACGACTTCCGCCAGCTGGCGCTCAGCCAACTCAACGCCCGCGTCGCCTCCCGCCTGGGGACGATCGAATTCCTCGTCGGCGACAAGGTGTTCGCCACCCTGGGCGCGCCCGACCCGGCCTTCGCCGTCCTGCGCCTTTCGCCCCAGGACCAGGCGGCGGCCATGGCCGCGGCGCCCGGCGTGTTCTCGCCTCAGGCCGGCGGGGCGGGGGCGCGAGGGGTGACCTGCGTGCGCCTGGCCCTGGCCGAGCCGGCACATCTCAAGCCGGTCCTGGCCAAGGCCGCCGCCAAGGCGCGCAACAGCCGCAGCGCGTTCAGCCGGATCGGCTAGCCTGCTTGACGCAGGCGGCGTCCTGCGAGGCGACGATCCGGCAGGCGGCTAAGACCTTGCCTTGCCATCTTGCCGAACCCTGTTCTAGACTCGTCCCACGTCGCTGAAAGCGCGGCGTCGAGGCGTGAGAACCTCGCTTGAACCAACCGCTTCGCGTTCGGCTCCGCCCCGGCGCGACCGGTGTGCTGCGCCGGCGGCGCCGTCGATGACGGCCGCTCCACACTCAAGCTTGTGTCTCGGGAACGCGGCTTTGCCGCTTCCGCCGCCTCTCCTTGGAGGCGGACGTGACCGGGCCAGCAGAGACCAGACTTCGAGCCAGACCCCCTCGGCGCGGGAGCCCGCGCCGATGACCCTCAAGACCATCGACCCGGTCCTGGGCGAGACCCAGACCGACGCCCGCCGCAAGCTCGACGCGCTGTTCCGGCGCCAGGCGCCGGCCCTGTTGCGGTTCCTGTCGCGGCGGACCAGTCCCGAGGAGGCCCAGGACCTGGCCCAGGAGGCCTTCCTGCGCCTGACCCATGCGGCAGGCAAGCAGGCCCTGCAGAAGCCGGAGGCCTATCTTGGCCGCATCGCCCGCAACCTGCTGCGCGATCGGGCCAAGAGCGTCTCGGGTCGCCGCGAGCGCAGCCACGCCGTTCTTGAGCCCGAGGCGCATGCGACGAGCGACGGCGATCCCCACCTGGCCCTCGAAGCGCGCCAGCTGCTCGAGCGTCACGAGGCCGCCGTCCTCAAGCTCAAGCCCAAGACGCGCGAGGTCTATCTGCGCCATCGCGTCGACGGCCAGTCCTACGCCCAGATCGGCGCCGCCCTGGGGATCGGCGTCAGCGCTGTGGAAAAGCACATGATGAAGGCGATCGCCGCCGTCGACCGCAGCCTCGGCCGGCCCTAGGATCACGCCATGACCTTGGGGGAAGAAGAGCATCTGCGCCGTGAGGCGGCCGCCTGGTTTGCGCGCATGCGCGGACCTGGCGCACAAACCGCGCGCCCTGACTTCGACGCCTGGCGCGCCGCGCCCGGCCGCCAGGAGGCCTATGACCGACTGGTCCGGCGCTACGAGGAGTCGGCGATCCTGGGTCATTCCAAGCTCTCGGACCTGCGCCTGCGCACCAGCGCCTCGCGTCGGGGCCCCCCGCCCGCGGCGTGGTGGGCGGCCAGCGCCGCCGGCCTCGTTGTGGCCATCGCCCTGGTCACCGTATCGCCCTGGCCGATCCTTCCCGACGATCAGCCGCCACAGCAGCGGCTCGCCGCCGGGGCCGGCCAGATCCGCAGCCTGTCTCCTGCGCCAGGTCTCACCGTGGTGCTCGACGCTGACACCGTGCTGCTGGCGTCCAGCGAGCGCGGCCGCTCGCGCCTGGTCCTCGAACGCGGACGCGCCCGCATCCACGCCCGGGGTCCGGTCGATGTCCAGGCCGGGGCCATGCGCGTCATGGGCCAGGACGCGGCCTTTGATCTGCGCCTCAGCGAGCGGTCGGTCGAGGTCTCCGCCCTCTCCGGGAGCCTGGAGGCGCGGCGCGACCGGCATCCCCTGATCTCGGGCCGCACCCGCCTTCAGCCGGGACAGGCGCTGATCCTCGCCGACGACCGCCTGGGCCCGCCGACCCGGGCCGCCGGGCGCGAGCGTCAGTGGCCCCAGGGACTTCGCCTCTACCAGGACACCCCGCTCGCCGAAGTTCTCACCGACGCCAATCGCTACGGCGCCCGCAAGATCCGGCTGGCCGATCCCGCGCTGGGGTCCCTGCAGGTCAGCGGCGCCCTGAAGGTCACCGATCCCGACGGCCTGGCCCGGGCCCTGGCCGCGGCCCTGTCGCTGACGGTGACCCAGCTCCCGGGCGGCGACCTGGCGCTGTCGCGCCGCGGGGCGTGATTTCGGCCGGACCGAGAAGTTTTTTGTGAGGGGTCGCCGCGCGGCCTCGTCAGAGCCACCCGGAACGACCGCGACCGTCGCGGTCCGCCGCCCGGGGGCTTCATGCAACACCACACCACCCTTCTACGCCGCGGCCTGATGGCCACGGTCGCCGGTCTCGTCCTGGCCGCCGCCGCGCCGGCCCTGGCCGCGCCGCCCCTCCTGCAGGCCGAGCACCAGACCTATGACCTGCCCGCCCAGCCGCTGGGCGAGGCGCTCGGCGCGGCGGCCCGGATCAGCGGCCGCCAGGTGGTCGTCGCCTCGCCGCTGGTGCGGGGCAAGACCGCCCCGGCGCTGTCGGGCCGCTACACCGCCGACCAGGCCTATGCGGCGCTGCTCTCCGGGTCGGGTCTCAAGCTCGTCCGGGTGGGCGCGACGCTGGTGCTCAAGCCCGCCGACGAGACCGCGCCGGGGGAGGTCCGCGCCGGTGACGAGCCCGAAAGCCTCGCCGAGGTCGTCGTCACCGGCTCGCGGATCCGAGGCGCTGGACCGGCCGGCGCCAACATCATCGCCATCAGCCGCCAGGACATCGAGGCCAGCGGCCTTGCCTCGACCCAGGAGATCCTGCAGGCGCTGCCGCAGAACTATGCCGGCGGAGCCTCGGAAGGCGCGGCTTCACTGAGCAATCGCAACGGCGCGCTGTACAATGGCGGCTATGGCACGGGCGTAAACCTCAGGGGCCTGGGCAACACCTCGACGCTTGTGCTGATCAATGGCGATCGTCCCGCCATGGGCGGTCTTGCTGGGAGCTTCGCCGACCTCTCCCTGATCCCGTCCACTGCGGTGCAACGGGTCGAGGTGCTCGCCGACGGGGCCTCGGCGATCTATGGCTCGGACGCGGTGGCCGGCGTCGTCAACCTGGTCATGCGAGATCGGATGGACGGGGGCGAGGCCCGCCTCCGCTTCGGTTCCGCCGATGGCGATCTCAGCCAGGGCCAGGCCGCGCTGATCATCGGAAAGGTGTGGGACCAAGGCAATGTCACCCTGGCCTACGAGGCCTTGCGTCGAGGTCGCCTGGCGGCCGAAGACCGTGACTACGCCCGGGAAGACCTTCGCCCGTTCGGCGGCCTGGACAGGCGCTCCAACTATGCCAGCCCCGGCACGATCGTAGCGGGCGGGCGCTACTTCGCGATCCCGGCCGGACAGAACGGGGCGGGCTTGGGCCCGGCGCGCCTGGCGCCGGACCAGATCAACCGTCGGGACGCGCGGCTGGGCACCGACATTCTGCCGCGCCAGACCAGCCAGTCGCTCTATGTGTCGGGCGGCTACGACATCGACGCCGACACGACGATCACCGCCAGGCTGCTCGCCGCCGATCGCCGCTATGACCTGCGTGGCATTCCGGTCTGGGCCAGCGCCGTCTCGGTCCCCGTCACCAACCCGTTCTACGTCGATCCGCTCGGAACCCGCCTGCCGGTCCGCGTCCTCTATCGGTTCGCCGAAGATCTCGGCGCAGAGCGTGACCGCGGCCACGTCCGCGCGGTGAACACCGGCGCGGAACTGACGCGCCGTATCGGCGCCTGGTCGCTGACGGCTTCCGGCGGCTACGGCCGCCAGAACGACGCGATGGGCCTGCAGAACATGGTCAACACCTATCGTCTCGGCCTCGCGCTCGCCGACACCAATCCAGTCACGGCCTACAATCTGTTCGGCGGACCACGGGCGACAAATCCCTCCACCATCGAGTCGATCCGCGGTTGGTCCAAGAGCAACGGCGTCTACACCGTCTGGACGGCGGGCCTGAAGGGCGACGGCGACCTTCTCGAGTTGCCGGGCGGGCCGCTGAAACTCGCGGTCGGCTACGAGCACCGCAGCGAGCGCTACAGGCTGACATCGTCCAGCTATCAGACAACCGCCAATCAGCGCGTGGTCCAGACAGCCTTCCCCGGCGCGCGCAAGATCGAGGCGCTCTACGCCGAACTTCGCGCGCCGCTGATCGGCGAGCGCCAGCAGACGCCGGGCGTACGGCGCCTTGAGCTGTCCCTGGCCGGGCGGCTCGAGGACTACAGCGACTTTGGCCGCACCACGAACCCCAAGGTGGGGTTCGACTGGGCGACCTTCGGAGGGCTGACCGTCAAGGGCAGCTACGGCGCCTCATTCCGCGCGCCCAGTTTCCAGGATCAGCGGATCGGCCCCGGGCAAATCCAGTACTTTCCCTATGCCGTGGTCGATCCCCGGTCGCCGACGGGCATGACCAATGTCCTCTTCCTGCTCGGCAATACGCCGGGGATCGGCCCGGAACGGGCCAAGACCTGGACTGCCGGTGTCGAGTGGAAGCCGCCCGGGGCGCCCGGCGTGCGCATCGCGGCCACCTATTATCGCGTCGACTACCGGGACCGGATCGGCGCGCTGAACGCCGACGCCCTTAACATGCTGATCAATCGCGACCTCTACGCCAGCCAGCTCAACGAGGCTCCAACGGCGGCGGAGATCGCCGAGTACTATGCCTCGCCCTACCTCTCGAACACGTCGAACATCGCGGCCGGCGACATCAAGATCATCGCCAACGCCCGCAATCAGAACCTGTCCTCCATGGTGCAGGACGGGATCGACTTCGATGCGGGCTGGCAGGGCGACCTGGCCGGCGAGCGCATCGGTTTGGGCGTGTCGGGCGCCTACACCTTCCGCGTCGACAAGCGATACACCGCCGGGGCGCCGTCGGTCGACGTGGCCGACAGCGTCGGCAATCCGCTGAAGCTACGTCTGCGAGGGCGGGCAAACTGGTCCCGCGGCCTATGGGATTTCGCCGCCGCGCTCAACCATTCGGGCGGCTACGTCAATCAGACGGTGACGCCCAACAGGTCCGTTTCAAGCTGGACCACCCTCGACCTCAATGTCGCTGTTCGCCTGCCGCCGACCCCGGGCCTCTTGAAAGGCCTGCGGCTGGCTCTGTCGGTGACCAATCTGTTCGACAAAGACCCGCCGTTCGTCGAAAGCGTCACCCCGTCGAGCGCCATCGGCTTCGATGTGGACAACGCCTCGCCGATCGGCCGCCTGGCAGCCCTGACGGTGACCCGGTCATGGTGACGTTTCTGATGGCGCTGGCGATTGCGGCGACGCCGCCGTCGCCGGCATTGCGCGACATGGTGGAGATGGCCACGCTTTCTAGCGTCTCGGTCTCGCCCGACCAGCGCTGGGTGGCCTATCGCCAGGAGGAGGCCTCGATCGCGGAGAACCGCCGGCGCCTGTCCTGGTGGGCCGCCCCCACCGACGGTTCGCGCCCGCCGGCCAGGCTCGCCGACGGCGGCGAGCCCGTCTGGACCGATGCCGGGCCGGCCGACGCCGAAGCGCCGCAATGGTCGAGCGACGGACAATGGCTCTATTTCAGGGCCGTGAGCGAGACGGGCGTCCAGGTCTGGAGAGCCCGCCCGTCGGATCGTCGCGTCGAGCAGGTGACGCAGGATCCCGCCGATATCGAGGCGTTCGTCCTGAAGGGCGGCACGCTGACCTGGCGCGTCCGCGCAACCCGCGAAGCCATCCGGCAGGCCGAGCGCGACGCCTACGATCACGGCGTCCGGATCGACGGCGCCGTCGATCCGGCCCAGAACCTGTTCGACGCGGTCGACGTCAACGGCCGGTTCGCGGCCCAGCGTCTTGCCGGCCAATGGTTTCAACGGCGCGGTCTGCTGGGCGCCGCGCCCGCGAGGTTCTACGAGGCCGACCCCGGCGGCCGAGCCGTGCAGGAAATCGACGCGGCCGCCGCCGCGAGCCGCGGACTGTCGTCTGGAGAGACGCGGGCTCCATTGTTTTCGGGCCCTGCCGCGCTCGACGCGACATCCAGCTACGGTCGCCTGACAATCACCCGCGCGCGAGACGGCTCGGCGAGGGTGGTCGTAAGCCGTTCGGCCGGAGCCGCGCCCATCGTCTGTTCCGCCCCCCTCTGCCGGTCCAGGATCAGCGCCGGCGTCTGGCGGCCCGGCAGGGACCAGATCATCCTGACGCGGGTGGAGCCTGGCTATCGGCAAAGCCTCCTTGTCTGGGACGTCGCCCGCGACAAGGTCCGCCTGCTCGCAAAGGGCGACGGCGTTTTGGGCGGCGACCCGAGGGACGTCGCCCCCTGCGCCCTGACCCAGGACCTGGCGTTCTGCGTTTCGGCGACGCCACAGCATCCGCCGCGGCTGGTGGCCATCGATCTCGACGAGGGGGCCGCCACAATCGTCGCCGAGCCAAACGCTTCGCGAGCTCTGCTGGGGGTCGCGCCGCAGAGACTGGCCTGGCGTGATCCTCAAGGGAACCAATTTACCGGCGTGTTCTTTCCGGCGGTCCCGGTGACCGGCGGCGGCAAGCCGCCGCTGTTCATCACCTACTATACCTGCCAGGGGTTCGCGCTGGGCGGGGAGGGAGACGAGTGGCCTCTCCGCGCCCTGGCCGATGCGGGGATCGCCGCCCTGTGCATCAACAAGACGAGCGTGCCGACCGACAAGCAGGACTCGGTGGCCAACTACCGGGTCGCCCTGTCGGGCGTTCGCGCCATCCTCGGCCGGCTGGACGGCGAAGGCCGCATAGACGTTCGGCGGATCGGGATGGGCGGCCTGAGCTTCGGCAGCGAGGTGACCATGTGGGTCGCCACCGAATCCGACCTGCTCACGGCGGTCTCGATCAGCACGCCCCAACTCGAGCCGGCCTACTACTGGATCCATGGGGTGGCCGGCCGCGACAACCACGCCCCGATGCGCGTGGCGTGGGGTCTGGGCGCGCCCGACGAGACCCCGGAGCGTTGGAAAATGGTGGCGCCGGCGCTGAAGACCGATCGCCTCCGGGCGGCCACCCTGATGCAGATGTCCGAGCAAGAATATCGCGTCGGTCCCGAGCTTCTGGCCCGCCTCTCCAACAGCAACACGCCCGTCGAAGCGTACGTCTTCGCGCAGGAACCACACATAAAGGTCCAGCCCCGTCACAAACTGGTGGTCTATCAGCGCAATCTCGACTGGTTTCGGTTCTGGCTGCTGGACGTCGAGGATAGCGATCCGGCCAAGTCCGAGCAGTATGTCCGATGGCGCGCGATGCGGGATCGCGCCAAGACCTAGGACCAACGGCGCGCCCAGGATTCGACGTCGGCGATCTGCAGGATCCGGAAATAGTCCGAGCCTCTCGGGGGGCCGGTTTCGCGCAGCAGGCCGGTGAGCGCGGCCTTGTCGAGAAGGCCCGCCTGATCCAGGCGCCCACCAAGGAGGTGGCTGGCGAGCTTTCCCCGCGCCGCCTCATAGGCTGGGCCCGCGAAACCGGACAGGTTGCCCTTGGTGCGGCGATCCGTCACCAAGGGCGGCAGGGCATGGCGGAAGGCCGCTCGGGTGACCGCCCTGTCTCTGCCCCCGCGGATCCACTCCCAACTGGGAATGGAAAGGCAAAGCTCGACGATGGGCTGAGACAGCAGCGGCGTGAGCAGGGGCGCCGTCTCCGATCGCGCGAAGGCGTCGAGATAGTTGTGTGCGCTCATCAACAGCTTGAGGTGCTCAACCTTCCCCGGCAGCAAGCGCGGGCCATCCAGCCACGGGTGAGGTTCCAAGGGCGTACCGGCCACACGTGGAGCCAGGAACCGCAGGTCCGAACGCCAGGCCTGCGCCGCCGGGGCGAAGGCGCGTTGGACCGACATGCTGCCAGCGCGCCATAGGCTGCAGTCGTGCAGCAGGGCGAGGTCCTGCACGGCGCGGATCCAGACGCCCAGCTTCCCGCGCCGGAGTGCATCGGCCGCGGGGGTCGACGAGTGGGTCTTGAAGAAGACGTTGTCACCGCCGCCGCCAGAGACGAAGGCGTCGCTCCCAAGCTCGACGGCCCGCGCCTGGAGCGTCAGATCCCAGGCCCCGAGCAGGGCATGGCCGCTCGGACGCGGGCGGCGCACGCTCGGCGCCACTGTCAGATCCACGTCGCCTGGCGCCAGAGCGATCTCCTCAAGCGCCAGTCCCAGCCGTTCGGCCACGGCGCGGGCATAGAGGCGTTCGTCGCCATCAAGCGCCGGCGACACCATGTTGACGCAGCGGACATCGACGTCGGCGTCCCAAAGGCAGGCGGCCAGGACCGACGAATCCAGACCGCCGGACAACTCCAGCAAGACCTTGTCACGGCCGTCCGCCCAAGCCCTGACACAGCGACGCACGAGGTCCCCAAGCGCCTGCGAGTGATCCTCCTCGCCGTCGTCGGCCACATGGTCCCCGGGCGACCAGAGCGCACGTTCGTCAGGACGGCCCGACGACCAGGTCAACGCCGAGCCTGGCGGCAGTTCGGCCAGGCCCTCGAAGCCAGTCCGCCGCGCGCGCCTGAACGGATAGGCCATGAAGTGGGCCACGAACGACCAGTCGATCCGTGGTGTCAGCCAGCCCAGATCGATGAGGAGCCCGACATCGTTGGACATGACGTCTACCGCTCCGACCGTGAGCCGATATGCCGACAGGGCGCCAAATGGGCTGCGGATCACGTGTGCGGCTCCGGCCGGATCGGCGAACACGGCAAGGTAATCGCCCCAGAACCCCGACACGAACGCAGCGCCGGCGCTGGACGACACCGCCTTGGCGAGGTCGGGCGAGATGGTCTTGGCCCGGCGAAAATCGGCGCGGCTGAAAACCTCGCCGAAGACCAGGCCCATGTCGTCCGGCAGCCGCACGGATTCTGGTCGGTCGCTCATCACCACGAAGTCGTGTCCCGCCAGGCGCGACGTCATTTTCCGCCGTTCGAGAACCACCTTCTCGCGCTGGCGCACCAGCTCGGCAGGGCCGCAAAGGATCAGAATGCTCGCCGTCATCTAGAGCACCAGGATCGGCGTGAAGGCCTCGATCCGCTCCAGCCGATCGTTGAGCACCAGGTCTTCGCACTGGAGCCAGCAGTGGGCGGCGAACGGACTGGCGATGACGCCGAAAACCAGATCGGCATGGCCGCCCCGCCGCCTCATGAACCCGCGCAGCGCCAGCGAATCCAGGAGACAGACCGATCGCACGGGGACAAGGGCCCGGTGTCGCAGGAAGCGCCTGGCGAGGACGGGAACCCGATCGGCCTCCGAGCGGGGCAGGGCTTCCTGATTGGCTTGCAGCTGGCTCAGGATCTTGGCGAACGGCTCGCGCCGGAGGCGTCGGCTCGTGCCCCAGATCGATGAGGCCACGCCTATCGCGTCAATCATGCTTGAGCGGCCCGTAGGCGCGTGGGCGAGCTCGCGTCGTGCTGGAATGACAGGAGCACGCGGCGCGCGACGCCCGTTGGGCGTCAGCAGTCCCCGGCGGATCAGGGTCTCCACCTGGTCGGGGCGGCCAGCGCCCGGCCCATCCCGAACGACGGCGCTGAACGCTTCCCCTAGGGTTTCGTGGATCGTGAAGTAGCGCGCGCGGACCGTGTCGAGAAAAATGGGACGACCGGCCGCGAAGCAGTAGGCGAGGTGGTCGGGAACGACGAGATCCATGTCGGTCTCCGAGCGGACGTCCCCAGCCCGGGGACGCCGCAGTGGTTCAGGCGTCGGAAAGGCCAAGCTCGGGTTGGAGCTGAAAGCCCTCGATGTTGACGCCCATCATGCCAGCGGTGACGTCGGCGACCGCACCAAGGTCGATCACTTCCGAAGCCGTGTTGTCGTGCGTATCCATGACTTGTCTCCCGGAATGCGAAGGCGGCGCCCTCTCGGGCCGAAAGGGCGCCGGGGACGTCAGTCGTCGCTGATGCCGGTGGCCGGCTGCTGGACGAAGCCCTCGATGTCGCTGAGCTTGCCGCCCTGCGTTTCGACGGCGACGGCGCCCAGGTCGATCAGGGCGTCTTCGATGTGGTCTTCGATCCGTTCCATGACGGTCTCCTTCTCCAGGTCACGCCCACCGTGACAGTCGAACGGTGCGACCACAGGTAGAGAACCCGAAGGAAATAACGCCGGAATTTTCCGATTATTCCGCAGGACGCCGCGGGTCGCGGTCACTGAGGCCATGGAGGCTGCGGACGATCGCGGGCACCAGCCGCAGGCGGCGGCGGTGATAAGCGACGAGCGCCTGACGCAGCGCCGTGGATGACCCGGCGGCGGCCAGGCCTCGCAGCTCCCGGGTTTCCTCCTGGAACTCAGGGACCAGCTCCAGCTCGGCGCAGCGTGGGCGATGCAGGCGATCGCTGGCCCCGGCCACGGCCCATTCGACCTCGACATTGCCGCTGCGGGCGGCCAGGCGCGCGAACAGGTCCTCAAGGGCTGCGATCGGACCATCGCCCTCGGGAGCCTCAGGCGAGATAGCCGGCTCGCCGCCGGCCGACCTTGCGGCGTTGACCAGGAGGGCGACGTTCCATTGATAGAGGTCCGACAGGTCCGGCTCCGTCAGACGGGGAACAAGGAAGCCCTCGCCGGGCAGGGCGGTGAGCAGCCGCTCGCCGACCAGGCGATGCAGGGCCGCCCGCACCGGCGTGGCGCTGGCCCCGAACCGCCGCGAAAGCTCGGGGACGTCGATGCGTTCGCCGGGCCGCAGGGCGCTTTCGGACAGCAGGAAGGTCTTGATCGAGAGGTAGACGCGCTCGCCGGTGCCGGGCCGATCAATCATCAGGCTTAACTCCCTGGACGCGACGCAACGCAGCACGCCGAAAGGCGGGCCGCTGTCGCCAGGTCCTGTCGCGCCAGGTCCTTTCGTCCAGGGGCCCGCCAAAGGGGCGTGAGGATGGAAGCATCGATCGCTGATGGCATCTCCCCGAAATTCCCCCGCGAATTTTGGGGGGTGGATTTTCCAGGACCTAAAGCAGGCCCAGGGTCCGGAAGCTGGCGACCGTTTCGGCGCCGACGATCAGGTGATCATGGACGAGCACGCCCAGAGCCTTGCCGGCGCTGGCGACTGCCCGCGTCATCTCGATGTCGGGCTTCGAGGGCGTGGGGTCGCCCGAAGGATGGTTGTGGGCCAGGACGAGCGCGCTGGCCCCCGTCTCCAGGGCCCGCCGCAGGACCTCACGGACATAGACCGGCGCGTGGTCCACCGTGCCCTTGCCCAAGGCTTCGGCCAGGATCAGCTGGTTCTTCCTGTCCAGGAAAGCGGCCCAGATCTCCTCTCGCGGCAGGCCTCGGAGCTTGGCCTGGAAGAAGGCGGCGACCGCCCCGAACGAAGACATTACCGGCCGCGCGCTCAGCGCCGCCAGGCTGACCCGGCCTGCCGCCTCCCGCAGGATCTTGAAGTTGAGGATGGTCGCCTCGCCGACGTGGCGGCGCAGTTCGGCGCGGTCGGCGGCGAGCACGCCGGCCAGGCCGCCGAACCGCTCGACCAGACGCGCGGCCAACTCGCAACCTTCGGTCCGTTCGTCCTGGGCCAGATGCACCTGAAGGATCTCGGCGTCCTGCATGACGTCGACTCCGAAGCGCGCGGCGAAGTCGAGGACCTCCTGGCGCGACGGCGCCCGCCCTCCCGGGGTTTCGGGCGTGAAGGGGCAGGGCTTGGCCGTCGTCTCCAGCACAGTGGCGGTCTCGGCGGCGAAGGCGATGAGGGCAGGGAAGGCGGACATGGCGTCCTCCGATCTGACAGCGCCGGACCCCATGCCCGGATCGCTCGCCCCCCTCGCCCTGGCTTTTTCTTTCACCCCGCCGCCGACAGCCGGCGCTGGACCGGCCAGCGGGCCAGCACCGCGCTCAGCACAGCCGGCTTGTCGACGGGCACGAACACCCGCGGCGTGTAGGCGATGATCTCCACGAAGCAGCCGAGATTGACGAAGCTCTGCCGCTGAGCCGCCGCCCCCACCACCTCGATGCGCCAGCGGTCCATGACCCGCGCCCGGCGCAGCCACAGGCCGCCGGCCAGCGCCAGCGACGCCCCGTCCTGCAGGATCGAGCGCTGCGCGAACCGCGGCTCGCCGAGGCTCTGGGCCGCGTCGCCAAGCCCCAGCGCGACTTTCAGTGGCGGGACCTGCAAGGGGTCCAGCGCCCGGCCCAGCCACCGGCGCCCGTCCGGGGCCTTGATGCGTCGCACGCTGGCCTGGCGGCTGGGCAGGCTCGACCAGACCGGCAGCAGGAGGCCGGTGACCAGCACGATCTCGCGGGTGGTGAACGGGTCGGCCGCTTCGAGTTCGGCGCGCCAGGCCGCCGACCAGGTCGCCTCGTCAACGCTCTCCCAGGCCGACTCCTCGAAGGTCTTGAGCGGCGTGGTGACACGCTTTTCGGGCCGCACCAGGCGCACGGCCGGGGTCAGGCGATCGTCGTCGTCGGTCGTGGTCAGGCCCTGCACCGCCAGGGCGGCGCGGCCGGACTTGCGATTGACGCAGTAGAGCAGGGCGGCGCGGTCCAGGCCCAAGAGGGCCTCCTCGACGCTGACCAGGCTTCGCCGCGTGCGCAGCGAAAATCGCGTCAGGCGCGTCTGCGCCCTCGTCATCACGTCGGTGCGGAGGGTCTCCTCGCCCAGGACCACCAGCTCGTCGGCGACGATGTCCTCTACGCCCCGGTCCAGGGCGCCCGTGGCGGCGGCCCGTTCGAGAATCCCCGCCAGGATGACGTCGAAGGCGGCGAACAGACCGTTCTGGTCGGCGATGCGCAGGGCCAGCAGCCGGTTGAGGAAGGTGTTCATCGGCGGCAGATCGTCGGACGATCGCAGATTGCCCTGGCCGTCGAGCAGGGACAGGCCCGTCTTGGTCTCGAACGTCGGGCGGTCCATGGCCTCCACCTCGCCGTGGTGGAGGGCGACATAGAAGGCCTGCAGGGCGCGGTGGGCCCACGGGCTTTCCAGATTGTCCTCGGCCCGGAACAGCCCGGCGCCGGCGGTTCGCCGCTCGCCGCGGGTCAGGGCCCCCAGGCTGTCGAGCCGCCGCGCGATGGTCGACAAGAAGCGCTTTTCGCCGTGGATGTCGGTCGTCACCGGTCGAAAGAGCGGGGCGCTGGCCTGGTTGGTGCGGTGCGAGCGGCCCAGGCCTTGGATGGCCGCGTCGGCCCGCCAGCCTGGCTCGACCAGGTAGTGGACCCGGCGCTGCTGGTTGGCCGCCGACAGGTCGGCGTGATAGCTGCGCCCGGTGCCGCCGGCGTCGGAGAACACAAGCACGCGCTTGGCCCCCGACATGAAGGCGTCGGTCTCGGCCTTGGCCGCCGAGGCGCTGCGGCGTTCGACGACACGGCGGTCCTCCCGCCGTACGATCCGCCGGCCCCGCCCGGTGACCTCGGCCACCAGGTCGGGTCCAAGGGCGTCGAGCACCGCGTCCAGCACGCCCGGCGCGGCGGGCAGGCAGGCCAGTTCGGCCACCAGCTGCTCGCGCAGCGCCAGGGCCTCCTGGCTGTAGACCGGCCGGCCGTCCTCAACCATCGGCACGAGGGTCACCGAGCCGTCGTCGTTGTTGATGGCGCTCATCGCCTGGATCGGGAAGGCGGCCATCAGGTAGTCGAGCACCTGGTCCTTGGGTGTGAGATCGACGGTCAGGTTGTTCCATTCCTCGACGGGGATCTGCGCCAGGCGTCGCTCCATCACCGCCTCGTTGGTGCTGACCACCTGCACCACGCTGGAGCGGCCGGCGGCGAGGTCGGCGCGGATCGCCGCGATCAGGCTGGGGGCCTTCAGGCCGGCCAGCAGGTGGCCGAAGAACCGAAGCTTGGTCCCCTCGAAGGCCGACATCACCGCCGAGGCGGCCTGGCCGCTGCGGGCCGCGCCGTTCTCGTCGAGCACGCCGGTGGCTTTCAGCGCCTGCCGAAGATTTTGATGGATCAGCTGATAGGCGTCGGCCCAGCGATCCCAGATCAGGATGTCGTCGGCCGACAGGGCGTGGGGCAGATCCTCATACTCGACGCCGTCGAACGACAGCGAGCGGGCGATGTAAAGACCCAGCGCCTTCAGTTCCCGGGCGATCAGCTCCATGACCGCCACGCCGCCGGCCTCGACCGCTTCCAGGAAGGCCTCGCGCGTGGTGAACGGCGCCTCGGTCCCGCCCCACAGCCCCAGGCGAGCGGCATAGGCAAGGTTTTCCGGCGTCGTCGCGCCGGTGGCCGAGACATAGAGCACCCGGGCGTTGGGCAGGCGGTTCTGCAGGGCCAGCCCCGCCTGGCCCTGCAGCGAGGCCTTCTTAGGTCCGCGCCCGCCCTTGGCCCCGCCGGCGGCGTTGGCCATGGCGTGGGCCTCGTCGAAGACGATCACCCCGTCGAAGTCCTCGCCCAGCCAGGCGACGATCTGGTCCAGGCGCGAGGGCCGGTCCCCGCGGGCCGGTTGGCGCAGGGTGGCGTAGGTCGAATAGAGGACGCCGCGCTCGAGCGGGATGGCCTCGCCCTGCTTCCAGCCGCTCTGCGGGACGATGTCCTGGCCCTGGCCGCCGATCGCGGCCCAGTCGCGGCGGGCGTCTTCCAGCAGGGCGTCGTTCTTGGAGAGCCACAGGGCGCGCAGGCGGCCCTGGGCCATGTTGTCGGCGATGATCCCGGCGATCTGGCGGCCCTTGCCGCAGCCAGTCCCGTCGCCCAGGAAGAAGCCACGCCGGAAGCTGACCGCATCGTCGGCGTCGGCGCCGACCGCGACGGCCTGGTGGGCGGCGTGACCGATCCGCCAGCGGCCCGGCAGGGTCTGGGCGTGGGCCTCGCCGGCGTAGACGATCGTCTCCAGCTGGGCGTCCGACAGGCAGTGGGCGTCGACCAGGCTGGTGGGCAAGAGCGGCCGATAGGTCGGGACGGGCGGAGCGACCGAGGCCATCGGCCCGGACTCGACCAGCGGCGAGGGATGGGGAGCCGCGCCGGCGATGGCGATGCGCCCCAGGCGGTAGGCCTGATAGAGGCCCACATCGACGCCCTCGCCCCGCCAGTCGATGACCGCGTAGTCGAGGGTCCGGGTCTGCGCCAGCAGCGCCAGCCGGCGGCCCGGACCGGCCAGGCCGCGCTCGCGGGCGACGAACGCCGCCGGCTGGACGAGCGTGCGGAAGATCCTCGGCTTGGCGCTGTGCCGGCCGGGCAAGGCGGCGACCCTGCCGACCGCTTCGGCCAGGTCGTCGCAGGAATGCAGGGGCGCGATCGGTCCGGCCTCGCCGCGGTCGAGCACCAGAAGGCCCGTCTCCACCGAGGTCCCCTGGCCGGCGAAGGCGCGTGCGGGCAGGCCGATCCGGCCCACGATCGTGCCGCGCGCGGCCAGACCCGCCAGTATGGCCTCGGCCTTGAGCCGGGCCAGCGGCACGATGGCCGCCAGGCGCCCGCCGTCGGCCAGGGTGTCGAGCGCGGCGTGCAGATGCGCCTCCAGCGGCCCGAACGGCGGATTGCACAGCACCACGTCGAAGCCGCCCGCCCCCGGCAGACGGTCCTTCAGTTCGACCGCGTCGTGGCGCGTGCGCGGCGCGGCCGCAAACAGGCCGTCCAGCAGGCCCGCCCGCTGGGGCGAAAGCTCGTTGAGGGTCAGGCTCGCGCCACAGACCTCGGCCAGGATGGCCATCAGACCCGTGCCCGCCGAAGGCTCGAGCACCTTGTCGCCGCCGCGCACCTGGCCGGCCATGGCGGCGAGGGCGCAAAGCTGCGGCGGGGTGGAGAACTGATCCAGCGCCACCTGCTCGTCATCGCGGCGGGTCTGGGTCGGACAGAGCGCGGCAAGACCCTCGAGCAGGGCGCAGATCTCGACAGGGGCGTCCTCAAGGCGCGCCAGCTGGGCCGAAAGTCGACGAATCTGCAGGACGAGGGCCGCCTCGCACGCGTCATAGGCGTCGCGCCAGGACCAGGCGCCCTCAGCGTCGCTGGCCCCGAAGGTCATGGTCATCACAGAAGCCAGGAGCTTGCGGTCCAGGCGGCGCGAGCGGTTGAGATGGGGAAACAGGGCGCGGGCCGCGGCCAACAGGTTGGCGACGGCGTCGCTGGCGTCGTCGGCGAACAACGACAGGCGCGAAGGGGACGAGGCGGTCATCGGACAGGGCCTTTGCTCACCCGCCGCGGAAGGCTCCTCCTCCCAGACCCGGCGGGCTCGCCGGCCCCGGCCCTGCCTCTTCCTCCTGGAACCGTCCCAAGCCAGGCCAGCAGAATGCGAGCCCCCGCCTGGAGGGCGGGGGCTCGCGCCGTCAAGCCGCGATCACCGACGCAGCCTCGTCCTTATCGTCGGCGGCGCCGACGTCGCCTTCGGCCGAGCCGGCCTCGAGCGCCTGGCCGGTCATGACGCGAGCCATGGGGCCGGTCACGGGGCCGGCGTCGTCCCCGACGGCGGTCTTGGGTCGCTCTTGCGCCGCCTCGACCCGCGGCTCGGCCGACGCCCAGGAGAGGGCGGCCGGCGCCCAGCGCCGCTGCGCGGCCGCATCCGCCACCAGGATGACCAGGTCGTCCTTCTTCAGGCCCGCGGCGCGATCATCCTCGACCTCCATGGCCGACAGCATGGCCAGGAGCTGCTTTTTGGAATGCAGCGCCAGGAACGGGACGTCGGCGCACCAATGGGTCGAGAGGTCGGTGTCGCAAAGGGCGGCGATCTCGACCGCCTCGGCCCGCGCGCTGCGCCGGATCAGGGTGTTGCGCACCTCCTTCAGGTCCACGGACACCGCCACCAGTTCGGCCAGCAGCGCCATCTTCTCGCCGTGCGGCAGTCCGTCGACGAAGCCGATCGGCCGCAGGCCGGAGGCCAGATAGGCCTCGCGCCTCGCCGCCAGGCGCTCGAACACCTCCCCGTCGAGGGCCGGCATCGGCGGCGCGCCCCTGCGGGCGTAGGCGCTGGCCTCCACGGTCAGGGCCGACTCGCTGGGGCGGCTCGTCCCGCGCAGGGCCAGGCATTTGAAGAGCTGGGCCAGGAGAGCGGTGAGGGCGGCGGCGGGATCGTCGGCCAGATCCCGGATCAGGCCGCGCGTGGCGGTATCCGTCCGGGTCTCGTGCAGGTGGTGTCCGGCCCCGTCCAGTTCGACGCTCACCTTGGCCGCCGCGATGTCCGGCGGGCTGGCCGAGGCGGCGATGCGCGGCGCGGTTTCGTCATCGATCTCATCCTCATCAAGGATCTCCTCGACCTCCTTTCGGAAGAAGCGGGCCTCGACTCCGAGATCGGCGCTGGGCGACAGCAAGAGCGCCCCCAGTTCTCCTCGGCCCAGACCAGCGGCGGCCAACGCGGCGTCCGCCGTGATCAGCTCGACCATGGCGTCCAAAGCCGCCTCGCTGTCGAACGTCATCGCCTTCAGCCGGACCCTGGCCGCGTCGAGCGCCTCGCGCGCACTGGCCCGCGCGACCTTCTGAGCGTCGGTGAGGTCGCCGTGATAGACGTATGGCAGGGTCTCGTAGCCGTCGGGCGCGGCGACGCCGCCGTCCGGCCCGCTGAACACCGTCAGCCCCAGCGCGACCAGCTTGTCTGCGAGTTCATCGACCCGCGACTGCCACAGCCGCTGCAGAAGATCCGGATCGAGCACGACGTCGGGCATTTCGCCGAAGAGGTCGCTGCTGGAGCCGCCGCCGGCCGCGGTGTAGCGGGCCATGCCGACCAGCGCCACGCGCGGGTCCTTCACGCTGACCCGTCCGCCTTCGACGCGGCGCGCAGCTGGTAGTCCTGCAGGTGGCCGTCCAGGGCGGCCTGGGCGAGCTGGCCCTGCTGGGCCTTGTCGTCGATGCGCGCGAAGAGCTTGACCTGTTTGAGGGTCAGGCGACCCTGGCGGAAGGCGTCGAGCACCTTGGCGTGCACGCCGGCCAGGGCTTCCAGGCGGCGGATCTCGACGACGTCATAGCCCAGGGCCTTGCCGATGGCGGCCGTATCCATGCGGGCCTTGCGGAACTTGCCGATGGCCAGGATCACCGCGGCGGTGTGGATCGGCGCGCGCTCGGTGTTGGGCAGGACCAGGGCGGCGGCCTGGGCGGCCTTGCTCACCGCCACCTGGCAGGCGACCGGATGATCGTCGTCGATGTCGCCGCGATCTCGGCGCAGCAGCAGCGCCATGCGACGCCGGCGGCCGTCCAGCACCATGAACGGCGCCTCGCCCTTGCGGCCGGGTCGCACGATCGGCGCGATCAGGACCCCGGCCGCACCGATGGTGTCGGCCAGCTGAGGAATGTCATCGTCGACCGGCTCGTCGAAGCGAAGGTTCTCCGGCGCCAGGTCCAGGTCCCCCAGGCGGACGCGGAGCGTCTGGAAGTCCTGGAGCTTGGCCTCTGGAGCGGCGGGCTCGCTAGAGGCGGTCGGGACGGTGCGGGTCTTGGTCATGTCGAAGCTCCCGCGCCGGGCCAGGCCCATCCTGGATCCTCGGCGCGCCCGCGCCGGCCCTGCCTTTGTCCTTTTGGTCAGAGCTCGGCCTTGGCCGCCTCGTCCCAGTCGCCGATGCCAGGCGGGGGCAGGGCGATCTGGGTCCTTATGCCGCCATCGCCCAGCGCCTCGGCCAGCTGCCGGGCCGAGGCCTCGCCGTCAGGGCCCCGATCTGCGGCGATCAGCACGAAGCGCACGCCCGCGGGCGGCCGCCAGCGCCGCAGGTTCGAAGTCGACAGCAGCGCCCAGGCCGGAAGGGCGAACCGACGTCGGGCGGCCAGGGCCGTGAACACCCCTTCGGCCACCAGCAGATCCGGCCCTGCAGCATCGAGGCGCACGGCGCTGCCGGCCGGGATCAGGCCGACGGTCTTGCGCGGCAGGGCCAGGTCGGTGGCGCGCCGTCCGCCGGGGGTCAGATAGGTGAGCTCGACGGCGGTGACCGTTCCGTCGGGACCCTGCACGCCGGCCATCAGGGCCGGGCGCGCGGCCCCTGTCGGCCGATAGACCGCGAGCGGCGCGGCCGGATGATGGCGCAGCGCGTCGGGTCCGGGGATGTCGCCCGCGACGCCGCGACCTCGGCAGTGGCGTTCGGACAGCGTGGCGGCGACAGGCCGGCCCTGGCGCCAGAGCCGCAGGGCCGCGTCGCGGCGCGCTGCGCGCCCCCGATCCGAAGCGGTCTCGACCGGCGCCGCCGCGGTCCAGTCTGCGGACGGTGCCAGCAAACCAAGGTCGCGCAGATGATCGCGCACGGCGCGCCAGTCGCCGCCGGCGAAGCTATGGACGATGACCCGGCCGTCGCGCTCCAGCAGCGACACCGAGCGATCGCGCCGACTGTGGCCGGGGGCGGGGATGTTGGCGCGGCGACCTCCGTCATAGAGGTCGCCGCCCAAGCGGCGGACGATGGCGCGCAACGACATGGGCAGGACTCCTTGGCCGCATCAGGCAGCCCGCCCGTCCAAGCCCCGGCTTGGCCTTTGTCACGGCGGCCCCTCAAGCGCTCCGGCCGGGCGTCCGCGCCGCAGGCCGGTCAGGCGCAGCAACAGCCGCCTAACAACTTATACGGATAACCGTATAATGGGTGATTATACGGTTATCCGTATATCCTTGCTTTATACGCCATGCCGTATAATCTTGCACTATACGCAATGGCGTATAAAGGTCGGAGACACGCCGTGGACATCATCGTCCGAAACGAAAGTCAGCTCGCCGCGAGCCTCAAGCGCTTTCGCAAGAAGGCCGACCTGACCCAGACCGAGCTGGGCCGCGCCGCCCAGCTGCGCCAGGCCACCATCTCCGAGCTCGAAGCCGGCAAGGGCGCCACTCTGGAAACCCTTTTCACGGTCCTGGCCGTGCTCAACCTCGAACTGGTCGTGCGGCCTCGCCGAACCGTCGACGACGCGGCCTTGGCGGACCTCTTCTGATGGCCCGCCGCCCGCGCCACAGTCCGCTGGCCGTCTACATGAACGGCCGGCGGGTCGGGCTGCTGCGTCGCGAGCCCAGCGGAGCCGTCGATTTCACCTACGACGCCGAATGGCTGACGGTAGGCGCCGCCTTGCCCGTTTCGCTATCCCTGCCGCTGCGCGAGGACCGCTACGTCGGCGCGCCGGTGATGGCCGTCTTCGACAACCTGCTGCCCGACAACATCGACATCCGCAGCCGCGTCGCGGCCAGGGTGGGCGCCGAAGGCGCAGATCCCTACAGCCTGCTGTCGGCGCTGGGCCGCGACTGCGTCGGCGCTCTGCAATTTCTCCCCGAGAGCGCGCCGCCGCCGGTTGTCGGCCGGGTGGAGGGCCAGCCCATGACCGAGGCGGCCATCGCCAGGATCCTGGCCAATCTGGCCCGCGCGCCCCTGGGTCTGGAGCCCGACGATGATTTTCGCATCTCGATCGCCGGCGCACAGGAAAAGACCGCCTTCCTGCGCCAGGACGGCCAATGGCTGCGACCGCTGGGCGCGACCCCGACCACCCACATCTTCAAGCCGCAGATCGGCCGCCTGCCCAACGGCCTGGACCTCTCCAACAGCGTGGAGAACGAATACCTCTGCCTGACCCTGCTGGCGGCGTGGGGCTTGCCCAGCGCCGCCGTCGAGATGGCCAGCTTCGAGGACCGGCGGGTTCTGATCGTCGAGCGGTTCGACCGCTTCCACGACCGGGATCATCGCCTCCTGCGCCGCCCGCAGGAGGACTTCTGCCAGGCCCTCTCCACGCCGTGGGTGGGCAAGTATGAGGCCGACGGCGGCCCCGGCGTCCTCAAAGGCTTGGATCTGCTGGCCGCGAGCGACACGCCCGCCAACGATCGCCCGGCCTTCCTGAAGGCCCAGGTCGCCTTGTGGCTGCTGGGGGCCACCGACGGCCACGCCAAGAACTTCAGCCTCTTCCTGCAACCGGGCGGCGGCTTTCGGATGACCCCGCTCTATGACGTCCTGTCGGCCGAGCCCAGCCGCGCCGCCCGTCGGATCGAGCCCAAGCAGATGAAGCTGGCCATGGCCGTCGGCGATCGGCGGCATTACCGGGTCGGCGACATCGCCCCGCGTCACTTCGTCCAAAGCGGCGTGGCCGGCCGCCTGGATCCTGAGGCCGTCCGCAAGATGCTGGCCCACCTGGCGCAGGCTGGCCCTGCGGCGCTCGACCGGGTGCTGGCCTCGCTTCCCGCGAACTTTCCGGCCGCCGTCAGCGGCCCGATCGCCCAGGCGGCCCATGCCCGGCTGGCCCAGATCGGCCGATACCTGGATGGCGACGCCGCGACCAAGGCTTGAGCGGCCCGCCACCGACGCGGCCAATGGCCCACGACGCGGCGCCAAAAATCGCCGCTCACGCGCATGAAGCGCCGTCATCGGCATATTCCCCTAGCCCCTGCGCGAGGCGGGCGCTCTTGGCGGCGCCTTGGCCAAGCGATCCTTGAGCCCATAGAGACTGGGCAGGAGCTTCAGGCCGCCGAACCGCTCGCGTTCGCACATGGCGCGCAGATAGCCGCCGGCCGAGCTGCGGATCTCCCCATCCTTCCAACGGGCCAGCACGGTGGCCAAGGCTATGGCGGCCCTGTTCCTGCCCATGGCCTCGCGCGCTTCGCGCACGGCCGACAGGTTGATCCCCATCAACGGCGCGGCCCGGCCGACCGCGTCGACAAGGTCCTCCCACTGGGCTGCGGACGGATCCTCCAGGAAATCCTCCAGCTCGGGCACGGCCTCGAGCACCAGCGACAGCGGGATGACCTCCTCGCTGATCGCCGCCTCCACCGCCGCCGGGTCAGCCTCCGCCGCCCGGCGGGCCGATCGCGCCGAGGGCTCGACTACCTCCTTTCGAGGAGAAGAATACGTTGCTCCTGCGGATCTAGGTTGGGTTGTAGGTTCTTTCTGGGCTTCGTCCAAGACGCCCCTGGGCTCATCATGAGTGGATTTGCGAGCCTTCACCCAGGCTGCGTCCACCGCGGCCAGCAGCGCCTGGAACGTCTCATGCAGCGCCTCGAGCTCACCGAGGCTGGGGGTTCGCGGCAGGCGGCCGAGCGCCTGGTCTACCGCCCCGGCCCAGTCGTAGGTCGTAAAGCCCCGATGCACCGCGTCGGCGCAGACAGTGCGGATCTCGCGTCGGATCTCCCCGAGCTTGCGCTTGAGATGCCGGCGCTGGGCCTGCTCGAGACTACGGGCGGCGGCCAGGTCGGCGAACTCGTCCCAGCGCGCGGCCATGGGCGCCAGGTCAAAGCCGAAGGCCTCGACGATAAAGCCGCGCTCGTCGCGCCAGCCCCACCGCTTGCCGTTGCCGCTGTCCTTCATGTGCACGAGGCCGGAGCGGACGGCCAAGCGGATCAGGCCCTGCACGCAGCTGCGCGAGCGCTGCAGCTCCTCGCAGAGCGCATCGTTGGACGGCCAGGCCAAGGGATGGGTGCGACCCGTCCAGTCCTGCTCGGCGGTGACCCGCACAAGAGCGCGGATCAGGCGCACGAGTCCGTCACCGTACCCCAGACGGGGCGCGGCGCGCTCGAACCGGTCAAGCAGCATGGCCTTGGAGATACCCTCCGGCAGGCCCTGATAGGTATCGGCGAGCCTCGCCGCCGCCCACTGGGCGTCGGCCAGACGGCGCACGTCTCCTACCCCGTTCGAGACGGTCTGCATTTTCTGCTCCTCCTTAGGGAGGCCGCAGGCACACAGGTTCCCGTCGCGCGAACGCGCGTTTTTGGATTGCAGCGATGTCGGTGATTCGGTTAGAAAGAGCAGGAACTAGGAGCTCGGTCGGGGTTGGCGCCCCGTCTAGCGAATGACCTGGAGAACCCGGCGCGTTACAGCGAGCCGGGTTTTTCTATGCGCTCACGGCGTGTTTCCTTTCCTCGTCGCCCCCGTCGAAATAGACCTCGAACACGTGTTCGAGGGCGTCCATCCGATTGGCGAAGCCTCGCTCGGCCTTCATCGCGTCAAGCAATTCGATGAAGCGTTTGCCGACCATGCCGTTCAGCTGAGCCTTGCCGGCCGCACGGGCCTCGGCGCGAAGGCGCTTCTGGTATTCAGCCTGGTATGCAAGATCGCGAGCGGTCTTCATGGCCCCGCCGATAAGATCGCGATTCCAGCCGGCCAACTAATAAAGGTAACCGGCGAAACACCCGCGTTAAGCGAATAATGACCCTTGATCTGACTGGGAATCGGGGCGCGATCCATTGCTTGGTAATTCAAGGGGATGACCCGCCTTCAGGCGGCAGGACGAGGTCGCGGTCGATCAGCACCCGGACAAGCTGGCCAGGCGCGATGCGCAAGGTCGGCGCCCTCTGCAGGTCGCGCTCGACAAGGCGCTGGCCGGTCTGGCCGGCTGAGGCCGCGACCCCGCCGGCCGCGTCCTGCAGCACGACCTGGTCGCCCCGTCGACCCACGCTATTTTGCGCCGCCGCGCCGCCGATCGAGATCAGGGTCGAAAGTCCGATGGCGCGGGCCAGCACCGGCAGGTGGCGATCGGTCTTGCCAGAAAGGCCGCTCATCCCGGCCGCGTCGAGCCCGACCATGGCGCCCAGATCGACGCTGCGGCCGCTGGGAAAGACCATCTGCGTCCAGACGACCAGCACCCGGTCCTGGCCATAGCCGACCTGGCTGTCATAGCGACCGATCAGGCGCGTCCCCTGCGGGATCAGGACCGTGCGCCCGGTGCGGTGATCGAACACCGGCTCGGTGACCTGGGCGATGACCGGTCCGGGCAGGTCCGAATTGATCCCGGTGACCAGGGCCGCCGAGACCAGGGCCCCGGCCTTGACCTCAAAGGGAGACAGGGGCGGCCGCGGCAGGATCGGGGCCAGCGGCCCGCGCGCCGCCGCCGCGGCGATGAACTGCTCCCTGGCCGACGTAGGAGACGGCGGGGCGGGCGCCCCGTTCGGGCTTGCGGGGGCCAGGGTGGCCGCCGGCGCGGCGGGATCGAGCGCCTCGGCCGAGAGCCGCGCCACCGTCGCGCCGCCGGTCCCGTTGAAAAAGGGCGGCGAGGCCCGGGCGGCCAGGCGCTCCTGGCGGGCTTGCTGGACCTCGGGGAAGACCGGCGGGGCCGGCTGCGGCGCCGCGGACGGCGCGGAGCCTGGCGAGGCCCCCGCACCCGTGGACGCGCCGAGCGGCGGGGGCAGGGCGGCCGGATCGTCGTACCGGGCCGGCAGGCGCGCCTCGATCGGCGTGGGTCCGTCCGCGGCGCGCGGCGGCGTCTGCGGCGCAGGCGCTCGCCGGGCCGGGCCCTGGCCCATGCCCAGGATGAATCCGGCGCCGATCACCAGGACGATGACGCCGGCGACGGCGGCGATCGCCGCGGGCCGATAGCGCGTGATCGGCCCGCGCGGGGCGACCAGGATCCCTTCGGCAGGTCGCTTGGACGCTGCGCCCGCCGCGGCGGAGGGATGGGAGACCGGCGGCTCGACGTTCATGGACGCGGCCCCTGTCGGATCAGCCGCACCACCACCGGCTTCTTGTCGCCCAGGCGCAGTTCGGCGCGGTCGACGATCCGGTCCACGACCAGGTAGCGGCCCAGGAGACGCGAGTTCACCAGCTGGGCCTGATCGTCGGCGTCGAGCAGGAAGACGGGCGGGGCCTCGCGCACGGCCAGGTCGGGAGGAAACTCGATGTAGGTCTTGGTCCCGTCGTCGAACACCCGCACCGGCGTCCAGGGCGGGGCGCGGCCCTTCAGGGGCGTGACCAGATAGCGAAAGTCGAGGCGCTCGACCGGCACGGCGGCCTGGACGGCCTCGGTCGCCTGCTCGGCCGCGGCGTGGCGCGCGGCGTCGGCGGCCCTGGCCTGGGCCTCTTCCTGCGGATAGGTCCAGGACAGGACGCTGGTATAGGCGCCGCTGTCGGTGGAGACCGCATCGATCAGATAGGTGCGCTGGTCGGTGGTCAGAACGAGGTTGGTGCGCAGGCCGCCCCGCATCGGCTTGACCAGCACGATGACCTGCTGGGCCTGTCCGGTCCCGGCTTCTGTTTCGCCCAGCACCCAGCGCACGGTGTCGCCGGCGGCCTTGGCGATCAGCTTCTCGCCGGGCCGCAGCGCTATGGTGGTAAGGAACCTTGGGCTGGTGTGGATCGCATAGAGCCGGCCCGGCTCGAAGGCGTGATAGAGCGCGGCGTTGACAAAGACGCCGCTGGCGGGCCCGGCGCGCGCTTGGGCGTTGGCCCGCTGCAGGGTCGCCAGCGGCTTGGCCAAGGCCAGGTTCGTCCCGGACCGTCGGCGCGGCCCCCTGGACCGCGCGGGCGCAGCCCGCTGGTTTGCGCCGGTGAGCGAAGCGGCCGGCGTAGGGGCCTTGGCCTGCACGACGGCGCCGACGCCCGCGCCTTGGGCCCCGGCGCTCTGGGCCTGGCCGCTGGTCGGCGGGACCGGCGGCAGGACCGCGGGTCGGGATCTCTGGGCCTGAGACGGCGGCGGCGCGGACGATTGGGCGGATGACGCCGCCGCCAAGGGCGCGCAGGCCAGGGCGCCCATGAGGGCCAGGGCGCGGCCGGGAAGGGTGATGCGCAGGCTCATAGGTCGCGGCTCCACTGGAAGCTGGTGATTTCCAGGCCCCGGGCGTTGTCGAAGAGCTCGGCCTCGGTCTTGGGCGGCCTTGGCGCGACGCTGAACAGGCCCGTCCAGCGCACCTGCGGACCGGCCACGCCTTGCAGGTAGGTGGTTTCGCGCCATTGGACCTGGAAGGTGGTCGGGCTGCGCGCGAGCACCGAGGCGATTTCGACGGAGACCGCCTCCTGGCCCAGACGTGCGGCAGGGTCGTGATCCTGGCCGTACTGGACGAGGCTGGCGCGCGCGCCCTGATTGGTCATCCGCGTGGCCCGCGACCAGTTCTCCCGCAGGACCACCGGATCGGTGCTCTTGGAGCGCACGCGCTCCACGAAGTCGCAGACGAAGCTGGCCTTGACGGCCTCGTCGGGCCTGTAGGCGCGGTCGGCCAGTTCGACCCGCCCCGGGCGTCCGTGCCGGTCGATCGGCACGACATAGGTCGCGATCGGCCGTCGCAGCTGCACATAAAGAAAGGCGCTGGTGCTCAGCATCGCCAGCACCAGGCAGCCGAAGGCCATCAGCCGCCAGTTTTTCGCCTGCACGCGCGCCGAGCCGATGCGGTCGTCCCAGACCTGGGCGGCGCGATGATACGGCGTCTCCTCCGGCGTGGACTGGCCATAGCGGTCCTGCGGGCGCTTGAAGGCGTTGGACGTCATCGGCGGCTCCTTCAGGGTGTGCGTCGGCCAGGGGGATCGGGCTCGCCGTCCTCGGGCGCGGCCGGCGCGCGGGCCGGCGGCTCGGGCGGCGGATCATCCCAAAGCCCCCCCGCCGAAGCGGCCGACGAGGCGTTGGCCCCGGCCGGTGGCGCGTAGGAGGCGCGCGCGCGGCCGACGACGGCGCTGGTCGAGGCGGCCCGGCGCCCACCGCCCGAAGCAGCGGCGCCGTCGCCTGACGACCCGCCGGGGGGCGAGCCGCCGGATGCTCCTCCCCTGCCGCCGCCTTGGCCGCCGCCCTGGCCCCCGCTGGGCAGCCGGGAGGCCGAGCGGGCCGAGGCGGCCGATCCCGCTGCGCCTGCGCCCATGGCCCAGCGTCCGGCCAGGGCCAGTCCGCCCACCGTGGCGGCCAGGCCCACCGCCCCGGCGGCGGCCGAGCCGGCGCTGAGCTGCGGACCGCCGGTGATTAGAGCGGCCGCCAGGGCGGGCAGCTTCAGCGCCAGCATGACGATCAGCAGGGCGGCCAGCAGCAGCCCGCAGGACTCTTCCCAGGCCGGCTCCGGGGACACGACATAGCTGGCGAAGATCTGCTCGCCGATCGAGACCACCAGGGCCAGGGCCATCACCTTCGCGCCCACCGAGACGACGTAGCCGATGGCCCGCTCGGCCATGAAGGCGGTCTTGGTCAGGATCCCGAACGGCACGGTGACGAAGCCGATCAAGGTGACGACGTAGAACTCGATGACGGTGACGGCGATTTCGATGCCAAGCACGATGTAGGCCAGCACGATGCCGAGCGCCGAGAGGCCGGTGATCAGGATGGCGTCGATGTGGTTGAAAAACCCCAGTCCGCCGCCCTCGCCTGCGATGCGACCGATGTATTTGAGCAGGTCGAAGGCCACATCGAGCCCGTCATGAACGACGCGAGAGGGCTGCATGAGGTCGCCGATCGTCATGCGCCCGCCGCCGGCTTTCAGCCCCAGGGCGGCAAAGCCGTTAACGACGGTCAAGGTCAAGGCGCGCCACCCCGAGATCAGCCAGGCGAAGAAGCCAAACAGCAGAATCTTGCGCACCAGCGCCGCGGGGACGTTCTCGTGCTCGTCCAGCGCCCAGAGCAGCGCCGAGACGCCCAGGCTGATGGTCATCAGAATTCCGAACGTCGCCTGGACGTCGCCCTGGATCAGCCCGAACCCCGAGCCGACCTGCGTGGTGTAGCGGTCGAGCAGATCGTCGATGGCGGCGGGCGAAGCGGTGGACATTGGGCGCTCAGAAGCTGTGCCGGGGCCGGCGTGGCGGCGGCGGCGAGAGGACAGACAGGCGTTGTCGGTCCGCCTCCGCCTTGTCGGCCGCCGCCTGCATCGCGGCTCTGCAACGGCCGCTCATCGGCGTGCGCCTGGTCCATTCCTGCCGGGAGCAGGCCTTCTCCTGCGGCTGGATCGGAGATTTTGGTTCGCAGGCGGGAAGGGCCAGGACGACAAACCCTAGGACGGCGGCGCGGCGGAGCATCAGAAGCTGTTCCTGGGTTTGGAGGGGGGCGGCGCGCTCAGAACCGAAAGTCTTTCACGGTCGGCCTCAGCCTTGCTGGCGAGGGCGCGCTTCTCGGCCTCGTAGGTCTGGGCCTGCCGTCCTTGGGTGATCAGCAGGACCTGGAGCTGGGTGAGCTGGGTCGAGAGCGCCGCCAGCAGCTGGTTGGTGGCCTGGATCGCCGCGGTCTGCCCGGCCGCGGCCTGGGAGGCGTCCACCGCCGCACCGACCGCCCCGGCCGTGACACCCTGGGCCTGGGCGATCTGGTTTTGAACCTGCAGGGCGTCCTGCAGGGTCTGGCGACTAGCCTGGCTCCAGGCCTTGAGCCTGTCGGCCAGGGCGGCTGGAGAGAGCCCGGCCAGATCGCCCGGATAGAGGGCGGCGAACTCGCGACTGATGTCCGCGGCCGTGTAGCCCAGACCCTGGGCCTGGCGCAGCAGGCCGGTGGCCTGGCTTGCGATGTCGCGAAGGGGGCCGGTGACGTCCAGGCCCAGGGTCTGGAGCATGCGCTCGGAATTGGCCAGTTGCGCCTGCAGGGTCTGGATCTGCTGCAGGCCCTGGCTGACCTGCTTGAGCATCTGGGCCACCGCGGCGGGATCATAGACGGTGAGCTGGGCGCGGGCCGCAGGCGCCAGGCCCGCCGCCAAAAGCGGCGCCAGTCCCAGAGGCGTCCAGCCCAGAAGACGGCGACGACTGGGGGTCATGGGGTGGTCTCCTCCTGCAACGGTGTGGAGTTCTCGGCCTCAAGGGCCAGGAAGCGCGGCTCCGACGCCCCGCGCACGGCCAGGGCGGCGGCCAGCCAGGCCACGCCGGCCGCCACCAGCGGCGGGCTGACCAGGACCTGCGCGCCGGCCACGGCCATAAGCGCGCCGGGCGCGAGCAGGACGAGGAAGGCCAGGCGCCGACGGCGCGGGCTGGCCGTCCACGCAGCCGGCAGCCGCCCCCAGGGACCCAGGCGCGGATCAGGCCGCATGGCGGGCCTGCGTCAGGAACTCGGCGACCTCGGGCAGGCCCTTGGCGCGATAGAAGGCCGGCGCGAAGCCTCTCTGGCCATGCTCGGCCAGGAGCTTTGTCATCAGGGCCTGGTCGCCGGGCGAGGCCGAGCCGACGGCGGCCAGGGCCACGGGCCCCAGGCCCAGCTCGAACAGGCGATCGCCGGCTGGACTTTGATAGTAGTATTCGCGCTTGGCGGTGGCCCCGGCGATGATCGACACCTGCTGGGCGTTGAGGCCGAAGGCGGCGTAGGCCTTGGCCAGATCCGGCGTGCGCGCGTCCGGATTGGGCAGGAAGATCCTTGTCGGACAGGCCTCCAGCAGCGCGCCGGCGATCGGCGAGGCCAGGGTCGTCTTAAGGCTGGGGGTGGTGAAGATCACCGCCACGTTCTTCTTGCGCAGGGTCAGCAGCCACTCGCGGATCTTGCCGGCGAAGACGGTCGACTCCAGCAGGAGCCAGGCCTCGTCGAGAACGAGCAGGGTCGGGCGACCATCGAAGTCGCGGGCCAGCCGGTGGAAGAGACAGGTCAGAACCGGGGCGACGGCTGTGCGGCTGGCAATCAGCTCGCCCATCTCGAACGCCTGCCAGTCTGCCCTAGCCAGATCCACCTCTGCCGCATCGAGCAGCCGGCCGTAAGGGCCAGCCAGGGTGAACGGCGCCAGCGCCGCCTTGAGCGCCCTGTCCTGCAGGGTCGCGGCCAGCAGCGTGAGGGTGCGCTGGGACCGCGGCGCGGCGGCCAGACTCTGCAAGGCCGTCCAGACCGCTTCGCGCACCGCCGGGTCAAGGGTCATGCCGCTGGAGACCAGCAGATCCTCCACCCACCCTTGCGCCCAGGTCCGCTCGTCTGGGTCGTCGATGTCCGCGAGAGGCTGGAACGCCAGGCCTCCCCCGCCGCCCAGGTCGTGAAAGGCGCCGCCGACCAGCAAGGTGGCGGCCCGGGCGCTGGCGCCCTTGTCGATGAGGCGCACCTGGGCCTGCGGATAGCGCAGCCACTGCAGCGCCATGGTCAGCAGCAGCACCGACTTGCCCGCCCCGGTCGGCCCGCCCACGAAGGCGTGGCCGACGTCGCCCTGGAAGAGGTCGAGGCGAAACGGCGTGGTCGAGCCGGTCAGGGCGTGCATCAGCGGCGGCTGGGGACCTTCAAAGCCGCGCTTGGCGCATTCGGCCGACAGGTGGGCGTTGTGGTCGGGGCCGGGCCAGATCGCCGAGACCGGCAGCAGGTCGCAGAGATTGAGCGTGCTGACCAGCGGCCGCCGCTGGTCGGCATAGGCCTGGCCCGGCAGGCCGCCCAGCCACGCCTCCACGGCGTTGAGGTCCTCGACCTTGGCCACGAACCCGGCGCGATTGACGACGCTCTCGACCTGCCGCACCTGGGCGGCCAGCACGTCGGGATCGGGATGGGTCAGGGTGATGGTGGGGGTGACGTAGCCCAGCGCCGCCAGGTCGTCGCCGAGCATCGCCAGGGCCGCGTTGGCGTCATGGGCCTTCTGGGCCGCGTCGGGATCCTCCAGGACCGACGGCTCCCTGGTGATCGCCTCCTTCAGAAGGGCCAGGATACCCTTGCGCTTGGCGAACCAGCGCTTGCGCAGGGTGGTGACGGCCTTGCGCGCATCCTCCTTGTCGAGCGGCAGGAAACGGGTGACCCAGCGATAGGCAAGGCCCAGGCCGTTGAGCTGGTCGAGGATCCCCGGCCAGGAGGCGGCCGGATAGGCGCGCACCGACAGGGTGCGCAGGTAGTGGCCGCCCAGTCGCGGATAGAGACCGCCCTGAAGGTCGTCGTCGGTCAGGAAGGCGTCGAGATAGGCCGGCGACGGCGGCGGCGCGACAGGGTGGGCCTTGGTCGAGACGCAGGCGTGCAGATAGGTCAGGGTCGCCGCGTCGTCGAGCGGCGCCACCATGGGCAGGACGCCGGCCAGGATGTCGCGCAGGCTGGCCACCGCGGCCTGGAACTCGTCGAGCGCGGCGCGGTAGAGGGCCGAGGCGCCCTTGCCGTCAGGAAGGTTCTCCACCAGCAGGCTGCGGGCCGCGCCGACCGCGTCCTCCGGCGGCAGGAAGGTCAGGGTCAGGAAGTAGCGGCTCTCGAAGTGCACGCCCTCGGCCTCGAAATCGGCGCGTCGCTCTTCGTCGACCAGGTGACTGATCGGGTCGGGATAGGCCGCGGCCGGATAGGCTCGCGAGGGCCGGCGCACGGCCTCGACATGCACGCACCAGCGCGAACCCAGCCGCCGCAGGGCGTTGTTGATCTGGGCCCGGGCGGCCACAAGGCCGATGTCGGTGGCGCTGGCCAGGTCCGGCCCCCGAAACGCCAGGGTCTGCTGGAAGGCCCCGTCCTTGTTGAGCACTACGCCGGGCGCGATCAGCAACGCCCAGGGCAGGTGGTCGAACAGCCGGCTGGATTTTCTACGATACTCGCCCAGAAACAACATGATCCTGCGCCTCAGCCGTCGAGCCAGGCCGGCTGGCGTATGTGCCGGCGAAGAATGTCGAAGACGTAGGGGTCCTTGCGCGCCAGGACATAGGCGCCGGCCCAGAGCCCCAGACCCAGCGGGACGCCGATCAGCGGGGCCTGCAGGCCCAGCGCCAGGATCGCCGTCAAGGTGCCGATGAGCACGGCCAGGCCCCGCGGCACCCCGCCCAGGGTGATCGGCTCGGCCAGCGAGCCATGGAAGTCGATCTCGAACCCTTCGACCCGCTCCATCACTAAAAGCCCGCCCCGCCGGTGAAGTTGAAGAAGGACAGGGCGAACGAGGAGGCGGTGAAGGCGATCGACAGCCCGAAGATGACGCTCAGGCCCCGTCGCACCCACGAGCCGCCTTCGGAGAAGGCCACCCCCAGACCCGTCAAGGCGATGGCGATCACCCCGATCGCCTTGGCCACGGGGCCGGTGATGGAGTCGGCCACGGCGCTGAGCTTATCGTCCCAGGGCATGGCCGCGCCCCCGCCGCCCGAGGCCAGGGCCGGACCGGCGGCCAGCACCAGGACCGTCGACAGAACCAGCAGGCGCAGCAGGCGAGGGGAGGGGCGCGATGGGAAGGTGGGCGTTCGCATGGCCGGGTCCTCGCGGTTGACGCCAAGACCGTGCACAGCCTGAGTTTGCGTCGCAATTCAGCAGATTTCGCCAGTGAAAACCCACGGGACTTCAGCGTAACAATCCCCGGCGTGGTCTACCGGCGTCGATCTTGGAGAGGTGGATAGGATATGCAGCTCCAAGGGCGGGGGCGCGGTCACCAGGACGGATGGCAAGCCATCTTTGTCCAGGGCCCGATTGGCGGTGACCGCGCAAACAAGGACGGCGCGATCCGTCGAGCTCTTGTCGCGTTCGCACCTTCGAAAGGCGCGCCAACCACGCATCCGATAGCATCGCCAGGGCTTTGGCTGACTGCGCCCGGGTCATTCGCGGGTTGATGAATCAGAAAAGCATCGGCGCCGGCAGGCAAACCTCACCTGCCCCCAGTCAGATCTCGCCGAGGCTAACCGCTAGAGCCACGGCGTGGGCGCGATTTCGCGCTCCAAGCCGTCTATAGGCCTCCGAGAAGTAGCTGTTCACCGTGTGCTCGGAGATTCCCAGCTTGTGGGCGATCTGAGCGGCAGTCCTTCCCTTTTGGGCCTCTGACAAACATTCACGCTGACGCGGCGTAAGACGGTAACGACCTGACACTCGGTTACTCCGGCTAGGCTAGCCGGCCTGTCCGTTAAGAGACGGCGCCCCCAAACAAAGCCGTTCTCAAGCGGCGTTGTACGCGAACCTCGACCTACAGCGGACGTGGCTCAACTCATGATGGAGCCCCTACTATCATCGGCGTAAGCAGACCGAAAGGTCCAATGTCGGATTTGTGACAGTCGACAGCCGGCTAAGGCGCGGACGGCAACCCACCGCAGGGCCTGGGCGCCAAGATGAGCAATCGGACGACAGGGTCCGTCGGACCGGGCGATTGACAGCCTACCCGCCGTCGCAACCCGAGCGGCGCGAAGCGGTTCGTTGGAGGATTTCGCAAACGTGCTGGCTTCGCCGTGGGCAGGCGACAACCGTGGAGCCGTTTGATCCTATGGCCAGCCTCGGCCTTTTCGCGTCCGGCCAGGCTTGGCGCTCTTTGCGGCCGGTTCCAAGGCGTTAGCTCAGCAGCAGCAGGGTCACCAGGAAGCCGATCGAGAACAGCGCTGCTGCAATGACGCCCACCCACCCGATAGGCGTAAGAAGGCGGGGGTTTGGTCGAGCGCGCGGCGGCATTGGCGCAAGCATAGGCCGCCATGACCAGCAGCGCCAGACCGAGCGGTGCGTGACGCGATCATGTCGGGGCGTGGAGCATCATCTCAATGACGCCATCGACGTGGCGATCGGCAGGTTTGAGCGCACCAGTGCGCCCAGGCAGCGGGCGACGCTAGGACCTGCTCCTCGTGGAGGATTTCGCATTCGATCCCGCCTGATTTCAGGACGTCTTGCGTCAGGGTTCTGAGCGCGGCTTCCAAGCCTGACGCACCTGTTGGGCCTAGCTGGCGGCGTGGATGACGGCGGCCGTGAGCGAGCTGATCGGCCAGAGCGGACCTGTCCCATGGAAGGGCTGGGCCCGCCGTGCCGGCCGTATGTATATCGCGCCATAGCCCGCGCCTCGTTGGGGGCGCAGGTTCCTCGGCGCGGCAAGCTCATTCTCCGCACCCAGTGCGGAGATAATGCCGCCTAATTCTCCGCATACAGGTTTGCCGCGACGCTCCCGGCTCCTGCCTCGCCATGAGGACTTGGCCCCATCCGCTGACGCGGCGGTTCTGCCTGCAACGGATGGAAATACGGGGGAGCGCGAAAGGGCGCAGAGGTTAAGGCGGGCGGCGCCTGGCGTTGGTCTCGCGGCATTTGGCCGGCCGCCGCCGTTGAGGTGATGCGCGCCGGCGTGGCTCGCGCATCGAACAATCCGCCTCGGGCGCCTGCACGCAGAGCATGCGGACATGCAATTTCCGCAAAGGGGGGCGCAGGCTTTTATATTCTGAGCTGATCGGTCAGGCTCGGCCCGTTGACAAGCACACGTGCCACTCTTGGCGCAACCTGCACAGCCGCGCTGGACAACGTGTGTCGCACAGGAGGCCGTCTCGTGCCTGCATTGTCCTTCGCAACGGCTTACGGAATAGGTCCAGCTGGACATCCCTCGCCGCCGCCGGCCGGTTTCATGGCCGCGGTTCTGACGATACCCGACGATGCGCCGCCCGGAATGGTGATCGGCTCAGTTCAGGCGCCCTGCGGCTATGTCGTCGAACTGATCTACGACAGCGATGGACGATTTGCGCTGTCGGGCTCCAACCTGGTGGTGGGCGAGACCTTGCTGACACCCGGAAGCTATGGTCCCGGGGGAACGCAATCCTGGCCGGGTCCGGTGCTTCGAGCGATGAAGGCCGGCGAACCCTACAGCGATCTCGTGCTGCGACCGGAAATCGCCGTCGCGCCGGCGCGCGCGCCGTCGACGATCCCCGGTCTCAAAGCCGCATGGCTTTCGGACGTGGGCGTCGACGTCAACGCAAGCGGCCAGGTGCATGCCTGGTTAGGCGCCTGGCAAACCCCTTACAGCCTGAGCCAGACGACGCTGGAGGCGCGGCCGAGCCTACTATCCGGCTACGGGCCTGGCGGGCTGCCAGGCATCCTGTTCGATAGCGCCAAAGCCCAGTTTATGAGTATCGATCCGCCTCTATCGATGGCTGGCGGCACGATCGTGGCGATCTATCAACCGCGAGACACCGCCGCCAACAAGACCTTGCTCGGCTCGGGAAACCGGTTCCTGTGGCAGACTTCGGCCAGTTCGGTGTCCCTGAACATGGGCGCGACCGCCATCGCCAACCCTGTCGCCAACGCCAACCTGACCATCAACCGCCTTTCCCTGCTGATCGTCACTCACGACGCGGCCAGCGGCGCCTTTGGCGCGCGAGTCGACGGGGTGGTCGCATCCGGCGGAGGCGGAGCGGGCCTGTCGACCGCAGCCTTCACGATGGTGGGCAAGCACAAGAACGCCAACTACGGCAACTACGTCCTGTCTGCATTGCTGATCTACGATCGGGTGTTGAGCAGCCAAGAGATCGCCGAACTGGAAGCTTGGGGGATGGGCCGGCGGACCAGCGAATGGTTCTGCGCCGCCGACGGCCTGCCAGGCAATACCGGCTTCACCGCCGCCTCGCCCAAGCCCGCAGCCCAGGGCTTTCTCTCCAGCCAGAGCTTTAGGGCCTGGGACAGGATCCGCTCCAGGGGAGGGGATCTTATGCTGGGGACCATTACCGCGATCAGCGGGGGAATGACCCTGGGCAAGCCGCTGCGCGCCATGACCTACGGGCACGGCAGGCCAAGGTGGTGGGGGGCGGGGCCTAGCGCCCTGGCGTATGACGGCGCCTATCCCGTCCAGACCGCCGCCCTGACGCGCGCCAACCCGCTGGGGATGATCTGGTGGTATCGTGAGGGTCTGCGCGCGCCGCCCGTACAGCTTTTTGCCCGCGCCTTGGACCAGGACCGCTCTTTCCAGCTTGTCGCCAACCTTCTGCAACTGCGCCTTGAACCGGGACGCAACGCCAATGACGAAATCCTTGTCATTCCTGCCGACCTCAGCGATCAGCAACTCTATGGCATCGGCGCCAGCTACTTCGAACTACACGACCACGACGTGCGCCACTTCCTGGGGCAGATGTGGTCGCCTCAAGGCCAGCGAACCGTTTTACGGGACTGCTATCTGGGCTTTAGCTGCGACGACGGGCATTCGCCCGGCGGCGCGGCGCACGACTGTTCGTTCAACGAAATCACCGGGACGGGCACGAGTTTGTCGATTACGCGCGGTCCGGGCGATGGCGTGAGCCTCCACGGCGGAGGGGCCCATACGCTTCGCTATAACTGGATCCACGACTGCCTAGGCCCGGGAGTCCGCAATGAGGAAGGCTCAAGCGTCGTCATCGAAGGCAACAATGTCGAGAACTGCGCCGCCGCCATGAGGATTATCCGCAATCCTGCCTATCCCGGCCCGGCGATGGCGCTCTATCGCGGCAATCGCATTCAGCGTGGAGCGGGCGCTCTGCAACGCGATGGCCTTCTGCTTGACAGCAACCTGCCGGCCAATATCGAAGTGGTGGTCAGCGATAATCTGTTCGTGGGCGAGGGCGTGACGGACGGCCTTGCCGTTCGCACCAACGGTTTTGGATCGGTGAGCGGCACGGGCAACGTTCAGCTCGGCTTCTCAGCCCTGGGCATGTGATCTCGCCTACATTCGTCTAGCGTGACGCCCGCCCTGCTTGGAACTTAAAGCCGAAAGCCAGTTGGCGCTTGAGTTTCAGCGTTCTATGAATAACAATACTTTGAAACTTCTTTCGGACCTCCAAATGAAAGCTGATGATTTCGATACCGTGTTTTTGACGGCCGAGATCGTTGCCGCCTATGTCGGCGCCAATACGATATCCATCGGCGAAATCCCGCTATTGATACGGAGCGTGCATGGGGCTCTGTCGGACGCTGCGCGACCGCACAGTAGCGTCGCCGAGCCGGTCGAGCCAAAGCCAACGGCCGCTCAGATCCGTAAATCGATCACGCCGGACGCCCTGATCAGTTTCATCGACGGAAAAGCCTACAAGACCCTGAAGCGTCATCTGACGACGCACGGACTGACCGTTGATCAGTACAGGATGCGGTTTGGACTTCCGGGAGACTATCCCACGACCGCGGCGTCCTATAGCGAGATGCGCAGCGGGCTGGCCAAGGCTCTGGGGCTTGGCCAGCCCGGCAAGGCCGCCAAGCGTTCCGCAGCAAAAAAGCCGTAGATGGGCTGTTGCGATCGCTTGGCGCGTCATCGCATCCTTTGAGTTTGAGCCGGGGTTTTGCGGGCGTGGTCGCCGACCGGCCCCATCCGGCCCGCACCGCCAGGCTTGAGCTCGACGGCGACAGCACGCTCAGCCTGCCAGCCGCGCCTTAGGGGGGGGCGAACGCAGTCCGGCATGAAGCGCTGCAGCCGGTCCTCAAGGGCCGGGTGTCAGCCTCAACGGTGATCTGCGTTCAAATGAACACGATATTGTCGTAGAGCGCCGCGCCAAAGACGCCCTTGAGCGTGATCGTCGCGTCGAAGAGGTCGCCGCCGCCGTCCTGATCGAAATCCAGGTAGGTGTAGCCGCCGATCTCCCTTATCCGAAGATTGCCGGCGCCGATCGCATCGGCGACGGAAGCCGGCGCAGGCCCCTCGATCATGTTGTGGAAGAAGAGAAGGTCCTCGTCGTCACCGGAGACATCCATGTCCCAAACGATTTGGCGAGCGCGCGCTGTGTTCAAGAACCCATCGAAATGAAACTCGTCGGAGAAATTGTTTCCCGTTAATTCGTGCGCATAGCTGTCGCCCTCGGCCAGGGCCCACAACACATCCTCGCCGAACTGGCCGATCGCTTTGCCGCCCAGCTTGTGCAGTATGAGCGTGTCGTCTCCGACGCCGCCTTGCAGGTGCGCCGCTAGGGCGCCATCGAAGCCGCCTTCGACGTGGTCATTTCCTTGGCCGGCCGCCACCGCCCGCCCGTGCCAACGAATGTTATCGTCGGCGCCGGTTGTGAAAACTGTATCCGATTGCCCAAGATCGTCAGTACCGATCTGGCTGCTGGAGGCGATGAAACCGTCGATCGTGATCCCTGCGGTCGTCTTGGAGTAGTCCACCCTGCCGACCCAATAGCGATCATTGTCGCCATCGGCAGCAGCCTGAACCGTGGCTTGCAGGCCGCCTTGCACGTAGTCGGCGCCGTCCCCATCACGAAGAATGTCAGCTCCATCGACACCGTAGATGGCGTCGTCGCCAGCACCGCCGTTGATTGTCTCAATACCCGGGGTGCCCACCAGCACGTCTCCACCGCCGCGGCCGTCGAGATCCAATCCGGGCGCCAACGAAAACACCCAGTCATTGCCGTCATCGCCGACGTACTGGTCGCTCACGGCGTGCTCGACGAGCGCGGAACTGGCGCTCGACGCGTCGTCTCGCCAGCCGTAGCCAGCGGGATATCCATCCTCCACGGCGTAGTCGATCAGGGGATGGTCTCCCAGATCCGCGTCCGGGAAGCCTGGGAGCCAATTGCTGTAAACGCCGGGATCGCCGATCCACATCGACTGCCAGCCGAAATAGGCGTTGATCCGATTGAACAACAGCGCCTCTTCGGCGGCGCTATCGATGACTGCGATCGTAAGCCCCTTTAGTCCGAGCTCTTCGGCGAAGCCGGCATAGGAGAGAGGCAGGTTCGTCCAAACGCCACCTGGAAAGTAAATTTGATAAAGCGTCGTTGCCACCTTGTCCTCCATGTCGCGCGTCGCAAACCGTTGGGGATACTAAGGAAACGCTGGATGGGGGCGCGAACGGCTGAAGGTTGCGCCCGGTCCTGCCGCAGACAGCCTGCACGCCAGGAGATACACGCTTGGTGTTGTATGCCCCGCCCCCGAGCATGTCCACGGCAGGTTGCATCGCGACGTTTAGCAAACCCGGCGCTTTAAGCCGGAGCTCAAAAGCCTGCGGCGATGTGCTTTGGAACCTGGGGTGGCCTGGCCCGTTAAGGTCTCGCTCAACGAGCAATGGAAGTCCCCAATCCAGGCCCCGGCGATCTACCCCGCGCCGGGGCCATCTGGTTTGATGCGCGCGGCGCCAAGCCGTCGTCTTGAACGGCGTACGCCTTTAGGGCTGCGATCAACCCCTCACAAATCTCTGCGGCCACAGTCTGCAACGCCGCGACCAGCGCCTGCCTTGCGCCTTGGGGGCAGAGACCGCCCGACCAAACACTTGCGACATTCGCTTACGCCGTTTGCCCAGGAACATGCAGGATTCAGGGTTGGGTGCGGCAATGACACTAAGGCTTTGTTTGTCCGCTTGAATTTCACCCGGCCAGCGCCCATTCAAGACGGTCAGCCGCCAGCAGGGCCTTACATGCTGGCCAGGAGGACCACAATGTCGCCGCAGAACGGCTTGCAGACCAAGACCGCGCGCCCCGGGGGCGAGGCCGGCGCGGGCCTGCATGCGGCCATCATCATGGACGGCAACGGCCGGTGGGCCAAGCGCCGCGGCATGCCGCGCGCGCTGGGTCACCGGGCCGGCGTCAATGCGCTGAAGCGCACGGTCGAGGGCGCGCCCTCGGCCGGCGTAGGCGTGCTGACCGTGTTCGGCTTCTCGACCGAGAACTGGCGCCGTCCGGCCCAGGAAGTCTCCGAACTGATGGGCCTGCTCAAGGCCTATGTCGAATCGGACCTCGAGCGGCTCAGCCGTGAAGGCGTCCGTGTGCGGATCATCGGCCGCCGCACGGGCCTGTCGCCCGACGTGCTGGAAGTGATCGAGCGGGCCGAGCGCCGCACCGCCCACAACGACAGCTTCCTGCTGCAGGTGGCGTTCAACTACGGCGGCCAGGCCGATATCGCCGACGCCGCGCGCCGGTTCGCCGAGCGCGTCGAGCGGGGCGAGGCGAGGGCGGCCGACCTGGACGAGGCGATGTTCGGCTCGTTCCTGTCGACTTCCGCGGCGCCGGCGCCGGATCTGATCGTGCGCACCAGCGGCGAGCACCGGATCTCAAACTTCCTGCTGTGGGAATGCGCCTACGCGGAACTGGTGTTCCAGGACGTGCTGTGGCCCGACTACGGGCCCGAGCACCTGGCCGCCGCCGTCGCGGAATATCGTAGCCGTGACCGGCGCTATGGAGGCATTGCGGCCGATGACGTCGCCGTCGCCGGCTGAAAGACAAACCGAACGGATCCCTAGTCGCCCAAAGATCGTTGTTCTCCGAAGGGTGAGGGGAGGCTGTCGGCGGATGATGAGGCGCTGGCCTTGGCGTGGCCTGTTTGGTGGGCGCGTAGCGGTTCAACCGGGCGTGCACGGGGAGCGCACGCCGATCGAAACGCTCACGCAGTTGGCGCGGCTGCTTATGCCGGGATGCCAGGTTAATACGCGGCATGATCTTGAGCGCTTGCCGCTGGAACAGCTGGAAGATCTTCATGAACGTCTGCTCGTCGATCTGGCTGAAACCAGCGCTGGCGATATCCGCCGGGATCTGTTGACGGCGCTCTACCCGCTCTTGGTCGACCGGCGCGTCGAAGCGGCGAGCGCGGCGGTTTGTGGCCAGCTTGCTGAAGACGGTTCGACGCGCTCGCCGCACGGAGGGTTCGGGTCCGTAACGCCCTAAGGCTGGTCCGCCGGCCGGATCGAGGCGTAGGACGGAACGAAGCAAAGGCGCCCAGGCAAGCATCCTGCCTTGCATGCGCGCCAGCATAGATGCGAGCCTGGCGATGCTTGTTTGGGCCTTCTTGCGCAAGAACCTGGCGCCGGCGAGAACCTGCGAGCGGTCAGCAGTCCCTTTCACTCGGCGCTGCAGCCAGGGAGTCGATATGAAATCGTTATCAGGGCCGAGCACCGCGCAAGGGCCTTTGCCGGTTCGCTTTTGGATGTCGGCAGCCGGCCTTGTGGTCATCGGCGTTTCGCTGGCGGGCGGCGGCTGCTCCAGATCTCAACCGCCCTCCCCTGGGAAGAGCGTCTACGAAACGGGGCATGACGAGGTTCGCACTGACCAGTTGGCCGATGGCCGTCGCCTCATTCTCGACCGCGCCAGTCGTGTCAGCGTCAACCAGACTTACGAGGGCGAAGTCCTCAGGCTCGAACAGGGCAGGGCCCGGTTCGAGGTGCGTCGACCGGCCGTGATCGAGGCGGGAGACGCGCGGATCGACGCCGCCAACGGCCTTGTGGATCTCGGCCTCACCCCAGACGGAGGGGTCGATGTCACTGCTCGCACGGCGCGCGTCGAACTGACCACCCCGCGGATCGGCGCGACGGTTCGGCTGCAGCCTGGGGAGCGCCTGGTCTGGGACCTCAGCGGATTGCCAGCGCAAGCCAAGCCCTTAGCCGAGGATTGGGCTGGTTCAGCGCCATGACCCGCCGCTGAACCATCACTCAAGGCAGGACGAGGAAGGTCGCCCCCTCGCAAGTCGAGATCTACGAGGGAGCGACGCCCGTCGCCTGGCCGGGGGATGGCCGTTTCCGGGCGAACCTTGATAAGGTCTGCGGCCCCGTCACACAACAATGCTCTTCGAGGCACCGGCGAAGGAAGGCAGGGGCTGAAAGCCACAGCGTGAGGTCGGACAGAAGCCACGCTGCGACCGGCCAATAAAGACCCTTGCTTCACCGCTCGGCATGGATAGGCGTCACGGCGCCGCAAGGTTAGGCATTGCAGCTGCGGGCTGGCTTATGCGCTATTATGTCCGCAACTCGGCTGGGTCGCCTTCGTTTTGCCAGGCGGGTCGAAGATGACTGCGATATAAACATGTCGCCTGACCGCCAATGAGGCCCAGACTCGTGAAGCGCTTGATCGCCGCCATCATTACTTTGCTTTGCATAGCCTCTGTCGGTTCGCTTGTCGGTTCCCTGGGCTACGCCATGCGCGGGGAGGGGCAGCGGAGTTTGGCGCTGCTTCTTTTTGGTCTGATGAGCGCCTGCGGCGCCTTTCTGATGTTTCCTCAGGGCGCCCGGCACCAGCGACGACGCGCCCGCCGTCGTCCGCATCGGTTTAGTTGGACGTCGCAGGCCGGCTATGTAGATTTCGAAAACCGCTATTATCAAGATTAAGGCGGCGGCGTCTTAGCGCCTGGTGCGCAGCTTGCGCATCGAGGCCAGGCCAGAATGCCAGTGATCAAACCGACCCGGTTGAACGCAGCTCCAGACGGCCGCCCCCGCATAGGCCAAGCGCTTGGGACGGGTGGGTTCAAGCAGAAACGCATGGACAGCAGCGGCGATCGCCGCCGTCGGCCTGCCCGCGACAATGTAGTTCTTGGCCAGGCGCTGCATTTCGAACGCCAGCAGGCTGCGCTTAGGGAGGCGCGGCACAAAACGGCCGGCGTAGGTCCAGAAAAGTTCGGCCCGCTGAAGGCGGAGGGTGAGGTCAGGATTTGCGCCTGCGCCCGACATGCTATTGGGGTGAAGGCGACGTGTCGACAGCGGCGCGGCAAGGATATGGACCCGGCCTTCAAGTAGGCTTCGCATAAGAAGCAGATGATCCTCTCGGAACCGCAGTTCCGGCTCGAAGCCGCCCAGTCGCTGGAAAAAGCTACGCTTGAACAGCATGGACGAGGTGAACGAGTGGATGCGCCCCTTGAGGATCAGGTCGACGAAGCGATCGCGCTCGAGCTTGGCCAAGGTGCTGACGTGGTCGATGCCCCCGTCCGGACGGGCCGTGCGGCTCTCGCACAGCACCAGGTCCAGACCCTGGTCGGCTAGGAAGCATGCGACCTGCTTCTCCAGCTTGTCGTCGTCCCAGACATCGTCGACATCGAGGAAGGCGATGAGCTGAGCATCCGCCGCCGCCACGCCCAAGTTTCGCGCCACTCCAGGGCCCTGGTTTGCTTGAGCCAGAACAGTCGCGCCATACGCGGCGGCGCACTCGGCAAGCACCTTTGCGTCGTCAGCAGACGAGCCGTCGTCAACGATGATAATCTGGTCTGGACGGCGCGTCTGAGCCGCAAGCATGGCCAGCGCCTCAGAAATGAACGCTGCGCCGTTGAAGAAGGGTATGACGACCGCAACCTTCAGTTCCGCCATAAGTCATGATCCTTATTAACACCGACGAGGTCGACGCCGGTCATCAATCCATGCCATGAGGCGCTCTGTCCTCAATCAACCAGATAGCGACGGCAGATGACAAAGCACAGCGTGAACTCCACGCCGGCGTCGGATTGCACGTCGGCCGCGGCAACGTCGCTCAACCATTGAGCGGAATCCGAAGATCATCACACCGGAAAGGCCCAGCACCCCTGATGCAGGTTCTACACTTCCATGCGGAACACGGTAATTTCGGCGACGATCTCAATGAGAGCCTGTGGCGTAGGGTTTTGGACCCCCGCGTTTGGGACGCGCCCGACACTGTTCTGGTGGGCATCGGCACCATCCTCAACGCCGACCGTCTCAGCAGAGAATCGCTCGGCGACGCCCGCGTCTTCATTCTCGGCTCGGGTGCGGGTTACGGCCGCCTGGCCGCGCCTGAAATCATTGAATCTGCGAAGATCCTGGCCGTTCGCGGTCCGCTGACCGCAGCTCTGGTCAGTCAACCCGACCGAGCCGCCACGGACGGCGCGGCTCTCCTGGCAACGCTCCCCGAGTGCCAGCCGATCGAGCGCGGCGCCCGCGCCGCATACATTCCCCACATCAGTTCGGCGTTGACCGGGGACTGGGCCAAGGTCTGTCAACTCGCCGATCTCGACTATATTGATCCGCGTTGGAGCGTCGAGCGCGTGATCAGCGCCATTCAGCGCGCCGATGTGGTGATTACAGAGGCCATGCACGGCGCGATCCTGTCCGATACGCTCCGCGTGCCGTGGGTGCCGGTCGTGACTTCGCAAAAAATACTCGACCTCAAGTGGCACGACTGGACCCGCTCATTGGATCTTGTCTATGCCCCCCATTTTGTTGCGCCGGCGCGCGCAAAGCAGGCGCTGGTCCAGATGCGCGCCCGCGCCAAGGCCAATCCGCCATCGGGCGTTCCAAGCAACGAGGCGTTGTTGGCTGACTTCCGGGCGCGCTACGGGGGCCAGGCTCATCGCAGCGTCTCCAAACCGAAGGTGCGCGCCGAGCGGCCCGTGGTCGACAAGCTCCTGTCGGCCTTCGACCCTTTGGCCGCCGCGTCGACTGCGCGAGCGCTGCATCGACTCAAGTCAGCGCCGCGCCAGCTCAGCGCCGATACGGCGTTCCGCGCCCGTCTCAACCAACTTCAGGACGCCGTCGGCAGCCTGGAACGGGCGGTGATATCCGACTAGCGAGCATTTCGCCGCGGATAGGCCCGCGTGCGGCCGGCACAGCCGCACGTTTTGCCACTTGAGTCAAAAATAACGCGACGTTTTGGCGCGCGCGTTAGATTTTGCTTTGCTTAAAGGGAGAATGTTGCAACCCTGGCCGCTCCCAAACGTATCTCAGACGTGTGTGGAGTACGTTTTTGACGGTTGGGAGAAAAAGAGGTTTGTGATGGCTTACATATTCCATCGCCGCGAGCGGTTAACCATCAGCCCGGGGATGTTTCGCCTTGCGGCGATCGCGCTCAACATCGCCCTCTGGGCTGGCGTCATCGTTGTCGCCCGCCTATTCTTGTGAAGCGATTTGTCCGAACGCAACGAGCCGACTTGCCATCAACCTCAAGTCGCCTAGCAAGCTCCAGTTCTGAATATAGTCGGCTTCGGATTTGGCCGCCGTTCGCACGGTCAAAAGATTGATCGTCCCATCGTAGGGGCCGATCAATCCAGGCCGAACCTGGTATCGCCTAGCGAACTCGGGCGCGACACTGCGTAAAACAGCTTCCCGTTCCGCATCGACCGCGACAGGTCCGACCATCGACATCTCGCCGGCCAGCACATTGAATGCGCCTGGCGCCAAGCACAGGCCGGTGTCACGGCATATCGCCAACTCCGCCAGATCCGGCATGAGCATCACCCGGGAGAAACCGCGCTGGCCCCTCCCAAGGACTTGGACCTTGATGAGCCCAGACCGGCGGTATGCGATCCTCGCATAGGCCAAAAGCAGCAACAGCATCGGGGTCCAGAACAAGAGCAGAGCCGCGGCGATCGCGATGTCAAAAGCTCTCTGATAGGGTCGCGCGGCTGTGGCCATATCGGCCGCTGCAGGCGGACGACGGTGACTGGTCCGGGTGAGCAATTGACGTTTCCCCCGATTGGTTTGCCGGTTGTGCCCCCGGCGGATGTTGAAGTCCGAAATCGTCGTTTCGTTCCGGAGATTGATCAATAAGTGTGCATGTTGCCCGTTTGATCCGTGGCGACTGGGCCGACGCTCACACCTGGCCGGCGCAACGGCCCGCGCTGACGCGCCAGAATTCGCCGAGCCTCCGCGATGAGCCGCTCATCCCCGCTCGCTTGATCCAGATGGAAAGGGACAACCGCGCCGTGGCGCCGTTCCAGCTCCGCGCAAAGGCACAGAGCTTCAACCTGAATCCAACGTTCGCCCCGTTCGCGCCTGCGCATTCTTCCCCCGTCAACCGGCCACCTGCGTTATTTCGGCTCGCCTTGGCGCGCCGAGTGTCAGGCTTGCAGCGTGTGTGCCAGTTGAGGGGCATTATGACACAAATGCAGAGAACGTCGTTCTCCAACCTTGGGCTCGCGAAACATTTTTTCGCATTTGCCCCACTTGCACACGCGGCCTGCTCCACTTTTGCGAAAGCGAAGTGTTTTCTTCCCGACATAGCGCGTAGGGGAAGCGCGGGGAGGGGGTGGAGGACGTCGCCAGGGACGTCACGAGCGGCCCCAGCCGCTCGACTTTGTCGACGCATGCGGGCCGCGGCCGCATCAGCTAGGCAGGCGCAAAAACGCCGCCGCCAAGAGGCGGCGGCGATGCACAGCTCAGCTTTGCTCAGGCCTGAATGAAGCGCTGGCGATACCACGCCACGAACCGGGACAATCCATCGGCCAGGCTCGTCGTCGGGCTCCATCCGAAGTCGGACTGCATCTTGCCGATATTGGCGTAGGTGGAGACCACATCCCCCGGCTGCATGGGCAACATGATCTTTTTAGCCTCGATGCCGATCTCTCGCTCGAGGATCGCGATCATGTCACCGAGTTGCTCGGGATTGTGATTGCCGATGTTGTAGATGCGGTTGGCAGGTTCGGGCGGTGGGTTGTCGAGCGTGGCGATCACGCCTGCGACGATGTCGTCGATATAGGTGAAGTCGCGGCGCATCGCCCCCTGATTGAACACCTTGATCGGCTCGCCGGCGAAGATCGCCTTGGTGAATAGCCAATAGGCCATGTCCGGTCGCCCCCAGGGCCCGTAGACCGTGAAGAACCTAAGCCCGCTTTGCTTGATTCCATAAAGGTGGGAGTAGGTCTGCGACATGAGTTCGTCGCAGCGCTTGGTCGCCGCATAGAGCGATATAGGACTGTCCACGGCGTCGGTTTCGCTGAACGCGCCCTCGGCGCGATTGCCGTAGACCGAGCTTGAGGAGGCGTAGACCAGGTGCTTGATCCGCCCCTCCGTGGCGCGCACGGCCTCGAGCACCCCAAGATGGCCAGATAGGTTGGAGTCGAGATAGGCGAAGGGCGCGTCGATCGAGTAACGCACGCCCGCCTGCGCCCCCAGGTGCACGACGCGGTCGACGTCTGCAGCCGTGATCAGCGCTTTGACGGCTTCGCGATCGGCCAAATCGCCCTCGACGAAGGTGAACCGATCCGCCTCCGCCATATTGGCCAGTTCAGCCAACCGGCCATGCTTGAGGGCAGGGTCGTAATAGGGATTGAGATTGTCGAACCCGACGACGCGCTCGCCGCGTCTCAGCAGGGCTTGGGTCAGGTGAAAGCCGACGAAACCGGCTGCGCCGGTGACGATGATGGTGCCTGGCATATGTCGTTTTGCTCGCGAGGGGGCGGGAAAGGGAGTTAGGTGGCGCGGCCTGAACGGAAAGCCATCAGATAGGTTGAATGGACATTGGTGGTCAGGTAGCGCCACAGCAGACGCCGCGGCTCGAGGGCCGCGCGCCAAGCCCACTCGAGACCGGCCTTTTGGAGGAAGAGCGGCGCGCGGGCGCGTTCGCCGGCGAGGAAGTCAAACAGTCCCCCGCAGGTCCGCACCCAGGTTACTCGAGGCAACAAGGTCTTGAAGCGGTGAGCGACAACGACCTGGCGCGGATTGCCGACCGCCAGCCAGAGTACGTCGGCTCCTGAAGCCGCAACCTGCTCGGCGATGGCCGGTATTTCCTCGTCCTTGAAGTAGCCATTGCGCCGGCCGACGACCTGAAGCTTTGGATACATCTCCCGGACCCGGGCGACGGCGCGTTGGTTGGCTTCCTCGGTAGCGCCGATCATGTAGAATTTCAGGCCGTGCTCGGACGCCGCGCGAGCTGCATCGTGGAACCAATCCGTGGTGGAGACGCGCTCGGGAATGGCTTCGCGGCCTCTCCAACGCGAGGCCTTGACCACTGACATGCCGTCGGCGGCGACGTGATCGGCCGCCAACACGGCTTTGCGATAGACTGGATCGGTGGCGAAAAGGGAAACGACCTGCCCATTGGCGGTTGTCACGACCTTTGGGCGACCTTGCCCACTGCCGATTGCGCGCCAGTCGCTGAGCAACTGCTCGCACCACTCGCCGGCGCTGAGGCGTTCGACCGGAATTCCGCCAATCACCACCTTCGTGCGTCCATGAACATTCGTCATGCTCGGACCTCCTCAGCCAGAACTTTCTCGAAGCCGTCAATCATCGCTTTCAGGCTGAAGCGCCGTTCCACAACAGCCTTGGCCATAGCGCCCAAATCCGCGCGACGTTGCCCACTGGAGATGACATCCTTGATGGCCGGCGCCCAGGAGGCTGGCTCGTCGAGCTTGCACAGAACCGCCGCCTCGGTCCCATCGATGTCGCATACCGTCTCGCGCTGCTCGGGGATGTCGCTGACAATGATCGGCAGACCCGCGTGCATGGCTTCCAGGACGGCGTTGCTCTGCCCTTCGTATAGGCTCGGCTGGATGAAAACGTCGCAACCGGCGAGCAGGGCGGCTGCTCCGGCGCGATCGACATTCCCCAGAAAACGAACCCGCTCGGTGAGGTTTAGCGCCTCGACCTTGTCCTCGAGCATCGGACGCTCCTCGCCGTCGCCCGCGACGACCAGGAAGGCGCCCGGGGTCTCGGCTATACGTTCAAGCAGGAAACTGTAGTTTTTCTGGCGCTTCATCCGGCCCAGGGCAAGGATGAGGATCTCATCCTGGGGCAGGCCGAACTGTGTTCTCACCGCCGAACGATCGAGCCGGGAGGGCGACCATTCGATGCCATTGTGAACCACGGAAAGTTTCCGGCGATAAGCGGCGGGGTAGCTGTCGAACGAGTCTTTCACCGCGCCCGAGACGCAAACGATCTGATCATAAAGGCCGATCGTGCCCCAGACCCGGTCAAGCGCGCGCATGAGCTTGCCAAAGGTGGGCCCAGGCGCTCGTTGGGAGGCGATCCTTATGGGCACTCCGGCGAGAAAGGCCGCCATCGCTCCCATCACGGTGCCCAGGGGCATGAAGCATATGACCGCATCGGGCTTCTCGCGTCGTAGCTCGCCCAGCAGCATGGCGAAAGCCTTCAGATAGCCTTTGGCTCCAAGGCGGGGGCTCCGGATCAACGCCTTAACGTGAGGATCGCCCTCGAAAGCCAAGGCTTCCTGATAGAGGAAGCGGACCTCGACTTGATGGCCGCGGGCGCGCAGCTGCCGCGAAAGGCGAACCAACGCCTCCTGGGCGCCGGCGACGTTCATGAACGAGGCGATCGATACGATCTTAAGCGGGCGCAGCGGAAGGGCCTTGTGCATGGGTCAGATCCATCCAGCGCGCTTGATGATGTCGATGGGCGCGATACCCAAAGGAGCAAGCTCGGCTTGGCCCAGGATGAGGGCCGCCTCGTGCTGGGTCGCCAGAGCGCCGGGAAGTTTGTGCAGCGCATATCCGCCATTCAGGCGCGTTTCGAAGAAGCGCGCGATGTCATCGATGAACGCCGCGGCGCGCGCCTTTTGCTGATCGGGCAGGTCTGGCCCGGCAGCCGAGGTCCGAATGATCTGAACGATGTCGAAATCCAGACAATAGGGCGCCGACTCAATGAAGGGCTGATTGTGCGAAACGGCCACGGATCGCTCAAACAGCGGGGCGGCGGCCTTATAGGGCAGTCGGCCAGTGGCGTAGTTGACCCAATGCAGGTGGACGATGCCGCCGACATCGCCCGCATCGGGATCATGCCTGAGCCGATAAAGGGCTCGGAAGCCTTTCTGCACGAGATCGCTCTTGTAGCATTTGAGCAGCCCCGTGCGTGGATCGATGAGGCTGTCGGCTGCCTTGAGCACCGAATCAACCGCAGGCACGCCGCGCCGTTCGGCGCCGGCCGGATCCAAGACCCACAGTGAGAGCACGATCGACGCCGAACCGCCGATCCAGTGGCTGACGCGCCAGCTGTGGTGGCTCCACTTCTTAGGCCACTTGGGCCGAGCGTCAGCATCGAGCAGGTCCGAAATCTTCCACCCGTCGACCGCAAAGAGCGGCCGGGCGACCGGAAGGTCGTGGCTCAAGAGCAGCCGCAGTGCGCCGAGCGCGTAAGCCGTAAGATGGACATTGGCCGAGGGAGCATCCGGTGCGGCGGCGTTCAAACCACCAGCGAGCCGCCAACGACGAGCGTGGTCCCAGAAGGCCTGAGCCCCATCGGGGCCGATAAGGCCGGTTTGTCCAATAAGCTCTAGCGTGTAGACGACGTCGCACGCGTCCTGCAACGCCAGATCAGGCGCTGGGCGGCCCTTAACAAGCAGTTCCAGGGCCGAATGGTGATGTTCCTCGAGGTAGTCCAGAAAGCGTCGATGAGGCGCAACTGTCATTAACCGTCTTCCGATTTTTGGGCGCGACCGATTTACTGCGTTGGCAGAGCCGGCCGTCGGGCACTTCGAGGATCGCGGCCCTTTATACACAGACGCCATGTTGGCACAACGCTGTGACAGCACGGCGAATCCGAAGGATTATTGATTTACCGTGTCGTTCTTTGCTCGCCGGGCAATCAATTCTTGCGCGTGGCGCCCGCTTGCGCGGCCGCGAGAGGCGCAACGCTTGCCTTCAGGTGCTTGCAGGAAGCCGCCACGGTTGGACGCAGGCGACCGCCTTGTGGCGCGAATCTTCGCCGACTCAGAGCAGCCAGAAGCCCGACAGGTCGGAGAACGCGCCCTTTATCGAGGCGATCGCCACGAACTCATCTCCGCCGCCATCGCTATCGATCGCGATTTGCGTATAGCCGTTAGCGCAGGTCACGCGCAAAAAGCCCTCTGCGAGCGGATCACCGACCGTCGTGTTGAACAGCGCCGACATGTCCAGCTTGTCACCCGCTGTAAGGTCGTTGATCCTCGCAAAGCCCCCGGCGCCGAACACGAACAGGTCGCCGCCTGCGCCTCCGGTCACCTCAGCCTGACCTCGAATAATGAAGGTGTCGACCCCCGCGTCGCCCAGGAGGACGACCTTGCGCCCGGCTTCCGCCACAAGGACATCATCGCCGCGTCCGCCCGCCGCGTAGGCGAGCGGCGTCAGTTTGTCGTTCCCGCCGCCGCCGGAAAGCCGCTCGACACCAGAAAGGACGTCGTCGCCCGATCCGCCGATCAGTTCCCGCGTACTGACGATATCGCGTCCGCTCGCTCGGCTGGAGACCGTGACTGCGCCGAACGGACCGGCGCTGGTGGTCAGTCCTTCGCTCGCATGCTCATAGCTGACCCGGCCCTGGAAGGTGGTGAGCCAGTCCTCGTCGCCGTCGATGGCGGCCTTGATTACGCCGTTGGCGAGGGTGATGTCATCGCGACCATCGCCGTCGAAGGCGGTTGTAAAGACCAGGCTCGACGAAAGCACGTAATCATCGCCTGCCCCAGCGTCGATGAGGCCGCCGCCCGAAGGCGCGCTCGCCAGTCCTTCATTGTAGTCGGAGTAGAAGTCATCTCCGTCGCCCATCAGGATGGTCACGCCGGGAGCCGCGCCCCCGAGCGAGAACCAGTCGCTGAAGCTGGTCCCTTCAACGCGCGAGCCGGAATATTCCATCAGGAAGGCTGAGACGTCTTCATAGGGGTCGGCAAGGAAGGGTCCCACCGCGGCGACATAAGCGCTGTCATTGCCAGGGTCGGCGTCGCTATTGCTCTCATCGCGAAGCTTCTCCGCCGAGACAGGCGAGCCGTCCATCCAGACCCAGCCAACCCCATTCTTGTGCGCCCCCGTCCAGCTGGGGGTTTCATGGGCGCTGTCGCTGGGGCCCGCCTCCGCCAGGCGCGCCAGGAAGCGCGAGCTTGGGCTGCTGTCTTCCTTGAGCAACGAGCCGCCGGCCTTGGACGCCATTAGCTGTGCCTCTTCCCAACCAATCAGACGCCCGACCTGCACCCAGTTAATGATCCGCGACGCCATGACCTGCCTGCAAAGGTTGAGGCCGCCATGTTGCGCAAACCCCGGGGTGGCGCCAAGCGCATTTCGTGACTGCAATAAACATTGTGCGGCGGCGCTTGCACCATGGTCCCGACGCGATCGTCGATCATCAAATTGGCCAAATTGCCCAGGATCAGACTCTCAGGTACGAACGGACGACGGGCTGTATGAAAATTCTTCGCGTTAAGACTGTTGCGGAGTGGCAGGCTGCCTGCGGCGCCCAGGGACCGCGCGCCGTGGTGTTTGATCGTGGCGGTTACTACGAGCTCGACCGTGAAACCGTCATTGACCATGACGACATCGTCGTTATGGGAGAAACCGCGCCAGAGCCTGTCATTTTTTCGCGTTTTGGCCTGCGCGTTCAGGCCAGCAACGTCACCCTTCGCCATTTGACGGTGCTGCCAGGACCAGGGCCGCGCGCTCAGGATCGTGATGGGATAAGGGTTCTTCCACGTCGCGACAAAACACCGGTGCGCGGGTTTCGCGCCATCAACCTCACCGTGGGGTGGAGCTGCGACGAGGTCTTCAGCTTCGCCCACGGCGCGGTGGAGGACGCTCTTGTGCAAGATTGTATATTCGCTGAGGCGCTGAGGATCGCCGGGGGGACGTCTCACCCTGATTGGACTCACCCCAAGGGCGCCCACTCGATGGGCATGCTCATTGGCCGGCGCAATCTCGGCGTGCGTATCGTCTCCAACCTCTTCGCCTTCAACTTTTTTCGCAATCCGGCGGTGCACGTGGCCAGTCAGGCCTGTGTGGTCGGCAACATCATCTACTCACCCTTTGAGAACGCCGCCCACGTCTACGTCGATAAGGGACAGGGGCCTCGAGACGCTGTCTTCTCCGGAAACTGGCTCGTCGACGGCCCTAAGCTCCATGGCAATCGTGTCAGCGCCGCCGTGGCCACGCCCCAGCCGATGACCAGCGGAACCGTCGAGATTTACGACAATGGACGGGTGATGCTGGATCAGGCCTTGCCTGCATCCGTGCGGGCGACCATCACCCATTGCGGCGCCCGTCCCACCCTCGCCGACGGATTTTCCGAACGTATTCGACGCGCGGTGTTGGATCGCACCGGCGGGTGGCGCGACGGTCCCGATTTGCCCTGGCCGCCGCCTGGCCCGTCAGAGCCCGACTGGCGCGCCGCGCCTGGAACAGCCCAAGCCCTGCTACGCTACGCGGCGCGTCATAACGCCTTGCTTGGCGGTCGCACGCCCTAGGCCGTTCAGCGTTGCTTTACCATGGCTGAGAACCGGCGATTAAGCCCGTAGACGGCATAGCTCACGCATTGACCGTTCGATCGTCGCGCCGTCGCGCTTTCGAGCCGTCGAGGAGGGCTGACCATGGCGCGTGCCGCGAGCGCGAAGAACGAGCTTTCAAGCGCTGGGGCGAACGCGCCAGATGCAAACATCGGCCGTCTGCAGGAAGCAGGACCTGACCACGCGCCTGTGCGGTCACAAAGCCGCACTTTGCAAGAAGCGCTCCTTCGAAACTTCGAGACTGAGCAACAGGCCGCTCTGCCGCGCCCCTGGCCAGTCGGCATGCGCATGGTCGCCATTTTCGGCGCCGCTGGCGCTCTGTGGGTCGGATTGGCTTTGGCGGTGCGCGCGCTTTAACAAGCCGTCCTTCAAATCGAAGGCGAGACTAGCCGGTCGTCTCGCAACAGGGTAGGGGGCTCTTGGCCGCTTCCCAGCCTTGGTCAAGGACCCGCAATGAGCCTCGCCGCCCAGCCAGCCCGTCCAGACGTCCTCATCCTGCTGCACGATCTGCGCGGCGGCGGCGCAGAGCGCGCCATGCTCAGGTTGGCCGGCGGCATGGCCGCCGCAGGCCGCCGTGTTCATCTGCTGCTCGTCAGCGCTCAAGGCGATTATCTGTCCGAAATACCCCCGGCCGTCACCATGAGCGACCTGGGCGGCGGTTCGGTCTTCGGTGCGATTCCCGCGATCGCCAAAGCCTTGAAGACTTATCAGCCGAGGGCGTTTCTGGCTGCTCTTACTCACGTCAATGTCGCCGCTATCATCGCCGCGGCCCTGGCTGGCTACAGAGGCCGCCTCGTCGTCTCCGAGCGCAATCAGATTTCGGCCAAGGCCGCAGCGGCGAAATCCTTGCGAGAAAAGATCACCTACGCCGTCGCTCCGTGGGCGTATGCGCGGACGGACGGCATCGTTGCGGTCTCCGACGGCGTGGCCAAGGACCTCATCACCTTTGCCCGGCTCCCGGCTGAAATCGTCCACTACGTGCACAATCCGGTCTATGATGCAGGGCTCGCCGTTCGCGGCGAGGCCCCGGCCCCGCATCCATGGCTGGAGGACGGCGGAGCTCCGGTTATCATCGCTGTAGGCCGTCTGCACGAGCAGAAAGACTTCGCCACGCTACTGGCGGGGTTCTTTGAGCTGCGCGCCAAGCGGCAAGCGCGTTTGATCATTTTCGGCGAGGGTCCCGAACGCCAAGCCCTCGAACGGCTAGTCTCGGGCTCAGCATTCGCCGCCGATGTCGCGCTCCCGGGGTTTTGCACCAATCCCTTCGCGGCCATGTCGCGAGCCGCGATGCTCGTTCTGAGCTCGCGATGGGAAGGCTTTCCGAACGTTTTGGTCGAGGCGATGAGCTGCGGCGCGGCCGTGGCCGCCACCGATTGCCCGAGCGGGCCGCAGGAAATCCTCGACGGAGGACGCTACGGGCCTCTGGTCAAGGTCGGAGACGCCTCAGGCCTGGCCAAGGCGATGAGCGCGGTTCTCGATAACCCTGACGCAGGCCCGATCGCCGCCGAGCGCGCGAAGGTGTTCTCCGTCGAGCGTGCGGCGGCCAGCTACCTCGAGATCCTGCGGGCCTGAACCTAAAACAGGAAATCCTCGGCCTTCAGCAGACTTGGCGTGGCGTTCAGGACGACGATCTCCCCATGGTCGGGGACATGGACGATGGTCGATGTCCCCTGAGCTATGATCTGAAGCTGTTCGAAGGTGACCCCGACGCTTCGAAGATCGAAGTGGTCGACGCCCGCCTCGAAATCAACGACCGTGTCGCTTCCCCAGCCCCCGGCGAAGACGAAGCGATCAGAACCGGCGCCGCCGATGAGCCGGTCGTTTCCGCCGGCGCCGGCCAGAACGTCGTCGCCGCCAGAGCCGTTTAGGGTGTCCGACAGGGCCCCGCCGATCAGAGTGTCGGCTCCCGAGCCGGTGACGATGTCGACACGCTCGATATCGACGATGAACGAGCCGCCGCCGAT
>NZ_JARQWV010000050.1 GCF_029543245.1 Caulobacter endophyticus
GCCCACCCCCCCCCCTCCTTCCCGCCCCGGGGGGCGGGGCCCCCCCCCACCCCCCCCCCCTGGGGGGGGGGGGGCCCCGGCCGGGGCGGGGGGGGCCACGCGGTCTCCGCCTCAGCAGCAACTTCCCCCTCCGTCGCCTTCGGCGACACCTCCCCCTTCAGGGGGAGGATCTCAGACGATCCCCCCTTCGCCCTTCTCGTCTCCGAGCGAGGAACCCGCCGCCTGGCCGCCGTCGACGCCGCCGCCACGGCGCTTGGTCTTTCCGCCGGCCAGAAGGCCGCCGACGCCCTGGCGCTGGTTCCGCAACTGCTCACCGCCGACCACGATCCCGACGCCGACCGGCGGGCGCTGGAAAGCCTCTGCGACTGGTGCGTGCGGTTCTCGCCGGCCGTGGCGGTCGACGGTGAGGACGGCCTGCTGCTCGACATCACCGGAACCGACCACCTGTGGGGCGGGGAGGCGGCGATGCTGGCCGACCTGCTGGAGCGCCTGTCGCGCTGGGGCGTGCCGGCGCGCGGGGCGATCGCCGACACCGCCGGCGCGGCCTGGGCCCTCGCTCGCTTTGGAGAGGCGCGTTTCGGGCGCGGAGCGGCGGTGGTCCCGCCCGGCGGCCAGCGCGAGGCCCTGGCCCGCCTGCCGGTGGCGGCCCTGCGGCTGGACGAGGCCGCCCAGGCCCAGCTGCCGCGCCTGGGCCTGCATCGCGTCGGCCAGCTCTACGCCCTGCCGCGCGCCCAGATGGCCAAGCGCTTCGGCATCGCCTTCACCCAGCGGCTGGACCAGGCTCTGGGCGCGGCCGGCGAGGCTCTGGCCTTCCGGCGGCCGGCCAGTCCGTGGTTCGAGCGCCTGGCCTTCTTCGAGCCGATCAGCGCGCCCGAGGATCTGGCCCGCGTCGCCGCTGACGTCCTGGCCCTGATCTGCAAGCGGCTGGAGGCGGAGGGACGCGGCGCCAAGCGGTTCGAGGTCGTCTATCACCGGCTGGACGGCAAGGCCTTTTCCGTGCCCGTCGGCCTGGCGCGGCCGGGGCGCGATGCGGCGCGCCTGGCCAAGCTGGTCGCGCCCAAGCTCGACCTCGTCGATCCCGGCTTCGGTATCGACGTGATCACCGTCCACGCCTTCGCGGTCGAGGCCTTGGCGCAGGGCCAGGCGCGCATCGACGCCGAGCTGGACGCGGCCGAAGCCCTGGCCCCACTGGTCGACCGGCTGGTCAACCGGCTGGGCGAGGGGCGGGTCTGGCGGCCCGACCCCGTGGAGAGCCACGTGCCCGAGCGCGCCGTGGGCCGCTCAGCGCCCCTGGCGACGCCGGCGACCGCACGCCCCTGGAACCCCGACCTGCCGCGCCCGACGCGCCTGCTGAAACGCCCCGAACCGATCGAGGTGATGGCCAAGTTGCCCGACGACCCGCCGCTGCGCTTCACCTGGCGCGGCCGCCATCACCGCCTGCGCGCCGCCGAGGGGCCCGAGCGCATCGGCCAGGAATGGTGGCGCGGCGACTTCGACGACACGGGCCCGGGCAGGATCCGCGACTACTACCGGGTGGAGGACGAGGCCGGCGGCCGGTTCTGGATCTATCGGCAAGGGCTCTATGGCGACGACGCTTCGCCGAAGTGGTGGCTGCATGGCCTGTTTGGTTGAGGGCCCCCTCAGTCGGTTTTGCCGACAGCTCCCCCAGAGGGGGAGCATCTTGGCGCGCGACCAGATCCTCCCCCTCTGGGGGAGGATAATGTTCGGCGGGTCTTTCCTGCTCCTCCCCCGTGCAACGGGGGAGGGGGACCGCGAAGCGGTGGAGGGGGCGAGACTGGGCTCCGTGCCGGCTGTGGGCCCCCCCCCCCCGCGCGCGGTCAGACGCGCCCCCCCAACCCCCCAGAACCGGGGGGGGGGGGGGGGGGGGACCAAGACAC
>NZ_JARQWV010000051.1 GCF_029543245.1 Caulobacter endophyticus
CTCAGGGCGACATCGGTGACGCTCGGCGCGAGCAGTTCGGCCAAGGTGAACACGCCGTCCGAAAACGCAAAGAGCTCTACCCCGCTCACCAGGTCGACGCCTTCACCTGTGGGCCCGGCGTACAGGCGGACCGATTGGCTGCTAAGGGCGTCGGCCGTGTAGAGCGCCCGAGCTTGCGCGTAACGCGCGGTATCGACGCCCTGCCCGCCCTCAAGGCGATCGTCGCCGCCATCGCCCGTCAAGACGTCGTCGCCGTCTGCGCCCACCAAGCGGTCGGCGCCTGCGCCGCCGCTCAGACTATCTTGGCCGCCACCACCAACCAAGACGTCGTCATACCCACCGCCCGTCAAAGTGTCGTCGCCCGACCCCGCCTTGAAGAAAAGGCGTTCCACTCCAACGATACGGGCGCCGTCAGCGAGGGTCTGGTCGCCAAGAGCAAGGTCAATAGCGAAGCTGTCTGTGGTGGTCGCGCGGTCTATCGCCGTCGCGATCGGGGTAGTGGAAAACTCTAGTATGCGGTTGAGCGGCGGCGATCCATGGTGGAAATATGCGTCGTTCGCCAAGTAGATCTGCCCATCGATCACTTGGATGCCTTCAATGGCGTCGGCCTCGGCCACCGTGTAGCGGCCAAGCAAATTTCCCGAGGCGATATCGCGCTTGTCGATCAGCCCAGCCTGACCGTTTTCACCGTAGGTGATGTAAAGGACCCCGGACGCGCCCTCAGTTGCGTCGAAGAACAAATGGTCAGGATTAACGCCGATATCGAGCGACTTGAGAAGCGCGCCGGTTTCGATAGAGCGCCACTCGACCGTGGTGTTGTCCGTCGATCCCGGGGAGCGACTGATAATGACGGCGTCCAGAGTGCTGTCATAAGCCAATCCGTTCGGCGCCGTGCCGGTGGTTGGAGTAATGATCTTAATCAGCGCGCCGGTGCTGGCGCTGTAGACGCGCACCTTGCTCTCGCTGAGCGAGGCGACGAGCAGCTGGTCCGCTTGAGGGCGGTAGGAAAGGCCCTGAACGGCCCTTATCGGCGAGCCCAGATTGATCTCGCCAAGCTTCGTCTGGAGATCGGCCGATAGATGCACCAGCGAAGGCGTGTAGGTCGTATCGTTCTCTTCGGCCTGACCTTCATTCGCCGCCCACCAGGTGCCATCCGCAGCGCGTGTCAGGCCGGTGATGGTAAAGCCTGTGCCTGGTGTGGCGCCGCGTCCATCAGGAAGCGTCCAAGCCCCGGTCATAGTGATCGTGCCGTCGGTTGTTCCCCAATAGACTGCCGATGCGCTGTCGCCGCCGAGAGCCCAATCCCCGTCGGCGAACCTGAGGGTTTCTATGCCCGTCAGGATGTCGTCGCCCTGGCCGGGACCGGTGACACGGAACTGCCCACCCCCGAGGTCTGTGATCGCGTAATGCTCGTAAGCGCCGGCGAACATGGCGATATCGTAGCCGTCTCCGCCGTTAAGGCGATCGTTTCCACCTGCGCCGGCCAAGATGTCGTCGCCGCCAGCCCCGCTCAGAGTATCGGCCAGCGCCCCCCCAATCAGAGTGTCGAAGCCCGATCCAGTCGTCAGGTTGACCTGCTCGATATCGACGATGAACGAGCCGCCGCCGATCGCCTGAAGCAGCGAGGGGTCGGTCAGATCCAGGCGCATATTG
>NZ_JARQWV010000053.1 GCF_029543245.1 Caulobacter endophyticus
CACGATCGGTGGATCGGAAAAGGTATAATGATCTGAATACATAGGGTCATTAAGCAAACCCGGGGAACTGAAACATCTCAGTACCCGGAGGAAAGGACATCAACCGAGACTCCCGTAGTAGTGGCGAGCGAACCGGGACCAGGCCAGTGCTGTCGTGACATAAAGCTGAAGGATCTGGGAAGGTCCGCCATAGTGGGTGATAGCCCCGTAAGCGTCAAATAGCGACAGACTCGAGTAGGGCGGGACACGTGAAATCCTGTCTGAACATGGGGGGACCACCCTCCAAGCCTAAGTACTCCTCAATGACCGATAGCGAACAAGTACCGTGAGGGAAAGGTGAAAAGCACCCCGACAAGGGGAGTGAAACAGATCCTGAAATCGGAAGCCTACAAGCAGTCGGAGCCACCGAGCGTGGTGACGGCGTACCTTTTGTATAATGGGTCAGCGACTTCATGTGCCGTGCAAGCTTAAGCCGTTAGGTGTAGGCGCAGCGAAAGCGAGTCTGAATAGGGCGAATAAGTACGTCGCATGACGACCCGAAACCAGGTGATCTATCCATGAGCAGGTTGAAGGTTGGGTAACACCAACTGGAGGACCGAACCGGTGAATGTTGAAAAATTCTCGGATGACTTGTGGATAGGGGTGAAAGGCCAATCAAACCTGGACATAGCTGGTTCTCCGCGAAAACTATTTAGGTAGTGCCTCAGACGGACTCCTCGGGGGGTAGAGCACTGAATGGATGCGGGCGGCGCGAGCTGTACCAATTCTAATCAAACTCCGAATACCCGAGAGAGATATCTGGGAGACACACGGCGGGTGCTAACGTCCGTCGTGAAAAGGGAAACAACCCTAACCATCATCTAAGGCCCCCAAGTACTGGCTAAGTGGGAAACGATGTGGGTTTGCTTTGACAACCAGGATGTTGGCTTAGAAGCAGCCATCATTTAAAGAAAGCGTAACAGCTCACTGGTCAAGCGAACCTGCGCGGAAAATGTAACGGGGCTAAAGCCAGTCGCCGAAGGTATGGGTTTGCTCTT